>CAWCSJ010000013.1:0-362686 GCA_963798185.1 uncultured Acidobacteriaceae bacterium
GGCTTCGTACACCGTCTTGCCTCCGACCACGGTTCTGAGCACGTGCGTTTTCAGGATCTGTGCCGGCGCTACCTTGGTCAGATCGCGATCCAGAACCACAAAGTCGGCCAGCATACCCGGCGCCAGCGTTCCCTTGTCTTTCTCGGCGAACTGAGCGTAGGCCGAGCCCGTGGTATAGGCGGCTATGGCCTGCTCGATGGTCAACTTCTGCTCGGGAAAATATTCTTTGGTGCCAGCCTCGTTCTTGCGAGTGACGGCGGCATAGAGTCCGCGAAATGGCGTAATCGGCTCGACCGGATAATCGGTGCCGAACGCCAGCGGAATGCCGTCGTCAAGAAATTGCTTCCAGGGATAGGAACTCTTCGCCCGCTCCGCGCCGATGCGCTCCATCACCCAGTGCATGTCGGTGAGCAGGTGACTCGGCTGGACGGACGCGATTACGCCGAGCGCCTTGTACTGCGCGAGCTGGCCGGGCGTGACCACCTGATCGTGCTCAATGCGGAAGCGGAAGTCACGCGTCTTGTCGTTCTCTTTGGCGCTGCGCTCCGCCTCGGCAAAAGCGTCGAGCGCCATTTGCGCGGCGCGATCTCCGATGGCGTGAAAGCCTATCTGGAAGCCGGCCAGCGCGCGCTCGATAGCCATGCGATTCAGTTTGCCCTGCTCATACTGCGGCAGGCCGGAGTTGCCGGGATCGTCGGAGTAAGGCGCCAGCAGCGCTGCCGTGCGCGAACCCAGCGAGCCGTCCATGAAGCCCTTCAGCATGGCGGTGTGCAGCATGGGATCGTCGGCGGGATGATGCGCGCGGTGTGTCTCCAGCAGATTGACAGGATCGTTGAAGCTGAGCCATTCACTGATGCGTAGGGTCAGCTTGCCTTCGCGCTCCAGGTCCTCGTAAACCAGAAAAGATTCCCAACTGGAATTGTCCTGTGCAGAGGTGATGCCCCAACGGCTGGCATCGGCGATGGTAAGTTCGGCGGCGCGGCGAAGGCGAGCAGGAGTTGGCGGCGGGATTTTCGACTCGACCAGCCTTCGCGCGGTTTCGCGCAGAATGCCGGTAGGAGCGCCAGCGGGGTCGTGGTCGATTTTGCCGCCTTCGGGAGCTTGCGTCTGTGGGGTAACTCCTCCGATCTTCAGTGCTGCGGAGTTGGCCACGGAGATGTGTTCATCCACCCGGATGAACACTGCGGGATGCGTGCCGGTCACCGCGTCTATGTCCTGGTGGGTCGGCAGCTTTCCGTCTGCCCACAGCGTCTGGTCCCAGCCACCGCCGACGAGCCACTCACCGGGCGCGGCGTTCTTGACGCTGGCGGCGATGCGCTGTTGCATCTCGGGCAGCGAGTGCACGCCGCGCAAATCGACGCTCAGCAAATCCAGTCCCGCGTGCTCCAGGTGAACGTGAGCATCATTGAAGCCCGGCATCACGAAGTTGCCGCCGAGATCGACAACTTGCGTGTGCGTGCCCTTTAGCTTGCCGACTTCGCCATTCGTCCCGACGGCAAGAATGCGGCCACGGCGAATGGCGATCGCCTGCGCGCGCGCTGGGGTCGCCTGGGTGTAGATATCGCCATTGAGGAAGATGATGTCGGGGGGTTCGGCGCTGGAAGTTTTACCCAACGCTGACCAGGAGTTCGCAGATGTAGTTGTATGCAAGGCGATCAGCGAAAAAACCATCATCAGGAGCAATCTCATTCGTCAGCCACTCCGGCGAGTGCGAGAACCGCCAACAGGATGCGCTTCAGCCCTAGCTCGCGGCCGGCCGGATCGTACCATTCGCTGATGGTATGAGCGCCGCCGCCGCTGCCTCCGGCCCCGATAGCGAGTGCTTCGCGGCCCAGCGAGAGTGGGATGTTGGCATCGGTGGAGGCGCGCTGAATGTGCGAGGCGTTGTTGAGGTGCGCGTCCACGGCGCGAATCACCTTCAGCAGGTACGACTCCGCCGGCAGGTCCGCCGCCGGACGATTGCCGATGGGGCGGATGTCGGCCGTCAACAACTCTTGTTTCTTGCGACCCGGGTTGGCGGAAATAACTGTCTCCACCGCGTCGTGCAGGGCGTGCTCCAGCCGATCGAGTTGCTCGGCAGAAGCTGATCGGGTGTCAACCTTCATGGTCGCCGACTCAGGAATCGAGTTGACCGACGTGCCGCCGCCGATGGTGCCGATGTTGTAAGTGGTCTTCGGCACAGATGGGACAGGCGTCTGGGCGAAGCCGTCGATAATCTGCGCCAGCGCAATAATTGGGTTGGCAACGCCGAAGTCGCTCCAGGAATGGCCGCCGCGGCCGCGGACCGTGACTTCGTAACGGCGGCTGCCCAGCCCTTCGGCGATGATGGTGTCGGTTCCTGCGCCGTCGAGGACCAGCAGCGCAGCTATGTTCTCAGACCACTTGGGCTGCTGAAAAATGTGACGCATGCCGCGCAGGTCGCCTTCGCCTTCTTCCCCAACGTTGCCGATGAACAGGAGCGGAGCGGCCGTCGGGAGGGCCGCCGCCTGCATGGCACCGGCAATAGCCAGCAAAGCAATGATCCCCGACGAATTGTCGGAGATGCCGGGGCCGTAGAGCTTGCCGTTGTCGCGGCGGGCGACGATCGGCGTTCCCGCGGGAAACACCGTATCGATATGCGCGCTGAGTGCAATGTAAGGTGCGTGGGGGTCGGTGCCCAGCCGCACTGCGAAGACGTTGCCTAACTCGTCCTGGTGGACATCGGTAAGGCCAAGATCGCTGAAGCGACTCTGGAGCCACGCGCTGCGCGCAATCTCGCTCCACCCCGGCGCAGGAATCGAGGTCACTTCGAGTTGCAGGTCTTCCAGGGGGCGGGCGTGCGAGCGGAACCAGGCAAACGCGTCATGAACCTTGCGCATTTCGGCGACGCGCATTACCTGTTGCGTTGCTGAACGCGGTTCGGAAGATTCACTGAAGGACAACGCCGAGGAAGACGTGCGCACTGGAGGACCCGGGGCCATGGCGGATTCTCAATACTAATACGGCGGTTGGAGGGAGCGATAGCGGTCCGACGATTCGTCCCCACCCTTGGCTAAACTCTCGCCTACCGATCATCGGATTCTTGCGAACGGGTTCTCGATCCGTATGCCTGCAATCATTTGTCCCGCATTTAGATCTTCAGAGAGTATCCGAGTTGCACCACTCTTGACTGCCGAAGCAACAATGAGGGCGTCCCAGAATCCTATGTGGGATTCTTCCTCGATTCTGAATGCTGTCGAGATTTCAGCTGGGGTGGTCTCGCCACACCAGACTGCGTAGGTGCTCACGACGAGCCGAGCCGACTCTTTTGGCAAAGGATGCGCAATCTTGCGGGTGGCATTGACATAGAATTCCTGCAACACCTGCACGCTGACAACGCCAGAGCGGTCGCTCCATAACTCCGCCAGTAAGGTCTTCGCAGCATGATGTTTGCCTTTTGCGTCGATATCGTGAGCGTAGATGAGGACGTTAGTGTCAAGAAACGTCTTAGCGTTCATGCAGCTCATCTCGGCTGGCGAGGGTTAGTCCTCCCAGATGGAAGCCGTGATCAAGAAGTTGAATGGCCTGTCGTTGGGCGCGTTCGTAGATCTCTTCTTCGCCAACTAGACTCTCAATTTGTTGCGCGAGAAGGCCGCTAATCGAAGTATCCCGCCGGGCAGCCAGGACTTTGGCCTTCCGCAGGATCGGTCTACTCAAACTGATTGTGACGTTCTGCTTCTTAGTATCTCGCGGCATCGGGTCCCCCCTGAAGGGTTTCACGCGCAGCACGTGTAGCACGTATTATGCGTGCAACCGGGAGATTCGTCAAGTCGCACCTTTTCCTTTGGGTGAATGGTTGGTGGAGACAAATGCTATGCCGTTACGACGCCAAGCTCGACGGCACGCCGGGGGCCGTTTTGACGCACTCCATGATCTCGGAATCGGTCAGCATTCGGTCGGAGGCTTTGGCGCGCTGAAAAATGCGGTCCACGAGTTCATCGGTAGGGACGATGCCGTGCCGCTCCAGCCAGAACACCACGTTCGACTTGCCGCTCATGGGACCGACCTCGATAATCTGTTCCATACCGAAATGATGGGCGGGCACGCCGGAATAAATGCTGTTGGCCAGCATGACGTCGTTTTTCTTGTAGGCCTTGATGACCGCCGCGGCATGCACGCCGGTACCGGTCTTGAAGGCGTCCTCACCGACCACCGGATAATTCTTGGGGATGGGAACTCCAGTCGCCTTGGCCACCGCTTCGCAATAATCTTTCAGCTTGGTCAGGTCCTGACTCTTCCAGGGCTCGATGCCGAGGAGCTTCAAATTCATCAGTATCTGGTCCATCTGAGTATTCCCCACGCGCTCGCCGATACCGCAGGCGGTCGCGTGGACAACCTCGGCGCCAGCGACCAACGCCGCGATAGCATTGGCCACCGCCAGGCCGCGGTCGCAATGTCCGTGCCAATCCACGCGAATATTTTCGCCCGAAGGCTTCACCACTTCGTTGATGACAAAGTGCAGCAGCGCGACCACGCCCATGGGAGTGGCGTGCCCGCAGGTGTCGCAGATCACGATTGCTTTCGCGCCGCACGCAATCGCTGTGCTGTACAGCCGCTGAATGGTCTCGGGATCGCAGCGCGTGGTGTCTTCGGTTACGTACATCACTTCCAGACCCAGCGAGACCGCATACTTCACCGCGTTCTCGGTGGTGCGGAGCAGGAAGTCGTCGGACCAATCTTCGGTGTAGCGCCGGATGGGACTGGAGCCGATGAACGTCGCCGCCTCAATGGGCACGCCGGTGCGCTGCACAATCTCGGCAATGGGACGAATGTCGTTCTCGTGGGTGCGTGCCGCGCAGTTGGGTTTGATCTTCAATTTTGCCCGGCCGATTTCTCGTGCCAGCGCCTCACAGTGCGCCACTGCGCGCGGACCAGCGCCGGGCAGGCCGATGTTGAGCATGTCGATGCCGACACCCTCCATCAGATGCAGGATATGGATCTTCTCCTCGATGGAAGGATCGCGCACCGACGGCGACTGCAGGCCATCGCGCAGCGATTCGTCATTCAGCAACACTCTGCCCGACGGCACCATAGACCGGGCATAAATCGTGTTCCAGTCGTAAATGAGATCAGAAACGTTCGCAGTCACGTTTTGGTTGATACCCCACTTCGGCGCCGCAGTGCAACCTAAACAGATGCGGTGGCGGCCCGAATGTTTTCAATTATCTCCCAAACCAACCCCCTCAGGTCTAAAATTTGCATTGAGGGCCAAAAAGCAACGCGAGCATCAAGACTAAAAAGGGGAAGAGCTTTCACTCTCCCCCACATGCGACAGAGGCGATATCAAACATTGAGATTCTCTGATTCGGCAGATTGGTTGCACAAATGCCAACCCTAGAAATGGCCGAGCAAGCTTTGGCGGTGCCCGCGATCGCCCGGATTCCCGGCACCGAAGAGGGCAGCGTGACCCTCGACGGGGTGCGCTGGCGCTACGTGCACGCGGGGTCCGGTCCGCCGCTGCTGCTGATCCACGGCTTCATGGCCTACTCGTTTTCCTGGCGCTTTAACATGCAGCCGCTGGCCCGGCATTTCTCGGTGTATGCCGTCGATTTGCCAGGCTGCGGTTTTTCGCAGCGCACCGATGCAGCCGAATGCTCGCTGGCCGAGGATGCCGAAGGCGTGCTGCGCTTCATGGAACACTTCGGGATGCAGCAGGCGGACGTGCTGGGCACCTCGCGCGGCGGCGGAGTGGCGATTGTTCTGGCTGCTCTGGCGGCGCAACGGTCCAAGCATCTCATCCGGCGGCTGATCCTAAGCGCGCCGATCAATCCCTGGTCGAGCTACGGCCGGTTCTTGACGCGCGTGCTGTCGACCGCGATTGGCGCCCCTGTGGTCACGCGTGTCCTGCCCAGGCAGCACTGGCTGATGCGCCGGTACCTTCGCAAACTGTATGGCGATCCGAGCCGTGTTGCGCCAGGGACCATCGAAGGCTATACCGCGGGACTGGAAGTGCCGGGAAGCTTCGAGCATATTCTGTGCATTGTGCGGTCGTGGCATCGCGACCTGGCGTTTATCGAGGAGTCGTTGCCCGCGATCAGCGAACTGCCCACGCTGCTGCTCTGGGGATCGCGCGACAGCGCGGTGTATCCGACGTCGGCATCGGCACTGCAGCAGCACCTGAAGAACAGCGAGTTGGAAATACTCGATGGTGTCGGCCACGTTCCTTACGAAGAAGTGCCGGACGAGTTCAATCGGGTGATCTCAGGTTTTCTGTTGCGCGACACGCCGCCAGCGCCATTGGAAACTGCGGCTGAACCAGTCGGATCGCCGCAGCGTTTTTCGGGCTTATCTGGCGGATTAATTCAACCTCAAGGTCCAGGTTAGTCGGCGGCTGAATTGTCGTGCTGATAGACTGCGGCCTCGCCATGGCGGACTGGCAGCCAGGCTGCCAACCCCGCTCCCAGATACATGGCTCCCACGATCCAAAAGCCGTAGGTCAGGCCGCTGCGATGGGCGGCTTCGCCCGCCAGCAACGAGGTTCCGATTTGCAGCCCGCTGGCCACGAAGGAAAAAGTGTTTTGTACCCGTCCCATAAAATGTCGCGGCACCATCTGCATCATCTCGCTGGAGAGAGCGATGCCGCCGACGCCGCGACTGGAGCCCATCATGAAGTAAATGGGCACCGCCAGCGCCAGCCAGCGTGAGACGGGCAGCAGTAACAGCGACAAGGCGATGATCGACATGGTCAGCGTGACCGAACGGTTGGCGCCATGCCGCCGGATGAACCTCGAACCATAGAAAACGCTGAGGAAGGCCCCCACCCCCCAGCCCGCATTCAGCCAGCCATAGCCGACAGCTCCGCCGTGCAAGATGCGTTCGCTCAGCGGCGCTGAGAGCACGCCCTGCGTCATCATGGCCGCGACAAACAGCGCCCAGGCGATGCCGATCAACAGCACCCGACGGTTCTGCCGAACGTAGCGATAGCCTTCGCCGAGCTCGTGGAGGTAGCGCGCGACGGCACCTGAGGGTAATCCCAACGGCGCCAGCTCCGGCGCGGGACGCGCGACGGTCACCCGTCCCTTGCGTACTTGAAGAACGCAGGCCAGTGAAACCGCATAGCTGGCGCAGTCGATAAGCAACACCCCGCCCAGACCGACGTGGTTGTACATGAAGCCGACCAGTGCGCCCGCCATCAACCATCCGCCTTGCAGCGCCGCCAGCAACAGCGAATTGGAATCCAGCATCTTGTCGTCCGGCGTCAGCTCCTGGATAAGCGCGTTCACCGTGGGGAGGAACATCCAGAAGCCAATGGCAACCAGAACGTTCATGGCGTAGAGGTGCCAGAGGCGAACCTGATGAGTAAACACCAGCATGGCGACGAAGAAAATAATGAGCCCACGCGCCGAGTCCAACCAGATCATCAGATGACGACGGTCTTCGCGGTCGATGAGCACGCCAGTGAACGGCAACAGCAGCATCGAAGGCACAGTCTGCAGCGCAATGAGCGTCGCCAGCGACACCTCGGAATGCGTGGCCTGCAGGATGTACCAGATCACGGCGGCGGAATTCATGCCGCTGCCGATCATGGAAATGAGATTGGCTATAAAGATCAGCCTCATCCCACGGTGCCGGAACATCTCCCTCATACTTCAACTCTAACCCAGTCGCAGCGCCGCATAATGGTCGGATATAGTGAAGCAACGAACAACGTAGTTGAAGATGCAGAACTCGCGGGTGAATGGGGATTCATGGTGCAAGATTTCGCGCAGGAGGAGTGGGCCGATGGAAAGGCACAAGATACTTATTGGTTTAATTGGTGATTACGCTCCGCAGGTCGCGGCCCACCAGGCCATTCCGATGGCACTGGCTTTCTCGGCCAACGGAAACGCAGTCGAGCCCGTGTGGGTCGACACGGAACGCGCCCGGGATGCTGACCTGAACGCTTACGACGGCTTCTGGTGTGTGCCGGCCAGTCCGTATCGGTCGATGGAAGGCGCTCTTCGCGTCATTCGCTTCGCGCGCGAAACTGGGCGGCCTTTCCTGGGGACTTGCGGTGGGTGCCAGCACGCCATCGTGGAGTTTGCGCGAAATGTGTTGCACATGCCCGACGCCGGCCACACCGAATGCGATCCCGCAAGCGACGAGCCGGTGATCACGAAGCTGAGTTGTTCGCTAGTTGAAGTGGAAGAAACGCTGCGGCTCATGCCCGGCAGCCGGCTTCATCAGATTTACGGCGCCGACGAAATTCGCGAGACCTATCACTGCACCTTTGGCCCCAATCCCGCTTACGTGGCGCGTCTGATGAATGGTGGATTGAAAGTTGGAGCGACGGGAGCGGACGGAGAGGTGCGCGCCATCGAATTGCCCGGGCATCGATTTTTCTTTGGGACGTTGTTTCAGCCGGAACGATCCGGGCTCAAAGGCAGAAGCCATCCTCTGATCGCCGCTTTTGTCGAGGCAGCCAATTCCGCGAAGGCGCAAGCGGCGCCTATTTTTTGACGAGTGCGTCGGAGAGCAGACGGGCCTTGGTCGCAAGGTTGTAGGCACGCTCGAAGTCTTTATCCGACGTCGCCTTGCGCGATTGCTCAATGTAGGTCTTAATCTGCGCCACCATGGCTTTCTCGTCATGGCTTAGGTTGGTGCGATTCACGCTCTGCAAATTTTTCTCGGCGGCAGCAAGCAGTTCCGTGGTGTTCTGTTTTTGCAAGTTCACCTGCTGGCTGCTGATATCGGCGGCGATTGCAGTGTCGGGTGCACCCTCGGCGGGATTCGGCGGAGGATGCGACGCTGCGACCGTAGTGTTGCCGGGATTGCTGGGAGGATTGGCAGGAGCGCTTTCCTGAGTGCTGGGCGGCGGAGGCTGGGCGGCCGGCTTTTTATTACGGTGGCGCGGCGGGGCTTTCGGCTTCTCCGGTGCTGGAGTGACCGTCGCCTGCTGCTGGGGTTCTGGGGCCGCAGGAGGCGCTTCGGAAATCTGGGCGTTCACCGGGACCGAAACGGTGGGCGCCTGCGCCTGTGGCGGAAGCTGCGGTTTCTTCTTCTTGTTGCACGCCACGCTCAACAGCAAAGACAAACCTAGGACGGTAGCCGCGAATTGGCGCAAGATGTTCATGTGAAATTCTGCAACCTCGCAGCCGCGCTAGTCTTTCCAGCGACGATTGCTCATCCACATTGCTTGGAGAAATACCTATTCACCATGATAAACCCACACCGCAAACCGTAACACTGCGCTGGGAAAGTCGCACGCACACATCAGGTGCGAATCACGATCTCTGCGTCTTTCAGCTCCCGCGCCCCCGCCAGAGGAAGGACCAGGCGAAAGGTGGTGCCTTGGCCCATCTCACTTACGAAATCGAGAGCGCCATTATGCAGTTGCAACACGCGGTAGCTCATCGCCAGGCCAATGCCGCTGCCGGCTTTTTTAGTGGTGAAATACAGGTTGAAAATCTTGTCGCGAATCTCCGGGGCAATGCCCACGCCGTGGTCGCGGACCTCGATGGTGGCGGCATTGTCGTCGCGATGTGTGACCATGCTGAGCACGCCGCCCTCGTTCATGGCCTGCACGCCGTTGATGACGACGTTCAGCAGTGCCTGCTTGATCAGGTCGGCATCGGCGCGAACCGGGAGCGGCTCGCTGCCCAGGTTGGTTTCGACTTTCACCCCCTGGCGGGCGGCTTCCGGCGATGCCAGCAGGGCAACGTCTTCCATCAGGCGGCGCAAATCGAAGTCGGAAAGACGCAACTCCAACGGGCGATTAAAGTCCACCAGCGTCTGCACCACGCGGTCCAACCGATGGATCTCGCTTCCGATGATGTCCATGTGGCGCTGCGTGTCGGGATCGATCTCGCGCATCTTTTCGCGGAGCAGTTCGAGATGGACCACGATGGCATTGATGGGGTTCTTTACCTCATGGGCAACGCCCGAAGTGAGGCGCCCGATGGCGGCCAGACGGCGCGAGAGTTCAATTTCATTCTCGATACGGCGCACCGATTCGGCGTCACGCATGGTGAGCAGGGCGCCAATACGCTCTCCGCGCTGGGCAATGAAGTCGAGCGCAATCTGTATGCGCCGGCCATTCTCCAACTCAACCTCACGTTGCGGAATCGGCTGGTGCAAGGCAAAAGCATCGAGCACGATGCGACCCAGCTTAGTGTCGTCGTTAAAGACCTCCTCCACAACATTTCCCAGGATCTGTCCGCGCGGACGGCCCATGAACCGCTCCGCCGAGGCGCTGACCAATACCACCCGGGTGTCGCGGGTAAACAAAACCACGCCGTCCTGCAACGTGCCCATGATTTGGTCGAGGTTCTCTTTCAGGGCGCTGAAAACCTCTTTTACGTCGCGGATCTGCCGCCCCAGGCGATCGATTTTTGTATTGACCAGCCCATACTCATCGGTCTCCCGCGGATCAGGCTCAGGCGTGATGTCGGGCACGCCAGCGGTCATCTGGTCTAGACGACGGCCAATCGCCTCCAGCGGTCGCAAGGCGATGTTTGACACCCCGGCTGCCAACGCCAGCGACAACAGTATGGCCAGAGCAGAGAAGAAGAGAGCGCGGGTAAGTTGCGGTTTGATCTCGCTTTTCAAGAGTACTGTGGAGATACCGACACGGATATCGCCGAAGGGCTGCCCTTCGCGCTGAATGGGCAGGTAAACGTCGTAAACTTTCGGGGCGCCATATACAACTTCTAGCTGGCGGCTGAAGCTGCCATTGCGCACATTCAGGAAATCCTCACGCGACTCTTGCAGGGCGCCGATGCCCGAGGGGTCGGTGTGAACGATGGCATGACCGCTGACATCCGTAATGGCTGCATCCGCGATCGTGGGAGAGTAGCCCACGATGGATTGCAACAACGTGTTCAGCCCGGGGTCGGTCCGCAAGGCCTCATCCAATACCGCTTTAACTTGCTGGGGATCGTTGGTGTTGATAAATGCACTGCTCAGGTCGATCTGGGAAGCTTCACGGGCACTCTCCCGGATCTCCTTGGCGACGAAGCCGGCATTGTCGTACGCCTCCGTAGTGCGCTGGCGGACCACGTGCGAAACGTACAAATAGGAAAAGGCCGCGACCAGCGCGAACACCATACTGCTGATAGCGAGCACCAGCTTTGTTTTCAGCCGGATTTGAGCCATGGGAACTCGAACGCCTGGGACGTTGTCAGAATCATATCAGCCACAGCGAACAGCGGAAAGGTCATGGACGGCCGAAACGCTCACGCCAGCGACCGTTCAGTGGACCGCAGCCAAATCATGGAGGGCATGGTAAGGTGCTATGGGCCTTCCGGCTCCCCGAACAACGAAAAGCCCCGAATTAGCGTCTAATACTTGCCAGACATCTGCGTGCAGGGGAACATCTGCCCGGCCTAGTTTAAGGCAGGAGACAACAAGTGGCCCAACCGGCAATGGAAGAGAGCAAGAAACTACAGGGTGACACAGTTGCAAAACTGCGCATCTTGTCCCACGATCTGAGCAACTACATCGAAACCATCATGCAGGCTTCTTATCTACTCGCTCAGGCGAAACTGGATGACAACAACAAAAAGTGGCTCGAGTTGATCGATAAAGCCTCGCAAGATGCGGCCCGGGTCAATCGCGAGATCCGCGAAATATTGCGTTCGCAAAACTGACGGTCGTGGTTAATCCGACAGATTTGGGACTGCCAAATTTCAGAGGACAAGACGCCGGTAGTGTCTCCGACCTTTCCCTGCACAGTGACCCAATTTCTTGACACGTGTACCCCACCTGACTCGCTGCGAGCAATCGTAGCTATGCTTGCGGTTGACGCGTGAGAGATTGCCAGAAGTCTATGCAGTTCATGAAGACGAAAATTCCCAGCCGGGCAGGACCGTCGACCGAGGTGGTGAGGTGGCCGGCCCTCCTATAGGAAGGGACTTGGCATGAATGGCAGTCGGGTCGAACTAACCTGGATTCGGGGAAATGCTTGAGCCCGCACATCCAGACGTGGTACTACCCACCAGGCCGGCGGAGACGAGACGTCTCCGCCGAACTTATGTGGGCCCGTCTTCTAATTGCTACTTTTTGCCGGCCTTGCTGTTGAGCAGGGAAACCAGTTGCTTTCCTGCGGGCGTGGGCGTAACCCCGCCGCTCACGATGTCCCGAGCGCTGACCGATTTATCGTAAAGCCGCTGGTTAGCATCTTTGTCAGGCTCGAGAGAGGCGCCGTCGAGCGACACGCCAGCGAAAAGTCCGGAAGTCCGGGAATAGGTCAACATGTCAGCAGTCCCCGTACTCGCGCTGGCTCCCGAACCGGCGGCTGCGGTCGCGTCGCTGCCGACCTTAACTTTGCCGTCCAGCAACTTGTTCGCCGCTGTCGCGGCCATGACCAGGATGATGTAATCCTTAGCCGTGCCGCCGATCTGAAGACCCGCGCTGGCGCCACCGATGCTGTACATGGCGGGCGGTCCCCACTTGCCAGTAAAGTCCGCGCCCTCACGGCAGGTCATCGGACCGCGGCCTCCGGTTCCACCAATGCCCACGGCGAATTTCTTCACACTGGGCAGAATGACGATGCAATCAGCCTTCGCCACGGTGCTGGCCGGAATGTCCTTACTGCCAACCATTGCCCGTAATACGGTTTCGGCATTTCTGATCGTCTCCTCGTCTTTTGTCTTGTCGGCGCCCCACACGGGAAGGGCCAACCATACAATTCCTAATACGAGCAGAAAAGGTACGGATCTCTTGGCTGAAATTTCCATTTTGTCCTCCTAAGTGCTTAATTGTCGAGAATGCTCTTCGGCATGTCCTGCTTACCGAGGATGGTTTTCAGAACGGTGGTCGACTCAGACAGACGTTTCGACATTTTGTTCTGGGCGAAAGGGGCAGCGCAACTGTGAACCACACCATCAGTAAAACAATCTTCTTTCAGTGAGACAATCTCCTTTGTCATGGAAAATCCTTCGTTACCCCGCGCTGAGAACTTTAAAGCAAGGACAGCATTTTCACAACCGGGAATGTGGGCCACCGGGTTACGGCAGCCAGTATCGGGTTGAGGTACTACAGCATTTACAAGGCAGCTACTGATATATCAGGAAACGAGTTGAGCATCCATGGTGATGGTTGCGTTGAGCACCCGTGAGACCGGGCATGTCTTCTCGGCATTTTGGGCGGCTTCGTCGAACTTCGTTTTGTCCGCGCCTGGGATCTTGGCCTTCACGTCAAGGTGCACCTTGGTGATAGTAAAGCCGGCATCGGTCTTTTCCAAGGTCAAGGTGGCCTTGGTATCGATGCTCTCGGCGGTCATGCCCGCGCTGCCCAGTTGTCCCGAGAGTGCCATGGAAAAACAGCCGGCATGCGCGGCGGCAATCAGTTCTTCCGGATTGGTTCCGGCCCCGTTTTCAAAACGCGTGCTGAAGGAGTATTGCGTTTGGCTCAGAACACCGCTCTGTGTCGAAACGGTGCCCTTTCCGTCCTTTAAACCACCTGACCAGTGAGCACTGGCTGTGCGTTGCATTGGGTCCTCCTGAGAAACCAACCCATTGTATCTCCACCTGACGCCGGGAAGGGCTATTGTCTTCGGACAGGCGGAAAAGGGCAGTGGCTGCATTGGCGTTTCGTTACTGTGGTTATTAACTTGCACTGGACTCAGTAGAAGTCCGAGCAACTGAGGAAATATCCGCACTTCGGGCAGATTAACTTGCAGTGGTTTTGTTCAAGGGCAGCCGAGCAGTTGGGACAAACCTGGAAAGACTGCAACGAAGCACCTGGTGCGGCCCGGGTTGCAAAATCAGAGCGCGGCGATGAGACTGGGTTGTTAGCTGTATGTTGTGTCATATTGCTCAGAAATGCGATCTAAAAACTTTACCATGGACGAAGGTCAAATTCCAAGGGGTATCAGGGCAAAGTGTCCCCCGTTGGTACATGTACTTCCGTTATTGGGAAGTAGCGAATTTTGTAGGAATTAGGAATGCCCAATCTATAATGCAAATTGAAGCAGTGGGTCTAGGTAGTCTCCCACGCGCGACCGACTAAACGCCACGTTCGTCGAGAAGAAGCGCGAAGGACCCGACAAATGCGTAACAACTAGTTTTGATTAACTGGTTGATACAAATTCGGTTAGAGCCTCCTGATTGATCTGGCCGAGGCTCGCCGGCAACGCTTTCTCCATTAAAACGAAGCACTTAAAATGCAACACCCATAATGTTTCGATCCGAGGAGGTCGTAACCGTGAAACACACAATTACTGCATTCCTAGCCGCTTTGATGTTAGCAGGAGCCCTTACTGCCGTGAGCGGAGCGACCTCTGTCGGGCAACCCAACACCGTCACAGTCATCGGCGAAGGATCGGCGCCCATGCCTATGGCTTTGCCACCCGCGACGAACGAGAGCAATTAAACATCCGCTCTCCAACGTTTGCTCGTTAACAAATCACCTGGATACCACAAGGAGAAATTGTATGAAGACCACATTAATTCTCGGCATTTGTATATTATTTTCGGCGGGCATCCTGTGCGCTTCCACAAGTCCGATTCCTGCAACCCTGCAGGCGCCGGCGGTCATTTCGGCGGAATACGGAGGGCCGAGCTCGTACTTACGGGTCGCGGGCGATGGCGGACCGCAGCCGCTATGCGCGCCGGGGCACAAGTGCGGCGACGATGACCAGTTGAAGCAGCAGGCGGGCGATGGCGGACCGCAGCCGCTATGCGCGCCGGGGCACAAGTGCGGCGACGATGACCAGTTGAAGCAGCAGGCGGGCGATGGCGGACCGCAGCCGCTGTGCGCGCCGGGACACAAGTGCGGCGACGATGACCAGTTGAAGCAGCAGGCGGGCGATGGCGGACCGCAGCCGCTGTGCGCGCCGGGACACAAGTGCGGCGACGATGACCAGTTGAAGCAGCAGGCGGGCGATGGCGGACCGCAGCCGCTGTGCGCGCCGGGACACAAGTGCGGCGACGATGACCAGTTGAAGCAGCAGGCGGGCGATGGCGGACCGCAGCCGCTGTGCGCGCCGGGACACAAGTGCGGCGACGATGACCAGTTGAAGCAGCAGGCGGGCGATGGTGGACCGCAGCCGCTGTGCGCGCCGGGACACAAGTGCGGCGACGATGACCAGTTGAAGCAGCAGGCGGGCGATGGCGGACCGCAGCCGCTATGCGCGCCGGGACACAAGTGCGGCGACGACGACCAGTTGAAGCAGCAGGCGGGCGATGGCGGACCGCAGCCGCTGTGCGCGCCGGGACACAAGTGCGGCGACGATGACCAGTTGAAGCAGCAGGCGGGCGATGGCGGACCGCAGCCGCTGTGCGCGCCGGGACACAAGTGCGGCGACGACGACCAGTTGAAGCAGCAGGCGGGCGATGGCGGACCGCAGCCGCTGTGCGCGCCGGGACACAAGTGCGGCGACGACGACCAGTTGAAGCTGCAGGCGGGCGATGGTGGACCGCAGCCGCTGTGCGCGCCGGGGCACAAGTGCGGCGACGATGACCAGTTGAAGCTGCAGGCGCTGTTATAGGACAATTTATTAGATTTCTGAGGCAATTCGAGCCGACCCGATCGGGCCTTTGGCGAGCATGGCCCTTGCTGTTCTGAAATAGTGCTTGTCTTGCGCCATTTTCAGAGCTATGCTTAAAAAGCGCCCATGCATTTACGCCTGCTCGATTACGTGTTTTGGGGTGGCGGTACTGTCCTCCAGCTTGGGATCTTGGTGGCGATGTACCGGCGTGGCCTGCATCGCGATTATCCTTACTTCTTCAACTATACGGTCCTGCAAGTCCTCAGCGAGCCAATTCTCTTCGTGATTCAAAGGCATTCGGACACGCTGTACTACTGGGGCTACTATGTTTCCGTAGCACTTAGCGCGCTGATTTCGTTTGCGGTTCTGCAGGAGATCTTTCACGAGGCATTTCGTCCCTATGAGGCCCTGCGGGACTTGAGCGTGATCCTGTTTCGCTGGTCGGCCCTGGTGGTTCTCTTGGTTGCGGTGATGTGGGCAATCACCGCGGCGCACTCGAACCAAGTTGACACCATCACGAATTCAATTCTCCTGATCCAGCGCAGTGTCCGCTTAATGCAATGCGGGCTGGTATTTTTCCTGCTGCTTTTCAGCGAGTATCTGGGCATCTCGCGGCGCCACGTTTTGTTTGGTATCTCCCTTGGATTCGGTATTTTCGCCTCTGTCAACATGTTGTTTGCAACGGCCGCTTCGCACGGGACATTCGTGCATCACTCAATTTTGCGAGAGGTCAACATGGCTGTGTACGATATCGCTGTCATGATCTGGCTGGGCTATACGGCATTCGCGCCCGTCCGTAGCCGGGTCGCAGACGGCGCTCGCACCGTTGACTGGAATTACGCGCTGGAAGACGTCAAAGTGCAGTCTCCAGAGGAAAGCCTGCTGGACACGATGGACCGCACGGTTGAGCGTCTGCTCTATCCTCGGGAAGAAGCCAAGGCCCAGGTTGCGACCGGCAATCATCCTACTTCGTAAGAATCCTCGCAGGTTTCAGGTCACTTGTTCGCCGCTGTTTTCGGCGATTTTTCTTTTTGAGAGCGTACTGCTCAGCGTGTGAACTAAACCGGCGTCTTGGTTTTTCGCCGCGGATTGAAGAACGGCAGGGGATGGACGGTTGCCGAGACCTTGTGCCGGACCGCTTCCACGGTGATTTCCATCTGCAGCGTGGCGCCAGGTGTAGCGCACTGCGGATCCAAACTGGCCAACGCAATCAGCTTCTTCAGCAGGGGCGACCAGGTGGTCGAAGTTGCTTTCCCGATCTGCTCACGCCCCTTGTACACGGGGACGTGTACGCGCGACGCGGTGGCGGGCGTCTGCGGCGCCAGCCCCATCCGGTCAAATAGTGTTTCCACTTCGTTCCAATCGACTTCCAACCCCATCAAAAGTCGCCGAGGCCCAGTTTGTTTCTCTTTCAGAAGCGCCTGGCGTCCGATGAAGTTTTCTTTTTCGTAGTGCACCAGTTTGCCCAGACCCACTTCGGCGGGAGTGTATTTCTGCGACGCGATCAGGGCCTTCTTGCTGCTGATGTAATCTACGTCGGCGAGGATGAGCCCGGCTTCGATGCGGGCCACATCCAAGGCGAGCATGCCGGTGGGATGAATATCGAACCCCCGGCCCGCCTTCATTAATGCGTCCCACACTTTCACCGCATCGTGCCATGGGATCCAGATCTCGTATCCCAGGTCGCCAGTGTAACCGGTGCGCGAGATGTCAACCGGCACCCCGTCAATTTTGCCGCTGGTTTTGCGGAAATATTTGAGGTTTGTAATGTCGGCCTCGGCGATGCTTTGCAGCAGTTTTCCTGAGGTTGGGCCTTGCAAGGCGAGGGCGGCGAGCTGCTCGGTGATCTCCTCGATCTGCACGTCGAGTCCAACGGAGTTCTGGCGGAGCCAGCGCAGGTTGGGATCGGCTGCGGTCCAGCGATAGCGGTTCTCCTCCAGGCGAGTGATGGTGCCGTCATCGATGATCTTGCCTTCTTCGTCGCACCAACAGCAATAAATAACCTGGTCAACAGCAACCTTGTTGATGTCGCGAGCGATAATGCGATTCACGAAGCGGGTGGCGTCGGGGCCGGCGACGATGTACTTGAACAGCGGAGTCACGTCGATGAGCGCGGCCGCATTGCGAATGGCGTTGTACTCATGCTCGTGATGCGTCTCGTAAACGCTGACTGCGTAGAACCCCGACCACTCGCGGTAATTCAGGCTCTGGCAGAGTGGAAAAGTGCGCTCGTGAACTGCGGTTCCTATAGGCACGATGACTCCTGATCGACGTGCGCGGATTATAGCTACCGTAAGCGCGTGCGGCAAGGATGGCCACTAACGACAAATTCCACGCCAACCTTATAGAATGAGGCGCGCCGCATAAATCAATAAAGCGTCAGAATCCTCAGCACGCGGGGTTTTGCGCAAGAGTACGCGAGAACTACAAGGAACCATGGGCTCGAAGGAATCGGCAAAATACGATGCCATCGTAATCGGCGGTGGTCATAACGGTCTGGTCAATGCCGCGTATCTGGCGCGGGCAGGGAAGAAAGTTCTGGTGCTGGAACGACGTCACGTTCTGGGCGGCGCCGCGGTGACGGAAGAGATCATACCCGGCTTCAAGTTCTCGGTGTGTTCGTATGTCGTCTCGCTGCTGAGGCCCGAAATCATCCGCGACCTCGATCTTCCCCGCCATGGACTTGAGATCCTTCCGCTCGACGGGACTTTCACGCCGATGCCGAACGGCGACCACTTGTGGCGCGTCAACGATCACGGTCAGACCATGCGCGAGATCCGGCGTCACTCCAAGTTTGACGCCGAGGCCTATGAGGAATTCGGCAAGGCCATGCTGCAGATGTGCCGCTTCGTGAAGCCGATTCTCGGCATGGTGCCGCCCGATCCCACTACGCTGAACCCGAAGGACCTGTTCAAACTGCTCTTTCTGGGCCGCCGCTTCAAGGACCTCAGCGGCGAAGACAAGTACAACCAGGTACAACTGATGACCATGAGCGCCATCGACTTTCTCGATCAGTGGTTTGAGACCGACGTGCTGAAGGCGACGATGTCGGCCTCGGGAATCATTGGCACTTTCCTGGGCGTGCGCTCGCCGGGAACGGCCTACGTGCTGTTGCATCACTACATGGGCGAGATCGACGGCGCATTTCGCGCCTGGGGTTTTGCGCGCGGCGGGACAGGAGCTATCTCCAATGCAATCGCCGATGCAGCCCGCGAGCTGGGAGTCGAGATCAAGACGCAGACCGCAATCGCGCAGATTCTGGTCCGCGATGGCAAGGCGATCGGCGTGGCGACTACGAGCGGCGACGAATATTACGCCCCGGTCATCTCGTCAAGTGTTGATCCCAATCTCACGTTTCTCCGCATGCTCGAGCCCAAACACTTGAGCGACGAATTTCGCGACCAGGTGAAGCGTTACAAATATCGTGGATCGTCGGGCAAGGTAAACCTGGCGCTTGATGGCCTGCCTGATTTCACGTGTATGCCTGGCGAAGGCCCTCACCTGCGGGGCGCTATCTCCATCTCGCCGAGTGTTGACTACATGGAGCGCGCGTACGATGACGCCAAGTACGGCGACTACTCGCGCCGGCCGTACATTGACATGGTCGTCCCCAGCCTCACCGATCCTTCGCTTGCGCCACCGGGCAAGCACGTGATGTCGTGCTTTGTGCAGTATGCGCCGTACAAGTTGAGAGAAGGCACGTGGGACGAAAAGCGCGAGGCCTTTGGCGACAACGTGATTAACACCATCGCCGAATTTGCGCCCAACCTGAAGAACATTATTGTCGGCCGCCAGGTGGTCACGCCGCTCGATCTGGAACGCGAATTTGGATTGACCGAGGGCAACATTTTTCAAGGCGAGCTGTCGCTGGAACAGTTGTTCTTCCTGCGACCGGTTCCCGGCTGGGCGCAGTACAAAACGCCCATCAAGAACCTGTGGATGTGCGGGTCGGCCACGCATCCGGGCGGCGGGATCATGGGCGCTCCGGGACGGCTGGCGGCGCTGGAAATACTGAAGCAGGCGAAAGGGACCAGCTAGCGATGCCGGAGACTCGCGACGTCGTAATCCTCGGCGCTGGACACAACGGGCTGGTCACTGCGTTTTATCTCGCCAAGGCTGGATATAAGCCGCTGGTGTTGGAGCGCAGACCCACTGTCGGCGGCTGCGCCATCGCCGAGGAATTCCATCCTGGGTTCCGCTGCTCGCGGCTGGCACACAGCGCCGGGCCGATACGGTCTGACATTGTCAGAGACATGGACCTGGCGAAGCATGGGCTGAGGACATACACGCCGGAGGTGCGCGCGTTGTCGCTGTCGGCTGACGGCAAGCCACTCGTTTTGTATGGAGACATTGGCAAGTCGGCGCAGGGGATCGCTAGGGTTTCGCAGAAGGATGCCGCCAGTTATGTTGCATTCCAGAAACCGCTGGCGCGTATCGGCGAAGTTGCCAATCTGCTGATGACGATGACGCCGCCTGACTTGGACGATCCGGCAGCAGGGAATTTGTGGGAGCTGATAAAGGCTGGTCGCAAGGTGCGCGGCCTGGGCGAGCAGGACCTCTACCGCATGATGCGATGGGGACCCATGGCCGTGGCCGATCTGGTCGCCGAGTGGTTCGACAATGAACTACTGCGCGGCACCATCGCCGCCCAGGGAATCTTCGGGACGTTTCTGGGGCCGTGGTCCGCCGGTTCCAGTGCGACGTTATTGTTGCGTTGCGCGTCGGATGGAAACCCCGCAGCAGCAGCCTCCTACGTTGTGGGAGGCCTGGGTGCGCTCACGGCGGCGATGGCTTCGGCGGCGAAAGAAGCCGGCACTGAGATTCGGACAGAATGCGAAGTGGTGAGCATCAAGGTGAAGGATGGCGCTGCCGTCGGAGTAGTGCTTGCCAGCGGGGATGAGATTGACGCGCGAACTGTCATCTCCAATGCCGATCCAAGACGCACGTTGCTGGGGCTGGTCGAGGCCCAATATCTGGAGCCGAGCTTCCTGCAAAAGCTTCAGCACTACCGCATGAACGGCACAGTGGCGAAGGTGAATTTGGCGCTTAGCGGTTTGCCGACATTCAAAGGCACGAACCGCGATACGACGGTCCTGGGCGGCAGAATCCAGGTCTCACCTAACATCGACTACCTCGAACGCGCCTTTGATACGTCGAAATATGGGGAGTATTCATCGCATCCGTACTTGGAGGCGACGATTCCCACATTGTGGGACCAATCGCTGGCGCCGACTGGGAAGCATGTGATGTCTATCTACATGCAATATGCGCCCTACAAGCTGCGCCATGCCGACTGGGACGCGCAACGCGAGAGCCTGGGCGACACCGTGGTGAAGACGCTGGCGGAATATGCTCCCGATTTGCCGGGACTGATCGAGGCCGGTGAGGTGATCACGCCGAAAGATCTTGAGCAGGACTACGGCCTGACTGGCGGACACATTTTTCACGGGGAGTTGGCGCTCGATCAGTTGTTCACCATGCGCCCGCTGCTGAATTGGGCGCAATACCGCACGCCCATCAAGAACCTCTATTTATGCGGGTCGGGAACTCATCCCGGCACGGGATTGACCGGAGTGTCGGGCGCAAATGCGGCAAGGGAAATCCTGAAAGATTTGCGCAAGTAAAATTGTCGTCACGAGCGCAGCGAGGGATCTGCTTTTATGGTGGTGTTCTCCAGCCCGCGCTTCAAGTCCGCCGCCAGCAGCCGATGGAACAAATGCTCGCCAGCCTCCCGCCGCACGGATAAGCGCCCGGCACCGTAAGCCCGCGAATGCAGGCCGCGCTGCACGGCCTCACAGATTCCCACATCCTCGTCATTCACGCGCTCGCCGACGGCGATGCTCTGGCGGTTGCGCTCGGCGGCAGACTCGCTCACGTCATCAAAGTAGAAATCGAAAATGACCTTGCAGCGATCGACGCCATCCGGCAGCACCAGGTTGGTATCCATGTAGCCGTGGTAGAGATTGATCATGAAGTTGGGATATTGCCAGAAGTACCAGGCGCGGTCGCCGGTGCGCGTGGCCGAAGTGGCCGCGTCCTGGTCCGACGTCACCATGGGACTCGACTGCAGGCAGTACCGGTCTTCGGTCGCGATGGTGTACTGCTTGTAATCGAGTACGCTGTTCAGCGCCTTGTGCAGATGAGGAACGTGGTAGCCGCCGTCGAGATAGTTGTCGACGAACACCTTCCAGTTGCAGTTCAGGCTGTAGGTCCGGCGCTCGAAGAAATGCACCGAGCCGAGATTGAGCGGAGCAACTCTGGGGACGAGCCCTCCCAGAAAATCCATCAGAGGCGCGGCTTTTGGATCGAGGTTTACGAAGACAAACTGCTCCCATGTTTCCACCCGCACCGGGACCAGCCCGTTCTGCGCCCTATCGAATGAGCAGACTCCTTCGAACTCGGGTGCACCCTTCAGCGAACCATCGAGGCCGTAGCTCCAGCCGTGATAGGGACAGCGCATGATGCTGGCCGTGCCCTGCGCCTCGGTCATGATAGCCGCGGCGTGGTGCCGGCAGACATTATAGAACGCTCGCAACTGATGGTCGTTGCCTCGTACGACGACCAGCGGCTCACCGGCGAGATCGCTGGTGACGTACTGGCCGGGCTGCTGCACCTGATCGGCTCGCGCTACGACTTGCCAGGTGCGGCCAAAGACGTTCTGGCGCTCCAGTTCGGCGACACGCGCGTCCACGTACCACGATGCTGGAATGGTGTAGGCCTGCTCCAGCGGGCTGCGGTCGTTGTAAGACGCGAGGATGTGGTGCAGCGATGGGTCCATGATCAAAAGCCGGATTTTCCAAAATCATAGCAGGGGACTGCGCAACAAAAGAGTTGACGGCCAGCGCCCGTCGTGTTTCCTTGTCCCCATGCGTTCCCCACAAGAGTCCCTGGAAGTTGTGCAGGCCACACCGGCCGATGTAGGCGAGGTCGCGCCACTGTTCGATGCCTACCGGCAGTTCTACAAGAAGCCGCCGGACGTGGAAGCGGCGCGCCGCTTTCTGTTCGCACGATTGAGCAAAGGCGAGTCGGTACTGTTTCTGGCTCGGCAGGGCACGCGAGTGGTCGGCTTCGTGAATCTGTATCCCGTGTTCTCGTCGGTCAACTTAACGCGACAATGGATCCTCAACGATCTCTATGTGGTGGCTGAAGCGCGCAAACTTGGGGTGGGACGCGCCCTGATGAAGCGCGCTCATCAATTGGCGGAGGACACGCAGGCCGACAGTCTGACGCTGGAAACCGCGATCGACAATCACGCGTCGCAAAAGCTCTACGAAAGTCTGGGCTGGAAGCGCGATGAAGAGTTCTACCGGTATTGTTTGCCGTTGTAAGAGCCGCTCCTAACAGTTTTGAAGGGGCACAGCTTTAGCTGCGCTGATGTTGCATCAAAACC
This sequence comes from uncultured Acidobacteriaceae bacterium, assembly GCA_963798185.1. Taxonomy (GTDB): domain Bacteria; phylum Acidobacteriota; class Terriglobia; order Terriglobales; family Acidobacteriaceae; genus Bog-257. The sequence continues at coordinate 22,818 of CAWCSJ010000013.1, forward strand.
TCCGGCTTTAGCCGCCGAGGGAACGCGAATCGGGATGGCGACAATGCAATGGCGCATCTAATGCAACCGTCCACTCCAACCACTCCGCCCTCGGCTTCGCCTGACACTTCTACGCAACCCAAGCGGGCCCTGGGTTTCCGCGACCTGGTGATGTTCTACGTGGTGGCCACGCTAAGCCTGCGTTGGATTGCGGTGGCAGCCAGCGCGGGACCGGGCACAATTGTGATCTGGCTGATCGGCCTGGCAACCATCTTCATCCCGCTGGCCTTGTGCGTAGCCGAGCTTTCCTCGCGCTATCCGCAAGAGGGCGGGATGTATGTCTGGAGCAAGCGCGCCTTCGGCGACTTTGCCGGCTTTCTGACCGGATGGATTTATTGGACCAGCAACCTGCCGTATTTCCCCGCGGTTCTATATTTCGCGGCCAGCAATGCTCTCTATGTAGGCGGCAGCAAATGGAAGGGTCTGCAAGGGAGTGCCGCATTCTTTGTGACGTTCTCGCTGCTCGGGCTGGGACTGGCTTTGGCCCTCAACCTTGTCGGGCTCGATATCGGCAAGTGGCTGAGCAATCTTGGGGCGATCGGAACGTGGCTGCCGGTAGCGCTGCTCGCAATTGTCGGAGTGATTGCGTGGAGGAAGTTCGGCTCGGCTACCAGCTTCTCCGCTGCGTCGATGCGACCGTCGCTGCAATGGGGAACGATCGGGGTATGGTCTACCGTGCTCTATGCGTTCAGCGGGGCCGAGTCGGCGTCGTTCATGGGCGGCGAGATCAAGAATGCGCGACGCACCATCCCGCGCGCGCTGCTGGTCGCCGGAGTGCTCATCACAGCGGGCTACATGCTGGGAACGGTGGCGATGCTGGTGGTTTTGCCGCACGGCCAACTGAACAGCCTGGAAGGGATCATGCAAGCGATTTCCACGAGTGCCGAGCGCGTCGGCTGGTATGGACTGGGACCGGCGGTGGCGCTGCTGATCTGTATCTCCAATCTAGGCGGAGTAGGCGCGTATCTGGCGGCGCTGTCACGCATACCATTCGTTGCCGGCATCGATCGCTTCCTGCCACCGGCATTCGCGCGCATCCATCCCAAATGGGGAACACCGTACGTTTCGCTGATGGTGCAAGCGCTGTGCTGCGTGCTCTTCATACTGTTGGGCCAATTCGGAAGCACCGTCCACGGTGCCTATCAGGTGCTGATCAGCATGACCATCATTACAAATTTCGTTCCGTATCTGTTTATGTTCGGGGCAATGATCCGGCTGCAGCGCGAGCCGGTCGAGCCGGGCGTAGTAACGGTCCCCGGTGGAAAACCGGTGGCGACCGTGGTGGCGAGTGTGGGATTCATCACCACTTGCGCAGTCATTCTAGGCTCGATGGTTCCGGAGGCAAGTGAGCCGCACAAGATGTTCGCGATTACGAAGATCCTGTTCCTGAACGCTCTTCTCTTTGGTGGAGGGATGCTGCTGTACGCCTGGGGTAAAAGGAGATCGCAGGCGGCCCATCCCGGTTAGCGCCGAGAAGTACGCGACCCTCGTGCGCGCTTGACCGCTACCCAAGTGAGGCGTAATCTCGCGTGGGAAATTCTGACCCACAACCTTGCATACGAAGGAGGCTACCCATGGCCCCCATAGCCGCCCTCTGGTTGCCGATCGTGTTGTCGGCAGTCATCGTCTTTGTCGCCAGCTCCATTATGCATGTGTTTCTGAAGTACCACGAAAGCGATTGCCATCAACTGCCCGAGGAAGACAAGCTTCTGGCCGAACTCCGCGCTGCCGGACTAAGCCGGGGTCTGTACATGTTTCCGTATGGCGGCCACAAGGAGATGAAGTCGCCCGCCATGCAGGCAAAATATAAGCAGGGGCCCGTCGGCATGATGACCGTCTTTCCCAGCGGTCTGCCCGCGATGCCGAAGTTCATGGGAATGTGGTTTGTCTATTGCCTGGTGATCTCCTTCTTCACTGCCTATCTCACCGGACACACGGTTGCGGCGGGCGCCAACTATCTGGTTGTCTTTCGCGTGGCCGGTACCGCGGCTTTCATGGCTTACGGGCTGGGACAGCTCAGCAACGGCATCTGGAAAGGCCAGCCTTGGGGCATGACCATCAAGGAAGTCATCGACGGATTGATCTACGGTCTGCTGACGGCAGGTGTGTTTGGGTGGCTGTGGCCGCGCTAGGCTCGAGGGCGGGAATCCCTACCCAAACATAAAGAGACTGGGTGCGACAATCTGAAATGGCCGTGTGCTTGCGGGCTAAGCCGCGCCAACCTCGACCTCGATTGTTCGAACCTTAGGCGGCCGCGTTGCTTGGGGCGGTTCCAAGTGGAGCTCCAGAGCTTCCTTCAGGTTGTCGAGGGCTTCTTCTTCGGTTTCGCCTTGGCTGGCGATGTCAACTTCCAGGCAGTGCGAGACGTACCAATCTCCTTCGCGCCAAACCGCTGCAGCAAAATGGCCGTTTCATGACAGGATTCTTGCACAGGAACGAGACAAGCACCCTCAATGCGTCGACGCTAATCTGTGGTGAAATCTCAGGTCTATAATGGAACATCAACATCAGGAGTAATCCAACATCATGAGTGCAGACAACGGCAGCAACGGCAATGGCGCGGGTTTGGTGAAGCCGCGGACGGACTGGATCACGAAGCGTCGCGAAGAAGCTGCGCGCACCGGCGACACCAACATGTCGCAGATGCACTTCGCGCGTAAGGGCCTGCTCACCGAAGAAATGCTTTTCGTCGCCGAACGCGAACAGGTCGCGCCCGAACTCATCCGCGATGAAGTTGCCGCCGGGCGCATGATCATTCCGGCCAACGTCAACCATCCTGAGTTGGAGCCGATGTGCATCGGCGTGGCGTCGAAGTGCAAGATCAATTCCAATATCGGCAATTCGTCGGTCACCAGCAATGTGGACGAGGAGCTGAAGAAACTGCACACCTCAGTCCACTACGGCGCTGATACGGTGATGGACCTGTCGACGGGCGGGGGCATCCACGAAATCCGCGAAGCCATTCTGCGGCATTCGCCGGTGCCCATCGGCACGGTGCCGATCTACGAGGCGGTTTCAAGGGTGAAGCGCATCGAGGACCTCAACGCCGACGTCATGCTGGAAGTGATCGAGGAGCAGGCCGAGCAGGGCGTGGATTACATGACCATCCACGCGGGCGTGCTGGTGGAATACCTGCCGCTGATCACCAAGCGCATCACCGGCATCGTGAGCCGCGGGGGCGCGATTCTGGCGCAGTGGATGGCCCACCACCACAAGCAGAATTTCCTGTACGAGCGTTTCGACGACATTACGAAAATTCTTGCCAAGCATGACGTCAGCTACTCGCTGGGCGATGGCCTCCGTCCCGGCTGCATTGCCGACGCCAGCGACGAGGCGCAATTCTCGGAACTGAAGACGCTGGGCGAGCTCACCAAGAAGGCCTGGGAGCGCGATGTGCAGGTCATGATTGAGGGCCCCGGGCACATTCCGCTCGACAAGATCAAGGAGCAGGTAGAGAAGGAAGTCGAACTCTGCTACGGCGCGCCGTTCTACACGCTGGGGCCACTGGTGATCGACATTGCGCCCGGCTATGACCACATCACCTCAGCCATCGGCGCGGCGATGATTGGCTGGTACGGCGCGGCTATGCTTTGCTACGTAACTCCAAAGGAACATCTTGGCCTGCCCAACGACAAGGATGTGAAGGACGGGATCATCGCTTACAAGATCGCGGCGCATGCCGCCGACGTGGCGCGTCATCGTCCCGGAGCGCGGGACCGCGACGACGCCCTCAGCTACGCGCGCTACACCTTCGACTGGGACAAGCAGTTTGCGCTGTCGCTCGATCCTGAGACCGCGCGCAGCATGCACGACGAGACGCTGCCCGACGCGTATTACAAAGAGGCTGCGTTCTGCTCGATGTGCGGGCCAAAGTTCTGCTCGATGAATTATTCGGCCAAGGTGGACGAGTACAACCGGCAGGTCCACGGGGTAGAGAAGAAAGATTATTCCGAGCTGATGAACAAGCTGGTGGCGATCAAGTAGCCGTCAGCTATCAGCCGTTAGCCTTCAGTCAAGCCGGCCCTCGAAAGGGCCGGTTTTTTCGTACCCGTCAATTCGTTCCGCCACAACCTGCTTGCCATCGGCGAGGGAGTAAGTCAACACTCACTGGGGCGGGCAGTCCTTTAGGAGGCGGCGGCTCGCTATGCTATATTGCTGCAACTTCTCCCTATATCAACTTCGAAGCCAGAAGAGGATAGGATCCCTCCAGGAGTTGCGCCATGGAACAAGACCAAGCTGCCGACCTCAAGTTCAAGGAGGCCACGACCGGCGAAGCCAAGGCCAAAGCCAAGCTGATGTCCATTTCGATCGCCATGTTTATGGCCGTGGTGGCCATGCTGGGCGCGGTCACGGCCTATCGCGCAGCGCTGGCTGAACAAGACACCTTGCGCTTCGAAAGACGATTGCAACAAGGACAAATGCTGGAGCTGGTGCACCGGCAGGAATTGCTGAGTAAGATCGCCAGTCGCACCCGCTACGAAAACAGCGCGGCCCTGCATTCCCCAACGGCAGACGACCAGGAACCAGGCGCGAGCTTCACACCAGACAAGCGGCAGGCGGCGCTGAAAAAGCTGCAGGCTGAGGAAGAAGCTGCCCACGTTCGCTCTCTGCAGCCCTACCTTGAGTATTTCCAGGTCGATCTTCCCTACGACCTGGAGCCTTCGGTCGCCATGAACACCGCCAGGTCCCTGCGGGCGCTTGGCTTTGACACCGCGTGGGAACCTCCCAAGGCGGATGGGACTTTTCCGTCAATCTGGGAAAAACTGGAGAAGGATGTCACGCTTGGGCGACATAAGGTCTTAAAGCTTGCCGAAGCGGTGGTGCTGTTTGTGGTGGGGTTGGCGTTTCTGACCTTCGCGCAACTGAGCCATAATGCGCCTGGGCGGGAGAAAATATTGGCCCGCATCGGAGGCGTCATGGCGCTGCTTGGCCTGATTGTGGCGATGTGGACGGACCCTTCCTCGTGGAAAGATTTCCTGATATTTACCGCGGCGTTTGGTGTTCTGGCTTACTTTGGCACACCGCTGGCGCGGCGATTTCATTTCAAAGCCAGTGCCGAAGGGGAAGAGAGGTGTAGCGAGAAAGATCGAGGGGTTGAGGTTCATGCTGGCGGAGACGAGCGCGGAGAAAATGAAGAAGACGAACCCGTACATCCCGCCGAAGTAGAGCCGGCCCTGTTTGCCGGTATGCGATTGCACACGGCGCCGGTGGCGCATGGTTTTGGCCGCTTCGTTATCTCCATGATTGCGGTATGCGCCGTTCTTAGTGCGCTCAGCGGATTTTTCTACAGCGCGGCGGCGGTGAAGTCTTCCCGGGCAATCAGCGCAGCGCTGGACAACCAGGCAGATCGTTTTCGGATGAACTCGCGCGAAGTGACGGTGTGGAATTACATGGTGGGACGCCTGGCGACCGCCGAGGACGATCACCTACGCTACGAAGCGGCGCGGCAACGTTTAGAGTTGGCCAAAGAAAGGCCCGATCTGCTGAGTCAGAGCGACGCTGCCGAGCAAGTGCAGGTCCGGCGGAGAATTCTGGAAAGATTCAATAAGACCGATCCCCAGATACAAGAGATGATGACCGGTGATCTGGGCCCCGAACGGGATGTCCATTTTCCCTCGGGGCTGGTGATTTCCAAGAGCTACCACGAGCCCGCGAAGGCATTGGCCCTGTGGAGCGCCAACAACGAGAAGAGCCTGGGCTACCAGCGGCAGGCAACCACGTTTCTGGCGCTGTTGACCTTGTTTGCCATTGCGCTCTATCTGCTGGGACAGGCGCTGGGCATGGGCCGGACCAGCGCAGCGTTCATCCTGGTGGTATTCGCTTGCGCGCTGGCGGTGGTGGGTGTGGGGCGCGGCGTGTTCATCGCATTTCTGGACAAGCCGATTGAGCTACGGCCGGCGAGCGCCGAGTGCCTTCTCTCGGACACCATTCCTGACAATGATTTGATGGAACTGTCGGCCGAACATTTCGCTCGCGGCTGGGTGCTGTATGAAGGTTCGGGGGATGACCGCGAAGGCTCTGCCAAGGCGGCGAAGGAATTCGGCTGTGCGCTGCAGATTCGTCCCTCATTTGCCTCGGCAAACCTGTTCTTCGCTTACGCCACGAACCAAGCCAGCACGCCTCAACTCAACGAAGGCGGATTTGTCAGCCTCATCTCGAAGGATGCGCTCGACAAGGTATCGCACGCCGAACAGCAAGCCAGTGACCTGCTTACGCAACAGGGATTCGCTGCGCCGATGGATCTGATGGCAAATGTGGGATTCGACAGCTATGCGGCCGGACTCGTCAAGGGCGATCACAGACTGGTCGAGCACGGCCGGAAAGCCACCGAGGCGGCCATCAAACTGAGCACCGGCGCCGATCTGGTGCCGTACTTTAACCTTGGGCTGGCGCAGTTGGCAGAGGGACATGAGAGCCAGGGGTTGGAAACTTACCAGAAAACGATGGCCCTCGGAGAGCCGGGCAAAGATCCGTTTATCACCAATGATGCCGCTGTAATCGGCGGTGCAATCACCGACCTCGACGTATTCCGGCAATACTGCAGAGGCCTGAACCAGGCGACCTATTGCGAACAATTCGAGAAAACGGACCTTCCGAAATTGAAGTCGGAATTAGTGACGGCTGCGTGGCCCGTTGCGAACGCACCTGCCAACTCGGGCGCAAAACTGGAGGACGTTCATCTCACCGGATCGGCCGCCGGTCTGGGCTGGAGCGCCCAGGTGGATGGCCTTTCGAAGGATACCGAAGGGAAGCCCAAGGAAAGTCTGGCCATCCTTTGGTATGCCTATAGTCCGGACTGGAACGCATGGCGCGTGCTGCCCGCCATCTCCAGGCGGGTGAGACCGGCGGTTTTCGCCGAAGGCAATCCTCACGCGTTTTATTCCGTGTTGCGCGCCAGCGAGGCGCGAATCTGCTTGCAGAACGGAAGGTATCGCGCCGAGTTCTATATCGATGGTGAGCTTGCCCGCATGAAGGAAATCACCCTCGACCATGAGGAACTTAAGGCGGAGATGTTTCCCGATCTGGATGTCGCGGTTTGCCGTCCTAAGTCGTGGCAACGCTGGGAACCTCAGGACAAGGATGCGGTATGGACGCGCGGCTACCTCGAATCGGGCGAGCACCGTGGCGTCTTCGTATTCTCCTTCTTCGATCCGCAGCAGGAAGGGGAGGATGCGTCGGAACAGCTTGCTTTGCGGCGCGCCGAGAACATCCTGCATAACGAAGGCCTGGCTCCAGCATCGGCCGGTGTGCGCGCGCTTGAAGTTTGCGCCGGACTGCACGGCGCTCCGGGAGAGGTCATGGCTGCATTTAGCGATGGCGATGGCAATTCCATCGCCAAGGCATGGACCACCAAGGAGGGGCTGGTCAATGTGGTAGCGGTAGTGGATCCGCACGTGGATGTGAATGAGTTGGGAACTCAAATTTTGTCGCAATCCCAAGGCCGGCAGGACTGCGAGATTCTGCAGTCGGCTACGAGCGTGCATGAGTGAGGATGTTCAGCACTTAGCAGTTGGCCTTTACATTCGCAGAATTGTCATTACGAGCGCAGCGAGCAATCTGCTTCTAGTCTGAGACAGTACTAAACTATTCTGAAGGACCGAGCGATGGACCTCAACGATATCCAAACGCTGTACGCCTACAATCGCTGGGCCAACCAACGCATGTTTTCTGTGCTGGAAAAGCTGGGCGATCAGAAATTGAGGGCCGAGGTACAAAGCAGCTTTCCGTCCATTCGGGAGACCGTTTTCCACATTCTGTTTGCCGAGTGGCTTTGGTTGAGGCGATGGCAGGGCGCCTCGCCGCGCGCCGCCGGGCCACATCCGAATGTGTCGAGCGCAACCTGGAAAACCCTGACGCCGGGACCAACACCGGCCCAGCGCGAACTGAACACGATCGCGGAGTTGAAATCGTTTGGCGACTCGATTGAGCAGGAACGGCAAGAATTCCTGAGCACCTTAAGCGATAGCAAGCTTCATGCTCCTCACAATTTCAACGACATGGCCGGAAATCCCTATTCCGAGCTGCTCGTACAGCTGCTGCAACACCTGGTCAATCACGGCACCTACCATCGCGGACAGGTCACCACCATGCTGCGACAAATCGGCGCAGAAACCATTTCGCTCGACATGCTGTTCTACTTCCGCGAGCAGAATCCCTCCGGAACTTGATTATTTTTGTCCTATGGTTGGCATAGTAGTGTGCTGTAATCTGCCGTGAGCGAAGTCTTCGCGGGGGGAACCGAATGGGTGTTTTCGAATTGGCGGGAACTTGGAGCCTCCAACTGGAAGATGGGCCCCATCAGGTTCAGGCCGATATCAAGAGTGGTTTCCTGTCAGCACACCTGACAATTACGTGGGACGGGCGTGTCCTCTGCAATGTGCCTGTCTTCCTCGTGATCGGTGAAATGCGCCGCTTCGAGCAGAACGGGCACTCATTCGTACTCGGCCATCGCGGCTACGGGATGTTGGGGCAATTCGTCCTGTCCATGGATGGCCGCGAGTTGGGCGCAAGTCCCGAAACCGGCGCCTCTGGCCCGCGGCAGTTGGCGGCCGCTGCCGTCCAGTATGTAAAGGGGATGAGTTCCCCTTCCGAAGCCAGCGTCCCCACGCCGCAGCCCTCGCCATGTGTTCCTGTCGCTCCTATTCAGTTTGTAAAAGAATTGAGCTGCACCGAGAGCGATGAAGTGGTTGGCGAAGAAGAATATCCGTTGGACAACCGCTTTGGAAGCAGCCCCTTTTCCACCGACAGGCAAGTCTCGAAAGAGACCACCAACGAGTTGTCGGTGGACGTGACCGCAGGGGTAACGGGCACGCTCAACCTGCAAATAGTAACCGCCATCAAGGCTGATGTAGCCGCGCACATCTCGCGGCAGACCGGCTACAAGATAGGCGAGAAGGTCACCGAGAGCCAGACCCTGCATTTCACCGTCGCGGCAAATCAGTCGGTCTTATATCAGGTAGTGTGGAAGCGGAAGGTGCGAAGTGGCGAGCACCTTTACCTGGCCAATGGTGCTCCGCTAACCGTCCCCTACCGGGTGAATTATGGTCTCTCCTGTCAGGTACGCACTCTGGAGTTGCCGAAGCCTGCTTAGCGGTGATAACTGCGGGCCGGTTTCAGTGATTCCGGTCACAATTCTGCGAACTCTTTTTGCCTGCGATTTTAGCCCCGCCGCGCCACTCCGGCGGTGCTAGAATTTTCTGTCATGCCATTTCCAACTGATCGTCCACGCCGCCTGCGTCGCACGGACGCGATGCGCTCATTTGTGCGCGAAACCCGGCTCAGCCCCGAAGGCTTTGTCTATCCGCTGTTTGTCTGTCCCGGGGAAGGCATACGCAAGGAAGTGCGTTCCATGCCCGGCGTCTTCAATCTTTCGGTGGACGAAGCTGTGAAGGAATGCGCCGAAGTGAAATCGCTGGGCATCCCCAGCGTCATCCTGTTCGGGCTGCCGGAGACGAAGGACGAAGTTGCCACCGACGCCTGGTCCGACAATGGCATCGTGCAGAAGGCGACGCGCGCCATCAAGCGCGAGGTCCCTGGCCTGTTGCTGATGGGCGATGTTTGCCTGTGCGAGTACATGTCGCACGGCCACTGCGGTATCGTGGAGAAAGGTCCTGCGGCAAAGTTGCAGGAAGAGGCGCAGGCCTTGAAGCGCGAACTGGAAGCGCAGGGCAAGCGCGTTATCATTCCGCAATCGCTGGGCGCAGCGGCCACAGAGCTTGCGCTACCGACGCACCTCGCCGCGCTGGCGGCGGAGGATTACGAAATCCTCAACGATCCCACGCTTGAGTTACTGGCGCGCACAGCGGTTGCGCAGGCCAAGGCTGGCATGGACATCATTGCGCCCTCCGACATGATGGACGGCCGCGTGGACGCCATCCGCACCGCACTTGATGCCGCCGGCTACCAGAACATTCCTATTCTTTCGTACGCGGCGAAGTTCGCCAGCGGCTTCTATGGGCCGTTCCGCGAAGCTGCCGATTCGGCGCCGCACTTCGGCGATCGCCGTTCCTACCAGATGGACCCCGCCAACCTGCGCGAGGCCATGCGCGAAATCGAGCTTGATCTCGAGGAAGGCGCCGACATGATCATGGTCAAGCCGGCCATGCCCTACCTCGACGTGTTGCACGAGGCGCGGCTGCGCTTCGATGTGCCGCTGGCCGCCTACCAGGTGAGTGGCGAGTACGCCATGATCAAGGCCGCCGCCCTCAATGGCTGGATTGACTACGAACGGGTCATGATGGAGTCGCTGCTATGCATCGAGCGCGCCGGCGCATCCATTGTGTTGACCTACTTCGCGAAAGAGGCGGCGCGGTTGCTGGCTTAGCAATCAGCACTCTGCGGTCAGCATTCAGCCACTAAGTGTCGTCCTGAGCAAGCGTAGCGAGTCGCAGGACCCCTATAGCTCCAAGCAATTCTAAAGTTATAGTTCCATTATTCCTTGCAACTTTAGGATTTGATTGGATTCGCAAAGTTGCTGGGTGCTAGTACATAACACTCGAATGACAGAGTCGTGATTGCTAAGTGCTCACTGCTGTTTGCCGGTTGACGCCACCTAGCCGACACGTAGAAAATCCCAGCAGCTCTCATGGCAGTTGCACAGACCCAAACCAGGCAAGCGTCTGAGGAGTCCACGCGGCTGCTCACCCCCGCGGTGTTCTGGGGCCTCGCGATCGCGGTAACCGGCACGCTGCTGGTTCTGCGGCGTCCCGACGCAGTTTTCCATGCTCAGTTTTGGGCCGAAGACGGCGTGGTGTGGTATGCCGACGCCTACAAGCACGGTGCCCTGCGAGCGTTATTACTCCCGCGCGACGGCTACCTGCAAGTCCTTCCTCGATTGGCCGCCGCCGCTGCTCTGGGCGTACCTCTACTACGTGCTCCGCTGATCATGAACCTGATTGCCTTGGTAGTTGAGTCTCTGCCGGCATTGTTTCTGGTTTCATCGCGGATGCGCAACCTGGGTCCGCTGGGCCTGCGCTGTGCCTTGGCATTGCTCTACTTGTTTGTCCCCGACTCGTTCGAGTTGCACGCCATTATGACGGACGCGCAGTGGAACCTGGCCCTGCTTGTGTTTCTGGTCCTGATCGCTGAGGCGCCGCAGTCCCGGGCGGGCAAAGCCTTCGATGTCGCGGTGCTCGTGCTCTGCGCGGTTTCGGGCCCCTTCTGTGTCTTCGTCGTCCCCGTGGCCCTGGTGCGGGCCCTGGGACCGGTGTTTGTCCGCACTGCCGATCCGAAGGTCAACCCGCCCGGATCGCGCTGGCGCTGGGTGCAGCTATCTGTGCTCGTCGCGGGTTGCATGGTACAGGGGCTTGTGCTGCTCACTGCCAGGGACGCCCGGCTCGACACCGCGCTCGGGGCCAGCCTTCCCAAGCTCGCCCAAATTATCGCCGGACAGATTGTTGTCCCACTGTTTCGGGGTACGAATCGTCTCGATCAGATGGCCAGCAGCCCGGCGAGCTTTACGGTTTTAGCGTTCCTGTTGACCATCCTTGCCGCGGCCGCCTTCGTTTACGGACTGTTGCGGGGAAGCCTGGCGTTGCGCTGCTTCATCCTGTTCGCAGCTTTGGCGGTCACCGCTGGGCTCATGTACCCAACTGCCGAACCGGTCCCGTATCAATGGAATGTTCTTCTGCTTCCCGACGTAGGGCTGCGCTATTGGTACCTTCCCAAGCTTGCCTTGATAGCGACACTGGTGTGGATGCTGGGCCGCCAACGCCCCATGCCAATCCGGCTGGTGGCGGGCGTACTGGCTTGCGTCATGGTCTTCTCGATGGTGCGGCACTGGCGCTATCCGGCGTTCACCGATTTCAATTTCGCCGGTTACGTCCGCGTGTTCGAACAACTCCCACCTGGAGCCCCTCTCCAGATCCGCGTAAACCCAGGCGGGATATGGAGGATGACGCTGGTGAAGAGGTAAAGCCCTGTCCTTTATCGTTCGCCGAGGCAACACCTAAGACCTTTCGCATACTCCCATGTAGTCGAGGTAAGCCGATGAGACTGTTGAACACTGTTGTCGCAACACTTTTGTTTTTGCTTTTGGGAGCAGCTGTTCCGGCGCTAACGCAAGAGCCGCGCGAGGATGAAGCTAAACCCCACCAGGAACAGGAAGAAGCAAAGCCGGAGGCGCGGCCTAATGAAGCCAGGCCGGAGGCGCGTCCACAGGACGAACGCCCCGCCGCCCGTCCGGATGAAACGAGGCCCGCACCGCACGCCGAGGAAGCCAGACCGGCAGCGCGCCCGAATGAGCCGGCCCAGATGCAAGGTGGACGTTCTCAGGCGACGACGGAACAACGGCAGGTCCAACAGAGAACCTGGACTTCGCATCGCGCGCAGAACTGGCAATCGGAGCATCGCAGTTGGCGGCAGCGCGGCGGCTATCATGGTTATCGCATTCCAGACGCGCGGTACCAGCAATACTTTGGACCGAGTCACGCATTCGCCATCCATAGCGTGCCGGTCGAGTTGTACGGCGGGTATCCGCGTTTTCAGTATGGCGGCTTGTGGTTCAGCGTAATGGATCCCTGGCCCGAATACTGGGCCGCCGATTGGTACGACACCGACGATGTCTACATCGTTTACAGCGATGGTGGGCTATTATCTGGCCGACCAGCGCTATCCGGGAGTCCTGCTTGCAGTAAATGTAGCGATGTAGCAACAAAGGGGGTTGCGACGCCAGAATCTGGTTGTCTATAACCCGCCTGAAACGCGGGTTCGCCCGGGATGAACTATATTTTGCGAAGCCTATGGTTCGATGGCGAGGTAGAGTATAGTGACTTCATCCCGAGTGAGCCAGATGAGACCCTTGTCCCCTGATGCTGTCGGTCCCACAATTCTATGCATTGACGACGCGGAAATTGCTCTGCGAGTTCGTAAACTTCTGCTTACCATCGCGGGCTACCAGGTGGTGACCGCCGCGTCCGGCGAAGAGGGCCTGGACGTATTCAAGCGCGACAGCGTTGACCTGGTAATTGCCGACCACTTTCTGACGGACAAAACCGGCACACAAATCGCCAGCGAGATGAAAGCCATCAAGCCACAGGTGCCCATCCTTATCGTCTCGGCTGCAGCGGACATCCCCGAGGGAATCGAATTTGCCGACGGTTTCGTGTCCAAAGGCGAATCTCCTGAAGCACTGCTTGAAACCATCTCCCGCCTGCTGGGCAGGTGACCGCGATTTCTTCCGGAACTGCATATTGTCCCCCGTCGTGCTTAGAACTGGATCTGCAATCGAGCCTACGGGGAGGTGACTGTCATCTTCTCAGGGGGATGTCAGCTTCTTGTCAAACCTTCACGATGATGTGAACTGATTGGACACTATCGTTGGAAGGGCAAAGAGTTTACTGAGGCTTAGTACAGGAAATCGAAGTCGAAAAGGAATTTGCGGTCGTAGTTGCCGAAAAAGTTTCCATACTGCGGATCGGCGATGTTGGAATGCACTTCCAGCGGATTGAAATGGTTGGTCAGGTTGCGCACCGTCAGAGACAGCCGCACTGCGTGCTCCTGGTTCACCTGTAAGTCCTTGGACGCGCGCATGTCGGCCGAAAAGTAATTCGGGTAGCGAGACTGAGGCCCGGTCACAGCCAGATACTGCTGATACAGATTCGTCGGCTGATAAGGAAAACCGTTGCGATACTCAATGTGCGGCGACAACGTAATTTTTTTCGGCAGCTTTCCGTAGCTTCCCCACAGCAGGAAGCGGTTGGGTATTTCGCTGGGCAGGCTGGCGATAAGGTTGGGTTGAACCACTGGCGAAGGAAAATTTCCCAGATACGAGCTGGCATCGTTGACGTCACCGTACGCGTACTGCCGCACGTAAGAGAAGAAAAACTGCCGCGGCGAGGCCGACCCGATGCGGGCCGTAAACTCAGCCTGCCGGGTCTGCGCCCATCCAGAAGAGTTCAGCACGAAGGCGGGCTGGTTCTGAATGACCTCAGGTTGCAACGTGATCATGTCTTGCCCGTGGCTTTGCAGGTACTTCGCTCGTACCAACAGCCATCGCTTGACGGTACGCTCAAATTCCACGTTCCATGCCGTGCTATACGGAGCAAAGTTCCCGCTCTTCCGCTTTCGATCGATGAAGGGGAAGTTCGACTCTGCCGCCTCGCCGGTGATGTTGAGATAACGAACCGGTGGCCCGACCGGCAAGCCCAGCGCGTTGTAGGTGGTAATGAACTGGTCCGGATAGCTGTTGAAGGCATACACATCCAGTGGCACCGAGTCATAGAAAATGCCGATGCCACCACGGAGCACACTTTTGCCGGACTTGTCGGGTGACCATACGAACCCGGTGCGGGGCGCCGCCCGGGTAGTTGAGGTGATGGTTTGCCCTTCCAGCCGCATTCCGACGTCGAGTGCGAGATGCGAGTTCAGTATCCAGTGATCTTGAGCGTAAACCGCGGGTTCGGTATCGGCGACTTTGTACGGCGTTCCACCAACAAAGTTGATGGTTTGCACCGTTTGTCCGCTGCTGTTCTGCAACGTCACCGGTTTACCCAGGAATTGGCCATCGTTTTCACTATGGCTAATTACCGAGCCAATCTGAAAAATGTGATCGCCGTGGAAGTGCAGGGTGCGTGGCGTCCACTGTTCCATCCACGCAAAGCGCGAGGCACTGCGCGAGTTGTAGTTGAAATAATTTCCCTGATTGCCCACCGGGGTGAGCACCATGTTGGCGTTGCCCTGTGGCGAGACATCGCTGGAAACCCCAGTGCCGGCGAAGGTGCTTTGCAAAAGGCCGTCGCCGATCTGCCAATGATGCGTCAGCGTCGCAGTGGATTCGTGGAAGCTCGCGTCCGGCGTGACCGGTTGGGGGTTGAAGTAGTCGAGGCCGGCATATTGCAAACTGTGCGGCGCGAAATGGAAGCTCGCCGTGAGCGTCTGCTTGGTGGAAAGAATGGCGTCAAGCTGGCTGAACGAATTGTAGGCGCGGGAGCGGGTCAGATTTTCCGGATAGGGAAGCGTCATTACTTCCTGATTGTTGAAGAGATACTGAAAGCCCTCAACGAAATAGAGTTTGTCCTTGATCACAGGCCCGCTCAGATTGAACCGCGGAGAGGCATCGACGACGCCCTCCAGGTGCCCGCTGCGGATGCGGAAATCCGGGAAGGGATCATTCAAGCTGTAATCCCATTTATCGCCGCCGCGACGCGTCTCGGCCGAAACTACACCGGCGGTGAACTTCCCATACTGCGCCAGATAGGGCATCTCGGCGACTTCGACGGTTTGCACGCTATCGATGGGCACACTGAGCCCGAAGCTGCCGGTGGAGGGATCGGTGACATCGACAGAGTTGACCAGCAAGGCGCTGTGGTCCTCGCCCATGCCCGCGATGCGCACGCTGCCGTCTTTGGCGCGCACGATCCCCGGTATCAACGGCAACGCGTCTGCTAGAGTGGCGGGCCGCAGGGCGCTGTTTTTGGCCTGCGTGGTAGGCAGCGTGGATTGAATGCCCGTCGGTTCCGTCACCGGATTCGAAGCCTCACCTTTGACTTCGACGCTCTGCTCGCTCAGCGCCGCTGCATTCAAGACGACGTCAATGTCCTGGGCGGCATTGTCGCCGACCTGCAACGTGGTTTCCGTCGGCAGATAGCCTTTCTTCTGAATGCGTAGCGAATAGCTTGCAGCGCCACTGACTGAGATCGTTACTTTTCCTGTGTCAGCGGTGGTCGAAGTGCTGATGAGGTTGTCGCCTGCGCGAACTTCTACCGTCGCATCGGAAACCGGCTGGTTGGTTTCGTCGATCACCGATAGATTGATGGAGTAGGTGGGCGTATCGCTAGGCGAGGAGGCCCTAAGAAAACCAGAGAGCGGTATCATCCACACGAGGAAACCCACGCC
Source organism: uncultured Acidobacteriaceae bacterium (assembly GCA_963798185.1). Lineage (GTDB taxonomy): Bacteria > Acidobacteriota > Terriglobia > Terriglobales > Acidobacteriaceae > Bog-257. Next base: position 38,691 of record CAWCSJ010000013.1, read on the forward strand.
CATGAGAATTGCGTGGATCACTCGCGATCGTGATGGAATGGTCATGCTTGCGAGCTCAACTTGCCGCTCAGCCCCTTTTGATTGTGCCTGTCGCGGCTGAAGGGCGCCTATCCCGTTCATTAGAACCTCGACACTTCAATCTTACCCGCCTGGCAGCAACGCTGCCAGCGAGACGAGCGAGAATGTCATCCCGAGGCCGCGATCATTGCATTTGAATATCCAGTGTAAACACTTGTCTTGTTGGTTAGTTGCGAGGGAACCATTGAAGGTAACGGTTAGCTTTGGCCGGCGCTCACAAGGGAAGTTGAGATGGGGACCCGATGCGGGCGTACTAACCACGAACCACCATCCACGGCCCTAGAACCCCATGATGTTGTATCCGCAATCGACGTAGATGGTTTCGCCGGTGATGCCGGTGGCGCCGTCGCTGGCGAGGAAGACGGCGGTCGAAGCCACCTCTTTCACGTCCACGTTGCGCTGCAGGGGAGCGCGCTCCGCCTGGGCGCCCAGCATGTCGCCAAAGCCGGAGATGCCGCGCGCGGCGAGGGTCTTGATGGGGCCAGCGGAAATGGCGTTCACGCGAATCTTGTTCTTGCCCAGATCGTAAGCGAGATAGCGGACGCTCGCCTCCAGCGCGGCTTTGGCCACGCCCATCACGTTGTATCGTGGTACCACCTTTTCTGCGCCGTAATAGGTCATGGTCATGATGCTACCGCCATCCGTCATCAGCGGGCGCGCGGCGCGAGCCAGCGCCACCAGCGAATAGACGCTGATGTCGAGCGCGATCCGGAAGCCCTCACGGCTGGTGTCAACGAACTCGCCCTTGAGTTCTTCGGCGGGCGCGAACGCAATGCTGTGAACCAGAGCGTCGAGTTTGCCGTATCGCGTCTTCAATTGTTCAAACAGCTGCGCGATTTCGTCGTCGCGGCTGACGTCGCACTGAAAAGCCTGCGAGTTGGGCAGTGCTGCAATCAGCTCATCGGCTTCCTGCTTCAGGCGCTCGTTCTGGTAGGTGATGGCCAGTTGCGCTCCGGCCTGCTGCATCTGTTGCGCGATGGCCCAGGCGATGCTGCGCTTGTTGGCCACGCCAAACACCACCACCGTACGGCCCTCTAAACCATTCGACATTCGATCCTCGTCCTCCGCACAACGCCAAACGAGGATAACAGCCACGGCGGGGGATGTCGCGCGGGAAGCGGCCGAATCCAGAATTTGCCCTTCACAGCGGCTTGACATTGGGAATATACTCGCTCCCACGCCACACGTTGCCAGATCGGGCCCGCCCCAGGGACTCGGTGGAAATCGCGGCTGATTGCGAATTCACCAGCGTCGAAACCATCAAAGTATCGCTCGGTGAAGTATCCGATGCCAGGTTCGCCGAGAGCGTCATCGTCAACGGAGGGCATTATGGCGACCATCCGGGACCTGCTGAGCAATCGCACAATCCATTACATCGAGCCTAACCAGACCGTCTTTGAGGCCGCCCACTACATGGCAGGATGCAACGTAGGCGCGGTCCCGGTGCTGGACGGCGCGCAACTGGTCGGCATCTTCTCCGAGCGCGACCTGATGACGCGCGTGGTGACCGAGGGGCGAAATCCACAGTTCACCTTCATTGGTGAAGTCATGAGTACCGACCTGTACACGGTTTCTCCCGACACCAGTTCCGAGGCGGCCATGTGCCTGATGCAGACGCACGGCATTCGACATCTGCCGGTATGCGACGGGCCTATGCTGGTCGGATTCCTGTCGTTGCGCGATCTGTTGCGCTGTCATTTGGACGAGAAATCGGTCGAGGCCGACTCGATGCGGGCCTATATCCAGACCTATTCGAGCTGACAAATATCTTTGTTCCGGCCTTCGCGACAGATGCTAGACTTGGCTGTGAATTTGCCCGCCTTCGTAGATGCCCTCCGTAAGATTGCCGGTCGGGATGCCGTCCTGGATCGCCTCGAAGACCTGATGCTATATGAGTACGACGCTGGCATCAGGAAAAGTACGCCCGGCGCGGTTGTCTTCCCGCAAAATACTGAACAGGTGTCCAGGATCATGAAGCTGGCCACAGCCGAGAAGGTTGCTGTGGTCGCGCGTGGCGCAGGTACCGGACTCAGTGGCGGCTCGATTCCGCAAGCTGACGGCCTGGTGATTGCTTTCTCGCGGATGAACCACATCCTCGAGATTGACGTTGAGAACCAGCGCGCGACGGTGCAGCCCGGCGTGGTGAACCTGCAACTTTCGGAGCACGTGTCGCACCTGGGGCTGTACTTCGCGCCCGATCCCTCCAGCCAGAAAGCTTGCACTATCGGTGGCAATGTCGCGGAAAACTCCGGCGGCCCGCACACCTTGATGCATGGCGTAACCGTGAACCATGTCACGGGAGTGGAATCCGTGATGCCGAGTGGCGAAGTTGTCCACTTCGGCGGCAAGGCGGCCGAGTCCTACGGATACGACATGACCGGCTTCATGGTTGGCTCGGAAGGCACGGTCGGCATCGTAACCGCGATTACAGTGAAGTTGCTGCGTAAGCCGGAGAAAATCGCGACTCTACTTGGCGTCTTTGAATCGGTGGACGACGCCGCGCTTACGGTTTCTGCCATCACCGCTGCGGGCATCACTCCCGCCGCGCTGGAGATGCTGGATGGATGGACCTTGCGCACCGTGGAAGCTTTCTGCCATGCCGGCTATCCGCTGGATGCGGGCGCGGTTCTGCTGATTGAAGTGGAAGGACTACGCGAGTCGGTGGAAGAGCAGGCGGACGCGGTACGGGAAGTATGCCTCCGTCAGAAGGCGCGCGAGGTGCGACGCGCGAAGGACGACGACGAGCGCGCCCTGCTGTGGAAGGGGCGCAAGATGGCTTTCGCGGCACTGGGACGGGTGACTCCGTCGTATTACACACAGGATGGTGTAGTGCCGCGCAGTCAGATACCCGCGGTCATGCGCCACATCGGCAACGTCTCGAAGAAGTACGACCTGGTTATCGGCAACATTTTTCATGCGGGAGATGGCAACCTTCACCCTCTGATTCTCTTCGATATTCGTTATCCGGAGCAGCTCACGCGGGTGCTGGCGGCGAGCAGCGAGATCCTGGAATTTTGCATACAGTGCGGCGGCTCCATCACTGGGGAACACGGTGTCGGCATGGAGAAACGCGAGCTGATGTCGCGGCTGTTCTCCGAGGAAGATCTCGACGTAATGATCAGCCTGCGCAACGCGTTCAACGGCGCTGGCATCCTGAACCCCCAGAAAATCTTTCCTGCGCCGCGCATGTGCCGTGAGATTACCGGCCCCTCGCAGAACGCAGTACTGATGCAGGAGGGAATGTGAGCACCGCGACGATGAATACCCGCTTTGCGGCAGACTTCCGCGCCATATGCGGGGCTGAATACGTCACGGAAGACCCGGCGGCACTGCAGGCATTGAGCGTTCTGGGCGTCGTTCCATCACTTGCGGTCACGCCCGCTTCCGTCGATGAAGTTGCCGCCATTTTGCACTTCGCCAATGAGCATGGGCTGAGCGTGGTGCCGGCCGGAGGATTTTCCCAGCAGCAAGTCGGGAACCTGCCGCGACCTATCGATGTTGTGCTGTTCACCACGCGCCTCACTGCCGTGGAGCATTACGATCCCGGCGATCTCACGGTTGGCATTGGAGCCGGTTGCACAGTTGCGCAACTGTCGGCAATGGTCGCCAACGACGGCCTGTTCTTCGCCGGCGATCCGGCACAGCCGGAGCGTTGCACCATTGGTGGACTGCTGGCAACTGGCCGGTACGGGCCGCTACGCCATGGCTACGGCGGGCTGCGCGACTACTGTATCGGAGTTCGCTTTGTAACGGGCGATGGGCGCAAGGGCAAAGGCGGCGGCCGGGTGGTGAAGAACGTCGCCGGTTACGACATGATGAAGCTGATGATCGGCAGCCAGGGCACCCTGGGAATCATTACCGGCGCCAGCTTCAAACTGTTCCCCGGGCAGCGGCAGACGCGGACCTTCGTCGCACTTTTCCCGAATGCCGACGAGGCGCTTCGGTTCCGGTCACAGGTATTACGCTCGCCGCTTGATCCCATTAGCCTGGAGCTGGTTTCTCCCCAGGCGCATGAGTTGATTGCGCCAGGATCGCCAGCCGCAACCGGATGGTCCATTTGCGTACGCGCTGCCGGCAGCGACACGGTGCTGGCACGCTATCGCACTGAGTTGGGCTCAGCGGTAGTCAGCGAAATGGACGGCGCTAAAGAGCAGGGTTTCTGGCGGGCGCTGCAGGATTTTTCGCTCATCGCCCCGCAGCGGCATCCGCGTTCTCTGACCGTCACGATGAGGTTGCCGGTCTCCGACGTTCAGCCGGTCCTCAGTCAGTTATGCGCGGTGGCCGAAGCGAACCGCTTCGCTTTTGCCGCCATCGGCAGAGTGGGAATTGCTCATCTGCTGATAAGTCTGTGGCGAGCGCCGGACGCGGAAGCCTCGATGGTGAGTTTCGTTAACACGGCTTCGGCATTGCGCAATCAGTTGCCCCATGATGTCAGCATGGCGGTGCTCCACTGTCCCGCCGAGGCGCGGCACCACATCAGCGCCTGGGGACCGATGCCGACTGACATGGAAAGTATGCGCGCGTTGAAGATGGCGCTCGATCCCAGAGACGTGCTGAACCGCGGGAGGTTTTTGTTCTGACAGTCACAGCTCCAGTAACGGAAAAGCCGGTTTCGAATTTCTCTCCGGGCGAGAAGCCTACGTGGGACCTGTACTCGAAGTGCGTTCACTGCGGGCTGTGCCTGGACCAGTGCCCCACCTACCGTGCGCTGGGAACCGAGATGGATTCGCCGCGCGGGCGTATTTACCAGATGGTGCTGGTTGACCAGGGCCGTCTCGCGCTCGCCGATTCTTTCGTCACCCACATTGACCGCTGCCTCGGCTGCCTGAATTGCCAGACCGCTTGTCCCTCAGGCGTGCCCTATGGAAGCCTGCTGGAACGCGCACGTTCGCAGATCGAAGAGAACTATCGGCGCAGTTGGCTGCAGCGCAAAGTGCGAGCCCACTTTTACGGCAAGGTGCTGCCGTCGTTCACCGGGCTGGCTCGACATGCGCGCCTGGTGCGCTTCTACCAACGTTCGGGACTTCAAAGTCTGGCGCGCAGCACCGGACTGCTGAAGATGTTGGGCGTAGCTGAACTGGATGCGCTTTCGCCGCGTATGGAGAGCGATTTCTCGTTCGCCGATCTGGGTCGCGTGTATCCCGCCGAAGGCAAGCAGCGGGGGCGCGTAGCGCTGCTCATTGGCTGCATCGGCAGCGTGGCGTTCGCGGAACTGAATCGCGCCACCATTCGCGTCCTGACCAGGAATGGCATCGAAGTCCACATTCCCAAGAGCCAGACTTGCTGCGGAGCCTTGCACCTGCACGCCGGATACCTCGAACAATCGCGCACCATGGCGCGCCACAACATTGACGCGATGCTGAAGCCTGACTTCGACGCCATCGTCACCAACGCCGCCGGCTGTGGTTCAACCATGAAGGAATATGCGGCGCTGCTGGAGCACGATCCCGATTATAAGGAGCGGGCACCGCAGTTCGTCGTGAAGGTGCGCGACATCAGCGAGTATCTGGCGGAAGTAGGCCTGGTCGAGCCAGCGCGCCAGCTGAAGGCACGCGTCACCTATCAGGACCCTTGCCATCTCGCGCATGCCCAAGGCATACGCAGCGCGCCCCGGCAGCTGCTGAAGTTCATCGGCGCCGAAGTGGTGGAGTCGCCGCGTGCCGATTCGTGCTGCGGCAGCGCCGGCGTGTACAACGTCGCGCAGAACGCGATTTCGATGAAGATTCTCGACGAGAAGATGGGCTACATCGCCAGCGTCAAGCCCGAAATCGTGGCCACCGCCAACGTAGGCTGCATGTTGCAATATGCCGCGGGAATCAAGCGCCAGGGAATGAACGCCCGCGTTGCGCACGTGGTTGAACTGCTCGACGAGGCGTATTGAAAGCAGACTGAAGGGCGCACCTCCCAGTGCGCCGTCATGTGGCCATAAAATTTGGGCCGTCCCGAACCCACTTTAGTCGGCGACAGACTTGCTTTCCGTCTAACCGCGTCTACCTCCCATTAATCATGATCGTTGCCAGGATTTCCGCGCCCACACGTGGCTCTTGTGAGCGTGGTGGCAGGCTGGTGTTCAACGTCGCCAGCAGCAAGGTCTCTCCGTTGGTAAGAACGACGATCTGCCAATGATCGCCTTCGCCGTCGCGAAAGCGCGATTGGGCGCGCGAGCGGTTGCTGTTTCCGGCGTCGGGCCGTCCTTTCATGGATGCGCTCTGGAGAAAGTGCTTCAGATATTCGCGGGCATCGAGTCTTGCCAGGCCATGCTCGCGCTGGAATGCAGTCACAACCACGGACGTCTTGCGCGACGGACTCTCGACCTCAAGATCGTCGTTGGTCTGGCGTAGCGTCCAAAACGCTGGGATTCCGATCGAGACGTTGCGTTTCGGCGTGACGTAGCTGCCCCCATGAAAGCCACTGGATTTACGTGCGACGCCGGCCTTCGGCGAAACGGAACGCTTCTTTGCGGTTCTGCCGGAGTTTTTCTTCACAGCGCTGCGCGCAGTTAAAGAGTCGCGCAACTTCTTAACCGCGCGCGTGGTTTTGGCGGATGTTTTATTTTTTATTTTGCGAGGCAAGATGTTTGTCCTGGGTTGGGAGCGACCGGCAGAGGTTGAGACGGGCGACACCTTGTGGCGCCGCCCGTTGGCGTTGTTTCAGCCGTGCGTCGTCGCGCCCCCAGCTGATTCAGTCGTGCGCTCCCGCGCCCCCGGCTGACGTCTCTCACCGCTGTTTTACTTATCGGCAACTGTCGCACAAGCTTTAGGCCCCCGAGATCGCTTCCCGTAGCATTGTGGCCAATTCCTCTGCGCCACGCACCGGCGGACGGCAGGCAAAATTTGTGCAAACAATCGCCACCGATAGTCTTTCCTTCAACGCAGGAAGATTCGGCACTGTCTCCGCCAGCACCGGCGGCAAATTTTGCGCCACGGCTTCGCTGTCGGTCAGGTGCACCACCGATTTGTTGATGGCGAACGGCGCGACCGCGGCCGTCAGGAGCTCGGCCGCTGCCTGGTCTTCGCCGACGACAACCGCCTGCGTGTGCGGCCGCGACAGCCAGGTTGCTGCAATTCCATACGTCCCGGCGTAGATGCCGAACTGCTCCGCCATCGCGCCGAAGACTTGCAGAGTGTCTTCGGCTTTGTCGCGATACTTCGCATCGTTGGTGTAGGCATACAGGCGCAACAAAGCGATCGCCGCGCTGGGATTGCCGGCCGGGGTAGGCGCATCCTGGAACGGTTTGCGCCGCGCCGACAGCGCTCCCAACTGCAGCTTGTCTTCCAACGTGGCCTCGGTATCGAAGAAGCCGCCCGAGGTTGCATCACCGAAGCGGCGAACCATCTCATCGGCAATCTGCTGCGCAAATTTGAAATAGCTCATTGCGCCTGTGACTTCGTACGCGTCCAAACAAGCCAGCGCGGTGAAAGCGTAATCGTCGAGCAGGCCGCGCACGAACCGCGGCACCCCCTGGGCACTTCCGGAGTACGCGATCACGTGCGCCAGGCCACGCTGCGCGTTCCATGCTTCCGAGAGAATGCGGTCAAGCGAGCGCAGCGCAAATTTGCAGGCATCTTCGAGGCCGAGTACCTGCCCGGCTTGCAAGTATGCCGAAACGCACATCGCGTTCCAGTTGACATATACGGTCTTGTCCACGAACGGCGTTGGCCGCTGCAGCCGCGCCGCGTAAAGCTTGGTCTTCGCGGAGGCGAGCAGGTCGACGGCCTTGGCAACGTCGATGCTCATACGAGAGGCAACCTCCGCCGGCAGAGCGCGTACCCACAACACGTTCTTGGCCGGGTTGTGATGCATTTCGCCAGTTTCCTCGATGTCGTAATGCAGCGCGGCTGCCTGGAACTCCTCATCGGTTAGCACCGCCTTCGCCTCCGCAACTGTCCAAGTGAAGTAATCGCCATCGTCATCGAGACTAATGTCGGCATCCTGGGAAGCGTAGAAGCCGCCGTGCTCGCGGTCGCTGAGCCACTCGTCCATCCAGCGGACAATGTCGCGGGCGACGTGCGCGTAGAAGTCGTGCCCGAACACCTGGTAGGCGTGGACATAATTCTTCAGCAGCTCGGAATTGTCGTACGACATTTTCTCGAAGTGCGGGACGATCCAGCGCTCGTCCACCGAGTAGCGATGAAACCCTCCGGCAAGCTGATCGTAAACTCCGCCTTGCGCCATTTTCGTCAGAGTCGTGGTGACGACCGTGGCGACGCGTTCTTCGCGAGTGCGCACATACCAGTCCATCAGCAGATCGAGCGCGGCGGGATGAGGAAATTTCGGCGCGCTGCCAAAACCTCCGTTCTTCTCGTCGAAGATAGGCAGCGCCGACTGCACCATGATGCCTACCAGTCGCGGCGAAAGCTCGGTCTGGCGCCCGGCATAGCCTTCGGCGGCGGCCAGCATGGACATGGTTTCTCCCGCCGACTTCAGCACCTCATCGCGGCGCTCGGAATAGGCGGCTGCGATCGCCTGCAAGATTTTCGTGAAACTGGGACGGCCCCAACGATCGTCGGGCGGAAAATACGTGCCGCCGTAAAAAGGATGGCCCTCGGGCGTGAGAAACACCGTCAGCGGCCACCCGCCGGTGCCGGAGATGGCCGAGACCGCGAGCTGATAGCGGCTATCCACATCGGGCCGCTCGTCGCGATCAACCTTGACTGCGATAAAGTGCTGATTGATGATCGCGGCGGTGTCCGCGCTCTCGTACGACTCGCGGTCCATGACGTGGCACCAGTGACACCACACCGCGCCAATGTCGAGCAGGATGGGCTTGTTCTCGCGCTGCGCCGTGGCGAAGGCCTCTTCGCCCCACTCGTGCCATTGGATGGGCTGACGCATCGCCGAGCGCAGGTAGGCGGACGAGGCTTGCGACAGTGAATTGGTCGCCTCAGACATGAGCCTTGAGTCTAGCAGGGATGCGCGGAGCGTGTGACCGCGCGCAGTTTAATGGAGGCAGCAATGAAGCGTCAGGAAGCGCTGGCGAATATTTTAGACGGCGTAAGAAAATTTCAGGCTGAGATCTATCCCGCTCAACGCAAGATGTTCGAAGGCCTGAAGAGCGGGCAACAGCCCATGGCGATGTTCATCACCTGCGCCGATTCGCGAGTGGTGCCGAACCTGATCACCCAGACCGGGCCGGGCGACTTCTTCATCGAGCGTAACCCGGGCAATCTCGTGCCTCCTTATGGCAATTTTATCGGCGGCGTTTCGGCGGGTGTCGAGTACGCCATGCTGGTGCTGAAAGTGCCGCTGGTCATCGTGTGCGGACACACCGACTGCGGTGTGATGAAAGGCCTGTTGCAGCCGGAGCAGGTGCAGGGCCTGCCGGCAGTGCAGGAATGGATGCGGCACGCCTCCGAGTCGCGGCACCGCATTCTGCGCGATCACAGCGAAGCCATGGAACAGGAGAAGCTGCGCCTGATTACCGAGTACAACGTGCTGGCGCAGATCGAAAATTTGAAGAGCCATCCCAGCGTGCAGTCGCGACTGCTCAGTAGCGAAGTGGAAATTCAAGGCTGGGTCTATGACATCGGCGACGGATCAATCTGGGCGGTCAATCCGGAGAGTGGAAGATTCGCACGAATCGGGGAACCACCCGGAACCTAGAATTACCTCTCACTTCGACACGAAGATGGTCACGCTGTGCGCGCGCACCAGGTAACTCTCCTGCGTTAACAGCGGGAACTCCAATCCCTCTTCGGCGATGTCTTTCGGCGAAGTCAGCGCCGTATCAACCAGCCGAAACCATTCGTGCTGGCCGATTTGCGGCAGCTCGAACTGAAGGTCGCCGGAATAAGCATTCGCGATGAAATGCAGATCCTCGCGCGAACCGTCAGCGTGCAATTGCGTCAATTGCATCGCGACTGTGCGCGAATCGTATCCCCAGTCAGGCTGCATGCGTTTCACGCCATGCCACGTAATGTGGAATCCGCCTTCTCCATGAAGCTGAAAGCTTTCGCGCCGCAATAGTCGGACAGCGCTTGCGGAAGGCAATCAGCAACTGGAAAAACCGCAGCAGGTCGGCATGGCTTGCCATCATGCGCCAGTCCAGCCAACTGATCTCATTGTCCTGGCAGTAGGCGTTGTTGTTGCCTTGCTGAGTGCGCGCCATTTCATCGCCCGCCAGAATCATGGGCACGCCGTGCGAGACCAGCAGAATGGCGGCAAAGTTCTTGCGCTGACGCGCGCGCAGCTGGTTGACGGCGGGATCGTCGCTCGGCCCTTCGACGTCGCAATTCCAACTGTAGTTGGCGTCGGTGCCGTCGGTGTTGTTCTCGCCGTTGGCCAGATTGTGCTTTTCGTTGTACGAAACCAGATCGTTGAGGGTGAAGCCATCGTGGCAGGTCACGTAGTTGATGCTGTGGTAAGGTTCGCGGGCGCTGGTCTCGTAGAGGTCGGGGCTGCCCAGCAGACGAGTCGCGAAGGCCGAGGTCATGCCGGCGTCGCCCCTCACGAACTTGCGCACGTCGTCACGATAGTTGCCGTTCCACTCCGCCCATCGTCCCCATGAAGGCAGTGTGCCCACCTGGTACAGTCCGGCTGCATCCCAAGCCTCGGCGATCAGCTTGGAATTGGCAAGCACGGGATCGTAAGCCAGGCTCTCCAGCAGCGGCGGGTTCTTGAGCACCCGGCCGTCCATGCCGCGGCCAAGAATGGAGGCCAGATCGAAGCGGAAGCCGTCCGCGTGCATTTCCAGGACCCAGTAGCGCAGACAATCGACGATGAAATCGCGCACCACCGGGTTATTGCAATTCACCGTGTTGCCGCAGCCGCTGAAGTTCAAGTATTTGCCGGTGTCGGGATCAAGCATGTAGTACGTCGAATTATCAATCCCGCGGAACGACCATGTTGGCCCGTTCTCATCGCCCTCCGCGGTGTGGTTGAAGACCATGTCAAGAATGACCTCGATGCCGGCCTGGTGCAGGGCGCGTACCAATCCCTTGAACTCGCGAACCGGCCCGCCGTCGCCACGTTGCGACGAGTACGCGGTGTTGGGAGGGAAAAACGCTACCGGCTGATAGCCCCACAGGTTAAGCAGACGCTCGCCGGTAAGTGGGTTCACGCGGTCGGTATCGCATTCTTCAAATTCGTTGACCGGCAGCAGCTCGACCGCGGTCACTCCTAATTTCTTGAGATAGGGAATCTTTTCGATGAGCGCGGCGTAGGTCCCGGGATGCGCGACCCCGGAAGAAGAATGCACCGTGTAGCTGCGGACGTGCGCCTCGTAGATGATGCTATCCACCAACGGGAGATTTAGCGGCTGATCGTCTCCCCAATCGAAATCGTTTTCCTCCAGCGCCACGCTGTTGCGATGGCGACGCTCTCCGACCGGACACTGTCCCCAGGCGCCGCGATCATTGAGCACCCGCGCATACGGGTCGAGCAGCTCGATGGCTGGATTAAAGCGATGCACTCTAGGATCAGGATTGGGCTGCATGTCGAAGCGGAAACCGTACTGCCCGCCGACGTCGAGGCCTTCCACACAGGCGTGCCACACTTGGCCGGTGCGGTTGGCGTGAGGATCGAGAGGGAACTCGACAGAGGGCTGCGCGGCACCCGGCTCGAAGAGCAGCAGCGTGCACGACGTCGCGTGCTTCGAGAAAATGGCAAAGTTGACATCGTTGCGACGCAAAGTTGCGCCAAGTGGAAGCGGAACTCCGCGGTCAACGCGATAGCCAGCGACCGAAGTGCTGGACGATTTCTGCGGCTGGCCTCGGACAGACGATTTAGCTGGCATAGCGTGTCGGCCTGGAACGGGCCAAAAGGATGGATACCAGAAAGCGGGAGGAACAGCAAGGGAGAGAGGGGCATCGTCTTGGTAAAGGCATGGTGAGATTCGGTTCGAAAAATCGTGATGCAGCGATTTGTTTCTGGAGCGTATTTCAAAATCGCTTTGTTACAGGGGACGATCGTATAGGCGCAGCCAGACTTGTGTCAGGGCACTACGTGCCGCCACAAAGGTTCAAGAGAACGACTCTTCTTGCTAGAGTGATCGCAGGAAGTCGATTATCTCCTGCTGCTCCTGTACGCTGAGCTTATTGAACTGCTCGATGACCTTGTTGGCCTCGCTGCCACTGCTTTTATGTGCTCGGATTGCTTCCACTAGGTTACTCGTCCGTCCGTCGTGGAGGAAGAAGACGCGTTGTCCGACTCCCCACAGGGGAGCGGTCCGGAACTCGTCGGGGCCGGCGCCGCCTTGCGTGATGCCATCGGCCAGGCCTTTGCCCATATGATGCACGACCAGGTCAGAGAAAAGATTCGCTGTCTGATTGGAAAGCGCAGCGCTTGGGCTGTGCGAGGAGCCACTCGCAATCATTTTGCCTGTAGTCAACGAGGGCGTATGGCAATGAACGCAGCCGACTTTGGCAAAGTTGTCGCGTCCCTTTTCGCTGGACGGGGTGGCGGGAGCGGGAGCGGGCGGCGCCAGCATCCGCATGAAGTTGGCAAACGATTCAATGTCTGAGATGACTGCCGGGTTCGAAATGGCGGTGGTCGTGGGGGCAGTCGTGAAGTTCAGGGTGTCGTTCGGAGTGGGGAAAAATTGACAGCCTGGCGTTTCGTCGCGCTCCTGCTGGAAAAGCTGGTTCGAAATGCCCATCTCGACGTTGTAGGCCTCGCCCGCAAACGTCAGTAGGGATTTGTTCTGCGCCTTCCATCCGAAGCGCGTAATGGTTCCATCATTGGCGCTACGGTTCACATTTCCGCTTAAGTGCGCGTTCGCGTGCCCCGAGATACCCAAAGCTCTTTTCTGTGGTCCATCGGCCTGCATATTCGCAAGGATGGTTGAGTCGGGAATCGCTTCTATGAGCCCCGCGCCAAACGTAGGAGTCGGGATACGGAAAATAATGTTCGAATTTCCACCTTGGCCGGTGAGCGGATTTCCCGCGGGCAGGAAGTCGAATTGGGCGATGTTGCAGCCGGGGGCATCACTTCGCCCGGTAATTACAAAAAGGTCGTGCACTTCGCCGTCGGGGTCTCCGTTGCTCTTCTTGAATCGCGCTTCGCGAATGGGGCCGTTCGGCGCGATGAACCAGGGCACCGTGTTCTTCGCACCATTCAAGTGGGCAACGTCGGGCAGGGGATTTTTCGCGGGGCTCGATCCGCCGCCAGCGGGCTGCGAGTGGCAGGAGAAACACTGGTTTGAATTGAAGCGGGGACCGAGGCCGTTGTTCGAGCCGTTGGCTACGGACTCGATTTCAGCGAACCTCGCCACTCCATCCTGAAAGAACGCGGCCTCGTCCGCCGTCAGGCCGTTCAGCGGACCGCCGGCGCCCGCTGGGCCACCGCGCACGCCAGGGTCTACCGGGGTTGCTGCTTTGTTTTCGCCGGACGTGCAGAGGCATGTTGCCAAGGCCACAGCGATGACACCGCCGAAACTCTTGAGCGCAATTCTCCCGAGCATCATCATCACGATTACCTCTTTAGACCTGGAAATGCGGGTATTGTACACCGGCTCCGCCTGCCTTGAGGTTGATTGATCGCAGGCACCTGGCGCCGTTGGACTGGCTGGAAAACAGCAGAGGTTAGCTCGGCTCGCCGAGTTCTTCCACGACCAGCGGCGTCTCAGGTGTTCTCGCGGGAGTAGTCGTGATCACGACCACACTGACCAGCACCAACAGTGTTCCAAAGATGGTGCGCACGCCGATCGTCTCTCCGCCGAGAAAGTATCCCACCACGACCGCTACTACGGGATTCACGTACGCGTAGGTGCCAACTTTGGTTGGCGATTCGTGATGAAGCAGCCAGACGTAGGCGGTGAAAGCCACGATTGATCCGGCGACGGTCAGGTACAGCAGTGCGAGCCAGGCGCCGCGGGAAACCGCTTGCACCTGGAACCCTCGGAACTCCCCGAGAAGCGCTGCGGTAAAGAGCAGCAGTAGCCCTCCAGCAAGCATCTGTGAGTGGCGTCCATTGCCGGGTTAGATCGTCACAATCAGGTTATGGCCCCATAAAATCTTTTTATGGATGAAAGCCGAAGACTGGCATGTTCCGATGCGAGACTTCGCATTGCAATGCGCATGCTCAATTACTTTCATGAGCGATATCCGCATGTACACATTGCGCTGCAAGCGGGCGAGAGGTTGGAATTGAAGTTCAGGCAGTCTGAGGCGAACAGGTGGATGGTTCCGATGTCCGCTGTCCCAGGTTCGCGTCCGTCTGTTGAACGCTAACCTGGGTTGGCGAGTTGTTTACTCAGCCCCGGCAGGGCAGGTCGCGCCGAGCCACTTGCCGGTGTATGTACCATTGACGGTCATGGTCATGCCGTTGCCGGTCGCAGTGCCCTTTAGCGTAGCCTCAACGTTCTCGGAGTCCACCGCACGGATTTTCAGGTCGACGTCGGTTTCCATGCCTTGTTCCTTGCCGGCATCGCAAACGGTTCCGCGAAGCTCCATTCCGCTGCTGCTGGAATTCAGAACGGTCCAGTTACACTTTTCGTTACGTCCGGAGAACGGGTCCTTCTCCACATCTTCTTTGGTTACACATTTCTTGTAAGTTCTGGTGTTGGGCGTTCCCCCGAACCTGGTCTTGATAATCGCTTCCGCCTGGGCGCGCTGCTCCGGCGTCATCTGGGCCAGTTTGGCCTGCAGATCCGGCGGCACTCCGGTCATGGTGGTGGTGGTGGTCACTTGCCAAAGACCGGTCTTGACGTTCATAGATTGGAATCTTGCAGTCTGGGCAAGAACGACCGACGCCAACAAACCAATCACAGCGACGGACAGCAGCTTTCGCATTCAATCCTCCGTGGATCGCTTATTCTCCCGTTGGAGAGTGTGAAACTATACGAAAAAATTGCCGCCCAAGCAATAGCCCGCTGGATCACATGACGCAAAATGCCGAATTCCATGTAGACTTTGGAAAACTCGCACGAGCCAGGAAACAACTTGGGTAGCAGTTTGCCAACCGCCGCATCGAAAGCCGCCTCTCCCGCTGTCGCCAATCCGGACAACGCCGTGGTTGCCGCGAAGCGCACCCAGTTACGGCGGGTGTTTCGCGTGCGAGACGGCATTGCGCTGATCATCTCCAACGTGGTTGGGGTCGGCATCTTCACCACGCCGGCCATCATTGCCAAGTTGGTGCCCGAACCCAGCGCCATGCTTGCCCTGTGGATTGTCGGCGGCTGTCTCGCACTCGCCGGCGCAATGTCGTACGCGCAACTGGGCCGGAGGTGGCCGTCCGCCGGAGGAGAATACATTTACCTCTCCAAGGCATACGGCCCGACGGCGGGGTTCCTGTCAGGCTGGACATCGCTGATCGCGGGCTTCTCCGGGGCCATCGCTGCGAGCGCCGTGGGGTTGGTCATCTATCTGGGCCAGTATTTTCCCCGGTTGGCTTCCGATCACGCACTGTTTGCGATTAATTTCTACGTTGGAGCGTTCACGTTTTCACCGCGCTCGGTGACGGCGGCTGCTATCATCGTCGTCTTCGCTCTCCTACACGCCTGCCACCTCGGAGCTGGCAAGCTGACGCAGAATACTCTTGCCCTGCTCATCCTGGCAATCGTGCTCGTCTTCTGCGTGTTTGGATTTGTCGTGGGAACGGGCTCGTGGTCGCACTTTCAGTCGGCCCACATACCGATTCGCCCAATGAACTGGCTGCTCGCGCTGATTCCCATCATGTTCACTTACAGCGGCTGGAATGCTGCGTCGTATATCTCGGAGGAGTTGCACGACACGAGGCGAATGATCGGCCCGGCGCTGCTGATAGGGACATCGATTGTTGTCGGCCTTTATTTCCTTCTGAACACGTTGTATCTGTACGCGATTCCACCCGCCGCCATGGCGGATGCCGTGAATGTTGGCGACGTGGCGGCGCACGCCTTGTTCGGGGTGGGAAGAAACTTCGTGACGCCGGCCCTGATCGTGGCCTTGCTGGGAGCCGTCAGCGCCATGACCATCGCGGGTCCGCGCGTTTATTTCGCCATGGCGCGCGATGGAGCTTTTGTTCCGGGCTTCGAACGCACCAGCCCACGATTCGGCACGCCCGCGCTGGCGATTGCGCTGCAGGCTTTGTGGTGCGTAGTGCTGGTGATGGCCGGAGGCTTCTATCAGCTGCTGATGTACACCGGCTTCACGATTCTGCTGTCTTCGGGTGCCGCAGTGGCGGGACTGTTCGTGGTTCAGCGACACGAATTGCGATCCAACCCCAAGCTCTGGCTCAAGATGTTGGCTCCTGCAATCTTCGTCATCGCCTGCGCCGCAATCGTCGTCAATGCAGTTGTGGGCGCTCCTAAAACCGCACTTGTGGGCTGTCTGCTGATTGCGGCCGGGCTTCCGGTGTTCTTCTGGTCGAGACGGCGGAAAGCGGCAGGTCCAGCGATTGTCGAAGCGGAGTAAAGCGGAAAGCAGGTGCCTCACCGACTAAACTCGATTTCTCGCTCTTCGGAGCGCAGCGCGGCATAGGAGAGGGCTTGGGAAATGTCTGCTGCTTCCAGGTAGGGGTAGAGCTCAAGAATCTCGGCGGCGCTATGTCCCTCGGCAAGCATGCCAACGATCGCGCCGACCGTGACACGCATCCCCCGAATGCACGGCTTACCGCCCATCACGCGAGGATCGATAGTGATTCGGTCGAGTGCCATCGATAGGTTCTCCAGTGCTTTTGACTTTACCAGCAGAAACAGCCCCAACTCAAGGACTGGGAGGTAATTGGTGAGGGCCCCTGACCAGCCCTCACTCTACCGTAACGGACTTCGCCAGATTGCGGGGTTGGTCCACGTCGCAACCGCGCCGCACGGCGATGTGATACGCCAGCAACTGGCAGGGAACTACTTCCAGGATCGGGGCGAGCAGTTCGGGCGCATCGGGAACGTAGAGCACATGATCGGCGGCGTCGCGAATTTCCTCATCGCCGTCGGTGGCGATGGCGATCACCGTGCCGGAACGCGCTTTCACTTCCTTCAGGTTCGACAGCGTCTTCTCATAGCGCAGCACCGACCCGGGATCGGTCTTGTCGTGCGTGGCGAGAATCACCACCGGAAGATCTTCGTCAATCAGCGCATTGGGCCCATGCTTCATCTCGCCCGCAGGATAGCCCTCGGCGTGAATGTAGGAAATCTCCTTCAGCTTCAGCGCGCCTTCAAGTGCGATCGGGTAGTGAACGCCACGGCCAAGAAACAGGAAATCGTGGGCGCGATGATATTCCTTCGCGAGGTCCTCGGTCTCTTCGTCGCGCGTCAGCAGCGCCTCCAACTTGCCTGGGATGAGCGTGAGCTCAGTGAGTAACTGCTTGGAGTGGTCGAGGTCGAGCGTTCCACGCACCAATCCGAGATGTACCGCGAACAGGAACAACGCGGTCAGCTGCGCCGTGAAAGCCTTCGTTGAAGCGACGCCAATCTCCGGTCCGGCGTGAGTGTAGATAGTGCCGTTGGCTTCGCGCGCGATCATGGAGCCCACCACGTTGCAGATGCCGACGGTCTTGGAACCCTTAGCGCGCGCCTCGCGCATGGCCGCGATGGTGTCGGCAGTCTCACCCGACTGCGTAATCAAGATGGTCAGGTCGCGCGGCCCGATCAACGGATCGCGATAGCGAAACTCGCTGGCGTAATCCACTTCCACAGGAAGCTTGGCCAGTCGCTCGATCATGAACTTGCCCGCCAGCCCGGCGTGCCAACTGGTACCGCAGGCCGCGATATAGACGTTCTCCAAGTTGCGGAAATCGTCGTCGGTGATGTCCATCTCTTCGAGGAACACCTTACCCGAGTCGAGCGAGACCCGGCCCAGCGTGGTATCGCGGACGGCGCGCGGCTGCTCGTAGATTTCCTTCAGCATGAAATGCTTGAAGCCCCCCTTCTCCGCCATGATGGGGTCCCAGGTGATGTGCTGCACCTCGCGGGTGATGGGCTGGCCTTCGAAGTCGGTGAGCTGCACGCCCGCAGGCGTAATGACGGCAAGATCGCCATCGCCGAGAAAAAAAAGGTCGCGAGTGTGGTTCAGAATGGCCGGCACGTCGCTGGCGACGAAATATTCATCTTTGCCCAGACCGATGACCGCGGGTGGCCCGTTGCGGGCAGCGACAATTTTGTTGGGCTCGTCTTCGGAGATGACGGCGATGGCGAACACTCCGGTCAGCTGTTGCACGGTCTTGCGGACGGCTTCTTCCAGCGAGACCTTACGGTCGGGCGCGGAGAGATTTTTCTCGATGAGGTGCGCGATCACTTCCGTGTCGGTTTCGGTGCGGAACTTGTGGCCTTCGTCGATCAGCTTCTTCTTGAGCGAGACGTAGTTCTCTACAATGCCGTTGTGCACGACCACAATTTTGCCGGTGCAATCGCGGTGGGGATGCGCATTTTCTTCCGTGGGTCGGCCATGGGTGGCCCAGCGAGTGTGGCCGATGCCGTAAGTGCCGTCGAGCGGCTTAAGCCGGATGACCTCTTCCAGGTTGCGCAGCTTGCCCTCAGCGCGGCGCACCTGCAAGCCAGCGCCGTTACCGGACACGGCGATGCCGGCCGAGTCGTAGCCGCGATATTCAAGGCGCCGCAAGCCGTCAATGATGACCGGCACAACCTGCTTTTTCCCGACGTATCCAACAATCCCGCACATAGTTGTCAGTTTGCCTGTAGTCAGTTATCAGCTAATCTTAGCCGATTTGATGAGGCAGAGGGAGTTCCCGATGCGAGGGGGTCCTATCCCTCAATCGTAAAACGGTACTCTTCGATGACGGGATTGGTCAGCACTTCACGCGCGATGCGCTCCACCTCGGCCTGCGCCGCCTCGCGGGTGACGCTGCTGTCGAGCGCGATCTCAAAGTACTTGCCTTGACGCAGATCGTCGATGCCGCGGTATCCCATTTTCTTCAGCGCGCCGTGGATGGTTTTGCCTTGAGGGTCGAGCACACTCTTCTTGAGCGAGACGTAAACGTAGGCTTTCATGAGTGAATTCATTATAAGCTGACAGCCATCAGCTATCAGCCGTCAGTTGCTAGCTGTTTGTAACCGCAAACAAAAAGCAGATTCCTCGCTTCGCTCGTAATGACAATTCGGAAGGTCGGCAACCGACAACTGACAACTGAACTCAACTGGCTTATTTCACCGGCGGCTTGAACTGCTCGTCGATCTCGACCTGATAGCCATTTACCAGCCGGTTGTTTTCGTTGGCCATGCCAATCACCGACATCATCTCGTGGAACATCGCGTCGCTCATACCTTTCTTGCGCGCCGAGACAGTGTGCGCGGCAACACAATACGGGCATCCGTTGGTGACGCTCACCGCGACGTAGATCAACTCCTTCACCACCGCATCCAGTGCGCCGGGCGCCATGACGTGCTTGGTGTCTTCCCAGGTGCGTTTCAACAGCTCCGGATCGTGGGCGATGGCCTTCCAGAAATTGTTGATCCAGTCGGTTTTGCGCGTCGCCATGATGTCGTCATACACCGCCCGGACATCAGGGCTGGCGTCGTTGTATTCAATGAGGCCAAAAGTGGCCATGGGTCCCTCCCAAAGAAATTGGATTGGCTTAAAAACGCCACACTCAACTCACCCCTTCGGCGCTCTATCTTGGAGTCGCGCCCGCACAAATTCGACTAACTCGAGCGGCACATACTGCGGTGGGCGGATATGGAAGATCGGTTTGGCGGCGACCGGCTTCAAGGAGACATTCGTCCAGGCAACATCGCCTCCGCTGTCGTGCACAATTATGGCGTCGGCGCGATCGAGAAATTCCTGGGCCGTGGACTTGAAATCGGCGGTCGCAGGATCCAGCACCGTCAGATAAAGGTCGGGCCGCAAGAATCGCATGATCGAATTGGACTCGACGATTGCGTTGCCGGCGCCGGCGAGTTCCGTGCGTATGCGTGGCATGGCTTCCGCCAGCATTCCCTGGCGGGTCCGCACCCAGAGCGAGCGGGCTGCGCCGGAGGTGAGAAAGCGCGAGGTGTCGCTCTCGCCGCTGCGGTCGCGCTCCTCGGTCACCGCCCAGCTGTGGTCGTCGGTGGCGCAGTCGCAGAGTTCGCCATTGGCGGAACAAATTCCATGTCCGTATTGCGTGATCTTGATGGCTGTCCAGTGAAATTCGGGCAGCGCGGCGATCAGGCCAGCGACCACGCTGGTCTTGCCCACGCTGCGAGAGTGTCCGCCGATGATGATGAGGGACATGGGAACAAACAACTAGCAACTAGCAATTAGCAACTAGCGCGACAGGCGGGCCAGTGCTGCCAGTTGCTTCAAGTATTCGCTGAGCGGACGCGCCGGTCTGCCCCAGAAGACAACGCCTTTCCCACGAACTATTTTATTCGACAAGACGCCGCTGCCCGAGCCGAGAATGACACCCGCCTCGACCGTCGCATGGTCGCCGATGCCCACCTGGCCGCCAACGACCGCTCCGTCACCGATGTGGACACTTCCAGAAATGCCGGTCAGAGCGGCGATCACGACATTGGCCCCGACGGTGACGTTATGGCCGATGTGTATCAGGTTGTCGAGTTTGGTTCCAGCGCCGATCACGGTCTTGTCGAGCGCGCCGCGGTCAATGGTGCAATTGGCGCCGATCTCTACGTAGTCACCGACGACAAGCTCGCCGATCTGCGGAAACTTGTGGTAGCGGCCGTATTGTTCGTCGCGCACAAACCCGAAGCCGTCGGCTCCCAGCACTGTGCCTGCATGCACCACCACGCGACGGCCCAGCGTCGTACCCGGATAGATGACGACGCGTGGATACAGGTCACAATCGTCGCCGATCACGACGCCCTCGCCGACGTGGCAGCCTGCCCCGATGTGCGAGCGCTCGCCCACCATGGCATTCGCCTCGACCACTGTGTGTGGCCCAATGGCAGCGCTGGCGGCGATCTTCGCCGATGCATGAATGACCGCCGTAGGATGGACTCCACCCGGGTAGGTCTTGGGCGGATGGAGCAGCGCTCCGGCCAAGGCGAAAGCCAGTCTGGGATGGGCGGCGATCAGCAGGGGTTTACGACCGGCGGACGAGGCGGCAAACTCCCCTGCGATGATGGCGCTTGCTGGTGAAGCCAAGGCCTCGGCGAGGTGCTTCTCGTCCTGCACAAATACCACAGCGCCGGGCCGCGCGTGGGCGAGGCTGGCCACGGTTGTGATCTGGAGGTTGCCGTCGCCGATCAAGCGAGTGGCAGTGAATTCCGCCAGCGATTGTAGAGTTCGTTGCATGAAGGTGTTATAGCAGCGGATAGTGAAGAGTGGGTAGTGGATAGAAAAATCGGGATTGGCCATCACCTCGTTGTATTCGATGCGACCTCACAGGAACATCGGCGCATCCTATTAGGTGAGCTGTTAGGGCTTGACATTCCGCCGCAGACACAGCACTATGCTGTCGCAGAATTGGTGCAATCCCAGTACCCAGGAATGGTAAGAATATGGCGTCTTCCGTTTGGTCTGGTTATCTAACTTTTGGTCTCATCTCCATGCCGGTGCGCTTATTTTCAGGCGCGCGCAGCAACCACATCTCCTTCAATATGCTGCACCGCACTGACAATACGCGCGTGAAGCAGCAGCTCTGGTGCCCGCACGACGAGAAGGTTGTCGAACGGAGCGAGATTGTCAAGGGCTACGAGTATCGCAAGGGCGAGTACGTCATTGTCGAACCGGAGGAGATTAAGAAGATCGAGCCCAAGACCGCGAAGGCAATGGAGATTCTGGAGTTCGTCGATTACAAGGAAGTAGATCCTATTTACTTCGAATCGTCGTATTACCTGGTGCCTGATGAAGCCGGCCGTAGGCCGTACGCGCTGCTGACCAAGGCCATGGAAGAGACCGGCTACGTGGCCATTGCGAAGCTCACCATGCACAACCGTGAATACACGGTGTTTCTGCGACCGCATGAAGGCGGACTCATGCTGCACACCATGTACTACGTCGATGAGGTCCGCAAGTTGGAGAGCTTCGGACCGGTTGACGTCGAGCTGAAGGAGGCCGAGATCAAGGTCGCCCATCAACTTATCGAAGCGCTCGCCGGCAAGTTTGAACCGGAGAAATATCACGATACCTTCGAGGAAAACCTGAAGGAGCTCATCAAAGCCCATCTGGAAGGGAAAGAAGTCACCCCGGTGGAGAAGCCCCGTAAATTGGCTCCTGTCGTCGATCTTATGGCCGCGCTCAAAGAGAGTCTGGCACAGGTACCGAAGAAGCCTGCGCAACGTGTAGCCGCGGCAGAAAAGGCGTCAGAGGTGAAGGTGGAGAAGAGGGCGGCCAAGGCTGCACGCCGGAAGCCGGCTGCGTGATGGGCTGCGGCTGGGTCTGACCCTTCCTGCTGAAAGCGCGAATAACTCTTTAGGCATCAAAGGTGCCATGGGATATTCTACGGGCACCTTGAATGCCCGAGCGAAAAAGCCGGCTGAGAGCAATATCCGCATTGCCGTGGTGGAAAGCGATCCGCTGCGCTTCCTGGGCTTTCGGGCCATCTTCTCCATGGAAGAAGGCTTTCGCATTCGAGACGCTTCCATCCTGTCGATCTTGAGTTCTCCTGAAGACGACATCATCCTGATGGCCTCCAGCGGAGGCTCCACATTTTACTCGGCCATGTCGGCATTGAAGGCCGTACGTCCCAACATCCGCATTATTGTTACGGGGGCAGGTACGAGCGATGAAGAGATTCTGCGCGCCATTGCGGCGGGCGCAAAAGGCTACATCGCCGAGGATGCCACGCCCAGCGAATTCAAGCGCGCGATCCGCGAGGTGCACGAAGGTTCGGTGTGGGTACCCAGGCGAGTGCTGAGCACATTCATCGAACGCGCCACTGCATCTTCCCGCAAAGTGCGACCGCAAGGCGAGGACAAGATCAGCGAACGTGAACGTGAAGTATTGAAGTTACTGATCGCGGGCCGCTCCAACAAAGAGATTGGAGACGCGCTCGGGATCGAAGAGCGCACGGTCAAGGCCCATGTTAGCCAGCTCATGCGGAAGGTCGGAGTGCAGAACCGCATCGCTCTGTCGGTCCATGCCATTACGCATTCGCTTCTTGAGGAGAGTCGGTAGTTTACACCGAGGTTACCTTCCCTTGGGTGGTTACTAAAGTACAATTACCGGACATGACCTTCCGTTACTTGCGCGAATTCCAATGCGAATGCATACTGCACTCACCTACCACAGAACCTGGGAGATAGGGTTGGAAGAGGTTACGAGGGTCTCCTCTTCCAGCCCTTAGTTTTTGGAATCCGAGTCCATTCGAAACCGCGAAAATCCTTCCAGCAGGTCACATTCGATCCCGCATCGCCATCAGGTCACCAAAGAGTAACGGGTCCCGCGCTCTCTTCTGCCGCGAAATTCCATCGAACACCCGTAAGATGAGTGCAGCCGGCGCAGGCTGGCGGAACTTACGTCCTTGATCGGAGTTGAGCGATGAAGAGAATTACTGCAACAGCGTTGTTGATTGCTTCCGTGACAACCGGGGCTTGGAGTCAGAGCCGAGGCGCGCAACTGGATCGCGTGCAGACGGCCAGCACCATCCTCAACCAGATCATGTCGGCCCCCGATCGGGCCATTCCCGATGGGATCCTCTCCGGAGCCAAGTGCATCGCGATCGTGCCCTCGATGCTGAAGGCAAGTTTCGTGTTCGGCGCCAACTATGGCAAAGGCGTAGCGACCTGCCGTACCGAGCATGGCTGGAGTGCGCCGGTGTTCTTCAAGGTGACCGGCGGCAGTTTTGGATTTCAGGCGGGCGGTCAGGCTTCTGATTTGGTTCTAATCATCCGCACCGATGACGGCATGCAGCATCTGTTGCAAAGCAAGTTCAAGCTGGGCGCCGACGCATCCGCGTCAGCCGGGCCGGTCGGCCGTGACGCTCAGGCTTCCACCGACCTTACCTTGCGCGCCCAGGTGCTGACCTATTCGCGGTCGCGGGGCTTGTTCCTTGGTGTCTCTTTGAGCGGCGGTGTCATTCGCCAAGACAACGGTGACACGCGAGCTTTCTACGGCGGCAAGGACTGGACGTTTTATTCGCTGCTTAATGGACAGGTGCCGCCGCCGCAGGATTCGATGGTCCTGCTGAACATGGTGGAGAAATACGCTCCCACGCCCAAGATTCGCGCGCAGGTTGCGTCGGCGCCGGTGGTAACAACACCGGTAACTGCGGCCGCACCGGTTGAAGCGCCCGCGACCAGCGCAGCTACGGAACAAGTGCAAGCGCCGGCAGCGACGGTCGATCCCACGAGTGACGAACCTGCTGCAGCGCCCACTGCAACACCAAGTTCTGCCCCGGCGCCGTCGGTCGCGCCAACCCCTTCGAGCCAGTGGAACCGATAATCGTAAGAAATAGCGGCGCAAATTGCGGTGGCTGCGGCCACCGCTTTTCTCCGGGTTTAAGAAGCCGTGCGGCGCAATGGGTTTGACCGCGTTTTTTCGCGGTGCTACCGTCAAACCGATACTCATGCGCCACAAGTTGCAGTATGTTCCGGTCGCGTTGGTGGTGCGCCTGATCGGCGCATTGCCGCGCCCGCTGGCCCGTGGATGGGGCATCATGCTCGGCGGCGCGGTGTACCATCTGCACCGTCGATTGCGCCGCGTCGGAATGCGCAACCTCGCGTTGGCCTTCCCGGAGAAGTCGCCGAAAGAACGCCGCAAGATACTGCGTGGCGTCTACGTGTCGCTGGGTCGCCTGCTTGCCGAGGCCTGCCTGTTCCCCACATACACCAGGGAAAACGTCGCGCAGGTCGCCGTGTATCAGGGCTTCGAGAACTTCGAAGCGGCCGAGAAGCGGGGCAAGGGAGTGCTCTTTCTCACTGGCCACTTTGGAGGATGGGAGATTGGGTCGTTCTTCCACTCGCTGCAAGGCCATCCCATGAAAATTGTGGTGCGGCCGCTGGACAATCCTTATGTCGATGCCTTGGTTGCGCGCTATCGCGGCCTGCACGGCAATCAGATGATTGGGAAGGACGAGTTCGCCCGCGGCTTGCTTGCCGCCATGCGCAACAACGAAACCGTGGGCGTCCTGATGGACACCAACATGACGCCGCCGCAAGGCGTATTTGTGAATTTCTTCGGGGTTCCGGCCTGCACCGCCAGCGGCGTCGCGCGGCTGGCCTTGCATACCGGAGCGGCGGTAGTTCCGGCGTTTACCATATGGGACCCGGTACTGCGCAAATACCGTGTGGAGTTTGACCACGCAGTGGATCTGGTTCGCACCGGCAACGATGACGCCGATGCCGTCACCAATACCGCGCTCTTCAACAAAATTATTGAAGACTACGTGCGACGTTATCCGGACCAGTGGCTCTGGGTGCATCGGCGGTGGAAGACCCGTCCGCCAGGTGAGGCGCCGCTTTACTAAATAGTTGTCGGTAGTCGGTTGCCAGTTGTCAGTCGAAGGCTGCCGCCCCGCACCCGCCTCCTGCGATGAACCTTCGTGTCATGCGATACTGGCCGAGGACCAGTGACAAGTCTCTTCCATGCAAGGGGTTTGCCCGCCGCCGTTGTGGCCATCGGCTTTGCGGTCATTGCCCGGACGTTGGGCGCTGTAACCGACGGCGGAGCGCTGATGGGCGTGGTGGTGGCGTTCGTTCTGATGCTCGCCGCTGGACTGGCAGGCTTTGTTCCTCTGCTGACGGTATTCGTGATCACCTTATTGGCCACGCGCGCGGGTTATGGGCGAAAGCAGCAACTCGGGATCGCCGAGCGCGGACCGGGCCGCACTGCGTCGCAGGTCCTGGCCAATCTGGGCGCAACTGCTTTGTGCGCGCTACCGGTCGTCTGGTTTCCGCAATTGACTGGGATACTGTTGATCGGAGCCATGGCGGCCCTTGCGGAAGCCGCTGCCGACACGGCTTCCAGCGAGATTGGACAGGCGACGGCTCGTGTGGCGTACATGATCACGGACTTCCGCGAAGCTCCCATCGGCACGAATGGAGCCATCAGTGTCGTAGGAACTTTGGCTGGGTGCGTAGCCGCTTGCCTGGTGGCCTGGGTGGGCGCGGCCTTCCAAGTCGTAAGCTGGAATTGGACTCCGCTGATTGCGCTGACGGGAATTGCGGGAATGTTTTTCGACAGTGTGTTAGGAGCGACGTGGGAAAACTTCGGCAAAATGGGCAATGATGCGGTGAATTTTGTCAGCACCGTGTTCGCCGCCGACCTGGCGCTGACGGTGGCGATGGTGACGCAGAGGATGGGGAAGTGAGCATTACCCGGCGTCACGCCACCTTGAAATCGCTCTGCGATCTGCCTTAGTCGCATGCCGGAAATTCGCTACTCGGAGCTGAACTTGTCACGAAATAAATTCGTCCTGCTTTTTCTTCTGCTGGGGCTTGCGACTACCCCTCTGGTGGCGCAGGAGTTCGATTACCTCATCCGCAACGGGCGCGTGGTGGATGGCAGCGGCAACCCCTGGATTTACGCCGACGTTGGCATCATTGGCGACCGCATTGTCTTCGTGGGCCACGCCGACGCCTCGCTTGAGGCCAAGCGCACCATCGATGCCAAGGGGCTCATCGTCGCTCCCGGCTTCATCGACATGCTGGGCCAGTCGGAGAGCAACCTGCTCATCGACAAGCAGGCGGTCAGCAAGTTGACGCAGGGCATCACCACCGAGATCACCGGCGAAGGCGACACGATCGCGCCCACCAACGAACTCCTCAACCAGGAACACGCCGACTACTTCCAGCACTTCCACATCACGCCCGATTGGAAGTCGCTGGAAGAATATTTTGAGCGCCTGACCAAGCAGGGAAGCGGGATCAACCTCGCGACCTACGTTGGCGCGGCGCAGGTGCGCCACATGGTGATTGGCAACGCCGATCGCGCTCCCACCGCCGACGAATTGAAGCAGATGGAGATCATGGTGGACGGCGCCATGAGCGACGGAGCCATGGGACTATCGACCGCGCTCATCTACGCGCCAGGGTCGTATGCCAAGACCGATGAGTTGATTGCGCTGGCGAAAGTCGCGGCGAAAAAGGGCGGCATTTATGCCTCGCACATCCGCGGCGAGGGCGACTCTGAGATGGACGCGCTCGACGAGGCGTTTCGCATTGGACGCGAAGCCGGCATTCCGGTCGAGATCTTTCACCTGAAAGTTGCGGGCATGCAGAACTGGGGAAAGATGCCGCAGGTGATTGCTGCCATTGAGCAGGCCCGCGCAAGTGGAATTGATGTGACCGCCGATCAGTATCCGTATGTCGGCGCTGCGACCTCGCTGGGCGCGGCCATTCCGCCGAAATATCATGAGGGTGGCGCTGACCAATTCGTGAAGCGCCTGAAAAATCCAGCGATACGCCAACAGATCCGCAAGGATCTCGATACCACTGGAGGTTCGTTCGAGAACCTGTGGCGTGAAGTTGGCGGGGCTAATGGCGTGATGGTGGTGTCAGTGCTCGACCCAAAGCTTCGCAAGTACGAGGGCAAGAAGATCTCGGAGATTGCGAAGATGGACAACAAAGATCCCGTCGACGCGATGCTGGATTTGGTAATCGCCGATCGCGACAATGTGGGTGCCGTGTATTTCCTGATGAGTGAGCCCGATGTGAAGCTGGCGATGCAACAGCCGTGGGTGAGCGTCGGCACCGATTATGGCGCCATTAATCCGACGGGGCCGCTGGGGGAATCCAAGGCGCATCCGCGGGCCTATGGCAGCTTTGCCCGCATTCTTGGGAAATATGTGCGCGAGGAGCACAACCTGCGGCTGGAGGACGCGATTCGCAAGTTCACCTCGCTGCCGGCACAACGCGAGAGGCTTGACCATCGCGGCCTGCTGCGCACCGATTACTTCGCCGATATTACGATTTTCGATCCTGAGAAGGTGCGAGACCTGGCGACTTTCGACGATCCCAACAAGCCGTCGGTCGGCTTCGAATACGTCTTTGTCAATGGCACACTCGCACTCGAGCACGACAAAGTCACCGGGCAGCTGGGTGGCCGGCCGCTGCGTGGGCCGGGATACATGATGCGCGATTACCTGCCTGAAGG
The DNA here is from genome assembly GCA_963798185.1 of uncultured Acidobacteriaceae bacterium. GTDB lineage: Bacteria > Acidobacteriota > Terriglobia > Terriglobales > Acidobacteriaceae > Bog-257. The sequence goes on from CAWCSJ010000013.1 coordinate 66,617, forward strand.
TCTTCCCGTGCGCGGCAAAGTGCAGGGGGTGATCACCGACGAAGGCGGCTGGCCGGTGCTTCGTGCCACCATCACGTTGAGCGACGCCAGTGGCACGGTGGTGGGCACGGCACGCTCCAAGAAGAATGGCAGCTACGAGATCGTGCTGGAGAAGCCCTGCAACAATTGCACGCTAAAGGCGGAGCGTATGGGCTTCGCGACTCAGCAGCGATCGGGTGTGAACTACAACGGCTCGAATTCGCTGTGGTTCGGATTTGCGTTGGAGAGAAGTAAGTAGCAGCGAGCAACTGAGCAGCTAGCTGTTAACAATAATTCACGAAACGACTGCTGCCTCCGGCGCATCGATATCTTGCGGGCAATATTCGTGCCATGATCAAGTGGAAGACGTTTGCGATAGGTTGTAGTCTTGCTCTAGCGCTGTTGTTGATCGCGCAGCACAAACCCGCCATGCCTGATCCGAGTGTCTATCGCGCGGTAATCGACCTCACGCACAACCTGAATGACCATTCGCCCAACTGGGAAGGCAGCGAGCAATCACCGTTCCAGGCCAAGGAATCGGGCAACATTGAGCGTGACGGATACTACTCGCGCGTCTTTGCCACTCAGGAGCATTACGGCACGCACCTCGACGCGCCTGCGCATTTCGCCAAGGGCACGTGGACGGTGGACCAGATTCCAGTCGAGCGGCTAGTGCGTCCACTGGTGGTGCTGGATGTGCGCGGTAAGGCTAAAAGCAATCCCGACTACGAGATCAGTGTTCAGGACATTGCCGACTGGGAAAACGCGCATGGAGAAATTCCCATTGGCGCCGTGGTGATGGCCTATACCGGCTGGGACGAGCGTTGGAACTCGCAAAAAGAATTTCGCAATGTCGGCAGCGACCATCTGTCGCACTACCCCGGCTTTTCGCTCGAGGCGGCTAAGTTCCTGGTGAAGGCCCGCGGCGTAGTGGGGCTTGGCACTGACACCATGAGCGTGGACATCGGCGCAACCACGACATTTCCGGTGCATCTCTTCACCTCAGACCAGGGCGTTTATCACCTGGAAAATGTCGCCAACCTCGGGTTGGTTCCTGCTTCCGGCGCGACGGTGGTGGTAGCACCGATCAAGCTCGAAGGCGGTTCCGGCGGCCCGGCAAGGGTAATGGCGCTGGTGAAGTAAAACTGTCAGCCCTCAGTCGTCAGTCCTCAGCCAGTTCAACGACGCTCCAGATTTAGAATTTGTCTCTGAAGTGGGATTTCCGGGTCGCCTGGATTTTCGACTTTCATTCCAGGAAGCCGCGCTGCGGTCCATCGCTGGCGCTTGGCTTGACCTTCGCAACCGTTCCGCCGAAGCGGGGCGACATCTCAAACAGTTTTCTCGCCAACGAGAAGGCAAAGGCCCAGTGCTTGTCCGCAGAACGCGGCTGAAAGCACGTGTGCGATTCGCAAATGGAATATCCGTGTCTGTTTAACAGGCTCACGAGATTCTGTTCGTTGAAGCTCATCACATGTTCGGCGCCTTCCCGGAATTTCCCAACTGAATATCTTAGAAAATTAGGCGCCCCGAACGCATTGGGCGTGGTGATGACGACATCGGTGTTACCGTTGCAGAATCTCTTGATGCCATCCAACATCCGCCCGGGGTTAGACAGGTGCTCGATAATATCGCCTGCGACTACCACGTCGAACTTCCGTGTGAGTTGCAGTTCGTCAAGGCGTTCGACATCTCCAGCGACGATGTTGGTAAAGACTCCGAGCTCCCGGTATCCATCGATGACCGCAACGCTGCGATCGACACCTACGGTTTCCGACAGTTGGGTAAGTTTCCAATGCAGACTCTGCTTTGCTGATCTAACTCGGTCGCCGATGGCGAGGTCCGTGAAGCCCACGCATCCCAGGTGCAGCACGCTGCGGCCTGAGGCAAGCCTCAAAATGAACTCCTCTTTAGCGACGTACATCCCGGACTAACCTCGTAGTTTTGTTCAAACCGCGATTCGCGGCCTACCTGACATGCGCCCGGTACAGCATGTAGCTGAAGCTTTCGCGCAAGGCGGCCATCCAGCGTGCGAAGGCAGTCTTGGGAATTGAGCCGGGCCGCGGCGATATATACACGGTAACGCCCTCGCGAGCCATCATCTGCTTGGCCCGGTAGAGATGGTAGGCATCGCTGACCAGCAGGCCGCTGCGCATGCCATTGGCATGCATAATGACGGCGACCCGTTGCGTAGACTCGTCGGTATTGCCGCCTTGGGTTTCGGCGATCAGATTTACATCCGGGACGCCGCGCCCTTCCAGGTAATCGCGGCCAACCTGGCCCTCGCTGTATTGTGGATCTTTGCCCGCGCCCCCGGTGGTGATGATCACCGGCGCCAGTCCGCGCTGGAACAGATCGTACGCGTGGTCGAGGCGCGCGCGATACACCGGTGAAGGATGTCCTACGTACTCCGCCGCGCCGAACACCACGATAGCATCGGCGGAATGAAGTTGGTCCATTCCGGCATCTCGCACGATTTGCCGGCCGGTGTAGAGCAGAAATCCGACGGCTACAACGGCGGCAAGAGCTACGATCCAGCGTGAGAGATGTGAGTTGGAGGTTTGCACCACGGTGGCGCCTATTCGCGGCCACCCAAAAGCTCGACAATCTGTTCTTCCGGAATGGCGCCATGCCGCATCACGCGCCAAGTCCCATCCTCGCTGGTCAGGTCGATGATGGTGGAAGGCGTGTCGCGAGGGGACTGCCCGCCGTCCACAATAATGGACAAGCAATGGCCCAGTTGATCGCGCACCTGCAAGGCAGACGTGCACTCGCTTTCGCCGCTAAGGTTGGCCGAGGTGGCGGTGATAGGCAAACCCGCGGCGCGGATGATGGCGAGGGGAATCTCCGCGGATGGCACGCGCAGAGCGACATTGCCGGTATTGGCCGTAACCTTGAGCGGTAATTTGGGGTCGGCCTTCACAATAATAGTCAGCGGTCCAGGCCAGAAGCGGCGAGCCAGCAGGTAGAAAATTTCCGGAACCGGCCAGGCCAGTTCGGCCGCCTGGTCGACCGATTCGATCAGCAGCGACAGGGGTTTATGGCGCGAGCGGGATTTGATGTCGTACACTCGGTCAACCGCGTGCAAGTTAAAAGGATCGGCCGCCAGACCGTAAAAAGTGTCGGTCGGCATACCTAACACTTCGCCGGCGCGGATCTTCTCCGCCACATACGACACCAGCGAACTCTCCGGTTCCTGACTGCTGATTTTGACGATTTCGGGACGCACCCAGACCTCTTCTTTTTCAGTAACTGGAGCTGATGGAGGGAAACCGTAACATATTGTCCCTGGCAACGACAACTGAGCAGATTACCACGTCACGGCCAGAAAATGCGGTGATGGCCGGTGTAGGATAGACGCCTGTCCTGTGCTCGATGGTTATGCCCATTAGAACTGACGATCGCTTACACCGCATCCACAGTGGACAGAATGCGCGCGTGAAGGAGTTGCGGCGCGCTTTCGCCGAGCCCAATGTCGAAGGCGAAATTGCTGTGGAGGGCATGCACATCGTCGAAGAGGCCATCCGTAGCGGACTCCGGCCTACCACGGTCTTCTTCAGCGAATCTGCCAAGGAACGCGCGCACAAACTGCTGCTGCAATTGTCTTCGCATACCGAGACGCTGCTGCTGCCGGACGATGTTTTTGCCGGGGCTGTGCCTAGCGAAACGCCGCAAGGCGTGGCTGCCCTGGTGCGGGTGAAATCGTTTGCGTTGGAGGAGTTGTTTGCTTCTGCACCGGCGTTGCTGGTGGCAATTGCCGGCCTGCAGGACCCGGGCAATCTCGGCACCATTGCGCGTTCGGGCGAAGCGTTTGGGGTGACCGGCCTAATGCTTGGCGAGCGCACCGTGAGCCCATGGAATTGGAAAGCTATGCGGGCTTCAGCGGGTTCGTTGTTCCGAGTGCCGACGCTGAAGATTGAATTGGCAACCGCCCTCCGCGAGATGAAGTCGCGCGGCGTGCGTGTAATGGCGACGTCTTCGCACAGGGGGACTCCGATTGCCGAGGTTGACCTCCGCGGACCTGTGGCTTTCATCGTCGGCAGCGAAGGCGCTGGTGTTCCCAAGGACGTGTTGGCGCAGGCCGATGAGGTGGTGGCGATCTCACATTCGGCAAAGGTTGAATCGCTGAACGCGGGTATAGCGACATCGATCGTGCTGTATGAGGCCGCGCGGCAGAGACAAAGTCATTAAACCACAGAGACACGGAGACACAGAGGTTTACAATTCTTTCTAGATGACTCCTAGGTTCTTAAGGTGGGTAGAAAGAGGATCCGTTTGAGAACATTCGAGTCAAACCTTGCAGCTCCTCGACTGGCCTGCAAGACCGATCTGCCTACGGATGCTGAGCAGCCACTCACACGAGAAATCATTGCAGCGGCAATGGAGATTCACCGATCGCTTGGCCCAGGCTTGCTCGAATCCGTTTACCAGGCCTGCCTGTGTCATGAACTAGAGCTGCGAAAACTTCCATTTCGACAGCAGGTCGACATACCGATTACTTATAAAGGCGTCAAATTGGAGTGTGGGTACCGGATCGATTTGATCGTCAGCGATAAGGTCATCGTCGAACTGAAGGCGGTGCAAGAGGTCCTGCCAGTACACGAGGCGCAGTTGCTGACTTACTTGCATCTTACGGGATTGCGCATCGGGCTATTGATTAACTTTAACGTCGCGGCGTTGAAGAACGGAATTCGTCGACGTGTTCTCTGAATTGAGTTTCTTTGTGGCTCTGTGTCTCTGTGGTGGACGTTCTCGTGAATCTGTTTCAGCAAATCCCGCCCGCCGACGATGCGGTTGACAAAACCAGGCCGCTGGCCGATCGCATGCGACCGCGCAGCCTGGACGAGTTCGTCGGACAAGAGCACATTCTCGCGCCAGGCAAGCCTCTGCGGGTGCAAATCGAGCGCGACGACACCGGCTCGCTGCTCTTTTGGGGCCCCCCAGGCGTGGGCAAAACCACGCTCGCCAAAATCATCGCGCGCATGACCCACGCGGATTTCGTCGAATTTTCCGCGGTCCTGACCGGCATCAAGGAAATCAAGCAAGTCATGGCCGATGCCGAACGGGCGCGCCAGTATGGCACGCGGACGATTGTCTTCGTGGACGAAGTGCATCGCTTCAACAAAGCGCAGCAGGACGCCTTCTTGCCGTACGTTGAGAAGGGTAGCATCCGCCTGATTGGCGCGACCACGGAAAATCCATCGTTTGAAGTGATTTCGGCATTGCTGTCACGCTGCCGCGTTTACGTGCTGAAGCCGCTGGCGGAAGAGCAGATCGTGCTCTTGCTGCGGCGCGCTTTGGAAGATGCTGAGCGCGGGCTGGGCGACGCGCAACTCGAGGCGGACGAGGATGTCTTGCGCAAGATTGCTGCCTACTCCAGCGGAGACGCCCGCAGCGCCTACAACGTGCTGGAAGTTGCCGCCACTCTGGCGGCCGAGCAGCAGAAGTCGGGCGCAAGACCGCGGATCACCGACACCATTGTCACCGATGCGCTCCAGAAGCGCGTTCTGATGTACGACAAGGCCGGTGAAGAGCATTACAACCTAATCTCCGCGCTGCACAAGAGCGTCCGCAACAGCGATCCCGATGCAGGGCTGTATTGGCTGGCGCGGATGCTGGAGGCCGGCGAAGATAGGCTCTACGTTGCCCGGCGCCTGGTGCGGATGGCGGTTGAGGACATCGGGCTAGCGGATCCTAATGCCCTTGCCGTGACCCTGGCGGCGCGTGATGCTTTCGACTTTCTCGGAATGCCGGAGGGAGATCTTGCGCTCGCCCAGGCGGTCGTGTATCTGTGTGCCGCTCCCAAGTCCAACGCGGTGTATACGGCTTACAACACGGTGCAGGAGGATGTTGAGCGCACCGCGCAGGAGCCGGTTCCGCTGCATCTGCGCAATGCTCCGACTGGGCTGATGAAGGCATTGGATTACGGGAAGGGATATCAGTATGCCCACAATCTGGAGTCGAAGGTTGCCGACATGCAGTGCCTGCCTGACGGCTTGAAGGATCGCAAGTATTACCATCCCACCGACGAAGGCATCGAGAAACGGATTAAAGCGCGGTTGGAGGAGATCAGGCAGGCGAAGAAGGGCCCACCGCAGAGGCACATCGACACAGAAAAAACAAAATAAAAGGTTAGCCCAAACCATGAGCGGGACGTCCAATACCGGCGTGAGGTGTGCGATGGCCCGTTTTTGGACTTCTACGCCAGTCGGGCTCGGTTTGCTGCTTCTGGCGGTCACACCGTTGTTCGGCGATGCTCCCAGGCAGCAAACCAGCGGTCAAATTATCTCAACCAGCAGCATGAATGTTCCCCGGTCGGGTCACACGGCCACCTTATTGCGTGATGGCACCGTGCTGATCGCGGGAGGAATGCTGCGTAACGGCGATTTCTCCAACACGGCGGAGATTTTCGACCCGAAGACAAACCAATTCTCGCCGGTCAAGAACATGCTGCTCGGCCGGGTGGGAGCGGCTGCCGTTCTTTTGCCGAGCGGCAGAGTGCTGATTGCCGGTGGTTGGCATGAAACTGACGAGGCGGAAATCTATGACCCGGCGACGCGATCGTTTGCGGTGACGGCCCGAATGAACGAACCGCGTGCACGGCCAACCGCAACGGTTCTACGCGACGGGACCGTGCTCATAACCGGCGGGGAACACGATTCCAGCACCATGGCCGCGACGAACTCAGCAGAAGTTTACGACGAACACAGCGGCAAGTTCACTCGTGTGGGTGCAATGCACACGGGGCGCGTGGCGCACACGGCTACTTTGCTTCAGGACGGCCGGGTGTTGGTTGCAGGCGGCGGTGCTGCGCGAAAACAGGTGACCGAGAGCGCCGAGATCTACGATCCGAAAACGCGGTCATTCTCCTTGGTTGCCAACATGTCGGTCCCACGCTACAAACATACGGCCGTGTTGCTGAATGACGGCACTGTGCTGATTGCTGGCGGATCGGATGCAGGGGATTGGGAGACAGCCTACAACACAGCGGAGATTTATAATTCGCGGACCAACCGATTTACGTCGACGGGCAACATGGCCGAGGGCCGCTTCAAGCTGCCACCAGAAGCCGTGCAGATAAAAAACGGTGTGCTCATTTTCGGAGGAGCGCCTGGGGCGGCGCTGTATGACGAACGCGGCAAAGAGTTTCTAAAGATAGCAGGCTCGGGCGACACAGAGCGTTTTTATCCTTCGGCAACTCTGCTGGAAGACGGGCGCGTACTGCTCGCTGGCGGCTACCCGAAACACTCCGACGCTGCCACGCGCAGCGCGTGGCTGTATGTGCCAGCGAAACGGTAAAACGCGATTCACCGAGGGGAAGAAAGTTGTTTACCACAGAGAACACGGAGGGCACGGAAAAGAAGTAACAAGAAACCCCGTGACCTCCGTGCCTCCGTGGTAAAAAAGAATTGTTTTTCTTTTTGTAGTTCACCGTCTTTTGATGTGTTCCTTCAGAATGCACTTGTCCATCACGACGAAGATGCCCGACTGGCGGGCTTTTTCGGCCGCCGGGTGATGGACCACGCCTTCCTGCATCCATATCGCCGGCGCCTTGATGCGGATCGCTTGCTCGATCACTTCGGGCACAGCTTCGGAGCGGCGGAAGACATTCACAATATCGATCTTGTCCGGGACATCGAGCAGCGACGGATAAGCCTTCTCGCCTAACGACTCGGTGATATTGGGATTCACAGGAATGATGCGGTACCCCTTCGACTGCATGTAGTGCGAGACTTCGTAGCTCGGCCGCAGAGGACTGTCGGTCAACCCAACGACGGCGATGGTCTTAGCGGATTTCAGAAGCGCGGAAATGCGTTCGGCGTCGGTAATGGGCACGGTGAATTCCTGAGTATCAAGCTAGCACCCTGAACAGATGCTGAAAAAGATAAAGCAGCTCCCTCGCCGACTGAAGTCGGTTCGTGATGCCAAAAAATAAGTTAGCGCTTGCCCTTGAGCTTTGTGGTCAGCTTGCGGTGGGGCTCGGGTGAAGTTGCCAGAAAACCGGACAAATGCTCCACTTCGACCACCACGCGATCGAGGTCGTCGAGCAATGGCTTGAACAAGTGGGTCACGCCCCCAGCGCGATATTCATTCACCAGCGAGCGGTAGTACCAGATGATTCTTGTCTTGGGAGCGGAAAAGCGCGCGAAAGCCTGGTCTCCGTTGTTGCGCAGATCGCGCAGCACAGCGCGAACGTTGTACAGTTTGTCGGCTGCGGAGACAAACCGGGTTTCGGCATCCTCGTGGCGGATGCGGCGCAAGTAGCGAAATTTGCGCCGCTCCCAGCTTTCCTTTTTCTTTGGATCTTCGACATACGAGTCGGTGCAGCCATCCACGATTTTGGCTACACGCGCCCCGAAAATCTGCTCGATCATCTTCAACATGGGACGCCCACCCTGGTCTTCGACCGCGTCATGCAGCAGGGCAGCAATGGCCATCTCCTCGTCGCCGCCGTAGTCAAGCACGATGGAGGCCACGCCCAGTAAATGCGAGATGTAGGGAATGCCGCTCTTCTTGCGGTCCTGATCGCGATGTACCTGGGCGGCGAAGAGCAGAGCGTGGTCGAAGCGAGTGGAGAGCGGAAGGAACTTGTGCTCGAACAAACGGGGTTGGGTGCGTTTCATAGGCAGAATCGCAACTGCTGCCTAATCAGAATAGCGGAAAAGGGAAGAGAGCCGCCAGCAATTAGCAACGAGTACTTGGCCATTGGCAAAACCAACTACCCCAAGACCACACTTGGCAACCGAACTGCGTGCCCCGCCGCCACTGTCGCGAGCACGCAAAGGGAAGAGAAAGCTGGTTGTTGTCCAGACCTATTGCTGGCTCGGTGTGGCCGTCCGTTCGCCTGAATGAGCCGCGTCTGACGCCGACTCTTCCACCTTGCTTTGTTGTAGCAGCAAGCCATTGTAAGCAGAGGCCGCCAGCAGGCGGCCATGGTAGTCCATAGCCGTTCGAATGGAGACGCCCGAATCGGCCGTGCGCTGCCAGCTTTGTCCGCCATTCTTGCTCTCGAAAACACCGTGGGCGAAGACTGCCGTCGCCAAAAGTCGCTGTCCGGCCGTGTCATAGCGCACAGCCAGTACGTGGCGCGGCGGAAGACCGCCGAGAATGTGTTGCCAGGTCTTTCCGCCATCGGTGGAGTGCAGAGCACCCTCGCGGGTCCCCAGCCACATAGAACCATCGGGAATAACCGTCAGGCTGTACAGGCCGGTCACATACGCCGGGTAAGAGAACTCGGTCCAGGATTCGCCCTCATCCTTGGAAAGGAAAACCCGCTTAGGACTGACCAGTGTGAGCGTACCGTCGTCGAAGCGATTGATTGCGATGAAATTACTTTCGCCCTCCACCGGTTCGCCGTACCACTTCTTGCCTTGATCGACGCTCCGGAAGAGACCCTCGTCGGTGGCGGCATACCAAACTTTCTGGTCGAACTCGAGGAAGCGTACCCGCGGTGCCTTGGCCGGAGTGATTACAGCCTCAAGTGTGGCCTTGGGCACATGAGTCACCGATTTGTGGCTTGCGGTCGCAGCCGAGTGGGCGGTACGCGAGCGACTTGGCGCAGGAGCTTCTGTTTTCACGCTTTCGGCTGGCCGTTTGCCCATAATCATGGTCGCCGGCAGCCAAGTTCCGTTTACGGAAGGCAGATAGAAGATTCCGTGATTGGTGCCGGCAAAGATGACATCATTGTCCGCCTGCTGCAGGCTTAGAATGTCGCGCTCATCCAGGCCCTTGTTCGACTGGCGCCAACTCTGTCCGGCATCGTCGGAGAGAAAGAATCCTCCGTAGTCCTTATCGTTAACCACGCCGACGTACAGACGGTTGGGGTCTTTGTGGTCGACCACCACGCCGCCAACCACGCGATGAGAAAAGCCGCGGTTCGAAGCGCTGTAGTGATCAAAGCCGTTATCGCTTGCCAGCACGCCGCCGCGATCGGTGGCCAGCAGCACACGATCAGGCTGACGCGGATCAATGAGTATGTCGTTAACAATCACGTTGGGTGCCGAGTAGAGTTCCCACGTGGTGCCGCCGTCAAACGTTTTCCAGAGACCGCCGGTGGTGCCGGCATAGAGGATGGTTCGGCGTTGGGGATCTTGCTTTAAGACTCGGGTGCGGATGGCCGAGTGCGGTATGCCCTGGATGCGGCGAAAGAGATCGCCGGCGTTCACGCTCTTATAAATTCCTGAACAGGCGCTGACGTACACCATCGTGGGCATTTTCGGATCGATAATGATGCTGAAAACGTCGGAATCCAGAAGCATGCCTTGCTGGATGCTGTGCCAGTTTTGGCCGCCATCATCGGTTTTCCATGGCAAGTGGAACGTCCCGGCATAGATGGTGTTCGGGTTCTCGGGATCAATGGCCACCGACTCAATATTCTTGATCTCGGCGTGGTTCTCGGGAGAAATGCGTGTCCAGGTGGCGCCGCCGTCGCGCGAACGGAACACCCCGTCGATGGCGCCGATGACCAGAGTGTTGTGGTCGCCAGGCGCCATGGCCATGGCGCGCACCGACTTATTATGCACCATCGGCAGCGCCCGCCAGGTATGACCGGAATCGTCTGAGCGGAAGACATCGCCCTCGTCCGCGTTATACAAGCTCCATCCCGAGACGTAGATGGTGGCCGGTCGGGTGGGATCGAAGATGATGTGGTCCAGAACGTAGTCATCGCCGGCTCCGAGGTGCGCGAACGGGGCCCAGGAGTTGCCTCCATCCTGGGAGGCAAACAATTCTCCTGCGCTGGTACCCAGCAGGATGTGGCTGGGGTCGGCTGGATCGTAGGACAAGCTGCGCGCGTCGCCGCCTTCAGGCCCAATCAGACGCCAGTCTGATGCATACGACACGACGCCGTGAAGGAGGAAGATGCAGAGAAGGAAACTCAATAACGACAAGAAAAGTTTACGCATAGCAAATACGGGACCTAAAAAGTTTGCTGGTTAAATCATAACCCAGGGGAACAGGCTTGGTGAGGCGCTGAACTCCTGAGTATCCGCTCGGTAAAGGCAGTCGCGACAGCGGTCTTGTCGACCAACTCTCCAGAACCTTCCGCAATAGCTACTTGGATGCAGGCATTGCGGGTGGCGTATGCCGACGTACCCGCGAGGCCTGCTCGAAAAAACGACGCAGCTTCTTGCGTCAACAAAAAACCGGTGAGAGCGTTACGCCCTCACCGGTATCAGGGTTTCCAGCAACTCTTGCCTTAGTTGGCCGGAGCCGCTGCTGCTTTCTTCTTATGGTGCATCGGCGCTTCCGTCTTCGGTTTCGGATAGGCGTTTTCGCTCGGTGTCACCACAGACTCGTCAACTGGCGTTGTGCCTTGGAGTAAAGGTGCACTGGCGGTGTCCGCGCCCTGCGGTACCCAGAAGATATCCGCGTCGTGGTCCTTGCCCGTGCCCTTGCGTACCTCGATGCGGCTCGGGTCGATACCCTGTTGCTGCACCAGATAAGCCTTGGCATTTACTGCGCGCTGCGCAGCCAGATCCATCTTGTGTCTCTTCTTGCCCATGCCAACCATAGGCTCCGGTTCGCCATCGGCGTACCCGACGATGACCAGCTTCGCATTGGGTTCGTTCTTCAAGGCGGAAGCGTCGTCGTCCAGGATGCCCTTGGCTTCGTTGTCTACGCGCCATGGAATGTACTTCTGATGCGGACGCTGTATGAACTGAATTGGCGTACGCGCACTCACCTGCGGCGGCGGAGGAGGATTCTCAACCGTGACCGTGGTGCTGCAGTTTCCGGTCAGCCCGCGTGAATCGGTCGCCGTAACGTTGACCGTGATCGGCCCGGACTGTGTGCCGGCCGTGTCAAGGGTTGCGGTGGTACCGGTTCCGCTAATGTTTCCAGCCGACGCGGTATAGGTGTAGCTGGAGATGGTTACTCCAGGATCGGGGCTGGTCGCACTGGCTGTGATGGTGGAAGGAGTACCCGCCTGAACCGTAGTCGGATTGGCGGAGCAACTCACCTGCGGCGGATTCATCGGCTTCGCCTTGACGGTGAAGGGGGCGCTGCACGTCGCCGAGTTCATCTTCTTCATCTTGGCGTCGGTGAGGGTTGCGTTGGCGGTGTGCGGACCAGCCGATGCGCCGGTCGTATCAATATGGGCCGACTGCGCATTGGCCGTATCAATCTTGCCACCGTCGGTTGTCCAGGCATAGGTGACGGTGTGCTTCGGATTGAAGTTGGCGCCCGTCGCTGTGACTGTTATCGGCTCGCCTTCCGTCACTTCCGTCGGCTGGGCCGAGCAGGTAGCAGCCAGCGCCGGGGCGTAGTAGGTGCCTAGGTTTATGACAACTCCTGTGCCCAGGCGAACGCTGTTCCACTGCGGAGAACCAAAAAACGAAACCCTCGGGTGATAGTTGGTGTAGATGTAATCGACCTGCGCCAAACGCAGGGCGAACCTATGGGTGATGTTCAAGTCGAAACCACCACCGCCGCCTGCCGCGGCTTGCCACTCATCGACGTAAGTTGGGGGCGATATCCTGGCGGCGCCAACAAAAATCCGGACAAACGGGGAGAAAGTATCGGTGTGATACTTGTACTGAAATCCTCCCAGAAGGAAGCCTACGTCGGTATCTTCGCTGCCATGGAAGTGACCGCTTCCATCGAAGAGGATGCCCAAGTTGTGCCACTGGGGAAGGTAATAGGTGTTAGAGGCGTCAAAGCCTTCGGGGATGTCTTTGACTCGATAGCCATAGTCAACGTTTCCGTTGGGATGGTACCAGGAATAACCGCCAAAGACTTCGTCTTTGGGCTGAATATCAGTTTGCGCTGTAGCAAGGACGCCTAGGGAACACAGCGCGAACGCCAGCGCAATCGATGTCGCAATGATGCGTGTCGGGACTACTCCAATACGAGAAGACATTCGTAATCCTCCGGAACTCTAGCAGTACCGTAAGCAAAGTGGCCTTGCTCGAATTCATTTTAAATGTGTCTAAGTACAAGTGCAGGCAATCGTCCTGCTTTGCAACCGCAACGATTGTACCGCAACGGGAGACATTAACATAGCCTTCTCTTTGTTACGGCATGCTTATTATGGGAAAATGTTTACTCACTTTACACCTAGGAATCATACGCCTAAGCGGGTCTCTGGCCGCAGAAATCGATAGTGGAATCCCCTGAAATCCTTGTTGCAAGCCCGTGGGTTAAGCCAAACTGGCTCGAAAGGTGGTACTTTTATCTGCAGTTGGTGGCGATCACGCGGTTCAAACGGACCAGTTTGAGTTTCGACCTCGTGTCGCTGCTTCGCATCTAGTAGGATTGTGTTTTTTCGCGGGCTGTAGGTTCGCCCGTATCGGGCTGTACGAGGCGCTTGTTTCTCCATGCTGCGTGAAAAAATTTTGATCGTCGAGGACGAGGAAAACGAGCGAACCGGCATGGCGGAACTTCTTCGCGCCTGGGGCTATGACACGGCAACCGCCGTGGATGGGGTGGATGGCCTGGAAAAGGTCGAGTCGTGGGGACCGCAAATCGTCGTCACAGACCTGAAAATGCCGCGCATGGATGGCATGCAGCTGCTGCAGCAGATTGCCCTTAACCCGCAAGCCGTCGCCGTCATTCTGCTCACCGCGCAAGGCAGCGTGGATGCCGCAGTCAACGCGATGAAGATTGGCGCCTTCGACTTCATCGAGAAGCCGGTTAATCCTACGCGGCTGCGGAACATTCTGCAGAATGCCTCGCGTATCCAAGGCACGGAGCGCGAACTGGAAGCCAGCCGCCGCAAGTTGCGGGATGTCGGCGTACTGGGTTCGCTGGTCGGCCCCTCGAAAAAGATGCAGGAAGTGTTCCGCTTGATCGAGATGGTGGCGCCCAGTACGGCGTCGGTACTCATTACCGGCGAGAGCGGGACGGGCAAGGAACTGGTGGCCCGCACCATTCACTCACTGAGCAATCGCAAGCCCAAACCGTTTGTCGCGATCAATTGCGCGGCCATCCCGGAAACGCTTATCGAGAGCGAAATCTTCGGACATGAAAAAGGCGCCTTCACGGGCGCGCTGGAACGCCGCACCGGTTGTTTCGAATTGGCCGAAGGTGGCTCGTTGCTGCTGGACGAGATCGGTGAGATGCCTATCGCCACCCAGGCTAAGTTGTTGCGGGTGCTGGAAGACCGCAAGCTGCGCCGCCTGGGCAGCAAGAGCGAGACCTCCGTAGACGTGCGCGTCCTCGCCGCCACTAACAAGCCTCCGGAAGAAGCCGTGGCGCACGGCAGCTTACGCAATGATCTGTATTATCGTTTGAACGTCTTCAACATCCACTTGCCGCCGCTGCGCGAGCACAAAGACGATCTGCCCGACCTGGTGCATTCGTTGCTCGCCGACATGAACGAAAAGCACACCCGTCACGTGGCCGGCATCAGCGATGCGGTGACGGGCGCCTTTCACGCCCATGCCTGGCCTGGAAATGTTCGCGAGTTGCGCAACACTCTGGAGCGGGCCGTCATTGTTTGCGACGGCCCGCTGATTGAACCGCGGCACTTGCCTCCGGGATTCGGTCACGTGGCTCCGCGCGCTCCCGTACAGGAAGCTAATGCGGTGCGTCTGGGCGTGGGAACCACCGTGGGCGAGGCTGAACGGCTGCTCATCCTGAAAACGTTGGAATCCACTAACAACAATAAGACGCGCGCCGCCGACATCCTCGGCATCAGCCTGAAAACTCTTCACAATAAATTGAAGGAATACGGCGCCCATGGCGGCAATGAGACCGCTGAAGCGGCAAGCTGAGAAGAAGCCGCTCTTCGCTGTTCGCTCTTCGCTTTTCGACAGAGAATGGTGGCGAGGACGAGCGGATTGGGTCCTTTAAGGATGACCGAGACTGGCCCGCCAATTATGCTTTGCTAACGGCTAATCGCTCCCTGCTTTCTGGCGAATAGCGAAAAGCGAATAGCGAATAGCGGATGATTGCCAGTCGTTCCGCCGCACCACCGTTCTCTGGCGAATAGCGAATAGCGAAAAGCGAAAAGCGAATTGCTAATTCCCTAATCCCGCCTTTACAATAATCATGCTTCCTGATGGCGGGCTGAAGGTCTGGCTCGCATCCACTGGCCGAAGTGGCGGAATTGGCAGACGCGCATGGTTCAGGTCCATGTACCCGCAAGGGTGTGGGGGTTCGAGTCCCTTCTTCGGCACCAAATTTTCTCCTCGACAAATGAAATTACGCCAACTCATTGAAGAGGCCCGAATTATTGGCGGGCACAAGACGAAGAAAGAGGCCGTTACCGCGGCGCTGAGCGAATACGTTTTGCGGCGCAAGCAGACAGGTATCATTAAATTATTTGGCACGATTGACTACGATCCTGCCTATGATTACAAGGCGGAACGGCAGCACAAACGCATTAGTCCAAGCCAATACAGATGATTCAGCGCGCCGCCGCTTCAGACAATACTGACCTCGCAGCTCCCATCGCCGGCGCATACTGAATCGCCAGCAGCGTCTCATCGTCGGCACGCTCCGCTGATCCGCGAAACGACGTCAGACGCTGTTGGAACGTCTTCACCAGCGTTGCCGGACAAAACGACGGCGGCTGCTCCGCAATCAGACTCTGCAATGCGCCGATGCCATATTCCTCGCCCTCGGCATTGCTGGCCTCGCTGACGCCGTCGGTGTAGAGGATGACGGTATCGCCGGGCGTCATCACGGTCCTTTCCACAATCACCTTTTCATCGGAGAAGAAACCCAGCGGCTTGCAATTGCTATCGAAGGTGGTGACGCCGGATTTGCCGGCCAGTAGCACCGGTAGATGACCGGCATTCGCCAGTTCCAGCTGACCATCAGCCGAAATTCGTCCAAATACCAGCGTGGCGTACTGGTTGGGCAGGGCGGTTTCGCGGAACAGACGATTCGCGCGCACCATCAGATCCTGGACGGAAAGGCGCAGCGGTATCAAGGAGCGAAAGGTCGCGCGCAGATTTGAGGCGAGCATGGCGGCCGCCACGCCCTTGCCCGAAACATCGGCCATGATGAAGTTGAGGTGGCCATCGTCCTGAATGACATCGCAATAATCGCCGCTCACCATGCCGGCGGGCTGATAGTGGTAGGAAATCTCCCAGCCGGAGATGATGGCATCCGCGGGCGGCAATAACCCTTTCTGGATTTGCGCCGCCAGTTCCAGGTCGTACTCCAGTGCGCGCTGTTGCTTGGGCGTCAGGCACTCCAGGCAAACCCGGGCCAGGGGATTCTCCAGCAATTCATCGCTGGGAACCACGCCCGCGCACACCTCACACACTCCGAAGTCGCCGTGGTCAATACGATGCAAGGCGCTGTCCACTTCCTCAAGCAGGCGCAGCATATGCTCGGTCTCGTTGCCCGCAAACACGCCACTCAGCCGTTCGCGCCCGGCCAGCAACTGCTGGCGTACGCTCTGCGCATTAATCGCTTCACCTATTGCCATGGCTAACCACCTTACACCGTTTAGAGGGTTATGGATACCGATCGGATGCAGTCTTTTTTCGCCTGAAATCGTGTGCTTGTTTAGCGTTCAGTCCTCACCCGACTCAGAACCATGGAATGAATTCTAGACGCCATTTCTGCGGGCGACACCCCGCTTCTTGCGCTCAAAGCGACGTCGATGGTTGGTGAGCCAGCGGCGCTTTGTGCCGACAAAAATCGGCGACGCCGAAGCATCGCCGATGTGCACTGTTGAATTACGTAGAACCAATATTCGCGGCACGACGCTACGGACGATCAGCGCGTCACTGATGTTCCGCGCCGCAGGTCGCTGATATTGGTTTCACACCCTTCACACTGAAGGACGGCTGCTCTCTTACGCTCGATGCAGTGCCCGTTTGTGTGGTGTCGGTGGTTTTCACCGAAGGCCTGCCAATGATGAGGACCTGGTGACCAACATACTTGCTGAGTTCACTGGTATCGCCAGTAAGCGGGAAGGCCATACCCTTGCTGTCGGTAACGGTGTAATGGCCGCCGGAATCTTGCAGGCATCCCTGAATGGAGCTCATGCTCGACATGTCGTCGCCGGTCTGGCCTGTGTTCGGCGGTCCATATTGTGCTTGCAGGCAAACGGCAGAGACGAGTAGGGCTAAAGTAAGCAGGATTGTGATGCGCATAACGGCCTCCTTTCGGCTGGTCACCTAGATGGTGGCTGGCAGACGGAGGTTGGCTTGATCCGGTAACTGCCTATTTGCAGGTGTCGGCTATTTGTTTCACGCTCTTCACTGCGATGATTTGTTGTATCACCACACTCGATGCGGTGCCCTGGGCCGTTGTGTCCAAGGTCCGCGTCCCAAGTTTGCCGGTGACTTCGACCTCACGGCCAATAAGGTGGCCGAGCTTTGAGCCGCCGCCAGTGAGGTGGTGGAGCGTGTTCGTATTGTCGACCAGCGTGTATTGACCCTCCGCGTGCTGCAGGCATCCTTCGACGGTGATTAGGTCGCCCGTCTTGCCGGTGGTGTTGTCTGAGTTTTGGGCGGGCAAAGAAACGGCACCGATCAGTAGAATCACACTTATCATCAGCGTCTTGCGCACAAAGATCTCCTTGCGGCTGCCTAGAGCCGCGGTTACTGCACCAAACGTTCCACCACGTTATAACTGTCGGCCAGCGCCGCATCCAGCGCAGCCGGGTCTTTGCCGCCGGCCTCAGCCATGTCCGGACGTCCGCCGCCAGAGCCGCCCACTTTCTTCGCGACTTCGGCGATGATCTTGCCGGCTTGCACCCGTGATGTCAGGTCCTTGGTCACGCCGACAATGAGCGCGACCTTGCCATCGCTGACCGAACCCAGCACGACTACGCCCGAGCCCAGCTTGTTGCGCAGGTTGTCGATCAGCACCCGCAGTTGCGCGCGTTCCAGATTGTCCGCGCGCGTGGCCAGGACTTTCACGCCTTTCACCTCGCGCACGTTCTCCGCCGCCGACTGGACTGAGGTGGACGCCGACTTCATGCGCGCCTGGTCGAGTTCTTTGCGCAGCTTCTTCAGCTCTTCTTCGCGGCGCTCCAGTTCCTGTTTCAGGGCGTCGGCGGGCGATTGATCGTCGCCTCCGCGCACCAGCGTCGAGACAACATTTTCCAGCTGGTGATCTCTGCGGAAGTGGCGCAGCGAGCCTTCGCCGGTAACGGCTTCAAGACGCCGCACCCCGCTG
Organism: uncultured Acidobacteriaceae bacterium; assembly: GCA_963798185.1. Taxonomy (GTDB): domain Bacteria; phylum Acidobacteriota; class Terriglobia; order Terriglobales; family Acidobacteriaceae; genus Bog-257. The sequence goes on from CAWCSJ010000013.1 coordinate 84,716, forward strand.
GAGACGCTGCCTTCCTTCAGGACTTTGATAAGCCCGATCTCGCCGGTTGCCGCTGTATGAGTGCCGCCGCACAGCTCGGTCGAGAAATCGCCAATGCGGATGACGCGCACCCGGTCGCCGTACTTCTCGCCGAACAGCGCCATCGCGTGGTACTCGTTAACGGCGACGTCGATGGGCACGTCCTCGATAACCTCGACGCGGTCGTTGCGCAGCACCTCGCGGTTGGCGAGGTCTTCGATGTCCTGCAGCTCTTCGTCGTCGAGCGAGGCGAAGTGCGAGAAGTCGAAGCGCAAATGCGCAGGATCGACCAGCGAGCCGGCTTGCTTCACGTGCGTGCCCAGCACATTGCGCAGCGCGGCGTGGAGCAGGTGCGTGCCAGTGTGGTTGCGCATGGTGGCGCGGCGGACCTCGTCGTTGACCATCGCGTCCACTTTGTCGCCAACGTGGATCGGCTGCTTGGCAACGACGCGGTGCGCGCGCACGCCCTGGACGGGATAGGTGACACCTTCAACTTCGGCGACTATGGTGTTATGGTCTTCGCCGTAAAGCCAGCCGACATCGCCGACCTGCCCGCCCGCGTCGGCGTAGAAAGGAGTGTGGTCGAGCACGATCTCGCCGCGCTCGCCCGGCTTCAACTCTTGCACACCGATGCCGGGACCATCGTGCGGCTTGATGATGGCCAGCACCTCGCAGCCAGTAGAAAGTGTCTTGCGATAGCCCTCGAAGACGGTGCGGGGAAGAGACTGGTACAGCGGGCTTGCGGTCGCCTTCGAGCCGCCCTTCCAGGAAGCCTGCGCGCGTTTGCGCTGCTCGTCCATGGCAGCGTCGAAACCGGCCTGATCGAAGCCGATTCCGCGGTCGCGTGCAGCGTCCACTATGAAATCAAGGGGAAGGCCGAAGGTATCGTAGAGTTTGAACGCGAAATTACCGGGAAATGGAGGTATCATCCGCCCTATTTCGGACTCACCTTGTCGCTGGATGACGGGTTTGACTTTTGCGGTTTCTTCCTTGACCGTTCTGCCTTCCTTACGAATCGGAAATTCATAAAGTAGTTCCTGCAGCTTTTCGTCTAGCCGCCTCAGTCCGATGTCAAGCGTGTGCGCAAACCGAGTCTCTTCTCCCTTGATCGTCTCCGAAACGCGATTCGCAGTCTCAATCAGCTCGGGGTACGCATCCCTCATCAGATCGCGAACCGCGAACACCATCTCAAAGAGGAATGGCTTGTCCTGTCCCAACAGCCGACCGTGGCGAATCGCGCGACGGATGATCTTGCGCAGCACGTAGCCGCGACCTTCATTCGACGGCACCACACCGTCGGAAATGAGAAACGTTGACGCGCGCGCGTGATCGGCGATGACCCGCAGGGAAGCCGCCTGATGATGCCGCTCCTCGTCGTCCTCTTTCTTTAACTCGGTTTCGAGCGAGGCTCCTGTCAACTCGGCTGCGCGCTTAATCAGCGGCACAAACAAGTCCGTGTCGTAGTTCGAGATCACGCCCTGCATCACCGCCGTCACACGCTCCAGGCCGGCGCCGGTGTCAATGGACGGTTTGGGCAGCGGACGCATCTCCCCGTCCGGCTGCTTATCGAACTGCATGAACACCAGATTCCAGATCTCCACATAGCGCCCGCACTCGCATCCGAACTGGCAGTCGGCGTGTCCGGCGTCGCTGGCCTCGGGCCCCATGTCGTAATGGATCTCGCTGCAGGGGCCGCAGGGGCCGGTATCGCCCATCATCCAGAAGTTGTCCTTCATGCCCATCTCGAAGATGCGCTCGGGCGCAACGCCGGTTGCGATCCAGTGCTCGTAGGCCTCGTCGTCGCGCGCGATGCCTTGCTCGCCTTTGAAGATGGTGGCGAAGAGCTTGTCCTTCGGAATGCCAAACCACTCCGACGACGTGACCAGCTCCCACGCAAACGCGATTGCGTCCTTCTTGAAGTAGTCGCCGAAGCTGAAATTGCCCAGCATCTCGAAGAAGGTGTGGTGACGATTGGTGAAGCCGACGTTTTCAAGGTCGTTGTGCTTGCCGCCGGCGCGCACGCATTTCTGCGACGAGGTGGCCCGCGTGTAGTCGCGCTTTTCGATGCCGAGGAAGACGTCCTTGAACTGGTTCATGCCGGCGTTAGTGAACAGCAGCGTGGGATCGTTCTTCGGAACCAGCGATGACGAGGGCACAATCCTGTGCCCGTGCTGCTCAAAATAGCGCAGGAACGTGGACCGAACTTCGGAACCGGAAAGCTCGCGGACGGGCATAGGGGATGATGAAATTCTAACAGCAGTGAGGCTGCAGCATTCAGCACTCAGCAGTCAGCATTTAGCCAACCACGGCCTTTGCGCCAAAACTTTAAGATTGTCATCCTGAGCGCATTAAGATTTGTCATCCTGAGCGCAGGCGGCGCCGGGTTTGCGCCGCCGGAGCCGAAGGATCTGCGGTCACCCGACGTGGCCGCGAACAATGTCCTTTAGCGTGATCGGCTCGCCCCATTCTTCCGACAAGTCTTGCCATGTCGGATTCTCGGATTCAATAAGATGAATTTTCTTTTCCCTTCGCCAGCCCTTGAGTTGCTTTTCGCGCGCGATCGCATCGCGAATGTCGCCGAAGATGGGCCGGCGGCTGATCTTCCTGACCAACAATTTTGCCCTGCCGGCGCTGACCATTCCGTGTTGTACCGGCGCCGCTGGCAAATCGAGTTGTTCTTCAAGTGGATCAAACAGCATCTGCGAATCAAAGCTTTCTACGGCACTTCGGAAAATGCCGTCAAGACGCAAATCTGGATTGCAATGTGCAGTTACCTGTTGGTCGCCATCGTGCGCAAGCGCCTCCATCTGCCCGTCAGCCTGTACACCATGCTGCAAATCCTGAGCGTCTCATTGTTCGAGAAAACGCCCATAAATCAAGCTTTTTTGCCCAACAACTTGCTTCCCCAAGGAGGTGAAAATCCTAACCAGTTGTGTTTACTCGACTTTTAACCGGACACTACTGACTACTGACTACTGACAACCGACTACTGCCCGCCCCCGGTGCCGCCCTTGCTAATTGACCGTGGCCTCCGTCCATCTCATAATCTCCTTGCTTGAAGAATTCTGCTGCTCAGAAGGTGGCCCATGGTGCAGAAGAAAAGCGCAAAGACTGGCCGTCCGTTCCAGACGGCGGGCAAGAAGCTAGACGACGTATTCGGCGACGCCTCCAAACGCATTGAAGAGGAAACGCAAACGCTGATCACCTACATAAACAACGAACTGGTGCCTGCTATCCGCGAGCACTCCAGCTACAGCCTGCGCATCGCCAGCGAAAAGCTGAAGCAGGCGGCCGACATGATGGATGCCGGCAAGAAACCGAAAAAGGGCTGACCACGCGAGTCCCGTCTCTCATCTTCGTGGGCACGGCGCTGCTGCTGTTCTCGGGCTGCGGCGGCCATAAGACCGCACGTGCTCGTCCGGTTCCGCCTCCGCCCACCGTTGGTCCGTCTGAACCTGCCGCGCCCGCCAGCACCGATGCCAACGCCAATCCTGCGCCGGTTCCGCGCGGAGCGAAACCAATCTATGTTGAGACCGGATTGGCCAGCTGGTATGGGCCTCCGTATCATCACCATCGCGGCGCCAACGGCGAGATTTACGACCAGAACGCGCTGACCGCGGCGCACCGCACGCTGCCGATGAACTCTGTGGTGCGCGTGACCAACCAGGCAACGGGACATGCTGTGGTGGTGCGCATCACCGACCGCGGGCCGTTCGTTGAAGACCGCGTTATTGACTTATCACTGGCAGCGGCGAAGGCGGTGGATGTCTGGCGGCCGGGCACGGCAGAGGTGAAAGTCGAGGTGCTGTCCGCGCCTGCGCCGATCGCCGAGGGCGGGCGCTGGTGCGTGCAGATTGGCGCCTTCCAAAGCCAGAGCGAAGCGCGCAAGTTGAAAGAGAAGTTGGAAGACCACTACGAAGGCGCCAACGTCATCCAGTTCACCGGGCCCACGGGCGAGTGGGTGCGGCTGCGTCCGCCCGGCGACGATAAACGCAAGGCACAAGAAGTCGCCAGCAAGACCCATGTGAAAGAGGGTGGAGTGTTTCTGGTCAGACTGGATTAGGGCACGGTTCAGGGGCTAGGGGTTAGGGGCTGGCATTTAGCATTCAGCACTCAGCACTCAGTATTTAGCCAAAAGGTTTTTCCCATCGAAATTAGTTTTTCCCCATCCAAAATTAACGTTGTCATCCTGAGCGACGGCGTGCCGGCATTTGCACGCCGGAGTCGAAGGACCCCTATTGTCGAGCATTCATTTTCATTCTGTCATTTTGAGCGCCGCATTGTTCTGCAATGAATCTGGAAAATGATTAACCATAGAGAACACGGAGGTCACGGAGAAAACTTAAAAAAGACTCCGTGTTCTCCGTGCCCTCCATGGTGAATGATTTTCTCAGGGCAAGTCACGCATATACTTTTTCCAGGATGAAGCTCGCGGCCATCAATTCCGTAACCGCGCCCGCAGCACTTGAGCGCACTGCGCTGGTCGCGCGAGGCCGCCGCCTGGAATATTTCACGATTATCTGGAATGGCTTCGAAGCGGCCATCGCTCTCGTTTCCGGTCTATTGGCGGGCAGCGTCGCGCTGGTGGGATTCGGCCTCGACTCGGTGATCGAGACTATCTCGGCGGGCATTCTGCTGTGGCGACTGCGCGCCGAAGACGATTCGCTGCGGCGCGAGCGCAGGGAACGCACGGCCCATCGCCTGGTGGGCGCGTGTTTTCTTTTGCTGGCGGTGTACGTGGCTGTGGAATCGCTGCGTGCGCTCTGGATGAAAACCGTGCCGGAACGCAGCGTGCCTGGAATACTGATTGCGGTTGCGGCGGTGGTGGTGATGCCGCTACTGGGCCGGGCCAAGCGCCGGGTGGCTGCGCAAATGGGCAGTCGCGCTCTGGGCGCCGACTCGCGCCAAGCCGACTTCTGCGCGTATCTTTCCGCGATTCTTTTGGCTGGATTACTGCTGCATGCCCTGCTGGGGTGGTGGTGGGCTGATCCAGTTGCGGCGCTCGTCATGACGCCTATCATCGCGCGCGAGGGTGTGCAAGGATTGCGGGGCGAAGGTTGCGACGATTGCAACTGCGCACGCTAACCTCTATCTGCTAACTGCTGCCTTGCCCGCAGCGAACCCGCAGTTCCGAATCAGCATCTATCTGAAACCGAGGACGGAACCTATGAAGATTTCGATGCTGATTTTACTGGGCGCCGCAATGGCGGTTGCTTGCGCCACTCCCGCGCTTGCTCACGCCACGCCAGCGGGCTATCAACAAACGGATGCGGAGCAGGACCGGGACCGCAACACCGAGGCTTACCGCGATGGCTTCACGGCGGGTCAGGCGGATGCGCAACGTGGCACGCGCATTGACCGCCCCAGCGACCGCTGGGTCAACGATGACGACCGTCGCGCTTACCGGGAGGGCTACGATGCCGGCTTCCGTAATGGCGGCGGAGTGGCAGCCCGGCCCAGTGAGCCCTACCCTCACTCTCACGAAGGCAGCGAAGCGGCCCACTTCGGCTACGAGGATGGATTGGCCCAAGGCCGCAGAGACCGGGACAAAGGCCGTAAGTTCCGTCCGACCGAGGGCGACATGTATAAACACGCCGAGCATGGCTGGACGGCCGATTTCGCCGACAAAGAACACTACCAGCAACTCTACCGGCAAGGGTATGTGAAGGGCTACGAGGAAGGCTACAACGGCACCGGCCCGCGTTAAGGAAGTGGCTAAAGGTTAGGGATTAGGGGTAAGTGGTCAGTGGCTTGGCTGAGACGGCGATGGCAAGCATTGGCTGACAGCTGATGGCCGATAGCTGACAGCCAATTGCTCACCGCTGGCAACTGCTTGGCTTTCGATACAATCTTGCCATCAGAGTCATTGGCGCCGGAGGTGTCGAATATGAGCCAGATCATTACTCCCACTCGCAGCTTCGGATTTTTTCTCAACGGAAATTGGAGCACGCACGGACGCGAAGTCGTGGTGACTTCGCCTTACGATCGCAGTGTGCTGGCGGTGGTGTCAGAGGCCGGGCGCCAGGACGTCGAGGTGGCGATTGACTCGGCGGTGCGGGCTTTCGAAGTCACGCGCAAGATGACGTCATCCCAGCGCACCATCGTTTTGCGCAAGGTCGCCGATGGCATCGCGGCGCGACGTGAAGAGTTTGCCCGCACCATCTGTCAGGAAGCCGGTAAGCCGATCAAGACATCACGCATAGAAGTCGAGCGTGCCATCAGCACCTTCCAGATTGCCGCCGAGGAGAGCACGCGTATCTACGGCGAGTACATTCCCCTGGACACGCTGGAATCGACCAGCGGACGATGGGGCCTGGTGCGGCGCTTCCCGCTGGGACCGGTCTTTGCCATCACCCCGTTTAATTTTCCGCTGAACCTGGTGGCGCACAAAGTGGCGCCCGCTATGGCTGCGGGCTGTCCGCTCATCCTGAAACCGGCGCCGCAGACGCCCATCTCGTCGTTGCTGCTGGCCGAAATTGTGCAGGAGTCGGGTTGGCCCGAGGGCGCGTTCGCAGTGTTGCCCATGTCGAACGAAAACGCCGGCTTGCTGGTGGCCGATGACCGCATCAAGTTGCTGACCTTTACCGGCAGCGCCGCCGTAGGCTGGCAACTGAAGTCACAGGCGGGCAAGAAGCGCGTCACCCTGGAACTCGGCGGCAATGCCGGCGTCATCGTCCACAGCGATGCTGATCTGGAATACGCGGCGCAACGCTGCGTCGCCGGCGGCTTCTCCTATGCGGGACAAACCTGTATTTCGGTGCAGCGCATCCTGGTGCATCAGCCGGTTTTCCAGAAATTTACAGATTTGCTGGTGCAGGGGGTCCGCAAATTGAAGATGGGCGATCCCCTGCAAGAGACGACCGATATTCCTCCGCTGATCCGGGAGCAGGACGCGGTGCGCTCCGTGGAATGGATTGAGGAGGCCGTAAAGGGTGGCGCGAAGTTGCTGCATGGCGGCAAGCGCAACGGAGCCATGGTCGGGCCTACGGTGCTGACTGGAACCCGTCCCGAGATGCGGGTCAATTGCGCCGAGGTTTTTGCGCCGGTGGTGACGGTCGAGCCCTATGAGGATTTCCGCGAGGCGCTGCGTCAAATCAATAACTCGCCTTACGGGCTGCAGGCGGGCCTGCTTACGCGCGATGCCGTCCTCATCCAGATGGCGTTTGAGGAACTCGAGGTGGGCGCCGTCATTGCGGGCGACGTGCCCAGCTTCCGCGTGGACCAGATGCCCTACGGCGGAGTGAAGGATTCAGGCCTGGGCCGCGAAGGTCTGCGCTACTCCATCGAGGACATGACCGAACGCCGCCTGCTGGTAATGGCAGTGCGGTAGGGAAGACTGGATCAGCCGCAGAGACACGGAGAGCGCGGAAAAGCTCTGAAGGCAATTCAAAAACGCTGTCGTTATTTCGTTCCCACCAGAGTCCGCGCCGGCGGCTTGTGGCGATGGGACTCGACCGCCTCTTGCGCCAGACGAATCAAGTCAGGCATGCGGCGAGTTGCCGTCTGCGATATTTTCTGACCGGCAGCGAACGACCCTCCTGCCAGAGTGATGCACATGGCAAATGGAATGTCGCCGTAAAGCTGTTCAGCCGCGGTCAACAGTGAAGACGGGGTGTAATGGTCGCTGAAGGCGCCCGGCCCGGGCTCCGGTGAAACCGTCGTCCGCTTGATGGTTCCCGGTTGATCGCCAAACGAGGCATCCAGAAACAGCACGAAGTCGCGCTGCAAGATGTCGTCGACCATCTCCGGGGTGAGCTGCTGGGCTGAGATCACCTCGACGTCGGGATCGTTCCAGAAGTGCTGTTCCAAGGCGCGCGCAGCGTGACAGCCAACGGCGTCATCTCCGCGCATGGGGTCTCCATAACCAATAATCAGGGTTCCGGGCACTTCATCCTCTTTGGGGGTGGCGTGTGGCGCGGCCTTTCCCAATGACAGGAATAATTCTTTTGTGCGCCGAAGGATGTGCGACACCTCACATGGCGCCGTGATGAACCCTGGAGGTTATTCACCACAGAGACACAGAGCACGCGGAGAAGAAAACATCTTATTTCACCACCGAGACAGAGTTTCCTCTTTCTTTATGGGTGTGGTTTACCACGGAGGACACGGAGATCACGGAAAATTGAAGAAAGAAAGCTTCCCGGATCCCGGGGTCCTCCGGATTGAAAAATTTCTGGTTTATTTGTTCTCTGTGCGTTCCTTGCTCTCAGTGCTCTCCGTGGTTCATTAATGCTTCGAATTCTTCTCTGTGTCCTCTGTGTCTCTGTGGTTGATATGCTTTTTTCCCGGCAGCCCAGCCGGGTTCTCGTGGGTGCGTTCGCGGAAGCGCGCCTTCATGCCGGTGGCCATGGAGACGGCGTTCTCGCCAAACTTCTCGCGCATCCGGTCGGCCGCCGACAGCGCCTGGTTCCACTTCTCATGGGTGGTCTTGCCTGCAAGACTGAGCTGCTCGCTCTCCTGGGCAAAGTGCGATGCGCACACTCCCAGCAGGCGGACGGCGTTTCCATTCCAGTTGGCCCGGAAGAGTTCACGGATGATGGCCAGCACCTCCGCATCCACTGCGCTCGGCTGTGCCAGAGTGCGAGCGCGCGTGAGGGTGCGGAAATCGGAATAGCGCAGTTTCAGTTGCAAGGTGCGGGCGTGCAGCTTTTGCTCACGCAGGCGCCGGCACACCATCTCCGACAGACGCGCCAGCGTTGCCTCCAGGGCCGGGGCGTCGCTGGTATCGGCGGAGTAAGTGTGCTCGTGGCTAATCGACCGTGGCCCTTCCTCTTCGCCAATTTCGCCATCGAACCACGCCCCGGCGTCCAGGCCGCGGGCCTTGCCGGCCAGCGCCACACCGAGGGCGCCGAAGTTGGCCTCCAGCCATCGTTCCTCATGCCGGGCAAGATCGCCAATCCTCTGGATACCCTGTTCGAGCAGGCGCTTCTCCATCACTTTGCCGACGCCGGGAATTTTGCGCACATCGAGGGGCGCCAGAAATTCCGCTTCGCCGCCCGGCACGATCCACAGCACGCCATTGGGCTTGGCCTGGTCGGAGCAGATTTTGGCCACCAGCCGCGAGCTTCCGATTCCGATGGAGCAATTCAATTGCGTCTCAGTCTTCATCGCGCTGTGCAGCGCATGGGCGGCACGCAGCGGCGGCCCGTGCAGGCGCTCGGTGCCCGTCATGTCCACGTAGGCTTCATCGATCGAGACCATCTCCAACTGGGGAGAGAAGCGGTCCAGCACCTGGTAAACCTTGGCGGAATAATCGCGGTAGCGGTCGGGGTGTCCGTCCACGAAGACGGCATGCGGACACTGTTTGGCGGCGGTGCGCAAGGGCATCGCCGAATGGACACCGAACTTGCGCGCCTCGTAGGAAGCGGCCGACACCACACCGCGCTCATGGCGCTGTCCCCCAACTACCACGGCTTTGCCCTTGAGCGAGGGGTCAAACAGCTCCTCGACGGACACAAAGAAAGCGTCCATGTCGACATGAAAGATGGTGCGCTGGGCTGCGGGCATGACTGGCAAAAGCAGTTGTCAGTTGTCAGTAGTCTGTAGCTGACGCGTGTAACCAACAACTACTGGTGCGATTTTACAACCAGCAACTGGCAAGTAGCAGCTAGCAATCAGCAGCCAGCAACGGGGGATTGGTGAGAGTGCATCAATGGCAACGCGATTCATGAGGCGCGCCGTTGGGGACCGACGGAACGTCGATGCTTACAAAGTCTGAGTCCCTTAAGGATGGCAAAGACGAATCGCATTGCGCCGTGCCGCCCTAATTGCAAGTGCTGACAGCGAATTGGTATTTGCTCGGTTCCCAATTTGAGCTTCCCGCGCATTTTCTTCCCCAACTGGGAGATTCTCGAAACCCTGATCTGACAGGCATTTCGGCGCCAGTGCCCCTGTGGTCGGGTTTCAATCCGGAACCCGAGCCTTGGGAAGTGCGGTTCCGGTTGCATAAGTGATCTGGGGGCCCCAAGAGAATCAACCGCTTAGGCCCGATTGGACCTTTGGCAGCAGAGGTGCTCTACACAAAGGCGTCTGCAATCCGAAACAAGTGAAGTGAATTTATGAAGACGGCCAGCGAATGGGGATTGACGAATACGCCCAACCGGCGAGGCTCGACACAAAAGGCCGGTGAATCTGGACTGATGAAGACGGCGAGCGAATGGGGATTGACGAATACGCCCAACCGGCGAGGCTCGACACAAAAGGCCGGTGAATCTGGATTGATGAAGACGGCCAGCGAATGGGGATTGACGAATACGCCCAACCGGCGGGGCTCGACACAAAAAGCGGTGAACCTGGACTGATGAAGACGGCCAGCGAACGTGGGTCCGGAAAGATTGCGAGCGAACCTAGGGAGGCGGCAAGCAGTAACCCGATCGGCGACGCAAGGCAAGCTCAAGCCGGGGCCAAACAAACTGCATTTCTTCCGATCGCAAGTGACGACGAAACCAGCGATATCTCCTCCGTCGGTCAGGGACGCGAGGAGCGCGATCCGGGATTTTCGCGCTCCTCGCGCGCCTTCGATGTTGACTTCGCCGACCTGTTGCACCAGCTTGCGAACACGACCACCGGGGTGCTGCTGAATGCCCAGGTGCTGGAATGGAAGCTACCTGCGTATAGCCATTTAAGACGTCCGCTGCGGGAAATCGAGCGCAACGCGCAGCGCGGCGGTGAATTAATGAAGTCGCTGTTGCGCCGTCTGACGCCTGCGGCAACTGGCAAAACCAATGACCATGAAGGCGCGCGCCGGGCAGATGATTGTTGCTCGGAGCTGATGGACGCGGTGACCACCCAGAAGCCGGGCGCGGATTCAGGGAATGCGGAGAATCTGCCGCGTCTGAGGAATTCCGGCCCGGCTCCTGGGTTTTTCGGCGCCGCGCCAGCCCAGCGCAAAGCCGAACTCACATCACTATGTGACCGTTGTACTAGCACGTTTCCCAAAAAGGGATGATGTTGATGAGTACGAGAGCGCAAATCAATTCCGCGCCGCCGCTTGGGGGCGAGCTCGCCGGAAGAGGGATGTCCTACATGCATGGCGTTGAGACCGTGGCAGTCAGCGAATCCAGTTGCGCTACCAATGGACTGAACCTGTTGATTCTCGACGATGAGCGCTCGATGCGGGAATCCTGCCGGGAAGTGGCCCGATCGCTGGGGTTCAACAGCCGGGTGGCCAACACCCCGGAACATGCCTATCAGGCCATGGAAACCAGCAGTACGGATGTCGTACTGCTCGATCTTCGTCTGCCAGGTAACAGCGGCCTGGAAGTATTGCGCGAGATCAAGCAGCGCCGTCCCGAGACCCTGGTGATTGTGATGACCGGTTTTGCCACCGTGCAGTCGGCGGTGCAGGCGATGAAACTGGGCGCCTACGATTACGTGACCAAGCCCTTCAACTTCGAAGAACTGCGCCTGCTGTTGGAGCGGGCGGCGGCCCATCTGAAGTTGACTACCGAAAACCGCCTGTTGCGTGAGCAGGTGAGGTCGAAGCACGGTTTCGGCTCCCTGGTGGGGCATGCGCCCGACATGGAGAAGCTGTACCGCATCATCGCCAAGGCAGCGCACAGCACTCATCCGGTTCTCATTCTGGGAGAAAGCGGGACCGGCAAGGAACTGGTGGCGCGCTCCATTCACTACTCGGGGCCCCTCCGGGACCGGCCTTTTATTCCGGTGGATTGCGGTTCGCTGGTTCCCACCCTGATTGAGAGCGAACTGTTCGGCTATGTGCGTGGCGCCTTTACCGGCGCGGTGCGGGCCAAAGATGGATTGCTGACCACCGCCGAGGGAGGAACCATCTTTCTCGATGAAGTAGGCGAGCTGCCGGTGGACCTGCAAGCCAAACTGTTACGCGCCATTCAGGAGAAAGAGGTGCGGCCGGTGGGTGGCACCCGGGCCATACCCATCAACGTGCGTATTCTGGCAGCCACCAACCGCGACCTCGATGTGGCCGTGCAGCAGGGGACCTTCCGCCGCGACTTGTATTTCCGCCTGAACGTGCTCACCTTGCGTATCCCGCCGCTGCGGGAACGCAAGCAGGACATTCCCCTGCTAATCGGCAACGTCCTGGAGCGCATCAACGGTGCGACCCAGATGCAGCACAGCGTGGGAGACGATGCCCTGCGGTTGATGCTGAACTACGATTGGCCGGGCAACGTGCGCGAACTGGAAAATTGCGTGGAACGTGCCTGCACGACCTGCTCTCTCCCCACCATTCACATTGCCGATCTGCCGAGCCCGTTGCGCAACTTCCAGGCACAAGTCAGGCCCCCGGTTCCGGTTTCCGATCCGCAAAGCATTACCCCCATTGCTGAACTGGAGAAGCAAGCCATCCTGCACGCTATCGAAGTACTGCAAGGGGACAAACTGGAAGCCGCCCGCCGTCTGGGCATCGGCAAGACCACCCTGTACCGCAAACTGAAGCAATACGGCTCGGCGCCTTAAAGGCGATGGCAATGCGTGCCGGCACGGCAGGCATTGTTCGGAAAAGCCCCAAACCTAAGGTTGTTGAACGGATCAGCGCCGCCCCCGGCGCCAGTGGCAAAGTGTGTGCCGGGCGAGGGGCGGCAGGGAGGAAGCTATGATTCTGTTGGTGACTACGTCTTCTCGCGCCCAGGAATGCGCTGCCGCACTGGAACAGGGTACCGGACAGAAAACCCAGGTGGCCAACTCGGTGCCGCGGGCGTTGGCGCGGCTGGAGACCACGGAATACGATGCCCTGGCAATCGATCAATCCTTGCTGGAGTCAGACCTCCGCGCGCTCGATACTTTGCTGAATCACGCCGGTACCGCCCTGCCGATTTACGTCAACCTGGCCCTGCACCATTGTGATCGGGTGGTGCGTGAAGCCCAGGTTGCCCTGCGCCGCGCCGAGCGAGAAAAGCAATGGGCGATGAGTTTGGCGGAGCGGGTGCTGCGCAATCAGTTGCGCGCCGAGGTGACCGGCATACTGCTGACCTCAGAGCTGGCGCTGCGGCAGCCCGCCATTCCCGACGAGGTGGTGGCCAAGATCCGGCTGGTCCAGGACATGGCGGAGAAGATGCGCTCGCAGCTCCACGTCTTCTAGGCCGTTCACCACAGAGACACAGAGACACAGAGAAGAAGAATTTTTGCCACGGAGACATGGAGATCACGGAGGTTCTATGGTTACTTCCGTGGCCTCCGCGGTGGATGGAACTCTGACGGCCAGGAGGGGCAGTAGATCCAAACCTCGGCGCTGCAGATACGAGAAGGAAAAGAAACCTCTGTGTCTATGGGTTTGAGCCCTGAGCTACGCTGAAAGTTGGCAAAATCACTCCGGCGGAAATTACGCCACGGACAAGAAAGAGCACTACGTTTCTGTTCCGCTCCGTGCCCTCCGTGCCTCCGTGGCAAGAATTCTTCTTCTCTGTGCCTCTGTGTCTCGGTGGTGAATGACACTCGCTATTCCAGATACGTCCGCGCCATGGGCCGCCACCACGGCCAATCGTGATAGCTTTGGTCGCCCCACACGTATAACTCGTGGCGAATGCCGCGCGCCCGCAAGATGGCTGCGAACCCTTCGTTCTTCTGCCAGCACATGTCCCACTCGCCGGTCGAGAGCACCGTCCGCAGGTGGTTATAGCGCCAGCCATCGGTGCAGTTGGCCAGGTAATCGGGCGGGTTGTTGAAGTATGCGTCCTCGCTGTACCAGCCGCCGAGGAAGCTCTTGATGTCAAATGATCCGCCCATGGTGACGCAGCCGGTGACCTTGTCGGGATGGCGGAAGGCGAAGTTCACGGCGTGATAGGCGCCGAAGCTACAGCCGGTCACGATGGTACGCGGCGTCCAATTCTTGTTCCCCATCAGCGGGATCACATCATTCAGAATGTAGCGCTCGTATTGCAGATGCCGCTGCACGCGCCAGTAGGGATGCGCCCGCCGGTTGTACCAGCTTTCGCTGTCCACGCTATCGACGCAGTAAATTTGCAGGTGGCCGGTCTCGAGCCGGTCGGCCACCGCGGCAACCATCTGGTTGTCTTCGTACTCAAAGTAACGTCCCATCGAAGTGGGGAAGACCAGGACCTTGGTGCCGGCATGGCCAAAGACGAGCAGCTCCATGTCGCGTTCCAGGTCGTGCGACCACCAGCGATGATATTCACGATTCACGTGGTTTGGGCCTCTTCCGTCTGAAATAGGTGGAGCAAAACTGCAAAACCAACCACAGAGACACAGAGGACACAGCGATTTATTCTTCTTATTCTCTGACTGCCTCGGTTGATTGTCTCGTAATGATAAGAGTGATGTACCACTAAGGACACGGAGATCACGGGGTTATTATGGTTTCGTCTTCTCGGTGCCCTCCGTGTTCTCCGTGGTGAATCGCTTTTATCAATACGACAAAAACAAGAATACTTGGCACATAAGGTAATCTAGGGAGCCACAATTCTACCGAATGAGCACGAATCCGATCATAACCGACCAGCCGATTCCGCCAACCCAGATGCCCGGCACTTTGAAGTCGCGTCTGCAACTGCATCAGCGGTTCGCCTCTCGATACGTGGATGAGAAGCGCGACTTCGTGGTTTACCTTCCCCCCATGTACCAGGGTGAAGCCGACCGGCGTTATCCCGTGTTGTACCTGCAGGACGGCCAGAACCTTTTCGACGCCGACACTTCTTTCCTCAAGGGCAAGTATTGGCGGGTAGGCGAAGCCGCGGACGAGCTAATCAAGACGGGCGCGATTGAGCCGCTGATTATCGTCGGCGTTTACAACACCGGCGAACACCGCATCGACGAATACACACCCGTCGAGGACAAACGGCTCGGCGGCGGCCAGGCGAACCAGTACGGTCAATTGCTGGTGGAGGAGCTGAAGCCGTTCGTCGATCGCCAATACCGGACACTTTCTGGCGCCGGCAACTGCGGCCTGGGCGGCTCCTCACTGGGAGGATTGGCTTCCATCTATCTCGCGCTGCGCTACCGCGGGATTTTCGGCAAACTCGCCGCCATGTCTCCGTCGGTATGGTGGCGGAACCGGGCCATCCTGAAAACGGTGGCCCAGCTTAAGCGGAAGCCCGATTTGCGGATCTGGCTTGATATCGGAACCAAGGAAAGCCGGCGGGCGTTGCCCGATGCTCGCGCTTTGAAAACGGCCTTGGTTAAGAAGGGATGGAAACTCGGCGAAGACCTGGCGTACACCGAAGTCGAGGGCGGCCAGCACGACGAGGCGGCCTGGTCGAAACGGGTTGCGCCCATGCTGCAGTTCCTGTTTCCGCCGCGAACCTGAGTTGGTCAATATCGCAAAAGCGTCATTCCGCCCGTCATCCTGAACGACGTGTCCGGTCGGCGTACCGGCCGGACAAGGAGTCGGAGGATTCCTATATTCCGACCCGTCCCACCGTCCTACTGAAACCGACATCTTTCCACAGTTGTTAAGGGTGGAAACCTGGATCTCGCCCAGCAAACATCCCCCGTGGACCGGGCATCACAATTGCTGAAACGCTTTATTACACCCGCAATGTCGGCCTAAGGGAGGAAGGACTAAACATGTCAGAGGTTATGAGCGCCGGTTCCACGCTGCCACCTGCCCGCAGAACGTTGCCGGAGATTAGTGAGCCGCTCTCAGTGATTCCGGCCGGGGTGAAGTCTTACCTGTCGGAGCCCGCATTACCGTACTGGCTCCGGAGCGCGCGCAGCCGGGCGCGTTACGGTTTGCACGAATTACGGCGCCGGGCGCAGCGGTGGCCGCGCGAGTATCCCGAACAGACTCTGCTGGTCTTCGCCGGCCTGGCGTTTGCCGTAGGCATCATGCTCAGAGTTTGGAGGTCCGCCAATGATTAACGAATCCACAAAGACCCTTCCTGAGTTAATAACCGGACTGAAGGACGAACTGAAAGAATTTGCCGCCACGCGAGCGGCCATGCTGCGCGCGGAGATTCACGAAAAATTACAGTCGATGAAATTGGCCGCGCCCGGCATCCTGATTGGACTATTGCTGGTGGTTACCGGCTGGCTGGTGTTTACGGCCTTCCTGGTCTCGGCCATCGCCAACGTTCTTGATGGCGCCTGGAGATACCAGACCGCTCTTGCGATTGTCGCCGCGGTGTACTCCGTCGTCGGGTCGATAGCCCTTGCCGTCAGTTGGAACAAAATCAAGGCGAACAGCTTGAAACCAGAGCGCACCCTGCGCGTCCTGAAGGAAGACCAGGTGTGGCTGCAAACGGAGGTCAAAACCCATTTATGAGCACGCAGAATCTCCCGGTCCAGGTATTGGAGGAGCGCGCCGAAGAACAACGTCGCCGGTTACACAATTCCGTCCGTGAACTGAAATCAAGCGTTCGCGAAACGGTACATGAGCGGCTGGAAATGAAAGTTTACTTGCGCAAATACTTCTGGCAGACGACGGCCGCCGTTTCATTGGTGGCGCTGCTCGCCGGCCACGGAATCGCCGGACTGTTCACACGCCGTTGATGCAACGCTGTTTTGCCTGAAGCGCTTCGTTAGCCGGGCCGAGTGCGGCGGTTAACCCCGCACTTGTTCGCCTGATTAATGAGCCGGCTTCACGCGGCCCAGAAATTCCAAAATGTGCTCCCGATATGCCGTATCGGGCTCGCCTTTGCCATTTCCGTCTTCGGTGTAGACCAGATGGTCAGCGCCTGGCACAATCCACAATTCCGCATTCGAACCCGCCGCCTTTTGCAGAAGGTATGCCTCCTGTACCGGTATTTGCTTGTCGGCTGTGCCGTGCATCAGCAGGATCGGTCGCGGGCGTACGCCAGGAATGTCGTGCACCGGCGAATTGTTTGGCGACCAGACTCCGTAGAGCGTCAGGATGCCAAGGCGACCCAGGAGCAGCTGCAAACCTTGCCCCATCAGGGGATCGAAGGAGGCAAATGAGCTGACGCTGATAACGGCGTCCACATCGGGACGAATGGCGGCAGTGCGAATCGCGGTCGCCCCTCCCATGGACAGTCCGAGAAGGACCAGCGGCTTGCCTTTGAGGGAAGACTGGGTGGCCAGCCAATCCAAAGCAGCGCTTACGTCTCGTGGCTCTTCCAGCGCGAGTCCGATGCGTTTTCCGCCACTGCGTCCGTGGGCACGCATATCAAGCACCAGTGTTGACCATCCGGCATCGTGCAAGAATTTTGCATGAGGAAGCAGGCAGGACGCATCCAAGCCGTCCATTCCGTGAAGAACAACCACCGCACCGCGGGTTGGATCCGCAGGAATCCACCACGCCTTAAGCGGAATACCATCGGAGCTGGTTAAAGCAATGCTTTCGCCCGTAAGTCCCAGATCGCTGGGGACGGCGCGTAATTTCTCTACGCGATGACTGAAGGCTTTCTGGAGGAAATAAACCGACGCGCCATACGTGCCCAGCGCGGTCACCGCGACTAGCGCTGCCACCGTGATCAGCCCCCGGCGCAGCCAGATTCTAGCTCGGGTTACGCCGCCGCCACCTGTCGTGTTGGTTTTTGCCTCTAAAGGTTTTTCCAGCTCGGTTGTCGTCATGTGACTTCAAGTTCATCAGAGTTGCGGCGATGTGTCAGTGATACTTTTCCCTTGGCGCTGTGACAGGACTCCTCTGGGCCGTGGATGGTGCAGATGCATTGAAGTAAGGGTGACCATGACGGTCATCACATACAATTGCTCAGCGGGAGTGCTGATCGATGCCGAGCACCACGGCGGGTGCGACCATGAAGGGTTCCGTCCTGGGCGTCATTCTGCATGACGTCTGCGACGAAATCCGGCTTGAGCAATTGCGCGACATCCTGGGCGCAAAGCGGGTTGAGCCCAGTTTCAAACATGCCACCCCGGACTATGTCCGCTTCGAAAACCCTCCTGTGGCTGAGCGGCTGGAAGCAGTGGTATTGACCAGCGGTCAGAAGCTGGTCCCGCAAATTAAGTATTACGACTATGGCGTAATCAGTGTCCTGTTTGAGCTGGAATTCGAGGCCGACTGGGAAACCCTGGTACAACTGGCGGCCCGCTGGGTCCCCAGCCCGGAGCTGGAGCGTCAAGCGCAACAAGTCATCCGTGGCCGTCTCGATCGTATTGCCCCCGCCCTGGGCCGTCCCTACCGCGAATGGCTCAGCGAAGACTACTACGTGTTCACGTTGGGCGATGTCCCCGGTCGGCCGTCAGGCGCCGAGCTGCTTAGCCAAAACGCTCCCCAGATTGCTCAGATATTGCGCGGCGAAGTGACTCCGCTCGCCCGCCAGGAAGTTGACGATGTTCTGCAGTCCAGTCTTTCCTACTATCCCCATGACCTGGTCGCGGTGGGATGGAATGCTGCGTTGGTTTATGACACACCTGCCGGCGCACAGACTTCGGTGCAGATCCTGGAGTATGTGAATTCTCAATTGCTGGAGTTCCGTCATTACGACGAGTTGCTGACGCGTGAGCTGGCTGGCGTTTACACTTCGCTGAAACATCGGGCCGGCTTCTGGCGGGGCTGGCAGATGCGCCGCGAGGCTTCCCGGCTGAACTCGGTGACCGTCGAAGTGACGGAACTGGTGGAGCGTTCCGACAATGCCATCAAGTTTGTCAGCGATATGTTTTCCGCGCGGCTTTATCGCTTGGCAGCCGCCAAGGTCGGCGTTCCGGAGTACAAGAACCTGGTCAACGACAAACTTCGAACTGCCGGGGGACTGTATCGCTTCCTGATTGACGAATTCCACCAGAGCCGCGGCTTCATCCTGGAAGTCATGGTGGTGATTATCCTGGTCATCGAATTGGTTTATCTCTTTCGGGGAAAATACTAGGGGAACTCGCCGAGACTCGGATCACCACGGAGGCACGGAGGTAGCCGACAGCTAACGGCTGAAAGCTGATAGCTCTTTACCAGGTGTTATAGGCAGTGCCTTCGCTGGAGACCTGATCGCTGCCGCTATGAACGTCGATAATCCCGGGCTCGGTCTGGTCGGGAGACATGATGCTCTCATCGGTGGCCGGAACCCAGCTATCGCGTGTGTTGGTGAAAGGGTCTTTGGGGAGCTGCTTGAGATATCCGGCGTCCACCAGGTCCTGCAAGGATTGCGGCGCCTTCTGCTTGTCGAGCGTGTACTGGTCGATAAGCGACCGCATGGTGTAGAGATCGTCGCGCAGCGCAGTCTCTTTGGCGTGCAGAATCGACGACGAATAATTCGGGATGGCGAGCGACAGCAGGATGACGATAATGCTGATCACCACCATCAACTCGATCAAAGTGAAGCCGCGTTGTCGCAAGCGCCGGGTCATGGTCGTCGTAAGAATCACCACGTCTTGTACTTTGTGCCGTCCAAACCTGTGCCGTCGGACTTGGTGTACACATCAAAAACGCTCTGTCCGCCCCAGGAATCAGAGTCGGGATCATCCTGCATCGAGCGCAAGCCCCATTCGTCCTTGCCAGTCATGGGGTCCACCGGGATCCGCCGCAGAAAACGAATCTTCTTGCCGTTGGAATCCACCCCCTTCACCAGCGTCTCGAGATCGGGCGGATATCCCTGGCTGTCCAGCTTGGTCTGAAATGCGCCCCGGTCGGCGGCGTCCTTATAGCGATCGATGGCGTCGCGCATCTCCCACAGATCGCGGCGCAAATCACGCTCTTTGTTGCGCTGAATGGCGACCCGCAACACCGGAGTTGCCATTGCGGTCAGGACCATCAGGATGGTCATGGCCACGATTAACTCGACCACGGTGAAACCGTTCCTGCGAACTAGGCCAGAGGCGCGCAACGGCGGATGAAATGGCGCGAATCCAGGCACACTGCCTCTTTCAGCAGCCAGAACGCGACTGGAAAAATTGAGATGCACTATTTCGATTTTAGTCCTTCCCAGGATTGATTTCGCAACCCGGCGGCGCCGTTGCCGCTGCGCGGTGAGGCTCTCGAGTAACGAATCGGCGGCTGGACTGCTAATGATTAGACGCCTCTTCTAGTGAACCGTCACAATCGCCTGAGAGCCGCTGGCAGGAACGTTTTGCATGGCTGCGTTCTTTACTCCCGCCCGGTTGACACTCAACGTTGCCTGTCCCGGAGCTTTCGCCTGGAAGGTGATGGTAAACACCGCCCCATCCCCGTTAACGCCCGCACTGCCCGGGGGACGCGACGCGGTGAGTTGCAGAATGCCGGCCATGCTGTCATCGCGGTTGACCAGCGCGACGGTCTGCCCGTCCTGCGCCAGTAGCGTTCCGTTGGAAACGTTCAGGACCTGCAACACGCGCGGGTTGTAGAGAATTTGTACGGGGACCGAATACACGTTCTGTGCGCCAGCCAGGTTCACATTCACCGTAAAGGTGGAACCAACGGCCTGGTCCAACGTGGCGGGGTCAAAGCTCACGATCGCGCTGCCCGAGGGCGCCGATGCGACAGAAGGCTGCGTGCCAGGGGCCGGCTGCGAGCCGGCCTGTGGTTGCGGCGCATTTCCTTGTGCTCCCTGTGGACTGCCGACGGGACCTGAGGGTTGGGGTTGGGTGCGCTGCTGATCTGGGGCCTGGGTCATGCCATGATGCAGCGATATGGTGTTGGCAGTGCCAACATCAATCGCCTTGGTGTTGCTATCGTTCAAGTCCTGGGCACGCACAATGTGCGGAATCAGGATGAAAACAATTTCGTTGTCGTTATTCTGTGTGCTCTCCTCGGCGAACAGGTACTTGAAGAGCGGAATGGACGCCAATCCTGGAATCCCTGACAACGACTTGGTCTGGGTGGACTCAAGGATACCGCCCATGATGTTCACCTCGCCCTCGCGCAGGCGAACTTCTTGTTCTATTTTGCGCTGCCCGATTACGGGCTGGCTGATGCCGCCGATGTTCTGGAAAGAGTCAACCGCCGAGATGTCCATACTCAGTTTCAGGGTCACCTCGTCGAGTCCATGCACGCGCGGGGTGATGTCGATATTGACGCCGACGTCAATGTAGTTGAACTGCGTGTTGACCAGGGGGTTGATGCCCACACCGCCGATGCCGGGCTGGAACGAACCGGTGGCCACGGGAATGCGCTCACCGATCTTCAGCGAGGCTTTCTGACCGTCCGCGGCACGGATTTGCGGCTGTTGGATGAGCTTGCTGCTGCTGTCGCTCATCAGGAAATTGGCCGTGGCCGATGGGATGGT
This sequence comes from uncultured Acidobacteriaceae bacterium, assembly GCA_963798185.1. Lineage (GTDB taxonomy): Bacteria > Acidobacteriota > Terriglobia > Terriglobales > Acidobacteriaceae > Bog-257. Next base: position 105,778 of record CAWCSJ010000013.1, read on the forward strand.
TACCTCGAAATTCGTGGCGTTAAGATGCGCCAAACTATTGAGGTTGATGCCGCCTGTATTGCCGTTGGTCGTAGTGGCCGTGCCACCATTGCCGGCATTGCCGGCCACCGTGGTGCTGGTGGTGCTCACATTGTTGTCCTGTAACTGGACGCTGATGCTGCCGGGCGGTTGAATGCCGAGATTGCGCATCTTGTTGCGAGTGACCTGCATAATCGCAACTTCCACCACCACTTCGGGCCGCCCTTTGTCGAGATCGTTGATCAGCTTCTCAGCCATCGCAATCTGATCAGGCGTTCCACGCACCACGACGGCCTGCTGCGATGGGAACTGCTGCAGGCGCTGGGTATCAAGCAAGGTCCGCAGAATATTGACCAGGTCCTGCAATTCATTGGGCTGCGACAGATTTGTCAGGTAAAAGGTGCGAATGACGCTTTGCTCAAGCTCTTTGCGCTTGGCGGGCGTGTCGGCGGCGACAAAGATGGTGTTCGGAGTTACCGGCCGCCAGAAAGTCTTTGACTCCAGGGCTGTGATCTCGAGCGCTTCTTCCAGAGTGACCCCGTTAAGGTCTACGCGAATGCGTTTCGACGTAAAATCAGGATCGAACAAGACGTTGATGCCCGCCAATTTGCCAATGGTCTCGTAAACCGTCTTGCCATCTTCGGTCAGCTTCAGCGTGATGGGGGTCTGCGAAATGGGAGAAAGCTCAACCGGTCCAGTGGCCTCCTCCATGCGCTTGGTCAGTGCTGATTCGGTCGTAGGCGCCGGCGGGACAGGGCTCAGGGCCTTCTGCAGAAGCGCACGTGTTTTGTTGGCTTCCTGTTGGGCTATGAAACTAGATGGATCGATGGCGATCGCTTGCTCGAAATCGGTCAATCCTTCCTGCAGTTTTCCGGCTTTGACCAGGATCTCGCCTTGATGAACATAGGAGGCTGATGCCAGGAAGCGCACATACTCGAAGGCCGCACGATAGGTCAGGTCCGCGGGCTTAAGTTGGTAGGCCTGATGATAAAAATTGTAGGCCGCAATGTAATCTTGCCGAACTTCGGCGTCTTTGCCCTTTTGAAAGAGGGCTTTGGCGGCCTTATCGTTGGAGGCGAGTGCCGGCAGAACGGCACCAATCAACAGCACCGCCAGGACGCGGGTAAACCGTTTCATCAAGTTCCTTAAGACCCCAGGAAAATTGTCCGGAACTCAGCACCATGCGATCAAGGATTGCCAGTTTCCGGAACGTAAGACTTCAACCCACCGCAAACGTGAGCACGCTTTGCCTACTAATACGTCATCGCGGCGCGCGAATCGAGATGCTGTAATCGCGGCGATTATAGCATCTGCCAAACATCTCACATAGGATGCAAGTCACTGTTTTTGAACGTGTGTTAGCATCAGAGATTCGCGCGATGTGCAAGATGGTTACAATCAATCCCGCCCAGCGCAGCGTCACTCCGTTCTCCGCCTAACTGTGATGTACGGTTCGGGAAAAACGAAGCCCTGCGCAGCCATGGCGCCCAGATATTTATGGCCCGTCAGTTGTCCCCCACAGGTCGTCCCGAGAAACCAAAGCAGCCGAAGCGCGACCCTACGGCCAGCGGGGAACGCGATGCCTCGGTCAACCGGTCCGCGTCGCACAACTACTTTCTGCTGGAAAAGTTTGAGGCCGGCATCGCCTTGCGTGGGACGGAAGTGAAATCTGTGCGCGCCGGGCGTGCCAATCTCAAAGACGCGTATGGGCTGGTGAAAGATGGCGAACTGTGGCTGATCAACGCTCATATCGGCCCTTACGAACATGGCAATATCTTCAATCATGAACCCTTGCGAACGCGAAAGTTGCTGGTGCACAGGAATGAGTTGAACAAACTCATCGGCAAGACGCAGCAGAAGGGACTGACGCTGATCCCGACGCGCCTGTACTTTCGCAATGGCAGAGTTAAAGTGGAACTTGCACTAGCCAAAGGCAAACAGCACTGGGACAAGCGCGAGACCGAGCGGCGTAAGACCGCCGACAAGGAAGCGCGTGAGGCGGTCGCCAGAAGCAGAAGGATCTGAACTCGAGGGATTGTCATCACGAGCGGAGCAAGGGATCTGCTTTTTGCCGGGTGCCCCTCGATTCCTGATGTTGGAATGAGAGGGGCCGATCAGCCTGACGCACCGTGCGGGATTGAGGAACTCGCCTGGTCCCACACATTCGAAAGTCGCGAATGTGTGGAGCACCCGGCAACCTCGTGCTCAGGGGTGATGAGTTTTCTTCGGCGTCGTCGTATGTGAACTGGGCGCTGGTTGTATTTGCCAGCCGCATATGTACGAACTGCCCTTTGCGGCGGCCCCAATGACGAAGGTGCGATTCTGATCCGGCGTGAGTTCAAGTTTCAGCGGCTTGGACTTGCACGCTTCGGCGTCTGTCGAATCTGGATTGTAAGGAACGGTCGATGTGACAATCAGCTCATTGCTGCCCGGCTCTACGTATAGGCACACGGCTTGGCCCCCAATCACAGGCACGGCATAGTCCGCGACGCGTACCCAGCTTTCCAATATGTTCATCGCGCCGTTATCTTCGTATCTCACGAAACAGAGCCGTGCACGATTGTCGCGCCACGACTGGGCTGCTACGGACGACGAGCAAGCAAGAACCAGGCATAGGCCGAGCGCAGGGTTTTTCATCGTGGGCATAGTAAACGATCTCTCCGTCACTGTCGAAACATCGCCTTATCATAAACAATCACGGCATAGGCCAGCGCCCCTTCAAGGTAAGCACTAAAATAGAACAGACAATTATGAAAACTACTCTTCATACCTCACCTCCTTCCAAACTCGAGACCGAATGCCTCGTCGTTCCGGTGCTCGACGCTGCCGAAAACAATAACGGCGACAAATCCGACAAACATAAGCCCCAGATCCAAAGCGACGACAAGGCTGTGCTCGACGCGGCAGCCGATCTTGTTGCCTCAGGCGAAGTGACCGGCAAGATGCTGGAGATTGCTCTTCTGCACAAACCGACCGGCTTAAAGGCGAAGCGCTTGATGCTGATCGGCGGCGGCAAAGCGAAGAACTTTTCCTCATATGACCTTCGCAAACTGGCGGGCGCTGCCGTGCGCAATCTGAAAGCCAAGGACTTGAAGAGCTTTGCCTTCGTCGCGCCAAGTTCGTGGACGGGAAAGGCCGACCCTGCCTCGCAGAACACGCTCGTTTTACAGCGCGGCGGCATGGATGACGCCGTGAAGTCGATCGTGGAAGGCGCCTTCGTCGGCAACTTCGAGCCGGACTACTACAAGAGCGACCGCAAAGAGCAGAAGATCGACGAGTTGGTCATCGTCGCTCCGGCATCGGCAGACCAGAAGGCGCTGCAGACCGCGATGGAGCAGGGACGCATCATCGGCGAGGCGCAAAATTTCACGCGCGATCTGGTCAACGAGCCGGGTAATCGCATGACCCCGACTATCCTGGCTGAGCGCGCCAGGAAAATGTGCGAGGAGACTGGGTTGAAGTGCGAGATCTATGGCGGCGAGAAAATCAGAGAACTGAAGATGGGCGCGTTCTGGAGCGTGTCGCAGGGCTCGGACGAGGAGCCCCGACTGATTGTCATGCGCTACGAACCCGCAGGTGGGCCGGAGAAGCCAGTCCTCGGCCTGGTCGGGAAGGGAATCACCTTCGACAGCGGCGGCATTTCCATCAAGCCGTCCGACGGCATGGAGAAGATGAAATACGACATGGCTGGCGGCGCAGCCATGATCGGAGCCATGCGCGCCATTGCGCAGCTGAAGCCCAACCTGCGCGTGATTGGAATCGTTTGCGCCAGCGAGAACATGCCCTCGGGCAAGGCGCAAAAGCCGGGCGATGTGCAAATTGCGATGTCGGGTAAATCAATCGAGATCATCAACACCGACGCCGAAGGACGGCTGGTATTGGCTGACGGCTTGCACTACGCGCGCCAGTTGGGTTGCACTCATCTCATCGACGCGGCAACGCTGACCGGCGCCTGCGTGGTGGCTCTGGGCATGGTTAATGCCGGCATTTTTGCCAATGACGAGGACTTCTACGAACGCTTCAGCAAGTCGTTACAGAAGTCGGGCGAGAAGATGTGGCGGCTGCCGGTGGACGAAGAGTACCGTGAGATGATCAAGTCCAACATTGCCGACATCGTGAACAGCGGCGGTCGCTGGGGTGGAGCAGTGACGGCGGCCATGTTCCTGAAGGAATTTGTCGGTGACACACCGTGGCTGCATCTCGATATCGCCGGGGTTGCGTGGATGGAAGACAACAAGCCCTGGATCGCGAAAGGGCCGTCGGGAATCCCCGTGCGCTCGCTGGTGGAGTTTGTGCGCGATTTGGCGGCGAGTCCTCAGGCGAAGAACTAGGGAGATTTTTGTACAGCAAAAGCTCATTACGAAGAGGCTACCGGTGGAAGGGCACGGCTTCAGCCGTGCCGCAAGCTTGCATTGGGAACCGGGCTTTTAGCCCGGGCTCACCATGGCTAAAGCCATTTGAAGGCCAATCTATTTCGCCGGGCTGAAGCAAGGCGCTTCCACCGAAGTCAAGTTGCTAGTTGCTAGCTGATCCCCAGCACTTCGCGCAGCCAATTCTCAATCGTTATCCGCATTTCGGCGAGATGGCCTTCGAAGAAGTGGTCTCCGGGGACGAACACCAACTCTTTTGGCTTAGCGGCTTGCGCAACCAGTTTCTCCAGTGCCTCGTGTGGCCCATACTGATCGTGGTCGCCGCTGACGAAGAGCTTGGGTTTGGTGCAGTCGCGCAAGAACTCAAACGAATAGAGGCGCCCATCGGCCTCCACCGGTGTGCCGAGCGAAATCAAAGCGCGAACGTCAGGATCAGGGCACGCAGCTCGAAGTCCCACGGCCGCGCCAAATGAAAATCCTGTGAAAATAACAGGCAGCGAGAATTCCTGCTTCAACCAGGCCAGCGCGGCTTGCACGTCGGCGACTTCGCCGCGTCCCTCATCGTGCCGGCCTGCGCTCAGCCCAGTGCCGCGAAAATTGAAGCGCAACACGGGAAACCCAAACAAGTTCAGCGCTTTCATAGCATGGAAGACGACCTTGTTGTGCATCGTGCCACCACCCAGGGGATGCGGATGGCATATCAATCCGGCGTGGGTCGCCGTAGGCGAACCGGCGTTCAGCAAGGCTTCAAGCCGCCCTGCGGGGCCCTCGATGAAGAATGACTTGATTGCTGAATGAGAAGCGGGCAAGCGTTTCCTGCCTGTGAGCGGTCGTAAATATCGCCGGCTAGCTGCAGAACGGTACAGCTCACTCCCGCGGAAGCTCGCTATCTCCCGCGGGAGTTTGTGCACCTGTGGCAAAGCGTCACCACAGAATTACACTCTAACGCATACCGCGGACAGCGTCGATTACTTCTCCGTCATCTGCCCGAGTGCCGCGCTCAGCAAATGTCTCAAAGCGAACGCGGTTGTTTCGTTCTTTCGATTTTATTGCGAGTTTTACGGTGGCGAACCCGATTGGCACGTCCGTAGATGAATAGAAGGACAAAGAACGCGTAAACCAGGATTGACCATGCCGGATGACCAAGCTGGGTAAAATACGTCAGTCCCCAGACACTGAACGCCAGGGCTGACAGCAAGACCACGATCAACCAAATCCAATCCCTACGCTGCATATAGATATCGGCGACCCCGCAAGAGCTTGATGTTTTCGCCCGCACTTCTGGGACATTAGACTTGTGGCATTAACATTAGAAGGCGACTAAAGGGGCGGGGTTTGGCCGCGCAAAAAAATTAAAAATCCCTACTCAAAGCAAAGGACAAGCGAATGGTTCGATTTGGCATTGTCGGGTTTGGTCTGCACGCGGTGAAACGCCTGATGCCGGGATTCGCCAAGGCCAAGCACTGCCGGGTCACGGCATTGTCGCGTCGCGAGCTGCAGCGGGCAAGAGAATCGGCCCAGCAATATGGAATCGAGCACGCCTTCGCCTCCACTGCCGATCTCTGCGCCTGTCCCGATGTCGATGCTGTGTTCGTCTCCAGTCCCGATGGACTGCACCGCGGCGACGTGCTGGAAGCCGTACGCTATGGCAAGCCGGTGCTTTGCGAGAAACCGATGGCCATGAATCCCCAGCAGGCGCTCGAGATGGTTCAGGCGGCACGGGCCGCGAATGTCCTGCTCGGCGTGGCCCATGTGATGCGCTTTGAGAAGAGCGTGAAATTCTTCCGCGATCATGTGGCGGCCGGTTCAATCGGACGGCCGCTGGTGGCGCGCGCCGACTTCTTTGCTCCCATGCTGAGCAGCGCCCGGAAGTGGATTAACGACGCCGGCCTCGCGACCGGTGGCCCGCTGGCTGATATAGGTATCCATTGCATTGATTCGCTGCGCTTCATCGTTGGCCAAGAGGTGCGTTCGGTCTCAGCGGTCGCGCATTACGACTCACACGGAGTCACGGAAGCCTCGGCGACCGCCGTATTGCAATTCGAAGCCGGCCTGCTGGGGACGGTTTCGGTATCGGCCCGCACCCCGTACCAGACCTATCTGGAGGTCGCCGGCGAAACCGGAGTGCTCTCGTCGGTGAACGCGCTGAACGTGGAGCATCCTCCGACAGTGGAGTTGCGCAGGGGATTCGACGTGATCGAGAGAAGGGAAGTCTCGAACGAGCAGGCTTGCGCCGCGCAGGTGGACGCATTTGCTGCGGCCATCGAAGAGTGTCGCGAGTTCGATATTCCCGGCGAAGAGGGCCTCCGCAACCAGTTAGTTCTCGATGCCGCATTCCGCAGCGTGAAGAGTGGAAAGGTGGAGGCGGTGTGATTCACCACAGAGACACAAAGACACAGAGAAAACTTTCTTAACACGGAGATCACGGAGTCTTTAATTTATGTTCCTTGTTTTTTTCCCTTCTTTCTTTTCTATGTTTCTTATTTCTTCTCCGTGCTCTCCGTGTCCTCCGTGGTTAAAAAGATCTCTGTGATGAACAAGAACTCTTTTCTTCTCTGTGCCTCTGTGCCTCTGTGGTGATCGCGTCCTCAATCGATCGGCGAGGCTGGCTCGGGATGATGCGGCAGCGCCGTCGGCATCTCGGAGACATTCCACGCCCAGGCCGCCAGAAATGCTGCGCCCTCGTTTATTTGGTCGGGAATAACTTTGTCGAAGGTGTCGGTCTGGCTGTGATGAGCTTCACGGTATTGTGCGGGCAACTGCACGCAGAAATACGCCGGCACGCCTTTATTCAAGAAGGGCACGTGGTCCGAGGCGCCGAAGTAGCGCGTCGATAAAGGCTGCATATCAAACACCTCTTGCAGCGGCTGATAAATTTCGTGCATCAGCGCCGCGGTCTCCCACAAATTGTCTAGCGAGATGGTAAAGACCTTGCCGGTACCCGTGTCGTGGATGAGCACGGCATCGATCGCGGGAATCTCGGCGGCGTGATTCTTCAGGAACGTATCCGCGCCAATACCCCCCTGCTCTTCACCAGTAAAAAGGATGAAGGTGATCGTGCGCTTAGGCGTCCAGCCCAGTGCCTGCAATGCCCGCGCGGCCTCGAGCGTGGCCATCGCGCCCGTGCCGTTGTCGAGTGCGCCCTGTCCGAGGTCCCAGGAATCGAGATGACCGCCGACGATGACCCGTTCCTCCGGATGCTCGCTGCCTTTGATTTCGGCAACCGTGATCGAGGTGGGCACAGGTTTGTCACTGAAGGTTTCCTCCAGATTGGCCTTCATGGTCACCGCTCCGGTTTGAAGCAGGCGATAGATGAGGTCGTAATTCTCATGCGTGAGGAAGGCCATCGGTACGTCGCTGGCAGAATACCTGGTGAACACGCCAGTCATGTTGAACAAGCTGTCGGGCTTGCCGCTGTCCATCAAGATCAGCGCCGGCTGTTGCGCCGCAAGCTGCTTCATCAGTTGCATACGGCCGCGCCGCTCGTCGTTAGGGTCCGGCACGCCGTGCGACGGCGGAATGACTGCGTCGTATGCGTTCTCGGGATTCGGATCCAACTTTGATAGGTCGGCGGGTGGGCGCAAGAGGACAATAGCCCCCTTCAGCTTGCCTTTGTACTGGTTGAGATCAGACGGATCCTTGACGTTCAGCGCGACGACATTACCGGTGATCTCTCCATTGGTCGCCTTGCTCCAACCCAGCGCATGAATGCCGACGCGACGCTGAATAGGACTTGTGATCTCGGCAGTTTCCATGCCGCGCGTCCACCGATGCGCGATTTCGGTCGTCTCCAGATGGGCGTCAACGTGATAGTCCTGAAAGCGTTTGAGGGTCCATTCGCTCGCCGCCTCCATCTGCGGCGATCCAGTAAGGCGCGGGCCAATTTGCGTTGTCAAATACTCCAGGTTCTTCACTAGTTCGGAGCGCGCCTTCACCTCCGCGGCGATTTTCTGGTCTGCCTCTTCCATGGCTTTACGATAAGTGTCGCGTTGCTCGCGGCTGCGCTCTGTCCCAGCTTGCGCAGTGCTTTGGGCGGATTGCTGCGGACTTGCTTCCGGAGATTGCGCGAACAGCGAGCCACAGAAGACGAGTATCGCGAAGCAGGCCAGCAAATGGCGGGGAATACGAATCATTGCACCTTCCTCATGAAGAATTAGCAGAGGTTCGATCATAGCGTTTAACGGTTTGATCGTGCTACTCGGGGACGAATGTCCTGTATGCTTAGAGTTTCCGCACATGCCTGAGAACCGGTTACCGCGCGCTAAAGAAGTTCGACTGCTGACGTCGTTTATTTCGCCAATGCTTCTGGTGGTGCTGCTGGTTGGCTTGTCGTGGGCGCAGACCACGCCCAACCAGCCGCAGTCGAACCAGCCGGCACAGGCTCAGCCAAACCAAGCGGCGCCTTCCCAGCCTGCGAGCCCCCAGTCGCAAACTCCAAACTCATCGGGCACCACGCAAGTTCCCGGAGCCGGAGTTGCGGTCCAGGACCAGCAAGAGGGAAGCCAGTCCTCTCCGCCTGCCCAACAGCCGGAAGTTCAGACTCGCATCACCAAACCCGAGGCCAGGGAACTGTTTCGCTCGGTTGACGACATCCTCGAATTCGCCAGCCATGACACGGGACTGCCGATCCAGCACAAAGTGAAGCGTAACCTCATCACCCGCGAGTCGGTGGAGCGCTATGTTGACAAGCGCATGAAGGACGATAAAGACGCGCAACGGCTGGAGCAGTCGCGTCTGGTTTTGGAGAAATTCGGCCTGCTTCCGCCAGGCTACGATTTGCACGCCGAGTTTCTGCGCTTGTTGGGCGAGCAGGTGGCGGCTTACTACGATCCCAAGTCGAAGAGTGTGAATTTGCTGGACTGGGTGCAGCCGGAGATTCAAAAGCCGGTGCTCGCGCACGAGCTTACCCATGCGTTGCAGGACCAGAAGATCGGTCTGGAGAAATGGGAGTTGGCTGGCGGCAAGGAAAGCGGCGGCCCGCAGCCCGATCCGCTGGAGCAAGTTGTGGAAGAGGCCCAGGCGGCTCGCCAGTGCGTAGCCGAAGGCCAGGCCATGGTGGTGCTGCTCGACTACACGCTGGCCCCGACCGGCAAGAATGTTCTGAGCGCTCCGGAGATCGTGGATGTCATGCGCGCCAGCATGGCCGACAACAAAGACTCGCCGGTGTTCGCTGCGGCCCCCATGTTTTTGCGCGAATCCTTGATCATGCCCTACACGTTTGGAATGGAGTTCGTGCGCGCCGTTCTGGCCGCCAAGGGCAAGGATGCGGCCTATCCCGGCATGTTGGACAATCCGCCGATTGACACGCGACAAATCATGCAGCCGGAAACTTACCTGCGGAGGCAGAATGTGCCGCCGCTGGTCATTCCCGATCTCGACAAACTGGTCGCGCCAGACTATACGCGCTTTGATTTTGGCGGGATGGGCGAGTTCGACATCTATCTGCTTGCCAAACAATACGGAGGGGCCCCACCGAACTACTATCCGCATTGGCGCGGCGGATACTATTTTGCGGCCCACGCCAAATCAGCGCCCAAGGACCAGATCGCGATGCTGTACTTCTCGCGATGGGACTCGCCTGAAGCAGCCCGTGATTTCGCCAAACTCTATGCCGACTATCTCCCCAAGCGTTACCACCAGGTGGTGTTGCAGCAGCCGGCATCGGCCAGCGCAATGAATGCAACCGACGCCCAGCCGCCCATTGCATTTCAGACCAACCAGGGCAAAGTGACGCTGGAATTCCACGGCAACGATCTTCTTATCCTCGAAGGCTACGATGACAAAGTCGCGGAGAATGCGCGGCAAGCGCTGTTGAACGCCATGCCGTCGCAGCCGAACTAGGCGCGCAGACGGGTGCCCCATCCTTTCGCCGCTTTTGCGAAACGGTGGGAAACGAAAAAACATCCGCCGCAGATCCTTCGGCTCGCCCGTCGCGGCGGGCTCGCTCAGGATGACACTGTAGGGTTGGGTACGCGCACCGGCGTCCTGCCTTTTACTCTCACGTCACAGTGCGATGTGACAAAAGTATTACAAACAGAACTCGTTTCCCTTGTTAGTCTGAAATTGGGTGCTGCACTACACCTCACAAAAGGATGCGCCAGCACAATTTAGGGGAGACATGACCGGAGAGAAAAAAGAAAAGAAACATATCAATTGGCTGACCACGGGCTTCATGCTCGCGTTTCACATCGGAGCCATCGCGGCCTTATTCATGTTCAGTTGGAAGGCGTTGATTGTCGCCGTGATTGTGTATTGGGTCGCCGGAAGTCTCGGCATTGGCATGGGCTATCACCGCTTGCTGACCCATCGAGGTTACAAGTGCCCCAAGTGGCTGGAATATGTCCTGACGGTTTGCGCCACGCTGACCTTGGAGGGCGGCCCGATCTTTTGGGTAGCCACGCATCGCGTCCATCATCAGCTCACCGACAAACCGGGCGATCCGCACTCCCCGCGCGATGGCGGCTTTTGGGCGCACATGGGTTGGATTCTCACCGGTCAGACCTTCCATAACAACAACACCGAACTTCTCGCCTATGTCCCCGACCTTCGCAAGGATAAGTTCCATCTCTGGATGAGCAAGTATCACTGGCTCCCTCTGACCACGCTGGGCGTGCTTCTGCTTGTCATCGGCGGCTGGGGAGTGATGTTCTGGGCAATCTTCCTGCGCACCGTGGTGCTGCTGCACTCCACCTGGTTTGTGAATTCGGCTACGCACATGTGGGGTTCCAAGCGCTTCGCCACCGATGACGACTCGCGCAATCTGTGGTGGGTTGCCTATCTCAGCTTCGGCGAAGGCTGGCACAACAATCACCACGCGCATCCGCAGTCGGCGCGCCATGGTTTGGCCTGGTACGAGGTGGATGTGAACTGGTATGGCATCAAGACGCTGGAAGCGCTGGGACTCATCTGGGATGTGAAGCTGCCCAAGCTGGGATCAGCCCGCATTAAGGCGGTAGTTGAGCCTGCGACGCAGCCGCAAGAGGAACTGGTCAGCGTCTAGCTTTCAATCTCATCAGCGATCGCGACGGGACGGCGTGAGCAGCGCCGTCCTTTTTATTTTTGCCGGAACACTGCCGGCAACGCGGTAAGATTACAGCCGAGGTTGTGAGACGATGACGCTTGTTCTTCGCGCTTTCCGCAAGGCTACGGCCCGACGCATTTTGCTGTCGGCTTCGCTCGCCGTTGTGGAGATCTTCGTTATGAATCCGGTTTCGGTTTGGGCGCAGAAGCAAGAGATCGTCTGGAGCGCGCAGGAAAAGCCGATCTACGATCAGATTCACGGTCTGCGCCAGTTGTCCGACGATGTCAGGGGCGGCGTTACCAAGCAACTTGCGCTGCAAATCAGGCAATTGCCGGTAACGCCAAACAAGCTTCAGCTGGCGGTCGGGCTGGCTAATCTGTCCACCGAAGGCGATTTCGGACATGACACTTTGCAAGAAGTAGCCACAACCTTGGCCGACACGCTCCGCCAGCAGCCGGCGCCTGACGATCACGGTCAGCCCGCCGCGGCTTATTCGGAATTGGCGCAATTAGTGCGTTACGAGCATGTACAGGCGTCGTTAGACGTACCGCAGTTCAAGGCTGCCATGGCGAAGCTGGAGGCCGACGATCAGCGCCGGCAGCAAGCCAATTTCACGCTCACCGACCTGGAAGGGAAAACATGGTCATTGCAGGTGCTGAAGGGAAAAGTCGTGCTGGTGAACTTCTGGGCCACATGGTGCCCGCCATGCCGTAAGGAGATGCCCGATCTCAATGCGCTGTACCAGCGGTTCAAGGACCAAGGTTTCGTGATTCTGGCAATCTCCGATGAAGATGCCGCCAAAGTAAAGCCGTTTATCGCGGAACGGCACATCAGGTATCCGGTCATGCTCGATCCCGGACGAAAAGTGAACGAGCTGTTCCAAGTAGAGGGAATTCCGAAAAGCTTCGTTTACGATCGCGAGGGAAAGCTGGTCGCGCAGTCCATCGACATGCGTACCCAGAAGCAATTTCTGGAGATGCTGGGGCAGGCGGGATTGCAGTAGAAATTCGTTATCGCCCAACCCACTGTGGTCGCCAGTTCCAGCCCGGCAGCCCTAGTATTTTTCGCGATTTTTCTGTTATTTTCTCTCCACCTTGCAGGAGGAGGGACGGATGGCAGAAATCACAAGCAGCTCTCCGCAGGCCAGCTCCGATCGCTGGCACGCCATGGGCGCCGGCTTTCTCGGCTGGACGCTGGATGCCTTCGACTTCTTTGTCGTCATCTTTCTTTTCGACACTCTGTCTGAACATTTCCATGTTCCCAAGCGCGACCTTGTTCTCAGCGTAACTGCGACGCTCGCCATGCGTCCTGTAGGCGCACTGCTGTTTGGGATGATGGCCGACCGCTACGGCCGGCGGCGGCCGCTGATGGTCAACGTGCTGTTCTTCTCCACCATTGAGTTGCTCTGCGGTTTCGCGCCGAACTTCACCGTGTTCTTCATTCTGCGAATGCTGTTCGGCATTGGCATGGGCGGCGAATGGGGAGTGGGCGCATCGTTGGCCATGGAGCACGCGCCGGTGCGCTGGCGCGGTGTGCTCTCTGGAATCCTGCAGAGCGGATACTCTATCGGTTACTTGCTGGCCGCGTTTGCCGCGCGTGTGGTGCTGCCCAATTGGGGATGGCGCGCCATGTTCTGGGTGGGCGGCATTCCGGCGCTGCTGGCGCTCTACATCCGCACCAAGGTCCCCGAGTCGGAGGCCTGGAAAGTGCATCGCGTGGCACGCACTCTCGATGGCCCGCGCATTGCCTGGCAGCACAAAAAACTCTCGCTCTACATGATCGGCCTAATGTTCCTCATGAACTGCCTCTCGCACGGGTCGCAGGATCTTTATCCCGACTTCCTGAAACACGGACATGGCATCGCGCCCAACACTGTCGCCTACGTCACCATGTTCTACAACGTGGGTGCGGTCACGGGCGCCGTCATCTTTGGCTTGCTCTCCGAGCGCCTGGGACGCCGTTACAGCATGCTGGCGGCGCTGGTGGTGGCGCTGGCGATTATGCCGGCGTGGGCTTTCGGCAGCACCCTGACCGTTCTTGCGTTGGGCGCGTTCGTGATGCAGATGGGGGTGCAGGGCGCGTGGGGAATTATTCCCGTGCATCTCAACGAGCTGTCGCCACCGGCGGTGCGCGGATTGTTGCCCGGCTTTACCTATCAAATTGGCATTCTGTTTGCCGCCTCGACGCCGACCATCGAGTTCGCGTTGCGCGACCGCCTGGGCTATGCGTGGGCGCTGACATCATTTGAGCTGGTGGTGATCGCGTTGCTTTCGGTGTGGCTGCTGTTTGGCGACGAGAAGCACGGAATAAGTTTCTTGCATGAGGAGGAACGGGCCGCTGCGTAGTGCTCGTCCCTCCCCTGATTCTGAAGCCGCTTATGGAACAGTCACAGTAACTTGTCGAGTGGAGCGGCCATATTGATTGGTGGCGTAGAGCGTGTAAGTGGTCGTCGCCCGCGGAGTCACGACGGCACTCGTACCGCGTATTGCGCCCAGTGCGGGAGAGACAATGTAGTACCCGCCGTTGGTCACGTTCCAACTCAGCGTGACCGGTTGCCCCGGACCGTGGGACGCCGTGGCTGTGAAGCTGTTGATGGTGGGGTTCGGTCCGGTCGGCACATTCCCGGGCGTGTACAGCGGGGAGATGAGCAGCACCTCAAAGTCTGATGCCGTCAACTGCCGTAGCAGGCCCAGATCATCGTTGCTCCAGCGACTGTCGGGGTCGCCGCTGATAAACATCGAGCTTCCGTTGTCGGCCATAATCATGCCGTACTGCTTGAGCGCCGTCAGGATGACCTGGTCATCGGGCGGATAGCTGGAAATGTCAAAGTTGGCCTTCAGTCGCAAACGCATGCCCATGGGCGCGGCCAGGTTATTGCTGGAGTTCGCCGCCCAATGGGAAGCGGGCGGAGTAAACGCTTGTTTGCTGTAATGCAACGTAAAGCGGATGGCATGATGAATGGCGCCGGCGGCAACTTCATCGTAGCGAACCAAACCCGGAAAGATGGGAAGACCCGCAGCGTCGGCCGACGTCCAGGTATACGGGCGTTGCTCATTGGCTTCCAGGTCCCACACCGCCGCCGAGTCAGCTTTCCAACTGGCATTGCCCTGCGGGTAAGAGTGATACAGCTCGTAGAGCCAGCAGTTGCCTTGGTCGATCACCAGCACGTGACGGTCACCATCGTCGGGATTGGGATAACCCTCGATCGGAGCATTGAAGGGAATGGGCATCGGCCCAGGGTCACTCTCATCCCCGTAGGCTGTAAAAGTGATCGTTACCACTGGCTGAGTAGCCGGTACCACAATGTAAGGTATGCCTATCGATTGCCCCTGGTATTGACCGGAGCCGAAATCAGCGTGCACTGGCGTACTAGATCCAATGAAGTTGATGATCGCGGCCGAGTTCGGATCGAGGGGCGCGTTGGCGATGTTAGTGTTCCACAGGCTACTGGTTGGAAAGGGTATGAACCCATTCAAACTGGCTCCCTGCCCCAGGCTGATTCCGTTGCAAGGATTGCCTTGCGCTGCCGCAAGATTTGCGATGAGTAGGACGGTTACAACGAGCAATAGGAAAGACAGGGATCTCCGGTTCATGATTGTGCTCCTCCGCTTGGATTACCCACAACCAGACCCGGTTACGGCAAAGCATATCACTGATTAGGTAGGCCGGATTTGCAATTTGAAATTTGGTGAAAAGTGAGAGGGACTTTGGTGATGAAGGTGTCATGCTGAGCGAGCGGCCGCCGGGCTTAGCGAACACGAGTCGCAGCACCCCTATAGCCGATCCGAGTCTCAAAGGATTATAGGGGTCCTTCGACTAGCACGAGTCCGCCCGGGCAGACTCGTACTGCGCTCCGGATGACAAATCTGACTGCTGACGTCTGGCGACTCTATTTGCCCATAACCAGCTTGGCGATGGTCTGGAGCTGCATGTTCGAGGTGCCTTCGTAGATTTTGCCGATCTTGGAATCGCGGAAGAACTTTTCCACCGGGTAGTCCTTGGTGAAGCCATAGCCACCGTAGATCTCGACGCACAGCGACGCTACGCGCTCGGCCACCTGCGAGGTGTAGAGCTTGGTCATGGCCGCTTCCTTCACGAAGTTCATGCCCGCGTCCTTCATGCGGGCACAGTTGTAAAGCAGCATGCGGGCGGCTTCGATCTCGGTGGCCATCTGCGCGATCTGGAACTGGATGCCCTGGAACTCGGCGATGGCGCGGCCGAACTGCTTGCGCTCCTGCGCGTATTTGACGGCGAATTCCCATGCGCCGCGCGCCAGTCCGAGCATTTGCGCGCCGATGCCGATGCGGCCTTCGTTCAGCGTCTCAATGGCGATCTTGTAGCCCTTGCCGACTTCGCCCAGCACGTTGTTCTTGGGCACGCGGCAATCCTCCATAATTAATTCGCAGGTGCTTGACGCCCGGATGCCGAGTTTGTCTTCCTTCTTGCCGACGGTGAAGCCGGGGAAATTCTTGTCGACAATGAAAGCGGTGATGCCCTTGTATCCAGCGGCAGGATCGATCGTCGCCAGCAGAATGAATACCCCGGCTTCCTTGCCGTTGGTGATCCACAACTTCTGGCCGTTGAGGACATACTCGTCGCCCTTCAACTCGGCCCGGGTTTGCAGCCCGAAAGCGTCCGAGCCCGAGGAGGCTTCGCTCAACGCGTATGCGCCCACGGTGTCGCTGCACATGCGTGGCAGATAACGCTTCTTCTGCTCTTCGGTTCCCCAGCGCAGCAGAGCATTGTTGACCAGCGTATTCTGCACGTCCACGACAACTCCGGCGGATGGATCGACGCGCGAAAGTTCTTCCACGGCGAGAATGGCCTCAAAGAAAGTGCCGCCCCCGCCGCCGTATTGCTCGGGAACCTCAATTCCCATCAGACCCAGCTGAAAGAATTGTTCGATGAGCTTGGGCTCAAAGACTCCCTTCTCGTCCATCTCCTTGACGTAGGGCCGGACACTCTCGTCGGCGAACTGGCGGACCGTGTCGCGGAAAAGCACTTCGTCTTCGGTAAGCGAAACCAGAGGGGCGGGTGCGGAGGCGGCGGCATTTGCAACGGCTTGTGACATGAGGGCAAATCCTTCCAGATGAGGTAGGAGACCCTTGATTCTAGCATTCGGGAAGAGCCGGTGGCTCACAGGACCGAGAAGCGCATGCAAGGCCCTGCGAAGGATCAGATCGGCTCGAGGCCGAGTGATAGAGTATTGCTATTCTTTTTATGATCCATCTGGGCCTCGGGGGCGGAGCAGAAGTGAGTTCAGCTCAGTCGCAAGTGCAGCAGGAAAATCGCAAAGGACTTCACACTACTCCTGCACTCGGCGCGCCTGCCTGGCACCAGTCGCGATCCTGGTTTTTGGCTCTCGCTCTGGTTATCGCGACCATCGCTCTCTACTATCCGATCAGTCATCATCCGTTCCTCAACTACGACGACGACGCTTATGTGACCGAGAACACTCACGTTCAGTCGGGATTGCACTGGCAGACAGTCAAGTGGGCATTTACCACCTTCGAATTTGTTAATTGGCATCCGCTGACCTGGATTTCTCATGCGCTGGATTACCAGATGTTTGGGCCGGAGCCCGGTGGCCATCATGAGACCAGTGTCGTCCTGCACGCTTTGAATACGTTGCTGCTGTTCTGGGTGTTGCTGCGGGCGACCGGCTCTCCTGGCCCCAGCTTGATGGTGGCCGCGCTGTTTGCCTTGCATCCCATCAATGTCGAATCTGTGGCCTGGGTTTCTGAGCGGAAGAACCTGCTGAGCGCGCTGTTTTTCCTGCTCGCACTGGGTGCCTACCACTGGTATGCGCGCGAGCCTCGCGCGACCCGCTACATCACGGTCGCCGCACTATTCGCGCTCGGCTTAATGGCCAAGCCGCAGATCATCACGTTTCCCTTTGTGTTGTTGCTTTGGGATTATTGGCCATTGCGAAGGATGTTTGCCGAGCGTGCCGAGCCGTCATCGGAGGACCTGGCACGCATTCCGACACAGAGTTTTTCCTGGCTGATCGTGGAAAAGCTGCCGCTGTTTGCCATCTGCATCGGCAGCGCGGTCATGACCGTGCTTGCCGAGCGCACGGGCGGCACGCTCAGTGGAATGTACTTTCACCCGTTCTCCGTCCGGCTCGCGAATGCCATTCTTTCCTACGCCCGCTACATTGCCGGTGCATTCTGGCCATCGGCCTTGGCAATCTACTACCCCTATCCCAACGCCGATTCGCTCGCGCTCTGGAAGCTAACCGCGGCGCTCGTTTTTCTGGTGGCGGTCACCATTCTGGTCATTGTTAACCGCCATCGACGTTATCTTCTGGTCGGATGGTTTTGGTTTCTGGGGATGTTGGCGCCGGTGATAGGACTCAAGCAAGTAGGCATCCAGGCCATGGCCGATCGTTATGCGTACTTGTCGTTCGTCGGCCTGTTCATAATGGTCTGCTGGACGGTGGCGGAGCGGGCGAGGCAGCGCCACATTTCCAGTGCAGCCGTTGCCGCCGTCAGTGTTGCCGTGCTGGTGTCTTTGGCCGTCACGACTCGCCGCCAGGTTTCTTATTGGGACGATAACGTCAAGCTGTGGTCGCACGCGGTTGCCGTCACCGGGAACAACTACGTGGCGGAGGACCACTTGGGCGGAGCGCTGATCGCAGACGGACAGATGGACGCGGCAATGCCTCACTTTTACCAGGCAGTAGCAATCAATCCCGCCGATCCCGATAGCAATCTCAACATCGGTGCTTACGAGCAGCAACAACGGAAATTTCCGCAAGCCATCGCAACCTACAACAAAGTGATCCTTGCAACCCAGGACTCAGCCGTCTTGAACGCCGTGGTGCGAGCGAAGGCGTTCGACAACATGGGCTACGCTTATCGCGAGTTAGGCGATTTGCCCCACGCGCGGGAGAGCTTTCAAGCGGCGGTGATCGCGAATCCCAAAAACGCAAAGGCATGGACTGGCTTAGGGCTGGTCGAGCAGAAATCCGGACACCTTGGCCCCGCGGTTCAGGCCTATTCGCAAGCCGTGAAACTGCAACCTTCGGATGTGGGATATCTACTGCTGGCGCGGACCCTGGAGCGCAGCGGCGACAACCCTGCAGCCCTGGCGGCCATTCGACAGGCCCAAAGCGTGACGCGCAATCTTGACAGTGCGCAACGGAGCGCTGACCGCCTGCTTGCTCAGTAGTTTGCCGTTTCCCACCCTTTCGCCAACAGAAGGCGAAAGGATGGGGCACCCAGCAGGTGAACTTGAATTCCGCAGTGCTATCCTCTTCTCGTCGCTCATGCGCATCACCAGCCGCAAAACCACGATTGCGTTTTTCATTACGCTCGGCGTCTGTCTGGCGGTGGCCGCGACGGTGCTCAGCACCAGTTGGATCATCCTCAACTGGCGCGAGATTGTGCCACTCATTCTGGGCGTGATTTTCTTTTGCTTTATCATCGCCGGAGTTATCCTCAACACCATTTTTCTGGTGCGCGAGATCCGCCGTAATGAACAGCAGGACAGCTTTCTAAATGCGGTGACCCATGAGTTGAAAACGCCGATAACCTCCATCCGCCTGTACCTGGAGACTTTGCAAAAGCGCAGCGTTGACGAGGAACAGCGTCGCGAGTTTTATCAGGTGATGCTCGACGACACCCAGCGTCTGATGGGCACGGTGGAGCAGGTGTTACGCGCGGCCCGCGTGGTGCAAAAGAATGCTCTGCTTTCGCGCAGTGAAGTTGAAATCGGTCCGCTGGTGCAGGAGGTGTTGGACCTGGCGCGCTCGCGCCATCATTTGTCTGCTGAAGCCATGGACTGGGCCACTGATGGCCGGCCTGCCGAGCGGCTTTCGGTGATGGGCGATCGCGGCGAGCTGGCCTCTGCTTTGTCCAACGTGTTCGACAATGCGGTCAAGTATTCGCAGAAAGAACCGGCGATACGGGTGGACGTGCTCACCCCTGATCTGCGTTATGTGCAAATTCGGGTGAAGGATAATGGCATCGGCATATCTCGAGGCGAGCTGAAGCGCATCTTCAAGCGCTTCTACCGCGTGCTTAATCCGGTCACCGCGCAGGTAAAGGGCAGCGGCCTGGGATTGTTTATCGTCCGCGCCATTGCCCACCGCCACGGAGGTAAAGCCTTCGCAGAAAGCGAAGGAGCAGGCCGAGGCACAACCGTCACCATTCAATTACCGAGGAACTCGCAGTGAGCGAAATACTGCTGGTTGAGGACGAAGAACATCTGGCGCGAGGACTGAAGTTCAATCTGGAGGCGGAAGGCTATCCCACCCGCGTGGTCGGCGATGGCGAAACCGCTTTGGAGTTGCTGCTGAAGGACCACCACGAGTTCGATCTGCTGGTGCTCGACGTCATGCTGCCGGTCAAAGACGGCTTCGCGGTGGCCACCGAACTGCGCAAGGCCAACCATTACATTCCAGTTCTGATGCTGACCGCACGCGGCCGGCCGGAAGATGTGTTGAAGGGCTTTGCCTCCGGCGCCGACGACTACTTGCCCAAGCCCTTCGATCTCGCCATTCTCCTGGCACGCATTCGCAGCCTGCTGCGCCGGCGCGACTGGAGCCGCACCCTGCTGACCGATCCGCCGGCAGACGTGCGCGTGGCAGACCCGGGAGATGCTGGCTCCTTGCGCGAGTTCGACGTTTACACTTTTGCCGGCAAGGAGGTGGATTTCGGGACGCTGGAGTTGCGGGCGCACGGGAAGATGTTCCGTCTGACGCTCATGGAAGCCGAACTCTTGCGGCATCTGATTCGCAACAGCGGCAAGATTGTCTCGCGAAAGTCCATTCTCGAAGAAGTTTGGGGATTGCACGAGGACACGGACACCCGCGCGATCGACAATTTTGTGGTGCGCTTGCGGAAATACATCGAGAAGGACCCCTCGCATCCGCAACACCTGTTGACGGTACGTGGTGTGGGCTACCGGTTCCTGCCTATACCAGCCGAGACGTAAGGCCGCTGGCGGGTTGCGGCAAAGCGCGATTCGCCGAAGCTGGACTGTAATCAAAAGGCTCGAGAGTTCTAGCGTGTCCGGGCGAGTACCAGGGTTACATCGTCCGGCTGTTCACCGCCGGCGATCCAGTCGGTCACCGCGCCGGTCACGATCTCGCTGATGCGCGCCAGCGGTTGATCGCGGTGCTGTTGAATCAACTCAATCAGGCGCTCCTCACCGAATTCGCCAAACTCGTTCTCCGGCTCGGTGACCCCGTCGCTGTAGGCGACAAACATATCTCCCGGTTCCATTCCGATCGTGCTTTCCTCGTAACTCATCCCATCGAACAGACCCACGACGGTGCCCGAGGTCTCCAGGCGCCTGACCTGCCCGTTGTTGCCCAGAACCAGCGGAGGCAGATGTCCCGCATTGGAATAGGTAAGCGAGCGCGAAGCGGCATCGTAGCAGCCGAGAAACATGGTCGCGTATTTTTCCGGCGGGGTGCTGCGATAGAGCTGGTAATTCAGCGTGGCCATCAACAGTCCCGGAACCAGTTCAGAATCGCCGTTGCCATCACCGCGGTAATACATGGAGAGAATATTGCTTCTTGGAGCAGCGGAGTCCGACACGACGGCGGCCAGGGTCCGCTCCGGTTCCAGCGAATAAGCCCGCACGAACGCATGCACCGTGGCCATCAGCAACGCCGCGGAAATGCCTTTGCCGCTGATATCGCCAACCGCCAGCACCAACCGGTCTTCGTGCAACGGAATGAAATCGTAATAGTCGCCGCTCACGGTTCTGGCCGGGCGGCATACTCCGTGTACCTCCAGCGTGGCCAGGCCCGACAGGTCTGCCGGGAAGAGCAGGGCCTGCACCTCGTGGGCAATCGCCAGTTCGCTTTGCAGCCGCTGCTTCTCTTTTTGCTCGCTCATCAGGTTCGACAGTGACTGGGTCATGGAGTTGAACGATTGCTCCAGGGCCGCCATCTGATCGTTGGTGTGCACCTTGATGCGATAGCCGAGGTCGCCGGCGTTCACATGCTGAGTGGCAACATAGAGATCGGAGACCGATTTGGTGATACTGCGCGAGAGCCTCATGCCGATGAACAGCGCTATCAGCTCGATCAGACCGAAGAAGATTCCGATGCCCACCAGGCTGTCGAGGAAGATTTCGGCCTTATCTCCGAGTGCATTGAACAAGGTGGCATACAGCATCGAAGGCCGCGTGTCGACCAGTATCAGCCCGGTCATGGATCTGCCGGTATGCCAGTCAATAGCGCTGAAACGAGTGGCAAATGGAATGTGCACGTCGAAGCGGTTTGTAGGAGGCGGGACACCGCCAGCCTCCACGCGCGAACCAGCGCCGCCAGAGAGAGTCACCGTCTGGCTCGCATTCCCGGTTTGGAAGACGATCGTATTCTTCTTGGACGATGCAGAGGATTGGGGAGTACCGGTAGAACTGCCCTGTGCGGTATCGGCTTCCGGTTTTGTATCCTCGTCCGGCGGAAGCACCGTTACCGACCCTAGCTGCGAGGTGGCCACCCGCAGAAGCTGGGGCGTAACCGGCACATTAGAGACCACCGTCAGGTGATGAGGTCCGGCTTCTACGTGTTTGACCACGCGCAGATGCAGGCGCTTGCCATCCACCACAAATCCGGCGAAATCTCCCTGGATGGCTGCAGAAATATGCACCGGTTCGATTCCGGGAGCAGGCCGGCCCGCCGCCAGCACAAACGGCTTGTCTCCGTCCCAAACGCTCACTACTCGATTGTGGAAATTCTCATCCGAGGCGCTGGAGATCTCGGCTGCCAGTTGCTCGTTCAGTTTCTCGGAACGCGCCAAACTGCGAAACTGAATGGCCAGCGACCGATTGGCCGATTCCAAGTGCCGTAACTCCGATTGCAAGTCCGACATGGCGACGTAGGTCGCAAATTGTCCCCCAAACAGGTAGCCGGCAAGAATTCCCATCATGACCAACAACACAATGGGAATAACGCCGATGAAAACATAGGTGACGATTAAGCGGTTACGCAGGCGCCACATGAGCCGCCGGCGCACCCAGCGCATGGCCGCCAGCAGGGCGCAAACTGCGAAGACAAAGACAAGGAACGTGGCCCAGCCGCTCAGCATGGTCCCGTTAGGCGCACGGAAAATCAGGCGCAGCAGTTGCAGGACCAGGGCCAATCCGCCAAACCACAACGTGGTCCGGCCCAGCTTGCTCTTGGGGCGCAGGACGCGCCGCAACCAAGCTTTGATTTCGTGGGACTCTGGAAGCTTAAACGCCATAGGGTCTCGGAACGATTGCTACTCTGTGGCCTTCCTTCGCCAGTCTTAGAGTGTGACGGCAGGCGGCTGAGAAAGTTTCACGATTAGCGACGCCGCACCGCGCACGACAACATTTTCAAATCTCGGGATAAAGGTCGAAAAACGCCTCCACGCTGGTGCGCAGCTGGCGCTCAATTTCTTCTTTCGAGCCCTCGATGATGTGCAGCGTGACGTGGGCCTCGTGCCCATTCTTCAGCTTTATCACACCCTCGCCGACTTCGGCGACTTCTTCTGAGGGCAGAAGACGCAGTCCATACACCAGGGTCAATTTTGCCATTCCCTGATTCTAAACGTTCCCCAAACCCGCAGGCACTTGTTAGAATCCGGACGGTGCGTTCGGTTCGCTCAAACTTTTAAGCAGTAAGCTGTTATTTCTCGGTGTGCGCGTCGCGGCGGTTGCGGTTGCATCTTCCGGCGGGGCGTGGAATCTAAATCCGGTCCTATGCCTGACAATGTGCGCAACGTCATTATCATTGGTTCCGGCTGTTCGGGACTTACCGCGGCGATCTACGCTGCCCGAGCAAATCTGAGTCCGCTGGTCATCGATGGACATGAGCCGGGCGGCCAGCTTGCCCTTACCACCCTGGTGGAGAATTTTCCGGGATTTCCAGAGGGTGTCCAGGGCCCGGAACTTGTCGACAACATGCGCCAGCAGGCCAAGCGCTTTGGCGCTGAGTATCTCCCCGGGCATGTTGTTTCGGTGGATCTCAGCCAGAAGAATTCTGATGGCAGCAAGAAACCCATCGCAGTGAACCTGGGCCGCGAGACCTTGTTCAGCCGTACGCTTATCATCGCCAGCGGCGCCTCGGCGCGCTGGCTGGGCCTTCCGGGCGAGATGGCCCTCATTGGCCACGGCGTATCATCTTGCGCTACCTGCGACGGTTTCTTTTTCTCAGGCAAGGAAATCGCCGTTATCGGCGGCGGGGATTCGGCGATGGAAGAGGCTTTGTTCCTGACCCGTTTTGCGACCAAAGTCACCTTGATTCATCGCCGCGGCGTGTTCCGGGCCTCCAAAATTATGCTTGAGCGGGCGCGTCAAAATAAGCAGATCGAGTTTCTCACGGACACGGTGGTGGATGATGTATTCGATGTGAACAAGAAAGAAGTCAGCGGCCTGCGACTGCGCAACCTTAAGACTGGCGAACAATGGGACCTTCCCGTCAGTGCGATGTTTTTGGGCATCGGACACACGCCCAACGCCCAATTCGTCGGCGATCAGTTGGCCCGCGATGGCGACGGGTATCTGATCCCAGATGGGTATGTCTGTTCGCGAGTGCCCGGTGTATTCATCAGCGGTGACGTCGCCGACCGCCGTTATCGGCAAGCGGTCACGGCTGCGGGAACCGGCTGCATGGCTGCCCTTGAAGCCGAGAAGTATCTGGAAGAGATTGGGAAATAGACTCGACTGGTGACCGCTGCTGTTGAAAGTAAATTCACCACGGAGACACAGAGGACACAGAGTTTTTTTCTCGGAGACTTTCTCAGTGATCTCCGTGCCTCCGTGGTTAATTCCATCCCGACAGAACGATCGAGATAATGGCAACCTCAGTCTCGGACGACTTTCTTCGCGCGGAACAGGCGGCGCAGTTCATTCTTGAGCGCACCAGCTTGCGTCCACGTATCGGCCTGGTGTTGGGTTCCGGACTCGGCTCTATGGCTGCTGCCGTAACCGATGCTGTCCGCATTCCCTACGAAGAAATTCCACATTTTCCGAAAAGCACCGCCGAAGGTCATGCGGGCGTGCTGGTCCTGGGGAAGCTCGACAATATTTCCCTCGCCGTGATGCAGGGTCGCGCGCATCTCTACGAAGGACATTCGCCCAGCCAGACTGTTCTTCCGGTGCGCGCATTAGGACGCATGGGAATGCGTGCCCTGGTGCTGACGAATGCCGCCGGCGGAATCAGTCTGGAATATACTCGCGGCGCGCTTGTGGTGTTGCGCGACCACATCAATCTTCAGGGACAGAACCCGCTCACTGGCCCCAACGACGAACGATTCGGATTGCGTCATCCCGACATGACAGACGCCTACAACGCGCAATTCCGCCGCTTCGTGCGAGAGGCAGCGGAACCACTGGGCGGCGACATCTTCGAGGGGGTGTATGCGGCAGTGACCGGCCCTAATTTTGAAACGCCCGCCGAGATTCGCTTTCTTCACACCATCGGCGCCGACCTCGTTGGCATGTCAACTGTTGCGGAGGTGATTGCCGCCCGTCACATGGGCGTCGAAGTCCTGGCTATTTCTTGCGTGACCAACATGGCGGCCGGTATCACCGGCGAAAAGATTACGGCCGAGGAGGTGCTCGAAACTGGCAAACGCCTGGCCAGCAAGTTTCTTGCGCTCTTGCGCGCGGTGTTGCCCAGGATCGAGCGCTATCTCGACAGCCCCGCAAGCCCCGATTAACACCGTCGTAACCGAGCCCGCGGGCCTCTGCGCTACACTCATCTAGAATGTCCCGAGAAAACTATCTCGGCGTGCTTTTGTGCCTGTGCATGCTTGGCTTGGCTGCGGCAGCGCAATCGGCTGCGCAGGAGAATCAAGTACAGCTTCCGTCCAGCAAGCTGCTGCCGTTGCCTGCGCCTGGAGCTCCGCAGAGGACCAATAGTTTTCCTACAGCGGTGGCGCTCAGTCCGGACGGAAAGTATCTCGCCATTTTGAATAATGGATATGGAACGGCCCAGTCCAATTTTCAACAGTCGATCGCTTTGCTGGACTTAGCCAGCAATCAATTGCGCGACTTCCCCGATCCGCGCCTCGCACTTCATGCCCGGCAATCGTATTTTCTCGGATTAGCTTGGAGCGGCGATGGCGCCATTCTTTACGCCTCGATGGCGTCGCTTACCGACCCGGACGGCAAGAACCCGGGTGACACCGGCAACGGAGTCGCCATTTACCGCCTAAAGAATGGCGCGCTAATCCCGGAACGTTTTCTGAAGCTGCCCCGTGCGCCGCTCGGCCGCGGAAAGCGGTTTACTTACAATCCGAAGAGTTTGGCGCCCGGCTATTCCAATCCTTATCCCGCCGGACTGGCGGTGGTTAAGCGCGATGGCGGTGACGCGCTGTTGATCGCAGAGAATCTGGCGGACGATGCGGTATTGCTGGATACGCTCAGCGGCAAGGTGCTGCAGCGCTTCGATCTGGGCCGTGGCAAGAATGTTCCTGCCGCATTTCCGTACGGCGTGGTGGTGAATACCGACGGAAGCCGCGGCTGGTGCTCTCTGTGGAACGGATCGCAAGTCGCTGAGTTGGATTTGCGCTCTGGCAAAGTTGTGCGCCTGGTTGAGCTCAGGGCCCCCCAGCGCGACATCGACGCGTCGTCACATCCGACGGCGCTGCTGTTAAGTCCCGATGAGCATCACCTCTACGTGGCACTCTCTAACCGCGATTCCGTTGCAGTCGTGTCAACCTCCGATGGCAAGGTTGAGCGCTATCTAAGCACACGCCTGCCAGGTCAGGTTTATGGGGGTAGCTATCCCGACGCGTTGGCGCAGTCGGCCGACGGAAGCAAGTTGTACGTCGCCAACGCATCCTCCGACGCAATTGCGGTGTTCGATATGCACTCCGGAAACGCTCAGGGCGCTGCTTATTTCATTCCCACGGAGTGGTACCCCACGGCGGTCGCTGTTCACGGTGGAGATCTGCTGATTGCCAGTGGGAAAGAGCAGGGAACAGGTCCCAACGCCGCTTGGCAAGACGATCCTGGCCGACCCGGCAAGCGTCGCCACCCCTATATCGCGACCTTGATCCGTGGCTCGATTGCGCGAGTGTCGTTGGTTGAGGCGGAAAGCAACCGCGACAAACTCACCCAGGAAGTTGTCCACAGCAATCAGATGGAGGGCCGCACCGGAGAGATCGCCTTTCAGCGCGGCGGAAATCCGATCCATCACGTGATTTATGTGATCAAGGAAAATCGCACCTATGATCAGATTTTTGGCGACCTAGGAGAAGCAAATGGCGATCCTTTGCTCGTCATGTACGGGGAAGACATCACTCCCAATCAGCACAAGCTGGCGCGGCAGTTCGGAATTCTCGACAACTTCTACGATAGCGGCGAGGTCTCAGGCGACGGGCACGTGTGGTCCACGGCAGCCATTACCAGCGACTACACAGAGAAGACCTGGGAGATCACCTATCGCAGCGGAGAACGCAGTTACGACTATGAAGGGTACGTCGGTGATGCGAACCCGATGACCATCGGAATCCCCGACGTGAACGAGCCGGAAACTGGATACCTGTGGACCAATCTGGCGCGGCACAATTTGACTTATCGCAATTACGGCGAGTTCGTGAACACCTGGTGGTGTGACGAGATTCTTCAGAACAGCCCGGCCTCGACCGGCGCGGCCTCTGGGCATCCGCCCGATTGCGCGCGCAAGTCGGTGATGCCCGGCGAAGAACTGCCCGCGAAGTTGGGCACAAGCAAGAGCCCTTATCATTACAAGATTCCGCTGATCGCCTACGATGCCGCGAATAAGCCGGAATTGCGCGGCCACTTCGATCCCAACTTCGCCGACTTCAATGTCAGTTATCCCGACCAGTTCCGAGCTGACGAGTTCTTGCGGGAGTTTGCCGCTTACGTGCATGCTCGCGAAACTGGAACGGGCGAGCAGTTGCCCAATTTTGTGCTGCTCCGCTTGCCCGACGATCACACCGCTGGTACCCGGCCGGGATTCCCCACTCCGAACGCCTCGGTGGCCGACAATGACCTCGCCGTCGGCCGCGTGGTGGAAGCTGTGTCCGCCAGCCCCTATTGGTCCGACACCGCGATCTTCATCCTCGAAGACGACGCGCAGGATGGCGCCGATCACGTGGATGCGCACCGCAGCATCGCGCTGGTGATCAGCAAGTATTCTCCGGGCACGCCCCAGCAACCTTCGCTCGACCATCACTTTTACACGACGGTGAACGTGATCCGCACCATGGAGTCGCTGTTGGGACTCCCGCCCATGAACAACAACGATGCCTGCGCCGCAGTCATGGCGCCCTTGTTTATGGGAGCGGGCGAACAGCCGGCATTCAAGGCCGACTATCGCAACCGCGATAACGGAACCATCTATCAGGCCAACCGGCCGGATGCTCCCGAAGCCAAACAGTCAGCCAAACTGGATTTCTCGCACGCCGATGCCGCCGACACTCGCGTGCTGAATGCGGTTTTGTGGAAGGCCGCCAAGGGTCGGGTTCCGATGCCTGCCCCTCGCCACACGGTGTTTCCGGCGGGAATGGCGACCGGTGAGAAGCAGTGAGATTTAACCACAGAGGCACAGAGGACACGGAGATTTGTTCTCTTTCTTCGCCCCGGTCAATTTGTCCTCCGTTGTGATTCTCTAATAATGAGAAGAATGATTTACTACGGAGGCACGGGGATCACGGGCTTTTATTATTGTTTTTTCTCGTCTGTGTCCTCTGTGTCTCTTGTGGTGAATGTGTTTTTTCATTAATCAGCCGCTGACCTCTCCCGCCAGCCACGCCAGATAATCCTCGCTCCCGCCCTCTATGGCCAGCTCCACGCATTCGGGCAGCTCGTAAGGGTGCAATTCCTTGAATGCCGACCGCAGTTGCGCCGCGTGCTCAGCGGTTGTCTTGATCACCAGCAGGTACTCAGGTTCGTTCGAGATTTGTTGCTTCCAGCGGTACACCGAGCGGATGGGGCCGACGATGTTGACACAAGCCGCCAGTCTGCGCTCCACCAACTGTAAGGCGAGCTTTTCGGCGTCCTGCTTCTGTCCAATCGTAGTCAGCACAATACGCGCAGCCGTCATTCTTCACCCCACACGAATATTTTTGCTTCGGACTGTACCACGGCAGAGGCAGGCGAAAGCGAAACTCCTACACAGTTACTCCTCGTATTCTTTCGCCAGACGTTCGCTTGACGCGCGAGTGATGCGGAAGTCCACTGAAGAATAGGTTCGTTGTCGAACGTCGGCGACGGGAAGCGAGCTCGGCAGTTTCGGTTCTGGGCCTCTGGGAGCAGTGACTATGGTGGTGACAGTTCGCATTGCCGGAGATTGGTTCTATCGCATGCGCCGCGTGCTGGCGACGCTATGCATCGCCGTGCTCACCGTTTTCATCGGTTACAAGGTCATCTTTGGCGCGAACGGCATGAAAGTTTATGAGAGCAAGCGGGCTGAGGTTGTCCGGTTGCAACAGCAGATTGACGATGAGAAATTGAAGAACCAAAAACTGCAGGACAACGTCACTAGCCTGCAAAAGGAAGATTCCAACGCCATCGAGAAGGAAGCCCGCGAACAACTGGGATACGTTAAACCCGGTGAGGTGGTACTCGTCGAGCCCCAGCCCAAACCTGACACCAAGCGGGTAGCAGAAAATACCGGCCAGCAATAGCCCCCTGATTCGACATTTAGGTCGCCCGCCATCCCCTGAGCGGGCGTGTAACTTATGCCTGCCGGATGTCGCGCAAAACTCTTTTGTGGAATAAACTTGTGGGCAGCGAAATCTGTGGGGAGTTCCGCCTCGTACCCCGGTTATCAATAAGGCCAGTGAGCACGGCAATTGCAGCTGGTCGGAACGTTGTTGCCGAGGCCCGGCATGGGCGGCCTTTCCAGGCTTTATACGTGGCGGTTGGCCGCGTGGCGGCAATCCAAAAGGAGATTCGACATGAAGAAAAAAGTGTTATTGGTAATCGGGCTGTATCTGTGCAGTATGACCGTTCTGGCGGTAGCCAAGGACGCGAGCTGGAGCGGCTGGGTCAGCGATTCAAAGTGCGGCGCCAAGGGCGCGAACGCGGAACATGCAGCATGCGCCAAGAAGTGCATCGGTGCAGGCGAGAAACCGGTGCTGGTAACCGATAAGGACATGAAGGTGGTCAACATCGACAATCCCGAGGCGCTCGCCGGACATGAGGGTCATCATGTGGAAGTGACTGGCAACATGACCGATAGTGGCTCGCTTCATGTTGACAAAGTGAAAATGCTGGCGCAGAAGGGTGGCAACGGCGGTGCCATGAACGAAATGCAACACTGAAATTAAACGGTCACAACCAAGCGGCCGGAACTCAGACTGCATCAAAATGTGCGGACCCCGCCATTCGTGGGCGGGGTTCGTGTTTTGGAAGCGAGTGGCCGGAGCATTTGCGTCTCGCAGAAACGCACAAAGATCAGGCTATCTTCATGGGGACGGGACCAAGACCGGCCAGAGGTGGGCCCAGCAACTTACCCTTGATGCAACTTTCAACGTCCTGAAAGAGTTCTTGCCGGCATTAAGCACTCTGTTTTGCATCAGAAGAAATAGCACTCTTCACTTACAGACGGGTTTCGAGGATGAATAAGCCGATAGTTCGACTCACCATAAGCACCGTTATGTTCGCCGCCTCGCTGGCGGGATCCGTTCCCGGGTTGGCACAAACTTCGGATTCGACTTCGACACAATCCTCCTCGAACAGCCAGCCCCAGGCGTCGGCTGCGAGCGCCGCTAAGCAGCAGCGGGGGGGTGAACCGAAGGTGATGAACAGTCGCTCCCTGTTTTTCCCGGATATGGCTCATGGCAACCAGCCATTGAGCTCCGGCGAGAAGTTCAAACTCGCCGTCTTCAACGATGTTTCTCCGGCGGCGTTTCTCGGTTCGGCGGCCAGCGCGGGCATCGGACAAGCGGCCGACAGCCCTGCCGGTTATGGTCAAGGCGCCAGCGCTTATGGCCAGCGCTTTGGGGCCTCGATGGCGAACCGTGCCACTTCGAATTTCGTTGGCACTTACTTCCTGTCTTCCGTACTGCACGACGATCCGCGTTTTTTCGTGATGGGAGATGGAAGCCTGAAGCAAAACGTTAAGTATGCCCTCCGGCGCGTCGTGATCGTGCGGAAAGATCGCGGAGGGGAAGCCTTTAACTGGCCCGGACTGATAGGCCCCTTGGCGGCTGCAGGGCTGGCAAACACCTATCTGCCGGACGCTCAAAGAACTGTCTCTTACACGTTTAGGGATTATGGCCTGATGATTGCAGCCTCCGCGGGCGCGAACCTGCTGAAGGAATACTGGCCGACCATTACCAGAAAGATTCTGGTGCCGATGAAGCTGAGCCATGAGCCAAGCAAGCCTTGATGCCCGTGGGCGCCGCCTTGAACGCATGGTTCCGCCTCCGCTACTTTCTGCAACGAATGCGTCCTTTATCAAGTGCGTGTAAGCACCCACTGTCATTATTCTTGCGTCATGCGTTACACAGATCGCCCCGCTGGAATGTGCTCCGGCCATCGCCCACGATGCTCGCAAGCGATTGCCAATGTTCGATCTTTTTTCTTGACCCGACAGAGCGGTTGTCCTAACCTAGCGACCGACAATCGAAGCAGAATGTAAGTGGCCGCTCACTGGCAGATCATCCCTTTTGCGGTTCGGCCGCTCCTGGGGCAACGGAACTATGTACTTGGCAAGCGATCAGACGCCAGAAGAGATGAGCCGAGGTGGCTCCTCGCCGACGGCATTAGTCTCGTCGAGTTTGGAGTCGCCGAAGTGGTTTGCTGTGTACACCAGTCCCCGTCACGAAAAGGTGGTAGCCAGGCACTTCGA
This sequence comes from uncultured Acidobacteriaceae bacterium, assembly GCA_963798185.1. GTDB lineage: Bacteria > Acidobacteriota > Terriglobia > Terriglobales > Acidobacteriaceae > Bog-257. Next base: position 136,943 of record CAWCSJ010000013.1, read on the forward strand.
ATTCCGGGCAATCGAGTCGTTCCTGCCTCTTTACAGGGAGAGCCACCGCTGGAAGAACGGTTGCAGAGTCAATGTCGAGCAGCCTCTGTTTCCCGGATATGTCTTCGCGCGGATCGGCCGGGATGGCATGACCCGAACCCTGTCCGTGCCTGGGGTGGTCTTGGTTGTGGGATCGGGTCGTCAACCTCAGGCTCTGCCTGACTTCGAGATTGAGACCTTGCGTTCCGGGCTGCGCCTCCGCAAATTTGAGCCCCACCCTTACCTGGTCGTAGGCGACCGGGCGCGCATCAAGTCGGGATCTTTGGCCGGAATGGTGGGTGTTCTGGCCCGCAGGAAAAACCATCTCCGGGTCGTGCTCACCCTGGAACTGATCATGCGGAGTGTGGCGGTCGAAGTGGATGCCGACGAACTGGAGCGCGTCAGCGCCTAGTTACCGTTGACTCGTTCCGAAATCGGAAGCTATCTCCGGCGCAGGCTTGATTTCAGGTTAGAAATCCCTGCATTAGTGGTAGAATTTCGCCGCACGCACTCACCGAATTAAACCAAGGTTTTAGCTGATTTGCGCCGCATTTACTCGCGTCCAGCCACTATCGATTAGGGCACACATGATGCGGCGGCAGAGGGAAAAAACTTCAGTGCAGGGAGACTGGTCAATGAAACGAATCTTCTTGGTGGTTTTGGTTGTAGCGACACTTCTCATGACAGGCATCGCGCAGACCGCCGATGCCCCTCCGGCGGCGAAGGTACGTAAAAAGCGGATTGCTATCTTTGATTTCGATTACGCGACGGTCCAGAGCAGCTCGCAGGCGGTCTTCGGCACCAACGTCGATGTCGGAAAAGGTATTGCCGACCTGCTGGTGAGAGACCTGGTTAAGGACGGCACCTACTCTGTAATCGAACGCAAGGCCATGGACAAGATCCTGGGTGAGCAGAACTTCTCCAACAGCGATCGCGCCAATCCGAACTCGGCGGCCAAGATCGGCAAAATTTTGGGAGTGGATGCGATTGTAGTCGGCAGCATTACTCAATTCGGAAACGACAATAAGAATACGAATATCGGTGGCGGCGGGGGCAGTTGGGGCAGATTCGGCGTCGGCGGCGTTGGGCACAAGAGCAGCAAGGCCGTGGTGGTGGTGGACGCCCGTCTGGTAAACATCGACACAGCGGAAATCCTGGGCGTAGCGACCGGCAAGGGCGAGTCCTCGCGCGAGAGCACCTCGTTGCTGGGCGGTGGCGGCGGTTGGCATGGTTGGGGTGGTGGCGCGGTTGACTTCGGCAGCAGCGACTTCCAGCAGACCATTATCGGCGAGGCCATAAATGCCGCAGTCACCCAGATGAGCTCGGAACTGGTGGCTGACAACTCCAAGCTCGAGGCCCGCACGATTACCGTGGAAGGCGTCGTGGCCGCAGTGGACGGAGGTCAGGTTGTCCTCAACATAGGAGCAAAGGCGGGACTGAAAGTCGGCGACCAGCTCACGGTTTCGAGGGTAACGAAGGAGATCAAAGATCCTTCCACCGGTGCGGTGATTCGTCGCATGACTTCTCCCGTGGGCGTGATTCGTTTGACCGATGTGGATGACATCTCAGCGGTGGGTACGCCAGTTTCTGGTTCCGGCTTTAAAGTTGGCGACGCGGTGAAGACGATTACGCAGTAGGGCTGGCGGAAATCCAGCGCCGAAGGCGCGGAACCGTTTAGCCCACCCCGAGCCGCAGGCAGAGCCCTGGGTCAACGTGGGGAAATACAACCGAGCCCCTTCAGGGACGGCACCTCTGCCGTCCCTTATTTATTTGTCCCTACGTGATTACTGTTTTGTTGCGTTAAATTCACTGGTGGTCCCATGCAGCTTGTCGTCGATCATAATCTTTATGGCTTTGCCATCGGGAGCGAGCACGTTTTTTGCGACCGTGATGGCTTTGCCGTCGCGATAGTCAGTCTCTTCCAGCGTGTTCTTGCCGACCATCTTCAGCGAGACCGTGGTTACTCCCGGGTCGCCTTTGTACGGTGCCTGCGGGCCGCCGACTTTGGCAGTGTACATCTGACCCGTTGGTGTGGTCATAGCCACCTCATCGCCAGTGACCTTGAAGGTCCACAGCAGTGCGTTGTCGGAGATAGTATCCATTTTGGTGGTCCGCCAGGAGCCGGAGACCGCATTGGATCCGGCCGGGCCCTTCGCCACCCGTGTCGCCTCACCCTTGCCGGTGACCGGGTCGGCATTGGTGTTGCTGCTATCGCTAAACTCGTACATCGCCGTGTTCCCATCCGGCGAAATGGTGGTCTTTGATGTCGCGACCGTCTTCCCGTTCTTCTTGTCGGTTTCTTCGATCTCGTGATCGCTTACGACTTTGATCGCAACGCTGTCATAGTACGGATGTCCGGTAACTTTCTGGTCTGTGCCGTCAGCTTTAATCTTGTAAGGTGGCACACAGGTTTTACATTCATACATGCCATTCTGCAGGACGTAAACGTCGGGCTTCTGCGCGAATTGGGCATTCTTCACGTCGATCTTCCAGGTTCCATCAAAGGCACTCTGCGCTGTCGCCATGATTGGGATCAGCAATAGAATCGCCAAGCCCACGAAAATTAGCTTCTTCATCGTGTGTCCTCCATTAGTCTGGACTGCTAGTTTCATCTGCGGTTTGGGATTATAGCGAAATCCAAAACCAGCGCCAGAAATTTTTGCAAAAGAGCCGCTGTCTGGCTTCTGTATAATCCTTCCTCTCATGCGCAACTCCTTCGCGCGGCGCACCTCTTGGAATTTGACCGCCAACCGCTATACCGAGGCGCTGGCAGAGCATCGGCGGACAGGCAGGGAAGTGCTTGATTTGACAGCATCTAACCCCACCGTCATTGGCCTGCGTTATCGCGACGACGAGCTGTTGAAAGCGCTGGCGCATCGTGAGGCGCTGACTTACACCCCGGAGCCAAAAGGGCTGCTGGTTGCCCGCGAGGCTGTGGCCAGCTATTACGCGCAGCACGGCAGTCATGTTTCGCTCGACAGTCTCATCCTGACCGCCAGCACCAGCGAGGCCTATTCGTTTCTTTTCCGGCTGCTGTGTGATCCGGGAGACACGGTGCTGGTTCCTACCCCGAGTTACCCGCTTTTCGATTTTCTCGCCGACCTGCATGACGTGAAGCTCGAACCCTACGAACTGCTGTATGACCATGGATGGCAGATCGACTTTCATTCGGTGCACAGCGCAATGGAGCGCGCACGCAGCTCCGGTTCGCGTTGTCGCGCCGTGCTGGCCGTACATCCAAACAATCCGACTGGGTCGTTCGTAAAGCCGCGAGAGGCTGAGGAATTGAATCTCGTGTGTGCGGCCGGCGATATGGCAATCATCGCCGACGAAGTGTTCCTCGACTATTCGCTGGCGAAAGATCACCCGCTCACGTTTTCCTCGAATAGCGCAGTGCTGACTTTCACTCTCAGCGGGTTGTCGAAGATTTCCGCTCTGCCGCAGATGAAGGTCGCATGGATTGCCGCGAATGGTCCGCAGCCGCTGCTTTCAGCCGCGATGGGCCGGCTCGAAGTCATTGCCGACACCTACCTATCGATGAATGCGCCATTGCAGTGGGCTGTTCCCGTCATGCTGGAGGAGCGCCACGCCGTCCAGCGCCAGTTGCGGCAACGGATGCTTGAAAATTTCGCCCTGCTCGATTCGGAGATCGCCTCGCAACAACTGTGCCGGCGGCTGGAAGTCGAAGGCGGGTGGTATGCCGTACTGCGCATCCCGGCTGTGGGCTCGGACGAGGACTTCGCCATCGCCTTGCTGCGCGAAACCGGCGTGCTGGTGCAGCCCGGCCATTTTTACGACTTCGCTGCGGATGGATACCTGGTGATTAGCCTGATTACTCGCGCCAATGAGTTTCAGGAGGGAATTCGGCGATTGCTGGCCTTTGTCGCTGCAAGGGGAGTGGTTTCTTGATGGGGAGAATCTGTTTGAACGATGCTCGGTAATCCAAAGTGCAACTATTTGCAGCTGGCTGAAGGATTGCTGGAAACAGCGTTTCTACGCAAAAAACATGAGTCCCATTTCAGAACACGCGCGTCTATAATTACAGAACCGTGACCAAGTACTCGATTGTCGTCCCATTTCATAACGAAGAAGAGAACGTAACCGAGCTCTATGATCGCCTCAAGGTGGTCATGGAAGCCGCTGGCGAGCCGTTCGAGCTGGTGTTCGTGGACGATGGCAGCCGCGATCATACGTTCTGGATGTTGCAGCAGATCGCAGCGGTTGACCGTCGCGTGGTCGTGGTGAAGCTGCGCCGCAACTTCGGGCAAACCTCAGCCCTGGCGGCAGGTTTCGATCACTCGGAAGGCGAGTATGTGATTGCCATGGATGGCGATCTGCAGCACGACCCGCACGACATCCCGCTGTTTCTGCAAAAGCTGGCTGAGGGCTACGACATCGTCAGCGGATGGCGCAAACAGCGCATCGACAATTTCGTGATGCGCCGCGTTCCTTCCAAGATCGCCAACTGGCTGATGGCCAAGTTGAGCGGCGTCGAGTTACATGATTTCGGTACCACCTTCAAGGCGTATCGTCGCGGCGTAGTGCAAGAGATTCCACTCTACGGAGAATTGCACCGCTTTATTCCAGCCCTGGCGTCAGCGTATGGCGCCACCATCTGCGAAATCCCCATCCGCAATGTCAACCGTGAACGCGGCGAGTCGCATTACGGTATTTCGCGCACCTTCCGTGTCTTCTTCGATCTCATCACCATTCGTTTTTTGCTGAAGTACATGGCCCGGCCGCTGCATTTTTTTGGCACCGTCGGCGCGCTCGGTTCGCTGGCCGGCTTCGTGATCGCACTGTGGATGCTGGTGGAGAAGTTCGTGCGCGGCATTAATGTGATGGACGAACACGGCCCGCTGCTGGTATTCGCCGCAGTGCTGATCGTGGCCGGTGTGCAACTGGTCGCCGTGGGACTGCTGGGCGAGTTGCAGGTGCGACATTTCCACGAGCCGTCCAAGCGCGCCCCTTACACCGTAGATCGCGTATTGCGCTCGTCGCACAGTCAATCGGCGCTCGCGGACTGAAGTCAGGGGTTAGGTGGTAGGGGCTAGTGCTTAGAAAAACCTCGCACTCACTAATCCCTAACCCCAAGCCTCTGACCCCTAATTTGAGCAGCCTTCCTGTAAGCAAGTCCAACCCCGTCCGCGGCTATCTCTTCATTGCCGCGGCCACGTTTTTCTGGGGATTCTCGGCGACCATGGGCCGCGCGGTTTTTACCGGCAGACTGTTGGCCGGGGGCCAGGCCCTGCGCCCGATCCAGCCTCTCATCCTCGCGCAAAGCCGATCCACAATAGCGTTGCTGATCCTGCTGCCGATGTTGCTGCTAACGCGAAGATCGTCGTTGCAGGTACGGAGTCGCAGCCATCTGTTGCAGTTCTTTGTGCTGGGGATTCTCGGACTCGCTGTCTCCAATTACTGCTACTACCTGGCCATCCAGAAGACCAGCGTTGCCACTGCGATTGTTTTGCAGTATGTGGCCCCGATATGGGTGTTGCTGTACATGCTGGCGCGCCGGCTGCAACGCCCGACGATGCGGCGCATCAGCGGTGTGGTTCTGGCTGTACTGGGCTGCGCGCTGGCGGTGGGAGAACTGGCCGCTCGCCATGGATTTCCCTGGCTCGTGATCTCCGGAATTCGCTTCAACGCTTTGGGCGTGGTCGCGGCGGAACTGGCAGCCATCTCATTCGCCTTCTACAACGTGTACGGTCAACATCTGCTACAGATTTACGACCGCTGGACCGTGCTGGTGTATGCCCTCCTCGGGGCGGCTATTTTCTGGCAGCTCGCGAACCCTCCCTGGAAAATCATCGCTCAGCATTACAGCGGCGGGCAGTGGCTGTTCATGGCCGTCTTCTCCATCACGTCCATGCTGGTGCCGTTCTCGCTCTACTTTGTCGGATTGCAGCATCTTGACCCCACGCGCGCCATCGTGACCGCCTGTCTGGAGCCGGTATGGGCGATTCTGCTGACTGCGCTCATCCTCGGCGAATGGGTATCGCCAATGCAGGTGCTTGGAATCGTAGTGGTGCTGGCGGCCACCATTCTGGTGCAGAGGCCGGAGCGTCGGGACCGCCGCGAACCGGTGATTGCGGTCGAGCCCATCGAATAACCTCACAACCGGCTCCCGAAATAGATGATTCCACCGCGAATTTCCACGGACAGTAAACCCTCCTTGACATACCTCGACTTCTATGGGTAACCTAGTCAGCGTTTCCTTAGATGTCTAGGGGTCCTTTTGCCAATGTCAAGAAATGATCTGCAGGGAAGTCTGGATTTGCTGGTCTTGAAGACCTTGTCACAGTCGGGAGAGCTGCACGGCTACGGCATTGTGCTGCACATTCAGCGCGCGTCCGATGAATTGCTGAGCGTGGAGGAGGGTTCTCTCTACCCAGCCTTGCACCGGATGCAGCAGAGTGGGTGGATCAATTCAGAGTGGAAGCTCACCGAGACCAACCGTCAGGCGAAGTATTACAAGCTGACCGCAGCCGGTCGGAAGCAATTGCAGGAAGCTGAACGGAGCTTCGAACAACTGGTCAAAGGGATTCGCGCGATCCTGCGTTACGCCTGAGGAGAGCACCATGTCGATGGGCCGCCGCATTCGCAATTTGTTTTCTCGCTCGAAGTTGGAGCGGGAGATCGACACCGAACTTTGGTCCCACATCGAGATGCGGATTGCCGACAACATTGCGGCCGGAATGTCGCCTGAGGCGGCCCGTCGCGACGCTTTGCTTCGCTTCGGCAATCCCACGCTGACGAAAGAAAGCGTTACCGCCGCCGACGCTGAGTTGAAAGTGGACGCGCTGTGGCGGGACTTGCATTACACCGCCAGGCAGTTGCGGCGATCGCCCAGCTTCACGATTACAGCGGTTCTGACGCTGGCTTTGGGCATCGGCGCGAACGTCGTCGTTTTTAGCGTGCTTAATGCGCTGATCCTGAAGCGCCTGGACGTTCCGCAAGCCAACCGCCTTTACAACGTAGTGCAGAGACCGCACGGATATGACAACCAATCGTATCCGGACTATCACGATTACCAGGCGCTCAACTCAACCTTCACCGCCCTTGCGGCCTACAAGATTGAAACCGCAGGCCTCAGCACCGGTAAGACCGCCGCCAAGTGCTGGTTCTACGAAGTCTCCGGCAATTACTTCGACATGCTTGGCGTTCAGCCTGTGCTGGGCCGCCTAATTCATGCCAGCGACGAGCACGGGCCGAATTCGGCGCCCTATCTGGTTTTGAGCGAGACCTATTGGCGCTCCCATTTCAACGGCGATCCCGGCGTCGTCGGAACCACCGTCGAGATCAACAAACACCCCTTCACCATTCTCGGAGTTGCGCCGAAAGCGTTTCATGGGACAGAAATATTTTTCTGGCCCGAGTTCTGGATGCCCATGGTGAATGGCGAGCAGATTGGCGGCTACGATTTTCTCTCCAAACGCGGCAGCCACGGTATCTGGATATTGGGCAGCCTCAAGCCCGGGGTCAGTCCACAGCAGGCAACCGACAATCTCAATTCCATCGCCCGCCAGTTGGCGGCACGCTACCCGACCTTCGACGACGACCTGAGCGCGCGCCTGGTTACGCCCGGTCTGGTGGGAGACCAGTTGGGTGATGCCAGCCGGACATTTCTCTTTGGCGTTATGCTGCTGGCATTTCTGGTGCTCCTGGCCGCTTGTGCAAACCTGGCCAGCATTTTCGCCGCCCGTACTGCTGACCGCAGCCGCGAATTGGCGATTCGGCTGGCGATTGGCTCCAGCCGTTGGCACATCTTGCGTCAGGTGCTGAGTGAGGCTGTGCTGATCTCTCTTATGGGTGGCCTGGTGGGGACGTTGTTTTCCGCCGTCCTGCTACGAGCGCTCACCACCTGGCAGCCTTTTGCAGAAATGCCCATCCACGTGACCGTCGTGCCGGACGCGAGCGTTTACGGTGTGGCGATACTACTGTCGGTCGCCAGCGGACTGCTCTTTGGCTTGCTTCCCGTGCGACAAATCTGGGCGACCAGTGCAGCGCAGTCCATGAAGAGTGGCGCACAGAACCCGGCGCTTTTTCGCCGCTTCACTCTTCGCGATCTCTTGCTGGGTGTGCAGATTACCCTCTGCACTTTACTGGTGATGTCCTCATTCGTAGCCCTGCGCGGCATGATGCATTCCTTGCACGCTCCAGTGGGTTTTCAACCTCAAGGCGTGACCCTGGCCGAAACCGATATGCAGATGGCGGGGCATTCCGACGACGCATCGCTAGCGATTCAACGGCGCATGCTGGAAGAGAGTGCGCGCATTCCCGGCGTGTCGGCGGTCGGAACCATCGACCATCCGCCGCTTGGCGTCGGTGGAAATAGTTCATCAGTCTATCCGCAGGGCACGACTGATTTTCGGGACTCCAACAGTGTCCTGGTCGCCAAGTATTATTCGATCTCTCCCGGCTACTTAAAGGCAGCCGGAACACGATTGCTGGCGGGCCGCGACTTTACTTGGCATGACGATGCCAAGGCGCCCAAGGTGATCATGGTCAACGACACGTTGGCGCAGAAGATGTTCGGTAATTCGGATGCAGTAGGCCGCCGGTTTATGACGGCGGACAAGAGCTCCTATGAAATTGTCGGTATCCTGGAAAACGGGAAATACGATTCTCTGACCGAACCTCCCGCGCCCGCCATGTTCTATCCGCTCGCGCAGAACACAGACAGCGACACCACCTTGGTCGTCAAATCACAATTGCCGCCGAGCGACATAGCGCCGGCGCTCGATCGAATGCTCGCCAATATCGATCCAAGTCTGCCCTTCACCATCCATAGCTGGCCGGACGCACTAGCGTTCGTGCTATTTCCCGCACGAGTGGCGACGGCGAGCCTCGGCATCATGGGTTTGCTGGCAGCGTTGCTGGCCGTCACCGGGGTCTTCGGCATGGCGACGTATTCCGTGTCGAAGCGCATGAAAGAACTCGGCATCCGTATTGCTCTCGGAGCGCAGCCGGCGCAAGTAATTCGCTCAGCTTTGGGCCGTCCGTTAGTCCTGCTGCTTAGCGGCTCGGCGATGGGCTTGCTATTAGGAACCGTTGCAAGCAGGCTGCTGGCCGAGATCGTTTATCAAGCCAGCCCGCGTGATCCTTTTGTGCTTGCGGGAGTCATCGTGACCATGTCTCTGCTGGGCTTGCTGGCAATCTGGATCCCGGCGCGGCGGGTACTACGGCTGGATCCGGCGCCGTTGCTGCGAGAGGATTGAATATCCTCAGTCAATCACCTACCCCTGGGGTATCAACGAAGACCGAGCAGAACAGAGATGTATTGACGTACTTTGCCGAGCAGCGCAGGCTGGGCTCTGGAATGGAATTTCGCTCGGCGGCCAGCCCAGTCCATGCTCTTTAGCTGATCCACCAGGACGGCACCCTCTATCTGATCAACTGTGACCGGCAGTGCGAACGGATAGGGCTTGCGTTGGCTGGTCAGCGGGCAAACGATTGCCAATCCGCTCGCGCTGTTATACCGCTGATCGGTGAGCACCAAGGCAGGGCGCCGCTTGGCCTGTTCTCGGCCCACGTGTGGATCGAAATCCATCATCACGATATCGCCAGCTTCCGGAACGTAAGGGGTCACCATTCAACCACTTCTTTCCCGACTTCTTTGCCGGTAGATACCTCGTTGTACCGGTTTTCCGGAGTGATCTGGGAAATCAACTTCGCCAAAGTAGGCCTCTTGCTGACGCGCCGTAGCTCCACCCGCCCTTCTGCTGGGGCTTCAATCTCCAACGACTCGCCTTCTTTAAGCTTGGCCTGCTCGACCACGGGCTTGGGGATGCGAACCGCGAAGCTATTGCCCCACTTGACCATCTGTGCCTTCATGCCTTCGTATCCTTTCCGATATACGGAGTATATCCTAATGTATCTACATTGTCGATACTTAGCGTAGCCGGACGGCATATCGCGTATCGGGGACTACCTAATGTTCGGACGCGTAGGTGCGACATCTGCAACCGAAAAACCCATGCTGCCGTTTACACGGTTGCCAGAAAGGCGTGGATGTTGCCCGCATCCGGCCCGCTCAGCACGATTTGCCACGTCCGAGGATTTGTCCGCGCTCGTTGATCTTGTTAGCCATGGTTGCGAAAAGGTTGGCACTGGCAGGAAACAGCGTGTTGAGGTCGGGAGAGGCCGTGATACGACACCCCTCCCGCCTCCAACCGGACATCCAGGTTTCCTGCGTCAGGGCGTCGCAGAATTAACCGTCAACTGGTGATGCCGGTTTACACCCGAACGGGCTTACGGGTTCCGCAGAAAGCCGTAATGCACGTTGCTCGGGTCAATATACTGTCCGGTGATCGCCCCAAACAGGTTGGGAGTCTCCGGAATGGTGCCCTGACCGGAGGCCGTTCCCGCCCCCGGAGCGTCGAAGGTGGTGATGGCGCCGAACGTACTCCGCACGAAGCCGTGATTCACGTTGCTTGCGTCGATATACTGTCCGGTGATCGCCCCAAACAGGTCGATGCCCTCAGGTACGGTGCCTTGGCTCGAGCCTGTGCCCGCGGCCAAAACGTTGAAGGTGGTGATGCCGCCGAACGGACCGCGCACGAAGCCGTGATTCACGCCGCTGGCGTCGATGTAGTTTCCCGTGGATGCCCCCAGGTCGCTGATGCTTGCGCCTTCGGTGCCCTGGCCGGAGTCCGTGCCTGCGCCCGTGACGTTGTATTCGGTGATGGCGCCGTTGGCAGCGCGCACGTAGCCGTGAAGCGCGCCGCTCGCGTCAACGTAAGTTCCCGCGACCGCCCCCTCCAGGTTGAGGGCGCTTGCCACTGCGACAAACGTGTTTACGGAGCCCTCGGGATCGAATGAGGTGAAGGTGCGGTAAGGCGGAGCGGTGACGAAGCCGTGCGATACACCGCTTGCGTCAACGTAGTTTCCGGCGATCTCCCCTCCCAGGTTGATGTCGCCCGCGAAAGTGCCCTGGCCGGCGCCTTGCCCGGCGTCGGGATCGTTCAAAGTGATGAAGGTCCTGAACGGAGCAGCCGTCACGAAGCCGTGAGCCACGTTATTTGCGTCAACGTAGTAACCTGTCATCACTCCGAACAGGTTGATGCTGAAAGTGATCGTGCCCTGGAAGGCGGCTGTGCCCGCGCCCGGAGCATTGAATGTGCTGAAGGTGCTGGGCGAACCACAGCCCGAAACGCACTGGTACCCGTGAAACACGTTGCCATCGTCAAGATAGGATCCCACGACAGTCCCCTGCGGGTTGATGCCAAAGCCCCCGGTGCCCTGGCCGGCGCCTGTGCCCGCGCCCGGAGCACTAAATGTGGTGATGGGTTGAGCGCTTGCTAAACCACATGCAAGAAGTACGACGCTTACTACCTTCCAAAGCTGCAGTCGATTCATAACTCCTCCTGAATTGATTTGAAGTGAGTGGTCATGGTGGAGCCCCTTAGAAGCACTGACTGGTGTTTGGTTGTTCAGAGCAGAAGCATGTGGTGTTCAGTGCATGGCGTGTACGAAGGCATTTGAGCTGCCATCAACTTCCGCTGCCGGCCGCCTGACATCAGTTTTAGTCACGGCATGAATGAAATCAGGTACTTGCCACCACATTGGTTCGCAGATTTGATTGCGGAAAGCCGGCCCACATCTACAAGAAACCGGACTTTAGCAACGACGATTCTATGGAAAAAAGGACACTGCTAGTGTTATACAACCGGTTGCATGTAGCAACTAGTAGAACTATTAGCAATCAGGCACTAACGAGAAGGCCAATGGCCTCCAGGCCCTGGCTGCGACGGCCTCTGAAATGGAGGAAGTTGGCGAAAACCATGCCCTACCCCCCAACACAACTAGTTATCATATGCAACCAGTTGTACAATGGTTTGGCGGGGCAACGCTCAACCGGAGTGGAGGCAGAGTGCACAAGGATCACAGGTCAGAGTGCGTTATCAACCGGACGGTCGAGACATTTGGCGACCAGTGGAGTCTGCTCGTCATCCGCGACATCCTTTTCATGAACCGAAGGCATTTTCGCGAGCTGCTGACCAAGTCTGTGGAAGGGATTGCTTCGAATATTCTGGCCGATCGTCTGCAAAGGCTTGTCCAGCAAGGGATCATCTTCAAGTCTCGGGACGCCAGCCATAAACAGAAAGCCATTTACAGTCTCACTGAAAGAGGCATCCAATTGCTCCCTCTTCTGATGGAGATGGTTGCATGGGGGCACAAGTGTTTGCCGGCCTCCAGGGTAAGGGGTCTCGCTCAGGTCCTGGAAGAAGGAGGACCGAAGCTGAGGGCAGAATTTATGTCTGAACTTCGCGAAACGCATCTTCCGAAGTCAGGCGCCAAGAAAAAGGTCCGCTCTCGGATGAAATCTACTCGTATCTCCGCGACGCAGAAGCCCTCACCGCTTCGCCGAAGCTGAGGTATGCGCGTGCGGCTGCGCATCGGCGTAAAGCGCATCAATCTCTTTCTTGTAGAGGTGCTCCAGATGGCGGCGCCGGAGCTTCATGCTCGGGGTGAGCGTGCCGTCTTCAATACTGAGCTCGGAGTGAATTACGAGCACTCGCTTTAGTTTCTCGAACTGCGCCAGGTTCTGATTCAGTTCCTCAACGATGCCCTCATAAAGCGACTGCACCTGTAACGATTTCACCAGCTGACGGCGATTGGTGAATTTCACTCCATGGCTGTGCGCCCATTCTTCCAGAATCGGAAAGTTAGGGACAATCAGCACGGCAGGGAAGCGCCGCCTGTCGCCCAGCAAAGCCGCCTCACTCACGAACATGTTTGCCTTGAGTGAATTCTCGATGGGCTGAGGCGCAATGAACTTTCCACCCGAAGTCTTGATCAAATCTTTCTTGCGATCGGTAATCGAAAGATATCCGTCAGCATCGAGGGTTGATATATCGCCAGTCTTGAACCAATCATCCTCAAATGCCGCAGCAGTTTCCTCTGGCATTTTAAAGTAACCCTTGAATACCGACGGCCCTCGCACCAAAAGCTCGCCATCGGCTGCAACCTTCACCTCCACGTTCGGCAGCGTTTTGCCGACCGTGCCCAGCCGATGGTTGATGGGATTGTTCAGCGCAACGACTGGCGAAGTTTCGGTCAGGCCGTAGCCTTCATGGATACGAATCCCGATATCGGCGAACCAGGTCGCGATCTCGCGTCCCAGCGGCGCGCCTCCGGATACAAAGATTCGCGGGCGGCCGCCCATACCCTGGCGCACTTTGGTGAATATAAGTTTGTTGGCCAGCTTCCACGAGAAGGAAGTCGGGGTTTCCCCACGGAGGATGGTCTCGCGGTTGGCTTTTCCCACCGACAACGCCCAGTTGAGAAGCTTCCGCTTCACGCCCTGCGTCTTGTGTTCGACTGCGTTGTAGATTTTTTCGTACACGCGCGGCACGGCGACAATGATGGTGGGCCGCACCTCCGCCATGGTGCGCGGCAGATCGTCAAGATTCGGGCAGTAGGCGAGGGGAACGCCGCGGCTCATCATGGCGTAATCCAGATGCCGGGCGGTAACGTGCGACAGCGGCAGAAAGGAAACGCAGAGATCGTCTTTGCCGACGTCGAACATGTCGAGCGATACGCTCAGGTTTGCGGCCAGGTTGCCGTGCGTCAGCATCACGCCCTTGGGTGTGCCGGTAGTTCCCGAGGTGTAAATCAGCGTCGCCAGGTCATCGGGCTCAACCGCCCGCCCCAGGGCTTCAAGTTTCGGGTCAGGTCCGGGCGAGGCATTCCGCAGAAAGCTCTGCATGGGTACGGCGTCGGTCAGGTCGGGAGCGTCGTCCATGATGACGATGCGCGTGACCTTGGTCTCGTGCCGGATGGAAGCAATCTTCTCGTACTGCTTGCGGGTGGAGACAAAGACGATGCTTGCCTCCGAATGTTGCAACAGATAAACACACTGCTCAGCGATTTGCGTCGCGTAAATGGGGACGTCAATTGCGCCCAGCAGCAAGGTGGCGAAGTCGGCGATCGCCCACTCCGGCCGGTTCTCGCTCAGGATGGCGACACGATCGTCTTTGCCAATCCCCCAAGCCTGCAATTGGCGGGCGGTAGCGAACACCTGGGCTTGCAGTTGGCCAGAGGAGATCGGCGTCCATGTTCCCGATTCGCGAGTTAACATCACGCGATCGGTGTTGCGCTCCACTACCGCGAAGAAGATGTCGTTGAGGGTCCGAATATTCATTGCGTCCGGTCAATCTAAGCGATCGGATTTAGGAACAGCAGTTCTCGACCAGATGTTAGTGTTTCCACGGTCCCGAACGCTGTGACCTATGACAGCCATGCCTGTGTTACCGCAGGAGGCCCCCGGCGATCCGTGGCGTTAACTTGCCTCTCGGGAAACGACACCCTGCGTCCTGCCACTTTGCATTCCATTAAGAAAAATATCAACCACCGAATCCGCTACGTTGGACAGCGGGTAGTCATGCTCACTCAGCACCCACGAGGTCACCATCTCGTCGAGCGCCCCGAAGAAACAGTTGGCGGCGATTTTGTCTGACAGGTCGTGACGAAAGACCCCGCTCGCCTGGCCTTCGTTGATGGCGGCCCGCACCAGGCGAAGGTATTCCACCATGTGATGGTGCGAGAATTCTGACAGGAAGCGCGTGCTCTGCCGCAGTTCCATTTGAAACACCACCGCCAGGTTGCGGTTCGACCCCAGCGCGTCCAGATGAAGAAAGGCCAGCCGGCGCAGCCGCTCGGTGGGACTGGGAAGCTTCTCCACCTCCGTACGGACGTGGCTCATAAACGCGTCGAAGGCCGTGTTGATGGCCGCCATCAGGATCTCTTCTTTGTTCTTGAAGTAGAGATAGACCGTGCCGTCGGCGACGTTGGCGCGATCGGCAATGTCGGAGATTCGCGAGTTAAAAAAGCCTTTGTCGGCGAATACCGCGACCGCAGCATCAAGAATGCGCTGATACTTGTCCGCATTGCGGATGGCGCCGCTGCTGGCGTTTCCCGGAACCGGCGAAATTGGTTGAGATTCCTGCTTCATCAAAGGCCCAACTACGCGTGGCGGCGAAGCGGCGCCGCCGAATGAATGCTCATTCATTTTCAATTTATAGCGGTGGATGGATTTACGCAATGGATAGCTACGGTTTCGAGAATAGCTCGCCGGGCGACGGCCGCCTCAAACTCATTTTGCCGTCAGTTCAAATACGGGATAGTGCGCGGCAACGCCAACAAAATCCTGCGCGGGCGAACCTGCAGGAATGGAAAAGTACCGTTGCACGGTGCTCTTGAAGCTGTCCAGGTAAACCTTCAGCAGTTCCGGCTTTTCTTCATCGGCCAGCGGACGCAAGCCATAGCTCTGGCGCGAGCGTCCTCTTTGGAGCGTAACTTCGCCAGCAGCTTCGGCGTTGCGGACCCACTGCGTCTGGCCGCGTGGTGCCACCAGAAACCGCTTGCCGCCAATTTCCACCAGATTGATCGGCGTCGAGTAGAGGCGCCCGCTTTTCCGGCCTCGAACCTGTAGCAGGTAGTTATGTTTAAGTCCGAGGCCCAGGCCGACCAGAAATCCGAAAATACGGTTAAATGCGCGTTCCACGGCGGTTGGCTGCTGAAAGACAGGCGTACTGGGAGGATTCGCCATCGGTCTAGTTAACGCTGCAAAGCGACCGACTTCTGCCGCTAGCTACGCGACCTTGCGGTCCGGTGTGACGATTGGCTCCGGTGTCGCTGCACCTCTGGAGCGGACCATCTTCATTTCCTCCCAATCGTAAGGAAATTCCTGGCCGCAATCCAGGCAGACGATATAGGTCCCAGTGACCGAGGCCGCAGAATTGCTCAGAGGTTTGCTTTTGACGGTGATGGGAAAGCTGCAGCGTTGGTGCGAACAACCGAAGAGCAGATCGAAAAGACTCATACGCCTCCTCTCGCCCAGCGAGAAAAACCGCGGGTACGCCGGTTGCGACGCGAAGCCTAGATCAGCTAAACCTCGTCGTAATATTTGGATTCTTGGATATGGGGAAGGGTTCGATAAAAGAGGGAAATGTGGCTATTTTAATATTGCTTAAGTGCCTGCTCTAAAGTGCTATCGCCAAGTTGAGTCGCGCATTCAATTCGGCAGAGTGCCGAAACAATCTACTTGGCTGTGGGCGAGCTGCTTTGTCCTGGAGGATCGCTCGCATGCTTCTTGTGGGATTCGCACTTGGAGACGATGGCTGTGCGTAGCCGGGTGCGAAGGTCGTCGGGAAGTTCGTACAGGTGGGAGTCACGATAAATTTCGATGGTCATCTTGGTCGTGTTGCAAACCACGTAGCAGTTGTGGCACCACTGCAAATGGTCTTCCAATTCCGCTCTCGTTTGAGCGTCCATCGACTCGTCAAGGTAATCGGTGAGCTCCTTCAGGAAATCCGAGCAGGTCACTGTTTGCCATCTCCACCAGTACGATTTTTGAAGTACTTGCTCAACCGTTCACGCAGTTGCAGCCGAGCCCGAAGCAGGCGGGACTTGACCGCGGGAATACTCAAATCCAAGGCGTCCGCCGTCTCTTCGGTGGAGAGGCCCTCAACGTCGCGCAAGACAAACACCGTCCGAAAGCTCGGCGGCAACCCTTGTATCGTCTTGCCCAGGATCTCTTTCAGCTCACCCTGGTTATAAAGCTGTTCCGGATTAGGAGACCAGTCCGCGACTTCGCGCGGCATGGAATCTTCCTCCGTCTTAATGTCCTCATCGAGCGAAACCATGCGCTCGGGACGCCGGCGACGCAAGCGCATCAGCGCTTCGTTCACCGCAATGCGCACCAGCCAGGTGTAAAACTTCGACTGCTCCTGGAAATTCGCCAGGTTCTGGTACGCCTTCAGGAAAGCGTCCTGCACCACGTCTTCCGCGTCTTCGCGGTTTTGGGTGATGTGTTGTGCAATCCGGAACACGTTGCGGTCGTACCGCTTCACCAGCTCTTCGAAAGCGCTGATGTCGCCGGCCTTGGCCGCATGGACTAGCGTAAGTTCATCGCCAGCCGCTTCTACCTTTGGTTGGATGGTTCCCATGTTTGCGTAGATTCAGGATTTTATACGATTTCACCAACGCGCACCCACTTTGCGCGGTTGGGTGGTTATGCCCAGTAAAAAATTCCCGAAGTCATTGTACCTATACGACAACGATTCGGGGAAACTGAGGAAACAAATTTCGCTTATTGCGCTGCTGCCTGCTGCGTCGAATCACGGTTCTGGTGGAGCTACGTCTATAGATACGGACGGACGAACCCGATAGATGTCACAGTCGGGAATACATTTCGTCAATGATTTGTTTGCGTCGCAGAAGAAAGGAATCGCGCTACACTGAGTCCGGTGAATCCCCACTTCCGTTTTCGTATCGTTTTTCTGGCCACTGTAATGGCGCTCTTGGGCTGTGGAGTGCTCGCGCAAGACGACACAGGGGCCCCCAAGAAAAAGCCTGCCGCCAGCACTCATAAATCCACCAAGCCGGTCAGCAAGAAGTCCGCGTC
This sequence comes from uncultured Acidobacteriaceae bacterium, assembly GCA_963798185.1. Lineage (GTDB taxonomy): Bacteria > Acidobacteriota > Terriglobia > Terriglobales > Acidobacteriaceae > Bog-257. The sequence continues at coordinate 154,374 of CAWCSJ010000013.1, forward strand.
TGCGCATCAGCACCATCCGCCTCGTAAGAAAGTAACTGCGGCTCGCGCGCACAATCTGAAGCGCAGCTTCGTGGCCTCCAGCGATCTTCGTCCGATGGCGCGGCAGCTGGTACAATTCCGCACCCCGCCAGCCTATGCTGGGGTCGAGACCTACGCCCACACCCATGCCGGAACCGAGGCGGGAGCGCTGGCCTGGTTCGCCATTGGATACGCCCACTACCTCGACGCGCAGTATCCGGCCGCCATCGCCGCCCTGCAAAAGGCTCAGCCGCAGATCGGCGAGTTGAAGGACTACACCGCCTTTTTCATCGGCAATTCGTTCGTAGCCAGCAATAACTCGGAGGAGTCATTCGCCTATCTGCGCGACTTCGGGACTCGCTTTCCTGATTCGCTGTATGCACATGACGCGTTGATCGCCTATGCCAGGGCGCTGCTGGCGACCAATCGCTCCAGTGAAGCCGTTCGCCTGCTGGAGGCCCACCGCACACCGGCCAGCGCTGAAACCGAATATTTTCTCGGCAAAGCTTATGTGCAGAGTGGTCAGGGCCGCGCCGGAGCCGAGGTCTTGCGACGCGTTTACTACAACTATGCCACCAACTACGTTGCCGACAATGCCGCTTCCGATTTGAAGAAAATTCCCGAGGCGGCTTCACTTCCGCCGGTGAGTTACGCCGAGCACCTGAAGCGAGCCGAGGCGCTCTACAAAGCCCGTCGATATCCCGCAGCGGCCGACGAGTATCGCACCATGGCGGACCTTGCTCCCGCAGGCGAACAGTCAGCCGCGTTGATTCAGCTCGCCAACTCCTACATGCACGAGGGCGATACTCGCAATGCCCGGTCCGCGCTGGATCGCATTCCAGACGACGGCAGCGAAGCCAGTGCCGAGAAGTGGTACCAGCAGGCGGAGATTGCCCGTACCGCCAATGATGACGCCGGGCTGACCACCATTCTGCAGCACATGCGGAGCAACAGCCCCAAGTCGCCGTGGTTCGAGTCGGCGTTATTTACCGCGGGAAACATGTACCTGTTGCGCAAAGATTACGACCGCGCCATTGATTATTATCGCGAGCTTCATGAGCGCTTCCCCTCCGGAACCAAAGCGGCGTATGCGCATTGGAAGTGCGCCTGGCTCACTTATCGCCAGAACCGCAAGGAGCAAGCCAAGAAATACTTTGACGAGCAGATTGAGTTCTATCCCGACACCAACGAAGTCCCCAACGCGATGTACTGGCGTGGACGCATGGCCGAGGACGAAGGTCAGAACGGCGCGGCCCGCGCGTATTACCAGAAGCTGGCCGAGCGTTATCGCAACTACTATTACGGCGTGCTGGCGCGCAAACGGTTGGCTAGCTTGCAGACGGCCCCCGCCGTGACTGTGGCGTCACTGCAGCATATCGGTGCTGCGCCGTCGTACGATCCGGAGGCAAAGGTCACCGATCCGCCTGACGACGATCTTCACTACATGCGCGCCCGGTTGTTGGAGAACGCCGGCGTGACCGATCTGGCGGTGCGTGAACTGCAGGCGGGAAGCTCGACGGGCCCGTCGTGGGAGATGCTGGAAATTGCGCGCATCTATTCCAGCGGCGGCGATTACTCTCGCGCGCTGCAGGCTTTAAAGCGTGCCATCGCAGGCTACTTTGCGATGGATGTGGATGGGCTGCCCGCACCGTACTGGCATGGACTGTTCCCGCGCCCGTACTGGGACGCGCTGCGCCGCTACTCGGAGGAGAACGGCCTGGATCCATATTTGGTCGCGTCGTTGATCCGGCAGGAATCGGAGTTCAATCCCAACGCCATCTCGCACGCCAACGCTTACGGGCTGATGCAACTGTTGCCCAAGACCGGCAAGGGTGAGGCCAAGAAAGAAGGTCTGCACCACTACAGCACCGACTCGCTGCTTGATCCTACGACGAACATCGAACTTGGCACCCACTATTTCCGGCAGATGATTGACCACTTTGGCGGCCAGACGGAGTACGCGCTGGCGGCTTATAACGCGGGCGCCGATCGCGTCGAGGATTGGCGCGCCTCGGGCAACTTCCACGATGTAGAAGAATTCGTCGAGTCGATCCCGTTCACCGAAACCCGCGAATACGTACAGGCCATCGTGCGCAACGCCGAAGTCTATAAGCGGGTGTACGGGTCACCGTAAAGGCAGTTGCCAGCTGTCAATAACATGCTAGGGGTTCGCAATGTCTGACGATGCAGATCCTGGAGTGTCCGTTGAGGAGCGCGATCCGAATCCTCACCCGATTGCCGGAGTGTCAACCTCGACAGCTGCATTTATCGGCATTGCCGCCTCAGGCCCGTTTACACCAACGCTGATCACGAGCTTCACCGAATACGAGCACGCGTTCGGTAGTCCGAGCGGCGCCGGATTTCTCGGCCACGCGGTGCGAGGTTTTTTCGATAACGGAGGCGCCCCGTGTTACGTCGTGCGAATCGAGGAAACAACTGAGCCCGCTGAATCGTTGCAAGCTCTCGAAAGCCTGGACGTCTCAATCGTCTGCTCGCCCGATGCAAACTCGGTGTCCGGTATGGCCGCGGCCCTGGTCGCTCATTGCGAAAAAATGCGCTACCGTTTCGCCGTACTGGACGCGCCACAAACCCCCGCCCCGACCGACGGCCCACCTGATGCGCTGCGGTCCTCTTATGCCGCTTACTACTACCCTTGGATTCTTGTTGGCGGATCTGCCAGAGGCAGCGAGATCTCCGTTCCACCTAGTGGCTTCGTCGCGGGCATCTACGCGCGCACCGATCGCGAGCAAGGTGTGTGGCATGCTCCGGCGGGCAAGCCGATCCTGGGCATAGCCGGCCTCGATCAGAGCGTCACCGAAAAGCAAGGCGAAGCGCTCAATAGCGTGGGTGTCAATACCCTGCGCAATTTTCCCGGACGCGGCAGCCTCGTCTGGGGTGCGCGCACCACCTCGCAAGATCCTGACTGGAAGTATGTAAACATCCGGCGCTATTTTATTTATCTTGAGCATTCCATTGACAACGGAACCCAGTGGGCGGTCTTCGAGCCCAACGGAGAACCGCTCTGGGGTGCCGTGAGGCGCAGCGTTTCCGATTTTCTTTTCAACGAATGGAAGAGGGGCGCCTTACAGGGTTCGAGGCAGACAGAGGCTTTCTTCGTCCGCTGCGACCGGAGTACGATGACTCAAAACGACCTCGACAACGGACGGCTGATTATGGAAATCGGCGTCGCGGCGCTTCGGCCGGCCGAGTTCGTGATTTTCCGTATCGGCCAGTGGACGGCAGACGCGAAGCCTGATGGCGATCAAGGTCGCGCGCACCGATTTCGCCCAGATGATATAGAGAGCTGCTAAGGCCTGAATGATTGCCGCTGCCCGATGCTGACCGCCAAGGTACTGTCCCGTCGTCCAAGCTGACGGCTGATAGCTGACAGCTGGCAGCTTCTTCCTACCCGCTCGACTTCACCGCTTCATCGCCGGACTTGGCAAAGACAATCTCCGACACCAGCAATACCGCGCCGATCACGATCGCGCTGTCGGCTATGTTGAATGCCGGCCAGTGATAGCTGCCGATGTAAAAGTCCAGAAAGTCGACGACGTGCCCGGTCATCATGCGGTCCCACAGGTTTCCGGTAGCGCCGCCCAGAATCAGCGACAGGCCGATCGTGGTGGTGCTCAGCGAGTGGCTGTGCTTCCACAGCAACGCCGAAACCACCAGCAGAGCGATTACCGAAAAGCTGACCAGCGCGCCAATCTTCCACTGCGCTGTGGACTCGGCGAACAGGCCGAACGCCGCGCCGGTGTTTTCCACGTGGGTCAGATGAAAACAGCCGGGAATCACCGTGACGCTATCATGCAGGGGAATGTTGCTGGCAACGGCCCATTTGGCCAGCCGGTCCAGCAGCAGCACGGCAGCGGCGATTAGAAAGAAATACTTGCGCATGGCGGAATGCATTTCCTAGTTCTTAGACGCTGTCCCCTCGCAGAAAGAAGCACCGGAAAGCCGCTTTACTGTGTGTGCGCGGTTGCCTCGATCTCGGCCAGCACGGCACTGCAGCGTTCGCACACGGTCGGATAGGTTTTGTCTTCTCCGACGTGGGTCGAATAATTCCAGCAGCGTTCGCACTTCTGGCCGGGAGCCCGATTGACCGTGATCACCAGCCCCGCATTTCCGTTGCTGGCCGGCGATTTTTCCAATACAACATCCGAAACAATAAACAGATAGCGCAACTGATCGCGATGACGTTCCAGGACCGGATAAAGCTGCTCAGAAGCGGCCACATGGAGCTGCGCTTCGAGGCTGCCGCCAATCTTTTTCTCGGCGCGCGCCGTCTCCAGCACCTTTAGGGCCTCGTTACGAACTTTCACCAGAGTGTCCCAATCGCTTTCCACGGCGGCGGCATCGAAGCCCGACGGCAGCTCGCCCGTCAGGTCCGCGGGCTGCGGAAAGAGGGCCAGATGCACACTCACCGGACGGCCATCGACTGCCGGCAAAAATCCCCACACCTCTTCCGAGGTAAAACTCGTGACCGGCGCCAGTAGTCGCACCAACGCTTCACCCAGCCGCCACAGTGCAGTCTGGGCCGACCGGCGAGCCAGCGATTTCGGGGCCGACGTGTACAGCCGGTCCTTGAGCACGTCAAAGTAAATCGCGCTCAAGTCCACAATGCAAAAATCCTTCAGCCGATGATAGAGCCGGTGAAAGACGAAATTGTCGTAGTGCTCGCGCACATCCTTGGTGACTTCGGCAGCGCGCAACAAGATGTACTGGTCCAGCGGATGCATATCGCCGAAGCCGACAGCATCTTGCGCCGGAGCAAAATCCTGCAGGTTGCTAAGGATGTAGCGAAACGTATTGCGAATCTTGCGATAGCTTTCGGAGATGCGCTGCATCAACTCGTCGGAGGCCATAACGTCCTCGCGAAAGTCCACCGACCCGACCCATAGTCGAACAATCTCCGCGCCCAGCTTGTCTGCGATCTCCACCGGATCGACCGTATTACCCAGTGACTTCGACATGGCGCGGCCCTGAGGATCGAGCGTCCAGCCCGCGGTAGCGACCTCGCGATAGGGCGCTGCACCTTTGGCGGCCACAGCGCAGAGCAGCGACGAGTGAAACCACCCGCGATGCTGATCGCCGCCCTCCAGGTACAGGTCGGCGGGCCAGGGAAGTCCGGGCTCACGGCCCAACACCGCCGCCTGGCTCGAACCCGATTCGAACCACACGTCGATGATGTCCATCTCCTTGCGAAACTTCGTGCCGCCGCACTTCGTGCACTTTGTGCCGGGAGGAAGAATCTCTTCCGCCGAACGTCTGTACCAGGAGTCAGCGCCCTCACGCGCGAACAACTCGACCACCGCGCGGTTTACCGCAGGATTGTTGAGAAATTCCTGGCAGGCTTCGCATTGAAACACGGCGATGGGCACACCCCAGATGCGCTGGCGCGAAATGCACCAGTCGGGACGCGTGGCGATCATGTTCGAGATGCGCTCTTTGCCCCACGCCGGGTCCCATTTCACTTTCTTGATCTCTTCCAGCGCGCGGCTGCGCAGCGTGCCGCCGGATACCGGGGTCCCCGACAAGTCCCGATTTTGGACTTGTTGGGGTGGAGATAACTTGCCTTCCATCGCAATAAACCACTGCTCGGTGGCGCGGAAGATGATGGGATTGTGACAGCGCCAGCAATACGGATAGGAATGCTCAATCTTCTCGAAACCCAGCAGAACTCCCCGGCTCTTCAGCAGCTCAACAACTAACGGGTTGGCCCGGAACACCTGCTGGTTCTTGTACTCAGGCAGGCCATTGCGCAGGATGCCACCCTCGTCCACGTCGCAGTGCAAATCGAGGCCGTACTTTACGCCGGTGGCGAAGTCGTCGGCGCCGTGCGCAGGGGCGGTGTGCACCGCGCCGGTTCCGGTATCCAGGGTGACGTAGTCGCCGAGCACTCCGAGAACGCTGCGCTCCAGGAAGGGATGAGCAAAGGTCTCGTACTCCAGCTTCGCACCGGGAAACGAAGCAATTTCCTTCGCCTCGCCGAGATTGCACTTTTCGATCGTCTGTTGCGCCAGCTCTCGGGCGACGATGTAAATCCACTCGCCAGTGTCGAGCGCGACATATTCCGCATCAGCGGCAAACGTTACCGCCATCGAAGCGGGCAGGGTCCACGGTGTGGTCGTCCAGATGATGGTTGCGACATTCTTCTTGCCAGCCAGCCTGGCATCAATCTTCGCGGGATCGCTGGTCAGCGGATACCGCACCCAGATGCTGGGGCTGACGTGCATCTCGTATTCGACTTCCGCCTCGGCCAACGCGGTCTTGTCGTACACGCACCAGTACACCGACTTCAGGCCCTTGTAAACCAGTCCCTGCTCGTAACAGGAGTAGAACGTCTCCATCACGACGCTCTCGTAGCTGGGGTCCATTGTCGAATACGGTCGCTCCCAGCGCCCGAAGACGCCGATCCGCTTGAACTGCTGGCGTTGCAGATCGAGATACTTCTGCGCATATTTGCGACATTCTTCGCGCACCGCCAGCGGGTCCATGTCGAGCTTCTTGCGGCCCAGCAGATCGTCAACCTTGATCTCGATGGGCAACCCGTGACAGTCCCATCCGGGCACATAGGGTGCATCGAAACCGCTCATGCTGCGCGACTTCACCACAAAGTCCTTCAGCGTCTTGTTCAGTGCCGTACCCAGGTGAATGGGGCCGTTGGCATAAGGTGGGCCGTCGTGCAGCACATAGATGGGCTGCCCTTTGTGCGCCTCGCGGATGCGCTCGTAAATCCGCATTTTCTCCCAGCGGTCGAGCATCAGCGGCTCATTCCGCGGCAGGTTTGCCTTCATGGAAAAGTCGGTCTTAGGCAGATTCAGCGTGGATTTCAGATCGAGCGGCACTCCCTATTATCTCCCGCCAGCCGGTAACTGGATTGTGAACGACCCGCAAGTTATCTGTTCATTATAGGGAGCGGGTAAATTCGCGTCCATCAGCAGCTTCCATGGTTGCTCGCCTTTACTGCCTGAATTCGTCACAAGTAAAGTGCGTGCGCCAAACAACGGCGGCCACAGCTTTGCATCTAACCTGAAAGCAAACTCGGTCATGCCTTGGCCAATTTCAGGCGTGACCGGTAACGACGGGCTTGGAACCACATTAAGGGCACAGACGAGCATATGGCCAACCGGGCGTTGACTCCCCAATTCGAGCCGGATGAATTAAATCTTCTGCCACGGAGCACGATGAATGAGTCGCTCTTGAGCTCCCTGGCGAGTAACCTCCGCGCTGCGTTGTTCCCCGAGAAATTGCCTCCCTTGCATTTGACCTCGCGGCCGGTTCGGGTGCGGGAGATTTGGGGCGACTACAACTACAAGAAGCAGAGCGCCGGCGTTTCGGTGGTGGTACACATCGCGATGCTCGCCGGACTGATCGCAATCTCCATCATGGGCGCGCGAGCGGTCAAGCAAGCGGAAAAGCCCAGAGAAACCGTCATCCTGATTGCGCCTGACTTGACGCCTCCGCTCCCCATGACCAAGAAAGCGGATACCACGGTCGGCGGCGGTGGTGGTGGCGGCGACCGCGACAAGCTGCAGGCCCCCAAAGGAAAATTGCCCAAGCTGGCGATGGAGCAGATCACGCCCCCGGCCATCGTGATTCGCAATGACCATCCCAAGCTTCCCGTCGAGCCAACGGTCGTGGTGCCTCCGCAGATCAAACTTGCGTCGAACATGCCGTCGATCGGTAATCCGATGGCTGCGCTTCCGTCTGGTCCTCCGTCGAACGGTACGGGCAGCGGCGGTGGTATCGGCTCGGGTTCCGGCGGTGGCGTAGGTTCCGGGACGGGACCAGGGGTTGGTCCGGGTCATGGCGGTGGCATTGGTGGTGGCGTCTTCCGCGTCGGTGGCGGCGTGTCTGCCCCGCGCGCGTTGGACACCCCCGATCCGGAATATTCGGAAGAAGCTCGCAAGGCAAAGTACCAGGGAACTTGCGTGCTGTGGCTGATCGTCGGTCCCGACGGCAAGCCGCGCGACGTGAAAGTCGCCCGCGCCCTCGGAATGGGCCTCGACCAGAAAGCGATTGAGGCGGTCCGCAACTGGAAGTTCCAGCCGGCGATGAAAGACGGCAAGCCAGTCGCGGTGCAAATCAATGTCGAGGTGAATTTTCGGCTCTACTAACTCAGAGCCAGCGGTGTTAAACCAGCCCCAATCGGCTGGAGCAGTTGCGGAGAACCTGCCAAGACTGACTCCACGTCCTAGCAAGATGCCGGTTGGGTGAGTTTGCAAAGGAGAGGCTTAGCGGCCTCTCTTTTTTCTTGCCAGCTAATAATTGCTCTGAAACTTTTAAGAGCCGCCAATGTTCTGTGACGCTCACAGCCTCTTCAGGAACGCCTTGGCGCGCTCCCAAGCTGGAAATAGCTTTTCTTCCGCTTGAAACGCTGCCCCATGCACGCAACGGCGGCTGCCGCGCAGCTTCACCGGGTGCTTCAGATGGAGCATCTCGTGGTACACGATGTACTCCACCGCGTAACGCGGCACGCGCGGATGGTCGAAGGCAAGGCTGACCACGATGGCGTTATGCGCGGGGTCGTAGTGCGCCAGGCTTCTGCGTGCGTCCGCCTGGCTCCACGTCATCTGCGGCCGGCCCAGCAAACCGTAAAAAAATCGCTGGTTTAGTTCGTCGAAAATTTGTTCCAGGTCATAGACCTTGCCTTGCGCCGAGGCAATTCGCTTGCGCCCGCGTAACTGCCGCACGCGTTGCGCCTGGGCGCTGATGTCGTGGCTGGAAACGTAACGGCGATAGCGCGTGGAGTGCAGCGGAGCGATGGGTTTGCGATAAATCTTCGCCAGCAGGATGTGCGCGATCGCTTCCAGCACGGTATCTGGCGCGCCTTCGAGTAAGTCGGAGATTCGCGCGTGGACGATGGTCTGGCGCACCCGAATAGTGCTGTTCACGTTGGCGAAGGGATAGAACTCGACGTGGAACTCGGGCATCGGCGCGCGTGGCCGGAGCGCGCGATAAGTCCTCTGGAAAATTTCCTGCAGCTTGGGGAGCAAGGTGTTATTAACGTAGCACGGCCGGGGGCTGGAAGGGGCACGGCTGAAGCCGCGCCGTTAGATGTGCGTGAGAGTTGGGCTTCAGCCACTGAGGAACGGCCCCCTTAATCCTTGCGCTCGGTATAGACCTTATTCAGCTTGTTTGCCTTGGCCAGCTCATTCTGCTCTTGCAGTTCCTTGCGCGCTCCGTCGGCACTGTCGCTGAGGGCCTCGCGGGCGTTGGCCAGCACAAACGAGTACTGCTCCAATTCCTCCGGGGGCGACTGTTCTTTCAGGCTGCGCAGCTTCAGGGCCCACTCGCTGTCGGCCTCGATCAGCAAGCGCAAGCCTTTTCGCATGTCCGTCTTGTGCGAGGAGTACATGTCCACGTTGTCGTCAATTTCATCCAGCAGGGAAGCAAAATCCTGCAGCAGATCGTGAATCTGCATGGGACGGTCTTTCGCGTCCTTGGCATTGCCCCGCAATTGATCGATGGATGCGATGCGGGCCCGCGCAAAATTGATCATCAACTCCAGGCGCTTGTCAGGAAAGTCCGCCGACTCGCGCATCGCGTCAATTTCCTTTTCGCTGAGCGGGTCCCGGTCGCGAGTTTGCGCCGCCGCGCCTGGGGCGACAAAGCAAAGCAGGAAGATGAGCCCGGCCAGCCACTGTGTGGTGCGCAGCATCACGGTTTCTCCTTCGGTTCGGCTTGCGGCCCGAACATTCTGACCAGCAGGTCGGTGCGGATTTCGTCGATCTCATCGACCGCCTGCTTCACCGGGGGGCGGTCGTCAACCGAAAGCGTTGCAGCAATATCGTGCATACGCTTGCCCAGCTTGCGTAAATCAATTTCGGTTTCTTTGACGTGTTTTCCTGAAGCGGACGCCGCATAGGCCGCTTTGTGGGCATACTCTACCACCTCGATAATCTCGCTCTGCGCCTTGTCAACATTGCCGTCGGTGTAGAGTGAATCGGCGTCTTCCATTATGCGACGAGCGTATTCTAGGCACAGCTTCACCTGGTCTCCGCCATGAGCGGCGTCGGCACGGGCCTTCAGCTGGGGCAAGGTCTCAACCGTAGCCATCGCCATGCTGGTCAGCAGGAATGCCATCGCCGCGCTGCGTAGCTGTCGCCGCATATTATTTGTTCTTGATTTGATACTTCTCCGCGTGGTGCGGGTCAAGCGCTATCAGCCGATGCCGGGCCTTCCATTCCTCGTCGGGAAGCTTGCCCCCATCGGCCGCCAGAAACAGTTGATAATTTTCCACCGCCTGCTTGATCGCCTTCAAGTGATCGAAACAGGTGGCCCGCAGGAAGTAGCTGGCCGGCGATTCTGGCAGGAACTTCGCGCGGAAATCCAAAGCCCGCAGCGCCAGTTCATAGTCCTTGTTCTCCGACGCCACCACCGCGAGGTTGCCGTACGCCCCCGCCAGATCGGGTTTCAATTTCAGGGCGATCAGCAGTTCCTGTTGCGCTTCGCGATATTTTCGCTCGTGCATCAGCAAGGAGCCGAGCGCGTTGTGGGCATCGGCGTCCTGCGGCAACTTCTGCACCGCCAGCCGAAACTGTTGCTCCGCCTCGCTGTCCTTGCCGGCCTTCACCAGGAGCGTGCCTAGTTCCAGAGCTGCGTGAGGGTCGTTGGGATCAGTCTTCAGCCCCTGCTGGAACTCGGCGGCTGCCTCATCGCTTTTGCCTTCGGCCGCCAGCACGCGTCCCAGTTGAACCCGCGCATTGTTGTTCTGGGGATCGGCCGCCAGCAGCCTGCGCAACGCCGCCTCCGCCTCGGGATACTTCTGTTGCTTCATCGCGATGTTCGCCAGACCGGCCAACGCTTCCGTCGCTTTCGGGTCCACCTCCGCCGCCAACTGAAATTCACGCGCGGCCGCGTCGAGCTCGTTACGCTTCTCCAGCAAAATCGCGGCAGACAGGTGTGGCTGGGCAGTTTTGGGATTCAGCTTGGCAGCCTCCGCATAAGCCGCCAGGGCCTGCTGCGGATCGCTGTCCTCTTCGACGCGTCCCAGCGACTGCCAGGCGCGCGCTAAGCCCTCGTCAGGATTCGCCGTGGGCTTCAGTTGCGTTGCGGCTTTCAAGTATTTCGCCGCTTCCGCCTTGTCGCCTTGCCCGGCCAGCAATATGCCGAGGTTCAGATTCGACTCGAAGACATCCGGTTTGGCCGCGACTGACTTACGATACGCATCGATCGCCTGCGTGCCCCGCTCGGTGGCGTTGTACACATATCCCAGATCAAACCATGCGCGATAGTCACCCGGCTTCGCTGTTACCGCTTTCTGCAGCAGCGATTCCGCGGTGGTGAAGTCCTGGTGCTGCATCGCAGTTTCCGCCTGGGCCACCTCCGGCGCGCTGCTGTCGTCCGTGTCTTCCACCGCAACCCGATGGTGACGGACCGTCGGCTTGCTCTCCTGCGCCGAGATTCCCGCCGTCGCCACAACCATGGCGAAGAGGATGGCCGCCCAGGGTTTATGGATGCTCATGCGATTGTGGTTTCCCGTTGGGCGATAAGATGCGCGCCAGCCATTGGCCGGTGTAGGAATTCTCCGCCTTGGCGATGGTCTCAGGCGTTCCGACCGCGACCACCTCACCGCCGCGCGATCCCCCTTCCGGACCAAGATCGATCACCCAATCCGCCGTCTTGATGATGTCGAGATTGTGCTCGATGACCAGAATTGAGCCGCCGGCCTCGATCAACCGCCGGAACGCCGCCAGCAGCTTGCTGACGTCGTCGAAATGCAGGCCGGTGGTGGGTTCGTCGAAGATGTACAACATGCGCGGATGGCGCTTGTTGCGCTCGGCCTGCGAGCGGCCGAGGTCGCGCAACTTGGGCTGAAGGTGTGCCGCCAGCTTCATGCGTTGCGCTTCACCGCCCGACAGCGTCGTGGCGGACTGGCCCAGGCGCAAATATCCCAGACCAACTTCGTCCAGCACGCGCAGTTTTTCTACAATCTTTGGCACCCCCGAGAAAAAGTGCAGAGCTTCTTTGACGGTAAGGCTCAACACCTCATGAATGTTCTTGCCGTGATAGCGGACCTCGAGAATTTCCGGCTTGTAACGCTGGCCCTTGCATTCTTCGCAAATCAATTCCACATCGGCCAGGAACTGCATTTCCACGGTGACCGTGCCGTCGCCCTGGCAGCCTTCGCAACGTCCGCCGGGAATGTTGAAGGAAAAATATCCCGCCGTGTAACCGTGCTTCTTGCTTTCGGGCAGCGATGCGAACAGCTCGCGGATAGCGTCAAACGCCTTGATGTACGTTACCGGATTCGATCGCGGCGTGCGGCCGATCGGCGACTGGTCCACCAGCACCACTTCATCAATCCACTCCGCGCCTTCCACGCGCTCCACTTCCGCCTGCGGGCCGCCGGTCACCTGGCCGGTTTGCGCGGCTATCGCGTTGTAAAGCACATCATGCACCAGCGTCGATTTTCCGGACCCCGACACGCCCGTGATGCATACCATCACTCCCAGCGGAATGGAGACGTTCACCTTCTTCAAATTATGCGCCCGCGCGCCCGTCAGCTTGATCTGCCGTCCCGTGCCCGTCCGCCGCGCCGGCGGCATCGGGATGCGCAGCTCTTCGCTTAAGTAGCGCCCCGTAAGCGAAGCGGGATTGTGCAGGATCTCATCGTAGGTTCCAACCGCGATCATGCGACCGCCGTTTTCACCGGCGCCGGGGCCGAGATCGAGAATGCGATCGGCCGAGCGCATGATCTCGGCATCGTGCTCCACCACCAGAATCGTATTGCCCAGGTCCCGCAGGTCGTGCAAGATCTTGATCAGCCGGCTGGTGTCGCGGTGATGCAATCCGATGGAAGGCTCGTCCAGCACATAGAGCGTCCCCACCAGCCGGGAACCCAGCGAAGTTGCCAACTGAATGCGTTGCGCCTCGCCGCCCGACAGCGTGGACGACAAACGGTCGAGCGTCAGATACTCCAGGCCGACATCGTTCAGATATCGCAGCCGGTCGTTGATTTCGTCCAGCAGTTTGCCGGCAATGTCGGCTTCCTGCCGCGTCAGTTGTAACTGCGAGAAAAATTGCGTCGCCTCCTCGACCGTCATCGCCGACACCTGGCAGATGTCGCGACCGCCGATCTTCACCTGCCGGGCTTCCCGCCGCAAGCGCAGGCCCCCGCAATCGGAGCACACCGAGTAGCCGCGATACCGGCTGAGGAAGACCCGCACGTGCAGCTTGTACTTCTTGCGCTCCAGATGCTCGAAAAAGCCGCGCACGCCCCAGAATTTCCCGTCCCCATTGATGATGTAGGTTTGCTGTTCGCTCGTCAGGTCCTGCCAGGGCACGTCCTGCGGAATGCCTGCCGCGCGGGCGTAGCGGCGCATCTCCGTCGCCAGCGGCCGATATTTCGGCTTGGTCCATGGCTCGATTGCGCCCTCAGCGAGGCTAAGCGTCTTGTTCGGGATCACCAGGTTCAGGTCGAAGTCGATGGTATTGCCGAACCCTTGGCAGCGCGGACACGCTCCAAATGGATTGTTGAATGAGAACAGCCGCGGCTCGGGCTCTTCGTAACGAAGGTTGCAGGCCTTACATTCGAAGCGCTGCGAGAATCGCAACTTCTGCGCCGCTTCACCCTCGGGAGGCGCAGTCTCGAATAAGACTTCGCCAGCCTCGCGGTAGCCCTGCTCAACCGCATCCACGATGCGTGCCCGCGCGTCGGGCGAAACCGCGATGCGATCGATCAGCACCAGCACCGGTTCGGCAAAATTCAGTTCCAGCAACGACTCCGGAGTGGAGAACTCAACCACGCGCCCATTCTGATAAAGCCGGTTGTAGCCTCGCTTGCGCAACTCAAATAACCGCTCTTTCAGCCACGGATCGTCCGCCGGCTTGACCGTCTTCTTCCTGGCGACGCGGCGGCCCTTCGATTTTTCCGGCTCGGCAGGCTTGGGTGGCGGCTGCACTGGAAAGAAAACCTGCACGCGGGTTCCTTCTGCGAGCGCGAGAATCCGCTGCGCCACCTCATCCACCGTGTCCCTCTTCACCTCCTGCCCGCAGTTCAGGCAGTAGGTGCGTCCCACGCGGGCATACAGCAGTCGCAGATAGTCGTAGATCTCGGTCGCGGTGGCCACCGTGGAACGCGGATTGCGCGTGGTGTTCTTCTGGCGGATGGCGACTGCGGGAGCAATGCCGTCGATGACATCGACATCGGGCTTCTCGATGCGTTCCAGAAATTGCCGCGCGTAGGCGGAAAGCGACTCCACGTAGCGGCGCTGGCCCTCGGCGTAAACCGTATCGAACGCCAGCGACGATTTGCCCGATCCCGAAACTCCCGTCACCACCGTCATGGCGTTGTGTGGAATTTCGAAGTCGATGTTCTTCAGATTGTGGACGCGCGCGCCGCGCACCGTGATGCTTTCGTTCGCCATGGGCCCCAGGTCCGGCAGGGAAGAATCTGCAAGGGGGCGCAGCATTTCGTCTGCCCGCCCCACAGATATGGTTAAAACTGGCTGCCGAAACCTTTGATTATATCTGGTTGGGCGCGCGAAGTCTTAAGCGCGAGTCGCCGGTAGTGTCCTAAAGTTGCGTTGGAGGAGTGTTTAGTTCCTCTTGCGTGTTTCGGAATGTACGGAAGACAAGCACAAAGATGCCGATGGATACCGGCAGCCCTGCCATCATCAGTCCCATCACGATAACAGCCCCGCCGAATCTTCCGGGGTCGTATGGTCGCATCGCCAACCTAACAACCAAAAAGGCAACATAGACGAAAAGCGGATATGATGCGACCATTGCGACAAGAGAAACTCCGATTCGCAGCGCTGTTCTCAAAGTAGGCAATCTCGTTGGCGGATCAGCCGAGCAATTCCCGCGGCGTGCATATGCCATCGGTTAAACCGTTCTATCGCTGGCGTCACGCGCAATGATTTATGTATCCGGCAGAAATTGTAATACGCGAAGTGCAGAGCACGGGCGGTTTTATGGTCGTCCAGCTTCTTTGAGAACGCATTCGTCAAGCGCAGTTGACGACTACATCCGGGGACTAATGATCGCGTGGCCTTTTTCGCAGAAAATGCCCTTCGTGCTCCAGGTGGGCAGTTCGTCGAGAATCTGTTGTTCGGTGGTGCCGTGAGGCCGGATAGCGATTATCTCGGTGGCGCTGGTGCAGCTTTGGTTCTCGCATTTCGCAACAATCGAAACCCAGACCGGATCTCTGCGGGCCAGTACATCGACTTGCCCCAGTGGTTCCCTCATGCCATAGTGCCATTCAAAGCACTTCGTGCAGCGCGGGCACACGAACACCAGATAGGGTTTGCCCGTGGTTGCCACTTGCCGATCGCGGACCATTTCTTTAAGGGCATTTTCAAGCAAAGCTGTGCTGTAGCGGCAATGTGGACACAGTGCGCCGTACCATGTCTGAGGCATTTGATTTCCTGGCTGGATTGTCACGCCGAGCGGGAAATTTGTCCAATTTATTTTGTGTACTGAGGGCCTACCGCGCGAAGTACAGCAGGGCAAAGATGTAAATCCACAACGCCGCCATGAAGTGCCAGTACCAGGCGGTCACGTCAATGACGATGCGGCGGGTCTCCGGCGGCCGATGCAGCCACGTCGTCATCCCCGCATAAAGCAGCGCGAGAATTCCTCCGACGAGGTGCAGGGCGTGGACGCCAGTGAGCATGTAAAAGAACGAACTGCTGGTGCTGGTCGCGAAGGTGGTATTGCTTAGTCGCAGTTGGTGCCAGGCGTACTCCTGTCCGGCAAGGAATGCGAGACCGAGGCCGACCGTCGTCCAGACCCACGGAAGGGCATGTCTGCTGCTCACGCGAATGCCCGGCATGCCGACGATCGGCGCCAGCGCGACATCTTCGGCGGCGCGCCGCCGCGCCAATTCCAGCGTAAAACTGCTTACCAGCAGGATGAAAGTATTGACCACCAGTAGCGCGACCGGCAGCGTCAAGGGCACCCAGTTGCTGACGTAATCATTGCTCGACGGGTCCCAGATCGCACCCGCTTTGCGCACCACGTAAGCCGTGGTGAACGAGACGAACAGCATGACCACCGACGACAGCGCCAGCATCAGTCCCAGGCGATAGCGCCGCAGACGCTCGCCGTAGCTGGGCAGATGGTCATCGCCGCCGCGTCCACCGCCTCCGCCGCCATCGCCCGGCCAGCCCGGAGTGGGGCCTCGGCCTCCGCCCGACGTTCTCGGCACCCGAATGCTGATTCCGCGGCTCACGACTGCGATACCCTCGGATGGATTCTGCCGCGCATTGCTTTTCGCGGCGTTACAAACCGAATGCTGACTTGCGAGCACTGACTTGCAGCGCGAACCACCCACGCTGGTTCGCCTCACCATGCCCTGTGACATTATGATGCGGGACCGCCGGGAAACTCAACTCATCGGCGGGGTTATATTTTAAGGGGTGGGACAACTCCCGGCTTGAGCGGCTCGAGGAGGTTAGTCGGTCCGCCGGTACCCGTGCTGCCGATGAAGCGCAAACTCATCATCGCCGTTGTTCTTGTGGGCACTTTGTACCTGTTCGATTTCCTGTCGGTGCGCTTCCACATTCCCGCCCGCGACTCCGTCGGCACGGTGACGATTCACACCTACTACGTGGTCAAACTTAAGAATGGACGGACCGAGTACGATGCCACCGGCCCGCAAGGCGACCAAAATGTGAACTGCTCCAATTCCATCCTTCCGCAATTCTGGCTCAAGCCTTGCTGGTATGTCCGCCGCCACACCGACCAACAGATCAACATCGACTCCGGCACTCCCAATAATCCGAAGCTGTTTTGAAGGCCGCTGTTCGCTATTCGCCTTTCGCTCTTCGCTTTTCGCTCTTCGCTTTTCGCCAGTCGCTCTTCGCTGTTCGGAAAAACGGTCCGGCATAACGCGCCCCGCGACCATCTTTGAGGGAGAATCGCTAAGTATTGGCCACCCGTCTGCCATGCGCGCCTCAGGTAGGCAATCGCCTCCTTTTGTTTGGCGAAAAGCGAAGGGCGAAAAGCGAAGGGCGAAAAGCGAAGAGCGAAAGGCGAATAGCGAAAAGCGACCCTCGGCCATCCCCACTTGCATCGTTCCGGCACTCTGACGCATTCTGAGAACATGCCCCGTCACGAACGAGTTCCCGGCCACGTGGTCAAGAAACAGCAGATCACCAACCATTGCTTCGGGTGCGGCCCCGCTAATGAGGCCGGACTCCGCCTGAAATTTGTTCTCGACAAAAAGCGCGAGCGTTTCCTTTGCCGCTTTCGCCTGCAGCGCCGTTTTGTCGGCCCGCCGGCGCATGCCCATGGCGGCATCATCGCCACCATCCTCGACGAAGCCATGGGCAAGGTGAACAAGCTGCACAACCTGGTCGCCCTGACCAGCACCATGGAGATTACTTACCTCAAGCCGGTGCCGCTGTTCAAGCCGCTCATCGTCGAAGGCTGGGAGGTGCGCGTGAACGGCCGCGAGCATTACCGGGCGGCCGAGATTCGCAATCGCGAAGGTGAGGTGCTGGCCAGCGGTACGGCGAAGTTCATCGAGGTCGATCCCCACCGCATGTTCGCCAAATACTTGAAGAAGAAGCACAGCGACGCGACGTAGGGCGTAATGGCTTGAAGCGACGTGCCGCAAATCTGGTCCGCCGGGAGCGGCAAGCACATGATCATCCCGAGCGACGAGCTATTGCTTTGGTTTGTCATCCCGAGCGACGAGCGTAGCGAGGAGTCGAGGGACCTGCTGTTTGTCTGCACCATCACATCGCAGGTGGTGAACCGAAGATCATTTTCCCGTTGTCCTCCGTGCCGCAGCCTGCCCTGAGCGAAGTCGAAGGGTGGTGAAACCTCTTTCTTACCTGCCCACCACAGCGCTTCGGCGCTCCATCAGCACGGTGTCCCGCCAGCGCCCGTTCAGGCAGCCGACATGCTCACGTGTCCCCACGACGCGAAATTCCGCCTTCTGGTGCAGTTTGATACTAATCGTGTTTTCTGCCAGAATTCCCGCCTGGAGCGTCCAGATGCCGTTCTGCTCCGAGACTTCCACCAGCGCGCTCAACAATCTGTGCCCAATCCCATGTCCGCGCGCTTCCTCAGCAATGTAAATGCTCACTTCCGCGACGCCGCGATAAACCTCACGGCTGGATACGCGGCCCAGCGCGGCCCAGCCGAGTATCTTACTGTCGCGGCGGACGACCGGCCTGCAGGTTGGAAGATGACGTTCGTCCCACTCCTTCCAATCGGGCACCGCCGTTTCGAAGGTGGCATTGCCAGTCGCGATTCCCTGGCGGAAGATTTCGCGAACTGCTTCCCAGTGTTCTTCCGTCATCGGCACGATCTCAAGGGTCTGCATGGCAGTCAGCGTCTTCACGGCTTTCGCTGCGATGGGGTTACGCGGCGCATCTGCGCAGAGTAAAATAAAAGGTTCCGCAAGTATAGCGTCGGGCTGCGGCTGAGCAGTTGGCATTTAGCTCTTAGCATTTGGCTAGAGCTTCCGAAAAACACTAAATGCTAACCGCCAACTGCTAAATGCTTGGCTCCGGGGAGAAAGTTTATGTCAGAGAACAACGGCAACAACACCAGCCTGCGCCTGAAGACCGGCTTGGCCGAAATGCTCAAGGGCGGCGTCATCATGGACGTGATGAGCGTCCAGCAGGCCGAGGTCGCCGAGAAGGCCGGCGCAACCGCGGTCATGGCGCTGGAGCGCGTGCCCGCCATCATTCGCGCCGAGGGCGGCGTCTCGCGCATGGCCAATCCCAAGCTCATCCGCCAGATCATGGCCGCGGTCTCGATCCCGGTGATGGCCAAGTGCCGCATCGGCCACTTCGCCGAGGCGCAGATTCTTCAGGAGCTCGGCGTCGACTACATCGATGAGTCCGAGGTGCTGACCCCGGCCGACGAAGAGCATCATGTGAACAAGCACGCCTTCAAGACTCCGTTTGTTTGCGGCGCGCGCAATCTGGGCGAAGCTCTGCGGCGCATCGCCGAAGGCGCCGCCATGATCCGTACCAAGGGCGAAGCTGGGACCGGCGACGTGGTCCATGCTGTCAAGCATATGCGGCAAATAATTAAAGAGATGCATCAACTGACGGTGATGAGCGAAGAAGAGCTTTTCGCCGCCGCCAAAAATCATCAGGCGCCGTACGAGTTGGTGCGCATCGTGGCCAAGGCAGGGAAGCTGCCGGTACCGAATTTCTCCGCGGGCGGCATCGCCACTCCTGCCGACGCCGCGCTGATGATGCAACTGGGCGCCGAAGCCGTCTTTGTCGGCTCAGGCATCTTCATGAAAGGCGGAGCGACGCCGCTTGACCTCAGCCTGAAGGCGGAGCGCGAGGAAGCCGAATCGCGCGCGCAAGCCATCGTCATCGCCACCACCCATTACGACGATGCCAAGGTCCTGGCCGAGGTCAGCGAGCAGATGACCGGCGCGATGAAGGGCCTCGCCGTCGCCGCCATCGCAGAAAAAGATTTGCTGCAGACACGGGGATGGTAGAAGAGCCGCTTTTCGCTATTCGCCGTTCGCTCTTCGCTTTTCGCCAGAGGTTAGATGCAGAATTGCATAAGCGTTCGGTGGATGCTGACTGAACCTGACTAGTGTTCGCCAGATGTTAACCGCATTTCTACAGGCTATCGAGGATTACGAACGGCGGGGAAACCTATCCTCGCAGCTCAGACGAAAGGCGGAGAGCGAAGAGCGAAGTAGCGAAGAAGGGCGACTCTTTAGAGCATTCAGATGCGGAATTTTTAAAATCTAGAAGTATGGCAGAAGTCGCACAGTCTCACCCTCAAGTTGTATCGAGTGACGGAATCATTTCCGCGCTCCGAGATGTTTGGATTGACATCTCAAATTCGCAGGGCCGCCGGATCAATCGGCGCCAATCTCGCTGAAGGGTGCGGCAGGTGGGGTGAGGCCGAGCTGGCACGTTATGTTCAGATCGCTATGGGCTCTGCAAGTGAGTTACAGAACCACCTTCGTCTTGCCAGAGATCTAGGGTTCTTGAATCCGCCCGAATACGCCGCGACAATTAAGAACCTGACCAGCGTTCGCCAGATGCTAACCGCATTTCTACAGTCCATCAGGGGTTTACGGCCAGCGAGGAAGCCTGCCCTGGCATCTCTGGCGAAAAGCGAATAGCGAAGGGCGAAAAGCGAATAGCGAAGGGCGAATAGCGAGCCAATGAAAATCGGCGTTCTCGCACTGCAAGGTGATTTCGATGCGCATCGCCGCCGCCTGGAAGAACTGGGCGCCGACGTCGTGCTCGTGCGCAAGCCTGAGCAATTCGATGAGATCGACGGCCTCGTCATTCCTGGTGGCGAGTCAACCACCTTTCTGAAGCTCCTCAACCACGAAACTTTGCAAAAGCTGAACGCGTTCGTGCATTCCAAGCCGACGTTCGGCACGTGTGCCGGCGCCATCATGCTCGCCAAAGAAGTGGAGAACCCGCATCAGCCCGGCCTGAACGCTCTCGATATCACGGTCCGCCGCAATGGCTACGGACGCCAGATCGATTCCAGCATCGTCGAAGCCGCCACCGCTCTCGGCGGCGGGCCGCTGGAGATGGTATTCATTCGCGCGCCGCGCATCGAGCGCGTCGGCGAAGGAGTCGAGGTCCTGGCCAAACGCGGCGACGATCCAGTCCTGGTGCGCAAGGGACCTGTCATGGCCGCGACTTTCCATCCGGAGCTATCAGACGATACGCGCGTGCACGAAGAATTCCTCAAGCTGGTAAATAACGGACGAAACGGCTCTCCGACTGGGTCAACGCGGTAATTCACTTGATCTTGTCGTTCCAAGGTGGGTATCCGGCGAAAATGCTAGCGCCTACGGCGCTGGATTTTGCGTAATCGTTCCAGGCCTGCCAACTCAAACGAGCTTTAACATGGCGTCTAGAGATCGGTCTTACTTCTCCTATTTCCTCCGTGCGCTCCGTGTCGCAGCCGGCGCTGAGCGCAGCCGAAGCGTGGTGAAAACTAACTGACCTGTCATAATCTAAAAGCAGTCCAGTCATCCCAAAGAAAGAGCATTCATTCATGGCCGAATCTCCCATCACTCCGCGCGCACAGGATTTTGCTACCTGGTATCAAGACGTCGTTCTGCAAGGCGACATGGCCGAGCCCGCTGAAATCGTCAAGGGCTGCATGGTCATCAAGGCCAACGGCTACGCCGTCTGGGAGCTGTTGCAGCGTGAACTTGACGACCGCTTCAAAGCCACGGGCCATCAGAACATGTATTTTCCGCTGCTGATTCCGGAGAGCTTCATGCACAAGGAAGCCGAGCACGTAGAAGGCTTCTCGCCTGAATTGGCGGTGGTCACCATGGCCGGCGGCAAACAACTGGAAGAGCCGTACATCATTCGCCCGACTTCCGAGACCATCATCGGCCACTTTTTCGCCCGATGGATCAAGAGCTGGCGCGACTTGCCAATGCTGGTGAACCAGTGGGCGAACATCATTCGCTGGGAGCTGCGCACCCGTATGTTCCTGCGTACCACGGAGTTTCTCTGGCAGGAAGGCCACACCGCGCATTCCAATCACGACGAAGCCGCGCAGGAAGTGCTTCGTATGTTGGACGTGTATGCCGACGTTGCTGAGAACGTCATGGCCATGCCCGTAATCAAGGGCCTGAAGACGCAATCGGAGAAATTCGCCGGAGCGCTGCAAACCTACAGCATCGAGGCGATGATGCAGAATGGTTTTGCCTTGCAATCCGGCACCAGTCACGACCTGGGCCAGAATTTCGGCAAAGCCTTCAACGTGCAATTTCAAAGCAAGGAAGGCCAACTCGATTACGTCTGGCAAACCAGTTGGGGCGTCAGCACGCGGCTGATTGGTGGCCTCATCATGAGCCACTCCGACGACAAGGGCCTGGTGCTGCCGCCGAAGGTCGCGCCGGTCAAAGCGGTGCTGGTGCCGATCTACCGCAAAGATGACGAGCGGGAAAAAGTGCTGGAGGCGTCGCACCGGATCGCCAAAGATCTGGGCGCGAAGCTGGATGACCGCGAAGGCCAGTCACCCGGCGCAAAGTTCTTCCACTGGGAGCGCCGCGGTGTGCCCGTGGTGCTCGAGCTTGGGCCGCGCGACCTCGCCTCCGGCAGCATTGTGTTAAAGCGACGTGACACCGGCGTCAAGCAGCCGATGCCGCAATCTGATGTCGCGGCCAAGTTGCCGGCTGTGCTCGCCGACATGCAGCAAAGTATGTACGACGCGGGTAAGCAGCGCCTGAAGTCCAACACGGTGTTGGCCAATTCCATCGAAGAGGTGGAATCGCTGCTGAAGGATGTAACCGCCGAAAAGGGTGGAGGCAAGTTTGTAATGGCGCACCTGAAGGATGATCCGCGATGCGATGCCCGCATCAAGGAATTCAAGGCCACCATCCGCTGCATTCCCGTGGTGGACGAATACGACGGACCCGGCAAATGCCTCGTCACGGGCGAGCAGGTTGACCGTCGCGTGGTGGTTGCGAAGGCATACTGACCATAAGAGGTTAGGGAGTTGCCGCTCAGCCGTTTTGCAAAATCTCAAACTACGAACGCGCCATTACACGGTCTTTACGTTTCACACTCTTTTCATCGCCGGTTTATCAGAGTGTGATGTTCGCGAGGTATCAACGCATAGCTGCCCGGATTTCAAGTCTGGAGGAAAGTTATGCGTCGATTTCTCGCAGCTACCTTGACCGCGGCCATGGTGCTTGGGCCGCTGGTAAACGCCTTCGCGGCTCCGCCGGCCCACGCGGGCAGTGCAGCCCCAGTTGGACAGCCCTCAACGCCCATCACCCACCTGGTGGTCATCTTTCAGGAGAACGTTTCGTTCGACCACTACTTTGGGACCTATCCGAGCGCGCTGAATCCGCCACCGCCCTTCGGAGGACCTAGCTTCACTCCGTTGCCCGGCACGCCGACCGTCAACGGCTATACGCCCGCGCTGCTGAACAATAATCCCAACCTGAACCCGGCGAATTTAGCTGGGGCCACAAATCCCTTTCGCCTAAGTCGCACGCAGGTCTATACCGCCGACCAGGACCACGACTACGGTCCGGAACAAGCGGCCTTTGACGGTGGCTTGATGGACTTGTTCCCGCTCAACGTGGGAACGCCCGGACCTCCGCCTTATACTGGGCCCCCGGTGGTTCGCACGACGGGGTTGGTGCTAGGTTATTACGATGGCAACACGACGACCGCGGTGTGGAATTACGCTCAATATTATGCGATGAGCGATAACTCGTATGGAACGACATTCGGTCCTTCGACTCCCGGGGCGCTGAACGTTGTGTCGGGTCAAACCGATGGAGTTATTCAGAACATCAACTCAGACTATGCTGTGGTCCCTGATGGCAACGGTGGATTCTCGATCGTCAGCGATGCCGATCCCGTAGGCGACGCTTGCTCAGGAAGCTCGCAGGTGCAGATGGGCGGCCAGAATGTCGGCGACCTGCTGACCGCCGCTGGCGTTACCTGGGGATTCTTCGAAGGCGGGTTTGATCTCAGCATCACCAATCCGAACGGAACTACGGGATGCCATCGTTCCCACACCTCGTCATTTGTCGGCACAGCAAAGGCTGACTACATTCCGCATCATCAGCCCTTCCAGTATTACGTGTCGACCCAGAACCTGCAGCACACGCGCCCCACGTCGGTTTCCACGATTGGACACAACGGGGACGCGGGCAACCATCAATACGACATTCACGACTTTTTCGACGCCGTGACCGCCGGGAACTTTCCAGCCGTCAGCTATTTGAAGGCGCCGGGATATCAGGACGGACACGCCGGTTACTCCACGCCGCTGGACGAACAGAACTTCATAGTGCAGGTGATCAATTTCCTGCAGAACCAGCCGGAGTGGGCGAACACCGCCGTCGTAATCAACTGGGATGACTCCGACGGCTGGTACGATCACCAGCTCGGACAGATCATCAATCAATCGCAGACTTCGCAGGACATGCTCAATGGACCAGGTTTCTGCGGCCACGCTTTGCCCATGCTTGCCGGCATCACTGGACCGCAGGCTCAGGGCCGATGCGGTTATGGTCCACGGCTGCCACTGCTGGTCGTCTCTCCCTTTTCCCGGCATAACTTTGTCGATCACTCTATGACCGACCAAAGCTCCATCGTGCGCTTCATCGAGGACAATTGGCTCGGTGGCCAGCGCATTCCGGGCTCGTTCGATGCGATCGCGGGACCGCTCAACAACATGTTTGACTTCACCCAGAACGGCAACGATCGCGTGATTCTCGATCCAGAAACGGGCGTGGTGAAATTCGCCGACAACGCCGCCAGTCGCGCTGCCAAACGAGCGCAGCGGTAAACAAACCCTCAGGGCGCGGACAGCGCCTTGAGGACTGATAACTGATCAGCAACGGCAGGTCGTGTACGTCAAACGCGTACATGCCCCTGCCGTTTTCTTTTGTACAATGTTTCGATTGTGAAAGGGCACGGCTTCAGTTGTGCCGCTACGTTCAGTAAAGAGTTGGGGCTTCAGCCCCTGGGGGAACTCGCAGTCATTCTGAAAACGCCATATGACATTGCAAGATGTTCGCAACCAATTTCCCGCGCTCCAGCGCCAGACCTTCCTCGACTCCGCGTGCGTCAGTCTGACGCCGCAGCGGGCCGTGGAAAAACTGCGCACCTTCCTTGACATGGCGGCGACCTGCCCGTCGGGCTCCTCGACACAACACCACCTTGACATGGACGAGATGCGCCGCCAGGCCCGTCCTCAGGTCGCCAACCTCATCAATGCGGATGCGGAAGACATTGCCTTGGTGGAAAGTACTACGCATGGCTTGAGCCTGGTGGCGAACGCGATTCCGCTGAAGCGCGGAGATCGCGTCATCCTTTGCGATTTGGATTTCCTGGAAGTTGCAGTGCCCTGGATGCAGAAGCGCGACGAATGCGCCATCGAGATCGACAGCGTTCACAATCGCAATGGACAGATCCTGGTCGAGGATATCGAAGCCGCAATCAACCAGCGCACCCGCGTAGTCGCAATCAGTTCGGTCCAATGGAGCAATGGCTACCTGTGCGATCTGGAAGCACTATCGCGGCTGTGCCGTGAGCGCAGTATCTTCCTCGTAGTCGATGCCGTCCAGCAGATTGGCGCGATCCCATTTGACGTGCAGAAAACTCCGGTGGACGCCATCGCCTGCGGAGGCCACAAGTGGCTCATGGCGCCCTTCGGCTGTGGATTCCTTTACCTCAGCAAAGAATTTCGGGCGCAGGTCAAGCCCCCGATTGCTGGCTATCTCTCCGTCGCCGAACCCGAGGGCGGATGGGGCACGTACTTCCAGACGCCATCCATCAATCCGGTGCGTGAGTACGAGTTTATAGGCGATGCGCGTCGCTGGGAGACAGGTGGCACCGCCAACTATCCCGGTGCAATCGGCCTCGCCGAATCGGTTGGCCTCATCAACGAACTGGGCATCGCGAACATCGGCCGCCACGTGCTCTCGCTCACCGAGCATCTCATTAGGGGATTAAAGCAGCAGGATGTTCGCGTCGTCACACCAGACGATCGGCGCTCGCGCTCGGGCATCGTGACCTTCACGCTGGGCACGGTGGACGAGAACCTTGCGCTGACCAATTTTCTGCAACAACACCAAGTCCTGGTTTCGGTGCGCTACACCTCGCATGTCGGCGGCGTACGCGTCTCCTGCCATCTCTTCAATAATCAGGAAGATCTCGACCGCCTGCTCGAACTTGTCGGCGTTTATCTTCGTCAGCACGTGAAGGCGACGGTGTAATGACCGCGCATCACGCCAGCGCTCAGCTTCACCAGCAAGCGGTCGGCAATGAGCAGGGTCTAGCCCGCCAGCTCAACGAGCGGCAGTTGAGCATGATTGCCATCGGCGGCGCGATCGGCACAGGTCTGTTTCTGGGAAGCGCCCTGGCAGTACGCGTCGCTGGGCCCGGCGTCATTCTCAGCTACATTTTCGTGGCCGCAATTGCGCTGCTGCTGATGGGCTGTCTCTCCGAGATGGCGGTGGCGCATCCCACCGCCGGCTCGTTCGGAATCTACGCCGAACTTTATCTTTCCCATTGGTCCGGGTTTGTGGTGCGCTACACCTATTGGGCGGCGCAGTCCATCGCGGTCGGCGGAGAAGCCGTGGCCGCCGCCATTTACACCCAGTGGTGGTTTCCGCACACCCCAACCTGGGCTTGGGTGGTGTTTTATGCGGCGGTAGTCATCTTCATCAACGCGCGCAGCGTCGGCGCATTCGGCGAGTTCGAGTACTGGTTCTCCATGATCAAGGTCAGCGCCATCGTGGTGTTCATCGTGCTGGGAACGGCCATCCTGTTCGGCGTGCATCAGCAGCGACCCATCGGTCTGGAGAACTTTCGCGCGCACGGCGGCTTCCTGCCCCACGGCTGGCTCGGGGTGTGGCTCGCCATGGCATTTGTGATCTTCAGCTTCATTGGGACAGAGATTGTCGCGGTCAGTGCGGGCGAGGCCAAAGATCCCGAACGGTCGGTGCCACGCGCCATGCGGACCATGTTGCTCAGGCTGGTCATTTTCTACGTGGGCGCGATTACGGTGCTGGTGGGCGTGATTCCGTGGAACCACATGCAGCCCGGGCAGGGGATTACCGTCAGCCCATTCGTGCGCGTCTTCGAGGTGATGCACATTCCCGCAGCCGCACACGTGGTCAACTTTGTCGTGCTGACGGCCGCGCTCTCCGGCATGAATTGCAATCTCTACCTCGCGACCCGGATGGTGTTCTCGTTGTCGCGAGGAGGCTACGCACCCGCAGTGTTGGGCCGCGTCTCGAAAAAAGGCACGCCGCTGGCGGCCCTGCTGTTCTCCGCTGGAGGTCTGGGCGCAGCCACGCTGTTCGCCATCTGGCTTCCAGGGGCAGCTTACGTGTACATGTTTGGCATCGCGCTGTTCGGCGGCCTGTTCGTGTGGATGATGATCTTCATCACCCATCTCAGCTTCCGCAAGCATTGGCGCCAGCAACACGGCCGCCGATTGCCGGTGGTGATGCCGCTGTATCCATTCACCACGATCGTTGGAGGATTGGCGGTGCTGGCAATCTTGATTTCTACGTGGTGGGTCGAAGGCATGCGGGTCGCGTTGGAGGCGGGAATACCGTGGCTGCTGCTGCTGACGGTGCTCTATTTAGTCGTTGGGCGCCAGCGGGAGCGGGCAGCTGCCTTGCGGCTGGCGAAAACCGCGGGCCTACCGGAGGCGGATTGAGTTGGGACGGCACCACCTAGGCGTAGAACAGCTTCCTCTGGCGAATAGCGAAGGGCGAAAAGCGAAGAGCGGCGCTGCGTAGGGACGGCACCGGGCGTCGCTCAAAAAAATACCTCGCCCATTTACCAAGAAGTTGCATCATAAGCAAAGACAGCTTTTGGACTTGCGTTTCAGCCCCGAAGCTAGGTACGATAGAGACGTCCCCCAATCGCCGCACTTCCCGTGCAGGCGGCCCTCGCGCCCAACGTTCCAAGGCGCCAGACGGACGTTATTAACTGATTCGATTTCAGCGAAGTATCCAACCGCCGAGCCGGCACGCGGGAAGTTTGCGAATGCCTGGCCAATTAACAGCGGTTCAAATTGTGAGAGCCCGCCACCTGCGGGTGAAAACGATTAAGAGAGAAACATGAACCAAGGACCGAATCCTCCCTCCGGCGGACAGCCAGGCGGGAAGGGACGCAGACGGCGGCGCGGCCGCCGTGGACCCGTCACGCACGGCTCGCCGGCACAACCGGGGCAGCATCCCGGACAACAACGGCATGGGCCTCCCAAACGCCACGGGCGCAAACCGGGCGGCTGGCAGCAGGCGGGCCAGAACCAGCCCGGCGGCGGCATTTACACCGCGCCCATGGACCACAGCTATCGCGCGGCCCAGGGCTCCAACAATGGCAATACCCATCGGCCAGTCCGCGGTGGCCGTCCCGGCCAGAACTTTGGCAAGCAGTTTCTGCCGCCCGAACCTGAGCCCGTGCCCATGACCGCGACCTCGGACGCATCGCCCACGCGCATCTTCGCGTTTGTTGACGACCTGTTTTTCCTGGCGAAGATCCAGGAAACGGCGCGCAAGATGAACGTGAAGGTCGAGTTCGTCAAGACCGAGAAGGACCTGAACGACCGCATGGGCGAGAACGGCGACGACAAACCGGCGCTCATCATCTTCGACCTGAACAATGTTTCGGCCAAACCGCTCAGCATCATTCCCAAGCTCAAGACCAAGCTGAAGAAGGCAACCAACATTATTGGCTTCGTCTCGCACGTACAGGGTGAGCTGAAGATGAAGGCGCAGGAAGCCGGCTGCGACATGGTCGTGCCGCGCTCGGCGTTTTCGCAGAACCTGGCGCAGATCCTGCGGCGCCATGGCGCTCCCGAGGAATTGCCCGAGGCGGGACAGTAGGCGTTGCTAGAAACAATTTTGCATTTGGCAATGAGTGGACTGGTTAGGATCCAGCGCCATCGGCGCGGCTCAGTCTAGCCCAGCACGCAGCCGCAGGCGGAGTGCTGGGTTGGTGCAAAATAGATATCGAGTCCCGTAGGGACGGCACAATTCACGCTCAGACTTTTAAGCGGTTGACCAGCAGTATTACCTCCGGCATTGCGAAATCAGCGGCTGCCTTCACCGCGCTGCTAGTCTCCCTTTGGTTGCTGGGAGCTAGCCGAGCTTCGCACCCTACCTTCTACAAAGACGTTCTGCCCATCCTCCAGGACCACTGCCAGAGCTGTCATCGCGAGGGCGAAATCGCGCCCATGCGTTTCGTGACTTATCAGCAGACGCGCCCCTGGGCCGCGGCCATCAAGCAGGACGTGCAATCCAAACACATGCCGCCGTGGTTCGCCGATCCGCGCTACGGAAAGTTTTCCAACGACCCGTCGCTTACCGCAGAACAGATCAGCTTGATTGCCGCCTGGGTAGATGCCGGAGCGCCCGAGGGCTCGTCGCAAGACGCACCGCCGCCGCGCCATTGGGCCGAAGGCTGGAACATTCCTCAGCCCGACAAAGTTGTGCAGATGCCGAAAGCGGTCAGCCTTCCCGCCAGCGGCGATGTTGAATACACCTACGAAATCGTCCCCACGGGATTCACGGAGGACAAATGGGTGCAGATGTCGGAGATTCGGCCGACCAGCCGCGACCACGTGCATCACGCCGTGGTTTACATTCGTCCGCCGAATTCGACCTGGCTGCGCAAGGCACCGGTGGGCACGCCGTTCACGCCATCAAGTTTTGCCGACGCCGACGAGCGCGCCGAGGCCCACGCCACCACCAGCGACATGCTGCTGGTGTACGCGCCGGGAAGCGAGCCTGACCGCTGGCCCGATAGCATGGCGAAGTTTATTCCCGCCGGGTCGGACCTGGTCTTCCAGATGCACTACACCACCAACGGCCACGCCGCCACGGATCAAACCAGCGTGGGCATGGTGTTCGCCAAACAGCCGCCGCCGCAGCGCGTGCTGACGTTGCAACTCACCAACCACACGTTCGTCATTCCTCCGCGCACCGACGACTACCGTGTGCAGGTCTGGGGCACGTTGCCGAATGATGCGACCCTGCTCAGCTTTTTCCCGCACATGCATCTGCGCGGCAAGCGCTTCGAGTACAACATTGTGCATCCCGACGGCTCAGTCGAAACGCTGTTGCGCGTGAACTATCATTTTCATTGGCAGATGAGCTACCGGCTGGCGCAGCCGCGAGTTCTGAAGGCCGGCACCCGCTTGCAGGCCGTGGCCTGGTACGACAATTCAGAGAACAACCCGCACAATCCCGATCCCAACCAAGCCGTGACCTGGGGAGGCCAGACCTACGAAGAGATGATGGTTGGCTTCTTCGACGTCGCCGTCCCCGCCAATGTGGACAAGGAACAGTTCTTCGTGCGGCACCAGCGGGCGGGCAAGGAATAATCTTACCTGCGCGCTTAGAATCACCACGGAGGCACGGAGATCACGGAGAGAATACGATAAAGAACAAGACTCCGTGTCTCTGTGGTGAATGGTTCTTCGCTGCTAATGTCCGAAACTGACAAGTGGCTACTGACAACTGCCTCCGCATGGATCCGAAACTAACTCCGGCCGCGCTTCGCAACCTGCGACGCTCACTGCTCGCGTGGTATGACCAGAATCGCCGCGAGCTGCCCTGGCGCCGTGACGCCGATCCTTATCGCGTGTGGGTCTCGGAGATCATGCTGCAGCAAACGCGTGTCGCAGCAGTGGTGGACCACTACGCGCGTTTCCTGCGGAAATTTCCCACGGTACAAAATCTGGCTGCAGCGCGCGAGGCGTCAGTGCTCGCGGTGTGGAGCGGCCTTGGCTATTACCATCGCGCGCGACGATTGCATCAGGCCGCCAAGGTGATCACCCGCGAGCGTCGTGGAAATTTCCCGCGGACAACGGAAGCGTGGCGCGAGCTTCCCGGCATCGGCCGCTACACCGCCTCGGCGATCGCGAGCATTGCCTTCAGCGAGGCGGTGGCCGTAGTGGACGGCAACGTCGAGCGTGTACTCGAGCGCATGTTCGGACGAACCAAGGCCAGGGAAGCAGCGTGGCAGCGGGCGGAGTCGCTGCTGGAGCGCGAGCGTCCCGGCGACTTCAACCAGGCGATGATGGAGTTGGGCGCGACCGTCTGCACGCCGCGAGCGCCGCAATGCCCGGTGTGTCCGCTGCATAAATGGTGCGTGTCACGGGGAGCCAATCCGGCGCGTCCGCAGCCCGTGCGCAGGCGCAAGCAACTTCAGTACGGATTGGCTCGGCGAAACGGTGCGGTCTTGCTGGTACAGCGTCCCCACGATGCTTCGCTGATGGCGGGCATGTGGGAACTGCCAACTCTTTCCCAGCGCAACGGAGACGAGCCGCTGGCAAAATTGCGCCACTCAATCACCGACACCGACTATGAGGTGTCGGTGTTCATGATCGCACCCGCGAAGTTTCCCGCCTCTGCGGCTGACGGAAAATGGTTTGCACCGCGGCAATGGGAACGGCTACCCCTGACCGGGCTTGCCCGCAAAATCCTTCGCAGCCTCCACTGAGTCCGGCGCGACCTTGAATGAATCTAAGCATTTTGAACTGTCATCCCGAGCGACGAGCCTGGCGAGGAGTCGAGGGATCTGCGGTTTGTCGGTACTGCCACTGATGCCGGAGAAAACGCTGATCCTTCGACTTCGCGCCCGCGTACCCGAAAAAGCGCGGGTCCGGAAGAGGGGGCGGGCGCTCCGCTCAGGATGACAACATTGGATTCATTCGGAGGTCGAATCGATGGCTGCATTAAGCGCGGGCGTACTGGCTCCAGATTTCACTTTGCCAACCGTGAAAGGCGGGCAGGTGTCGCTGCGCGAGGCGCTCGCCAAAGGCCCGGTGGTGCTGGTGTTTTTCAAGGTGAGCTGCCCCGTTTGCCAGTATGCGCTTCCGTTTCTCGAACGCATGTTCCAAGCCAATCGTGCCGCCAACGTCACCGTGCTTGGCATTTCGCAAGACAACGCCCGCGACACCAAGGAGTTCCTGCGTCAGAACGGCGTCACGTTTCCGGTCGCGCTTGACGACCCGGGAAAGTATCTGGTGTCGAACGCTTACGGCTTGACCAACGTGCCCACGATTTTTTACATCGCCTCGGGCGGTGAGATTGAAATCGCCTGCGTCGGCTGGGATAAGAGCGCCATCGAAGCCATCAACCAGAAGCTTGCCGAGCATCGCCGGCAGACGCCTGCGCCGCTGTGGCGCAAGGGCGAAGAGATTCAAGAATTCCGCGGTGGTTGAAGCTCGAAGAATTGATCCGCGGTCGCGGATCTATCATCCAAAGCGCGCGCGGCTCATCGACGGACCCGCTTTTCTGTTTGTCATCCTGAGCGAGGAGCGAAAAACGGGGCCCCGGCAAGCACCGGGTTTGTGCTTGCAGGGGTGTTGGAGCGACGAGTCGAAGGACCCCTATAGCTACCCGGGACATTGACCGCACTATAGGGGTGCTTCGACTCGCGTTCGCTAAACCCGGCGAGCGCTCGCTCAGCATGACACCTTAATGTTTAATGTTCCGGGAAATGTT
The DNA here is from genome assembly GCA_963798185.1 of uncultured Acidobacteriaceae bacterium. Taxonomy (GTDB): domain Bacteria; phylum Acidobacteriota; class Terriglobia; order Terriglobales; family Acidobacteriaceae; genus Bog-257. Next base: position 186,319 of record CAWCSJ010000013.1, read on the forward strand.
TAATGTTTTGCGTTTCGAGAGATCGCTTCTTACTGGCAACTGACAACCGGCTACTGACAACTGCTCTTACAGCTCTTCGATCGTCACCTTGTCATTGGTGTAGATGCAGATCTTGCCGGCAATCTTCATCGCCTCCTCGGCGATGCGGCGCGGTGGCAGGTCGGTATGCTCGAAGAGCGCCGTCGCAGCCGCCGTGGCGTACGACCCTCCACTGCCGATGGCGGCAATTCCCGTGTCGGGCTCAATCACATCGCCCTGGCCGCTGATGAGGAAGGTCTGGTTCTGGTCGGCGACCAACAGCAGCGCCTCCAGCGAGCGCAGCATCTTGTCGGTGCGCCAGTCCTTGGCCAGCTCGACGGCGGCGCGCCCGATGTTGCCGTGATACTGCTCCAGCTTCGACTCGAAGCGCGCGAACAGTGAAAATGCGTCGGCGGTCGAACCGGCAAATCCGGCGAGAATTTTGTCCTGGTACAAGCGGCGGATCTTGCGGGCGGAGTGCTTAATCACGCCCTCGCCCAGCGTGACCTGGCCGTCCCCGGCCATAACCACCTTCCCATCCCGGCGAACGCAAAGAACAGTAGTAGAGCGGATCAAACGCTTTTGTGCCATGAATGAGCTTGATTATAGCAGCGCCAAATCAGCCCCGCCGACAAGCACTGGAGGAGCGTCGCCGGCGCGCTAGTCTGGTTTCGCTGCGGCCTTCTTTTTCTGTTGCGCCTGCTGCTCGGCGGTCCACGGTGGAACCACGCCGTTCATCCGTGCGTAGGCAATGGATTGTCCCAGGTGCTCGGCGCCGTGGCGAATGATGAACAGCAAAACACCGCGATACGTGTTCTTTGCCCCCCTGAAGTCCACCGGTTTTTCGACGTCGGCGTCGGACATGCTCAACACACCCTGCCTCATGTGGGCGAACGAGTCTTTCAAGATGGCAATTACCTTGGTCTTGTCCGTCGCGGACTTTTCGAATCCCTGCACCTTGAATCCCGCAGGTGGCAAATAGCCAAATACTTTTGTGAGGTTGAAATTTGCGGCGGCCACGTGCAGAAACACTTCACTCACGGAACGGACGCCTTCCGCCGGACGCCAGGTGTACTTGTCGGCGGGTATGGCTTCGGCAAGTTGGACGAACTCGTCTTCCTCACTCTTCAACTCGTTGAGAAATTCCGCTCGCACTCCAGAGGAAGGAACAACTGCAGCCACCTCCGGAGACGTAGCCTGCGGAGTGGGAGTACCTTGGGCAGTAGCGGTCGGAACGCCCGCCATCGTCAGCCCCAGCAGCAGTACGAATGTGCATATCGATGACCCGTATAACCTCGCTCGCATGACAAACCTCCTTGGAAATTTCACCATCTTATGTAGCGTCCTTCTGTCTTACGGTGTATTATGACGTAATATGGATAAAACGGTTAGCTTCCGCGCGGACGCGAAGAAAGTCAAGGCACTCGATACCTTTGCCTCGATGCAGGACCGTGACCGCAGTTACTTACTGAATCAAGCAGTGGATAACTACCTCGACCTCCAGCAGTACCACATCGACCTCATCGAAAAGGGCATTCGACAAGCTGACGCGGGAGAACTGGTTGACCACCGCGAGGTCGAGAAAATCGTGACCAAGCTACGCCGCAAGAAATGACCGTGCAATGGGCGGAAGACGCCGTCAGGCAGCTTATCGCCGCGCACGCTTATGTTGCTTCCGATAACCCGCACGCGGCCGATCAGCTGCTACTCCGGATCGCCCACGCGGTTAAACTTCTCGGTTCGCATCCCAGCGCAGGACGCGAAGGCCGGGTTCCGAACACCCGCGAGTTGGTAATCACTAACACGCCGTACATTGTCGCTTATCGACTCGAGAACAAAGATACCCTTCAGGTCTTAGCAGTACTGCACGGCAAACGAAGATGGCCGGAGAACTTCTAGCGTGGCCCCTCGTCCGCTGCCTACGCCTTTGCTCCCGCCGTGTGGGTCGCGTCCAGTTCCGCCAGCAAGTCGTCGACCCGCGCCTCCAGGATGTTGCGGATGGAGCAAATGCCCAGCACTTTTCCCTGATCGTCTACGATTGGCATATGGCGGTAATGCCGTTCCAGCATGACCTGGAGGGCCTCACTGGGAACGGTCTCTTCGGTTGCCATCTCCACTATGTCGCTCATCAGCTCGCGTACCGGCGTGCGCTTGGGGTCGCGCCCGCTGAGCGCAAACTTCGCCAGCACGTCGCGTTCGGTAAACATGCCCGCCACCACGCCGTGCTCATCAATGACGGCCACCGCGCCCACTTGTTTTTCCAGCATCGTCTGGATGGCATCTTCCACCGTCGCTTGCAGTGACACCGTCGCCGGTCCTTCGTCGCACCATTTTAAGAGGCTCATAGTTGTCAGGATTCCCTTCCACGTACTCTGTTGAACGCTTTTCGCTATTCGCTCTTCGCCACGTGCGCTCTTCGCTTTTCGCCACGCGCTTTTCGCTCCGAGGAGCGGGGACGCATCTTGCTTGTTTGTTATCCACCTGGACGCAAACGATTCGTCGCGCTTCCGAACCAAACCGCCATCAGCGAACTACGAAAAGCGAATAGCGAACCGCGAAAAGCGGCTTCTTACGCACTCAACGCCATGCCAAACACCGCATTCGCCGCATCCAGCATTGACTCTGACAATGTGGGATGCGCATGGATAATGTTCGCCAGCTCCTCGGCGGTGCATTCCATTTCCAGCGCCAGCACCGCTTCGGCGATCAACTCGGTCGCATTCGGCCCGATAATGTGTACGCCCAGAATCTCGCCGTACTTGGCGTCGGTAACAATTTTGACGAAACCTTCGTGCTGCCCCACAATGCTGGCGCGCGAGTTCGCGGTGAAGGGAAACTTGCCAACCTTTACAGTGTAGCCCTTTTCCTTGGCCGCGGCTTCGGTCAGGCCCACGCTCCCGATCTCGGGATGGCAATAGGTCGCGTTGGGGATGCGCAGTTTATTGATCGTCTTCACCGGCTGGCCGGCAATGTGCGTCACCGCAATAATGCCTTCCCGGGCGCCGGAGTGCGCCAGCAGCGGGTATCCCAGCGCAATATCGCCAATCGCGTACACTCCCGGCTCGGCCGTGCGCATGTACTCATCAACCTTCACAAAGCCGCGCTCCGTCTGCACCTTGGTTTTCTCGATGCCGATGTTCTCGGTCATGGGCGCGCGGCCCACGGCGACCAGCACCTTCTCGGCCTCCAGCTTCTGCGGCTTGCCATCGACCGAAAAAGTCACCGCAACGCCGGTCTTCGTCTTCTCTACTTTCTCGACCTTCGCATTCACAAAACCGTTGATGCCGCGCTTGCGATACACCCGCGCCAGTTCCTTAGACACCTCTTCGTCTTCCAGCGGCACGTAACGCGGCAGCATCTCGAGAATTGTCACCTCCGCGCCGAACGACTTGTAGATGCTGGCGAACTCCACGCCCACGGCGCCCGAGCCAATCACGATCAGCGACTTGGGAATCTGGTCCAGGCTCAGTACTTCGATGTTGGTCAGCACCTGCATGTCGGGCTGCAGGCCGGGCAACATGCGTGCCGACGAGCCGGTGGAAAGTAACACGTTCTTCGCCTTGATCGACTTCAGCTCGCCGCCTTCCAGGGCGATTGTGAAGATGCCGTCTTTCGCCGGGCCGGTCAGTTTGCCGTAGCCACGTATCACGTCCACTTTGTTTTTGCGCATCAGAAACTGCAGACCTTTGGCGTGCTTGTCCACGATGCCTTGTTTGCGCTTCTGGATCGCGCCCCAGTTCAGCGAGACGCCCGCCGTGTTCTCCAGTCCAAACTCCAGGCCTTCCTTCACGTTGTCGAAAAGCTCCGCGTTGAACAGCAGCGCCTTGGTCGGAATGCAGCCGACGTGCAAGCAGGTACCGCCAAGGTAGGGATCTTTCTCGATGAGGGCCGGCTTCAGTCCAAGCTGCCCGGCGCGTATGGCCGCAGTGTATCCCGCGGGCCCGCTGCCGATGATAGCTACGTCATAAATTGTCTCTGGCAAGTTCGTGCTCCAGTCTTAATGAAGGATGATGGTCGTCGGAGAAATGAGTCTAGACAAACAGATGATTGTAAATCACGGAAAGAAGCAGGCGGCGTTGGCCCACTTGCATGTCAGATAAAACCACAACAACCGACAGACTTGGTCCGCGTCACGGGATAAGTCTAGTAAGGGTTGTGTCTGACGCCGGCGCTAGGGCTTTTATAGCCTCTGCGAAAACAAATTTTCAGGGGCTGAAGCCCATGTCGTTGGTGACTCGTCGCGGCACGGCTGAACAAGCTGCTGAAAAACTGGAAACCGCAGATCCCTCACCGACTAAAGTCGGTTCGGGATAACAAATATGAAGGACTTATGATGGCGTACCTAAAGGTACGCCCCTTCAAATGCAGTCGAGGTCAAGTTTTTCAGCAGCCTGCGAAGCCGTGCACACAAAACCTCGCACTCTCCGTGCCGAGCCTGCCCTGAGCGAAGCCGAAGGGTGGTGAATATTTCCCTTTGAGTCTTTTTCTCCCCCCGCCTCGTATATCCCGTTAGTATGGTCGCCACCGCATTCAGTTCGCTGGTTCCGATGGAAACCGAAGAGTCGCAAATCGCACGCGGTCTCCGGCGCCGCGATCCTGATGTGCTCGACGCCTTGATCGAGCAGTATCAGCACCGGCTGCTGCGCTACCTGCTGCACCTGACCGGCAATCGCGCGGTCGCCGAGGACCTGTTCCAGGAAACCTGGCTGCGCGTGCTGGAAAAGGGCCATCAGTACGACGGCCGTAATCGCTTTGCGACCTGGCTCATGTCCATCGGGCACAACGTCGCCATCGATTATCTGCGCAAGAAAAATCCGCGCAGCCTCGATGAACTTCAGGACCCGGAAGACGGCGCTCCCTTCGAACCTGCGGCGGACGGCCCATCGCCCTTAGACGTGGTCTTGGCGCAGCAGCAGCATGAGAGGTTCGAGGCCGCCCTGGGCCAGGTACCGGCAATTTTTCGCGAGGTCCTGGTGCTTCGCTTCCAGGAACAGATGAAGCTTGAGGAGATCGCTCAGTTGATACACATTCCCCTCTCCACCGTGAAGACCAGAATTTATCGCGGCGTGATGGCCTTGCGGCCCGCGCTGATTGGAGGCGCCCAATGACGAATCGCGAGCATGATCGCGCTCTCGACCTCATCACCCGCCGCGGCGTGGAAGATATTGCCTCCGCCGACGCGGCCTGGCTTTCCTCGCACCTGGCAACCTGCGACCAATGCGCCGAATACGCCACGCTAACCGATAGCACGGGTCGGCTTCTGCGCTCGGTTGCGATTACCGCCAGCCCGGCGCTGGTGGCCACCACGCAAGCCCGGCTGCGCGCCCGCGTGACTTATTTGCAAGAGCAGCGCTCCCGCATGGTGCTGATCGCGATTTCATTCTGCATCGGCGCCATGTCGTCAGCGCTTTCAGCGTGGTTGTGGTGGCGATTCGGTGCCTGGGTGGCGCGGCACGTGGGACTCCCAGCGACGGTCGTCGAACCAGGAATCCTGCTGTTTCTGCTGCTCCCGGCAATCGTGATCGCCGGCTTGCTGCTGGCATTTCCACATCCCATATTCGAAGGCTCACTCATGGTGGGTTTGGCGGGCGAGCATGAAGGAGAAAAACGATGAATCCGCAAAAATCACACTTCCGTAGCGAACTCGCCATTATTCCGACGGTGCTATGGGCAATTGCAGTTGTAGTGTTCGTGCTCTTCCAGATTGGTTTGCTGATACTTGTGCCTCACTTTGTGAAGAGGCCAGACGTGCCCCCGATGCTATTCCTGGCGCTGATCAGCATATTCGGCGGCTTCATCATGGCCGTCGTTGTCCTGATGGTGGGCTACGTGTACGCCGACTCCAAGCGGCGCGGCATGAACCCCGTGCTGTGGACGCTGTTGGTGATCTTCGTGCCCAAGGCGCTGGGCTTCATTGCGTACTTTCTGCTGCGCAAGCCTCTGCTGACGGGGTGCCCCAATTGCGGTACCGAGATCGGATCAGATTTCCGTTATTGCCCGAAGTGCGGCCATGCCATGAGCCCCAGTTGTAATCATTGCGGCCGCCCCATCAGCTCCGGTTATGTGTGTTGCCCGTATTGCGGAAAACCCGTAGCCTCCCCGGCAACCATGTAATTCACCACAGAGGCACAGAGACACAGAGAAGACAAAGAAGAATTTTTTCACCACGGAGAACACTGAGGGCACTGAGAAAACAAGAAGAAAGAAACGAAAGAAGAAAAGAAAGAAAGAAAGAAAGAAAAAAAGAAAGAAAAACACAACCAAAGAAAATACAAGAAAAAAGAAGCTTCGTGATCTCCGTGACCTCGGTGGTGAAAATGACTTTCTTCTCTGTGCCTCCGTGTCTCTGTGGTAAATTCCGCCCTTGATTTAGAATTCCTTACTCATGGCCCTCGTCACCTATCTTGAAGCCATCCGCCAGGGTATCTGGGAAGAGATGGAGCGCGACCCCGCGGTCTTCTGCATTGGCGAAGACATCGGCATTTACGGCGGCGCGTTCAAAGTCACCGAAGGGCTCATCGACCGCTTCGGCCCCGAGCGCGTGGTAGACACGCCGATCTCGGAGATGGCCATCGTCAACGCCAGTTTCGGCGCGGCCCTCACCGGCATGCGGCCGGTGGCCGAGTTCCAGTTCATGGACTTCATCAGCTGCGCCTTCAATCAAATTACCAACATGCTGGCCAAGGCGCATTTTCGCTGGGGCGCGCCGGTTCCGGTGGTGTTGCGCGGCCCCTCGGGCGGCGGCGTTCACGGAGGCCCGTTTCACTCGCAGAATCCCGAGACCTACTTCGCCCACACTCCGGGCCTGAAGGTCGTCTGCCCCGCCAGCGCGTATGACGCCAAGGGTCTTATCAAGTCGTCCATCCGCGACAACAATCCCGTGCTGTTCTTCGAACACAAATTTCTTTACCGCCGCATTAAAGAAGAGCTGCCCACCGGCGATTACACCGTCCCGATTGGCAAGGCGCGGACCGCGCGCGAAGGCCGCGACGTCAGCGTCATTACCTATGCAGCCATGGTGTATGTCGCGCTGGAAGCCGCGGAAATCCTGGCGAAAGAGGGTATCGAGCTGGAAGTGGTTGACTTGCGCACGATACTGCCACTCGACCGCGACGCCATCCGTCAGACGGTGGAGAAGACCAATCGCGTTATCGTGTTGCACGAAGACACCAAGACCGGCGGGATTGCCGGCGAGGTCGCGGCCATCATTAACGAGGAGTGTTTCGACTCGCTCGACGCGCCCATTGTGCGCATCGCCTCCGCCGACAGCCCGGTGCCGTTTTCGCCGCCGCTGGAAGAGGCCTTTCTCCCCAAAGTGGAAGACGTGGTGCGCGAAGCGCGACGCCTGCGAAGCTACTGAGCCTCATCGAAAAATCATTTCACCACAGAGACACAGAGGCACAGAGAAGGAAGTTCTTTTTTTACCACGGAGGTCACGGAGAGCACGGAGTTTTTTCCTTGTTTTTCTTAGTCTGTTTTTCTTTCATTCTTTCTTATTGTTTTTTTCTTTTGTTTTCCTTTTTCCAGTGTTCTCCGTGTTCTCCGTGGTGAAGACATTCTTGTTTTCTTCTCTGTGTCTCTGTGGTGAAATCGCTTTTCCGCCCGCTCATAGTACGATAATGAATCCTCCGGCGACTGGCCGGCACTGCACTTCAGAGGAGAGACATGCGCGGATTTATCCTGGGAATCATCGTCACACTGTTGGTTTTGTTTTGCGGCGGATATTTCTACATGACCAAGGGGCACTTCGATATCCGGGCCGTGGGCAACACACCCAGCACCATGGAACGGCGCATCGCCAATGACTCGATGGACGCCTGGGTGGACAGTCATGCTCCCTCGCAGGCCAATCCCTTCCAGCCGACCACGGACAATATCATGGACGGCTCCATGACCTACGACAAGAACTGCGCCGTGTGTCATGGTGACCTGGATCACCCGACGTCGCCTCTGCGCAAGAATTTTTATCCCTCCGTGCCGCAGCTCATGACCCACACCCCCGACGATCCCGATGGCCATCTCTTCTATATCGTCAAGTACGGCATGCGCTACACTGCCATGCCGGGCTGGGATGGCGTGCTGTCGGATGACGACATCTGGAAGGCCGTGCTCTTCATCAAGAATTCCGGCCAGATGAAAGACAATCCCCAGCCGCAGAGCCCGCAGCCCATGGACAACTCCAAGCCGCCAAAAAAGTAAACTGTGACTTGCCCGATCGCGCTAGCGCTGGCTGACGGCTGATTGCCCCGGAATGAACATTGCACTGTTTGGCGGAACCTTCGATCCTATTCATCGCGGACACGTGATTGTGGCCCGCGCGGCCGCCGCAAAGTTCCAATTGAAGCAGGTGTGGTTTGTTCCAGCCGATATTCCGCCGCACAAGCAGAAGGCGCCCATCCTGTCGTTCTATCATCGCTACACCATGGTTGCGCTTGCTCTCGCGGGCGAGAAGGGCTTTGTGCCGTCATTGTTGGAGGCCCCTGATCCCGCCTCTGACGCCGGCCGGCGCAAGCCGAGCTACTCGTTTGACACCGTGCAGCGCGTGAAAAAGACGCTGGGCAAGAGCGACCACCTATACTTCTTGATAGGGATGGATGCGTTCAAAGACATCGCCAAGTGGCACGAAGCCGACGCCCTGCTGGGCGAATGCGATTTCATCGTGGCGGCGCGTCCGGGATTTTCGCTCGCCGACGTCGCCTCGTCGTTGCCGGCGAAGTTGCGGCCGGGCGCGGCCGTGACAAACCTGTTCCGCAAGCAGAAGATGGAAGGACCGCTGGTGTTGCCGGGCGCGACCTTGCACATGCTGCCCGAAACCCACGAAAATGTTTCCGCCACGCAGATTCGTGCGGCCGTGGAACGCGGTGGCGCACTGAAGCGGCTGGTTCCCGACGCAGTAGCGGAATACATCCACAAGGAACAGTTGTATCGGAATGCAGCCAGCAGGAAGCGAATCGATGGAAGACAAACCGGGCCGAAACTATGAAGAGAAATGAATCCAAGGCGGAAGTCGCACTTGCCGTGCGCGCTTGCCAGAGCAAGAAGGCGGCTGACATCAGCATTCTGCGGCTCGATGAGCAGGCCAGCGGCTTCACCGATTATTTCATCGTTTGCTCCGGCGCCAACCCGCGGCAGGTGCAAGCCATTGCCGACGAAGTGGACGAACGGCTAAGCGCAACGGGTGTGGAACCTGCGCATCGCGAGGGCTATAACCTGTCGGACTGGGTGCTGCTCGACTACGTCGATTTTGTGGTCCACATTTTTTCTGAGAGCGCGCGCAAATTCTACGACCTGGAGCGGCTATGGAAGACGGCAACCCGGCTGCAACTCGCCGACCTGGAGAAAGCGGTCCGCAAACCCGCAGCCAGGAAGGCGCCAGCCAAAACTAAACGCGCCAAGCCGGCAAAATCGGCGACCCGGTCTGCAGCCAAGTCCGCAGCCAAATCCGCAGCCCGCAAGCGCACGACTCCGCGCTCGCGCAAGAGCTCCTGAGCCGTGAAGCTGCGCATCGCATGGATCGGCAGGACCCGCAGCTCGCCCATTCAGTCTCTGACCGCCGAGTACCTGAAGCGTTTGTCGCGCTACGCCGCCTGCGGTGCCGAGGAGCTGGCATCGGAGGCCGCGCTGCTCAAGCTGGTGGAAAAAAGCAGCAGCCGCAAGCCGCCGGTGCTGGTGCTGCTCGATGCCCGCGGCCAGCAGCTCACCTCCGAAGAGATCGCGAACTTTCTGCAATATCACCAGGGACACGATACCCAGGAGTTGCTGTTCGCCGTCGGCCCCGCCGATGGCTGGAGTGACACCACCCGCGCCGCCGCGTCTAACATTCTGTCCTTCGGGAAGGTGACGCTGCCGCATGAACTGGCGCGCGTGGTGCTGTTGGAGCAGCTCTATCGCGGATTCACGATTCTTAAGGGCCATCCGTATCATGGAGGGCATTAGGTGCGAGCCCGTTTGAAGGGGCGCACCTTTAGGTGCGCCATTAGAACTCTTAATGTTTGTCATTCCGAGGGGCGAACAGGGGTCCCCAACAAGTGCCGCCTCTGCGCTTGTTGGGGTAAAGTTCAGCCCCGAGGAATCTGCGGTTCTCTCACCGGGACGGTTTTAACGTTCTGGCTTCAGGAGACGACATGAATTTTCACCCTCGCCTCATCGCCTGCATTTTCTTGCTTGCAGTCCCCGCATCATTTTGCGCGGCCCAAGCGCCCGCTGCCTCATTCCCTCCTTTGGAGCAATGGAAGTCGGCAGTCATCAACGGCAACAGCGCCGCCCTGCAGGCGCTCTACAGCAGCGATCCTCCGGCGCAGGTGACGACCCCGGCGGGCACTACCACTTCCTCCGCAGACGTAGGCTTCTGGATCGGACTGAAGGCGCGCCGCTTGCAACTCAATGTTGTGCAGTCGGACTCGCCTCAAGCAGGCATGACGCGGGTGTTTCTTCAGGCTGAGTTCCTCACTAAAGCGGGGACGGGAGCCGAGACGCTCTACTTGACCGAATTTCAGCTATGGCAGAAGCAAGGTGAGCAGTGGCGGATAGTCGCCACGAAACGCACTGATACTACGAAACTGCAACAGCCGGCCTCGATCAGCAGAGTCATCTACGAGCCCGGCGTTGACGCGCACGCCGAGATCAAGCACGCCCTCGAACTCGCGGCCAAGGGACACAAGCGCGTGCTGGTCGTCTTTGGCGCCAACTGGTGTTACGACTGCCACGTGCTGGACCTGGCGTTTCAACGGCCCGATATTGCTGGAGTCGTCCAGCACAACTTCGAACTGGTTCACGTGGATGTCGGCGAGGGTGACAAGAATCAGGACCTCATGCAGCAGTACGATGTCCCGATGAAGCGAGGCATTCCGGCGGCCGCGGTCCTCGATAGCAATGGCAAGCTGCTCTACAGCCAGAAGGGCGGGGAATTCGAGAAAGCGCGCGCCCTCGCGCCCGAAGACGTGCTCCAGTTCCTGAACAAATGGAAGCCGGTGGCGCGATAGAACGGCTCGGCATTATTTGCTTACGGCAATGGTCAAAGTTGTACCTAACAATAGGAGTTGTACTTAACAATAGTTAAAGGGTTACTTTAACTAGAAGTGTCATCCCGAGCGACGAGTCCGCTTCGGGCGAGGAGTCGAGGGACCTGCTTTCTTTCTGTTTGTCATCCCTGAGCGAGCGTAGCGAGTCGAAGGACCCCTATACCTTCCGTAGATTTCCTGTCCTGATCGGAGGATTGCCATGACAGAATCCGGACCCACCTTTGGAAGCTTGCGAACACGTACGAAAAAGCGTACGCTACCGTTATGAACACCATGAATGCCAGCGAGGCTCGCGAGAAGCTCTACCGACTGCTCGACGAAACGGCCGCCGCCCATGAGCCAATCCTCATCACCGGTCGGCGTTCTAATGGCGTACTTCTAGGTGAAGAAGATTGGAATGCCATCCAAGAGACGCTTTATCTTCTGTCTATTCCAGGCATGCGTGAATCGATTCGCAAGGGGCTATCAACGCCGGTGGACAAGTGTAAGAAAGAACCAGGCTGGTGACGCCTTGGCAGGTGGTATTCACTAGGCAAGCCCAAAAAGACGCCCGTCGCCTCGCCTCTGCTGGTCTTCGCCCGAAAGCCGAACAACTCCTCACATTGCTTGCCACTAACCCGTTCCAAAGGCCACCACCATTTGAAAAGCTTCTTGGCGACCTCAAAGGCGCCTACTCGCGGCGCATCAATATTCAGCACCGACTTGTCTATCAGGTTCTTGAAGAGGAGCATATCGTCAAAGTACTTCGGATGTGGACCCACTACGAATGATATGTGCTGCTAGTCGCTCCGCATTGACCTTCACCCAAACCGCATCGCCGAAAACGCCCGCAGATCAAACTCGGGCTCGCGTCCCCGCAATAGCTGGCTCATGACCAGCGCGGTGATTGGCGCCAGCATGATTCCATCGCGGTAATGACCGGTCGCCGCGAAATATCCTGGCAGCGCCGTCGGTCCTAGAATCGGCAAATCGTCGGGTGTCCCCGGACGCAGTCCAGCCCACGCGTCATGAATTCGCATCTCGCCGATCGCAGGCGCTACTTTGGCCGCGGCCTGATGCATTTTCTGCACGGTTCCGGGATCGACGCGCTTGTCGAAGCCGGCCTCTTCCACCGTAGCGCCCAGCAGAATGCGACCATCGCTGCGCGGAATGATGTACACCTCAGGAGTGCGCACAACGTGCTCGATCAACGGCCCCGGCCGATGTTTGCCCGGCCCCGGCACCACGCACACCATCTGGCCTTTCACCGGACGGGTAGGCAGCCCGAACGGTAGCATCATCGCCGCCCACGCCCCGGCGCAATTCACCACGGCATCGCCTGCATAAAACGACTTCGCGGTGCGCACCCCGGCCGCGCGTCCAGCCATCATGGCCACTTCGTTCACCGGCGATCCAGTGACGAAGTCCACGCCCGAATGCCGCAAAGTTTTCTCCAGTGCGCTGGCCAGCTTGCGTGGATCCACGCTGCTCTCCGGCAGCAGGTAGCTCCGTCCGCGCAGAATTACCAGCGTCTCGACCCGCGCGAGTTCTTCGTCGTCAAGGGCGCGCGCCCCCTCACAGCAAGGCGAATCATTCTCTCCGAAGAACGCGATGGTGCCGCCGCTTCTTAGGTCAGGCGATTCGAACGATGCCTCGCGTATCTCGCGGACGAACTCCGGATACATAGCTGCGCTGGCGGCAATGAGCGCAGCCAGTGCGGGCGGGTTGTGCGGATCGCAGTGCGCGATCATGCCTCCGGCGGCGTGAGTGGCTTCGCGGCCCGGTTCACTCTTCTCCACGATCAGCACGCTGGCGCCATCCCGGCGCAAGCGCCACGCCAGCGACAGCCCAATCACGCCGCCGCCGATAATCACTACGTCCCAGGTCTTCACGTTTCGATTGTAGTGGAGGACGAAAGAGCGAACGACGACACGACTGCGGGTGCCCCATCCTTTCGCCGCTTTTGCGAAAGGGTGGGAAAACTAGCTAAACCATGGTGACTCCAATCCCCAGTCGTTACTAAAGTCACGGGGTACTTCACAGATGCACATTGACAGGGCACCCCCACTACCAGAGAATTGCCATAGCAGGAAAGGATTTATTCATGCTGCTAGACGCTGATAAACAGAACGTTGTTACCAAGAAAGTTTACGTCTCCGGCCCCACGCGCGCGAGCGAAATTCTCCTGTACGTGGCAGTCGGTATCGGGATCATTTACGCCGTAGGCTCCCTGTACCTGCTGCGCGACACCCGGTCCCGTCTGGCGGCGATGGAAAAGAAGCAGCAGAGCCTGGAAGTTGCGCAGGTCGAACTGGGCGATCGCATTCACCAGACCTCCTCGAAGTTCAAAGAAGCCCTGAGTTCCGAAGTTGGGGTGACCAAGCAGGAAATGGAAAGCCGGGCCACCGAATTGGAGCGCCAGCAGAAGGCTGCGGCGGCGAAATTAGCCGCCGCACAGAGCAAGCAGGGAGAGCAGATCGCAGCCGTCAACTCCGAAGTCACTGGCGTTAAGACTGATGTTGGCGCGGCCAAAACCGACATCCAGAAGACGCAGACCGATCTTGCCGCCACCAATGCCAAGCTGGAGCGCGCCATTGGCGACCTGGGCGTGCAAAGCGGACTGATCGCGCACACCGCTGCCGACCTCGAGGCCCTCCGCCGCAAGGGCGACCGCAACTACTACGACTTCACCCTGCAGAAGGGCGCGCGCACTCCGGTATCGACCGTCAGCCTGCAATTGAAGAAGGTGGACGCCAAAAAGAGCAAGTTCACGATTAACGTGATGGCCGACGATCGCACCATCGAGAAGAAGGACCGCACCATCGGAGAGCCGCTGCAGTTCTATACCGGCCGCGACAAGCTGCTCTACGAAGTCGTGGTGTTTACCGCCGGAAAGAACAGCATCACCGGCTACCTCGCAACTCCCAAGACCGCGCCTGCTCCAGTAACGCCGTAGGAGCGCGGGCCCTCGCCGCACGAAGAGGGCCCGATTTAAAGTTGCCTTAAGCCTCGCCGATCGTAGCGCCGCTCTGCATGTGGCGAGCATCCAATGTATTAACAGACGCCGAAACACCGGGCCACACTTCGGGTTTAAGTGGATGTCAGTCACGTTAATTCTCGCGTGCTGCGATAAGATGTCCGCCCCCAAATTGGGAAAGACGTACTGGCCCGGGGGCGCAAGGAGTTCAAAATGAAATCACGGCGGCTTGCTTGGATTCTCGCGGCGCTGTTCCTGCTTACAACTTGGATGGGCACACTTGTGGCGCAGGACCAGAGCGACGCTCCGCCGCAAGACATGACGGCGCAGGGCGACGCTCAGCAGAATGGCCCGCCGCCCGGGGCCTACGACAATAACGCCCCGCCCGACTACAACAACGCGCCTGGCCCCAACGGCCCCAATGATGCTCAAGAACAGCAGGTGCAAGATCCGTCGGGCCGCGTGGCGCGCGTGCAATACATGTCCGGCGAAGTTTCCATGCAGCCCGGTGGAGTGAATGATTGGGTCGCGGCCAGCATGAATCGGCCGCTGACCACCGCCGACCGCGTTTGGACCGACAAAGACTCGCGCGCGGAATTGAACGTGGGCGATGGCTTCCTGCGCATGAGTTCCGAGACCAGCGTTACGCTCACCAATGTTGCCGACAATACCGTCCAGATCGAACTTGACCAGGGCGTGCTGGAAATCACCGTGCGCCACCTGATGCCGGGCGAGATTTACGAAGTGGATACGCCCAACGTCGCTTTCACGCTGATGAAGTCGGGCGTCTATCGCATTGACGTTGACCCCAATGGCGACCAGACTCTGGTAACCGTCAGGAGCGGCCAAGGCGAAGCCACCGGCAAAGGTGCCGCGGTCAAGGTCAAGTCCGGCGAGCAGGTCCGCTTTACTGCCGGCAATTCGTTGACCCACACCGTCCAGGCCGCGCCGCCTCGTGACGGCTTTGACGATTGGGCGCAGGTCCGCGACAAGCGGCTCGAAAATTCTGTCTCGGCGCAATACGTTTCGCCCGGCGTGATTGGCTATCAGGACCTCGACAACAACGGAACTTGGCAGACTTCTCCTCAGTACGGCGCGGTGTGGGTGCCTTCGGTTGCCCCGGGCTGGGCCCCGTATCGCTACGGTCACTGGGCATGGATCGCCCCCTGGGGATGGACTTGGGTCGATGATGCTTCCTGGGGCTTCGCGCCCTTTCACTACGGACGCTGGGTTGACTGGAACGGCGGATGGGGCTGGGCTCCCGGACCTCTGGGCTATTGGAATCCCTACTACGCTCCTGCGCTGGTCGGCTGGATCGGGGGACCGGGCTTTGGTATCGGCTTCGGATTCGGCGGTGGTTGGGGCCTCGGTATTAACTTTGGCTGGTTCCCACTCGGCTGGGGTGAACCGTTCTACCCACGCTATTGTGGATGGGGACGCGGCGGTTGGGGTTGGGGACGCCCCGGATGGCGCGGCGGATATGTGAGCAACACCTATGTCCGCAACGTCAACATCACCAACACGCACATTAACAACATCAACAGCGTTACCAACAACTATCGCAGCAACAACCTTTCGGCAACGCACTACGCCTTCCAGAATAAGGCTGGCGCGGTGACGGCAGCTCCGAAGTCTGCATTTACCTCGGGAGCCGCAATCAACAAGGTGGGCGCGGTTGTTCCCAAGTCCGCACTGGGCAGCGCCAAGCTGGTCAGCACGGCCAATGTGGCCCCGACGAAGCAATCGGTGCTGGGCGGACACACGCCCTTGACGACCCACGGCGTTCCTCCGGCTTCGGCCACCAACCGCAATGTAGTGACGCATGCCACTCCACCGGCGGTATCGTCTCGCCTGAGCGGAGCACAAGCCGCGGCATCAAGACCGAACGCTACTCCCGCGGCGCAGGGTAATCACAATGCAGCAGGCGCGGCCCAGGGAAACGCCGCGCACAACGTAAATCGTCCACCGACGGCTGGCGGAGCGGCCAATAACGCCAATAATCAAGTCGCGCACAGCACTACGCCCTCAAACCCTGCGGCACACAATGTGCCTCGGCCTCCGGCGAACTACACTTATCGTCCGTCCACCGGAAACCCGCAGGCGTCGCATCAAGCCGCGCCCGCGCAGCACGCAGCTCCGCAAGGCAATTCGCACAGCGGCTCGCAAGGCGGCAACTCCGGCGCGCAGCACGGCTCTGGGATGGCCTCATCCAGGCCGCCGGCTGGATACGCCTATCACGCAGCACCGGCTTACTCGCCGTCTTCGCGATATGGCGCAGCCGGTCCAAGTTACAGCACAGCAAATCGTGGATCGTCAGGCTACGGCGCGGGCCGCAGTTACGGAGCCAGCCCGACTTACAGCACGCGCAGCTCTGCTCCGTCTTACTCCGCCCCGCGTTCTTATGGCGGCGGAGGCCATGCCAGTGGAGGCGGTGGCGGCCATGCCTCGGGTGGCGGCGGTGGCCACGGCGGCGGAGGACATCGCTAACGACGTTAAGCAAGCGCCATCAGGCGCGGGGGCGGTCAGCAATGGTCGCCCTTTTTTTCCAGCTAAGAGCGTACGCTATTGCCGCTCGCTATTAATCTTTGTCATCACGAGCGCAGCGAGAGATCTGCTTTTACTGACCTCCGACCCCTAGCCCCTTTCTTTTTCTGTGCCGCCCGCTTGGCTCGCTTGTGACGGCCGAACATCGTCCAACCGGCCCCGCAGCTTATAATCAAACTGTGAGTCCCACGGTCAATACGGTCAAGAAGATCGCCGAGGCCAATTTCCCCACACGCTGGGGACAGTTCCGTATCCACGGCTTCGAAGGCGATTTCGAGAACCTGCTCGACAGCGTCTCCCCCGAAGACGCCGACCGCCTGGCGCGCGAGGGCAAGGCCGAGCGCCGCAAAGAAGGCGCCATTGCGCTGGTCATGGGCGACATCCATTCCGCGCCGCCGCTGGTGCGCATTCACTCGCAGTGCCTTACCGGCGACGTTTTCCACTCCATGCGCTGCGATTGCCGCCAGCAACTTGAGCTGGCGCTTTCCCTGATTGCCGAAGCCGGCGCCGGTGTCCTCATCTACGAGCAGCAGGAGGGCCGCGGCATCGGCCTGATGGCCAAGTTGCAGGCCTACGAATTGCAGGACCGCGGTCTCGACACCGTCGAGGCCAATGTCGAACTCGGTTACGACAACGATTACCGCCAGTACACGCTGCCGGCCGAGATCCTGCGGCAGCTCGGCGTGAAAGAAGTTCGGCTCATCTCCAACAATCCCGAGAAAGTCGCGGCCGTCGAGAACGCCGGAATCAAGGTCGTGGAACGCGTCTCCGCCGACGTCGAGCCCTACGAACACTCCGAAAACTACCTCCGCACCAAGCGCGAAAAGATGGGGCATTTGTTTACCACGTGGTAGGGAAAAATCTCACCCGCAAGGAGGCTTACGTGCGAAAACCGGCTGTCTGCGGCTGACAATTTCCGCGCTGGTCACCCAGTGCCACAGCTTGCGGGACATTTGAACCAAAAGATACCACATGACTAGGAGGTCACTTCGGGATTTCGCCTTTGAGCAACGAAAGTTCTCCCGATGCGAACATAGCCTTAATCTCGGCGGCTGAATAGGATGGCCCCTCAAAACCAGGCGGCGGGGCAGCGTTGGGAGTAAACCTGAAATCGCTATCGTAGAGATAGAATTTCGGACCTTTGTCGGCCGCCCGCATAATGGCTACCGTCTGGCCGTCTTTGCGTCTGGCAGTTGCTTGCCAGTTCTCGTTTTTCTCGAATTTAGATGTGCCGTCTTTCATCGGCGATCCTCCAATTTGGGCAGTCCAGCAGAATTTCCGGAATGGCAGTGCGACAAGCTGAAAACACCAACGGGATCATCAATTGCTGGGCTTGAGAGGACAGTGTACCGTTTCTTAGCAAAGAGGCTCAAATATGTTCTGTGGTGTGTGCGGCAGCGAGTTCCCCGACGACTTTAGCTTCTGCCCGAAGTGCGGAAGATCGGTGCGCACCAACAGATTGCCAGAAGGGCCGCAGGCAGTTGCCGCTACGCCCACACTTGAGGCGGAGCCGGATACGAAAAACCAAAAGTCAGCGCCTTCCATGCCTGTTGCAGCACGATTCAATTATGGAACCGTTGTGTTTGCTGCTTTCTCAGTCCTCAGCTTGCTGGTTTGTCTGGCAAAAGGAATTGTCCCGATCTACCTAGGCGAGTCAGTCCTTTGGGCTGCTGTGGCGTGGTATTGGCAAAAGAAGAGTCCTTGGAGCGAGACCGCCGCTGGCATTGTGCTGCTGGTTGCGGTGGGCGTAGCGGGAGGAGAAGGCTATCTTCTCGGGCGGCAATCGCTTGGAAACAACTATACGTACCTAACTCAAGGCAACCTTCAGTACAGGGTGAATGCTGGCACTGGAAGGACGGATCGTCTGGATATACGAAGCGGATGGGTGCCTGTGAGTTTCGACAAGCTTCCCGAGACAATAACAGGTAAAGTGCTCGACATGAGCAACGGTTCTTGGGCAAACCCGACGTACGGTACCAATGGGGAGATTTGTTTCGACGTTCGGAACGACCTTCCCTACGTCATACGGGATGTTACTATCGTGGTTTCCTATGACCCAATGCCTGAGGATTTAAAATCGCCTAAGCCGTTTTCCCTCGATTCTCCGCCCAAAATAGGTGACTCTGTGATGTTGACGAGAGAATTTGGCGGCTTACTCGACGTTGGCAACGCCAGCCGCTTTTGCGGGACTGCGCCTCGCCCGTTTCCAACTGGCGCGAAATGGAGTTACACACAGTCATCGATGACGGGTTGGAAATAACCTCTACGCTGAAAGGAAGTGAGTTGTGGATGGAAACCAAAGCTTCGACTGCGAAAATCGTATTCTGGAAAATAGCGGCAATCGGATTGCTGTTTCTTGGAGTTAATCTACTGTGGCTGGGAGTCAGCGGCATTACAGGAGAACAACTCGTTGCGCGGCCATTCGTGGCTCTCGGCTTCGGGCTGGCCGCGTGCTTTCTCGGCTTAGTAATATTGTTTCCACGGCTGGCGAGTAAATTCTAGAGCCTGGTGCCCCGGGTTAGCCGAACAGAAGGGCGAACCTGGGCCACCAAGCAACGACCCTTGAAAAGCGCAGAATTTACTGGGGGAGTGTCAGCCGGGGTAATCTTCCCCACGTCCAATGTAGTCAGCTAATACCACATGTGTGGTCAGGCCAGAGCAACCGGTGCATCGACGACAATCGCCGTCAAAACCGCCTCCCCGCCTCCACCATTTGGCGCACGCTCATGCTGTCGGGCTTGACTCGCCGGCGCAGCGCGCGCATGCCATCGACGACATCCTGATGGGAGAGCTTCCCTTGTGCCGCGGCAACAGGGACCAGCCTGGCCGCGGGCACGCCATGCCTGGTGATAATGATCGACTCGCCCTTGCTGACCCGGTCGAGCAGCTCCGCAAGATGTGTCTTAGCCTCGAAAGCCCCTACCGTTGCCATGGTTCTTCTCCCGTTCAACTAGTCTGAACTGGTTTAATTATAACTTGGGAGCGGGAGGCCGGCGACCCAGACTAGTATCGCGAGCGGCTGTCCCATTACCGCTTGGCGATGAAAACATCCGCGGGGAGTTTGAAGCGGGCGCGCAATTTTCGTACCTGCTCCAGGGTCAGCTTGCGTTGTCCGGCGAGAAACATGGAAACCGCGCTCTCCGATCCGAATTGAGGGACCAGGTCGCGCTGCTTGAGGCCTTGGTGTTCCATGAGGAAGCGCACCACTGAGACCGGATCGGCGGCGGGGATCGGGCAATGCTTCTGTTCGTAGCGCTCCACCAGCAGGGTCAGCAGTTCGATGGCCTCGGCCTCGGCGGCCGAGGGCTTCTTCAAAGCCGTCAGTTGGAACAACGCAGCCGTATAGGCTTCCAGCTCCTCGTCATTGTGGATAACGCGAGGAGCGCCCTGCGCGATCATTTTCGCCGGGTTGGCAAGCACTGTGCTCATTTTCTGCCGAACCTCTTGTCCCAGTTGCCGCGATTGTCATATTCCTTGTGGGTCAGGAACGACCGGACATAAACGTGCCCATCGGTCCGTATCTCCGCCGTCGTCTTAGCGTAGTGGATGACGGTGATAAGCCTATATCGATTTTGGCGGAAGTTGAAGATCACGTAGCCATCCACATAATCGGCATCGTTGAAAATGCTGCGGACTTCGACGAAATTGTGCCATCGCGCCGCTTCAACGATGCCCACCCATGCTTTGATCTCGTTCGCCGCGTCCGGGTGCTGCTTCACAGCCTCGCTCAAATGGCGACGGGTGACAATGTGCACGTTGCTACTGTACTTCACATTATGTGAAGCCGTCAAACGCTGATGCGGATTTGCCCGCCTGCTACACTCGACCCTGAATCCAAACCTATCCAAAAGAGGACAACTACTACATGAAGAGAATGCTGGTGTGTTTCACCGTGGTGATGATGGCGCTGGCGGTGCAGGCGCAGACGAGCAAGAACATGGCCAGCAGCGTCGAGAAGTCGATCGCGGCCATGGAACAGCAGTGGGTGAGCGCCGTAAAGGCGAGCAATCCGGACGGAGTGGCTCCGCTGGTCGCCGACGGGTTCATCAGTATGGATAGCGACGGGACCACGCATAACAAGGCCCAGGTGCTGGCATGGATTAAGGAAAGCAAGTGGGAGGTCAGCGAAATCAGCGATGTGAAAGTGACCAGCTTCGGAAACACGGCCATTGCCACCGGCGCGTGGCGAGGCAAAGGTACCCAGGGCGTTGGCAAGCCGGTCGATGCCCACGAGCGCTGGGTTGATACCTGGATCAAGACCACGCCGGATGGCAAATGGCAGTGCATCGCCAGCGCCAGTGCTCCGGCGAAGATGTAACGTCAGCTATTCACCGTGAGCAGGCTGCGGCGCGGGCACAGCGCGGGTGAAAATTATCCAGCCGCTTCTGGCCTCCGCACTCCATCCACGCCCAGCTGCTCAAATTCCGTAATGCAGATGCCGGAGTCCTTCCTTGTACGCATCTCTGGCCTGCTTGGCTTTTTTCTGCGCGTCCTGTTCGGTAAATCCGGCCTGGTCCCAATGTTCCATCGCCACCTCAGAGTGGTCAGCCGTAGCCACGGCTTCTTCCGCGCGAATAGCGAGCACCCACGCATCGACCGCCTGCTTATAGGCCTGCTGTAGTTCGTCGAGCTGCTGCAAGTTGTCCATAGATGCCGGATGCTAGTGCGCCGCCATCGCGGCGGTCAATCAGCGGACGCAACCATTTACCGGAAATTAATTCTTGGCCGCGGGAATCTCAGCTGCATCCGCAGGTCGTTCACCAGATATTCACCCAGCATTAACCTCCCTTAATCTTGGGGTCGGGCCGCGAATGGTAACTTCCGTGGACGAGGTTTCACACCTCGCATATTTCAATTCGAAATTTTAGTAACCAGAGGAAACCCAGCTTGCCGGTGAGTACCACGCACGTGCTGTCCTCAGGTGTGGCGGGAACGATGGCCGCGAATGGGACGGGCCTGCAGTGGGGAACGGTGCGCAGCTTGATTATGGCCTGGGTGCTGACCCTGCCCATATCCATCATGCTGTCGGGGACGCTGTTCTGGGCCTTCCGGCACATCTCGTGAAGCGGATGCGGATGCGCTGCTCCGCGTCTCAATACTTCCGCATGTGAATTTCGGCGCCGTTGCGCTCGAACTTCACTTCGTCCATCAATTTGTGGATGAGGTAAATGCCGCGGCCGTGGTCGGAGAAAACATTGTCCTCGCGGCAGGGATCGGGGACGGCCAGAGGATCGAAGCCGCTGCCCGGGTCGCGCACCACGATCAGCATGCCACGCTCTTCATCGCAGCCCACGCAGCACTGGACCTTTTTGCTGGGATCGCTCTTGCAACCGTGAACAATGGCGTTGGCCAGGGCTTCGCGCAGGGCAGTTTCAATTTCAAATTCCTTGCCCGCGGCGCATGCCAGCCGCCGCGCCATCTCCATGATGCCTTCCACCACGGGACTGATGGCCGTGGGATCGGCGTTCAGCGTGACCTCAATACGTATCATCAGGTTGACTTGCTGCGATCATACCTCACCCGGAAAAGCAGCGTCACTGCTACAGGGCGGGTCTCCAATGGAATCGCGCTCGGTTACTCTTACAGAAAAGATTGCACCGGTCAAGCACGAATACACAGTACTGTGACATCACCCGGCATGTTCGTGGCGGGGAGGGAGTTTGCTGCTTCACAATGCCACACTTTTTCGATTTGTCATCCTGAGCCAGCGCAGCGAGTCGAAGGATCTGCGGTTGGTTTCACTGACAACTGACAACTGACAACTGGCTACTGACGACTGCTTTTGATCACAATCGTATAAAAACGCGATGATTTCTCGCTTTCATGTAATCTACTAACGATTATGCGAACGATACTGTCACTCCTTCTGCTCGCGATCATCTTGAGTCCTCCCGCGCACAGCCAGGAAATGACAGTTGCGGCCGCCTCCGACCTGAATTATGCGCTGAAGGACCTGGCCTCGCGCTTCGAGAAGCAGACCGGCGACAAAATAACTTTGTCGTTCGGTTCGTCGGGAAACCTGTTTTCGCAAATCCAATCCGGCGCTCCTTACGATCTGTTTTTCTCGGCCGACATCGCGTATCCGCAGAAGCTGGCCAGCGGAGGCCTAGTCGATAGTTCTTCGCTGCGTACCTACGCCATCGGCCGTCTGGTGCTGTGGGTCCCCAATAATTCCAGCCTCGATCCGCAGAAGCTCAAGATGGATTTGCTGCTGCAATCGTCGGTTCAACGCATCGCCATCGCCAATCCTACGCATGCGCCTTACGGCCGAGCGGCGATGGCTGCGCTCGAGCATTTCGGGTTGAAGGACAAAGTCGCCGGCAAACTGGTTTTCGGCGAGAACATCAGCCAGGCGGCGCAGTTCGTACAGTCCGGCAACGCGCAGGCCGGACTCATCGCGCTCTCGCTGGCCGTCTCCCCGGCCATGAAGGACTCCGGCCGCTACTGGGAGTTGCCGGCCGATTCCTATCCCGAGTTACAACAGGCAGTGGCGGTGCTCTCGGCGTCGAAGCACAAGGCCGCCGCAAAGGCTTTTCTGGATTACGTTACCTCGGCGGAAGGCGCCGCGGTGCTCGAGACATACGGTTTTCGCGTACCCTCACATAAATGATCGTTCAGGCACTCACGCTCACCCTGCGCCTGGCCATCGTGGTCTCGGCCATTCTGTTAGTCGTCGGCGTTCCCCTGGCGTACTGGGTGGCATTTTCACGCCGGCGATGGAAATTTCTGGTGGAGGCGGTGGTCTCGCTTCCCATCGTGCTGCCGCCCACGGTCTTGGGCTTCTACGTTCTGGTTGCTGTCGGTCCTTCTACGGCCTTGGGACGCTGGTATCAGGCGCTCACCGGCCACAGCCTCGCCTTTACCTTTGAGGGCCTGGTCATCGGCTCGGTTTTGTACAGCCTGCCCTTTGCGGTGCAGCCCATGGCAACTTCGTTCGCCGCGATAGACCGCAAATTGCTTGATGCCTCCGCGCTTCTCGGCGCGTCGCAGTGGCGTACCTTCTGGCGCATCGTGTTGCCGCTGGGATTGCCGGGCGTGCTGACCGGCGCGGTGCTCAGCTTCGCGCATACGTTGGGCGAGTTCGGCGTGGTGCTGATGATTGGGGGCAATATTCCCGGCGCGACCCAGACCGTTTCAATTTTGATTTACGACCAGGTGCAGGCGCTCGATTACGCTACCGCCAATCGCACCGCGCTCATTCTTCTGGCGCTGTGCTTCACCATGCTGGCAATTCTTTACGGCCTGCGCCGCCGCGGTGGCTGGAATGTGTGGGAGTGGAGATGAACGGCGCCAGCATGCCGGCGCCCACCGAGCAACTGAGGGTCCGCCTCAAGAAAAGTTTTCGCGGCGAAAGCGGCGCCCCATTTACGCTCGACATTGACCTGGCGGTGGCGGCCGGTTTCACCATTTTGTTCGGAGCGTCAGGGGCAGGGAAGACCACCCTGCTCGACTGCATAGCCGGGCTGCAAACGCCGGACGAAGGCGCGATCGCGATGGGCGAGGTCGTTCTATTCGACTCGCAGGCCCGCGTGAATTTGCGGCCGCAGCACCGCTCGGTCGCATACCTGTTGCAGTCGCTGGCGCTATTTCCGCACATGACGGTCGGGCAGAATGTGCAATACGGCCTGGCCTCGCTCGACCAGCAAGATCGCGACGTGCGCAGCGGCGAGGTGTTGGAATCGTTTCGCATCGCAGCGTTGGTCAAGCGGCGCCCCAGCGAGATTTCCGCGGGAGAACGCCAGCGCGTTGCGTCGGCCCGCGCGCTGGTGACGCGCCCGCGAGTGCTGCTGCTGGACGAGCCACTCACGGCGCTCGACGCGGTCACCAAGGGGCGAATCCTCGACGATTTGCGCGCCTGGAACCGCGCGCATCAAATTCCCATCCTCTACGTTACCCACGACCGCGAAGAAGTTTTCGCTCTCGGTGAAAACGCGATCGTGCTGGAGCAAGGCCGCATCCTGGCGCGAGGCTCGCCGCACCAGGTCTTGACCCGCCCACAATCGGAAACCGTGGCGCAACTCGCCGGCTTCGAGAACATCTTCGATTGCTCTGTGACCGGCTCGCATCCGGAGCAGGGAACCATGACCTGCCGCATCGCCCGCTCGACCCTTGACCTCGAAGTTCCCCTGGTGCGCGTGAATGCTCCTATGCCGCTGCGGGTTGGGATCCGGGCCGGCGACATTCTGCTGGCATCGTCCAAGCCCGAGGGACTGAGTGCCCGCAATGTTCTTGAGGGGACGATCACCTCGCTGCAGCAACGCGATATGACGGTGATTGCCCTCGTGACCTGCGGGCCCGACTTTGAAGTGCACCTCACGCTGGGTGCGCGTGAGTCGCTGCAACTGAAGCCCGGCGCGCGCGTGTGGCTGGTCGTCAAGACCTACTCGTGCCACTTGCTGCAGTGATGCATTTGGTGAAAGCCCCCTGCTTTAGCAGGGGGGCTGGACTTCAGTCCAGCGATCGAGCGCACGACTTTGAAACGGGCTTCAGCCCTGGGTTTCCAAACCATCGCGCGATGGAATTCAAGTTTTTGTTGCGATGCACATCGATCATGAACCCAGAGCTGTCACCTTGAGCGAGCGTAGCGAGTCGAAGGACCCTTATCCCTGCACGAAATTGCAAGATTTGAAGGGGCGCACCTTTAGGTGCGCCGATACAAACCCTTATTGTTGTCATCCCGAACCGGCTTCAGTCGGTGAGGGATCTGCTGTTCGCCCCCACCGTTACAACTGCCGGCAAAACCGCAGATCCTTCGGCTCCGCGCCCGCGGGGGCGCTTCGCTCAGGATGACATCTTCAAATTTATGAGTGTTTCTTATTCGTACCTTAGCGCCTCGATGGGATCGAGGTTCGCAGCTTTCCACGCAGGATAAATTCCGAACACCAGGCCGATCATGATCGACGCCAGGGTCGCCGTCAGCACCCACGACAACGACATGCTGGCCGGCAGCGAGGGGAACGCCAGCGGGACCAGCGCCGTCAACGCGCCACCAATGACAATGCCAAGAATGCCGCCAATCCCGGTGAGGGTGATGGCTTCCAGAGTGAATTGCAACAGCACGTCGCGCCGTCGCGCACCAATCGCCTTGCGTACTCCGATCTCGCGCGTGCGTTCGGTCACCGACACCAGCATGATGTTCATCACCCCGACCCCGCCCACGATCAGCGCCACGCTCGACACCGCAAACATGAAGACAAAGATCCCGCCGGTGAGCTGGTTCCACGTATCGCTCAGCGCATCCTGGCTGAAGACGGCGAAGTTGTCGGGTTGACCGGGACCGAGATGGCGGCGCCGTCGCAGCGTTGCGCGCATCTCATCCATGGTAGTGTCCATGCTGGCGTGCGATGTGGACTTCACCGTGATCCAGACCTTTTTCTCTTCGGGATGCAGTTTGTGCAGCGTGGCGATGGGCATGCGCACAATGTTGTCTTCCGGATTGGAGCCGTTGCCGAAAGCCGACTTGCGCTTGGCCATCACCCCGATCACCTGAAACAATTCGCCTTCGATATTGACTTCCTTACCGATCGGGTCCTCGTCTTCGAAAAGCTTGTCCGCGGTGTCGGCGCCCAACACGGCCACCTCGCTGTGATGTTCATTTTCGGTTTCCGTAAACCAGCGTCCCCGGACAATGTTTAGGTCGTCGGTCTGCATGGTCGCGGGCAGGTCGCCGTCGAGGATGGTGTTCTTGCTCTTGCGTCCCTCATATTTCACCGCGTAGGTCCCGGTCCCGAATTCCGGAATCTGAATGCGCAGACTGGCGGTGGCAGCCTTGGTGTGGGGCAACTCGCGCATGGCTAACGCGTCGTCTAACGTCAACTCTTTGCGGGTCAGCATCTCGGTGGTCGGCCGGCCGAAGGTGAAAGGCGAAAACTGGTAGGCGAAGACCTGGTCGGAGCCCATGTCCTTCAACATGCCCTCGATGTTGGCGTTCAATCCGCGCACCACCGACGAGATGACGATGACCATCATCACCCCGATGACGATGCCGAGCACGGTGAGGCCGGAGCGCATCTTGTTCTTGGCAATGGTCTCCAGCGCCATGCGCAGGATCTCTTTGTAATCGCTTCGCCGCATAAACACCTACAGTTCAAACCTTAGCGCCGTGATCGGGTCCAGCTTGGCCGCTTTGCGCGCCGGATACACGCCGAAGAAAATTCCCACGCTGGCCGCAACTCCCAGACCGGCGAAGACAGCCCATAGCTTGATCGCCGATGGCATCCCGATCGCCCAGGTCACCAGCTTGGCGACGCTAATGCCTCCCGCCACGCCGAGCAGTCCACCGGTCGCCGCCAGCAGAATAGACTCGATCAGGAATTGCCGCATCACGTCGCGCGGCCGCGCGCCCAGCGCCTTGCGGATGCCGATCTCGCGCGTGCGCTCGGTCACCGACACCAGCATAATGTTCATGATCACGATGCCGCCGACGACCAGCGCAATGGATGCGATCACGATCATCACGATGAAAAATGTGCCGCTCAGCTCGGACCAGATGGAAAGAAAGCTGGCATTGGTCTCGACGGTGAAGCTGTCCTTCTCGCCCACCCGGTCGTGTCGTCGCGAGCGCAGGATCACCCGCGTCTGGTCAATGGCTTGCTCGAACGACGCCCCCACGTCGTCAGATTTTCCCCAGACGTAGATACTGTTGTGCGCGCCGTAGTCTTTCAGCCAGGTCGAGATGGGCATGATGACATAGTTGTCGCGGCTCATCCCCAGGGTCTTGCCTTCTTTTTTTCCCACGCCGACCACGCGAAACAGTTTGCCGTCCACGCGAATTTCTTTGCCCACCGGATCGGTGTCGCCCAGCAGGTTTTCGCGGATGTCTTGTCCGATGATGGCCACCGACGCCGTCGCGTTCTCGTCGGAATTGTTCAGCATGCGTCCGGCCACCAGGTCGAGGTCATAAATTTGCGCCATGCTGGGAGTCCAGCCGCGAATCATGGTGTCGGTGCTGCTCTGGGTTCCGTAAACCACCTTGCCGTTGAACTGGCGGATGGCAGCGCCCACGGTCTTGCACGCCGCGCAACCTTCTGCGACGGCCTGGTATTCCTCCATCGTGATGTTCTTGCGCTTCTGCCCTTCGATGTACTGGTCCACATCGGTGATTACGTTGGGGGTCTTGCCGACGATGAACACGTTGGTTCCGAGATTAAAAATCTTCTCGGCAACATAACCGTTGATGCCGCTCTCAAACGTCACCACGGCAATCACCGCCGCCACTCCGATCACCACGCCGAGCAGGGTGAGCACGGAGCGCAGCTTGTTGGCCCAGAGCGACAGCAGGGCCACGCGGATGGATTCAGCGATATTCATGGCGTGGGCAATTCCAACTGTATCGCAAATTCAGAACCAGGTTTTGGATTTGTAGGTGCGATAGTCATCGCCGAAGGCCGCCTCCAGCACCTGCTGCTCGCGCTTAATACGCCCGAGCTGGCCCAACTGAATGATGAGCAGGACCGGTATGGCCAGGTACGCGCCCAGCGCCACCAGCTCGCCCATGAACGCGAAAAAGGCGAAGAAATAAATCGGGTTGCGGATCTTCGAGTAGAGGCCGTGGGTCACCAGTTTTTTGGCCTCAGCCCGCACGGCAAACGACGGGCCCAGCTGATGACGCGCCAGCAACCACAAAGCGAAGCCCGGCAGCGAAATCGCCAGGCCAATCCAGTGATGGCGGTCATTCTGCCAGTGCGCGCCAATTATCGCCGCCAGCGCGAGATAGCTCGCGACATCGACGAAGCGCAGAAAATTCATTCCAGCATAAGCTCCAGTTGAATTGGGGGCAGTGACGGCATTCTACTGGAGTTCGCCTGTGTGTGGGGGAATCTGGGCCCGCCTCTCCGAAATTGTCATTACGAGCGCAGCGAGAAATCTGCCCGGTTCTGCGCCGGGAAAACGCGAATTAAGAAGCGCAAGCCCTTGACATCCTTACTCGGCTGGTATAAATATGCAGTTAGCTGTATATTTATGCGATGTCGAAACTCTCTCGCCATACCGCCATCCGCGACCTGGTTGCCGACCGCAAAGTGGCCAGCCAGGAAGAGCTGCGCCGCCTGCTCTACAAGGGCGGACACCGGGTGACCCAGGCGACCCTGTCGCGCGACATCCATGAATTGCGGCTGGTGAAGACCGCCGAAGGCTACAAGCTGCCGCAGGGCGAGGTCGCCGAGGCATTCCTTCCGTCCATCGAGCGGCTGATTCACGAATTCGTTTACGAGGTGAAGACTGCGCAAAACCTGGTGGTGGTGAAAACCAGCGCCGGCAGCGCGCAGCCGGTTTCGGCGGCCATCGACGCCGAGGAGTGGGACGAGGTCGTGGGTACCATCGGTGGCGATGACACTATTTTGGTCATCGCCCACGACGCGAAAGTCGCACAGAAGCTGGCCCGCCGCATTCGAGAATATTTCGCATGACGGTCACCATCCAACCCGCGGTCTTTGGCGCCACCGGTTACTCCGGTTTGGAGCTGGTGCGCTTGCTGGCGCATCACTCGGGCGTCAAGAAGCCGCTGCTATTCCAGCGCAACGGCGAGAGTGCCGGGTGCACCGATTTGAGCGAAGCCTATCCGCAACTGGCGGGCAACGGCAGATTTCCCTTCGAGGCGTTCTCGTGGCAGCGAATGAAAGATGCGGGCGTCGATGTCGTTTTCCTGGCGACGCCCCACGAGTTCTCGCGCGAGTGGGCCCCCGAGGCCATCGGCCGCGGCTTGCGGGTGATCGATCTGAGCGGAGCGTGGCGTCTGAAGCAAGCGGCGAACCGCGAAGTGTACGGATTCAGCGATGTCAACCCGCTCGACGCGGCATTCCTCGATGAAGCCGCGGTGTACGGATTGCCCGAGTTGCACGCCGAGGCGATCACAGCCGCTGCCTTGCTGGCGAATCCGGGTTGCTATCCCACGTCGGTCATTCTGGCACTGGCGCCGTGGATCCGCGCCGGATACGTGGATGTTGAGCACGGAATTGTCTGCGACTCGAAGTCGGGAGTTTCCGGGGCAGGGAAGACGCCGTCGGCCAAGACGCACTTCGTGGAAGTGGATGGCGACTTCAGCGCGTACAACGTCTTCGGACATCGCCACACCGGCGAGATGCTGGAGCAACTTGGGCTGGACGGCGGCTCGCTGCAATTTACGCCGCATCTGCTGCCGATTCCGCGCGGCATCCTCTCCACCATCTACGTGAAGCTGGCGAGCGCTGTGCCGGCGAGCGAGTTGGAGCAATGCCTGCGCGAGTTCTATGCCGGCAAGCCGTGGGTGCGGGTCTTCGGCGAGGCGCGGCTGCCGCAGATCAAGTTTTCGTGCCACACCAATTTCTGTGACATTGGATTTTCACTTTCGCCCGACGGCCGGCGCGCGGTCGTGGTGTCGTGTCTCGACAATCTGTTGAAGGGCGCCGCCGGCCAGGCCGTGCAAAACATGAATCTCATGTTCGGCTTCGGCGAGAAAGCAGGGCTGCAATGAAACTGGTGATCAAGATTGGTGGCGCAGCCCTCGACGACCAGGAGCTGGTCAAGAAATTTGCCAAGACGATTCCCAGCCTGTGGCGCGAAGGTCACAAGCTGGTGATTGTTCACGGCGGAGGCGCAGCCCTGAGCCGCACCCTGAAGCAACTCGGCTGCGAAACCACTTTCATCGACGGCTTGCGCGTGACCGATGCGCAGACGCGCGACGTGGCCGTGATGGTGCTGGCCGGACAACTCAACAAGCGGCTGGTGGCCTCGATTGGCGCCGCCGGACAGCCATCGCTGGGTCTTTGCGGCGGCGACTTGCAGATGTTTCGCGCCACCAGGAAATTGCAGCCTGATCTCGGCTTCGTCGGCGAAATCTGTTCGGTTGACGCGCACTGGATCGAGCGCCTGTGGAACGCCGGCATCGTCCCGGTAGTGTCGAGCCTGGCGCTGGGCATTGACGGCGAGTACTACAACATCAATGCCGACCACATGGCGTCGGCGTGCGCGGTGGCCTGCGGCGCCGATGCGCTGATTTATCTCACCGACGTCGCGGGCGTGAAGGACGCCGAAGGCGCCGTCATTCGCTGGCTCGACGTGAATGCGATTGCGGCCATGGTGCAACAGGCGACGGTCAGCGGCGGCATGTTGCCCAAACTGGAAGCGTGCATGAAAGCGCTGAAACGGGGCGTGGCGCGGGTTCGCATCCTGCCCGCCGAACACGCGGAAGTGTTGCCCGGCTTTTTCAGCCATTCGATTGATTGCGGCACGGAAGTTATTGCGAGCAGCTAATTGCTAGTTGCTATTGAGAATTGCACGTTATGGTGACGGGGGCGACGGCCCCGAGGTCGGCAAGCTTTGTGGAATTGTCATTACGAGCGCCTTGGGTTTGGCGCGAGGAATCTGCTTTTCTGACGGACTGCCAAAAGCAGATCCCTCGCTTCTCCACCCCAGCGAGTGCAAAAACGGCCCTCACTGGGACCCCGGGATACGCTCGTGATGACAATTCCAAGGCTTGGTCGCTATATTGCGCAAGCCCCGGTAACTACTAACTGCTAATTGCTACCTGCTAAAGGACGACAAACATGATTGCTACTCCAATTCCCGCGGGCCTGGGCCCACAGCCGTACACCCAGCGGAGCGTCTGCGGACGCGACCTGATCTCGATTCAGGATTTCACTCCCGAAGAGCTGGCTTGCACGCTTGATCTGGCGGCGGCGATGAAGGCGCGTCCGGCGGACTTTCGCGGCACTCTGGCCGGCAAGCAAATTGTCTTGTTTTTCGAGAAGCCGTCGCTGCGCACTCGCCTCACGTTTGAAGCGGGCATCAACAGCCTCGGTGGAGTATCGTTTTTCGTCGATCAAACGCAGTCGCGACTGGGCGCACGTGAGAGCCTCAGTGACGTGGCGCATAACCTGGAGCGCTGGGTTGACGGCGTAGTGCTGCGGACGTTCGCTCACGACACCGTCATCACCATGGCCGCGCATGCGTCGATCCCCGTGATTAATGCCCTGAGCGAATTGGAGCATCCGTGCCAGGCGCTGGCCGACATGCTGACCTTGCAGGAACGTTTCGGCGACCTGCGCAACGTGCGTCTCGCCTATCTCGGCGACGGCAACAACGTCGCTCACTCACTGATGCTCGCGGCGGCCAGTCTGGGAGCGACTATCGCGGTGGGAACGCCCGCGGGATACGAGCCCAGCGAAGCTATTCTGAGCGCGGCGCAAGAGTTGGCGGCGGCTTCTGGCGGGGCCGTGCAGGTGGTCAACGATCCCATCGAAGCGGTGGCCGGAGCCGACGCAATCTACACCGACGTGTGGGCCAGCATGGGTCAGGAAGACGAAGCCGCCGCGCGGCGCGAAATTTTCCTGCCCTTTCAGGTGAATCAGAAGCTGTTCGCCCGGGCCGCCAAGCACGCGGTCTTCATGCACTGCCTGCCGGCACATCGTGGAGACGAGGTTGCTACGGCGGTCATCGATTCGCCGCGATCGGTGGTCTTCGACCAGGCAGAAAATCGCTTGCACGTTCAAAAAGCCATCATGGTTTTATTGCTGGAAGGCGGCGTTCATCGCTTTCCGCCAAGGAGTTCCTATGCGTGAGAAAGTCGTACTGGCATATTCCGGAGGGCTCGACACCTCCATCATCATTCCGTGGCTGAAAGAGAATTACGACTGCGATGTCATCGCCTACGTTGCCGACGTGGGACAAGGCGATGATCTTGATGCTGTAGTCGCCAAGGCGTACGCCACCGGCGCAAGCAAGGTTATTGTCGAAGACCTGCGCCGCGAATTCCTTACCGACTATGTCTTTCCCGCGATCCAGGCGGGCGCGGTGTATGAGCACAAGTATCTGCTGGGCACGTCGCTGGCCCGGCCAATCATTGCCAAGTATCAGGTGCAGGCGGCGTTGCGGGAAAATGCTACGGCCGTGGCGCACGGGTGCACCGGTAAGGGCAACGATCAGGTGCGCTTCGAACATGCGTACCAGGCGCTGGCGCCCGAGCTGAAAGTGATCGCCCCGTGGCGGGAGTGGACACTGCAGTCGCGTGAAGATTGTCTCGACTACGCCCAGCAACACGACATTTCGGTGGCGCAGAGCCGCGAGAAGATTCACAGCCGCGACCGCAACCTGCTGCACGTCAGCCATGAAGGCGGCGAACTGGAAGATCCAAATAATCCGCCCCTGGCGAGTACCTGGACGTGGACGAAGTCGCCGCAGCAAGCCGCCGACAAAGTTGAACAGGTTACGATCGAGTTCACACAGGGCGTGCCGGTTGCGGTGAACGGCGTCATTCTCGATCCCGTGGCGATTGTCGAAGTGCTGAACGAAGTCGGCGCGCGCAATGCGATTGGCCGCGTCGATCTGGTCGAAAACCGCTTCGTGGGAATCAAGTCGCGCGGCTGCTATGAGACGCCCGGTGGCACGCTGCTACTGGCCGCGCATCGCGAGCTTGAGGCGCTGTGCCTTGATCGCGACCTAGCGCACTTCAAACAGCACATCGCCTTGAAGTATGCCGAGGTCGTGTACTTCGGGCTTTGGTTCACTCCTTTGCGTGAGTCGTTGCAGGCTTTCGTGGAAAGCACGCAGCATGATGTCAATGGCAAGGTGACGCTGCAACTGTACAAAGGCAACATCGAAGTTACGGGCCGGCGCTCGCCGACGACGTTGTACCGTCCCGACATTGCCAGCTTCACCATGGGCGCGGGTTACCAGCAGAAGGACGCGGAGGGTTTCATTCGCATCCTGGGACTGCCGGCGCGTTCGCGTGCGCTGGTGCATGCGGAGAGTCTGAAATGAAGATGTGGTCGGGCCGTTTCGGGCAGGCGCAGGACCCCGACTTCGAGCAATGGCAGCGCTCGTTTCCATTCGATCGCGCGCTGCTGCCCTACGAGGTGGCGGCGAGCCGCGCCCATGCGAACGCGCTGGCAAGGGCTGGCGTGTTGAATGAGCCGGAGCTGGCGGCAACGCTGGCGGCGCTGGATCAGATGGCCCGCGAGGGCGTGCCGCAGGATGACGATCCCACGGTCGAAGATGTGCACCACTTCGTCGAGAAGCGGCTGGTGGAGTTGGCCGGCGATGTCGGCTACAAGTTGCACACCGGGCGCAGCCGCAACGAGCAGATTGCGACCGACCTGCGGCTGTATGTGCGCCAGCAGATCGACGCCACGTCGCAAGCGCTGATCGAATTTCTTGGCCAGTTCGTGAAGCAGGCGGAAGATGCCGGCGAGAACGCGATGCCGGCTTACACGCATCTGCAGCGCGCCGAGCCGGTTCTGGTGGCGCATTGGCTGCTCGCGTATGTCGAAATGTTTTTGCGCGATCTCGACCGGCTGGCCGATTGCCGCACGCGGCTGAACGAATGTCCGCTCGGTTCGGGAGCGGTGGCTGGAACGATTCTGCCGCTCGATCGCGAGACCCTGGCGAACGATTTGCAATTCGACTCGCCGACCGCCAACAGCCTCGACGCCACCAGCGATCGTGATTTTGCGATTGAGTTCGTCCAGGGGTTGTCGCTGGTCGCCCTGCATCTGAGCCGGTGGGCCGAGGAGTTGATTCTGTTTTCGACCACCGAGTTTGGCTTTGTGAAGTTGCCGGAACCGTATTCGACGGGCAGCAGCGCCATGCCGCAGAAGAAGAATCCCGACGCGCTGGAGCTGATTCGCGGGAAAGCCGGACGAGTGTTGGCCAACGCGACCGAGTTATGGATCTCCGTCAAGGGACTGCCGCTAGCCTACAACAAGGACATGCAAGAGACGCAACAGCCTGTCTTCGCCGCGGCTGACCAAGTCGCGAGCATGTTGCGCGTGGCGACTGGATTTCTCGCGACGGTTCAGTTGGACGCAGAACGGATGCAACAGGCGGCGAGTGGCGGATTCATGAATGCCCTGGCGCTGGCCGCGCTGCTGGTGCGTCGTGGAGTTCCGTTCCGCCAGGCGCATGAACAAGTGGGCCAGGCGGTTCGCTCCGCCATCCAGAAGAGTTGCGAACTGGAGCAACTGTCGCCGGAAGACTACGCGCAGTGCGGCATCGCAGCCGATGTCGAAATGTACCGTGCGTTGTCGCTGGGTGAAGTTCTGGCGGTGCACGACGTGCCCGGCGGTACCGCGCCGTTGCGCGTTCGTGCGGCATTAGCGGCAATCAAAGAGAAGCTATCCATCTACGCAGGAGCTGCGCATGCAGGCACGTAATGCAACCCTTCCCGATGCCATCGGTATCGAGCAAATGATTCAGGTCCACGTGGCCGACGGGACGCTACTGCCGCGCTCTCTGGCCGAGATTTGCGAGAACATTCGCGACTTCGTGGTGGTGGAACACGATGGCGAAATCCTCGGTTGCGGCGCGCTGCATTTGTACGGAATGCATCTGGCGGAAATTCGCTCCATCACCGTGACCGCCAGAGCGAAGGGCCGAGGCGCCGGACGGGTGCTGGTTGACGCGCTATTGCTCGAGGCGAAGCGGCAGAGCGTGACCTGCATCTGCCTGTTCACGCGCATCCCCGACTTCTTTGGCCAAATGGGTTTTCAGGTTGTGGACAAGGAAGCGCTGCCCGACAAGATGCACAAAGATTGTTTGCAATGTCCGCGGCTGCATGCCTGCGATGAAACCGCGATGTATCTGGGCATCCTGCCGAAACACGCGCCCGGCGCCATGTCTGCGCGATCGGCTCCGGAGTTTGTGCAGATTGCGCAGGCGCAGAGCTGAGTTGAGTTGAGGAATGTGGCGTCCCGCGAGGGACTTGGATCTCTTTCTCGCCTCACCCTGCACTTCGCCGGCGGCTTCGTGCTGGGCTAGACTGAGCCGCGCCTATGGCGCTGGATTCTCGGTGGAAGCCCCGCATTTATGCGGGGGGAGGAGCGCTTCAGCGCTCCCGAAAGTCTCCCTTGATGTGTGAGTTGTCATCACGAACGGCCTTGGCCGTGAGGGACCTGCTTTTCCCTTGATTCGTGACAGACGCACATAAAAGCAGATTCCTCGCTTCGCTCGTAATGACAATTTCCGGGCCCCACCGAAATCCTTACTTGCGATCGGCCGTCGGCGCCGTTCCCAGCTCGCGGCCACGCGGTCCCGTCGATCCCTTGCCCTTGCCAGCCGCCGCGACGTGCGCGCTCGCCTGCGTGTCGTAACGTTCCAGCAGAACTGGGACCAGCGCGCCCTCGGCCTCTTTCACAAAAGTCATCTTCCCGTCGCCATTCAAATCGATGCGGATAAAATCGCCGAGCTTCACTTGTCCGGTGGCCACCAAATTAGCCAGCGGAAACACGACGTTGCGTTCAATCGCACGCTTGAGATGGCGCGCGCCATATTTCAAGTCGGTGCCTTCACTCAACAGAAACTGCTTGACCGGAACGGTGCAGCTGAAAACAAACTGATGGTTGCCGGCGATCTGCAGAATGCGCTGCTGCACCAGGCCCAGTTCGATTTCCAGAATCTGTTCCAGGTGCTCGGAGCGCAAGGTGCGGAAGACTACGATCTTGTCGATGCGGTTCATGAACTCAGGCGAGAACTTGCGGCGCGCCGCTTCCACGGCGGTGCGATTGATTTTCTCGTCGAGCCTGGAGTCGAGCTGCGCGGGCGTCTGCGCAAATCCCATCGAACCGTTAATCAACTCGTTCATTTCGGTTGCGCCCAGGTTTGAGGTCATCACGATCACGCATTGCGACAGATCGACGCGGCGGTTATCGCCCAGGGTCAGCGTCGCCTTATCGAGAATGCCCAGCAGCAATTGCCACAGCGCGTCGGAAGCTTTCTCGATTTCGTCGAACAGCAAGATCGAGAGCTTCAACTTCTCCGTGTGCCAGTGATTGAGCGCTTCCTGCGTCAGCAGCGGATGGGTCTCGCGGTGGCCCAGGTATCCCGGCGGCGAGCCGATCAGTTTGGCGATCTCATGGGAATGCTGAAACTCGGCGCAATCAATCTTGATGCAGGCATGAGGGTCGCCGAACAGCGACTCCGCCATGGCCTCCACCACGCGCGTCTTGCCGGAGCCGGTTGGTCCCAGGAAAAGCAAATTTCCCACCGGCCGTCCGGGAGGATTCAGTCCTGCGAGAAACATCTGGTAGATCTCGGCCACCTTTTCGACAGCCGGGTCCTGTCCCACAATCCTGCGCCGCAGAGAGGTTTCGAATTCCAACGCGTCGCTGCTGCGGAGCGTGGGATCGAGGGTTGCGTTCAATCCAGTTTTCATAGTTCTTGCCATTTCATCAGCTCAGTCTGGCTCTGATGGACGGAGGTACTCCGTAACCATAATGAGATGGATGCTGGTGGCCATTGAGTTGTTTCGTGCCTCACAAAGCTCCCGCACCTGCCCATCGTCCCACCGTCCTTTGGCGTACGTCACATTAGGATGCCAGCGTCAGCATTAGCGGCGGCTTACTGAATAGTCAACAGTGTCAAGAAAGTGGCGCTTGTTCTGGTCACGCGTCAAGACCCCTGTACCCGTCAACTCCGCTGTGGCTCATGACGCGGGATGTGGTGGGTAGTGGCAGGCGTAGAATACGAACATTCGGCAGCGTGGCGTTGGTGAGGATGCGGCCGTGACCCTGGAGGTATCCAGCCTTTGAGCAAACTTCCACAGACCCTGGGCGAGCTGCGCGGTAGCTCGCAGTTTTCTGAGCAACAGGTGCGCACCCGCCGCGTTAAAGACGAAATGCGCGACAACCTGATGGCGCGCCTGCGCCATGATGGTCCCATCTTTCCCGGCATCGTCGGCTATGACGATACGGTGGTGCCGCAGATCGTGAATGCGGTATTGTCCCGCCATAATTTCATTCTTCTGGGATTGCGCGGGCAGGCCAAGAGCCGCATTCTGCGCGCGCTGGCCAGCTTGCTCGATCCGCATGTGCCTTACCTGAGCGGCTGCGAAATCCACGACAATCCTTATGCGCCGATTTGCCGCCGCTGCCGCGAATTGCTGGCCAACAATCCCGACAACGCGCCAATTTCGTATCTGACTGCCGAAGATCGCTACGTGGAAAAGCTGGCGACGCCCGACGTCACCATCGCGGACCTGATCGGCGACATCGATCCCATCAAGGCGGCCAAGGGCGGCCACGAGCTGGGCAGCGAGTACACCGTCCACTACGGACTGTTGCCGCGCGCCAATCGCGGCATCTTCGCTATCAACGAACTGCCCGATCTCGCCGGCAAAATTCAGGTGGGGCTGTTCAACATCATGCAGGAAGGTGACGTGCAGATTAAAGGCTACCCGGTGCGCATGCCGCTCGACGTGGCGCTGGTGTTCAGCGCCAACCCCGAGGATTACACCGCTCGCGGCAAAATTATTACGCCGCTGAAAGACCGCATCGGCTCCGAGATTCGTACGCATTATCCGGCGAGCATCGAAGAGGGCATTGCCATCACGGCGCAGGAAGCGTGGACGGCGCGCAACGGCCTGCAGTTACAGATTCCGGAATTTGTGAGCCAGGTGATCGAGCAGATTGCCTTCATCGCGCGCGAAGACAAGCGCGTGGACAAGCGATCCGGTGTGAGCCAGCGGCTGCCCATCAGCGCCACGGAAAACGTCGTCTCCAACGCCGAGCGGCGCGCGATTCGCTCGGGCGAGAAGCTGGTGGTGCCGCGCATCGGCGACATCTACGCCGCGCTGCCGGCGATGACCGGCAAACTCGAGCTGGAATACGAAGGCGAACTGAAGGGCGCAGACAACGTGGTGCGCGAGATTATTCGCGCCGCGGTCGCGCGCGCCTACGACAAATATTTTCATGGCAGCGGCAACATGAACCAGGTGGTGCAGTGGTTCGATCTGGGTGGCGAAATCCAGATGCGCGACTCCGCCGGCGCGCAGGAGATGCTGCACAACCTGCGCAGCATTCAAGGGCTGCTGGATAAATTGAGCGGCCTGGGGCTTAGTGGGAAAGAGCCGTCGGAGGTGCTGGTTTCGGGGGCGGAGTTCATTCTGGAAGGCCTCTATGCGCACAAGAAAATTGGGCGCAGCGAAGAGCGGACATTCACCGCCGGCGAGAAACAGCCGGTACGCGAGAAGCCGCGCGTCCGCACCGAAGAGGACGACGAAGTGCCGGATTTGCGGAGGCACAGAAGGCCGTTCAATTAGGGGCGAGCAATCAGCAATCAGCACTCAGCACTCAGCATCCAGCACTCAGGCTTCAGAACGAGAATCGCAGATCGGAGATTCAAAATGAAGGACTTCAGAGATTTGGATGTTTGGAGGAAGGCGCACTCCGCCACTTTAGCTGTTTATCGCGCCACCGCCGATTATCCGAAGGAAGAGCTGTACGGACTGACTTCACAGATGCGAAGGTGCTGCGCTTCTATTCCGGCGAATATTGCGGAAGGGTGCGGACGGCGCGGAAATGGCGAGTTCCATCGATTTCTGACGATAGCGATGGGCTCAGCTAGCGAGTTGGAGTATCACCTTTTACTCTCGCATGACCTGGGCTTTCTGGAGTTGACAAAATTCGACGCTTTGACTTTTCAGACGCAGGAAATCAAGAAAATGCTGGCGTCGTTGATTCGGCGGGTCGATTCGGAACGTGCCCACGCCATGCCAGCCTAGTTACAGGTGTTCGTTTTGGCTGCGTGCTGAGTGCTGAATGCTGAGTGCTGAATGCTGAGTGCTGAATGCTGAGTGCTGAGTGCTGAGTGCTGAGTGCTGAGTGCTGAGTGCTGAGTGCTGACTGCTGACTGCTGAGTGCTTCTTCATGCGATTCATCAAATACAAAAAATACGTTCCCGAGCCGGCCTCTGAGATGAGCATGGAGGACCTGCTCAGCGCGCTTTCCGATTATCTGCTGCAGAGCGGTTTCCAGCAGCAGTACATGGATTTCTACGACCTGAAGGACGCGGAGCAAACGCTGGACGATCTGCGCCAGGCCATCGCCGAGGCGCTGCTTAACAGCGACATGCTGGACCAGCAAATGCGCGAGCAGATCGAGAACATGAGCCCTGAGCAGATGGAAGACCTGATCGAGCAGCTGATCGAGCGCATGGAGCAGGAAAACTACATCAACGTGGATGCGCCGCACGATCCCACGCGCAGCTCGACCGCCGGGGGCCAGGTCGGCGACGCGCAATCGCAGGCGCGCTTCGAGATCACCGACAAGGGGCTCGACTTCCTCGGCTTTCGCGCGCTGCGCGATCTGCTGGGCTCGCTCGGCAAATCGAACTTCGGCCGCCACGACACGCGCGACCAGGCCACCGGCATCGAGGCCAGCGGCGCGTCGAAGACCTACGAATTCGGCGACACGCTGAACCTGGACATCACCGCGACGCTGTCGAACGCGATTCAGCGCGAAGGCCTGCACCTGCCGCTGAATATCGAGTACAGCGATCTGCAGGTGCATCAGTGCGAATATCAGTCGTCGTGCGCCACTGTGCTGCTGCTCGACTGCTCACACTCCATGATTCTGTATGGCGAGGACCGCTTTACGCCCGCCAAGAAAGTGGCGATGGCGCTGTCGCATTTGATCCGCACGCAATACCCTGGCGATTCGCTGTCGCTGGTGCTGTTTCACGATTCGGCGGAGGAGTTGCCGCTGTCGCAGCTGGCACGCGTCAAGGTCGGGCCGTATTACACCAACACGCGCGAGGGCCTGCGCCTGGCGCAGCGCATCCTGCAACGCCAGCGCAAAGACATGAAGCAGATTGTGATGATTACCGACGGCAAACCATCAGCGCTGACCTTGGAGGATGGCCGCATCTATAAGAACGCGTTCGGACTGGACCCGCTGGTGGTGAGCGAGACGTTGAAGGAAGTTTCCAAGTGCAAGCGTGCGGGAATCCTGATCAATACGTTCATGCTCGCGTCTGATTACGGGCTCATCCAGTTCGTGCAGAAGGTCACCGAGATGTGCCGCGGGAAAGCGTACTTCACCACGCCGTACACGCTGGGCCAGTATCTGCTGATGGACTACATGTCGCGCAAGACCAAGACGGTGCACTGAGGTAGGGGATAGGGGTTTGGGCTAGGCGAGCATCTGCTTACTCCCATGTGTGGGATAGTGATATTCTCGGCCTATGGAGATCACCGTCAAGCTGCCGGACGACCTGGCCCAGCATCCCGATCCAGGACGCGAGGCCCTGGAAGCGCTGGTGATCGAGGGCTATCGCTCGGGTGCGCTCTCGCATTACCAGGCAAGCCAACTACTGGGAATCTCACGTTTTGAATTTGACGGCTTTCTCAAGGAACGTAACGTCTACGAACATGCCTACGACATCCAAGACCTGGACCGGGACCAGGAAACGCTCCGGAAGCTTCAAAGCAACGGCTTCCTCGAGAGATGATCGTCGTAGCGGATACCTCGCCGCTTAACTACCTAATTCAAGTTGATTGTGAATCGCTCCTCCCGTCGCTTTACAAACGAGTTCTCATCCCGGCAGCGGTTCTTGAAGAACTTGGCGATCCTGCCGCGCCCGCAAGCGTCAATCGATGGTTGTTGAACGTCCCCACATGGGTCGAAGTTAAAAAAACCACGACCTCTCCTGATGCGGCGCTGAGCTTTCTTGATCCCGGTGAACTACAAGCGATTCAACTAGCGCAGGAGCAGCGGGCTGACCTGCTCCTGATCGATGAACGCAGAGGCCGTCTTGAGGCTATGCGGCGCGGATTAGCAACAACGGGAACCCTGGGAATCCTGCTTACCGCTGCTGAGCGCGGCTTGATCGACGCAGCCGCCGTATTCCATCGGCTCATTACCGAAACCAATTTCCGCACGACAGCTGACCTTCGCAGCAGGTTTTTGGCGGAAGTGCGAGACATAGATAAGCGCTAGACGCCGGGTTTTGGTTCTGATGGTGCGGTGTCGTCGGCTTTCTTCACCGCAGCTTCGGCGGCCTGGAAGCCAATCTTGGAATGGGTCCCGTCGCAGAAAGGTTTATTGACCGATCCACCGCAACGGCACAGAGAAAATGCTGTCTTGCCGGTCAGGTCGTAGGGATTGCCGTCAGCATCCACCAATTCGACTACGCCCTCGGGCGCTTCTATGCGGAACGGCCCATCTCTGCGGACCGTGATTTTCACTTGTGCCATGTGTTGCCTCCATCTCGATTGTAACGGAGAGGGGACGATAGCAATCAGCAGTCAGCTCAGCAGTGCGTCGAAAATTATTCACCACAGAGACACGCAGGGCACGGAGTGGCAGATGCGGCGCAACTGGGCTTTTTTGGATCAAGAGGGTCAAGTCGCAGGAATAGGGGTTCTTCGACTCCTCGCTGCGCTCCTCGCCGCGGATGACAATCAAAAGCAGGTCCCTCAGCTCGGTCGTCGCGGCGACCTCGGTCGGGATGACAGCTCGAAACTGAAGTGCTGATAGCTGACGGCTGATAGCTGATAGCTGATGGACGACAGCTGAATGCTGAGTGCTGACGGCTGACAGCTGATAGCTGACAGCTATTTTTTGAACGCCACGTTTACCAGCAGCTTCTCGCCTTCCACATCGACGACGTTGCAAAACGTCCGATCGCCGCGGCGGGTGAAGTCGAGACCCACGCGGCTGCTGGCGATGCGCAAGTTGCGAATGTGCAGATGGTCGAGCCAGTCGGGCAGTCGCGGGTTGATGATGTTCAACTCGCGGCGCGGCGCGCTGGGCCGAATTCCCAGCACCGACGCCAGGACCAGAAACATTGCACCCGAGGCCCAGGCCTGCGGCGAGCATGACACCGGATAATGCACCGGCTCATCGTATTCGCGACGCTGCATTCCGCAAAAAAGTTCAGGCAGGCGATAGTCGCGAAATTCCACCGCCGTCTGGTACAGCGAGGTCAGGATGCTGAGGGCGCCGTCGCGCAATTCGTTGACGGCCATGCCGTGCGCGATGATGGAATTATCGTGCGGCCACACCGAGCCGCGATGGTAGCTGAGCGGATTGAACACCCGCTCTTCCTGCGACATGGTGCGCCATCCCCAGCCGGTGAACATATCATCGCGCATCAGGCGATTGGCGACGGTGCGGGCGCGTTCCTTGCTGATGATGCGGCCGAACAGCAGATGCCCCGGGTTAGACGAAATCACCTCCAGCGGCTTCTTGTCGGCGTCGAGCGCCATGGCGTAGAAGCTGCGGCTCGGCACCCAGAAGGCGCGGTCGAAGCGGCGGGCCAGCTCCAGCGCATCGCGCTTCAGCCGGTCGGCGATCTTGATGTCGCCGAATGTCCGCAGCAGCGACGACATGCGATACTTTGCGTCGTACACGTAGCCCTGGACTTCGCACAGCGCGATGGGCGGCTTGGCGATGGTGCCATCGCGATGCATGTTGGCGTCCCAGGAATCCTTCCAGCCCTGGTTGACCAGGCCCTTGGGCGAGCGCCGCAGATATTCGACAAAGCC
Organism: uncultured Acidobacteriaceae bacterium; assembly: GCA_963798185.1. Lineage (GTDB taxonomy): Bacteria > Acidobacteriota > Terriglobia > Terriglobales > Acidobacteriaceae > Bog-257. The sequence goes on from CAWCSJ010000013.1 coordinate 229,091, forward strand.
GTCGCCGTCAAGGTCGCCGTACTTGTCGATCCACTCCAGCGCGGCGTAGGCATGCGGCAGCATCTCCTGAACCAGTGCTTCGTCGCCGGTCCAGTTGAAGGTCTCGCTTAGCAGGACGAGGAACAGCGGTGTGGCATCGACCGAACCGTAGTAGGGGCCGAAGGGCATTTCGTCGTGACGGGTCATTTCGCCGTCGCGATACTCGTGCAGAATCTTGCCCGGCTCTTCGTCGCGCCAGTCGTTGTATTCCTTGCCCTGGTAACGGGCCAGCACGCGCAGGGTCTCGACCGCCAGTTGTGAATTCAGCGACAGCGACTGATAGGCCGCAATGATGGAGTCGCGGCCAAACATGGTGGCGAACCAGGGAATGCCAGCGGCGATGATGTGCTGATCGCCATCGGGAATTTGCAGCGCGTGAAAATCGCCGATGCCGGTCTTGAGCATCTCGTCGAAGACTTCGTTGTCGCTGGTGAAATTGGTGGAGCTGGATTCCCAGCGCGAGAAATTGGCGCGACGCTGCCGGAGCTGGTAATCGAAATCGTAGTTCTGGGCGCGCGATGGCCGGGCTTCCACGAATGGCGTTACCGATATTTGCAGCTCGACGCGCTTCAACGGCTCCAGCCGCAAATCCCAACGGGCAATGCGTTCCTCGACTTGGGCGGGCAGGGGCGCCAGCTTGATCAGGGTCTGGCGCATCACGTTGTCGAGCCCGCGGTAATAAAAGGCGATGGTATTTTCGCCGACCACGGGCTGGTAATACTGGCCGTGCTGTTCCCGGGCCACGCCGCGCACCTGAAACACGTCGACGAAGTCGGCGTCGAAGAGCAGCTCGACGGTAAAGTCCACGGGGATGAGATTGAAGTTTTCAAAGCTCAGACGGTCGAAGAGCATCTCCGACGCCAGCACCTGTTCCCGGCGCACGTGGACGGTGTTCTGAGGAAGATCGAAAGAATCGCGCAGGGTGATGTTGCCGGTGGTCAGCTCGATCTGCGCGGAAAATGTTTTTTCGGTGCTCGACGAGAGCACCATGGCGCGATGGCCGCCGATGCGCAGCTCCAGGTGGCTGAGGAAGCGCGTGTCGTCGTGGAAAAAACCAACGTCTGGCGCGCCCGCCGGATGAATGTCGCCGGCGACATTGGTAGCGCTGAAGGTTTTGCCGTCGATGAGGGTCAGGTTGTCAACCTTCCGCGGCTCCATCGCGGGAAAGGCAAAACGCGGCTCCAGGTAAGGCGACGGGATCTCGATCAACCGCTGGTCGGGAAGTGTGAGATACGTACTCATCAGCAATGATGTTAAACCGGTCAGGCCACCATCGGGACGGTGGTGGTTGATTTCGCCAGAGCGCCGGCTTCACCGGCCATTTCGTCATACAGGGCCATGTAGTCGGCCACCATGCGTTCGACTGAGAAATATTGCTGGCAATACTGCCGTACCGTGGCGGGCTTGAAGATGGCGGACAGGTCGCGACAGCGTAGTGCCATCTCGTCCGGCGTCTGGCAAACAAATCCGGAGATGCCATTGCGTACCACTTCGTCCACCGAGCCGCCAGGCAAGGCGAGGACGGGCGTGCCACAGGCCATGGCTTCGATCATGACCAGTCCAAAAGGCTCGTCCCATTGAATAGGGAACAGCATCGCCAGGGAATTACTGAGCAATTCGTTCTTGGCGGCAAGATCGGCTTCGCCCACGTACTCGATGAACCTGCCGTCAAGGTGCGGTTTGATCATGGTATCGAAGTAATCCTGAAATATGGGCTGCACTTCGCCCGCGATCTTCAACGGAATGCCGCTTTTGTTCGCCACCTCGATGGCGAGGTGAGTGCCCTTAATGGGCGCAATCCGCCCCAGGAAGCTGAGGTAGTTCTGCTTCTTTGCCTGCAGGGGATACAGGCCGAGGTCGATGCCGTGATGAATGGAGCGCATGCGGGGCATGCTCTCCCGCTGTCTCTGGAACTCGCTGATGGTAACGAATTCGACCTCAGGGAAGAAATGGTAAATCTCGCTGAGGCCCTCCTCATGCACATGGTGGATGGTGTACACGAACTGGTTTTTTACAAAGCGGCTGAACATCAGCGCCGGCACGTTGTGGATGTGAATAATATCGCAATCCGCGGCGGCGTCGGCGACCGCCCAAGAGGCATGATTGAAGTCTTTGAGATTGTCGTAAATTTCGCCGCTGACCGGCCACTGAAGATCTTTATAGAGCCAGCGAGACTCCACGCCAGCCGTGGACTCGCCGTTGGTGTAGAGCACAACATCGACGCCGGAGTTCTTCAACCCTTCCGCCAGTTGCGCGATGAAGAGCTCGGTCCCGCCGTATCGTTCAGGCGGAACCGGAAGGAATGGAGGGGCGACCAGAGCTACTCTCATTTAAAAGTCCTTTTTCCCTACACGTCGGAAAGAATGATTGGAATGCGCTTGCGCTTAAAAATCGGAGAGCTAACTCGCTTATCAAGATAGATGCAGGAAATTGCAGCGGGGTGTGCCGGTTCGAGGCCACGGCGTCGGTTTCTGATGCTAGGAATCTGGCGCTTCCGATTGGATGCAAAAGCAGATTCATAGCTCCCCACCCCATCGAGGGCAAAAGCGGCCCTCGCTGGGGACGCCGGATACGCTTGTGATGACAATTCGAGAAAGGACTCACCGCTGTGCTCGTGATGACAATTCAACTCGTGATGACAATTCAAAAAGATCCGTCGTTGCGCTCGCTAGGGTCGGATTTTTGGTTCCGACCTTGTCATGCCGATTCTCAATTGGTGTGTGGGTGAAGCCCCCGCATTTATGTGGGGAAAAAGATCGAAGTTGATCTCGCGCTTTAGCGCCGGGTTTAAAGCCCATTCCTAAAGCGACTTCTTTCCCCCGCTTAAGCAAGGGGGGCCTCCACGAACGTCGGGCGGAAGGATTTCTCCTAATTTGGAACCAAATGTGAGAGTAGTGCAGCTACTGTCGCGTTTTGGACGGGCACTTCTTACATGTTAATAGGGAAAAACACAACAATTTGCCGCAAACTACTGAATTTAAGCACGATATATACTTGCAAAACCGTGTCATTTTTGGCTGGAATGTGCTATATTGAACCTAGAATTGAGATTGAGAGAAGCCCAGCTAACCGCTGGGTTTTCGTGTTTCAGCAGTGCTCCAACCCTGTCCGCTGGCGAACATCGGCGTTACGCTGGCGGACATTGCAACCATCCCTCCACCTGTAAACTACTGATAAATCAGCTCCCCAGCGTGGCCAGCGCCTTGCACTGAAAGCAGTTGTCAGTAGCCAGTTGTCAGTTGTCAGGCTGCTAAAGGCAAAATTATGCACACCATCTGGCATGAGATTCGATACGCACTGCGTCAGTTGCGCAAAGCGCCGGGCTTTGCCGCCGTCGCGGTTCTGACGCTGGCGCTGGGGATCGGCGCAAACATCGCGGTGTTCTCCGTGACCAACGCGGTCATGCTGAATCCCAGCGGAATTCCTCATGCCGCCGGGATGGTGGCGTTGCGGGCCCGCTATCGCGCCATGCCCGATCTGAACAACATCGGCATGTCGGCGCCGGACTTCGGTGACGCAGCCGACGGCAAGACCATCTTCTCGTCAGGCGCGGTCATGCAGCCCGCAAGCTTCAACTACGCCCGTGAAAACGGCAATCCTGAATTGTTGCAGGGCGCCACCGTTTCGTCGGGCTGGTTCGATACGTTCGATGTGCGGCCGTACCTGGGGCGCGTGTTCACGCCCGAAGAAGACCAGCCGGGCGCCGCGAATGAGGTCGTGTTGTCGTATCGGGTGTGGAAGAAGAGGTTCGGCTCCGATCCTAGTATCGTTGGCCAGACGCTGATGCTCGACAATCAGGCGTATCGCGTAGTGGGGGTGATGGGGCGGTCGTTCAATTGGCCGAACCAGGCGGAGATTTGGGTGCCGATAGCGCTGCCGCCGGCCCGCTATCACGATCAGAAATTTCGCTATAACGAAAACCTGTTTGCGGCGGGGCGACTGCAGCCGGGAATGACCGTGCAGCAGGCGAACGCCTATCTCGATCACAAGGCCGAGGAGAGCATCGCCTCGGAAGGCGGCAAGAGTTACGGCCGGGCCAGCGGGTGGGGCATGTTCGCGATGCCGCTGAGCGAATATATTGGCGGCAGCCTGCGCAAGCCGCTGACCATGTTGCTGATCGCGGTGGGCATGGTGCTGCTGATCGCATGCGCCAACATTGCGGGATTGCAGATGGCGCGGGCATCGGCGCGGGAGCGCGATTTGGCCATCCGCGTTGCCCTGGGCGCGCAGAGGGTCCGGTTGCTGCGTCAGGCGCTGATGGAGAGCATCGTGATCACCGTCGCCGGAGTCGCGCTGGGATTCGTGGTGGCGTGGGTGACGGTTCCGCTGTTGTTGCGTTACCTTCCGGATGCGCTCAGCACGACCATTCAGCCGTCGTTGGGCGGTCCCGTGCTGTTGTTTGTGACCGGCATTGCGGTGATGTGCTCGCTGCTGTGCGGACTGGTTCCCGCCTGGCAGCGTACCCAGCCGGGATGGTTCAACGCACTGCAGGAGGGCGGCCGCTCGGGCACGGGCAGCCTGATGCAGCAGCGGGCGCGCTCGTTTCTGGTGGTGGCACAGATCGCGCTGTCGCTGTTGTTGCTTACGGGCGCGGGCCTGCTGATGACCAGCCTGAAGGCGCTGGAGCAAGTGGAAACTGGGTTTCAACCGAGCGGTTTGCTGTCGGCGCGTTTCTCGTTGCCGCAGTCAGTTTACGGTGTGAAGCCACCGGTGACCAGCGGTCCGACGGCGAATGACGCGGCGGCGAAAGAAGCTGCGGCCAAGGAAGCGGCGGCGGCACAGGCCGCCAGCGATGCGAAAATTGCGGCATTCCTCAGCACGGTGCAAGAGCGGCTGCACAGTACTCCCGGGGTGGGCGGCGTAGCACTCGCCGACTCCATGCCCTTCGATAATCAGGGCGGCTCGTCGAGCTTTTACATTGAAGGGCGTCCGGCGGGACCGAATGATCCGGGACCGCACGGCAACGTTCGGGTGGTTTCGCCAGAATACTTTTCCACCCTACACCAGCCGCTGATGATGGGGAGGGAGTTCGTAGCGCAGGACCGCCAGGGCACCGAACAGGTCGCGGTCGTCGATTCGGTGTTGGCGCGCCAATACTGGCCGGGCAAAAATCCTATCGGCGAGCACATCGGATTCAACGATCCCGTGAAAGGCCCGTGGTACACGATTGTTGGGCTGGTCGGGCACGCCAGTTCCACATCGCTGGAGTCGGACCCCAACGAGGGCTTCTACTACATTGACTCGGCACAGTCGCCACAGTTGTCAAACACGGTCGTGGTGCGCAGTTCGCGGTCGCTGGCGGATTTGAAAAACGGCATGGCCGCCGCGGTGCGGTCGGCGGATTCCAGCATTCCGATCTACGACGTGAAGACGATGGAGCAGCGCGTGGACGAGTCGCTGCTGGGCCGCCGCTTTGTGGTGCTGTTGCTGACGACGTTTGCGGGATTGGCGTTGTTGCTGGCGGCGTTGGGGCTGTATGGGGTTATCAGCTACTCGGTACGGATGCGGACGCGCGAACTCGGCGTGCGCATGGCCCTAGGCGCGCAGCGGGTCGAGGTGATGCAACTGGTGTTGATGCAGGGCATGCGGCTGGCGGTGATCGGAGTAGTTTTTGGCGCGCTGGCGGCGCTGGCGTCGGGACGAATTTTTTCCAGTCTATTGTTCAAGGTGGGGATGTTGAACCCGCTGCCGTGGATCGGGGCGATGGCGATCCTGGTGGCGACCGTGTTGCTGGCCAGTTATCTGCCGGCGCGCCGTGCGGCGTCGATTGAGCCTATGCAGGCGCTGCGGACGGAGTAGGGGTAGTGCAGTTGTCAGTAGCCAGTTGTCAGTGAAAGCGGACTCATCGTTGGGTGAATGGTGGGTGGATAGTGGACAGCAAAAGCTGGCCCTTCGACTCCTCGGTCGCCACGGCGACCTCGCCGCTCAGGATGACATCCGTGGTGCCAAGGGGACGGGAAAGCAGGTCCCTCCGCTCGGACTAACCTACACCCCAACAAGCGCAAAATCGGCGCTCGTTGGGGACCCCGGTTCGTCCTCGGTCGGGATGACAAAGTTATTGCTGAAAGCTAAGGGCTGATGGCTAAGACCTAATGGCTAATTGCTAGTTGCTAGTTGCTTAAGGAATGATCATGCAGCTTCTTCAAGATTTACGTTTCTCGTTGCGCCAACTGCGCAAGGCGCCCGTCTTCGCGCTGGTGGCCGTCGCCACATTGGCGCTTGGCATCGGCGCCAACACGGCCATCTTCACCTTGCTCGACCAGGCGGTGCTGCGTTCGCTGCCGGTCAGCCATCCTGAGCAACTGGTGCGGCTGCGCTACACGGGCGATGCTCCCGGCCACTACAACTCGTTCGGGGGCGATGACAACGATTATTTTTCTTATCCGATGTACCGCGATCTGCGCGACAAGAGCCCTGATTTTGCGGGCCTCATCGCCAATGACCAGCAGAACGTTGCGGTCGAGTGGAACAACAAGCCCGACATGGTGAACTGCGAACTGGTGTCGGGCAATTACTTCCCGGTACTGGGATTGCGGCCGGCCATGGGACGTCTTCTGCTGCCGTCGGACGAATCGCCCAGCGCCCCTGCCGTCGTGGTGTTGAGCTTCAACTACTGGATGCGCGAGTTTGGCGGCGATCCGCATGTGGTCAATCAGACCCTGCACATCAACGCACATCCGTTCACGATTGTTGGTGTCGCGCCGCCGCAGTTTCACAGCATCGTGGCCGGCTCGCCGCAGGACGTATTCGTTCCCATTTCAACCAAGAATGTCATCACGCCCCGCTGGCAGGACCTGAATGACCACGATTCTTATTGGATGACCGTGGTTGGCCGGCTGAAGCCTGGTGTCAGCCGGGAGCGGGCGGAGATTTCGACCGGCCTTCTGTGGCACAGCTTGCGCGAGGAAGAGTTTAAGACCTTCACGCATCAGGCGCGCTGGCGCAAGCGGTTTCTGGATGACGCCAAGCTGCAAATCATCGACAGCGCCCGCGGCTTTTCTCCCTTCCGTGATCAGGTGAGCACGCCGTTGATGGTGCTGATGGGCATGGTGGGGCTGCTGGTGATCATGGCTTGCGTCAACGTGTCGAGCCTGCTGCTGGTTCGGGCCGCCGGACGCGCGCGTGAAATCTCGGTGCGCTACGCCATGGGCGCGGGACGCTGGCAGATCGTTCGCCAGTTGCTGACCGAAGGATTGATGCTGGGCCTGCTGGGCGGTTTGCTGGGAGTTGTGCTGGCTCCGGTGGTAACGCGCACTCTTCTACGCCGCATCGTCGGCGCCTCGGCCACCGATCTTCCGTTTACCACCCGCCCCGATTTGCGCATTCTGCTGTTTGCGTTTGCTCTGTCCCTGCTGGTCTCGTTGGCGTTCAGTCTAGCTCCGGCGTTGCGCTTTCTGCGGCCCGACCTGGTGAGTTCGTTGAAGCAGCAAACCGGCACCGGCTCCAGTGGCGTGTTGCGTTTTCGCCGAATATCGGTCGGGATGCAAATCGGTCTCAGCTTAATACTGCTGGTGGGCGGGGGACTGTTTGTCCGCACACTGCGCAATCTGCGCTCTGTAGGTCTGGGATTCACGTCCGAGCATCTGGTGGGTTTTGGCATCAATCCCCGGCTGGCGGGATATCAACCCGAACGGGCGTTCGATCTCTACAAGCGGGTTGACCAAACCCTGGCGGCGTTGCCGGGCACGCGCAACGTCGGCGGCACCGACGATCCGGATCTGGTGGGGACTTCGCAGACCGGTGGGGTGACCATCGCGGGCTATGTTTACAAGGAGGACGAGAAGAAGCAGGTTGAAGAACCGGCAGTCACGCCCGGCTATTTTTCCACGTTGCAAATTCCTTTGCTGGCAGGCCGCACCTTTACCGATCAGGACGTCGCCGGCAAACCTAATGTGGTGGTGGTAAATGCCGCCTTTGCCCGTCGCTATTTCGGCGAGCCGCGCAACGCCGTGGGCCATATGATCTCGTTCGGCGGCACTGAGTCCAAAATGGACACCGAGATCGTCGGCGTTGTGGGAGATACCAAGCACACTCTGCGTGACCCGACATTGCCCACCGCCTACCGTCCGCGTTTTCAGTTGGCCGAGCCCAACAATCTCTATTTCTACGTGCGCACCTGGCAGTCGCCTGAGCTGGCGATGGGGAACATCCGGACCGCGATGCAGCAACTTGACTCGCGGCTGGCGCTGACCAATTTGCGAAGTGTGGACGATCAGATTGCCGAGAACCTTTCGACCGAAAGCCTGATCGCGTTGCTCTCAGCTGCTTTTGCAATGCTGGCGGTGCTGCTGGCGGCCATCGGGCTGTACGGCGTGCTGGCCTATTCCACGGAACAACGCACGCGTGAGATTGGGATTCGCATGGCCCTGGGGGCGCAACGAAGCAGTGTCATGCGACTGGTGCTGGTGGATGTGTTGTGGCTGGCCGGAATCGCGATCGCGGTGAGCTTGCCGGTATCTTTGCTGCTGGCGCGGCTGTTGCGCAGCGTACTGTTTGGAGTAAGCCCCAGCGATCCGCTTACGCTGCTGCTGGGAACTTTGCTGGTCGGCGTGGTGGCTTCTCTGGCCGCGCTTATACCGGCTCGGCGCGCAGCATTGACAGATCCGATGAGAGCGTTGCGGAGCGAGTGAAGAAGCAGCAACTAGCAGCTAGCCACAGAAGTAACCCAGGACGCCAGTCCCGCGTGGACGACCAGCCGGCGACACGGGCAGCTAGCGCTGGCCGTGTCGCTTGCTAACGACAGATCCTGCGCGGTACGCCGATTTAGACCGCTCTACACTGTTCTTCGGCCAGTCACCAGGTTGATGATCAGCACAATCACCGCAACCACCAACAACAGGTGGATTAAGCCTCCTGCGATGTGGAAGCCCCATCCCAACAACCAGAGAACCAACAGAATCGCGAAAATTGTCCAAAGCATTCTTGTCACCTCGGGTCAGCAAAGCTGCCGTAACGAGTAAGAACCAGAATTTCGGTATGGCGTTGTATGGAGAAAGTGGATAGTGGGTGGTGGCTAGTGGATAGCGCTATCGATAAAGCTTCTGCCAGGGACGGAAACAGCAGGTCCCTCCGCTCGGACTGAAGTCCTCGGTCGGGATGACAAAATCAAAGAAGTGGATAGTTGTGGAAAAGTGGATAGTCAAGCGTGCCGATCAAAGGTCTGGTTAAAGCTGATAGCAGATGGCTGAAAGCTGACGGCTGGTTAAGGCTGGCCGGGCCCGGTGCTCGTGCTGGTCGGCACACTTGCCTCGGTGGGTTCGTTGGCTTCAGACCAGCTGTTGTTCTGGTCCAAATGGTTGGAGTACTTGTCGAAGACCACGACGTGCAGGACCGGCTGGCTCTCTTCGATGGGGTCGATCATACCCGACTCTTTCAGAGGCAGCATGTAGGTGAGGATCCAGGCATACTGCTGCATGGTCAAGCCGCGCCGCGAGAGATCGAAGGTAACTCCGGTCAAATGGGTGGAAGCGGTATCGCCCCACTCCGGCGCGGCATAACGATTGTGCCGCCGCAGCCGTCCCTGCTGCTCCATGGTGCGCACCAGGGAATTGATCTGCAAGGAACTGTGGAATTGGTTGTAGTAAGCCTGGCTGAAATCCTGCAGGAAGTCGCGCGTCCACGGCCGACAGTAGCGCCGGCTATCGGGAAGGTCGGCCGCCAGCTTGAGCGCATCGGTCTCGGCAACCTGGACCAGAACTCCGGAAACCTCGTAGCGTATGAGCTCTGCCTCGTCGGCAATGCGCGGCAGTTGCAAGCGGTTCAGTTCTTCGTTTTGACGCACCAGCAAGTCGTGCGAGCCGGGATACATGCGGGAATATTGGCTGGCGTTCCAATGAGAGCTGGGATTGAGAGCGCGGTGGTGGGTCTTATGTACTTTCGGGGTGGGCGTCACTGCCGAGGCTGGGGCGCAGACCACCAGGGCCAGCAGACACAGCCCCGCCAAGGGAGCGAGCTTGCGAAAGTTTAAAAGTGGCGGAACTGGCATATTTGGTTATGAAATCTTGGAAACTGTACTGATAAAAATGACGCTAATGCATTACATCACAAAAGCGACGGCGGACAAAGCTTTTTCCCCACTTGTGATGGGTATCAGGGCCCGAAGATCGGGCTTCGAGCGGCTTATCTGTAAAGATGCAGGCAGTGCTGAATTTGCCGTCCGAAGGATTGTCGGGCCCGGCGCTAAAGCGCGGAATCGAGAACTGACTTTCTTCCGCATAAATGCGGGGGCTTCCATCGGGAATCTTGAAATGCCCCCTCACGGCTTTGCTCAGGCCAGGCGCTATAAGCTGGGCCCGTTGAAATCTTTACGCCTGGCCGCGATAGAGCATCTCGGTGATGGTGCAGTCGTCGGTCAAGGCGGTATCGCCACGGAAGGCGGTAACGGCCTTCTCGATGGCCGCAAATCCGTCAACGCCGCAGCTCTCCAGCCGCTCCATGCCGAAGAACTCACCTTGCGCATCCTCGGCTTCAGTGACGCCGTCGGTTACCAGCAGCAAACGATCTCCGGGCTTCAGTTGCACGCGAGAAACTTGGAATTCCGCACCGGGCACCAGGCCCACGGGCAAGTTGCCATCCTCCAGCTTGGTGATGGAGCCTTCAGAAACCAGCAGGGGAGGGACGTGGCCGCAGTTGATCAGTTCCATTTCTCCGGTCTGGACCAGGCGGGCGATCACCAGCGTGGCGTATTTCTGGCCGCCCACTTTGTCGCACAGAAAGCGATTGACCGCCGCAATCATCTCGGGCAGGGAAGAATCGCGGGCCAACTGCGAGTACAACATGCCCTGCAGGATGGATGCGACCACTGCCGCGGAAACGCCTTTGCCGGAAACATCGGCGACGATCAGCGACAGTCCCGCTTCGGTGTAAACCAGGTCGAAGAAATCTCCGCCGATATCTTTGCAGGCATAACTGACGGCGTTAACTTTGGCGAAGGGCACGTCCGGCACCGTTACCTTCATCAGGTTCTGCTGGATTTCTGCGGCGATGGCCAACTCCTGGCGATAGCGCTTGGCCGCATCTTCCGACTGCACCAGGGAGGCGTTCTCCACCAGCGTCGCGGCGCCGTTGGCGATAGTGCGCAGAATGTCGTGGCTCACCGACGACAATTTGCCTGACAGGAAATGCGCATCCAGATACAACACTCCCTGCACATCCTGCTCGCCGGGCTGGGTGTCCTCTTTTATTTTGTCCTGAATGACCGTCTTGCGCAGAGGAATGCAGATCACGCTGTGCAAGTTGTGCGCCACGATGCTCTCGCGGCCAGCCAGCTTGCCGGTGTCGTCCGTATCGGTGACCAGAAACTCGGACGCGCTCTTGGCGGCATCGCGCAGCACCGAGCGCGAGATGGCGCTGTCATCGGTAATGCTTTCACCCTTCTTATCGCGTCCGGCGGCCAGGCGAAGTTCGCCATCGGGATGACGCAAAAACACGAAGCCGCGCTCAGCGTGGGTCAGTCGCAATGCAGCTTCCAGCAAAGTCTGCAATACGTCGTCGAGCACGCCACTGGTGTTCAGCTTGCGGGCCGCCTCGAGAAATACATTGAGCATTTCCAGGTCGGAGCCCGCTCCGGTGGCCGGCTTCCAACTCGAGAACTGGCTGAGGAACTGTTGGGCGGCGCTCGAAGGCGAACGGTCTGGGCTGAACAGGGCGTAAGCGGCGCCTTGTACGCCGAATTCCACGCGATCGTTGCGTGCCAGCTTGCGCCGATTGATGCGTTCTCCATTGACGAAGGTGCCGTGGCGGCTGCTCTGGTCCACCAGGTAGGTGCCGTCGGGCTCGTGAATGAATTGCGCATGCTCGCGCGAGACCCGTGGATCGGCCATCACCAGGTCCCGGTCGGTGCGGCGGCCCACCGTGAAGGGGAAATGCTCGAGCACCAGCGTGCGCCGGTCGTTGCCTTCCACCACCACCAACACCAGGGGATCGCCGGTGGATGAGGTGTCCAGTTTGCGCACCCAGATGCCCGTAGCGCCCATCAGAAAATTTCCTCCTCATGCACAATACAGGTTATCGATGAAGTTTTGAATATAGACCAATGGCGACGCGCTCGCCACCAGTATTGCTCAGCCGTTTTCTTTTCTGGCCCGTGGCAGCTTCAGCAGGCGAAGTTTGGGAACGCGCTCAAAATGGCTTACGTCCGCGGTCACGAGTACACGCTGAGTTCCGGTGAGCGCGGCGGCAAAGGCGTCGGCATACGGTATGTTGTACTGGGCCTTCAGTTTCGCAGCGCGCACCGCATCTTCTGGCGTTACCCCCACCACAGAGAGCGGGACATTCTGCTCCAGCTCTGCCATCAGTGTTTCTGTCTTACCCAGGCCCACGCGCTTGACCAGGCTGTAGAACACCTCGCCCCAGTTGACAGCAGAAATCAACGCGACAGTACCCTCCTCCGCAGCGCCTTTGAAGACCTGAATGACTATCTCCGCGCCGTCACCCTTGATCAGATAGCGGTAGAGTGCGCTGGCATCCAGGACTTGCCTTCTCATTCAAGCTCACGATCAGCTTCGTGCTCAATGTCCGGTGGCAAGCCCAAGCCGGCCAGAACGCCACAATAATGTTGAATAGCATCCTCGTACTTTGGATAGATGCCAATCCCGCCTTGAATGCGCGCGAAGCGCACCCGAGTACCTCGCCCGATGCGAAAAGCACGGCGCAGCTTAGCCGGGATCACCAACTGGCCCTTCGACGTAATCACTCCTTCGAACTGATCCATGTCTTACATTTTATCATGAGAGGTAAGACATCGTTGAATATGGCTTGAATGGCTGCCATTGATTTCCCGAATTCAAACGGTTTGCGTAAGGCGAAGCCGACTGTCGGCGCCGGTATTCCTTCGCTTTTTCAATAACATAGGCTTGTGACGCAGGTCACCATTCAATGTTTGATACTGCCTCTGGCCCGCTAAATCCGCCCGCTTGCTCCATCTTGGTTGGCCTTTCCAGCCTGGCCTATTAACTTAATCAATAGAGAAGTGTGGGACTTGGCCCGTGTGATTTGGGGTGGGCCGTTCTTAATCCATTTGTACGAGAGGCGTGAATGCACAAGCCAGTGAAGTATGTTGAGAAAGCCGTCACCGTTGCTGCCAAAGGCGCATGGGCTGTTTTCGATAAGCTGAATAGCATCAATCCCAATCCTTCGTTTACGCCCAAGTGGTCCGATAAGCCACTCTTGAAGTCGTACCAGAAATCCAAACCGCCGCTGGGATGGCCGCGCGCGACCGATTCGCTGTGTCCCAAGTGCGTCCCGCAGATCCGTCAGGAGATTATCGACGGCAAGCTGCCGCTCGAAGTTCTGATGAACGAGAAGGCGGGCGAGATCAAGGCGCAGATCATCGAGCGCGACGGCAAGATCCTGATGGTGAAGGACTGCCCGATCCACGGCCACTTTGAAGACGTCATGGCCATGGACACCGCATTCTTCAAGCATCTTGAAGAAGTTTTTCCTGGCCGCGACATTCGCGCGCACAACGACGAGAAGCTGCATCATCACGGCAGCAGCACGGTGCTGCACGGCCGCGGCTCGGTGCTGACCATCGACCTGACCAACCGCTGCAACATGATGTGCGACCCCTGCTTCATGGACGCCAACCAGGTTGGCTTCGTCCATGAGCTGACGTGGGACGAAATCAAGACGATGCTCGACAACGCCATCACCATTAAGCCGCGGCGCCAGATGTCGGTGCAGTTCTCCGGCGGCGAGCCGACGTTGTCGCCATACTTCCTGGACGCGGTCGCTTACGCTCGCAAGGTGGGCTACAACAGCGTGCAGGCTGCGACCAACGGCATCGAGTTCGCCAAGAGTCCCGAGTTCGCCAAACAGGCTTTTGAAGCGGGTCTGCGCTATGCGTACCTGCAGTTCGATGGCATCGGCAATGCCGCCAACTCGCATCGCCTGGTCGGCAATCTGTTCGACGTAAAGTTGCAGGCGATCGAGAACCTGCATAACGCCGGCGTCGAGATTGTGCCGGTGGTGACGATCGTCAATGACCTGAACAACGAGCAGGTCGGACGCATCATTCAGTTCGCGCTCGACAATCCCAAGCGCATTTCGTTCCTCTCATTCCAGCCGGTATCGTTCACCGGACGCGACGAGGCGATCACGGATGAGCGGCGTCAGGCGCAGCGCTACACGCTGTCGCATCTGGCGCACGACGTGAAGAGCCAGACTGGACTGGGCGAGCCGGTCCGCGACTGGTTCCCGATTTCGTTCATGAGCACCTTCTCCGATTGGGCCGACCTGGTTCACGGGCCAGACAAAGATTGGGGCGCGCTGAGCTGCGGTTGCCACCCGAATTGCGGCGTCGGCATGGCCGTCATGATCGACAAGGAAACCAAGGAAGCGGTCCCGGTGACGGCGTTCCTGAACGGCGACACCATCGCGAAAGACATTGCGAAGGTGAACGACGCAGCGCGCGGCAAGTGGATGTCGATTGCGGGCATGACGCTGGCGCTACTGAAGAATTACGATCCGTTCAAGTCGCCGACGCACTTCAAGTTCACGGACCTGCTGAAGAAGTTCGACAAGACCTTCGGCGCGACCGGCAAAGATTACGGCAAGGTCACGGGCGACCGTACCGAAACCGACATCGAGCGCCGCCGTCGCGATCGCTGGAATTTTCTGTTCATCGCGGGCATGTGGTTCCAGGACCTGTTCAATTACGATTTCCGCCGCACCGAGCAGTGCATTATTCCTTACGCCACGCAGGAAGGCGAGATCAGCTTCTGCGCGTACAACACCGGCGTGGGCTGGCGCAATATCGTGGAGAAGATGCACATGACGGCGACTCTGACCAAGTGGTACGAGGAGCATGGGCGTCACGAGATTTTCGCCGGCGGCAAGAAGGTCGGGCTGGAGACCACGGCGCATACCCTCAAGCTGGTTGACGAGCACGTTAATGCCGAAGCCAATCACACGCTTGACGATCTCGGTATCGCCAAGAACGCTCGCCAGGAAAAGTTCAAGGCGCGCGACGAACGCGTGAAGGCCGAAGCTGAGAAAGCTCGCATGCTGGCGCTCTACAAAGAGCACGTGCTGGGCGAGAAGCCGGTCGTCAACGACGGCTTCATTCCGCTGGGCAGCATCGGCGGCATCAAGCCCGCGCAGCCCGCAGTGGAAGAGCGTGAAGCCGTGTACGGGGACTAGTTTCTTTACACTGTCATCCTGTCTATAACGACGTTGGCATTGTCAAGAGCACACGAATCCTCTGCGCGCCGGAAGCGGAGTCAAGGGCGCCATCTTTTGGCGTTCATCTCGACCTTGACGCCGGTTCCGGCGCGCCCACCATGGAGCGAGGAACGAAGCGCAGCGCGGTAGAGCTGAGCTTCGTTCCTTAGCAGAAGATTTGGTCTTTCCTTGCATCCGATCTCCGGCTCGTTCTTCTGTAATCCGGCGATGGGACTGTCACCGGCACTCCCACCAGCCATCTATTCGGGTCTCCCATTCCCTTGCGGGAGGTTGGCCCATGATTACGGCTTCGATCTCCCCACCGTCTGCGGCAGGGAGGCAGGCTGCCCACTCAAGCGTTCGGTCTACTTTCGACCACAGTATGACTCGGGCTCACCTGCATGCGAGCGCCGGCGGCTGCGCCATTCGGCATAGCTGATGCCGTCGCGCAACATACAGTACAATCGCACCGCCAGCTTGCGGGCCACCGCTACTTTGGCCACCCCCGCGTGGGCGTGGGTGTGCTTGCAGTGGCCGTAAAAACGTTTCAACTCCGGGTCCAGACGCGCCGCACTGTGCCCGCCCTGCACCAGCAGGTAGCGCACAAACGAGTTGCCCTGCTTGCTGATGCCGCCCAACCGCTGCTTGCCTCCGCTGGAGCGTTCGCGCGGAATCAACCCGAAATAGCTGGCCACCTGGCGCGCTCCGGCAAATCGCTCCACCGGACCCAGCGTAACCACCAAAGCCAAACTGATCACCGGCCCCACTCCGGGATGGCTCATCAGCCGTACCGCATCGGGTCGCGCTTGGGCTTCGCACCAGCACCGCCGTGTCTAGGCTGGCGATCTGCTGTTCCAGTTGGTCCAGCAGCCCAGCAAAGTCGTCCGCCGTTGGGCCGCGTACCGACCCAACGGCAGGGCTTCCAGTTGCTGCCGTCCGCTCCGCGTCCATAGTCGCCACTTCAGCTGCAGCCCCTGATTCAGCGCCAGAAACTGCAACTGATTCTTGACCTGGGTTTGCCACTGCACCAGCTTGTGCCGATGCACCAGCAACTGCCGCGCATCCCGGTCCGCCGCGACGGTACCCAGATGCGCGGAAAGCGCCCTTCCACCAGCAGCTTCACGATGTGCTCGGCATCCCGCTTATCGGTCTTCTGCTGGCGGGTCATCGAAGCCCGGATCTGGGTGGCATCGCCCATCCATACCTGGTGCCCCAGCCCTTCCAGCAGGCGCTCGAACCACCCGCTGAAACCCGTGCTCTCGATCCCCACCAACGCCCCCGCAGCCAGGCCACCATAGAACTCGATCGCCTCTTGCGGATGCGCTAGTCGCCGCTGCTGATCTCCCCCGTCTGTTTGTCAAAGATCGCTACTTGCTGAAACCCCGGATGGTAATCGCATCCTATAATCAACATGGTCGGCTCCTTCTGAGCCCTTGATCGGATTGCACCATCAATGTATGAGTTGGAGGAGTGTTGTAATAAGCGCAGGCGGCGCGTCGCCGCCGGAGTCGAAGGATCTGCGGTTCAACCGGTTGCGCCAGCGGCCGGTTTTTTTGTCATCCTAAGCGGCGAGTGAGGGAGGAGTCGAAGCACACCTGTTCTTCCCGTCTACTTCCCTTTGAACTGCGCCGGGCGCTTCTCCAGAAAGGCGCGGGTGCCTTCGTTCTTGTCCTCGGTGGCGCAGCAGACGGCAAACAGTGTGGCCTCCAGAAAAAGCCCGTCGGCCAGGGTGAGATCGAAGCCGCGATTCACCGCTTCCATTGCGTACTGAATAGCAAGCGGCGCGTTGGCGATGATCTTGGCAGCGATGGCCTCGGCGCGCGCGATGAGGTCCGCTTGCGCAACGACCTCGTTCACCAGGCCAATGCGATGGGCTTCCTGCGCGGTAATCATCTCGCCAGTCAGAATCTGCTGCATCGCCAGTCCCTTGCCCACCAGCCGCGACAGCCGCTGGGTGCCGCCATATCCGGGGATCAGCCCAAGCTTTACCTCAGGCTGGCCGAGTTTGGCGTTGTCGCTGGCCAGGCGCATGGTGCAGGCCATCGCCAGCTCGCAACCGCCGCCAAGCGCGAAGCCGTTCACGCAGGCAATCACCGGCTTGCCAAGATTTTCGATGGCATCGACGATGGCCTGCCCGCGGTGGGTGTATTCCTTCGCCGAAACCGGTGTCTGCTGCGACAATTCGCCAATGTCGGCGCCGGCGACGAAGGCCTTCTCGCCCGCGCCGGTCAGGATGGCGACGCGCACGTCGGCGTCGTCCTTGATGGACGCGAAAGCATCTTTGAGCTCCTGCATGGTGGCCATGTTCAGCGCGTTAAGCACCTTCGGCCGGTCAATGGTGATGTAGGCAATGTGGTTTTTCTTTTCGAACTTGATGTTTTGGAAGTCGGTCATGGATTTGCCTTTCGGCTAATGAGAATTGTGAATGCGATGCGTGAAAGTTTTGTGTCGACGTGTGCCGTCCCTACGGGACTCGGTTCTTAAAACACTCCCACCCAGCGCTGAAGCGCTGGGCTATCTTATGCCGTCCCACTGCGTGGGACTCGTTTCTAAAAACAGCATTCAGCATCGCCAAAGCACTTGCTAACGGCTAATTGCCAAATGCTAAATGCTGGTTGGCTATACAAACTTTCCCGGCACCGGCTTGTTGGGGTCGGTGTAATCGTAGAAGCCTTTGCCGGTCTTGCGGCCGTACCAGCCGGCCAGCACCAGTCGGCGCAGCAGCGGAGGCGAGGCGAAGCGCGGCTCCTTGAATTCGTCAAACATGACGTGCGTGATGTAATACGTGGTGTCGAGGCCGACAAAATCGAGCAGCGTAAACGGTCCCATCGGGTATCCGCATCCCAGCTTCATGGCTTCGTCGATGTCGGTGATGGAGCCGACGCCCTCCTCATACGCGCGAATTGCGTCGAGTAAATACGGTACCAGCAGCCGGTTTACGATGAATCCAGTTTTATCGCTGGTGCGCACCGGCACCTTGCCCAGCTTCTTGGCGAACTCATACGCGGTGTCGTACACCTCGGGCGCGGTGGCGATGGTCTTTACCACTTCCACCATCTTCATCATGGGGACAGGATTGAAGAAGTGCAGCCCGATGAAGCGCTCCGGCCGCTTGGTGGCCGTCATCAACTCGGTGACAGAGATCGATGACGTGTTGGTGGCGAAGATGGCGTCCTTCTTCACGACGGCGTCGAGCTGCGCGTAGGTCTTGCGTTTCTCTTCGACGTTTTCGATGATGGCCTCGATGACGATATCGCGGTCGGCGAGGTCCTGCATGTTGGTCGTGCCCTTCAGGCGCGACTGCGCTTGCGTTTTTTGCTCGGCGGTCAGGCCGCCTTTCTCCGGACCGCGCTCGACCAGGCGCGACAGGGATTTCTCAATGCCGGCAAAGCCCTTGTCAAGAAACTTCTGGTCTTGTTCGAGCACCACCACGTCGAAACCCGCGGTGGCCGCCACTTGCGCGATGCCTGAGCCCATCAGGCCACAACCGAGCACGCCAACTTTTTTGATATCCATGAGTGCGCCTTCCTTCTTTGAATGGATCGATCAGTCAAAGGTGCTGAGTCCATAATTTTGTCATCACGAGCGAAGCGAGGGATCTGCTCTTGGGTGGTTGGGGAAAAAGCAGATTCCTCGCGCCAAAATCCGGCGCTCGTAATGACAATTCATAACGTCCTGGCGCCTGCTTCCTTCTGTCCCGTGCCCGCTTCCGTGATGCGAGTGTTTTGCATTGCCGCAATGCGCCAGTTGCCGTCGACTTTTTCGGCAACGATGGTCGGGCGCGCTTCCACGTCGCCAGCAGCGCCGCCCTCTGGAAACTGCAAAAACTGGCGAAGGAGAATGATGGCGACGCCCGGGCGCAGAAACCGGATCTTCTCGACGCTATACCTTACGGTGCTCCCTTTGTAGATGGTTCCGAAGATCATGCGGTGGCCGGTTTCGATGGCAGCTCGTCCGGCATAGTAACCGCCGAGAATGTGGATGAAGTCGGCATCGTCCATGAAGAGCGCAGCAAAGCTGGTGCTGTCGGCCGCATTCCATGCAGCTTCCAACTGATACACCATCCCATGCAATGCCCGTTCTTCGCTGGTCACGCTTAATGTCCTTATCGCTGCAGATTTTCGATGATGACCGCGATGCCCTGGCCGCCACCAATGCACGCGGTCGACAATCCGTACTTACCCTTGCGACGGCGGAGTTCGTTCATCAGCGTGATGAGCAGGCGCGTGCCGGTTGCGCCCAACGGATGCCCGAGCGCGATGGCGCCACCATTGACGTTGACCTTTTTGCGGTCCAATCCCAACTCTTTCTCGACGGCCAGATACTGCGCGGCAAAGGCCTCGTTCACTTCGATCAAATCGATGTCGTCGAGCTTCAGCCCGGCTTTCTTCAGCGCGATGCGCGTGGAGGGAACCGGCCCGGCGCCCATAATCTTGGGATCGACACCGGCAATTCCCCAAGCCACGATTCGCGCCATGGGCTTCAGATTACCTTTCTCAGCTTCGGCAAGTGGCATCACGACAACGGCCGCGCCGCCATCCACAATTCCGCTGGCATTGCCGGCGGTGACCGAGCCGTTCTTCCCGAACGCGGGCTTCAGCTTCGCCAGGGTCTCCATTGTGGTCTCGGGACGGCGATGGTCGTCCTCGGTGAACATCTCGCCCGTCGGCTCGCCTTTGCGATTGCGCAGCGCGACCGGGGTTGTCTCTTCCTGATGCCGTCCCGCCTTGTGGGCTTCGTCAGCAAGCTGCTGCGAGCGCAGCGCGAACTCATCCTGCATTTCGCGCGTCACGCCGTGCTGGCTGGCGTAAAGCTCGGCCGTGTTCGCCATGTACAGGCCGCAATAGGTATCGAGCAGCGCCACCATGAGCGAGTCCTCAAGCTTGCCTTCGCCGAGGCCGACCCCCCAACGCATGCCGCGGATCACGTGCGGGGCTTGCGACATGGATTCCATGCCCCCGGCGAGCACAGTTGTAGCCTCGCCCAGTTGAATCATCTGCGCGGCACTCACCACGGACTGCATGCCTGAGCCACACAGCCGGTTCACGGTCAGCGCCGGCACTTCGATGGGCACACCGGCTTTGAGCGATACGTGACGCGCGCCGTACAGAGCATCTCCTGAGGTCTGCTGCGCGTTGCCCATCACCACGTGATCAATTTCGGCGGGCTCGACGCCCGAGCGTCGCATGGCTTCCTCGGAGGCGATTGCGCCCAAATCCATGGCGGTAAAGTCGCGCAGCTTGCCGCAGTAGCGGCCCATGGGCGTGCGGGCCCCGTTGACGATAACAATTTCCGTTGTGTTCGACATAGGTAGTAAGGAAGGTGAGGCGAAGACCTGACGTAACCTTCGAGTTTATCAGCCTGCGAAGAGGAGCGGCAACCGCAGGCACGACTCCCACTCGTTCGAAAACCGCGAATGTGTGCACCCGGCAAGCTGTTCGCTTCTGGACAAGAAATCCTGAATCCGGACGTTCGCGCCTTCTTGCTGTGGCGCATGCGCGAGCGTATGTCTGTTCAGCCACAGTAATTTGCGCAGGCATTAAGGATGGTCAAGCAAATGTAGTAGATGTAGGGAGAAATCTGCGGCTGTGGCACTACGTGCACTCTCTTGGGATGAGGAAAGAGGCGGGTATGGCAAAGATTGAGCGCATTCGTCAGGACGCACCGGGCTCATTTGGGCCGGAAGAGTTGGCGCAGAAGGCCGGACAGGGCTGGAAGCTGGTCGCGGCGGAATGGGAGCGCGAAGTCCCCGACGAGCAGGCTGCCGCGCACGCTGCGGAGGAAGTGCCATTCGGGTTGCAGGTGGTTGCCAACGATCCTCCGCATCTGGCAGAAAATCCTACTGAGCGGGAAGTGCTGTTCCTGATGATGGAGTTCACCATCCAGGATGGGCCGTATTCGGTGATCGCCGAAGAACTAAACCGGCGAGGATATCGCACTCGTCAAGGAATGGCATGGACGCCGATTTCGGTTTTTCAGATGTTGCCACGACTGATTGAGGTGGGGCCGCGAATTTTCGCGACTGAGGAATGGCAACAGCGCAGGGCGCGGCTGGGGAAGGTGGGGACATGAATCGCTTTGAAAGGGTGCGGCTTCAGCCGCGCCGTTAGTTGCGCATTGAGCTTTGGGCTTCAGCCCCTGAGGGGACCCGCACCTAGGGCGCACCCCGCGGACCGTTGAGGTCGAGGTCGGCAATGCAACCGGGTCAGCTACTGAATGATGTCGCTGAGCGGTTGGCCCCAGGATTCGCGCCGCGTGCCGAAGGTCTCTTCGCAGGCGTCGCAGTACCATTCGGGGCTGTCTGGGCGAATGCAACAGCCTCCCAGCACGTATCCGTCCTGAGCGAATTCCGGCGGTTCGTCTGAGGGCAGACGCCCGTAAGCAATCTTCTTCACATCGTCCTTGCTATCGCACCGGGGGCAGATCGGGGTTGGACGGGGTTTCATCTCTTCATGATTGTACTGGTTGGGTAAGGCTGGTCAAGCCTCTGGTGTCAACGTTGCGTGTGATAAGAAGCAGTTGTCAGTAGCCAGTTGTCAGTTGTGAGCGAGAGCAACCCCAGACCCTTCGACTCCTCGCTTTGCTCGTCGCTTAGAGGTGACAGAGAGAGCTATCTGTAGCCGAAGGTTTATTGAACCTGGTGCACCAATATCCGACTTCGAGAGCGGATGGTTTGCCCTTGCTGCACTTGCGTTCCGCTGCATTCAGTTCTGAAACTTGAGCGATTGGAGTAGGAGTTGGAGTCCGACTCGGCCTGGTCGCTGTCGGCGGCAGAATCAGAGATCCGCAGGGAAACCTGCATTTGTTCTGCGGCCATCCGAGCGCTTTGGGCGGCGATGCGCTTCGCAATTGCGGCGGTTTGGGCCCGAAGCTGGCGATCGATATCGGCCGCCATGTTTGCTCCCCACTTAATCTGAATGGCGCTGTTGTGCGCCATCCGGTCGCGCATTCTCGAGGCTTGGCGCTGAGCGCGGTCCGCTTCACGCCGGCCCAGTTCGGCCTGACGCAAGGCGGTGTCGCGCGCGCACTGGGCGGCTGCGATGTTCTGCCGCGCGACTTCTTCGGCGGCCTTGGCTTGTGCCATTGCAATGGGCAGGTTCATGTCGGCCATCAACTGCGCCTCGTCGGGATAATCCGGAGACAGGTAGGTCCGCACCTTGCTCATGAAGTGGGACAAGGCAGAGGTATCAGCGTTGCACTTCGCTTTCAGGTTCGCTCCGGCATTTTGACTATACGAAAGCAAAGCCGGCTCGACCGTCCGCAATCCGTTAGAGAACACCGCGAAGGTCGCAATGACCGCCAGGGTCGCCACCAGATATCTGCGCTCCATACTGCCTCCTGGTACATCTTTAAGACGCGAGAGCTATTCGATCGTTAGGATTTTTCTTGTCCTATAATCGGCGTTCTTTACGGAAGATAAGTACACGTGGCGTGCCATTCGGGGATTCTCGTAAGTAGTTGCTGAAATTAGGGTTGTGGCCATGAAGAGTTAGGCCTGGTGCAGGCGAGCGCCCGAAATCAGAATGGCTTGTCCACGGGCGGACAGGCAGGCCTGTTAACCTTTCCGAGACGCCTGAAGACTTTACACACTTTTTGGATTGCTTGCATTTTAGGCAAGGTCAGCGAAACAGCTTCTTGTGGAACTTGGGGCCGTCTCCGTCAGGGTTCAGCGCGATCGAGACGAATCCGAACGAGTTTCTAACCTGTCCGTAGGCTTTGCCGCCGGGACCCATCACTTCTCCCGACACCTGTAGGAACTCTCCTGAAAAAGCAATACCACCCTCGCCGAAGACATGCCATTTGCCCTCTGCACGTTTCACTGTCCCCCACTATCCAACTCCTGCTGGAAGCTGTGATCAGGCTTCAGAACCAAGGTCGCCTTTTCCCGACGCAGTTGAAGGGTGTATGTTCCGGCTACAGCGCGATCACTGAAATTTTCGCCTTCCCAAAACCAGAATGTAAAGATCCCGGTAATCAGCAGGAAGATCACACCTAATCCCGCAAAATATTTTGAGGCAGTCATCTTCATCACTAGCTGCCGAACAACGAGCCGCCGCGAATGGGCGCGAGGGCGAACGTCAAGACGAGCAGGAGGACAGCCACCAGCACAATCAATCGGCGATTGTCGTCGAGCGGAGGCCACTGAGGAACGTTAGGGTGGCGCAGGCCGGTGAATGCCAGTATCACGGCCCAAACCAGCCATCCCGGCCAGAAGAAAATACCCAGAGGTATGAGCACAAGAATGCAGGAGCGCGTCACCCACTTGTGGGCTCGCGGCGCGACCGCATAAATGATATGACCGCCGTCGAGTTGTCCACCGGGCAGAAGGTTCAGCGCAGTGGCAAACATTCCGACCCAGGCCGCAATTCCGACCGGATGCAGATAGAGGTCGGCGAGCGGGACCGCATGGTGCGTCAGGGGTGCCAACATGCGATGCACGAGGCTGAAGATGAGGGGATAGCCGAGATTCAACGCTGAATCGGCCGCCATGGGAGGCGTCGGTTTGGAAAGCGCCAGGCCCCAGAACAGCACTGGCAGCGCTACCACAAAGCCTGCGATGGGGCCGGCGATGCCGATGTCGAACAACGCCTGCCGCGAGCGAATGGGCGACTTGATGCGAATGACCGCGCCGAAGGTGCCGATTAAAGTTGGGGCTGGAATGAAATAGGGAAGTGTCGCGTAAACGCCATTTCTCTGCGCGACGATGAAATGCCCGAACTCGTGCGCCAGCAGAATCCCCATCAGAGTCAGCGAGAAGGGAATGCCGAGCACCAGGTTTGACGGGTGCTGCAGCAGCCATTTCAGGTGAAACAGCGGCAGCACAACCGAGTCCTCAGAAAATGCCGGTAGGTTGTGCAGAAAATTGTATTGCAGGCGCGCGCCCACCGTCAGCGTCGTAAACAGCGTGACCAGCAACAACAAGATGTGCAGCCAGTACGGTCTCCGCGGACGGGGAGCGACGATATAGACCGGGGGCCGGGCCGGGACTTCGAAGGTGTAAGAGGCCGGTGGCGTGGGATCAGACATCGTGTACTTGGATGATAGACGAAGCGCGCGAAAAACGACTAACCAGCACGCATCGCCGGTCGGCGGCGGGGTGAACACAACTGCCAAGCAACGTAAGTTGACGAGGCCCGGCCAACCGCCGGAGTCGCTACTCGATCGATTGCAGTTCCTTGCCAGGTTTGAAGCGAACCGCTTTGCCGGGCGGAATGTTGACTTCGGCGCCGGTACGCGGGTTGCGTCCAATGCCGGTCTTGCGCGGCCGCACGGTAAAGACGCCGAAGCCGCGCAACTCGATGCGATCGCCGCGCGCCAGCGCCTTCTTCATGCTCTCAAATACGGTTTCAACCGCGGTTTCGGCCTTGGTTTTGGTGACGCCGGTCGTGGTGACGACTTCGTTGATCAGATCCAGTTTGATCACTAGTGGCTCCGCTATCTCAGCTCGCAGGGACGAAACAACCCAGACTGCGGCAAACTGATGCGATTGTAAATGACCCGCAGCGTTTCGGTAAGTCTTAGGAAGATTTCGAGTTATAAGCCGATGCGCGAATCGTAGTGAAGCCGGGACGCATTGTCAACAGGGCAGTGGGGCAGGGGGTCAGGAAACGGGAACAGTGCAATAGTAAAAGCAGGTCCCTCCGCTCAATCTCCCACCCCGCCAGCCGCAAAATCGGCGCCCGTCGGGGGCCCCGGTAAAGTCATCGGTCGGGATGACAAACTTTAGGTCTGTCGTTTGATAGTCTGACAACTGATAACTGACAACTGAAAACTGCCTCTACTTCCGCGGGCCGGCTTCGCTTTCCTTATACATATATTTAATGCTGGGTTTGTAAATCAGCAGATTGGTGGCGCCGTTGCGGTTCACTTTCAGGCAATACTTGTCGTACCACTCGATGACACCATGGACCTCTTCGCCGTCGTGCAGCACCAGGACCATTGGCGTCTTGGTTTGCATTTGCTTCTGATAGTAAAAATTCTCGGCATGGGTCTGCTCTGGCGGCGGGGTCTTCTTGGCTCCATTCATGATGGGGCTGGGACGATCGCTGCGCGGCCGGCGTTCAGGCGCTTCCTGGCGCGGGTGGTCGTTGCGGTTAAGTGCGGGACGAATCAGCTTACGATTGGCAAACACTTCGGAGTCGAGCGCTCGACCCACGGCAGTGGAATCCATGGAATCTTTCATGGTGTTTGCTCCTAAGGTGGAATGCACACCAGCCTTACGGATACCGTCAACTCAAGCGTGATCTCAATGCAGGGGTCGCGGATACGCGGACTCGAATTGTCCCAGGCTTTTAAAGGTGTGTGAACTTGCAGATACCCTAACACAGCCGAATCTGCAAAACAATCCGAATACGACTTTGGCGGATTACCCTGGCTGTGCCCGCTTAGCGCTCCAACGAGGTTGCGAACGTGTCGAGTGCAAGCGAGCGCAGCAGGTTCCGGCGCATACCAGTTTCCAATTCTCCCAGCCGCTGCGTCGCGGTCACGATCCAGTCAAACTCTACCTGCGACGCCATCTTCTCCAACTCCGCCTGCAAGTCATGATTGCGCACCAAGTCGGGCGTTCCCGACTTCAGGAACAGCAGATCTTCCAGCAGGGAATACAGCGTCCGAACTAGCTGCTCGGTCTTGGCTTTGCCATCAGCGCCAGCGCGGTAGGCGTCGGTCACCCGGAACAGTGCGCTGTGGTCGGCACTTCCCATCGCGGGGCCAAGCAGCGCCAACGCGTCCCGGCGCGCGGCAACGTAAGCGGGCAGATCGAAACTGCGGGCCCGGCCCAGACCTCCGCCGCAGACTCGCGCGACCAGCGACCGTTCGCGGGTCTTCCATTCCGGACGCACCTCGGCAAGATACTGTTCGACTTCAGCGGCAGCGACCGGCGCCAGACGCAGGTGCATGCAGCGTGAACGGATCGTAGGCAGCAGCGCCGCGGGATTGTCGGTCAGCAGAAAGAGCGTGGCGAATTCCGGCGGCTCTTCCAGAATCTTGAGCAGCGAGTTGGCAGCTTCCTTCATGAAGTCGGCGTCGCTGAAAATGTAAACCCGCTCGCGCCCCTCGACTGGCTTGTAGTAAATCTCGTGAATGACGTGGCGAATCTGGTCCACCTTCACCAGCATCTGCGGCGGGTCGGGCGGAATGATCAGCACGTCGGGATGGGTCTGCACGAACAGGCGAGTGTCGCGCTTGTCGGCCTCGCGCAAGTTCTCGCGCGCCTCCACGGCCTCGGCAAAGCGCTCTTCCAGCGCGTCGGCTTGGGCAATTCGCACGCAGTTGCTGCAATGTCCGCAGAAATCGGGCAGCCCGTCCGTGACAGGTCGCTCCAGACAGTTCATCGCTTTCGCAACCATTTGACTCAGCGTGAATTTGCCTGAGCCCTGCGGGCCCGACAGGATTACTGCGTGGGGAAAGTGTTCGTGCGCCAGCATCTCGCGCAGGGTGTGAACAACTTCGGCATTGCCATGAAAATCAGAAAAGGGCATAAGGCGCTTCGGTCAGATGGTTGAGGCCTTTCCTTTCAGCAATCGGTCAAACACTACGCGCATGATTTGTGGATGCACAATCTCCAACGGCGGTCGCGCATCCACCAGCACGACCCGTTGCGGCTCGCGTTTGGCGATTTCCAGAAACGCATTGCGCACCCGCGTAAAGAAAGCGTAACTCTCTTTCTCGAAGCGGTTCTCGTCCGGCGTCTCCTGGGAGGCAGCCCGGTTACGACGGCGGGCGCGCCCCACGCTGGAACTCACATCACAGTCCATAAGAATGGTGAGGTCAGGCCACAATCCGCGACAGAGCACCTTGTGCAACTGCAGCACGGCCTTGCTGCCAAGCTTCCGGCCGCCGCCCTGATAGGCTTCAGTGGAGTCGGTGAAGCGATCGCACAGTACCCACCGACCGAGTTGCAGCGCGGGCTCGATCACCTCGGCAATCAGTTGCGCGCGCGCAGCAAACATCAGCGCCATCTCGGCCCGCGGGTCCAGGCCGGCGGTGCGGGAGTCGAGCAATACCGCACGGATGCTCTCGCCGATCACCGTGCCTCCTGGTTCACGCGTGGTGACCACGTCAATTCCGCGGGCGCGCAAAACCGCTGCAAGTTTTTCTTGTTGCGTGGACTTGCCGCAACCGTCGAGTCCTTCGAAGGTGATGAACTTGCCGCGCACGGGTATGACCACCGCCATCATACCAACCTCTTATTCATCGCGATGCGGTCGATTGCGCAACAAGAAGAAGCGCGCCGTTGCCAGCGCGCCTCTTGTAGTGGATACGGTTTGTGAAGCCGGTTTAGTCAGCAGCGGTAGCGCCTACTGCCTCGACACCTGCCGGAACCACGCTGTCTTGTGCGTCAATCACGGCGATGGTGGTTATGTTGACGATGTCCTCAACCTCAACTCCTCGGGCCAGCAGGTGCACTGGCTTGGCCATGCCCATGAGTATGGGGCCAACCGCTTCGGCGCCGCCAACGCTGGTCAGCAGCTTGCAAGCGATATTGCTCGCTTCAAGATTGGGGAAGATCAGTACATTCGCCCCGCCTTGCAATGGGGAGAACGGGAATGCCTCTTCCATTTTCTTGGCGTTGACCGCGACGTCGCCTTGGACTTCGCCGTCGATGATGAGGTTTGGGTCGGCGTAGCGCACCAGTTCCGTCGCCCGGCGTATTTTGTCGCACGACGGATGCTTGGTACTGCCGAAGCTGGAGAAGGAGAGCATGGCCACGCGCGGTTCAATGTCGAACCGTCGTGCTTCTTCGGCGGCGCAGAGCGCGATCTCTGCCAGTTCCTCGGCGCTGGGTTCAATGTTGACCGTGGCATCGGCCAGGAAATACGGCGTGCCCTTGCGGGTGATGATGAGATAAAGGCCTGAGACTTTGTGGATGCCTTCACGAACTCCGATCACCTGTAATGCCGGACGAATGGTGTCGGCATAGTTTTGAGTGACGCCCGAGACGATGGCATCGGCGTCGCCCATACGGACCATCATGGAGCCGAAGATGTTGCGATCGTTCATCAGTTCGTCTGCCGATCCCAGGGTGACGCCGCGGCGCTGCCGCAAGCGATAGAGCTCGCGAACATATTCCTGACGACGGGGAGCGGTTTCCGGATCAACGATGGTGAAACCGTCGAGCGGCAATCCCAATTCGTCAGCCGTGCGTTGGATTTCGCTGGCGCGACCGAGCAGAATCGGAACCGCAATCTTCTCTTCCTTTAGGACATGACAGGCGCGCAGGATCTTCTGGTGCGAGCCCTCGGGGAAAACCACGCGTTTGGGATGTGCCCGGGCCTTGTGAATCATGGAGCGCATTAACTCGTGCGCTTTGCCCAGCCGCTTCTCAAGTTGCTCGCGGTAATCAGCCAGGTTCACCGGATTTTGCGCGACGCCGGTGTCCATCGCCGCTTTGGCGACGGCAGCCGCTTCCCACACCAGTACCCGCGGGTCGAACGGCTTGGGAATAATGTAGTCAACGCCAAACTTCAACGTCTCTACCCCATAGGCGCGGCAGACGGAGTCGGGAACATCTTCCTTGGCCAGCGCCGCCAGAGCGTAGGTGGCTGCCAGCTTCATTTCTTCATTGATGGTCGTTGCGTGCACATCGAGAGCGCCACGGAAGATGAACGGGAATCCCAAAACATTGTTGACCTGGTTGGGATAATCGGAACGTCCGGTTGCCATGATGAGGTCGTCACGAACGGCGCGGGCTTCGTCGTAGGTAATCTCGGGATCGGGATTCGCCATAGCAAACACCACCGGCCGCGGACCCAGCGACGCGATCATCTCCGCGGTAAATGCGCCCTTCTTTGACAGGCCGAGCAGGCAGTCGGCGCCTTTCACAGCGTCAGCGAGGGTCCGCATTGAGGTCTCTTTGGCAAAGCGCTCCTTATATGGATTCATACCTTCTTTGCGGCCCTTATAGATGACACCTTTCGTGTCAACCATGGTGATGTTCTCGCGCTTCACGCCCATGCAGATGTAGTGTTCGGCACAGGCGATACCGGAAGCTCCGGCGCCATTGACGACTACCTTGATCTGGTCCATGCGCTTTCCGGTCAGTTCCACCGCGTTGGCCAGAGCCGCGCCGGAAATGATGGCCGTGCCGTGCTGGTCGTCGTGGAAGACGGGGATCTTCATCGTTTTCTTCAACGTTTCTTCGATGTAGAAGCACTCGGGCGCCTTGATGTCTTCGAGATTGATGCCGCCGAAGGTGGGCTCCAGCAGTTGGCAGGTCTTGATAATTTCGTCGGGATTCTTGGTGTCGAGCTCGATGTCGAACACGTCGATGTCTGCGAATCTCTTGAACAGGACACCCTTGCCTTCCATGACCGGCTTGCCGGCCAGTGCGCCGATGTCGCCCAGTCCCAGCACCGCGGTCCCGTTGGTGACCACTGCGACCAGGTTGCCCTTGGCTGTGTACTTGAATGCGTCCTGCGGGTTCTTCTCGATCTCCAGACAGGGATCGGCGACACCCGGTGTGTAAGCGAGACTGAGATCACGCTGGGTAAGACAAGGCTTGGTGGAAGTGACTTCGATCTTCCCCGGCCGTGACCCAAAGTGGTAGTCGAGAGCATCCTGCTTAGTGATTGCCATGACGGCCTCCGATACAAATGAACCTGTGATTGCGTGTAGGGGAAAATGTTCCGGCTCGATTACGGCCGTGGCAGCTTAACGATGGAGCAGCAGGGCAGTAACACGTTGACGATCAAGTGTCTTCCACAGGAACACACGGACTCTCATGAGCCGGGAAGAAATCCCCTCATGGTCAAGCATGGGCTTGTTGCCACTTAAGCAAAAGTGCGGAAGTCACACGAGATTGTGAGGGAGAACACAAAATGGTGATCAGGGGCCAGGGACAAAGTTGTCAGGCCTGGCGTTTCTTCGGAGCGGCGTGCTTGACTTTTTCGGCAAGCTCCTTGGCCCGAAACTTCGCGATGCGCTCGATTAACTTCGCGGGAACAGGTTCGGAGAGCGAGAAGCGAACGGTGGCCTTGGCGATTTTGTACGGCGAAAGTTCGTCCTTGAACGCCGCGACCACGTGGTCGGACACGGGGTACAACGAGAAATGCTGCTTCCATCCAGCGAAATAAATCACCGTGTCGCCATACAGGTTGTACGCAGGGATCTGGTACGAGATTACTTCCGCAGCTTTGGGCACCGCTCTGCGGATGGCGGTCCGCACCTGCTTGAGCACGTTCTGCGCGCCCTCAGGCTGCGAGGCGATGTACTCGTCCACGGATTTGAAGTTGGTCTTGGCCACGGTAGCTCCAAACTGCGCGCTTCCGTTAGGACGCCCTTTGTGCGCTCATCGAACAGCGGAAGACTGGGTATTATCGCACGGACAACTTTGGCGAGGTCGTTGTCGGCGAAGTTGAGATGAACCCAAGATTCGTGCCGAGAGTTTATACTCAAAATTTCGTGAGGACCTCATGATCGACAAGAAAACCATGGCCGCGGATGAGCGGTTGCGCCAGGAATTTAACGAGTGGGCGGAGCAGGGGCGCGGCGAAGACATGGAAAACCATCACATTAGCATTACCGAGCAAACGCTTGTACATATGGCACTTAAGCCTGGCGACCGCGTACTCGACCTGGGTTGTGGCGCGGGATGGGCGAGCCGGCTGATGGCCGACGCCGTCGCCATCGGCGACAAACCCGGACAAGTGATCGGGCTGGATGTATCGGACGAAATGATTCGGCGGGCGCGTGCCGGCTCGACCTCCTACGATAACTTGATGTTCGTGGTCGGCTCCGCTCAGCAGATTCCCTGGGAGGAAAATTTCTTTGATAAGGTGCTGTCGGTGGAAAGCTTTTATTATTACGCCGATCAGGACCGCGCTCTGGCCGAACTGTTCCGGGTGATGGCGCCCCACGCCGAGATGTTTATCCTGCTCAATCTTTATAAGGACAATCCGTACTCGCTGCGCTGGGTCGAGGAGCTGAAGGTGCCGGTGCAGGCGCGGTCGGAGCAGGAGTACATCGAGTTGCTGAAGGCGCACACCTTTGAGGATGTGCGGGCGGCGCGCATTCCGGATTTAACTCCCACGCCAGAGGAGTACAGCGGAAAGTGGTTTAAGAATGCGGAGGAGTTGCGGGACTTCAAGCGGATAGGGGCGCTGTTGTTAATGGCGCGCAAGCCTGGATTTCACTCGCCGCCTCCGGGGTATGAGGTGTACTGAGAGGGTGGCGCCGGAATAACGACTACATTACGGAACGGCTGAAGCCGTGCCCCTTCAAATCCTCAGGTTTGTAGCGTCGAGATATTCCCGGAGCGCTGAAGCACTCCTTCCCCCGCGTAAATGACGGCTTCCACCGATTTTCACTTGCACGACTCTACGCCGTTCTCGATGGCGGTGCCCTCCTCGTAATCGTTCCAGGTCTCGATCATGAGGAAGGGAAGCGGGCGCTGTTCGTTGTAATAACGGCGGAACATTCGCAAGGTGTCATCGAAAGTGCGGCCACAGCGCGCGCTTATCTTGCGGTTCTGGCTCCAACTGGCCTTGGCGTCGTTGAAGCCCGGCCATGCCGCTCCCACCGCAATCTTGTTGGGATAGGTTGTGATCATGGTGCGGTAAAAGCTGTCGAGATATTGCTGGCCCCAATTGCTGCCGTCAGGTTTCCAGCCTCCGGGGCCTGGCGTCACCCAGGCATAAAAGCCGTCGAATGCATTGGCGACTTGGGGGCGGATGTCTTTGATGATCAGCAGCGGCGGCTCATCCCACGAGTTCACCGCCTGGCGCACGCGGTTCCAATCCGTATGTCCGGCCTTGGGAAAGATGAAAATCATGGGGCGGGCATCGTAGCGCAGGTAAGCGCCGCGGGGAACGACAGCCTGTGGCCCGAGATAGCGATCGTGCGCGTATTGCAAATCGGCGATGACGGCGTCGGTCGCGCTGGCGGGATCACTGTCGTCTTCGTCGTACATCAGCGCGACCTTGAAGTTCTTCTCCGCCGCCACTTCCTGCATCAAGGCATATGCCTTGTCTTCAAAATCATGATGCGCGCCATACCAGTTCACCACGAAGCCAGTGATTCCCAGTTGTTTGGCTTGCTCAATCTGTTTCTCGATCTGAACACGATCCTGCGACGAGTAGCCGGGATTGATATGTCCCGGGCGACCGAACCAGGGCTGGTAAGCGGCCAGCATGACCGGATTGCTGGAGCCACTCACAAACTGATTGGCGGCAAGCGCCGTGTGCATTCCCGTGTGCTGGCAGCCGGCGGCCATCAGCAAAACCATCGTTATCGCCGGCAACAGAAGCCAGCGCGCATTCATTTTCCCAGAAGACATGATTGTGACGTTAACTTTGAATAAGATTTGCCCAAGGATTCGGTCAAGAAAGTTAGATGTGGAATTGCGCGTCGGCGTTGGACGAGGAAAGAAAGCGTCTGACTTGTCATCACGAGCGGGCTTCAGCCTGCGAGGGATCTGCTGTTCCTAGTTGTCGTTGCGGGCGCAAAAAAAGCAGATTCCTCGCTGCGCTCGTAATGACAATTCCAGTGGGTGACGCAGGCGACGACTTCAAAAATGGTCGCGCAGGCGGCCAAAGCTTTCGACCTGCAGCAAGCGGCCATCGCCAATCTCACGACGCAGTTCGTCGCGCTCCAGCATCCAGGTGTTGTGGTGGGGAACAAAGACGGCGTGCAGTCCGGCTTCCAGCGCCGGGTTGATATCGGACTTGGGACTGTTGCCGATCATCCATGTGCGCTCACGCAACAAACCGTACTTCTCGACCACCGCGTTGTAGGTAGCGGCATCCTTTTCGGCCACCACTTCGATGGCGGTGAAATGCTGCTTGAGGCCGGAACGCTCGACCTTGCCCGATTGCTCTGTGATGTTGCCTTTGGTC
This sequence comes from uncultured Acidobacteriaceae bacterium, assembly GCA_963798185.1. GTDB lineage: Bacteria > Acidobacteriota > Terriglobia > Terriglobales > Acidobacteriaceae > Bog-257. Next base: position 262,126 of record CAWCSJ010000013.1, read on the forward strand.
ACCAGAAAAAGGTAGTGGCGCTGGGCAAGGTCAGCCAGCGTTTCCGCCACCTCCGGCAGGACCTCCATGGGATGCTCGGCGATGGCGTAGGCAAAGCCGCGAATGGTTTCGTGCAGAGCGGGCGTCAGGGGCTCGACCGACAACTGCTCGAAGCATCGTACCAGCGCCAGCGCGAAGCTGTGCATACCATACCCGTGAGTGCGGATGTGGTCGCGCTCCACGTCATATAGCACCTCGCGCACCTGGTCGGGCGTGAACTCATGATGATTCAGGAACGAAATGAAGTTGGCGATCGCCCGCTCGAAATAAACGTTGTTCTCCCAAAGGGTGTCGTCGGCGTCGATGAGGAGGTGCTGGCCGGGCGGAATCTTGTGCGAGATCGGACTCATGGATTCGCGCCAGCCTCAGTGCTCTCCCGGCCCTTGCTGCATCAGACTGGCCGGCGGCGGTGGGATGGAGATATCCAGTTCCTGCACCGGGCCAAGCGTGCTCAGGGGCTTGTCGAATTCGGTGTCGTTGCCCACTACCAGCACCGCCATCCGCTCCTTGTGAACATACTTGTGCGCGACTCGCGAGACGTCCTCGGCTGTAACCTTCTCCACTTCGCTGCGATAGCGTTCCAGAAAGTCGAGCGGATAATGATAGAACTCGTAAGCCATCTTCTCGCGCAGAACTTTTTCCGGGGTGTCGAACTGGAAGATGAATGAGTTGAGGATGTCGTCCTTAGCGCGCTTTAGTTCTTCCGGAGTGGCCGCGTTCTTTTGCAGATCATCGATCTCGTCCTGGAGTCCCTGAATGCCTTCCACGGTGCTGCCACTCTTGGTTTGCATTTGGATGTTGGTAATGCCCGGGTGGTCCCAGCCGGAACCCACACCTCCGCCAACGCTGTAGGCAAGCCCTTTCTCCGACCGGAGAGTGTCAAACAGGCGTGAGGAAAAGCTGCCGCCGAATATCTCGTTCATCACGGTGACGGCAAAGTAGTCGGGATTGCTGCGCTCGATGCCAAGGTCGAGCATGTCGATGCTGCTCTGGTTCACGTCCGTCTTGCGGACGAAATACAGGCCTGGCTTGGGTTCCGTGAACTTCATGTCCGGCTGCTTGGCCTCGGGCCCCTTCTGCCACGAATCGAATGCCTGGCGTAGCTTGACTTCCATCGACTTGGGATCGAAGTCGCCGGTGATACCGAAAATGGTGTTGTTGGGAAACACATACTGCCGGTGCCAGTTCAGCAGGTCCTCACGGGTGACCGGCGCAACCGTGGCGTACTCGGGAATGCGTGCGTAAGGATTGTCTTTGCCGTAGGCGATGATGCGGCTTTCGCGATGCACGATGGAGTCTACGTCATCGTTGCGGCGGGAAATCTCCGTGTACATCTGCTCCTTCGCCAGTTCCAGTTTGTCGGGACGGAACTCGGGATTGTGCAGCAGATCGAGAAACATCTCGAACACGGCGTCGAAGTCGCCCTTCAGACAGTTCAGCGAGATTGTGGTCGAGTCCGGCTGGTTGTCAGTTTCGATCTTGGCGGCGCGCGCCTCCAGGAAGTCGTCCATCTGGTCGCCAGTCTTCGTCTTGGTGCCACCGGTGCGCCAGACGTCGCCGTACAGGTCCGTGAGTCCAGATTTGTTCGCGGGCTCGGAGATCGAGCCGCCACGAATGCGCGCTGTCGCATCGATTAGCGGGAGTTCATGGTCTTCCTGGAGAAAGATCACCATACCGTTCGGCAACTGAATGCGAACGGGCTCTTGGGGCTTGAATGCGGGCAGCGGCGGGGCCTGAATCTGGTTCCAGGGCTTAACCTGAGCGGGGCTGAGAGTGGCCACCAGTAACAGAAAGCAGAAGGGCGCTAACCGGACACGAAATTTGGAAATCTCAGGAGTGCTCATTGCTGTTCCGCTCCTTTGCTGACCGCCGGACCCGCCTGATTAGTCGCCGTTTGCGTTTGAATGATTCCGACCGTGCGATTGGTGTCGGCGAAAACCTGGTTTGACACGCGCCGAATGTCAGCTTTGGTCACTTTGTCCACGCGGTCGAGATAACGGAACAACTCGCGCCAATCGCCATAGCGAGTCTGGTAGCTCGCCAGCTGTTGCGCAAGACCTTCGTTACTGGCGAGCCCGCGAATCAGGTCGGCCTTGGTGCGCGTTTTGAACATCTGCAATTCTTCGTCGCTGACGTCCTGCGTCTTCAGCTTCACAATCTCTTCGTGCACCGCCTTTTGCACCTCATCGTTGGTATGGCCGGGCAAGGGGACGCCATAGAACGCAAACAGGTGGCTGTACTTTATTCCTGGAAAGCCGGTAAATCCGGCCGCGACGGCGGCGATCTTTTTGTCGCGAACCAGCGAGCGATACAACCGCGAGATGCGGCCATTCGACAGAATGTCGCTGATGGCGTCGTACACCGCATCATCTGGCGCGAGATAGCTGGGCCGATGGTAGCCCTCCAGGTAGAAAGGCTGCGAAGGATCAAGCAGCGTGACCTCGCGCACCGAGTTCTGGGGCGCTTCCGCGGTGACCGGCTCTTCCGGCTTGGAGGTTGTCGAGAGCCGGCCAAAATATTTTTCCACGATGGGGAAGACCTGCTCGGGAGTTAGATCGCCAACCAAGCCGATCACCATATTGCTGGGCACGTAATAACGTTGGAAGAATTCCGCCGCGTCCGTCGCGGAAAAGCTCAGCAAATCGGAAGCGTAGCCGATGGTTGGCCGATGGTAGGGATTCGCCATGAAGGCCGTCCCCAGAAACTGTTCGACCAGCCGTCCGGTAGGCTGGCTATCGGTGCGCATGCGCCGCTCCTCCATCACCACGCTGCGTTCCTTGTAAAACTCGCGCATCACAGGATGTCCCAGGCGGTCCGATTCCAGCGCCGCCCACAGCTCGATCATGTTCGACGGCATGGAATACATGTAGGCGGTCTCGTCGTAGTTGGTGAACGCGTTGACGCCCACGCCACCGTGGCTCTCCAGGATTTCGCCGAATTGGTTCTGGATCACGTACTTGTCGGCTTCTTTGATCGCTTGCTCCCAGGCGGCCTTCAACTGGGCCAGCTTCTTCGGGTCCTGACCTACTCGCTTGATGCGCTCGGCCTCGTAAGCTGCGTAGGCTTGCTCAACTTTTTCCAGCGCTGGCTTCTCCGCAGCGTAATCCTTGGTGCCGATGTCCGGCGTCCCCTTGAAGGCCATGTGCTCCATCATGTGCGCCAGACCGGTCTTGTGTAGTGGGTCCTGCGCCGAGCCGGCGTCAACCAGTGTGAAGAACGAAAATACCGGGGCTTCGGGCCGTCGCCAAAGGACGACCGTCAAGCCGTTCGGTAGGATCTTCACCGACACTCGTTTTTCGTACGACGACAGGTCCTGCGCCGCCAGAGGCAGAGCGGTTATTAGAAGAAGCAGGCAGGTCAATGTGGCAAACCAGCGTTTCATCGTGCCTCCGTTAGGGCAGACGTCAGTATGCATACGTTAAAAAGTTACAGATAAGGACGCGCAAGTCAAACTGAGGACAGCAAACATGCCGGCGCATTCTAGGGAACCTCTCGACATTGCTTGGCAAGTTGCATACTTTGCGGCTCAACCTGCATCATTCCTGTGCAGCCTAGCGAGGAGACATGGCCAAAGAGACTGTGGTTGACATCGAAGGGAAGCACCTGAAGCTGTCGAACCTGGATAAGGTGTTGTATCCAGAAGCCGGATTCACCAAGGGGCAGGTGATCGACTATTACGTGCGCATAGCGCCGGTGCTGCTGCCGCACTTGCGCGGACGCCCGCTGACCATGAAGCGCTATCCCAACGGCGTGAGTGGGCAATTTTTTTACGAAAAAAATTGTCCCGCGCATCGTCCCGAGTGGGTGCAAACCGCAAAGGTGTGGAGCGAGGGCAATAACCGTTGGATGGACTACTGCATGGTGCAGGACCTGGCGACGCTGGTTTGGGCGGCAAATCTGGCCGACCTCGAGTTGCACACCAGTCTGTCGTTAGCCAAAGACGTCCTGCAGCCAGCATTTCTTGTTTTCGATCTCGACCCGGGTCCGCCGGCGAACATCGTGCAATGTTGCCAGGTCGGTCTGTGGGTGCGTGACATCTTTGCCCAACTAAAATTGCAAAGTTTCGCAAAGACATCGGGATCAAAAGGCCTGCAGGTCTACGTTCCGCTGAACACTGCCGTTACCTACGACCACACCAAGTCCTTTGCGCATGAGCTGGCTCGATTGCTGGAGCGGCAGCATCCGCAGCTGGTCGTCTCAGATATGAAGAAGGCGTTGCGCACTGGCAAGGTGCTGGTTGATTGGAGCCAGAACGACGATCACAAGACGACGATATGCGTGTACTCGTTGCGCGCCAAAGAACGGCCGACGGTTTCAACGCCAGTGAAGTGGGAGGAAGTTGAGACCTGCTTGAGGAAGGGCGATGCGAGTCTTCTGGTGTTTGAATCGGACGAAGTGTTGTCGCGAGTGAAAAAGTATGGGGACCTGTTCGAGCCGGTACTCAAGCTGAAGCAGAAACTGCCGCCGGTTGGGACGCAGCAGCAGGTGCAGGTAGGAGCGGCTGCTAAATCCGAAGCTGCGACAAGACGCGCGCCGGCGCCGGCTGCGCCGACGAAGAAAACCGCTGCCACGCGTGCCAAGGGTAAATCCGGCAATACCAAGAAGGCGTCTTCGGCACGCAAACGCGTGTGATACTGTTTCCAGCGCAATGAGCGAACCCAGCAACCAAAAGAACGATGCCCAGACCGCTGGAGCGCCAGCCAGCGCAGCAATTCCCGCACCGGACGCTTCAAGTCTCCCGCTCTACGTTGGCACCTCGGGTTGGGCGTACACCATCTGGAAGCCCGACTTCTATCCCAAAGAAGTTTCGTCAAAAAATTTTCTGAAGTATTACGCGACCCAGCTTACTGCTGTGGAAGTGAACTACACGTTTCGCCGCCATTTGACAGAGAAGGCCGCGATGGGATGGATGGCCGATGTCGGTTCGAATTTCCGCTTCGCGCTCAAGGCCAATCAGTACATCACGCACATCCGCCGGCTGCAGAACGTGGAAGAGGCGATGCAGCGGTTTCTGCCTACGCTACAGCCGTTGGCTAAACAACTGGGCCCGGTGCTCTTTCAGTTGCCGCCAACTGCCAAGGCGGATGTCGCCGTGCTGCGTGATTTCCTCTTGCTGCTGCCGACGAATTTCAAAGCTGCATTCGAATTCCGTCATGCGTCATGGTTCAGCGACGAAATCTATCAGGTCTTGCAGGACCGCAATGTCACGTTGTGCATCGCCGAAACTGAGAAGCTCAATACGCCCGAAATCCGCACCGCCAGCTACATCTATTTTCGCTTCCGCCAGCCTAGTTACTCGGCCGACGATCTCAAAAAGCTGATTGAGCGCGTGGGCCTCTGCGTCGCCGACGGCTTGGAGACTTACGTTTTCTTCAAGCACGAGGAAGATCCGCGCAGCCCGCACAATGCGGTGGATGTCTTGAGGAGCGTGCAGCGAGAGGCCGGAAGCAAGGCGTCGTAAGGGAATCGTTTCGCTCCACTTCTTCAAAAACCATTCACCACGGAGGCACGGAGATCACGAAGGTTTATAGGGTCAAGTATCCTCGGTGATCTTCATGTCTCTCGTGGTGTGCCAGCTTTTTTTCGATCCGTTTCCCAACTCGCAGGTCACAGAGGTTCGTTTCTTCTCTGTGCCCTCTGTGTCTCCGTGGTGAATAATTTCTGCATCCCGCATCTCGCTCGTTATTCCCGTGTCGCCCGCCCGCGTTCATACTCATCTCGTGCAGAGTGCCGATCCCAATTTGCGGCTGCTGAACTCCTTTCTCGACTACCTCAAAGTCGAAAAGGGATTGGCGCCGCTGAGCGTGTCGGCCTATCGCTCCGATCTCGATCAGTACTCGGAATTTCTGCTGAAGCGCAAGTGCGCCCTGCGCGAGGCACGCCGGCAGGACGTTCGCGACTTCCTCAACGCGTTGCTCTCGAACGGCGTGGATGGGCGCAGCGTGGCACGCAAGCTTTCGGCCCTGCGGCACTTCTACAAGTACCTGCTGCTGGACCGCTACATCACCGCCGACCCAACGCTGAACATTGATTCGCCGCGGCAGTGGAAGGTTCTGCCGAAATCGCTTGCTGCCGATGAGGTCGAGAGCGTACTGCAAGGACCGCCGCGGGCCAAGGACGATCGCCTGTCGCAAGCTTTGACGTCGCGCGATCGGGCGATGCTGGAAGTGTTCTATGCCGGGGCATTGCGGGTCTCCGAGGTCATCACCCTGAAGTTGGAAGACCTGAAGTTGGAACTGGGATATGTCCTGGTCCGCGGCAAAGGCGATAAAGAACGCATCGTTCCACTGGGGCATGCTGCGCAGCAAATGGTGCAGCAGTATTTGCAGCATGCGCGTCCGGTGCTGGCAGCGGAGAAGTCGTCTCCGTTTCTATTCATCGCGCGCGGTGCGCGACCGATAACACGGCAGCGTGTGTGGCAGGTGGTCAACGACGCGTCAGCGCAATCGGCTCGTCATGCCAGCCCACACATGCTGCGCCACAGTTGCGCCACCCACATGGTGGAGAACGGCGCTGACCTGCGCACAGTGCAAACCATCCTCGGGCACGCTGACATTTCGACCACGCAGGTTTATACCCACCTCGCACTTGATCGCCTGAACCGCGTGTACAAAGAGCATCATCCGCGCAGCAAGAGGGCAGGGAAGAGCGCATGACCAAGCGCGCAATAACCATCGTCGAAAAAGCTGTGGCGCAATTCATTCGTTCGCTGCAGGAGCGCAATGCTTCGCCGCACACCATCAAAGCCTACCGCACCGACCTGGCGCAGTTCGCCGAATACGTTGGGCCGCAGAAGTGGAGCGACATCGATCATGTGCTGATTCGCGGCTATCTCTCCAGCCTGTACGAGCGAGGGCTGAGCAAGACGTCGGTGGCGCGCGCGCTGGCGGCATTGCGGTCGCTGTACAAGTGGCTGGCGCAGGAAGGCGAGGTCGAGCAGAATCCGGCGGCGCTGGTCGCCACACCGAGGCTGCCGAAGAAACTTCCGCGCGTGCCCACCATCGAGGAGGTCAACACCGTCCTTGATGCGGCAATGCCCGAGTGTTCGGCATTCACGGAACGCGATCAGGCGATCCTGGAATTGCTCTACGGCTGCGGCATTCGCAACTCGGAGCTCATCGGCATTAACGTTGACGATATCCGATGGTCCAACGAGCTTATTCTGGTGCGCGGCAAGGGCCGCAAGGAACGATTCGTCCCGTTTGGCGATTCGGCAAAGGCTGCGGTGCAGGCCTATTTGCCGGCGCGCCAACGGGTGCTGGGCGAAACCAAGCGCACGACGGAGCGGGCTTTGTTAATCAACCTGCGCGGATCGCGACTTACTACCCGCAGCGTGGGCCGCATCGTGAAGCAGATTGCAGTGGCGCGCGGACTCTCGCCCGACGTGCATCCCCACACTCTGCGCCACGCATTCGGCACGCACATGCTGGAGGAAGGCGCCGACCTGCGCGCTATCCAGGAGATGCTCGGCCATGAACGGCTCTCGACCACCCAGCGTTACACCCAGCTCACCGTCAAGCACGTGATGGAGGTTTACGACCGTACCCATCCGCACGCCAAGGGCGAACGGGGAGGGTAGGGCAACGCCCCTAAAACTTGGGCCAGCAATCCTCCAGGCCGTGCGCCGCCTGACTGTATAATCTAATTTTCCCCTTCCATGAGTTACCAGGTTCTGGCGCGCAAATACCGTCCACAAAAGTTCTCCGATGTCATCGGGCAGGAGCACGTCACTCGCACGTTGAAGAACGCCATCACTCAGGGACGTATCGCTCACGGCTACATTTTTAGCGGTCACCGCGGCATTGGTAAGACGACCATCGCGCGTATTTTGGCGATGGCGCTCAACTGCCAGTCGCAGGACCATCCTGTGCCCGAGCCGTGCGGAGTTTGCGATTCCTGCGTCGAAATCCGCGCCGGCAACTCGGTGGACGTGATCGAGATCGACGCGGCCACCAACCGCGGCATCGATGAGATTCGCGAGTTGCGCGAGGCGGCGCGTTATCGCCCGGCGCGCGACCGTTTCAAGATTTACATTCTCGACGAGGCACACCAGATTACCGACGCGGCCTTCAATGCGCTGCTGAAGACGCTGGAAGAGCCACCCGGCCACATCGTCTTTATGATGGCGACGACCCAGCCAGAGGACATTCCGCAAACCATTCGCTCGCGCTGCCAGCATTTCAGCTTTCACGCCGTCCGCTTCGACGACATCGTTCAGCAACTGCGCGACATCGCCAAGCAGGAAGGCATCGCATACGACGACAATGCGCTGGCCATGCTGGCGGAGGTGGGCGACGGTTCCATGCGCGACGCGCTCAGCATCATGGACCAGGCCATCGCTTGCTGCGGGACTACGCTGAGTGGCGATGTGGTGCGCGGGCTGGTCGGAACGGTCTCGTCGGATGTGCTGGAAGATGTGATGGACGCGGTTGCGCGCAATTCCACGGCAGATGTTTTGCGGGCCATTGACCGGCTGCTGGTTGAGGGGCAAAGTGCGCAGCACTTCGCGCGGCAAATGTTGCGCTTCTTGCGGAACGTGATGGTGGCGAAAGTGGCGGGGAGCGATTCATCGGTGTTGCAGATTTCCTCGGACGAACGGGCGCGGGTGGCGCGCGTGGCAGAACGCTTCAGCGAGGAAGACCTGGCGCGCTTCATGCAGATTATGTTGCGCACGCATAGCGATCTGGGCTACAAGCAGGAGCAACGCTTCCATCTGGAGTTGGGATTGCTGAAGCTGGTGCATGCCCAGCGCCTGTTGCCGCTGGAAGAGTTGCTGAGCGCGGAGGCAGGAAAGACTACTGCGACGGGATCAGTAGCCCGCGCGGGCGGCGCAACACCGCGGCCGGCAGCTTCTCCGACAACGCGACCGGGCATGACCACCCCGGCCGGAAAAGACGCTAAGCCGCAATCGTCGCGCGCGCCTGCGGAGTCGCCATTCACGAGGCCGTCTCCGTTCGAGGCGGACCGCAAGCGCAAGAGCGAACCGAAAGCTGAAGCCTCGCCCGACTTTTCGTCCTCACCGGCAGTTTCTGCTCCGGTGGCCCACTCAACCGTTTCATCAGAAAAAAATATCTCAGATGGCCATTCCTCGATCGCGGTAGAAACTGGCGTAGCAATTGCGGTTGCGCTCGATCCGGAGCCGGCTCCGCAACCCACCACTAGTGAGATCTCGGTCGAGTCGGCGCGGGAAGCCGTGCTGGCAGCATTGGAAGATGCCGGCCAGCAGATGTTGGCGCACAACCTGGAAGAAGCGCAGTGGTCGTTGCAGGGAATCGATGTCACGGTGACCGTTGGCATGTCGCAGGTGCTGATCGATGTGGCGTTGGGGCCCGAACCGAAGCGCGTGATTCAGGCCGCGCTAAGCAAGGCCACGGGCAGGCCGCTCAGGTTCAAGATGGTGAGCGGCGGTGCGCAGATTGCGCCGAAGCCGGCCGCGCCGCGTCCCAGCAACGGTGCGGGGGCGCGCAGCCGGGCGGCCGCCGATCCAATCGTGCAGCGTATGCAGGAAAAGTTCGGCGCCGAGATTCGTACGGTCATCGACCACAAAGATCGCGGCTGAGATTGGGAGAGTTCATGGATGGATTCAATTTGCACGAAATGCTGGCGCAGGCGCGCCAGCAGGCAGAGAAGCTGCAAGAAAAAATGCAGCAGGTCACGGTGGAAGCGTCGTCAGGCGGCGGTAGCGTGACCGTGAAGATGACCGGTCAGAAACAATTGTTGAGCGTGGTGATTGAACCCGAAGTGGTGAAGTCGGGCGACATCGAAATGCTGCAGGACCTGGTGACCGCCGCGGTCAACGAGGCGTCGCGCAAAGTGGATGACGCGCTGAAAACCAGTCTGGGAGGCATGTTCGGCGGCATGGGCCTGCCGGGAATGTGAGGGTGGTTTTCACCACAGAGACACAGAGACACAGAAATTGTTTTTCACCACGGAGGCCACGGAGATCACGGAGTTTATTGTTTTCTTGTTTTGTTCTCTGTTCTTCAGGGCCCTCCGTGTTCTCCCTGGTGAAGAAATTCTTCTTTGCGCCTGTGCCTGAGTGTCTCCGTGATAAGAAAAATCAAGCAGTGGAGGCCGTGTAGTGTCGAGATTTGCCGAACCGATGGTTCGACTGATTGATGAATTGAAGAAGCTGCCCGGAGTGGGCGGCAAAAGCGCGCAGCGCTTCGCTTTTTACATCCTGCGCTCCAGCGATGAGGATGCCGAGTTGCTGGCCAATGCCATTCGCGAAGTGAAGGCCAGCCTGCGCCTGTGCTCGGTGTGCAACAACATCACCGACGTCGATCCTTGCACCTACTGCACCAGCGCGACCCGCAATCTGCGGCTGGTTTGCGTGGTCGAAGAGCCCACCAACATCGCCGCGGTTGAGAAAACGCGGCACTACAACGGCGTTTACCACGTGCTGCACGGCGCGCTGTCGCCGCTGCATGGCATTGGTCCCGACCAGTTGCGCATCAAGAACCTGGTGAAACGAGTGGAGTCGGGTGATGTGGACGAATTAATCGTCGCGACCAATCCTACAGTGGAGGGCGAAGCCACAGCGACTTACCTTTCGCGATTGTTCAAGTCGGCGTCGGTAAGGGTCACCCGCATTGCCACCGGCGTGCCAGTCGGCAGCGATATCGAGTATGCCGATGAAGTCACTATGCAGAAGGCGATGGAGGGGCGGCGAGAGCTATAGAACCCGGGCCCTGTTTTGTCAGCCCACCCGGCCGGTGCAATGCCGCTGCAACTGGACAAGCTACTCTCCAGCTGATCGGAGCTGCATTACGTCCCGAGAAGATTGGTCAGCTTGGTCAGCTTAAATAAGTCTTTGACGAGGGGCGACAGATTAACGAACTCCAAAGTACAGTATGCCGCCGAGGCTGCCGAGACCTTCAAGCCGACGAGGGTGCCCAACCCGGAGCTGTCCACGAAGTTGACGTCGTTGAGGTCGAGAACAATCCGGCGGCATTTCGGTATCATCGGCTTCACGAGTTGCTTGAGTTCGTCCGCGGTGTCGGCCACGATTCTGCCGTGACATTTCACCGTGGTGTTATCTCCCGAAATTTCCACTTCGTAGCTAAAACCCCGTGCGGCTGGGGACTCCATACATTTCCTCCGAACAACCTGCCGAGATTGTCCATCCTCCACAGAAGGGAAGCGGGCGTGCAATTGATAATTGGCTATTGTAGTAGAGAAGCCCCTATTTCTCGCCGATTTTTTCGAAATATCCGTTGATCGCGTCGCCCCACTCCTGACCTGCTCTTGCATCCTCGTCGGCCAATTGCTGAACATGAGCGTTGGCTTTAGGCGCCAGCGCCGTGCGTTCATACACCACAGTAACTCCGGTCTTCTGCGCGCTCTCTCGCGTCAAGTTAATGTCGATCAGCGTGGTCATGGTCTCGTAGATTACGTACACGTACTGAACATGTCCAGCCGCCAGATCGAACGCGGTATTCACCCACACGCTGGTGAATTGTCCCTTCGGCACGGTGAACACCATGCCCGGCTGATCGCGCGCGGGAGTTGGATAGATGAACTTCGGATCCCATCCGGGTGCCCACTTGCGCTCCTCCAAGGCGCCAAACAGCGGCGCGACCTGGTCGAACGGCGCGTCCACCCCAAAGCTGAATTCGGTACGGGTGTGGAAGGAGGTTTCGGCTGAAATTGCCTTATCCCCTCAACTTTGCCAGCAGGTCGGATGGGTGGACGGGCTTGCCCAGGATTTCGAACTCGTGTCCTTGGGCCCGGGCGTTTTCCAGCAGGTCGGCGGTGGCCGCTTGTCCTGAGAAAAGCAGGATCTTGCACTCCGGCAAAAAGCTGCGAATGCGGATAGCAGCCTGGATGCCGTCCATGTCGGGCATGATCACATCGCTGATGATGAGGTCGGGCTGGAGCGACCTCGCGCTTTCCACGGCTGCGGTCCCTGTGTAAACCGCAGAGGCTTCATAGCCGTTGAGATCGAGGATTTTGGCCAGAGTGTCTGCGATGACTTGCTCGTCGTCGACGACCAGAACTTTGCGCTTTCTAACCACGTGCATGCACGCGCTCCTTCTCCGATTGCGAAGCCGAATTCCGATTATAGCTGAGACTTGAAATTGCCAGGAATTCACACTTGGGATGAACAAATTACCTTGTGCGCACCGTGACTGAGTCGAGTTTCCAACTACTTGGTTGGCTTACTGCTTTAACTATTAAGTAAATAGCAACTGGGGTGCCAAAACGGCATCCGCCAAACGACGGTTACGTTTCGTTACAAACGGGGCCCTAACTCCGCCAGGCCATCTGCGTTGCGGGGCCTCGGCTACAGTGGTTCACAGGGCAAAATCCCCTTGTGCGCTACCTCACAACAGGCGAGTGATTAGTATCACCGCCTTAATGGTTGCCGAATTTGTACATTGGACTTGGCGGAACAACCGCCCAGCTGTCGCGATGAGGGTGGCAGCAATACCAAAATCGGAGATCGCAATCATGGCCTACGTCATTACTGATACTTGCACCAAAGACGAACTTTGCGTCGAAGCTTGTCCCACCGACTGCATTCATCCTAAGAAGGATGAAGAGAAGTTTGAAGCCGCGACCCAACTTTATGTGGATCCCGAAGGCTGCATCGATTGTGGCGCCTGCGTTCCGGTTTGCCCGACCAATTCGATCTTCATCGTGGATGAGGTCCCGGCCGACAAGCAGGAATTCATCGAGAAGAACGCCGCCTATTACGCGTAGAAGAAACGGTCATAGGTAGGCTTCGGTCCGCGGCGACTGGCGAGAACGGCGGTGCGCCGAGCTTTGATCATCTTCTCGGCGTACTTCACCGGATTGCGAAGTCGGTTCAGCGACGGTTGACCACGCGCGCGGCCGAGCCTACATTACTTGCATGAAAATACCCCGGCTTGGGGCATTATTCCTCGCATTCGTTCCTTTTGTTGCAATGTGTTTTACGGTTTCGCTCTGGGACCGCGTCTTTCCTTTGGTACTCGGCCTTCCCTTCAATCTCTTTTGGCTAATCTGCTGGGTCCCGTTGACTAGCGTCTGTTTGTGGGGTGCATACCGCCTGCAGCGCGGCGGCGCTAAAGGCACACGCGAATGAAGCCCAGCATGGTCTCATTGATCATCATCTTTGGCATTATCTTGCTGGGTGCAATTACCGGCGTCTATTCGGGACGTCGCCGGCAGATGAACCTGGAGCAATGGTCGGTTGCAGGCCGGGGCTTTGGCGTGGTATTTGTCTGGCTCTTGATGGCAGGAGAGGTGTATACGACCTTTGCTTTTCTGGGAGCAAGTGGGTGGGCCTATTCGCGCGGTGGCCCCACGCTTTACATCATCGCCTACCTGACCCTGGCCTATGTTATATCCTTCTTCATCCTGCCGGAGATTTGGGAGGCGGGCCGCAAGTTCACTCTGCACACGGAGTCCGACTTCTTTCAGCAGCGCTACGGCAGCAAGCCGCTGGCCTCGTTGGTGGCGATTGTCGGCGTGGCCTTCATCGTCCCGTATTTGCAGCTGCAATTGACTGGGCTGGGAATCATTGTGGAAGTAGCCAGCCTGCATGCCATCAGCCGCCCGCTGGCGATATTGATTGCCTTCGTCATTGTCGCCGGATTCGTTTTCTCCAGTGGCGTTCGTGCGGTGGCTTGGGTGAGCGTGCTAAAGGATTCCCTGATGCTGATTGTCGCCTTCAGCATCGGCATAGGCATCCCCTACCACTACTTTGGCGGAATCGGGCCCATGTTCAAGGTGCTCACTTCGGCGAAGGCGGCACATCTCACCATGCCGGGCAGCACCAGCAATCTCGGACACGCCTGGTATATCTCGACCGTTTTGCTTACGGCGTTTGGCTTCTACATGTGGCCTCACGCATTCGGCTCCGTGTTCACCGCGAAGAACGGCGACACGCTGCGGCGCAATGCCGTGATTATGCCGCTGTACACCATTACGTTGCCGCTCCTCTTCTTTGTGGGCTTCACGGCGATCCTGGTCATCCCGGGACTTAAGAGCGGCGATCTGGCCCTTTTGACCCTGGTCCGGCAGACATTTCCTCCGTGGTTTCTGGGCGTGGTTGGCGGAGCGGGCGCACTGACGGCCATGGTTCCGGCGGCCATCCTGATACTGAGCGCCGCCACTTTGTTTACCAAGAATTTCTATCGGCCGATCTTCAAGCCGTCCATGAAAGATGACGACGTCGCTAGGCTGGCGAAAATTATGGTGGTGCTAATCACCGGCGTCGCCCTGTATTTCGCGATTTACAGCTCCACTACTTTGGTCGGCTTGCTTTTGCTGGCATATGCCGGCATCGCACAGTTTTTCCCTGGCGTGGTCTTCGGTCTCTACTGGAAACGAGTAACGACCGCGGGGGTATTCGTAGGTATCGTCGTTGGAGTAGGTATGGCGATGGTCTTGGTATTCACCAAACACGATCCATTTATCGGCTTAAATGCCGGCTTCGTGGCGCTGTGCGTGAACGCTACGGCAACCGTTGTGGCTAGCCTGCTAACGCCCGCCCAGCGAGACGGACTCGAAGAAGTCGGCAGCCGGGTTGCGGCGGCAGCAATTACCAGCTAGGCACACTTTAGGCCTTACCACCGCGGCGGACATGAACCTCGGCAAACAAACCTGTCATGCCGAACCTGCATCCCACAGGCATGCGTGCGAATGCGGTTCTACTGGCGATAGTCCTGAGTGCGGCCCAGATTGTGCTTACCGGTTGTGTCTCCTGTAATACCCAGCCCTCCAATCCAGACCAGGTCAGGCAAAAGACTGCAGAAGCCACTGCGGAGATGAAAGATAACGCGAAGGCGGTCGCGCAAGGCATCCGCGAGGGGCTGAGCCGGCCTTCATCCGATCACCCCCTCGATTTGAACCGTGCCTCGAAGACGCAGCTCATGAGCCTGCCCGGCATCGACGATGCCGCCGCCGACCGCATCATTGCGGCGCGGCCCTTTGACAATACCCACCAGCTCATCGATAAGCGAATCGTCTCTCGCGACGAGTACGGCAAAATCGCCGACAGCATCACCGTACACAGATAGAATTCGCGCCCACGGCTTTGCCGTGCCCTTATTATGGCTTCGCCGGACATGGCTGTGCGTTAATCCAGCTCGTAAGATTTGTCAGTACGTTTTCCCAGGTTGCGCGGATGGCCTGTCCTGGCTGAGTGGGCACATAGACCCAAACAAAGAGCCGGGCCTCACTGTCATCCGCCGAAACTGTGTAGCCCGAGTCTTTCGTCGCGTTCCCGAGGCTCTCGTCTTTCACGAATCCCAACTTGTTCATGAATACGCGCGTGGCGTCCGCCTTGCCGAAACAGCCCGAGGGCGGCGGCGGCTTGGTCTTGTCCTTGTGTAGATTCTTGGGGTCAAGGATGGCGAAGCGGACCAGCGCAGGTTCGTCATCTGAGGCTAGATGGTCCTTTTCGATCCACTCCACCCAGTTGGTTGCAAAGTTCTGCCCGTCCTCGCGGACCTGCGGAGAAACAGCCAATAAAATATCGATTAGTTTCTGATCGACCAGCGGGCGGCCATTCAACGGGACGCCAAGATTCAACTCCCATACCCACACAAACGGGGCTGCATTAACCAGGTTAGGTACGAGATACTCCGGAACCATCGCGGCGGCGGCGTTCGAGCGTTGCACCGGTTCGGAGTTACCTGCCCCGATGAATCGTTCGTCCACGCTGAGGCGTTTTTGCAGTACGTCATGGACGGTTGGATTGGCCAACAGTACTTGCCCAGCGATCACCGCGCTGGCTAGTTTTGCGCTCGCATTATTAGACTTGGGACGGTTTTCCAGAACAGGCTCGAGCTGCGTGCTCAGGCAGCTTTCCGGTGTCGGGCTCTTCTTACACTTTGCTGCTGACAGCTCCAGAGACGTCTGCCAGTCCAGCCATGTCTTTCCCAACAACGTATTCTGCTTTTCGGCACGGTATGGGACAACAACCAGAACTAGAACCAGGGTCAATCCCAGCAGCGCAGTTACCAGCCAAGGCAGCACAATCGAAATCGATCTTGCTTTTGAGATGCCGGGGAGAAATCTTAAGCCAATCGCAACCAGCAAAGCAGCCACGGCGCAGAGAGCCAGAGTCCGCTGACTTTCCGTGCAGAAACTGGCGACAACGGTTACTAAGGTGGGAAGTCCAGCCAGCTCACGGGCGATCTCCAGCGCTCTCTTATGCCAGGGATCTTCTTCCGGCCTTTCTCGATCCAGTCCCGTGGCCGGCAGGGCGGCGAGCTTTGACGCGGTCCTCATGAGATGAACCCAGGGTTGTTCTAACTGAAAGTTTCTTCCGAAAAGTGGAAATTAATATACACCGGCGTGCGGTTCCGAGAAACATTTTGTTCTGAGTTTCACTCTGCATTGTTATGGGATAGAACAGGAAAGCCTGACTACACGGCCTAAGAAATTTCGCCCGAGCAAGCAAGGTGGGATGAGTGTACTTCAGCTTTCTTGTCGAGGGAAGTGTCGGCGCCACCAGCGAGCTAACCGGCCGCCGCCGGCCACACAGAGAGCTATTACTGGCTTGCACCGCGACCGGTAGTGATGGATTTCAGGTAAGCCAGGACCGCCTCGGCATCTGCGCGGGTCATGTGAAACTCAGGCATCGGGGAGCGAAGCGGCTGACCTGTGGTCCAGATACCAGTGGTCAGCAGCGTGATCATCTGGGCATCGCTTGCCGGCGGCAATCCCCCGATGCGGGGGCAGAGAAGCGGCCAATCGGCTTGCGGCTGGGCCGGCAGATACGGCACCGGCCCTCCGGCCAGCCAGCGGTTGTAATCGAGTTCGCCATTTGGCGTGCGCGGAGTGTGGCAGTTACCACATTTCGCAACCTCGGTCACGATGTACTTTCCACGGGCCACAGAGCCGGAATTAGCGCTGTTATTGGCGGGTGCCGGCGCCTGTTTCTTTTCCTGCGCCAGGGAAAGGTTGACTCCGGCGGCGACCAGCAGTACAAATGCGGCCATGAATAGCGCGGCAATTACGTGTCTGCGACCACGATTCACTCCCGAACCTTCAAACCACGGGCTAGGCTGCATGGGGTCCTCCGGTTTCTCCGATTACTACCCACCATCACATCCACTAACCGCTTTTCTTCACTGCCCCAATATCTGGAAGAAGCGAATGATCGATTCGATCCCACGATAGAAGTTGGGGATGTGGAATTTCTCATTGGGAGCATGCAGGTTGTCGTCGGGCAGTCCCATGCCCATCATGATGCTGGGAATCTTCAGGTCTTCCTCGAACTGGGTGACGATCGGAATCGAACCGCCCGAGCGAATGTACACGGTGTCTTTCCCGAAGATTTCGTGCATGGCTTCCACGGAGGCGCGCGCGTACTTGTTGTCGGTATTGACCACGCACGCCGGGCCCTTGCTGTGCACCTTGATGTTGATCTGGATGCCTTTGGGCGTATTCTTCTTGATGTACTCGGTGTACTTTTTCAGGATGTCGTCCGGGTCCTGCTTGGGTACCAGACGCATCGAAACCTTGGCCGACGCGCGCGCCGGAATCACCGTCTTCGCGCCCGGCGCGATGAAGCCGCCCGGCATGCCGTGTACCTCCAGCGTGGGACGCGCCCAGGTGCGATACAGCACGGAGAAGCCCGGCTCGCCGGTCAGAACGTTCGATCCCACTTCCGCCTTGCGATAGTCCTCTTCATTGAAGGGCAGCCGCTCCCAGGCTTTCAGCTCGTCGGCAGTCGGCTTTTGCACGTCATCGTAGAAACCGGGAATCAGGATCTTCCCGTCGGCGTCCTTCAGCTTGCTGATGATCTCGACCAGGGCGAACAGCGGATTGGGCGCCGCTCCGCCGTACACGCCCGAGTGCAGATCGGTCTTTGCTCCCTGCGCCTGGATCTCGGTGTAGAGCAGGCCGCGCAAACCGACGCACAGCGTAGGAAGATCGGGCGCAAACAACTCCGTGTCGGTAACCAGGGCGAAGTCGGCCTTCAGCTTGCCCGAGCCTGCATTCTTCTTCACGAACTCTTCAATGCTCTCGCCGCCCACTTCTTCTTCGCCTTCGATCAGCACCCGGACGTTGATGGGCAGCTTGCCACTGCCCGCCTGGAACAGTGACTCAAACGCTTTCAGCTGCATCCACAGCTGGCCCTTGTCGTCGACGGCGCCGCGTGCATAGATGTTCTGATTGCGCTCGGTGGGCTCGAACGGCGGAGTGTGCCACTCGTCCAGCGGCTCGGCCGGCTGCACGTCGTAATGCGCGTAGCACAGCGCTGTGGGCTTACCCGCAGCATGCAGCCAGTCGGCATAAACCAGAGGATGGCCATTGGTGGGGATGATCTCAACATTCTCAAAGCCAATCCTCTTCAGATCGTTGGCCACCATCTCGGCAGCCTTGCGGACATCGCCTTTGTGCTCTTCGGCGGTGCTGACGCTGGGAATGCGGAGCAAATCTTTCAATTCGTCGAGAAAGCGTTTCTGGTTCTCGCGGGCATAAGAAACGGCTGCGGATGACATAGGAAAAATTCTCCTTCCAGAATTAGAGCAGCTTGCGCGCTACCGCTGGCAAACATTAATAGGCAAACCCCAAAGTATATCGCAACGGAGGCGGGAGAGTTGGGGGCTGGCGGGGAAACAGGTAACTACCGGCGGCCGAACATTAGAGCTTTGCTCTTTTCAAGCGCGCGGACTTGATGATCTGGTCAATCCTTCTTGATGTGAGTAGATTGGTACCCTTGCGCTTTGATTCTTCTCCAATGACCTTGAGGATTTTGGGCTCGGATGCGGCAAGGCGAACGCGCTGGGAGGAAATAACAGAGGTTTTAGTCGTATCAGTTCGCGTCATCTCGAACTCCTCTTAGTTATCGCAACGGTAACAGTTTGATCCGCAACCGGCCAAGCGGAATAGGCTGCCCGGGGTGCAAAGCGTACGTCGCACTTCGCTGGAACCGGCGGTATCCGAGTCCCGCACAGCGGGACGAAAGAGCTTAGCCCAGCGCTTTAGCGCTGGGTAGGCATCAGCATAGATCCCGGGTCCTGTAGGGACGGCAGAGACAAACATCGCAACGTGCCGACCATCACCGCAAAGTCTAATTCCACAAGATTATTCTCGCCTCATGGCGCACACCCACACTTGTAACCTGGTTCATTGCGTCTTCAGCACGAAAGACCGGGCGAACCTTATTCCCGACCCGAAAAGACTATGGCAATACGTCGGCGGAATCGCGCGTCAGAAACAGATTCTGTTACTGGCTGCCGGCGGCACCGCTAACCATCTCCATCTCCTCATCTCGTTGCCGCCGACCATCGCATTGGCAAAGGCAATACAAGAGTTCAAAGGGAACACCTCACGCTGGCTGAATGAATCAACTCGCTTTGCGTGGCAGGAGGGATACAGCGCGTTCAGCGTGGGACAGTCGCAATGCAAGGCCGTGGTGGATTACATCGACCGCCAGATTGAACATCACGCGAAGTGGAGCTTCGAACAGGAGTTCCTGACGTTGCTGAAGAAATCAGGCATTCCGTACGATCCGCGATTTGTGCTTGGCTAGGTTCCCTCTGCCGTCCCTACGGGACTCCTCTTCATAACAATGCCTACCCAGCGCTGAAGCGCTGGGCTAAGCTCTTTCGTCCCGCAAGGCGCGACTAGGAGCCAAGGCAACCAACACGTTGTCGCGCACTCACATCCCGGCTATGCCGTCACTGCCGTCAGCCGCGTCGGCTCTTCGTGGAAGCGCACCGACACCAGCTTCGACACTCCCGGCTCCTGCATGGTGACGCCGTACAGGACCGGCGCCATGCCCATCGTCCGCTTGCTGTGGGTGATGATGATGAACTGAGTTTGCAAGCTCATCTCGCGAATCAGTTCGGTGAACCGGCCGATGTTGGCTTCGTCGAGCGGCGCATCCACCTCGTCGAGAATGCAGAAGGGGCTGGGTTGATACTGGAAAATACCAACCAGCAATGCCAGCGCGGTCAGCGCCTTTTCCCCGCCTGAGAGCAACAGCACATTCTGTAGCTTCTTGCCCGGGGGCGATGCCACCACGTCAATGCCGCTCTCGGCAGAGTTCTCGATGTCGGTTAGGCGCATGAAGCCCTGGCCGCCGCCGAAGAGCTTGCTGAAGGTCCTCGAGAAGTTTTCATTGATGATCTTGAACGCTTCTTCGAACTTCTGCCGTGAGATGGTGTCAATCTCTTTGATTGTGTTTTGCGTGTTCTCGATCGCCTGCAACAGATCCAGCCGCTGCGTTTCCAGAAACTCGTGACGCTGCGCGATCTCTTTGTATTCCTCCAGGGCCATCATGTTGACCGGGCCCATGTTGTCGAGACGGGTGCGCATTTCGCGATACGCTTCGTCTTCGGCGGCCAGCGCCTCAGTGGCGATGCGGGGCAGGGAATCGTCGGCCATCAGCTCCGATGGTTGCTGACTCAACTCCTGCACGCAGGTTTCTGACATGTGCTGCACATCGGATTGCACGCGCGCCTGCGCGGCGGCAAGTTCACCGCGGCGATCGCGCGCCGCATCGAGGGCTTCACGGGCCGTCTTGAGGGCCTCTTCCAATTCAACGATGCGCACGCGCACCGCCTGCAATTCGGTTTGCAAGTCGCGATCGCGGCCATGTGCCAGTTCGCGCTCTGCGGTCCAGCCGACCACCTGGTCAGCGAGGCGAACGTTCTCCGCTTGGCGTTGCCCCTTCTCGGCGGCAGCCGACTCGAGTTGCGATTTCAGCTTCGCCAGTTGCGTCGAGATTTCCGATACCATCACCTCCACGCGCTGCACCGTGGCCACAGCTCCGCGGCGACGTTCTTCCAGTGTGGCCAGTTGGGCCCGCACCTCGCTGGCCAGTTGGGCCGCTTCATCCCGCCGCACACGCAGGCCTTCCAGACTGCTCTGTGCTGCCTGCATTGCGGTCTCAAGCTGACGCTGCTGTTCTTCCTGGGCTGACAGTTCGCCGCTCTGCTGCGCGATGGAAGTCGCCTGCTGCTGGCGTTCCTCGCCCACGCGGCCAAGCTCGCGCTCGTACGTGGAAAGGCGTTCCCGCACACGCAGCATCTCAGATTCGAGCTGGCGAAGGGTGTGGCCCGAAGTCATGGCCTGGCGCTCGCCTTCGCGCTTTTCGTCCTCCAGCCGATGCAGCAATCCGTTCAGGTCGAAGGTCTCGCGTCCCAGTGCCGCCACGCGCAATTCTTCGGCGGCCATGGCGCGCTCCATCTCGCTCATCTGCTGCAACACTTCGCGCAGTTCGCGCTTCATGGAGAGCGGTCCCTGGGCGCGCTCCTTGCCGCCAGTCACCGTCACATTGTGGAAGCACTCGCCGGACGTGGACAGGAAGAAGGCGTCGGGGTTTTCCAACGCCAGCCCGCGACCTGCACTGGCATCGGGCACGATGTAGCCGTTGCCCAGCTTGGGCAGAATCACTTCCAGCGACTTACCGAAGCCATTGAGCACGCGAATGCAATGCTTCAATGGAACTACGCTTTCCCCGTGCGCGACCTGGTGCATGGACTCGTCAAAGAGGAAAGAAAACTTCGCCTGCGAATCTTCAGGGTGGACCAGGAACGTCGCGCGGCCATCCATGTCGCTGCGCAACAGCCGCAGCCCTTCATCGGCTGCATCCCATGACTTCACCACGACGTAGTTCAGTTCGTCACGCAGGAAATCGTCAACCACGTGCTCGTAGCGGTCATCCACCTCCAGAAAATCGGCGAGAACACCCACCGGTGCCAGACCATCCTTCATCGCGCCGGAGGTGAAGAGCTTGCGCACCGACTCGGTGGTGTAGCCATGCTCGGTGATGACCGCTTCCAGCGAACTTCTCTTGCCCATCGCGCTGGCGTACTCGCCACGCAGCGAATCCAGATGACGCTTGGCGGTGGTCTCAGCGGCCCGCCGCTCATCGAGATTGCCGCGGGTCTCCTCGATCTGCGCGGCCAGCGCCAGAACGCGTTGCGAAGCGGTTTCAAACTCCAATCCGAGTTGGCCCTGCTGACCGCCGAAAGTTTCCAGCTGCAGTGTGGCGGCGGTGGTTTCGTCGAGCAGTCGCTGCGCTTCGCGATCCAGAGCGGCGATGCGTTCCTCAGCTTGCGTGATACGGTTGCGCACTGCGGAAGTCGCCGAAACCGCGTTTAGAATTGCGTCGCGGCGCTGCTCCTGCTGGCGTTCGACTTCCACTAGCGATGCCACGGCTGCCGCAGCCTCGTGCTGCCGGGCTTGCGACTCCTGCTGGGCCAGGGTGACATCCACGCTGGCTGACTCGAGCGTGGCGCGGTTGCTCTCCAGTTCCTGCTGCAGGCGCGCGAACTGGGCTTCAGTATTGGCGGCTTCAGCCTGCGCGGCAGCGGCACGCGCATCCAACTCAAAGCAGCGCTCTTCATTGGTGCGGCGGCGGGCGGCGGCGCGCTCGATCTCGAGCGATAGCGTGTTCAGTTGCTCGCGGTTCGCTTGCGATTCGCGCTCGATGGCGTAGCCACGCTGTGTGCGCTCGCTGTGCTCGCTGTCCATGTGCTGCACGGCCTCGCCCTGCGCGTGCATGGCTTCGCCGATCTCGGTAAGTTGGCGGGCGAGCAGCGAAGCCTCGCCATCAAGTTGCGCGAACTTGCTGACCAGCAGCACGCGCAGCTTGGCCCGCATTTCGTCGCGCAACCTGGCGTAACGCTCGGCCTTCGATGCCTGACGTTTCAACGAATTCATCTGGCGGGTGACTTCATCGAAGATATCGTTGATGCGGGCGAGATTCTGCTTCGCATCTTCCAGCCGGGCTTCCGCCAGGCGCTTGCGGGTTTTAAATTTCGTGATGCCCGCAGCCTCTTCGATGATGGCGCGCCGGTCGGTGGGTTTGCTGCTGAGAATCTGGCCGATGCGGCCCTGCTCGATGATGGCGTAGGACTCCGGGCCGAGACCCGTGCCCATGAAGATGTCCTGAATATCGCGCAAACGGCACAGCTTGCCGTTCAGCAGATACTCGCTCTCGCCGGAACGGAATAGGCGGCGCGTGATGGTGATCTCGCCGGCTTTGAAGGTGCGCTTGAATTTGCGGCGGCGGATTTTCAGCACAACGTGCGCAGCGGTCGCATCAGGAGTAGCTTCGTTCGCAGACGGCGAAGTGTCGTCATCGTCGCCCTGGCCGGGATGCACTTCCTCAGAGTAGCGTTCGACGTCCTCGGCCTTGGCAGCGCGAACACTCGATTCGTCCCAGTCGTCATCGGGGAGATCGTCCTGAATATCGATCTCGGGCTCAGCCACCTCGCCGTAAATCTCGGGATCGACCAGCGTGAGCGAGACCTCGGCCATGCCCGTCGGCTTGCGTTCGCGTGTGCCCGCAAAGATGACGTCCTGCATGTTGACGCCGCGCAGCAGTCGCGCCGACTGCTCGCCCAACACCCAAGATATAGCGTCGGAGATGTTCGACTTGCCGCATCCGTTAGGACCCACAATGGCGGCCACACCGTCGCCTTGGAAGCGAAGGTCAGTGCGATCACAAAACGATTTGAAACCGAGGATTTGCAGCTTCTTCAGTTTGAGCAACGTCGTACTCCCGTTCGGATAGGCGTCATGCCAGCGCCATCCGCGATTTCACCTCGACCCAATGAAAAACGCCAAGCCAACTGTACTTTCCATGGCGAGGAGGGTCAAGGCATAAAACACAATATTTAGGGCTATGCCTGTGGAAACCACATTATATTGCACCGCCCATGCAGCAAACGAAGGTTTTTTGGCGAAAAAACGGGCAGGAGGAGCGGACGAATCGCCTGAGCAAGATCAAGTTTAGGGAGTTAACTGCCCCGATTCAAGGGCAAAAGGCCTGGGAGTACCCAAACGGTACATGTGAGCTACGGCATCGGTGGCGACTCATACGAATATCCACGTCACTGGCCAATGGCAACTGCTTTCCTGCTACACTGCGCTTAACTTCGGCGAGTCGAGAGCTCACGTGCTACTGGAACTGCGGGTCGAAAACTACGCGGTCATTGATAACGTTGCCGTGGAGTTCGCACCCGGCCTGAACCTGCTGACCGGCGAAACCGGTGCCGGAAAATCCATCCTTATTGACGCTCTCGCTCTGCTGCTCGGCGACAAAGCCTCCACCGACGCGATCCGTCACGGTACCGACAAGGCCGTGGTGTCGGCGGTTTTCGAGGTCGAGTCGGAAGCGCTGGATGCCCTTCTGGAAGCCAATGGCCTGGATTCCAATTCTCATTCGGACGACGGGCAACTGATTCTGCGCCGCGAGATCGCAACCGGCGGCAAGGGTCGGGTCTTCGTGAACAACCAGGCGGCGACGGTGGCTGTGCTGAAACAACTTGCGCCGCATTTGGCGGTGATCCATGCGCAGAATGTCGCGGTGCTGGCCTTCGATGCGGCATCGCGGCTGGCGCTTCTGGATGCTTTCGCGGACGCGGATACATCGCCGGTTGCGACGGCTTTCGAAGGCTGGAACCGGGTCCGCCATCGCATCGCTGACCTAGAGCGCGACGAACACGACCGGCTGCGTCTGCTGGACATGTGGAGCTTTCAGCGCAAAGAGATTGCCGACGCGCGCTTGCAGCCGGAAGAAGACGCGAAGCTCGAGGCCGAGAAGCGCGTGCTGGCCAACTCGGAGAAGGTCTTCACCGCGGCCATGGCAGCCTACGAAGCGCTCTATGAGAGTAATACCTCGGCGGCGGCTTCAATTCGCGCGGCCGTGCGGCAGGTCGAGGAGTTGTCGCGCTTCGACGAGAAGTTTCGCCAGTCGCTACCGGAGTTGGAGTCGGCGCGGATCACCCTGGAAGACATCGGCCAGACGCTGCGCGATTACGCCGAAGGCATCGAGGCTTCGCCGGCGCGCTTGGCTGAAGTCGAAGACCGGTTGGCGTTGCTCGATCGACTGAAACGGAAATACGGACCCACCCTTGACGACGTGATCGCGCTCGGGGATGAACTGGAACGCAAGCTCAACGAGATGGAGAACAAGGACGAGGTCCTGCGCGTCCTGAAGATCGATCTGGCGAATGCCGCAGTGAAATATCTGGAGGCGGCGCGCGGGCTTTCCCGTCATCGCTACGAAGCGGCGCGCAAACTGGAGAAGATGGTTGAGAGCGAGATCAACGAGCTGGCAATGAAGGCGCGTTTCAAGGTCGAGGTCAGCGGCTCGGACCAAGAAGGGAACTGGAGCGCCAGGGGCTTCGACGAGGTGCAGTACTTGATCTCCGCCAATCCCGGAGAGCCGCTGGGTCCGGTGGATGAGATCGCCTCCGGCGGCGAGCTGTCGCGGGTGATGCTGGCGCTGAAAACCAGCGTAGAAGCGGGGAGCGCCGGTCGGCGCCGCATTAACGGCGCGCGTGGAGATTCAAGTCAACGCACCTTGGTGTTCGACGAGATTGACACTGGCATCGGTGGTCGCGCCGCTGAAGCGGTGGGCAAGAAGCTGAAACAGCTCGCGCGGACCAAGCAGGTGCTGTGCATCACACACCTGCCGCAGATCGCGTCATTCGCCGACCAGCATTACCTCATCGAGAAACGGGAAGCGGGAGGCAGAACAAAGACCTCGGTGCGGCCGTTGAATCCCGAAGAACGCACCCGCGAGATTGCGCGCATGATGAGCGGCGCCAAGCTGACAGACACTTCGCTGAAGCACGCGGAGCAGATGCTGAGGAACAGTGGATAGCGGGTAGTGGTTGGTGGGTAGTGGTCATTTTGCACGATCAGACGATGAGTGCCAACTTGCTAACGTGGATCGCGGTTGGTGCGGTGTGTTGCTATTACGTTGTTATGTGGTCAATGGTCGGACGCGACCCCAAGCGGGGCGTCATCGTCATCCAGTATGAACCACCGGCAAGTTTGTCGCCTGCGATGCTCAGGTATGTGTGGAAAGAGGCCTTTGACGACCGTACCTTCTGGGCCGGGGTACTGAGTCTCGTCGCAAAAAGGTTAGCAACCCTTGAGGTGCATGGTGACGCCTCGCGAGTGCGTGCGATTTCAACTGCCAAGCAAAAAGTTGTGCTCCCCATGGAAGAACGTTTTCTATTCGACAAGATATTGCAGCGCTGCGGGCGAAAGGGCATGTCTACTACGCTGTTTGATGAGGAGACAGATTACCAGGCATGGGGAATGGCGGCCGTCTTGCGGCAAAGTGCGGTTGGCCGGTGGTTCGTTGAAAATCGCCAAAGCGTCACCGCGGGAGCTGTCCTGTCATTGCTGCCCGTATATTTTTCAGCCCAGCCGCATCATCTAGGCCAACTGTTCGTTCTGGCTTGGGCTTTGGCTCTAATGGCTCCCGGCGGCTTCTTCCTAATCGCCCTTATACCCCACTTCAAGGACTTGATTCGTGCAAGCCGCAAAGGCCCAAGAACTGCGGTTTTTGGGCGAGCCCTCCGACTCGTTGCCCTTATGGTGCCGTGTGTCGCGGGGTTGGGTGTTGGAGCCTTGATGCTGGGCGGCAATTTCGGGTTACGGGTTCTGGTCGTCACCGCAATGATGGTGGGTCTAGATGTGGCGTTTCTCCATTTGATGAGAGCGCCCACAGCAAAGGGAGCGAAGCTGCTGGATGAGATTGAAGGCTTCCGCCTGTTTCTGTCCTCCGTTGAGAAGTTACCCATGGACCGACTCGAGGTGCCCTCGGGAACGTCGAGTCTTTACGAGAAATACTTGCCCTATGCGGTAGCTCTGGAAGTCGAACAGGCGTGGAGTGACAAGTTTGTAGCCATGGCCGAGAGCCTGCCCGAGTGGGAATTCTGGGAGGGCAATTTCTGTTTGGGGACGTGCAACGGCGAACCGGTGGATATTAGTCTCCGGCGGAGGCCACGGCATCTAGCGCGAGGGCTGTAGCGCATATTAACCGCGCGGTGTTTGAGCGGAGCGGCAAAGAAACACTTACTTGATCGCGCCTTCTTTGCCGGCAAGCCTGCGCAGCAGTCCCATCTGTCCGTTGTGATAGCCCTCGTGATAGTGGAGACGAATCAGCGCATCGGCGACCGAGCCGGTGAGCGGTGGCCGGCGGAGTCGCTCGGGGACAGGCGAAGCCAAGGCATCGTCGGAGAGGGCCGCGAGAGCGGGAAGAAGCCGCTGCTGGGTATCGCTCAGAAGGGTGCGGAGGGTAGCGAGGTCGGCCGCGTTGTCGCCGGAGCGGAGTGGGTCGGATCCGCGGCGATAGTGCGCGGCCACGTCGTCGCCAACTACGGGACCGCTGCCGACGAGGGTCAGCACTGTGTTGCGGGCAACGACGATGTGTCCCAGGACCCAGTTCAGACAATTGCCGGCGCCGGGTGGCTGGACGAGGCTCTCGTCGTGGGTGACGTCGTTGAGATTGCGTTCGATGGCGCCGTAGCTGAATTCGTACATTTTGGCGAGTTCGTTGCCGGTCATAGGTGGCCCCTGGGAAAGATTGTACAGCGAGCGTGTCGGGCATTTTTTTGGCTCGGATTTTCCAGCGCTAAAGCGCTGGATCCAAGGCGAAGCGTTTTCCCCCGCATAAATGCGGGGGCTTCCACCAAGCCATCGTTTCGCAAAGTAGCAGAGACGTGTCCCAATTTATTTTCTGAAAGCTATAGGGGTCCTTCGACTCCTCGTCCAGGCGCCAGAGCGCCTAGACTCGTCGCTCAGGATGACACCTTAGAAAAAAGGGGCGCTAAAAAGCGCAGGATCCAAGGCGCAGTGTTTTCCGACATCTAAATAAGGCTTCTACCTGGGTTCTGCCGGAACCAGCCCGTCATCGCTGGCATCGCATCATTAATGGCGGTTGCCGTTGGCTGCAAAAATTACGCCTTAGGGTGCTAAATTGCCCCGCTTCAGGCCGTTACCTTGGTGATTCCGGCGCCGCTGCTTACAATAGAGTAACCGTGGGGAAAAGCGGGTTTCTACCCGTATACTGGACAGACAACGAATGACTGAAAGCAACACCAAAACGTTACTTCTATTGAAGCCGCGGGGCTTCTGCGCCGGCGTGGTTCGCGCCATTGACATTGTGCGCATCGCGCTGGAGACCTTTGGGGCGCCGATTTACGTGCGCAAAGAGATTGTGCACAACCGCTACGTGGTGGACGAGTTGAGCGCCAAGGGCGCCATCTTTGTGGACAGCGTGCAGGAAGTGCCGGCCGGGGAGCGCATTATCTACAGCGCGCACGGGGTCGCGCCCGAGGTGCGGGACGCCAGCAAGCTGCGCGAGTTGCGCGTGATCGACGCCACTTGCCCGCTGGTCACCAAGGTCCACGTCGAGGCCGTCAAGTTTGCGCGGGAAGGTTATTCGCTCATCCTTATTGGGCATCGTGACCACGACGAAGTGATTGGCACGCTGGGCGAGGCGCCCGACGTTACTCAGGTCGTGGATTCGCCAGACGACGTCAACGACCTTCAGGTTCCCGATCCCAACCGTGTCGCTTATCTGACGCAGACCACGCTGAGCCTGGATGAGACCAGCCATGTCATCGCGGCGCTAAGGAAACGATTTCCGAACATCCAGGGGCCGCATGCGCAAGACATTTGTTATGCGACGGAAAACCGTCAAACTGCGGTGAAAGATGTCGCCGGCGAGTGTGACCTGCTGTTGATTGTCGGCTCGGACAATAGCTCCAATTCGAACCGCCTGGTCGAAGTGGCCCGCAACCTGGGCGCGCAGTCGCACCTGATTGAGAACTACCGCTCCATCAAACCGGAGTGGCTGGAGGGCGTCAAGACGGTGGGTCTGACGGCAGGCGCGTCGGCGCCTGAAATTCTGGTGCAACAAGCGGTGACCTTCCTGGCCGAGCAGGGTTTCACCAATATGCGTGAAATCGAGGTCATGCCGGAGCATGTGCGCTTCGGATTGCCCGCCGAGATCGTCGAGGCCATTGGAACTGCGCCCGCCATGGCGGAGTAGAGAGAATGGCAGATTCCTCGGATCGAGCCGAAGTACGGTTCGGCAAAATCGACGACATCAAGAGCCGGGTGGCGGCCGCCATCGATGCCTCGCGACGATACCTGTTTTCCATTCAGGACCGCGAAGAGGGCTACTGGTGCGGCGAATTGGGCGCCGACACCACCCTGGTTTCCGATTACATTCTGCTGCATCGTCTGCTGGGCACCGAAGATGCGGTGCGGACGCAGAAGTGTGCCACTGAGATTCTGAATCGGCAGAATGCCGACGGCGGCTGGCCGATTTACAATGATGGCCCATCCAACGTCAGCGCCTGCGTGAAGGCTTATTTCGCATTGAAGATGGCGGGTTACAGCCCCGATCATCCACAGCTCAGCAAGGCACGCGAGTGCATTCTGGCGCTAGGCGGCGTCACCGCGGTCAACACCTTTACCAAGATTTATCTGTGCTTCCTGGGGCAATACGATTATGACGCGGTGCCGGCCATTCCGCCCGAGATCGTGCTGTTTCCCAAATGGTTCTGGTTCAACATCTACGAGATATCATCGTGGTCGCGCGCCATTCTGGTGCCGCTGTCGATTGCGTACGCTAAGAAACCGTTCAAGAAGATTCCGGCCGAGCAGGGAATCGACGAGCTATTTGTCGACGGGCGAAGCAAGACGGAATTGCGCTTGCGCTGGGAAAAGAAGCTGGTGAGCTGGCGGAATTTCTTTCTGGTGCTCGATCGGATGGTGCACCTGCTGGAACAGATCCATGTTCGTCCGCTGCGCTCGCGGGCCTTGAAGGTTGCGGAAAAGTGGATGCTGGAGCGCATGGAGATGAGCGATGGGCTGGGCGCGATCTATCCCGGCATTATGAACTCCATCATCGCGCTGCGCTGTTTGGGTTACTCGCTAGACGATCCGCAGGTAATCCGAGCAATGGACGAATTCGAGAAGCTGGGCATCGAAGAAGAGACGACGTTTCGCATGCAGCCCTGCATGTCGCCGGTGTGGGACACCGCTTATGCCGTGTTTGCTTTGGCGGAAAGCGGCGTGGCGGCCAACGATCCCCGGCTGGTGCGGCCCTGCGAATGGATGCTGCGCAAGCAGGTGACCCGCAAGGGTGACTGGTGCGTGAAGAACCGCAAGGCAGCGCCGGCGGGCTGGTATTTCGAGTTCAACAACGAGTTTTATCCCGACGTGGACGATAGCGCGCAGGTCCTGCTGGCGCTCAGCCGGGTGAAGACCAATAACGAGAGCTATCACGACAAATCAACCCGCCGCGCCATTGACTGGATCTTGTCGATGCAATGCAAGAACGGTGGCTGGGCGTCGTTCGACAAGAACAACGATCGCATGGTCTTCCAGAACATTCCGTTCGCCGACCACAACGCCATGCTGGATCCCCCGACGGTCGATATCACGGGCCGGGTGCTGGAGTGTCTGGCCAGTTATGGTTACTCGTTGAAGGACGAACCGGTGCGGCGCGCGATCGAGTTTATCAAGCGCGAGCAGGCGGTTGACGGCTCGTGGTTCGGGCGCTGGGGCGTGAACTACATCTACGGCACCATGCAGGTGCTGCGCGGGCTGGAGTCGGTGGGCGTGGATTACCACGAGACCTTCGTGCTGCAGGCCGTCGAGTGGTTGCGGATGATGCAGAATCCGGATGGCGGCTGGGGAGAGACTTGTGATTCGTACGACGATGCTAACGTGAAGGGCGTTGGTCCTAGCACTGCATCGCAGACCGCGTGGGCGGTGATGGGATTGCTGGCCGCCAATGACACACGCAACGACTCGCTGCAACACGGGATTGCTTATCTGCTGAAGACGCAGCGTCGCGATGGTTCGTGGGACGAAGCCTGGTACACGGGCACGGGATTTCCGCGAGTGTTTTATTTGATGTACTACATGTACCGGCAGTATTTCCCGCTACTGGCGCTGACCACGTACGCCAAAGCGTCAGCCGTCTCGCAGGAAGAGCAGTTGCGGATCACGCGTAGAAACAGTAGTCAGTAGTCAGTTGTCATTGCTGTTCCTGAATTGGCAGGCTTTCAAATTCTTCGGCGATAGGGGT
This sequence comes from uncultured Acidobacteriaceae bacterium, assembly GCA_963798185.1. GTDB lineage: Bacteria > Acidobacteriota > Terriglobia > Terriglobales > Acidobacteriaceae > Bog-257. The sequence goes on from CAWCSJ010000013.1 coordinate 292,976, forward strand.
CCTTCGACTCCTCCGCTCGTCGCTCAGGATGACAACCAAGAAATTATGTGCGCTGGTTCAATCTGACGACTGGCTACTGACAACTGATTCCTGACAGCGGAAACATGAAATGCTTCGTTACAGGCGCGACCGGATTTCTGGGGAGCCATGTTGCACGTCAACTGCTTTCCCGAGGCGCGGAGTTGCGCATGCTGGTGCGTCCTACCAGCCGTCTCGACAACATTGCTGACCTGCCGGCGGAGCGAGTTGTCGGCGACCTACGCCACGTGGGGTCACTGAAGAACGGAATGTCCGGCTGCGAATTTGTCTTCCACGTAGCTGCGGATTACCGCCTGTGGGTGCGCAATGGCCAGGAACTTTACGACTCCAACGTTGAGGGCACGCGAAACGTGCTCACGGCGGCGAGAGATTCGGGCGTGCGGAGGGTTATTTATACCAGCAGCGTTGCCACCATGGGTTTTGGCAACAACGGCCGCCTTACCGACGAGAAGACGCCGGTCACACTATCGAACATGATTGGTGATTACAAGCGCAGCAAATTCATGGCCGAGCGGCTTGTGATCGAGGCGGGACGCGCGGGCCAGAATGTAGTGGTGGTAAATCCGACGACCCCGATCGGTGAGCGCGATATCAAGCCGACGCCGACGGGGCGCATCGTGGTGGATTTCTTAAAGCGCAAATTTCCGGCGTATGTGGACACAGGATTGAATCTGGTGGACGTGGCCGATTGCGCTCAGGGACATTTGCTGGCGATGGAGAAGGCGGTGCCGGGAGAGCGCTATATCCTGGGCGGTGAGAACCTGACGTTGAAGCAGATCCTGGACAAATTGGCCGCAATCACAGGTCTGCCATCGCCGAAGATCAAGTTGCCTTATGCGGTGGCCTACGCCACGGGCGTGGTGGACACGCTGTTCAGCGGCAGCATAATGAGACGCGAACCGCGTGTGACTTTGGATTCGGTGCGCATGGGGCGCAAGAAGATGTTCATCACCAGCGCGAAGGCGGAGCGGGAACTGGGCTGGAATCCGGGACCAGTGGATGGCGCTTTGCGCCGCGCTGCAGAGTGGTTCCAGGCAAACGGCTATGCCCCATAAGCCCATCGCGATTGTGGCTGCGATGCGGGTGGAACTGGCGCCGTTATTGAGGAAGAGGCAAGCGCAGCATGTGGACGGCGTTGAGTTGTTCGAACTGCCGGACGCGATGATCGCGGTTGACGGTATCGGCGAAAAAGCTGCCCGTCACGCAGCCCAGGTGGTGATCGAGCAAGCACGGCCAAGGATGCTGATATCCGCGGGCTTGGCTGGCGCGCTTTCGCCGCAGCTGAAGATCGGCGATGTCGAGCGCATCCGCGAAGTGGTGAATGTTGTTACTGGCGAACGTTACGCGGCGAGGGAAGGCGAGTGGGTGCTGGCGACCTCGCAAGAGATAAGCGATGTCACAAAGAAAAAGGTTTTGATGGCGAACTACAAAGCGGACGTGGTGGACATGGAAGCGGCGGCGGTGGCGCAGGTGGCCAAAGATCGCGGCCTGGAATTTGCTGCGGTCAAGGCCATCTCCGATGACGCTTCCTTCGAGATGCCGCCCCTCGCTCGATTTGTTGACGGTAACGGAAGGTTTAACAAGCAGCAATTCCTGGTCTTTGTTGCGCTCCACCCGAAGTGGTGGGGCACGCTGGGAAAGCTGAGGACGAACAGCAGGATCGCGTCTGCGAACCTGTGCCGGGCTTTGGAACATCTAATTCAAAGCAGTTGTCAGCCGTCAGTTGTCAGTAGGCAGTGATCACTGCTGGAAACTGACAACTAGCAACCGTTTATTAATATGTCGAGCGCAACCCAACTCGGTGGTGCCATCGGTGCACAGGCGATCCCCGCAACTATGCAGGCGGCAGTTTATCGTGGCGTTAATGACGTCCGGCTGGAGACCGTTCCTGTGCCGAAGATTGGCCGGGAAGAAATTCTGGTTCGGGTCCACACCTGCGGCATCTGCGGCACCGATCTGAAGAAGATCGCGACCGGTTCGCATTCGGCACCGCGCATCTTTGGTCATGAGACCACCGGAGTGATTGCTGCTCTGGGCGAAGATGTTGCCGGTTACGAACTGGGCGATCGCGTGATGGTGTTCCACCACATCCCCTGCCGGGAATGTTACTACTGCCAACACAAGGTGTTCGCGCAGTGTCCGACATACAAGAAAGTCGGCGTGACTGCCGGCTACGAACCCAGCGGAGGCGGTTTTGCCGAATATGTTCGGGTGATGGAGTGGATCGTAGGTAACGGTGTCGTTCGTATTCCCGACGGAATTTCATTCGAGCAGGCTTCCTTCATCGAGCCCATTAATACTTGTATGAAGGGCATTGAAACGCTGAAACTTACGCCTGGGGAATCAGTGCTGGTAATTGGCCAGGGACCGATTGGAATCATGCTTGCCGTACTGGCGCGCCGTTGTGGAGCGCGGGTGATAACTTCCGATTTGTTTCTGCAGAGGCATACAATAGCAAAGACGTTTGGTCTAAATGAAAACATCGACGCCTCTGCCTCCGAGACCGTAAGCGCCGTTAAAGAGTTGACGGAGGGCCGGGGGGCGGATGCGGTCATACTTGCCGTAGCCGGCAACGCCTTAATTCGTATAGCCATGGACGCAACGCGTTTTGGCGGACGGGTGTTGCTGTTTGCGCAAACTCAGCATGGGGAGGCAGTGATTGATCCCGCGGCGGTTTGCGTCGATGAGAAGAGTCTCTTGGGGTCATACAGCGCTTCGGTCGATTTGCAGGCAGAGTCGGCGCGATTTGTGCTCAGCGGCGAAATGGACTTAGAGCGGCTCATCAGTCACCGCTTTCCACTGACGAGCTCCGTTGAAGCGCTGCACTTGGCTGCCCGCCCCAAACCGGATTCGATGAAGGTGGTCATTCAGCCGGGCAGCTTATGGAAGGGCCAATAATTGACTAGACAAATGACAGCGGCGGTCCTCTATGGCAAAGAGGACGTCAAAATCGAGCAGGTACCGATCCCCACGTTGGCGGAAGGAGAGGTCCTGGTCAAAGTGCAAGTGGCACTGACCTGCGGCACCGATCTGAAGGTGTATCAGCGCGGGTATCACGCGCGCATGATTGTGCCTCCGGCCCTGTTTGGGCATGAATTGGCGGGCGTGGTCGAAGAAGTTGGGCCTGGGGTGCGAGGTTTCCGCAAAGGCATGCGCGTGGTGGCGCTGAATTCTGCCCCGTGCGGCACATGCTTCTATTGCTCGAAGCACCAGGAGAATCTGTGTTCGGATTTGCTGTTTAACAACGGCGCCTACGCTGAGTACATTCGCATTCCGCGGCGCATCGTAGAAACCAATATGCTGGCCATCCCGAAGCACGTGAGCTACGAAGAGGCGGCCATGGTTGAGCCGCTGGCGTGTGTGTTGCGCGGCCTGCACGAAACGAAATTGGAAATTGGTGACTCGGTCGCCGTCATCGGCGCCGGTCCCATTGGTTTGATGTTTGTCCAGGTGGCGAAGCTGGCCGGTTGCAATGTCATCTCGGTGGTTAAGCGGGAAGCGCAGGTGAGTGCCGCTCGCCGATTGGGGGCCAACAGCACGGTCCAGGTCGATTCGGTGGACGACCCAGTGAAGGCGGTGCGCAAGCTTACGACCGACGGCCGCGGTTGCGACGTGGTCATCGAGGCCGTAGGTCGGCCGCAAGCCTGGGAGTGGACGATCGACATGGTGCGCAAAGGGGGCACCGTAAACTTCTTCGGCGGCTGCGCCAGCGGGACCACGGTCGCGCTGGATACGCAGCGTCTGCACTATAACGAGCTGACGCTGAAGGCGACGTTCCATCACACGCCCGAGACGGTGCGCAAAGCCTTCGCCCTGATCTGCGAGAACAAAATCAAAGGGACCGACTACATTACCGGCGAAGCGCCTCTGTCGCGCTTGCAGCAGGTGTTGCGGCACATGCTGAATCGCAACGGCGACATTAAGACGGCCATCATCCCGGGAACGTAGGTAGTCGCCAGTTCCCGGTTGTCGGCTGTCAATCCCTCCCTCTGGCAAGCTGGGACGGGGCACCCAGAGGAAGTCCCCGGTACAATCTTCCTGATGTCTTCTCTACCCACAGATAATCGCGTGGATTTTGCGCAGCACGGTCCTACCGCTGCGACAGGCTGGCAGGCGCTGCCTCCCGAGTATGCGATTCCAGCGCGCGCGCCCTCGCTCGAGGTGGCGCAGCAATATTGTTCGCGGATGGCACACTCGCATTACGAGAATTTCTCGGTTGTCACCTGGTTCCTGCCCAAACATCTGCATCAGCATTTCTACAACGTATATGCGTACTGCCGGATCTCCGACGATCTGGGCGACGAGGTTGGCGATCCGCAACAGTCGCTGGCGCTGCTCGAACAGTGGGAAGCGGAACTGGAGCAGTGTTATTCCGGAGAGCCGAGGCATCCGGTGTTTGTGGCGCTGCGGCAGACGGTGCGCGAACTGGAGATTCCACAGCACGAATTCTCGGATCTGCTCAAGGCCTTTCGCCACGACCAGAGGACCGGGCGCTACCCAACGTTTGCCGATGTGCTGGGGTATTGCCAGTATTCGGCGAATCCCGTCGGGCATCTGGTGCTCTATGTGTGCGGCTATCGCGACGCGGAGCGGCAAAAGCTTTCCGACTACACGTGCACCGCGCTTCAGCTGGCGAACTTCTGGCAAGACGTGGCCGTCGATTACGGCAAAGGGCGAATCTATCTGCCTGTGGAAGATCTTGCGAAGTATGGCGTGACAGAAGATGACATCGCGCAGCGACGAGCAACGCCGGCATTCCTGGGAATGATGAAGTTCGAGATTGCGCGCGCCCGGGAATGGTTTCAGATGGGATTGCCGCTCGCCAGGATGGTGGATAAGCATCTTGCGCTCGACATCGAATTATTCAGCCGGGGCGGGCTGGAGATCCTGAACGCCATCGAGCGCCAGAGATACGACGTGTTGACGCGGCGGCCGGTGATTTCCAGGCCGCGCAAGTTGTGGCTGCTGGCACGGGCAGCCGCCGGAAAGCTGCTGTGAGCGAACACCCGCTACAGTTGCGGGCCGCCTACGGAGTTTGTCGTCACATCGCGCGCTCTGCCGCCAAGAATTTCTATTACGGCTTCCTGGTCCTGCCTGCCCCCAAGCGCAATGCGCTTTCGGCGGTGTATGCCTTCATGCGCCACGCCGACGATATCTCCGATGATCTTTCCATCCCGGCGCAGCAGCGCCGCGAAAAACTGGAGGAATGGATCAACGGGCTGCGTCGCGTGGTTGCGGGCGAACCCACTGACGATGCCGTGTTATTTGCGCTGGCGGATTCGCAAAAGCTCTACAAAATTCCCATCGAGCTGCTGGAGAAGTTGGTACACGGCACCGCCATGGATGTGCCCTCGCAGGGCACTCCTCCGAAACCTGCGCCGGGCGAAGGAGTTGGCCAACTCCAGTATGAGACCTTCGATCAGCTTTACGACTATTGCTATCACGTGGCCTCGGTCGTGGGCCTGATCTGCATTCGCATCTTCGGCTATCGCGACCCGCGCGCCGAGAAGCTGGCGGAGCAAACCGGTGTCGCCTTTCAGCTCACCAACATCATTCGCGACGTGAAGGAAGACGCCGAGATGGGGCGCGTGTACCTGCCGAAGGAAGACCTGGCGCGCTTCGGGGTCGAGGCCAGTTTGCTGGCGAACGCTGCTGCATCCGCGTCGTTGCGACCAGTGCTGGAGTTCGAAGCCGCCCGGGCGCGCGAGTTCTATCGCGCGGCGGACGAACTGCTGCCACTGGTGGACGAAGATAGCCGGCCAGCTTTGTGGACGCTGGTCGAGATCTATCGCCGGCTGTTGGAGAAGATCGCCACCGGCAACTACGACGTCTATTCGGGGCGCATTCGGTTGAGCACCGCTGAGAAGGTGGCCGTGCTGAGCAAAGGTTTCTGGAAGCGCCTGACATGAGCGGCCCGCCAACCTCGCGTCAGTCGAGCGTCGCCATAGTTGGCGGCGGACTCGCCGGTCTTGCGGCGGGAAGCGCGCTGGCCGAGGCGGGATATCAAGTGGAATTGTTCGAGCGCCGTCCCTACCTGGGCGGTCGCGCGTCATCGTATGAGCTGCCCGGCACCGCTGAAGTTGTGGACAACTGCCAGCATGTCCTGCTGGGCTGCTGCACCAACCTGATCGAGTTCTATCGCCGTCTCGGCGTGGAACAGCAGATCCGCTGGTACGACGAGATTACTTTTATACTTCCCGGAGGCCGTTCCGCGATGCTGAAGCCGGGAGCGCTGCCGCCACCGCTTCATGCGCTGCCTTCCTTCCTCGGCTCGTCCGTGCTCGATCTGAAAGACAAGGTGGCCATCGCGCGCGCGATGATGGCGCTGGTGCCGGGGCTTCCCAAGGATGATGGCGAAAGCTTCCTGGCGTGGCTGCGGCGTCACGGCCAGACTCGCAAGGCGATTGATCGCTTCTGGATGCCGGTGCTGGTGAGCGCGCTCAACGAGGATCTCGACCGAATGGCGGTGCGCTACGCCGCGCAAGTGTTTCGCGAGTCGTTCCTCAAGTCGGCCGAAGCGGGGCGGATGGGAGTTCCATCGGTCCCGTTGTCGCAGCTTTACGGGACGGCGGCCGACTACATCGAAGCGCGCGGGGGCAAGGTGCACATGCGAGCTGCGGTCGATTCGGTCCGCCGCGGCGCAGAAGCTGTGCAGCTCCGTGTGGGCGGCGAGGACGTGCACGCCGACTACGCGATTCTGGCGACGCCGTTCAACGCAGTCGAGAAGTTGCTGCCGGATGTGAGTCGAGGGCGACGATTTGCGCGACAAGTTGCGCAAGTTGGAGTCCTCTCCGATAACCGGAATACATCTTTGGTTTGACCGCGAGGTCACGCCTCTGGAACATGCAGTGCTGCTGGAGCGCACCATTCAGTGGATGTTCCAGAAGTCGAAGATACTGGCGACCCGGAGGGATTCGGCGGCAAGCGGCAGCTACCTGGAGCTGGTCGTAAGCGCGTCGAAAACGCTGGTGGAGAAGTCGCGGGCTGAAATTATCGAGATGGCCGTCCGCGAGTTGGGCGAATTTTTTCCCGCTGCGCGTGAGGCCACCCTGATCAAGGCAACAGTGATCAAGGAAGTGCACGCGACCTTTTCGCCCACCCCGGGCAGCGACGCATTCCGCCCTTCGCATGTCAGTCCCTGGCCACGGCTTTTCCTCGCCGGGGATTGGACGGCGACCGGATGGCCCTCAACGATGGAGGGCGCGGTGCGCAGCGGATATGGGGCGGCGGAGGTGCTGAGCGGCAGGAAGGTTCTGGTGGAGGATTTGCCGGCGAAGGGATTGATGAGGATTGTTTGAGTGAAGAAAAGGACCGCGCGGCTGCCGGTTTTAAGCGGTCGGGCCGAGGCGTCCCGGGTGGAACGCCGGCCCAGCCTGGTGTAGGATTGGCGCGTATCTTAGGCAGGCGCGGACGATGTGATGTCTGGCGTGCCAGGAGGCAATCGTGGCAAAGCCTAAAGCTGAGGACGGCCGGTGTAAAAGGATGGAAAACCTGAAACGCCACGCGGAAGAGCTTTGTGGTAGCCGGATGAAGATTGACAGCCTGGACGACTGCCCAGCTGAGGCGGAAGAGACATTCTGGAAACAACTGGTGGACTACGAGGAGGCTCCGTGGGCGACCAACTTCCACCAGCTGGAGAGGGCGGGCGTGTTACTCCCCCCTCCGGATTCGCTTGAGGATAAGGAACTGACCGCAAAACTCTGGGAGGTGATCCACAAGCTCGCCTTGCTTGGAGTTTTTATCGAACAGACAGATCATCTCAGCGACCGCGAGCTCTATACGCATCTCTGGACCGATTCCCTGCGGGAGGAAACCAAGGTGTTGCCGCCGGCTTCGAATTCTGCGTTCCACATCCAAATGCTCGGCGGCGGCAGCGAGGAGGATAACCGGCTGTACCTCAAGTATTATGCCGACGACGCCTGGCGCCAGCAGTGGCGGGAGGAATTTCCCAACGATCCCGTTCCCAGTCACGAAGACCCGCCTTACGACCGCGACGGTGTGCTGCCCAAGCCGAATTGCGGTCCGTTTATTGACCGAGAGCCCAACTAAAGCTTTGTCGCGTGGCACAACCCAGCAGCCGAATGTCATGCGCACTAATGTGTGGCGCCGGTAATCGTGCTTCTCCCGCTCACCACACCTTGCAAACCTTGTCGGCGGGCTTCACCATTGGCTGGCCGGGTTTGCATGAGAAGGCAGTCCCGAACTCGGGCACATTCACCACCACGCCATTGATGCGGTACTTCGCCGGAGAGTGCGGATCCGTAATAGCGCGCGCCCTCAGGTCTTCTGGCCGATCGTTGGCGCAGGCCCATTGCGCAAAGCCCACAAAGAAGCGCTGGTCTGGCGTCAAACCGTCCCGGTTGGTCAGTTGCTTGCCTTTGTCTGCATCTTTCCACGCGATGTAAGCCAGGATGGTCCCCCCAAGGTCAGCTACATCCTCGCCCTCGGTCAGCTTGGAATTGAGGTGGATGTCGTCCACCACAACGTACTTCGCATATTGGTCCACAACGCAGTCGGCGTGTTTGAGGAATTCGGCGGCGTCTTGCGTGGTCCACCAATCCTTCAGATTGCCCTTGTCGTCGAACTGACGGCCTTCATCGTCGAAGCCATGGGTCAACTCATGACCGATGGTTGAACCGGTATTGCCATAGTTGGGAGCGTCGTCTAATTTGGCGTCGTAGAGCGGCGGTTGCAGCACGCCAGCAGGGAAGTTGATGTCGTTCATCTGCGGATTGAAGTACGCGTTGACGGTTGGGGGCGACATGTCCCACTCCGCCCGGTCAACCGGCTTGCCGACCTTGTTGAACTGACGATGGTTCTCGAACTCTTCGGCCCGCTCGGCGTTGCCATAGAAATCATCGCGCACGATTACGACCGAGCTATAGTCGCGCCAATTGTCGGGATAGCCGATCTTGTTGCGAATGGCATGTAGCTTGTTCAGCGCCTGCTGCTTGGTCTGCGGACTCATCCAATCCAATTGCTGGATGCGCAACGCCATGGCGTCTTCAATTTCCTTGGTCATGTCGAGAGTGGCGGCCTTCAGTTCGGGGGGAAACGTTTTGCGGACATACGCTTGTCCCAGCGCTTCGCCGAGTTGTCGATCCACATACTGCACGCAGCGCTTCCAGCGAGGCTGCAGTTCCTTGGCGCCGCGCAAGTATTGCCGATAGAAGGCGAAGTTCTCGTTGACGAAGGCGGAAGAGAGAAATGGCGAGCGCGAATTCGCAATGTGGAAGCGCAGATAACTCTTCCAGTCGGCCAGCGACGTTGACGTCAATTGCGCATTGACCTCCTTCAAGAAGTCTGGCGACTCCACGTTCAGAATTTCGAACTGGGGGACGCGCGCCGTAGAGAAGTACACAGTCCAATCGAAGTTCGGCGCCAGCGCGTTCAATTCGGCGGCCTTCATCTTGTGTTTCACTTTGTAAGGATCGCGGCGGTCAACCCGCGTCAGCGAGGCTTTGGCCAGGCCAGTCTCGATCCGCATGACGGTGTCGGCTTCTTTTTTCGCAGTGGCCGGCGAGTCGCCAATCAGTTCGAAGACTTTCTGCACGTGCAGAAGATAGCGCGCGCGAATCTCTTTCGACTTGGCATCATCCTTGGTGTAGTAATCGCGGTCGGGAAGGCCGAGTCCGTCTTGCCCCACGCCCACAATCATGGCATCGGAGTTATCGGGGTCCTGCTCCGAGCCACTGTCGAACAGCAGGGTATCGCCGGCAAGATGCAAACGAGCTACGACCGGCGCGAGGTCATGAACGCTCTTGAGGGCCTGCACCTCGTCGAGTGCAGGCTGCATCGGTTTCGCGCCAAGTTTCTCGACAGCCGATTCATTCATGCACGCCGCGTAATAGTCGCCGATCTTCTGGGTAACGGCATCGGATGACTTGGCCGCTGATGCTTCTTCAAGAATTCCACGCAAATAGTTGAGATTATCTTCGTACAGCTTCGAGTAAACATCCCAACGGACCTGGTCGGCAGGAATGGGATTCTTCTGCTCCCAGCCTCCGCATGAGTAATGGTAGAAATCCACGCACGGATCCACCGAGCGGTCCATCGCGGAGACGTCAAGGCTGGGGATGTAGGGCAAGGTGGGCTCAGTTGGAACCTGGGTCGCGGTTGACGTATTGCCGGCATTGGTTCCCGGCTGGGCGGTCTGGCTGGCTGGCTGCTGAGCGAAAGTAGTTGCGGCGAAGAGACAGAAGGAGAGCAGGAACAATCTACATCTCAAAGGAAAGTCCTCCGAACGAAGGAGAAGCATACCAGAGCATTGGACGAGCCGTTGTCAAATTGGCAACCGGCAGCAGCATGTGAGAGGTGTGCTCCAGACGTCACAGCAACCCTGGAGCCGCACCAGGGTTCCGTTTATAACTAGCTGTGCCCACTTTGACCCTCGGAGGATCGCCTTTCGTTTTACTTTTGGCGAATCGATCGCCGGTTGTGGCTGGGTATGAGAAAATCGGGTACCGTGAAGAGGCGCGCAGGCAGGCGCTCAGATCAAAAAAAGAGCTTGCATTTGGGCACGGGTGAATTACCCTGCTTGCTAACAGGGACCTCTTCCGTTGTTCTGCCAGAGTGTTGTGCTACACGAGAGCGTGAGACTGCGCCGCGGGGAAGGTCGGGCGGTCTTTCGGGAGTGACGTCCACAAAAAGTTTCACACTACATTGAGGAGTTGCATGAAGGGGTTTAAGCCTGTTTCGTTTCTCGCCTTGTCGTTGTTTCTTTGTGTGCTCACCGCCTGCAACACCCATGCACCAGCCAATGGCCCAGCCGCATTGTTCGTCGCTAACCAAAGCGTGCCTGGCGGCGTGGTGCAGTCTCCGTATAGCGTCACTCTCGGCACCGTCGGCGGAATGGGTCCGTTCACCTGGACGCTAAGCGCGGGCACTCTGCCGCCGGGCATAGGCCTGAGCAGCGCGGGTGTGATCAGTGGAACCCCTCCCATCACCGACCTGGATTCGAGCGGGAACGCCAAAAGCTATAGTTTCACGGTGAAGGTGACGGACTCGCAGACGCCTACCGCGGCATATAACATAGCGAATTTGTCCATCACAATAAATCCGCTGCCCCTGGTCACCACCACCTCACTTCCTAACGGAACCATCGGTTTGCCCTACGTTGGCAATTTGACCAACTCCGGGGGACTGGCTCCCTTTACATGGTCGCTTACGGCCGGGACTCTGCCTGCGGGTTTGTCTGTGAACGGAGCGACCATCAGTGGAACGCCTACTGGCACGGCCGCTTGTGGCACTTTCCCTATCACCGTCCAAGTGACGGATGCAGACTCGAATACTGCCAGCGCCAACCTTCAAATCGTAGTCTCGCAAAAACTGGGAGGGAACAATGCCTTCTCGTTCAGTGGCTTTGATAATGGGCAACCGTTCTACGCAGCAGGCAGCTTTGTCGGCGATTGCACCGGCAACATTACCAGCGGCTTTATCGACCAGAACGGTCTGGCAACGCAGGATGTCATCACCAAAGCCCCGGTGAGTGGAACGTTCAGCATTGGCGCCAGTGGTCTGGGCTCCCTGACTTTGACCTACTCAGGGAACACCTACAACTACGGGATAGCTCCGTCATTGAACGGGGACACAAAATTCATCCTGGTCGATGGCAACCATCCGACCTTATACGGTTCAGGGGTCATCAAGGCGCAGAGCCTCGGTTCAGTCACGGACGTGTCGTCAATTTTCGGTAATTATGCTATGGGGTTCTTTGGGGTCGATCCGGCCAACAACCGCGCTGCGGGCGCCGGCGCCTTCAAGGCAGACAGTAGCGGAAACCTTACGAACGGCGTAGAAGACACGAACGATAACGGAACCGTAAGCAGCCAGACTGCCTTCACCGGAACCTGGGCACTGGATTCCGACTTCGCTACTTCGGGCCGGGGAACGGAAATCCTTACTGTGGGCACGAGCACGCTGCATTACGCCTTCTATATCGTGCAACCGAAGGGGGAATTGATTGGATTGCAGACAGATCTGGCCTCGGGGGGTGCTTCTCTGAGTCTGGTTTCGCTGCTTCAGGGACTAGTTTCCATTACGGGCGGCTTCACCGACGCTTCGCTGAATGCTTCCGCAGTGATGCAACTCAGTGGATACACCGGCGGTACCAGTCCGTCGCCCGACGTACAGGTGGGCGTGGGCACCTTCGACGGCACGGGTAACATCACTCACTATCAGACCGATGAGAACAAGGGAGGGACGTACCAGGAAAACACCTTCACGGGCACTTACAACGTTGCCTCCAACGGTCGAGTGACAGTTTCCGGGCTCGGTACCGGTCCCCAGCCGGTCTGGTACCTGGTGGCCCCGAACCAAGGATTTGTGATCGGGACCGATAGCTCGGTTACAGAGGGCTTGTTCGAGCCGCAATCAGGTGCGCCCTTTAGCTTGCAACAGTTCTTGCTGAGCTATGCGGGAGGCACAATCCAGCCGGTGTTGCCGAGCGTGACCAATGAGGTTGATTCGACCTTCATTCCTGCTCCCGGCGGCGTCATTGACATCGCCGCTGACACTAGCGGACCCGGTGGGGCCCAGGTGGGTCTGCCGGTCTTGATGCTGGCCTATGCACTGGGGGATGACCCCAACAACACAGGCATGAATACGACCGGAAAAATCCTTCTGACACCGCTGACCGGAAGTCCAGGTCCGAAGGAAATCGTTTATATGATTAACGCGGGGGCCACGGGCGGTACGGGGAGTCCAGATCTGTCGCACAATAAGTGGGCGGCGATTAATATCACTAAGGCCGACGGCACGCCCGATACGAATCCGAGACTGTCCGTGCTGACGAGCACGCATAAGTAAATCTCAAGAAGTGACTAGCCGGCGCCCCATGAGCGCCGGCATTCTCTTTGACTGCACTTGACCGCTTGCGAAAATTACATCACTGCACTTAAGTTTTCCGAAAAGAGTATCTTGCTACATTCCCATTTTTTGAAATTATCAACCATCTCAAGCCAGGAATTAGCCCTGAGGAAGCCGGTATGCTAAAGGCGTGCTAGATGTCTGATACCAGACAGTATCGGGTTTATGTAGCACCGGGTGGTGGTTTCATGTATGATGATGGTGCGATGTACGAGCGGCTTGTCTAGCAGCCATCCCTCCCTTCTGTCGAGCGATTTCTGCCTACCTTCCGATCCTTCAGCGCAACATCAACAACAAGGATATACAAGAAACAAATGGAACAAGGAACAGTTAAGTGGTTTAACGATGCCAAAGGTTTTGGTTTTATTTCACGTCAGAATGGCGAAGATGTTTTCGTCCACTTCTCCGCCATCCAGTCGAACGGTTTTCGTTCGCTGCAAGAAGGTCAGGCGGTAAGCTTCGACGTGAAACGTGGAGCTAAGGGTTGGCAGGCTGAGAACGTGCAGGTACTGTAACAAGACGACAACAGGAGGGCGGCAGGTGCTGCCCTTCCTTTTGCGGCTAGGATAGTCGTAAATCCCCAACCGGCGTCCGCCCGCGCGATCGATGTTCGGTCCAGCAAGCGGCATATGAAAGTAAGTGAGGATCTAATGAAGAACATCTACGTGGGCAATTTGACGTTCGATGCGACCGAAGACCAGGTGCGCGGGCTGTTTGAAGCCTACGGCCCAGTTGACAAGGTCAGCATCGTTACGGATCGCGATACGGGGCAGCCGCGCGGCTTTGCCTTCGTCGAAATGTCGGACGATGACTCGGCGGGCAAAGCAATGGAAGCTCTGAACGGCACCAATCTGGGAGGCCGCAATTTGACCGTCAATGAAGCGCGTCCAAAGACGGATCGTCCTCGGGGCGGTGGCGGAGGCCGTGGCGGCTTTGGCGGCGGCGGGGGACGCGGCGGCGGTGGTGGTGGCCGCGGGCGCTCGGGCGGTGGCGGCGGCGGCGGCTGGGGACGCTAATAGTCCCTTTGCTTGTCTGCTGATCGGCTGACGCTAGAGCAGTGCAAATTTTACAATCGTGCCGGAGGCTTGCCCTAATGGGTTGGCTCCGGCATTGTTTTTTGGCCGCCTGCCACGGATACGCTACGCACCACTCTGCTACGCTGTAACGGCAATCCCGAGCCTACACTGAAATGAACGACCCGGCCGCCATCACAATTGAGTTCAAAGACGTAGAATTTCAGGTTGGTCGCAAGGTTTTGCTTGCCGGCTTGAGTTTCTCACTGCGCCAGGGTGAGACCTTAACTCTGCTTGGGCGCAGCGGTTCGGGCAAGACCACTTGCTTGAAGATGATTAACCGTCTGTTGATGCCGACACGCGGCGAAGTACGCGTGGACGGCACTCCGGTCGAGCAATGGGATCCGATTAAGCTCCGGCGAAGTATCGGCTATGCCATCCAGGAGGTCGGCTTATTTCCGCATTACACGGTGCGGCAAAACGTGGCTTTGGTGCCGAGGCTCGAGCGATGGAACCGGTCTAAGATCCAAGCGCGGGTTGAAGAAGTGCTGGCGTTGGTCGGCCTGCCCTCCGCGCAATTCGCCGAGCGCTATCCCCACCAGCTTTCTGGCGGGCAGCGCCAGCGCGTTGGACTGGCCCGTGCGCTGGCCATCGACCCTCACATCCTTCTGATGGATGAGCCCTTCGGTGCGCTGGATCCCATTACCCGCGCCGAGCTACAGGGGGAGTTCAAGAAACTCCAGCAGAAACTGGGAAAAACCATGGTGTTCGTGACCCATGACGTCGGCGAAGCCTTGCTCTTGGGTAACCGAATCGGGCTGATGGAAAACGGCAATCTGCGCGGAATCTACAGCTCGGAGGAGTTTCTGCATGCCACCGACGCCAGCGTAAAAGTTTATGTGGATGTGTTCCGGGCAGGGCAGCAGATGTTTCGCGAATAGAGGGCACTTTTCATAGCTTCTGTTTAACTGCGCACACCCATCGCGCAAATAGAAAGGGAGCAGCATTGCTGCTCCCTTTTCCGCAATCAAAGCTAACTTATTACGGCCGGTGTGTCGTCGTATGGTGTGCCGGCGTCGAACTAACCGGGTTGCCGTTTTTATCGAGCAGAATACCGTCGGACATGATCATCATGAACGGGTTCGGGGTATAGCTTGCCACCGTGCCCTGGAAAGTCATCATCGAGCCGGTTTGTGGCATAAGGCGCGACGGGATTGGCTTCTCCATGTTCAAGGTGATGTCAGCTTTCTTGGCCTCGATGTCGTCGTCGCTGCCGGCAAGCTGGACCGTGCTCGCCGTGGCGCTGATGACGGCAGCCTGCAACTTCACGGCTTTGCCCTTGATGGCGCTCCACACTGTGTCAGCGGCTTGCTGGTTCCCTGAAGAAAGTACCAGCTCCCACTCAGCAAAGCTCATCTGCTTGGGATCTTTGCTCTTCACCAGATCGGCCGCCTGTTGCGCCGGAGAGGGCGGTGGGGGCGCCGCAGCGACGGTGAAACCAGACGGCGGCAGTATGCTCTGCGACGCCTGCGCCTGCTTTACCAGGTCGCTCCAACCGTCTTCTCCGCCGTGGTAACGGATGTACTTTTTCCGGCCGTAGTCCAGAATTTGTTGCTGACCGGTTCCCTGGGCCAGTTGCGAAGCCTTGACGATGTACCAGAAGCCTTCCGGATTAACCGGATTGGCCTCCAGGTCGGCCGTGGCCAGCGGATAGATGTCCATGATGTTGGGTTGCGATTCATCCGCTACCGCTTCATGCAGGTCCTTCTGCGCCGTGGCGTAGTCTTTTTGTTGCAAGGCCGCAAATCCAACCGCGCCGTCGAAAATCGCAGCCGTTTCGTTATGCAGCTTGGTGAAATCGGCGTCGCTCATACCGTCGGGCTTGGGCATGTTCTGCAGTGCTTGCAAGCCTTTCTGGCCATATTGCTGCGCTTGCTGAAGGTTCTGCTGCAGCTGTGGGCCGCCCTGCGAGGCGGCTGCGCGATAGTTGTAGGCGAGCAACGCCAACGCACGGATGTTATTAGGGTTGGTCTGCAACACTCGGGCCGCGGTCTCGATCGTCTTGGGCCCATTGCCGGCTTGTTGATAGGCCACCATCAGCTGTTCCAAAGCGTCTTCCTTCATTACGCTATTGGGATACGTCTGCAGGAATGCTTCCAGCGCTTGCGCTTTCGCCTGCGGGCTGCCCTGCTGGATCGCGTTCACGTACGCGTTATATTCAGCCGGATCTTTGATTTCTTTTTTCTGGGTGGCTTGTGCAGGCTGCGCCGCTGTTTGACCGGCTGGCGCGGGCTGCCCCGTCGCTTGGGCTGCCGATTGGTGGGTCAGTGCTGCGGTAGCGAGCACCAGCAACATGATGACGACCGACTTCTTCATTCTCTTGGCTCCTTCGTTCTCGTTCTGGCGACTGAGGATGCTCATCCAGAAATGTCCGGTTAGGCGCGGGCTTCAGCCCGCCACATCCCGACTCCGACTGCATAATAATAACGGTTTGTCCTTCCGCGTTACTGCCCTGGACCTGGAATCAATGTAAATCATGCGGAAGCGGGATTATAAGTACCAAGTCGAGTTAAAGGCAAGCAACCATATAACTTTACACGATTTTCACGTGTTCCTGAAATGCAGCCGGCCTAATCTCAAGATGTGCGATTGCAACCTGCGAGTGCTTACCGTGCGGTCGAACAGAAGAAGTAATGCCGGAAAAGTCCAAATCCTTCGGTTGTGGCGGGCAACCAGGAGTTACGCTGGCGGCTCCGACCAGGGTGGAAGGCATGTTAAGGTGTAGCCGATTTCGCTGCCGATGTGTTGTGGCAACATCTCGCCAGATACTAAGGCGCGAAACTTAGGGGAGATGATTCTATGCAGCCAGATGAGCTGGTTTCACTATCCGGAGCGATCGCCGTGGTAACCGGTGGTGGACGGGGAATTGGACAGGCCATTGTGAACCGGTTGGCGGCAATGGACGTTGCTGTTATTCTCACCGGCCGGGATGAAGCCAGGGTTCAGCAAGTGGCACGCGACCTGGTGGGCCGCGGGCACCGCGCAGAAGGCATCGGATGCGACGTCACCGATCTGGCCAGCGTTGAGGCATTGGGGGAACACCTGCGCAAGAAGTACGGCCGGGTTGACATCCTGGTGAATAACGCAGGCATTGGTGGCCCTTCGGCCTTGCTGCATGAACTTGCCCCAGAAGATTGGGACGCCATCTTCCATATCAATCTGCGAGGCGTGTACTACATGATACGAAGCGTGGCGCCGCTGATGATCGCAGCCGGGTCCGGCCACATCATCAACATCTCTTCGTTGGCGGGGAAAAACCCGCTGCCTCGGGGCGCCGCCTATTCGGCTTCCAAATGGGGCCTGAATGGACTCAGCTACGGTGTCGCCGAAGAGTTGCGGGGACAGAATATCCGCGTCAGCGTCATTTGTCCCGGTTCGGTGGACACCGACTTCAGCCCCCGTCGCGGCGGCAAAGATACGCGAAAGATGCTGAAGCCGGATGACGTGGCGAAGGTCGTAGCCACGCTGGTGACCCAGGAACTGCAATCGTTTATCAGCGAGGTCCTGATTCGTCCCACGCAGAAGCCGTAAGCAGTCGACCTCTGGTGATCTAACCTGTAATATATTAGTTGGAGGTTAGGAGAAATCATGAACGAAGTGGAACGGATCATCGATCAATATGACCAGGTGATGCATGGCTCACCCTGGCATGGCGATGCCATCTGGAAGATCCTCGGCGGCATCCCGGCTGAGAGCGCTGCCCTGCGGCCTCTTGCCAACATTCATACCATCTGGGAAATCGTCGGCCATATGGCCTTCTGGGAAGACGTGGCTGCCAAGCGGCTGGCCGGTGCGCGCGCCGGCATGATGGAAGAAGGGAACTTTCCCGCCGCGCCGGAAGTTAGCGAGGCCAACTGGCAGAAGACACTCGGCGAGTTTCGTGCATCCAATCAAGCATTTCGGGAGGCGCTGCAAAAAATCAGCCCTGCTCGCCTGGACGAAAAATCGGCTGCCGGCAAGCGGTCGTTTTACGATGAGGCCCACGGATTGATCGAGCACAATGTGTATCACGCTGGGCAAATAGCACTGCTGGCCAAAGCCGTGAATCAACGCTGAAACTTGCGGAAGAAAAGCTCGCATACAGCGATTCGTAGGTTTGTAATTCTGCAATACGGATGCTACCATCACGACTCGTGAAGAGTTTTTCTGGAGGCCGTTATGTCTGAACGCGATGGAAGTGGTTTCCTGTGGTTCCTGGCTGGATTAGGTATCGGCGCGGCGGTAGGAATTCTTTATGCTCCCAAGCCGGGCGATGAAACGCGCCAGCGTTTGCGTGAAGTTGCCGAAGAGGGCCGTGACACTGTAAAAGAGCGTGCGCGGCAGGCGCGTGAGCAGGCGGGAACCTGGGCCGATAAGGGCCGCGACTACCTGAGCCAGCAAAAAGAGCAGATCCGTTCTGCCTATGAGGCTGGCCGCCAGGCTTACCGTGAAGCTACGGGCGACGAAGTCGAAGGTGCCAAGCCTAACGTACCGTAGGACACTGCAACGTTGTGAACCTAGCGCAGGCGAGTGAATCATATGTCTGACAATTTGCCACTGTTTATCGCCATTACCGCAGCCGCTGTTGTGCTGCAGATGCTGATTCTCCTGGTCATGTGCGTGGTGGTGTTTAACCTCAGCAAGAAGCTGCACGCGGTTACCGACGAAACTCAGTCGCGGCTGATTCCCATGCTCGATAACGCCAAGGTAATGCTGCAGGAGGTAAAGTCTTTCCTGGAGACTTCGCGTCCCAAGATCGACGTTATCGTGGATAACCTTGCGCATGTGACCACCACGACGCGGACCGAGGTCGATCGGGTTGACGCCACCGTGCATGATCTGCTTGATCGCCTGCGGTTACAGGTGATCCGCGTAGATGAAATGGTGACGCATACTCTGGATCGTATGGAAGAAACGACGGAAAAAGTGCAGCACTCCGTCATGTCGCCGGTCCGCCATGTCTCGGGAATTGTTCAGGCCATCAGTGTTGGAGTCGGCACGTTTTTCAGCAGCCAGAAGCGCGGCCACAATGGTGGCCCGTCAGACGAGTGGTTCATTTAGTTAAACGCATCGTGGGAAGCCTTTGGTCGCCAGCAATGCGTCCAGAAGGCTTTTCTGTTTTACTCCATCAGTGACGCTTCCTTCTCCTCCGCTTCAGCTACCGCGCGAATAGAAACATGTTCGCGGCGTGCCAACAGCAACCCCATCGGGATTACCGACATAAAGGTAATGACCCAGATCAGAATGCCGCAACTGACCGCCAGCTCCTTCTCGATGCCAAACCCTGAGCTAAGCATGCTGATGGTGGCCAGTTGCGAGCCTCCACCGACGGCCGGCAATTGCAACAGGGAACCCACCATGCTGGAGCCCATCAGCACTACCTGATGCGGCAAAGTGAGATTGCGAAGCTCGCCCGGATAAGCGTGCGTCACCGCGTAGTAATCGAAGGCGACCAGGATCCACATGAAAAGTGAGACGGCGATTAGCTGGAGAGCTGAACTCAGGTCTTGTATGATTGCCAACCCAGCGCTGAAGGAGCGCACTTTCTCATGCAAGTGATGGGCGAACCTGGGAGCGAAGCCGGCAAACGCATCATGCAATAACTGGGCCACGCGTTCGCCCGACCTCCTCACTACAAACACTCCTACAAACATTGCGCCCACCAGCACGATCAGCGCGATGGCGGCTTCACGCAGGCCGTGATAGAAGGGAAGCGCCCGCAGATCGGGCGACAGAAAGCTGAGCGCCAGAAGCACCGCAAAGGCCCCCATATCGAAGATGCGTTCCACTCCCCAGACCGCAACCTGAGAGGTGAAGGTGAGCCGCTCTTTCTTGGCAATGATGTAGGGGCGAATCATTTCGCCGGCGCGGCCCAGCAGAGCCAGGGCGGCGAAGCCGACAAATTGCGGCGCCAGCAGGCGGGCCGTGGTTGTCTTGCGGACCGGCTTCAAGAAAATGCGCCAGCGGACTGCGCGCAGGACATATGCCAGGTACGTCAGCATCAGGCCGTAGAAAGCGTACATCCAGTCAATGTGTGCGGTGCGGTTCCAGAACGTGTGCCAGTCGAACGTCTTCCAGGCGCGGACCTGCAGGTAAATCAGCAGGCACAACGCGATCAGGACTATGCCGAAGATGAGCGCGCGTTTTTTGTTCATGGAAGAAGAGTGGGGTGAGACGGCGAGCTATTCACTGCCCGCCATCGAAGCCGGCGCGCTTTGCGCAATCTCTGGCTTGACCGCGGCTGTACCTCGCACCGGAGGCTTCCCCTGGGACTTACGTTTGGCCAGTTTCTTGCGGTTGTAATCGTTGATGACTCGCGCCACGTAGGCATGCGTCTCGCGATAAGGCGGCACCCCGTTGTATTGTTGTACTCGCTGCGGACCAGCATTGTAGGCAGCCAGCGCTTTGACCATGTCGTTGTTGTAAAGCAGCAACAGTTCGCGCAGGTAGCGCACTCCGCCGTCCACATTGTCTGCCGGATCGAAAGCGTCCTTCACTCCCAACTTACCGGCCGTGCCCGGCATAAGTTGCATCAGTCCCTGCGCGCCTTTGCGCGAAACCGCGTGCGGATTGTTCCCGCTCTCGGCGTGGATAACGCTGGCAATGAAGTCAGCGTCCACCTGGCTGCGCGTGCTGGCTTCGCTGACGATGGTCTTCAAGTCCATCGGTGTGGTTGCCTGCGCCGGCACCACTTGTGGTTCTGGCGGGGCCGGCTCGAAGGTTTCTACTTCGGCGGTGGGTACATCGACATATCCACCGCTTGGTTCGGCGCTCATGTACAGGCGTGTAACCTCGCCGACAACCTCATGACGTTCGTGGCGAATGCTGAAACCGTTGCGCAAGTTCGCAATTTCTGCGGCATGCAATTGCGTTACCACAAGCAAGCCCACAAAGCCGAGTTGTAGAAACTTACGCATTCACGCTCGCAGTATTCGCGTCGAGTACCTGTTCGATGGCCGCCGCCACCCCGCTTTGGTCATTATGCAGAGTGATGGTCCAGCCATTCTGCTTCAGGTCATCCGATGCATTTCCCATGATGACCGGATGGCCGGAGAAGGTCAACATCTCGATGTCATTGTAATTATCGCCGATGGCCATGACTTCAGAGCGATCAATGCCACGATAGTTCGCCCAGCGTTCCAAGGCATGCCCCTTCGAGCATCCCGCGTTGAGGATGTCGACAATGCACAAGTTACGCGCATCGTATTGCGTACGCAGCATGGTGAAATCACCGGCGAAATCACAAGTCAGAAGCTTTTGCTGCGCCTGTCGCATCAGGTCGACCGGACCGCAGAACATGGCCTGGATGGGATCTTCCGTCAGCGCTTTTGCGATGGGGCTGACATATTCGATGTAGGGCGCATTCTTCTCCATCCAGCGCTGGATGACTCCGTACAAACGCTCGTGGTCTTCGCACACAATTGCGCCCATACCTTCACGGTCGAAGGTGAGGACGGTATGGTTCCGGTATTCCACCATGTGCCGGCAGAGCTTAATGGCCGTTTCCTTGGGCAATAGGTCTTGATGAAAAAGTTCTCCGCGCGTGGAACGGGTCACCGCCCCATTCGAACTCATCAGCCACAGGTCGAAGCCCAGCGAATCAGCGATGGGTAAAGCGAACTTGTGCCTGCGGCCCGTACCCAGCACGATTTCAATGCCGGCTTCATGGGCCCGGCGCAACGCCTTCAAATTGGCTTCAGAGATCTGAACATTAGAGTCCAAGAGAGTGCCATCAAGGTCAATGGCGATGAGGCGTATGGAAGGGGGCACGATGTCTCATTTTAGCAGGAGAGCATTTAGCACTCAGCATTTAGCCGTTAGGATAGCAATTAGCAGTCAGCCATCAGCCAGTTCACGTGGCTCCAACATTGGCGCTTGGCATTTCATCAGGTCGCAAGGTACATCAGCTTGGTGGGAAGAGTCTCCTCCAGAGCGACTTGAATGCTAAGAGCTAACGGCTAAGTGCAAACTTGCCAATTGCTTCCCTCCATCCCCCGACGTAAAGTAAAAGAGCGATGGAACTGCGCAAGGACCCCATCACGCGCTCTTGGGTCATCTGTGGCGACGAGCCAGATGCTGGTTCGCCGCCCGATTCCTTCTGTCCCTTCTGCCCTGAGTCCGGCTTGCCGCTCCAGGTGATAGCGTCGTCGCCCACGGGCAGCGGTACTCCCTGGTCGGCGCGCGCAGTGGTGCATCCCCACCCACTGTACGGCATCGATGGCGAGCCATCGCGGACGGGCAACGGCTTGTACGACAAGATGCGCCCCATCGGCGCGCACGAGGTGATTGTCGAAAATGTCCGTCACGACCGGCATTTGTGGAACGCCGACGACCGCGAGATCGAGGAATACCTGGCATTGTGCGCCCAGCGTATCCAGGACCTGAAGGGTGACGTTCGCTTCAAGTACGTGAGTGTCTTCAAGAATTTCGGTGCCCACTCCGGACAGGAATTTGACCACCCTACCTCAGAGGTCGTGGCCACTACTTTTGTTCCGCGGAGAGTTCTGTATGAGTTGCGGGCGGCGCGTCAACATTACGAGGTGAAGGAGCGCTGCGTCTTTTGCGACATTCTGCGGCAGGAGCAGGAACAGAAGCTGCGCGTGATCGAGGTCCGCGGTGACTACATTGCCTGCTGTCCTTACGCTCCGCGGGTGCCATACGAGACCTGGGTCGCTCCTCATACTCACGAAGCTTACTTCGAGCGCATGGCGCTGAAGTCGGGAGCAATGCGTGACCTGGCTGCCCTCTTGCGGCGCACGCTGTACCGCATTCGCACCATCGCCGACGGCTTCCACATGGTGCTGCACACTTCGCCCAACACCATGCACCGCTCGGAGACTCTGGGGTTCTGGAAGACGATTGAGGATGACTACCACTGGCACATCGAGATTCTGCCCATCCTCGGCGCCAAGGCGAAGTCGTACACTTTCAAAGAAGTGTATTACTCGCCCGTCAGCTCGGAGACCGCGGCGGCAATGCTGCGCGAGCGGCCAACCGAGCGATAAGCATTTAGCACTTGGCATTTGGGCACTTAGCTTCTAACAACATTCACGAATGCCGCTTGATAAAAACTAAGTGCTAAATGCTAAGGGCTAACTGCTGATTATGGCCATCCGCCGCGTCAAAACCTATACCGCACAGACCGGCTACGTTTACCAGTACTACTTCGTCGGCAAGCGGCCGGCGATCGATAGCGATCCCGATGCTCCCTCCACCGAGTTCATCTTCGATGTGACCTCGGACCGCAAGACAATCTTCGCAGTCAGTATTTTCCTGCGCCCAGAGGCGCTTTCCGCCTGGGCGATGAAACGGGGCCGCGCACTCGGCGAGTCGGAGCAGTACGCCGCGGTCAAGCTGCGCTTGATGCAGGCCTTCGACGAAATTCCCGACATGCTTAACCATGGCCGTCGTCTGCGGCTTGAGATCGACGAGTTGCCGGTGCTGTTGGATTCGATTGGCGTGGAATAGCGCTACAATTGCCACAGCTAACGCCTTCTGAAGGCTTGCGTCCAATCGAACAGAAGCAGGAGCGAAGACTTAGCGCGCAGAAGGCGCAAGGTCCAAGGGTGGGGACTTGGTGATGTTCACACAGCTACAGTGGTCGGGACGCCGTCGATGGAATCGTGCTTTGCTTGCTTCCTTCGCGATCCATTGTCTCCTTCTGTTTGTGCTGATTCATCGCGGCGCTGCGATTTTCGTCTCGCCTTCTGATATCGATCTTGGCATCAAGGGCTCGTCCGGATCGGTGTCCATCGTTTACCTTGCACCAGTCGGACCAGAGGAGACGCAAGCACCGCCGGATGAGCAACGTCCAGTGCTACGTGCTGCACTGGCACCCAAGCCGAAGGTTCACAAGCCTGATGCGAACACCCGGCGAACAGAACAGCCCACCCGGGACAATGCGCTTGAGCAGACTGCGCGAGGCGGTTCTCCTTACGGGAGTCGCCTGCCGGGGGCGCCGCTCACTGGAGATGAGGTCGTGCCTGCCTTGCCGGAAGTCTTTCCCGATCCTCCGGTCTCGCGCTCGGACCTACCAGCGGGCGTTCACGGGGATGTGATTGTCGAGGTCACGATTGACGCCGAGGGCAACGTGGTCGAAACCAAGCTGCTGCAAGGCATCGGATTTGGCATTGAGCAAAAAGTGCTGTCCGTATTGCAGCGCTGGCACTTCCGGCCGGCCTCTAAGGATGGGACCACCATCGCATCGCGGCACACCGTGTACTTCCACTATCCGAGCTAGGAAGACCCCCGTGGCCTTCGCGCTAGCCACCGTGGCCGACGCGTTTGTGACGCAAATCACACCCGGACGTGATAACTACACTCCCTCTTGCAGGCCGCCCCGCTATACTTAACCTAGAAGCAGTAATCGAGCTGAAGCGTTATATCTGTGGGGTTTATGCCGTTAATCTGGCTCCGAGTCGCGACCGTTTGCTATGGCGTGGGACTGCTCTATTCTCTGCTGCTGCTGAGCAAGCGAGGCAACGTTCTGGCCAAGATCGTCGAGCCCGCCGTTGGGCTGGGACTCATCTTCCACTTCGTTTCTCTGGTTGAGTCCACCGTCTTGATCGGTCATCTTTCGCTGGCTTCGATCCACTATTCGGAATCCATGCTGGCCTTCCTCGCAATGGTCGTGTTCTTCGTGTTCTTCGTGGGCTACCGGACGACCTCGCCGGGCATCGTGATTTTCCCCATTGTTTTCATTCTCACGTTCGCGTCGGCGATTGGGCAGAAGCCCGTCACGTTGACCTCGCCGTTGCTGCGCAGTGGATGGATCTTTGTGCATGTGGTGTTGATCTTCACCGGCTACGCCGGGCTGTTCCTAAGCTTTGGCGCCAGCCTGCTCTACCTGGTGCAGGAGCGGGCGTTGAAGTCCAAGCGCTCGAGTCCGCTGCTGACCTGGCTGCCTCCCTTGCAGACGATTGACGAAATCGGCTATCGTTCGCTGCTTTTTGGTTTCCCGTTCATGACTCTGGGGCTGATAGCGGGTTCCGTGCTGGCCATCGACAAGTATGGGCCGCTGTTCTTTTACGATCCGAAGATCTTGTTGTCGTTTACGATGTGGGCGGTGTATATGCTGCTGCTGTATACCCGCTGGAGTTCGGGATGGCGCGGCCGCCGCGCGGCATTTCTGGCAACCTTCGCCTTCATCATCGCGCTGGGCGCGTGGGCGGCGAATAGTTTCAGCCGCACGCATAGGTTCCTTTCATGAACTTCGTCGTCATCGGCGTGAACCACCAAACTGCACCCGTCGAAGTGCGTGAGCAGTTTGCTATCTCCGAGGCGCGACTACCGGAAGCGGTCAAATGCCTGGCGACTTATGCGGGGATTGAAGAGGGCATGATCGTCTCCACCTGCAACCGCGTGGAGATGCTGGCGCGCACTACCAATGGTTCGGCCGACCTCGAAGGTTGCTTGCGTCAGTTGTACGGCTTCGATCCCAAGGTTTACCGCCAGTATTTGTACGAATACCGCGGACGCGATGCGGTGCGTCATATCTTTCGCGTGGCGTCGAGCCTTGATTCCATGATCGTGGGCGAGCCCCAAATTTTGGGGCAGGTCAAGGAAGCGTATGCCACAGCGCGCGCCGTGGGCGGGGTGAACTCCCAACTCGACGCTTTGCTGACGCGCTCGTTTGCCGTTGCCAAAAGAGTGCGGAATGAGACCGCCGTTGCCACCTCCGCCGTGTCCATTGCCTCAGTTGCGGTTGACCTGGCCAAAAAGATTTTCGGCAATTTAGAAGGCAAGAGCGTTTACCTGGTAGGCGCCGGGAAGATGTGCGAACTGGCTGCCCGTCACTTGCTGGCACACGGCGCCAAGAAGATTTACGTTGCTAATCGAACTTTCGAACGCGCTGCGGCCCTGGCGAAAAAGTTTAATGGTGAAGCAGTCCCCTTTGAAAGACTGTATGAGACGGTGCCTAACGCCGACATCGTTATCAGCTCCACGGGCGCGCCGCATGCCATCTTCCGCAAGGAGCATGGCGAAAAATTCCTGAGCCAGCGCCGCAATCGTCCCATGTTCTTCATCGACATCGCGGTGCCGCGCGATATCGACCCCGAGCTGAACAAGCTGGACGGCATCTTTGTTTACGATATTGACGATCTACAGCAGGTGGTTTCCTCACACATTGCCGATCGCCGGACCGAGGCTGACCGCGCCGAAGCTATCGTGCAGATCGAGGTGGACAAGTTCGAGTCCCGACTGCACACCCTCGATGTCGTGCCCACCATCGTCTCGCTGCAGGAGCACTTGGAAACCGTACGGCAGGCGGAGATCGACCGCGTACGAGGCCGGCTGGGCTCGCTCTCGCCCGAGCAAGAACTGGCAGTCGAAGCGCTTTCGCGCGGTATCATCAACAAAATCATGCATACACCCATTACTACTCTCAAGAGCGCGGCACGCGAATCGTCGGAGGCTACGACTGTGATTGATCTGGTACGCAAGCTGTTCGGTCTGCGCGAACCCAGCAAATCCGAGGTTGAAGATACGACCACCGTGGCTGGCGGAAAACCGGGGGCGCGAAACTGATGGCGCGCCTCCGGATTGGCTCCCGCGGATCACAATTAGCTCTCTGGCAGGCCCACCATATTTCGGCGCTGCTGCGCGAGCGCGGCCACGAGGTCGAGCTCGAGATTATTAAGACCACTGGCGACAAAATTATTGACGTTGCTCTTGCCCAGGTTGGCACCAAGGGCATGTTCACCAAAGAGATCGAAGAGGCGCTGGCCGAAGGCCGCGTCGATCTCGCTGTGCATAGCCTTAAAGATCTGCCTACAAGCCTGCCGCCGGGCTTTGAGCTGGTCGCCATCACCACGCGGGTCAATCCGCGCGACGTGTTTCTCTCGGTCAAGCACGACAGCATCAGAGCGTTGCCGCAGGGGGCGCGGGTTGGTACAAGCAGCTTGCGGCGCCAGGCACAATTGAAGGCGTCGCGGCCTGACCTGGTGATCCATCCGCTGCGGGGCAATGTTGACACGCGCATGCGCAAGCTGGAAGAAGGCGAGTACGACGCCATCATTTTGGCCGCCGCGGGACTGATCAGGCTTGGCAAAACCGAGCTGATGAAGGAAGTTCTCTCGGAAGAGTTCATGTGTCCCGCCGCCGGACAGGGCGCGCTCGGCATCGAGATCCGTAAAGGCGATGTGCAAATGCGCAAACATCTTGCGTTTCTAAATGACTTTGCGGCCCACGCAGCTACTACTTGCGAACGCACTTTGCTGAACAAACTCGGCGGCGGATGCCAGGTTCCGATTGGAGCGTTTGCTGAGATGAAGGACGGCAAGTTACGTCTAACCGCGATTGTCGCGCGTCCGGACGGCACAGAAGTTTTGCGCGAGCAGCAGAGTGGCGACGACCCGGTTGCACTGGGAGAAACCGTTGGCGACTGCTTGCTGCGTCGAGGCGCGACCCGGATTCTGGAAGAGGTTTACGGCGAGCCTGCAGCCGTGGCCCAGCAGCCGTGAAAGCCAGTTGTCAGTAGCCAGTAGTCAGTTGCCAGTTCGGCAGTAGGGCAGTTCGTGTACTGGTTCGTTGTGTCATCCCGAGCGGAGGCGGCGCTGCGTTAGCGACGCCGGAGTCGAAGGACCCCTACTTTGGCAGACAATTCCCGTAAAAATATTTCACGCAACACATTACCCCTGGCGGGATGCCGCGTTTTGGTCTCGCGCGCAAAGCCGCAGGCTGGCGTTCTGTCGTCGGCGTTGCGCGAGTTGGGTTGCCGCGTCATTGAAATTCCTTTCATTGAGATTCGCAAGCCGAGTTCCTATCAAGCGCTGGATGCAGCATTGCGAAACTTTGCAACGTACGATTGGTTGATCCTCACCAGCGTGAATGGCATAGAAGCACTTTTCGAACGGCTGGCGAAGAAAAAAATCGACACGGATGCGCTGACCCATCTCAAGATTGCGGCCATCGGTCCTGCGACCAGAAAAGCCATCGAGCAACATGGCCTGCGCGTGGCAATGACGCCAAAGGAATACGTAGCCGAGTCAGTCGTCGCGGCGCTGCGGCGCAAGGTGAAAGGGAAGCGAGTGCTGCTGGTGCGGGCCAAGGTGGCTCGCGACGTGATTCCGCGCGAATTGCGCAACGCCGGCGCAGAAGTCGATGTCGTGGAAGCGTACGAGACGGTCGCGCCCAGGTTGTCGGCACAGCAGCTGCGCGGCCTGTTGGCCAATAAAACACAAAGACCGCACGCGATCACTTTCACCAGCTCGTCTACGGTGAAGAACTTTGTAGAGCTATTGGGATTGCGCAGCGCGCGTGCCGCTCTGAAGAAGCCGGCACGACACGGTGGCGTGCATACGGCTTCCATCGGGCCCGTCACCTCCGCCACACTTCGCGACTTCGGATTGCCGGTGGACATCGAAGCCAGGGAATACACCATTCCAGGACTGATCGCCGCGATCGTGGAGGCGCGGGCTCGGGTTCGAGGCGCAGCAAAGAGCTGACGGCTGATAGCTGATGGCTATTCGTAAATCGAGCAACCGCATCCCGGAGACGGCACGTGCACTTTCAGGAAATCTGACACTCGCTGATACGCATCAATCTGGTTCTCCACGCGCGCGAAACCGTGGCCTTCGTTTTCGTAAATCTTCAGCTGCACCGAGCCGCCGCGTCTCTTGACGCCGTCCGCCACCTGTTGCGCCTCTTCGTGCGGACAGCGTGGATCGTTGCCCCCCGCCAACAGCAGTAGCGGCGCCTTAATCTGGTCCACGAAATTGATGGGCGAGCGATCGTCATAGAGGGCCTTGTTCTTTAGCGGATCGCCCATGGTCGCCAAGTCATACTCGCGCAGCAGCGGGTCCTCGTTGGCGATCTCGGTGGCCCAGTTGACGAACGGCACGATGGGCACACCGGCGGCCCACATGTCCGGAGCTTTGGTGACCGCCATCATGCTCAGGTAGCCGCCGTAGCTTCGGCCCATGACAATCAGCTTTTTGGGGTCAACGAAGCCGCTTTTCTCGATCCACAGGGCCGCATCGAGCACATCGTGCAATTCGCCGCCTCCAGCGTCGCCGCGATTGGCGTCGGTGAATTCCTTTCCATATCCGGTTGAGCCGCGATAGTTGGGCGCAATTACCAGATAGCCCTGGTTCACGATGTACTGGATGAAGCGGTTGAATGAGTTGACCGTCTGCACAGCCGGTCCGCCGTGGATGTAAACGATTGCCGGATATTTGCCGTTGCGCTGAATATTGTTTGGCACATAGGCAAGCGCGGAGAGCGTCCACTTGCCGTCGCGGCTGGGATAGTGCACCAGGTAAGGCTCAACCATATCGGCGCTGTTCAGGCCCGCAATCAGCGAATGCGTTACCTGCTGCGATTGCTTCGACACAACGTCATAGACCCAGAGATCGCCGGGAGCGTCCGCGCCGCTGTGGTTGTACAAGAGCTTCGAGCCATCGCGAGAGTAGGGAAGGGAATTGACGCCGAGCGTATTCACCCCCTGTTTCAACGGCAATGCATCCGCGCGCCGGCTCGCGACGTCGTACAAGTAAATGCCGGTGCTGCCGTCAACGTTGGCCGTCCACGAAAGCGATTTCCCGTCGGGTGAAAATGTTCCTGCTCTCAGGCGCCACTTTTCCTCAGTCAACCAATCAATCTTCTTGCTGGCGATGTCGAGCAAGCCGACGTTGTCATGGCCGTTCTGCGCGTCCGAAGTGATGAGGATCGTCTCGCCATCAGCAGAAATGTCCTCCGCTTCATAGTTGTGCTCGCCCTCATGCTGCGTAAGGTTTGTGCTCTGGCCGCTGGCGAGGTCGAGGATGAAAATGTTCGAGTCCTTGCCGGTGGCGTGTGACTGCGTGTAAGCCAGAAACTTCCCGTCGCGCGCGATTATCGGCCGGGTGTTGCTCAACTCCTTGGAGGTGTTCTTCGTGAGATGGCGAACGTGCCGCGTAGCTACATCCATCAACTCAATCTCGAAGGTCGAGCTGCTCTTGGGCTTGGTGATGTAGGCGATCTGGCGCCCGTCGGGCGACCACGTTGGCTCTTCCTCAGCACTGGCAGGAGAAGTCGTCAGGTTGACCACGTCCCCGGTCTTCGGCGAGACCAGAAAGATGTCCCACTTCTCATCGCCATCGTGGTCGGAGATGTAGGCGATCCAGGTGCCGTCGGGTGACCATACCGGGTATGACTGCCGCTGGTCGCTGATGGTCAACTGCGTCGGCCACCCGCCGGCTGCCGGAACCAGCCAAAGGTTGTTTCGCCCGCTGATGTTGGAGATGAACGCGATCTGCTTGCCGTCGGGCGACCACGTAGCCTCGCCGATCGTGCGCGTCATATAGAGCTTCTCGATGGAGAACGCCTGCATGTCGGCTACGTTCTTGCTTTGCAGCCTGGTGGGATCGGTGATGGCTTGCGGCGCGGCGAGCGGTTGCTGGGCGGATGCGGTTAGAGTCATAGCGAGAATGATTGCGAACAGCAGGGTAACGAGTTTCAAGTTTCGAGTTTCCCGTTTCATTGCCGGGTTCTATTGTAGATTGTGTTGGAGTCCATGAAGCGCGAAGAGTTCACTGAGCTGGTCAAAGAGGTGCTGGATTCTCTGCCGAAGGAGTTTCGCAGCCGAATCCGCAACGTCGCCGTTCTGGTCGAGGATATCCCCCCAGGCCAGGAACCACCCGAGCCGGGAAAGCCCAGGCAACTGCGTCTGGGCCTCTTCCACGGCGTGCCCATGACGCACAAGAGTGTTTTCAACCTGGGGACGGGCCCTGACTATGTCGTGCTTTACCAGAAAAATATCGAGGCCATTTGCCCCAACGACGACGCCGTGCGCGAACAAGTTCGGCGAACGGTGATCCATGAATTCGGACACTACTTCGGAATGACGGAAGAGCAGTTAAAGGATGTGTAGGTCGGCTGGCCTCAGAGGACTCGCTACGAGGTCTTTCCAGGATTTCGCGCTACGTCGTCGTTCTGGTAGTGGTGGTCGTCGTCTGGGTGGGGTGGTCCTTACTCCACTGCTTCATTTGCTTCTTTTGCGCTTTCATCTGCTTCTTCTGCGCTTTGGTCTGATGCTTGCTGGCTTTCTTCCAGTTTTTCTGCGTTTGCTTGTTTGCCTGCTCTTGCGAAGAAATCTTCTTGGCGTGAGCAACGGTCGGCCCGAACAGGGTTATACCAAGAAGGACAAAAAGGGCGCAAGCTGCTATTTTTTTCACAAGATGACCCTCAATGGGCGCTGGCTGGATTCTACACTCCGGGACCTTTGTCGGGAAGAGGAAATATTGCAAGACCGGCTTGGTCCGGGTTCGTCTCCACCAGTCCGGACTCTAGCCCCTAACCACTAATCCCTGATTCACGGCTTTGCTGCCTTGTGAATCGCCACCGTGCTCCATGTCTTGTCGGCGGCATGGCAGAGGTTTTCCTGTGGACAATCGACGCACTTCGGTTTGCGGGCCACGCACAGTGCACGCCCGTGCAGGATGAGTTGGTGAGCAAAGATAATCCATTTGTCGCGCGGGATTACCTTCATCAGATCCTGCTCGATTTTTTGCGGGTCCGCGTTCCTGGTTAGCTCCAGACGCCGTGCGATGCGCGTCACATGCGTGTCCACCACGATGCCGTCGGCGATCTCGAACCACGTTCCCAGCACAACGTTGGCGGTCTTGCGCGCTACTCCAGGCAATTGCAGTAGCTGGTCCATGGTGTGTGGAACCTGGCCGCCGAATTCGCTGATCAGCTTGCGGGCCGCGCCCACCACCGATTTCGACTTGTTACGGAAAAATCCCGTGGAGCGGATGTCGGGCTCAAGTTCTTCAGGCTGAAGCGCGGCGAAGGCTTCCGGCGTCGGATATTTCTTGAAGAGAATCGGTGTGACCATGTTGACGCGAACGT
Organism: uncultured Acidobacteriaceae bacterium; assembly: GCA_963798185.1. Classification (GTDB taxonomy): domain Bacteria; phylum Acidobacteriota; class Terriglobia; order Terriglobales; family Acidobacteriaceae; genus Bog-257. The sequence goes on from CAWCSJ010000013.1 coordinate 324,766, forward strand.
CGGTGCATTGCGCGGAAAGGATGGTCGCCACCAGCAATTCCCAGGCGCCGTTGTGATGCAACGCGCAAGTCGCGGCGGGATAACGCTGGTCAAGGCGCTTCAGGATTTCGTTGATGCGCTCTGGCGCCAGCGGATTGTAGGCCTTGGAAGCGATCGCAGCTTTGCGAGATGATTTTGCAGAGGGCTTGGCGGGCGCTGGTTTTCGTAGCGCGGGAGTTGCTTTCACGATGCGGGACTTGGCCCGCAGTGACCGGCTTGTAACTTTGTCCTGACGTCCTGAACGTGAAGGCTGGCGAGGGGTGACGCCGCGTGGCATGACTGGTCTCCGATTACAACGACAAGAGATTATAACGGCAGGCCGGAAGACGCGGGTCATCCTCACGAGGTATTGCGGGCTCCCTTGATTGACGTAAAATCTGCCAGAGATCGACTGAGTCTTGCCGAAGGAGAATGCTGTGACCGATCTGAATCCGCAAGCCAAACAGATGGCCGACGAGTCGATGGTGCGAGGCTTGGATGCGCAAGCGCGGGCCATCTGGCCGCAGGAAGTCCCGTTGCTCCGCCGCTATGCGCTTCCCGCTGAGAGCCGCATACTGGACGCTGGTTGCGGTACCGGCGAGGCAGCCTCGCGAGTGGCCGAACTCTTTCCTCAGGCCCACGTACTGGGAGTCGATATCATCGACGAACATCTGAAGCTGGCAAGACAGCGCTATGCCAGCCAGGCGCCGCGACTGGCTTTCGAGCACCAGAGTGTGTTCGGGCTCGACGCTGCCGACGACAGCTTCGACCTAACCCTATGTCGCCATGTTCTACATTCCATTCCGCACGCGGACGAGGTAATGGCCGAATTGACGCGGGTGACGCGCCCCGGAGGCTACCTGCACATCATTCCCGAAGACTATGGGATGCTGCATTTTCAGCGCGCTGCGCTCGACCCCCGAGATCTCTGGAACGTGGGTCCAGCGGCCTTCGGGGCGGCAACCGGCACCGACCTCTTCATCGGCCGCAATGCGTTCAGCATCCTGGCGGCGGCCGGCCTTGAGGAAATCACGGTGGACTACATTGTCGTGGATACGCTGCGCGTGCCGCGAGAAACCTTCGCCGCCATCATCACAGCCTGGCGTGACGGATATTCCGAGCCGATTGGACAATTTACTCCCATCACCCGCGAGTCGGCGGTTGCTTACTTCAATCAGATGATCGCCAACATCCGCGACCCAACCGGGTATGCGGTATGGATGGTCCCGGTCGTGAGCGCCCGCGTGCCTGCGAAGGGCCTGCGACGATAGCGTTCGCATTCCGCCGGTATTTCTCCGCTTCTGAAGACGAATCACCCGCGCAGATTACAATGGGTGAACGTCATCCTTCTTACCGTGGAGTTTAGCAATGGCTACTAGCAATGCCGGAGTACAGCGTCTGTCTGCCGAACTGCCAGCGATGCCGCTTACCCTTGAGGGCCTGAGTGTGCTGCATCAGATGTTCCGCTTCCGCTGGCCAGAGTGGCGCAAGGTGGATGCATCGCGTCAGGCGGAAATTGCGCGTGAGGCCGCCGCCGTGTTTTCCGCGAGCGAAGAACTTGGGACAAGCGGGCTCTATTCGATGCTGGGGCACAAGGGCGACCTGATGGTGGTTCACTTCCGCGACTCCCTCGACGAGCTTAACGCCGCTGAGTTGCAGCTGAACCGCATCTCCTTGCAGGATTTTCTCGAGCCCATGCATTCGTATCTGTCGGTGATTGAGCTGGGCTTGTACGACTCCAGCGTGAAACTGTTTCGGCAACTCGCCGATCGCGGAGTGAAGCCGCTTTCCAAGGAATGGAACGACGCACTAGAAGAAACCATGGACCGGCAGCGGGAAGCCATGCGTCCGCGGCTTTATCCCAAGATTCCAGACAGCCGCTACCTGTGTTTTTACCCCATGGACCGCAAGCGTGGCGAGGAGAAGAACTGGTACATGCTGCCCATCGAGGAGCGGCAGCGGCAGATGGAAGAGCATGGCATGGTGGGCCGCCGCTATGCCGGCAAGGTGCAGCAGATTATTACCGGCTCGATTGGCTTCGACGATTGGGAGTGGGGCGTGGACCTGTTTGCCCCCGATCCACTGGTGTTCAAGAAACTGATCTACGAAATGCGGTTTGACGAAGTGAGTGCGGTGTACGCAATTTTTGGCCAGTTCTTCGTGGGAGTGCGGCTGCCGACGCAAAAGTTGGGGGAATGGCTGAGTGGAACGCTGCCGGAGTAGTAGCCGTTACGTGCACAACGGGAATTGTGCCGTCCCTACAGGACTCGGGTTTTGATATTGCGTTTACCCAGCGCTGAAGCGCTGGGCTAAGCTATTTCGCGCCTTCGGCGCTGGCCCGCAGGTGGTGCAGCGCTTGAGCCTTGCCAAAACTTCGCGGTTTAACAAAGGCTGCGGAAACTAGTTAAGGAAACGGCTAGTTTGTGGTGTACCTGATACTTATGAATCGCGCAGGGGAAGGTCTGCACTAATACAACATGATTGCTCACATTCTTGAAATCGTTGGGGCGTGGATCATCAGCGTCATTTCTGCCGGCGGCTACGGTGGCGTGATGCTGCTGATGGCCATTGAATCCGCATGCATTCCGTTGCCCTCGGAAATCATCATGCCCTTCTCGGGATACTTGGTGTATACCGGCCGCTTTTCCTTGCTGGCGGTGGCCACCTGGGGCGCCATCGGCTGCAACCTGGGTTCGGTGCTGGCCTACGAGATCGGCTATTTTGGCGGGCGCCCTCTGGTGGAGCACTACGGCCGCTACATTTTCCTTAGCCAGCGCGAACTCAGCATCGCCGAGCGCTTCTTCGAACGACGTGGCGCCGTCGCTGTTCTAATCGCTCGCATGCTGCCGGTGATCCGTACTTTCATCGCGCTGCCGGCTGGGATCGCGCGCATGCCGCGCGTCAAGTTCCACATCTACACATTTGTCGGTTCCTGGCCCTGGTGTTTCATGCTGGCCTATATCGGTATGCGGTTGGGCGAACGCTGGGACAAAGACCCGCGGCTGAAGCTATGGTTCCATCGCCTCGACGCCGTCATCCTGGCGGTGATTCTGCTTGCGGTTGTGTACTTCGTGTGGTCACATCTCCAGCATCGAGTGGGGAGGGAAGCGAGCGCGGCGGCGAAATAAAGAAAGCAATTAGCCCTCAGCATTCAGCACTCCACTGTAATCCTGAATCCTCAAGATCTCTCCGCCTTCCCAGTTGCCCGGAAACCGCAGATCCTTCGACTTGGACTGAAGGTTGCAGTTAGCAATTAGCACTTCCCATTGAGTGCTAAACACCAAACACAGCCAACGAACTGTCCTCGGTTACGTTCAACAATTGCCAAGTAAAGGGGCAATAAGCGGCGCTGGCGTAGCGTCCGATAACAGATATTATGTTAAATATGTTAATCCGCCAATGACAGGCGTTGCCCAGAAGCTGGTGCCCGGTCTTGCGATTGACTCTAGTCTATTATTCCCTGCATGGAATTCAACATCCACGAAGCCAAGACGCGTCTCTCCAAGCTTCTGGAGCGGGTCGCTTCGGGTGAGGAAAACATCATCGCTAAGGCGGGAATACCAGCCCGCTGCCCCTTACGTGAACAGGCCTAACCATAAACAATCCGAAACGGGGCGATCACTTAGGCTAAAATTGTTTGCCAGACCGCTGATACGTGGAGAGATCTTCTCCTTGAGAGCAGCAGGCGAAGCAGGCTCGGGAGTCAAGTGGCCGTAGTTGTTCTATTCGGCAGCCTGACTCGTTGGCACTGGATACTGCCGTCTTTCGGAGGCGAGCACGCTCGCAACCCGCAAACCATTGCCGCGCCGGCTGTCTTCCCGGCCGGAGACGGTGACACTCTTGGGTCTCGCCATCACCATACTGGGCCTCGCCTTCCTGGTCTGCCTGCTGTTTGGCTTCGTTATCTTCGTCAGCGCGCATAATGCCTTCAGACGCGTGGAGGGACAGCCCTATCACGCCACCACCTTTCAGGTGATTCGTCCCTATTATCAGAAAAGCGCTGGGATGCATGGGCCCGACGTGGCGGTTTATGCCAGTGGGATGGTGGAAGGCAAGAAAGAATGGATGGATTTACTTCCCTACCTCAAACGTGCTCCGGCCGATCGAATCCAGTTGATCGACATTCTTCCGCCGGGCGAAGCGAGCAGAAGAACGGAGACGTGGGTGCTGCGGCGGGCGCCCGTTGCTCTCGCCGTCCTGGGTGCTCTGATCCTTCTGTTGGTACGAGTCCGCCGGGCCTGCGCCGGCGAGAGCGACGCTTCGGGCTTCCTGGCGCGGACGTAAACGCCGCTTCGGTGGTTTGCAGCTCGAAGCCGGCGAGATGAATCCGTTTTGGCTTGAATGCGACACGGTAGCCGTTGCCGCCGTACGGAGTGTGTCGTAAACATCGCCCGTAGCATCTATCATGAGAGCGCCATCAAGGATCTAGCGCGACGGTTAGCCGCGCATCGCCGCTTCGATGGCCGCCACGTCGATCTTCTTCATCGGCATCATCACCTCGAAAGCGCGTTTGGCCGTTTGTCCACCGGCCGCCAGGGCTTCCGTCAGTACCCGTGGCGTAATCTGCCACGAGATGCCCCATTTGTCCTTGCACCAGCCACACTGGCTTTCCTGGCCGCCGTTGCCGACAATGGCGTTCCAGTAGCGGTCGGTTTCTTCCTGATTGTCGGTCGCGATCTGGAACGAGAAGGCCTCATTGTGCTTGAAGGTGGGACCGCCATTGAGTCCCAGGCAAGGAACGCCAGCCACGGTGAATTCGACGGTCAGTACGTTCCCCGCCTTGCCGCCAGGATAGTCGGAAGGGGCACGGTGCACCGCCTCCACGCTACTGTCGGGGAAGGTTTCGGCGTAGAAGCGGGCCGCAGCCTCGGCGTCGTGGTCATACCATAAACAGATAGTATTTCTTGCTATTTTCCTGGCCATTATGCCTAATCCTTTCGGCTAAAAGCGGGAACGTTGTGCCAAGTCCCATTGCTTCATCGACCCGTTGCCGCGCGAAGTTGGATGGCATTTCGTGGCAGTGGGTTGTCGCCCGAACAAGTGCGCAGGGAGCAGAGCCTAAGCGAAATTGGAGTCAGGATTTTTTGGGTCAGGCAGTGGGCGTGAGTAACTGCTCCAGGTCTTCTCGGAATCGCCGTAGTGCCTCCACTCGCTCTGGGGTGGCGTCCACGATCTCAGATTTGGACTGGAAGACGGGATGGCCATCTTTTTCCACCAGCACGCCGAGGACTTCGCCCATCCGCCACCCAGGCGTTCCAATCATCTGCAAGCCTACCGGCGTCGACGTCAGCAGCGCAATGCAGCTGTCGCGAACCACACCGATAGAGTTGGGATAGCGTTCGAAGGTTTGCAGCTCGAAGCCGGCGACATAGATACGTTGGAGTTGTTCGGCAGGATCAGGCATAGGAAGGCGGCGCTTAACACTCAGCAATCAGCAACTAATTGCTAGTTGCTAATTGCTTTTCCCTACATCTTGTAGCGGCCCAGGTCGTCTTCGCCCAAGTTCTCAAGCCACTTGCGAAGTTCGTCAGTATTGACACGGTCGCTCGACGCAGTCGCCTGTTTACTGGACTTCAGGACCTCATCCTCGACGAAAATGGGGCAATCCATGCGCAGCGCCAGCGCCAGCGCGTCAGAGGGGCGCGAGTCGACGCTGATGGCTTGGCCTTCGCGCTCCAGCCAGATCACAGCGAAGAAGGTGTCATCGCGCAGCTCGGTGACGACCACCTTTTGCACCGTGGTTTCCAGCCCCACCAGCAGGTTCTTCAGCAGGTCGTGGGTCATGGGGCGTGGGGTTGTGACTTTCTCGATCTCGAGGGCAATGGCGTTGGCCTCATACACGCCAACCCAGATCGGCAGCACGGTGTCGCTGCCCTGATCTTTGAGAATCACGATGGGCATGTTGGTCACGGGGTCCATCATCAGCCCGCGAATCTTCATTTCAACTTCCATCATGTTTCCCTCCCCGGGTCTTCAACTGTTGATACTCCGCATGGAGTACGAAACGCAAACACTTTCTGAATGTTAGACGGTCATCTCGCCCAATAGGCTATTGGGAAACGTCTGCGTAATTTGTACGCGGACATACTCTCCGATGCCCGGCTCGGGCTGGCCGTTGACCACAAAGTTGAGCGTCTTATTCTGCGAAGTGCGCCCGGTGATCTGTCCGCGCGCCGGATTCTTTCCCTCGACCATAACTTCAGCAATTTGCCCTAAATGCCTGCGATAACTTGCTCTCTGCAGCTCCCGCTGATGCTCCTGTAGAACTTGGAGGCGGCGCGATTTCTCGGCGTCGGGAATGGAGTCGGTGTATTGTAGCGCGGGCGTGTTTGGCCGGGGCGAATACTTGAAGGAAAAAACGCCATCGTAGCCAACTTCGTCGAGCAGGCTCAGGGTTTCGTGGAATTCGGCTTCGGTTTCGCCCGGGAAACCGATGATCACGTCGGTGGTGATGCTGATTTCGCGGTTGCGTGCCGCCTTCATCCAGGCAATGCGCTCCAGATATTGCTGGCGGGAATAATCGCGGAACATGGACTCCAGCACGCGCGACGATCCGCTCTGCACCGGCAGATGCACATGGTCACACAATGTGGGCAGCGCGTCGATCGCGTCGATGATGTCTTTAGTGAAGTCGCGGGGATGCGAGGTAGTAAAGCGAACGCGGCGGATGCCCGGCAATTCCCCGACGGCCGTCAGCAATTCGGCGAAGCTCTTCTTGCCGGCCGGGTCGTGGTATGAGTTCACGTTTTGGCCGAGCAGTTGAATGTCGGTGTAGCCGGCGTCGGCCATGCGCCGGGCTTCGCCAAGCACCGAATGCGAGGTGCGGCTGCGCTCTTTGCCGCGCGTGTACGGCACCACACAATAGGCGCAGAATTTATCGCAGCCTTCGATGATGGTGATGTATCCCCGATGCGGATTGGTGCGGGCGGTGAACTCAGTCTCGAAGGTCTGGTCGGTCTGGCGATCGTCGAGTCCGGTGATGCGTTCGGCCCCGGCTTCGATCTGGATCAGCATGGCCGGCAAGTTGCGGTACGAGGCGGAGCCTGCGACCAGCGAAACGTAGGGAGCGCGCTCGAAGATCTTCTCGCCCTCCTGCTGGGCGACGCAGCCTAGAACGGCGAAGCGCTTCCCTTCCTTGTGCAGCTTCTTGAAGTCATTCAGCCGATGGAAGACCTTCTGCTCGGCCTTGTCGCGGATCGAGCAGGTGTTGTACACGATGAGGTCGGCGTCCTCTTCGCGCTGCACTTGCGTGTAGCCTTCGGAGATGAGCGTCCCCACAACCTTTTCGGAGTCGTGGAAATTCATCTGGCAGCCAAAGGTCTCGATGTAAAACGTCTTCTGCGGCGAACTCACAGCCATCCTCGCTATTGACCAGTATAGCGGGAAATGCGTGGAGTGTTCACCACAGAGACACGAGAGACACAGAGAAAATCAAATCTTCTTGTGTCTCAGCAGGTGCAAAGGTTCCTTGCTACAGGTCGCAGAAATAAATTCGTTGATTTCTGTGGGTCCTCTGTGGCTCTGTGGTGAAGGTTTATTTACCCAGGAGTTTTTCGATCTGCGGTTCGATGGCCGTCGGCGATGTGGTGGGGGCAAAACGCTCGACAACAGTTCCCTTCTTGTCCACCAGGAACTTGGTGAAGTTCCACTTGATGCTGTCGCCGAGCAAGCCTCCCTTTTCGCTCTTCAGAAACTTGAACACGGGATGAGCGTCGTCGCCGTTGACCTCGATCTTGGAGAACAGTGGAAACTCCACGCCGTAATTGAGCCGGCAAAACGACTTGATCTCGTCATCCGAACCGGGCTCCTGATGGCCGAACTGGTCGCAGGGAAATCCGAGCACTTCCAGGCCGCGGTCTTTGTACTTGGCGTAGAGCGACTGCAGGCCCTGGTATTGCGGCGTGAATCCACACTCGCTGGCGGTGTTGACGATCAGCAATACCTTGCCCTTGTAATCGGCGAGTTTCTTGTTCCGGCCGTTATTCAGTTTGGCGGAAAGATCGTAAAGGCCCATGAACGTTCTCCGTTCCATTGGAAGAGGCACGGCTACCGCCTGCCTGGATTTTCGATTGCTTGTAACCAGTCTAGTGCAACTTTTGCAAAATGTGGTGGCCGTGCGCGCGGTGCGGGAATTCTGTTAGCTTGAACGGCGGAGGCTCTGCGCTGATGAAACGCGTTCTGGTGGCGACGTCGAACCCGGGCAAGATTCGTGACCTTGTCGGAGCGGCCGCGGCCCACCACGTGCAAATCGAAACCATCCCCGCCTTCTCCTCGCTGCCAGGGGTAATCGAAGATGGCTCGACGTTCGAAGCCAACGCGCGCAAGAAGGCTGAGCATTACAGCAAGTACGCTGAAGGCGACTTGGTCATCGCCGATGACTCTGGGATCGAGGTTGATGCGCTGGGCGGCGCCCCAGGGGTTCGCTCCGCGCGCTATGCGGCCGACGCGCACAGCGCGGAAGCCCACGCGCCTAACTCCGATGACGAGGCCAACAATGCGCGCCTGCTGCGCGAACTGCACGAGGTCCCAGACGAATACCGCACCGCAAGATTCGTTTGCGCGATCGCCGTCGCCCGCAACGGCCACACTTTGGCGACTTTTGAGGGCAGAGCCGAAGGCATCCTGCTGCGTTCGCCTCGCGGCACCAACGGCTTCGGTTACGACCCGCTATTTTATTTTGCCGAGATCGGCAAGACCTTCGCCGAACTGACGGCCGAAGAGAAGGCCGTTTACAGCCATCGGGGTGCGGCGTTCCGGGCATTCCTGGCATGGCAGGATGAAAGTCGCGAGCAACATCCTCACACGGCGCCGTGACCAAAGCAGAAAGTCATAAGATATTGTGACGAAAATCACAAGGGTTTCGCCATCACAGCAGCTATTCTGACTTCGCTTTATCAGCTCGAGGATGTGCCGGCCCAGGTTTTTCGCCAGCGTAAAGCGCCAGTGGCTTGGTTGACGGGCGCTGTTGGCAAAATTGATAATGTAAGGTTCATCTATACACTCCGCTCTCATAAGGAGTTGGCTTCGTGGCTTCTTCGGCCAGTTCTGTGGATACGAGTACCGCTCGAATTAAGCAAGGAGTGGCTCCGCTGCGCGCCGGGCAGGGCTATTCTTTTGTGTTGCGCAGGCTGCATTCCCTGTCGGGCATTGTTCCGATCGGGGCTTTTCTGATTGAACACTTCATCTCCAATGTAGAGGCGACTAGGGGCGTCCAGGCCTACAACGACCAGGTAAAGTTCCTTACCGGCCTGCCCTTCGTGCACGTGCTGGAATGGGTATTCATCTTCCTGCCGCTGCTGTATCACGGACTCTACGGCATCTACATCTGGTACAAGGGCGATTCCAACGTCGGCGAATACCCTTGGAGCGGAAACTGGCTTTACACAGCGCAGCGCTGGACCGGAATTATCGCGTTCATCTACATCGCCTACCACGTTATCGACATGCGGTTCATGGGCGTGCACCTGATGGGCGGCGGCTATCAGAACGCCTTTTCGAAGGTGTGGTTCGATTTCCAGAGTCCATGGATCGTCGCCTTCTACGTCATCGGAATCGTAGCGGCCTCATGGCATTTTGCGTACGGCATATGGCTGTTCGCGGCGAAGTGGGGTCTGACGGTGGGCGATCAGGCGCGTCGCAAATTCGGATACGTCTGCGCTGCATTGGCTGTTTTGCTAATTGGCATTGGGCTTTGGACCATCACTGGTTTCGTGCAGACGCCGGCCAGCCAAGTTCCCTATGTCGAACACGACTAAAGTTGTAAGGACAAAGTTCGAGATCGCCGGCTGCGGCCGTATTTATGAATTTGCGTAAAGATCATCATGTCTCATCCTAAGATTATTGTTGTGGGTGGCGGGCTGGCAGGTCTCTCAGCCGTCATCAAGATTGCCGAGATGGGAGGTCATGTTGACCTCTTCTCCATCGTCCCGGTCAAGCGGTCTCACTCGGTATGCGCGCAGGGCGGCATCAACGCCGCCAAGAACCTGAAAGGTGAGGGCGACTCCACCTGGCAGCACTTCGATGACACCGTCTATGGCGGCGACTTCCTGGCGAACCAGCCGCCGGTGAAAACCATGTGCGACGCTGCACCTGGCGTCATCGACCTGCTCGATCGCATGGGCGTTCCTTTCAACCGCACACCCGAAGGAGTCCTCGACTTCCGTCGCTTCGGAGGTACGCTTTACAACCGTACCGCGTTTGCCGGCGCCACCACAGGTCAGCAACTGCTCTATGCGCTGGACGAGCAGGTGCGCCGCTACGAGGCCGAGGGCAAAGTCACCAAGTACGAAGCCTGGGAATTTCTCTCGGCGGTGATCGATGATCAGCGCGTTTGTCATGGCATTTGCGCCATTGACCTGCGCACCATGGCCGTGCAAACTTTCCCGGCTGAAGCGGTCATTATCGCCACCGGCGGTATCGGCGCGATATTCGGCAAGTCCACCAATTCCGTCGTGTGCACCGGCTCCGCGCAGTCGGCGCTTTATCAGCAAGGCGCGTATTACGCCAACGGCGAGTTCATCCAGGTACATCCCACCTGCATCCCCGGCGAAGACAAGTTGCGCCTGATGTCGGAATCGGCGCGTGGCGAGGGCGGCCGAGTGTGGGTGCCCAAGCAGCCGGATGATAAACGTGATCCCAAGAGCATTCCAGAAAACGATCGCTGGTACTTTCTGGAAGAGTGGTATCCCAAATATGGCAACCTGGTGCCGCGCGACATCGCCACGCGGGCCATCCACAAAGTGGTTTATGAACTCCACCTCGGCGTCGATGGCCAGCCGATGGTCTATCTCGACCTGACTCACATTGACCGCGCTACGCTCGACCGCAAGCTTGAGGGCATTCTGGAGATCTACGAAAAGTTCGTCGGCGACGATCCGCGCGTGACGCCCATGAAGATCTTCCCCGGCGTGCACTACACCATGGGCGGGCTGTGGGTGGACTTTGAGCAGCGCACCAACATCGAGGGCCTGTACGCCGCGGGCGAATGTGAATATCAGTACCACGGCGCCAACCGCTTGGGGGCCAATTCCCTGCTGTCGTGCATTTATGCCGGGTTCGTCTCCGGACCAAACGCGGTCAACTATTCGCGTAACGTCATCAAGAGCGGCAAAAACCCGGCGCAGCATGTTTTCGAGTCCGAACGAAAGCGTCAGGAAGAGATCAATACACGGCTGATGAACAACGACGGCACCGAGAACCCGTTCCTGCTGTGGCGCGAACTGGGCGACACCATGACAAAGAATGTCACGGTCATCCGCTACAACAAGAACATACGCGAGACCGATGCCAAGCTGGTGGAACTGCTGGAACGCTATCGTCATGTCAACCTGAGCGACCGTTCGATGTGGGCCAACACTTCGTTCGTCTTTGCGCGCCAGCTTTACAACATGCTGCAGTTGGCCAGGGTGATTGCACAGGGCGCGGCCATGCGCGACGAGTCGCGCGGCGCGCATTACAAGCCCGACTTCCCGGAGCGTGATGACGCCAACTGGTTGAAGACGACCAAGGCATATTTTGCGGCCGACGCCGATGAGCCACGCTTCGAGTTTGAGCAGGTGGATACGTCGCTCATTAAGCCACGTCCGCGGCGGTATGACGTAGCGACGTAAAGGCAGTTTCAGGTTTCGAGTTTCAAGTTTCAAGCATGCTGAGAGCTAAAGGCTAAAAGCTAAGAGCCTGAAGCGAAGGCGCAATAGCGAAGAGCGTAAAAGCGAAATGGCGAATTCTAAAACCGTACTCATAAAAATAAAACGCCAACAGACTCCCGAGTCCAAACCGTACTGGGAAGAGTTTGAACTTTCATTCCGCTCGGGCATGAACGTCACCTCAGCGCTGATGGACATTGCGGCCAATCCGGTCACCCGGCAAGGCAAGCCCACCACCCCGGTCACCTACGATTCCAACTGCCTGGAGGAGATCTGCGGCTCGTGCGCCATGCTCATCAACGGGCGGGCGAAAATGGCATGCTCGGCGCTGATCGCCAACCTGAAGCAGCCCATCACCCTGGAGCCGTTTACCAAGTTTCCCATCATTCGCGACCTGGCGGTTGACCGCAGCGTGCTCTTCGAAAATCTGAAGAAGGTCAATGCCTGGGTGCCGATTGACGGCACCTACGATCTTGGTCCGGGTCCGCGAGTATCGCCAGAGCAGCAGGAGCAAGCCTACCCGCTGTCGAACTGCATCTCGTGCTGCTGCTGCATGGAAGCCTGCCCGCAATTCAACGACAAGACGGGTTTCGTGGGGGCGGCAACCATCGCGCAGGTCCGGTTGTTCAACTCCCACCCCACCGGCAAGGAACTAAAGACCCAACGCCTGAAGGCGCTAATGGGCGACGGCGGTATTCAGGAATGCGGTTACGCGCAGAACTGCGTCGAAGTCTGTCCCAAAGAATTGCCGTTGACCAAGTCCATCGCCGACGTCGGCGGCCAGGTAATGTGGCAGGCCGTCAAGGACCTGTTCCGGACGTAAGCACCTGATTCGTGTTGATAAAATACTTTATATGTATAGAAGCAGCCTTGCTCGAGGCTTTTTTGCCTGCCGACGATTCATCAACAATGCCGTACCAGCACAGACTTGCGCAAGCCGCCTTGATCGACCTGAAATAGTTTGCATTGGAACATTCTGGAGTAACGATGTCGTCGAACCTAGACCGCTATAAGAAGGACCTTGACTCGCTCGTTGCAAAAGGCGAAAAGCTGTATCTCGCCATGCAGTGGGAGTGCTCTCCTGAGCAGGTCATGAAAGCGCTGACGGAGCGGGTGGCAATGCTAACAGGCCGTGGTTCAAGTGGCCGATTTTCGGCAAAGCGGGCAGCGCAGCCGGGTAAGCGACTTTTCGATGTACGTGGCGACGGACGCGGAGATACGGCTGCTACGACATCGTTGCTGACCGTTTCCGTGCCAGAGCAGCCAAAATAAGCTCAGAACAAGGTAGCTAGAGCGGTTGCGCAGCTCTCGCGGCGTACCCGCACCCAGCAGCTGGCGCAGGATCAGGCTCAGGTTGAAAGCGCCCACATGAATCAGCTGCCGCTTCAAAATGTTGTCCCGTCCGCGCAGGTGGCAGCGCCGCAGGCCGCCGGTTTCGTAGCAGTGGGCGAAGCTGCGTTCCACCAACTCGCCACGTCGCCGCAATAAACTCTTGCCGTACTCGCTTCGTACCCGCCGCCGATTCTCGTAGACGGCCTGCTGTTCTGCCGCCTTGCCTTGCCAGTTACGCCGCCCCTTTGGCTTCTTCTCCGGAATGTAGCTGCTGACCTGGTAACTCTTCACCCGCTGGATGACGGCGCCGCTGTGATACCCCTTATCGGTGACCAACTCTTCGATCCCGTTGAGGTTCACCTTGGGCTCATGGTCAGGCCGCAACTCCGCTTCGCGCCCGGCCAATTCCGCCAGCGTCATGCCGGCCTCGCACAGCGTTACGTCCAAGGTTGTCGTGTCGCCCTTATCCGCACCCGGCAACGTGACGGCCACCACCGCGCCCGTGTCTAGATCGACTGCGTGCTCAGCCTTGTGCGCCAAGTGGGTACGTCCATCCTTCATCTTCGCGATCCGCGCGTCCTCGTCCGCTGGGCTCTTCCACTCCTGGTTGGAGGTGCGCTTCTTGCGCTTGCGATCCAGTCTCACCAGATCTTCCCGGGTCGGGGTTTCGATGCCCGAGGCCTTCGCCAATCCGCGCAGGAACTCTTCGTAACTCTCTCCCGTGTCGCGCCTCACGATCGAGCGCATCGCCGCGTTGGCTTCCAACGTCGTGGCATCGATGGCGATCCGCTGGCCTTTCAGCAGTCCACGATCGGCCAGAACACCCAGCACCCAGCGGAATACTTCGCGATGGGTGTCCACATCGATCAACCGCCGCGTGCGCGATATCGTGGAGTGGTCCGGCGTGTTCTCCTCCAACCCAATGCCCACAAAACGCCGCAGCGCCAGCGAGTCCGCCAGCCGCCAAGCGATGCCGCGCTCCGCCCCGATGCCTTCGAAATACCCGATCAGCAGCGAGCGAAAGTAGATCCCCGGCGTCAGTGAGGGCCGTCCGAACTTGGCCGCGTAGAACTTCGCGCACCGACCCTCGACAAACTCGTCAAAGCCCTCGGCCTCCAGCAACTCATTCAGCTTCTGGTAGAAGGGATGTCCCGGCGCTGCTGCCAACTCCGTGGGCGCGATCCATATCCCCTCTTGCTTCTCCCGCTGTTTGCGTGTCCCCATCGCCATGCGCCGATTCTACGGACAAAATCTGTGGATACTTCAAAAGTTTGCTGCTACGAATCTAGACTTGCACCACGGCCTGCTAAGGAAATCATCAAAGCTCTTCCTTCTTTCGGAGAGGGCTATCAGGCTTGGTACTCGGAGGCGAAGGTGCTGGTCAAACAGCTGTTGCCAGATCGACTTTCAGATTTCGTCAGCCACTATGAAAGACCAAAGCCTCGCAAGGAAATGAGCTGTGAGAACTATAGAATCGAGGATTATCTTCAGGGGCTTAGCGCAACTCGTGGGTACGAGAAAATAAAGATAGTGGGGCCGGACTCCGCCATTCCACAATTCCAGCAGCAGCTAGCTAGCCATACTGAAATCGGTGAGGGGGCGCTTTGAGAGTACCCTGTTCGACATTCGTCAGCTGGTTCAAGCCGATTTGTTTGACTCGGAACTAGGGGCAGCCGGTGAGCTCGCGAAAAATAAGTTCACGCGACCTGCCGGTGCTCTGGCCGGAGTGGTTCTCGAGCGGCATCTCGGGCAGGTTTGTGATAACCATGCCATCAAACTTTCAAAGAAGAACCCAACTATCTCTGATCTGAACGACGCCCTAAAGGAAGCGAATGTTATCGATGTTCCACAGTGGCGGTTCATTCAACATTTAGCGGATATTCGTAATTTATGCGACCACAATAAGAAGGCCGAACCGACTGCCGCGCAAGTCGATGACCTAGTGGCCGGCGTGACGAAGATAACTAAAACGGTATTCTGAACGGTCATCCAGTCCGGCAGCCGCCTCTCCCCCCTTGCCGACTCTTGCTCTCCGCTTCGTTTACAATCCAAGCGAACCATCATTCCTCTGCGGAGCCTTCATCACGCTTATGCGGACGCTCTCTCGGCTGCTTCTTTCCTCTCTGCTGTTGATCTCCCTCGCAGTTGCGCAGAACGCCAATGCGCCTGGAAACGCTCCGCAAACAGCGCCCACAACGAAGAAGTCGCCATCCAAAGCAGTTACCGTTTCACCCAATGGCGTAGCGACTGGATGGCGCGCCATCCACAATTCGGCGCTCATTATTGATACGCACGCCGATACGCCGGGCCGCTTCGTGGACGAAAATTTCGATCTCGCGCAGGACGCCGGCACCGGCTATCTCGATTTCAACAAAATAAAGGCCGGAAATCTCGGGGCTGAGTTCTTCTCCATCTGGGTCGAGCCGAGGGCCAACAAGGGCCATGAAGCCAAGCGCGCGCTCGACATGATCGACTCGGTTTACGAACAGGCGCGCCTTCATCCCGACAAGATGATGATGGCGTTCAGCACGCAGGACATCCTGGCCGCCCACCGTCAGCACAAATTGGCCGCGCTATTAGGGGTGGAGGGCGGGCACGCCATCGAGGGCGACATGCGCATCCTGCGCGACTATTACCGCCTGGGCGTGCGTTATATGACGCTGACCTGGTCGAACACGAACGAACTGGGCGACTCCAGCGGCGATCTTACCGACAAGAATGTGGAGCACCACGATGGCATCACCGACTTCGGGCGGCAGGTGGTGCGCGAGATGAACCGGCTGGGGATGATGGTGGACATCTCTCACGTCGCCGACCGTACTTTCTATCAGGCGCTGGTGGCCAGCCGCGCGCCGGTCATTGCGTCGCATTCTTCGTCGCGGGCGCTCACCAACGCTCCGCGCAACATGACCGACGACATGCTGGTCGCGCTGGCCCGCAATGGAGGGGTGGCGCAAGTAAATTTCTATTGCGCTTTTATCTCTCAGAAGTATGTGGACCGCCAGCAGCAACTGAAGGAACAGCACGATCCCGATTACGAAAAGGTGCAGGCGCTGTTCATGAAGGCGCAAACTCCGGAAGTGAAGAAGGAGTTGGATGAAGCCAAGGCGCGGCTTCTGGTCAAGTTGCCGCGTCCGCCGCTGAGTGACCTGATCGATCACATTGATCACATGGTTAAGGTGGCGGGGGTGGACCACGTGGGTCTGGGTTCTGATTTCGACGGCATCGATTGCTCGCCGCAGGGCCTGGATTCGGCCGCTGACCTGCCCAAGATCACGCAGGCACTCTATGATCGCGGCTACAAGGCTGCCGACCTTGATAAGATTCTGGGCGGGAACTTAATGCGAGTGTTCGGCGAGGTGGAAAAGCTTGGAAAACAGATTCGGGCAGAAAGCAATCCCGATACCCGCCGCGAGATTGCACCGTCGGCGCAGCCGTAAGACTGAGAATCTAATCGTCAGGGAGAATTTATGCGTAATCTATTAGCAGCGCTTCTATGCCTCGGCCTCGCCGGCGTGGCCACAGCTCAGGCCCCGAATACCAGTTCCACATCGGCGCAACACGCGAACACCGAGAAGGCTGCCCAGGGAACGCCAGCGCAGCCGAAGGAAACCACGGCCACCATCGAAACCACGGTGGGCAACATTACCTGCACGCTGTTTCCCGAGCAAGCGCCGCTCACCGTTGCCAACTTTATCGGGTTATCGACGGGAACCAAAGAGTGGAAAGATCCCAAGACCGGCAAGATGGTGAAAGGCGTGCCCCTGTACAACGGGACCATCTTTCATCGGGTCATCCCTAACTTCATGATTCAGGGCGGCGACCCCGTGGGCAATGGCTCGGGCGATCCTGGTTACAGCTTCAAAGACGAGTTCAGTCCATCGCTCACCTTTGATCAGCCTGGGCGTCTGGCGATGGCGAACAGTGGGCCTGGCACTAATGGCTCGCAATTCTTCATCACCGAAGTTCCCACGCCACACCTGAACGGCCACCATACGATTTTCGGACAGTGTCAGGACTTGGACGTGGTGAAGAAGATCGCCCGCCTGCCGGCCGATCCTCGCACGGATCGCCCGTACGATCCGCCAAAAATTATCAGCATCAAGATCGTCGGCCCGCACCATGCGGCAGCGAAACCCCGGCCGACGCCAAAGGCGGCGACGACCAAGCCCGAGACTCCGCCCAGCCAGTAATGTTTAGTTGTCATCTCAAGCGACGAGCGTAGCGAAGGTGTCGTAGGAACCCCTTGGGTGCCAAACAATTTCGGAAGCGTTCAAAAGTTAGTTGCAGCTATCGGGGTCCTTCGATCCCCCTCACGATGTTCGGGGTCGCTCAGGATGACACTCCAAGAAACTACGTGAACTCAGTCGTAATACTCCAGCCCCAGGTGCGTGATCATCTCCTCGCCCTTGAGGTGGCGCAGAGTGTTCTTCAGCTTCATCGATTGGATGAACAGGTCATGCTCGGGATACAGCCCGGGGGCCGTCATCGGCGACTTGAAGTAGAAGCTTAGCCACTCCTGAATGCCGATGCCGCGCAGCTCAGACGAACGCTTTGCCAAGTCGAGGAAGAGCACCAGATCCAGCACGATGGGCGCCGCCAGAATGGAGTCGCGGCACAGGAAATCGACCTTAATCTGCATCGGATAACCCAACCACCCGAAGATATCGATGTTGTCCCAACCTTCTTTGTTATCACCGCGCGGCGGGTAATAGTTAATGCGGACCTTGTGACAGATATTACCGTAGAGCTCGGGGTAGAGTTCGGGCTGCAGAATGTGTTCCAGCACCGATAGTTTCGACTCCTCCTTGGTCTTGAAGGAGCCAGGATCGTCGAGCACTTCGCCGTCGCGATTGCCCAAAATGTTGGTGGAGAACCATCCGTTCAGCCCGATCATGCGCGCTTTGAAACCCGGCGCGAGAATGGTTTTGATGAGCGTCTGGCCAGTCTTGTAGTCCTTGCCGCAAATGGGCGCTTCCATTTCCTTCGACAGCTGAAGCATGGCTGGAATGTCGACGGTGAGGTTCGGAGCGCCGTTCGCAAAGGGCACGCCTTCCTTCAGCGCGGCGTAAGCATAGATCATGGAAGGTGCGATGTCGTCATGGCTGAAGCGCAGGCCCTTCTCGAAGGCCGCCACCGATTGATGCACCGGCCCGGGCTCAATGAAGGTCTCCGTGGAAGCACACCATATCATGACCAGGCGGTCTGCGCCGCTGGACTTTTTGAAGTCGCGTATATCGTCGCGCAGTTGCTCGGCCAGCTCCATCTTGTTCTTGCCCTTTTTTACATTGGGCCCGTCGATCCGCTTCACGTAGTTCTTGTCGAACACGGCTTTCCGTGGCTTGATCTTGGAGAGGAACGGTTTGACCTGGTCCAGCAACGAAACCTCGAGCACACCCGCATTGCGTGCGGCCGAGTACATGTTGTCTTCGAAGATGTCCCAGCCGGTGAAGACCAGGTCGTTCAGCCCGGCGAGCGGCACAAATTCGTTTATCTTGGGGAAGCGGCCTTCGGTGCGTTTGCCGAGGCGGATGGTACCCATCTGGGTGAGCGATCCGATGGGGCTGGAAATTCCTTTGCGCACCGCTTCCACCCCTGCGACAAACGTGGTGGCAACGGCGCCCATGCCAGGAATCATGATCCCCAGCTTGCCTTTGGCCGGCGCGATTGCGCCTTTGCCGGTATTCGTGTTTCCCTGCTTCTTACTGGTTGGCATGCTATCAGTCCGTTTCATGAAAGAATGTACAAAGCTGTTATCTTCTCGTACCCGCGCCAGCATTGCAATTGAAGCTGCGTGAACGGACGTGTTTGCGCGCTGTGCGGCAATTTGAAGGATTCGGTGGGAAGCCATGGCTGACGAAAAAGTTGCCGTTGTGACGGGAAGCTCCAGCGGCATTGGATTGCTGACTGCCGTCGAATTGGCCCTTAGCGGCTATCGTGTGGTGGCTACGATGCGCAATCTCGACAACCGGGGCCGACTAGAGGAGGCAGCCCAGAAAGCCGGAGTTCGCGACCGGCTCGACCTCCGCCGGCTCGACATTACGGAATTCGACTCGCTGGCCGAGGCGGTGGACGCTATGGTTCGCGATTATGGGCGCATTGATGTGCTCGTAAACAACGCCGGATTCAGCAGTGCCGGATTCGGCGAGGACATGCAACTGGCCGAGATTCGCGATCAACTGGAAACCAACTTCTTCGGCAACGTTGCCATGACCAAGGCAGTGCTGCCGGTTATGCGCAAGCAGAAGTCGGGGCACATCGTACAAGTGAGTTCCATCGCTGGACGCGCGGCGCCTCCCATGATCGGCACCTACGCCGCCTCAAAATTCGCGCTGGAAGGATGGAGCGAGGCGGTGCGTATCGAGGTCCACTCGCTCGGCATTCGGGTCGTGCTGGTCGAGCCCGGTTCATACGACACCGACATTTGGACACGCAACGCGAAGGTGTCAGCCGGCGCCTTCGATCCGGCGTCGCCGAACCGGGAGCGCAGCCAGCGCTTCTCCGAGTTTGTGAAGAACACAGCCAAGAACCGGCGCGATGCTCGCGAGGTGGCGAAGTTGATCGTCCGCATCGCGCGCCATCCTAATCCCAAGCTGCGATACTTGATCGGCCCTGACGCCAAGATGCAGGTCTGGCTGAAGCGAATTCTGCCGTGGCGGACCTACGAGCGCATGATCGCCAAAGCGATGAAGATCGACTGAAGAAGCAACTAGGCAACGGCAGTTGCCGGCCGTCCGGCACATACTTTCACCGGCAGGCCTACCCGCATAGCACCACCTTGGGATGGAACAGCGTCCCTGCCACGCGGCTGGCGATGCAAATCAACTCGGACTGTCCCGCAAAGACCTTCACAAACCGCGAGCGGGACAATTCCGGCAGGTTGACTGTGCGGCCGTGGCGAATTTTGCCGATGTCCTCATCTGTCGCCGTCACCGACGGGATCTGCGGCAGCACCCGCCGTGGATGGACGAGCAACTCCTCGATGCGGCCTTCGGCGGCCGCCTCGCCTATTTCCTCCAACGTGTGGCTCTGTTCGATGGCGAATTCAGCTACCTCTGTCCGGCGGAGGCTGGCGAGATGGCCCCCAATGCCAAGCTTTTGCCCCAGCTCGTGGGCCAAGCTGCGAACATAGGTACCGGACGACACGCGGCAACGGAAATCGACCAAGTCGTTCTTGAGGCTGAGAACCGTAAATTCCTTCACCTCCACCGCGACCGGCGCCAGTTCGACGTCCTGCTTCTTGCGGGCCAGTTTGTAGGCCGGAACTCCCTTGATCTTCTTGGCCGAAAACGATGGTGGAGTCTGCTGGAGGACGCCAACAAATCCCGTAGTAAGGGTGATAATTTGTTCAAGTGTTACATTAACTTGTTGCGGCTGCCCGACCGGATCGCCCGCGCAATCGTATGTGTCGGTCGCGACCCCGAGGCGGACCGCCCCTTCATAAGTCTTCTCCGAGGCGGCATAGAACTGGCACAGACGCGTCATCCGGCCCAACACCAGGGGGAGTACGCCGGTTGCCATGGGGTCGAGTGTGCCCAGATGCCCAATGGAGCGTTCGCCCAGGATGCGCCGCGATTTCGCTACTACATCGTGCGAGGTCCAGCCCGCAGGTTTATCCACCACGATCACACCATTGAGCGGCATCCTTCTGCTATCGTGTAGGTTCAATGGTGGTTTGGTCAAATCGCAGGCGAGCGATCGGCTGCCGCGCTGAATTTGAAGGGAAGTCAGTTCCCTGCCATACGCGGCGACTGATCCACATCCTATGATCCCGCTGAAAGACGACGCACCCCGGATCAGTACTCCCTACGTCACCTGCGCGCTGCTGGCGCTGAACACGCTGGCGTTCTTTTGGTCTCTGAATTGGCAGTACGTTCCGCCCGAGCCCAGTCAACAGGTTCTAACCGTGCTCGGCGTTGTGCCGGCGCGATTGACCATCGTGCTGTTTAACGGCGGCTATGTGCCATGGGACCTCGTCTCGCAACTCGGGACCCGCTATGTTCCGCCGCTGGCGGCCATTCTACCCATCTTCACCTCGATGTTTCTGCACGGCGGATGGCTGCACCTGATCTTCAACATGTGGGCGCTGTGGATCTTCGGCGACAACGTGGAAGACTATCTGGGGCATTCACTTTACCTGGTGCTTTACTTCGTCTGCGGAATTGCGGCAGCGCTGCTGCACACGTTGTTTAACATTGGATCGACGGTGCCAAGCGTCGGCGCCAGCGGTGCGATCGCCGGGGTGATGGGAGCGTACTTTCTGTTATATCCGCGGGCGCGCGTGCTGACGCTGGTGCCATTCTTCTTCGTGTTTTTTATGTGGCTGCCGGCCTGGATTGTGCTCGGCTACTGGTTTGTGGCGCAATTTCTCAGTGGAGCCGCCAGTTCGATCGCGACGCACGGCGGTAACTCTAGCGGCATCGCTTTCTGGGCGCATGTTGGGGGCTTCCTCGCGGGCATGCTGCTGATTAAGATCCTCCCTGCCCGGACCCGGCGCTATCACTACGGGATGTGATACTTCCGCTACTCGCCTTTCGCTCTTCGCTATGCGCGGAATTTGTCATTAAGAGCGAAGCGAGGAATCTGTCGTTTTTTGCCGCTGGAGCACTGTCAGGAACCGCAGATCACAATTGCTAACAGCGAATAGCGAAAGGCGAACAGCGGCTTTACAGCGCTCCGCTTGTTGGCGTCAGCACGATCTCAGATAGGTTTGCATTGGGCGGCAGCAACACGGCATAGAGCACGGCTTGAGCGACGCTATCAACGTCAACCATGCGTTCGCGCGGAGCGTCGGGCCAGAATTGCTGCCACAAGTCGGTATCGGTTGCGCCGGGCATCAGTGCCACCACGCGAATGCCACGAGGAATAAGCTCCTCGCGCAGCGACAAGGTGAAGCCCAGGGCACCGTGCTTGGAGGCGTTGTAGGCGGCGAAATTGGGAAAGACAGTCCTCGCCGCGACCGAGAGGTTGTTGATAATGGTTGCGCCCGAGTGCAGGAGAGGCAGCGCCGCGCGTGTGCAGAGGAAAAGCCCTGTCAGGTTGGTATCGATCGCGTCGCGCCAGACTTGAATGCTGGTTTCGTCGATGGAAACCGTCGGCTGCGCGATGCCGGCGTTGTTTACGAGCACATCAATCTTGCCGAAACGCCGCTTTACCATGGCGAAAAGCGGCGCGACTGAATCCGGATCACGAACATCGCAAACCTCACCAACAATTTGCCCGCCATTTTTGTCAGGCGCCGCGTATCTCTTCCAAAGTTCTGCCAAACTCTTGGCGAGCTTTGCCCGGTCACGACCGGTGATCACCACGCTGCAGCCTTCGGCGGCAAGAGTGCGAGCAATGGCGAAGCCGATGCCGCGACTGCCACCAGTCACAACCGCCATCTTGCCAAGTAGGCGAGGCCCGCTCGGGCGCACTTCATCGGCGCTGGTCTTTGTTTTCTTATGGGACTGCGGTTTCTTCGCAGCCATCGATTAGATTCCGTTGCCGTTCTTGGCGTGGATCAGAGACAGAAATTCCTGGCGGGTCTGTTGCGCGCGGAACGCTCCGAGCATGGACGAGGTTACCGTAGCGGAATGTTGCTTCTCGACCCCGCGCATCATCATGCAGAGATGGCGCGCCTCGATGACCACTCCGACCCCCAAGGGTTGAATCGCCTTCTGAATGGTCTCCGCAATTTGTACCGTCAACCGCTCCTGCACTTGCAGACGTCGCGCGAATACCTCCACCAGGCGGGGAACCTTGCTCAAGCCGATCACTTTGCCTTTTGGGATGTAGGCAACGTGCACCTTGCCGAAGAATGGCAGCAGGTGATGCTCGCAAAGGCTGAACATTTCGATGTCCTTCACGATCACCATCTCGTCATAGTCAACCGTGAACAGCGCCGCCTTGAGCATTTGTTCCGGATCTTCGTTATAGCCCTTGGTCAGATACTGCAGAGCGCTGGCAAAGCGCTCCGGCGTTTTGAGCAGACCCTCGCGGTTGGGTTCTTCGCCCAAGCGGACCAGCATCTCGCGAGCTAGATCTGCGAAGCTTGCGCTGGTCAAGGTCGGCGTTTCCGTCAGTTCTTTCATGGTTCTCCCAGAGGTCACACCCGTGATTCCGCTCCACCTGCGTACTCGAAGCTGTTCATCATGGTCTCTTCAAGCCTCACCTTTTCAAGATGAGCGGCCGTAAAGCTTTGCTTCAAAATGTTGAAGATGACCTCGCTCAAGTTTTCGGTCGTCGGCACGATTGCGGCAAACTCCTGACGCGAATTCAAGTTCTCGTGATCGAAGCGTTCTAATACTTCGCGCTTCACTGTCGCGTCCAAGTCAACCAGGTTGCATATCATTCCGGTGGGCGGATTGACTTGTCCGCTCACCGTGACCTCAAGCGCGTAGTTGTGACCGTGGCCATGCGGATTATTGCACTTGCCATACGTCGCCTGGTTCTCCGATTCAGACAGGCCGTCGCTGTGCAAACGGTGAGAAGCAGAAAACAAATACCGCCGGGTCAGATGGACTTTCATGCTTCTCCATAGAAATCGACGAAGAGATCGGGCAACTCGTAGACGCGCACACGATGCAACCTTGCCACCTGTAACTTGCCTTGCAGCCGGTTCCAGATAGCGATGGCAAGGTTTTCGGTCGTAGGAATCTGGCGGAAGAACTCCGGCACTTCCTTATTAAGATGTCGATGATCGAGTGCGTCGAGTACTTCGCGGTTCAAGATTTCCTTGAGCTGTTTCAGGTCCACTACAAAGCCGGTATCTGGATTGACCTCGCCCTTCACCGTGACTTCGAGGGTGTAATTGTGCCCGTGGCCATTCAGGTTGGCACACTTACCGAACAGTCGCTGGTTTTCTTCCACGGAGAACGCGGGATTGTGATAATAGTGCGACGCGGAAAACTCACACTTGCGGGTTAGATAGACCATGTTTTCCTGAGCCGGCGTTAGGGCTACGCATTAGGGTTAGTGCGTGGATGCATTTCGAGCCGCCGCTCCTACAGGATCCGCGGATTGACCAACGTCCAAACCCGAATACTCGCGTCCCTTCCAGCGAACTTTTCTCTTCTCATGAGAGATGCTGGAATTAAGCAAAAGCACCGCAAAAAGCGGCAATCCGAAGAATGCCAGCGTACTTGACAGCCTGTCAAAATGGGCGCGCGCAATCCGCCTCTCGAACAGATAAAGCCATTGCGCAGTCACTGCGGCGGCGACAAAGAAAGTAATCATGTCGCCCTCGATTAACGAGACAAGCGAAAACGACAGGATGGCTAGGATAGCGACGAACTCCAGTACTCGCCATAGGGCCAGCTTGCGTGGCTTGGGAAACAGCAGCGCCAGGTTCTTGGTCCAGCCTTCCCACATTTGCGGAAAGCTACGGTACATTCGCGTGCTGACCGCGTTCGACATGCCAAAGTGCAGAGCGAAACCCGCTTGCTTCAGGCGTTTCGCGAGCGCAACATCTTCCAGAAGCGTGGTTGCGACCGCAGCGTGGCCACCCACGGCGTCGTATGCTTCCCGGCGCACGAGCAGATATTGCCCGTTGGCGGCAGCCACCGGCGACTTCGGATCGCACACGTCTTTCGGAGGATAGGTCGTCGCCAGCTCGGCGAAAACAACCGGCATCAGCGCGCGCTCGGCGAATCCGCGGACTTCCTGTCGGGGCGAATAAGAAAGCATGTCCGCGCTCGTCTCTTGGGCTTCCTGCATACCGGCCGCGATGGAGTTCGTCGCATGCCGGGTATCCGCATCCGTGAAGAGCAGCCACTTCCCTTTTGCGACTCTCGCGCCACTCCAGGCCGCGTTACACTTGCCATTCCAGCCCTGCGGCAATTCGCCAGCACTGATCACGCGCACCGTGGGTGCCCCATCCTTTCGCATCTTTTGCGAAAGGGTGGGAGCGGAAAAGCCTTCCGCTATTGCGCGTGTGCCGTCGGTCGAGTGGTCGTCCACTACGATGATTTCGTAGGCACGTCCCGCCTGGCCGACCAGCGATGTAAGGCAGTCGGCAAGACAGGCCTCTTCATTTCGTGCAGGAATGATGACCGAAATCTCGGGAAAGGTTTCGCCTGGCACCATGGCAGATAAAGAGTACCAGAGACCTTAGCTGCCAACCTGGATTATCATAGGTCTGTGAAGCGCTTCATCTCGTCCATCGCCCTGGTTTGCGTGATATGGCTCGCGGCCTGCAACAATGGCTCGCATCCGCCGCGTATCGGCAATGCCGCGCCCGCGTTCACCATCACCGATTCCCAGCGCACCGTTGCGCTGAACCAATTTCAAGGCAAGCCCGTGGTGCTGAATTTCTGGGCCACCTGGTGCCCGCCATGCATTCAGGAGATGCCTTCGCTGGTGCAGTTGCAAAAGCAGCTCGGCGATAAGGTGACCATCATCGCTGTCAGCGAGGACGAGGACGACAACGCCTACAAACAATTCGTGCGCGACCACAATGTTGATCTGCTCACCGTCCGCGACACCGGGCAGAAAACCAACGGACTGTACGGCACGACCGGGTTTCCCGAAACGTTCGTAATTGATCGCACGGGCAAGATCGTCCGCAAGTTTATTGGCCCGCAGGAGTGGACCAGCCCGGAGATCGTGGATTATCTGAAGAAGATGTGAGGACGGATGTCTGGAACGAGGGTGATTCTGGCTGCGCTTGTCCTCCCCCGACTGCTGTCCTGGGCTGCCGATCCAACGCCGCTAGAAATGGCCTACGCCCATCTGCGGCCACTCGCTGGGTCGAGCGCCACTGATTGCGGCCACGTTGGCCTGCACGAAAATCCAGAGAAGTCGAAGAGTTGCGCGCAGGATGCGGTAAAAAGCATTCACCCGTTTTTCGTCGCCTATGACGACACGGGCATCGACTCACTGATTATGTGTGGGTTGGCTTCCGACGGGCACGGACGAGCTTGGAGAGTTACGTATGACAGCGCGGGATGGAATACGATCTGCCCAAAGGGTCAACATTGACGGACAAGAATCACACTCTGATCATCCCTTGTTCAGCCCCTGTGAAGTTCCTTACTTCCGAACACGGCTATGTCTCGTGCAAGAAATAGGTCTACGAGTGCTCGGTAAGTTATCCTTGCGCGCCTTCATAAACTGCCATAAAATGACGGCTATGCCAATGACTTCCTTGAATATCTCGCTACCCGAGGCCCTTAAGGCCTATGTGGAAGGTCAGGTTGCCTCGGGAGACTGGGGCACTCCCAGCGAATACATCCGTGAGTTGATTCGCCAGGATAAAGAGCGGCGCTTGGCCAGCCTGGAGCAGTCCTTGCTTGCCGCTGCGAAGGGGCGAACCATTGAGGTACCGCTCGCAGAGATTCGCAACAACGGATTGCTCACGGCCCTGCGCAAACGTGCACCGCGCCGGTGAAAACGCCTCGAATTACATTTAGCGATCTGGCGGTGGCTGACGTTCTGGAGCAGGCTGACTGGTACCAACTGCAGGACAGGCTCAAAGTTGGCGCAGCGTTGGGAGAAGGCGGTGACGTCCGCCCTGCTGCGCATCGCCAGGGCTCCGCACGCCGGAGCACCCTGTAGATTCCGGGAAGATCAACTGTGTGGCACGCGTCGGTTGGCAATCGCAGGATTCCCAAGGCATCTGGTCTTCTATCAGTTCCGGGAAGATGAGATTCGCGTCTTGCGGGTGGTCCACGGAGCTCGCGATCTTGAGGCTCTATTTTCCGATTGACTCCACTCACCGCTCATAGCTTCACCCGCCTCAACCTCAGCGCATTGCTGATCACCGACACCGAACTGAAGCTCATGGCGGCCGCCGCGAAGATCGGGCTCAGCAGAATGCCGAACTTGGGATACAGAATACCCGCCGCAATCGGCACGCCCAGCGCGTTATAAATGAACGCGAAGAACAGATTCTCGCGAATGTTGCGCATCACGGCGCGGCTGAGTCGCCGGGCCCGCACCAGTGCCGCCAAGTCGCCCTTCAGCAGCGTGATGCCCGCGCTCTCCATAGCAACGTCCGTCCCGGTGCCCATGGCGATGCCAACTTGTGCTTGCGCCAAAGCGGGAGCGTCGTTGATGCCGTCGCCCGCCATGGCGACAACTCTTCCCTGCTCTTGCAACTTCTTCACCGCGTCGGCCTTGTGGCTGGGCATCACTCCGGCTTCAAAGTCGCTGATGCCAACCTGCCTGGCGACTGCCTCGGCCGTAGTTTGACCGTCGCCGGTCAGCATGACTACGCGCAAGCCTTCTTTTTGCAGATCGCGGACGGCTTGAGCCGCCTCAGGCTTTATCGGATCGGCAATGCCCAGTAATCCAGAAAGGCGGCCGTCCACACTAACGAACACCGCCGTTTGGCCATCATGACGCATGACTTCGGCTTTGGCCTTGAGTTCAGCAGCATCGACACCCTGCTCTTGCAGCAGGGTCTCATTTCCGACCGCTACTTCGTGTCCTCCGACTCGGCCCACCACGCCGAGTCCGGTAAGCGAGCGGAATTGCTCCGCCGGCATCAGATGCAACCCGTTAGCCTGGGCAGCCTCGACCATCGCCGCCGCCAGCGGATGCTCGCTTCCCTGCTCCAGACTGGCGGCCAGGCGCACGACGCGCTCTTCGGTCTCGCCGCCGACCGCTACCACGGACATCAGTTCCGGTTTGCCCTGAGTGAGCGTACCGGTTTTGTCGAGCGCCAGGGTATCAACTTTTTGCAGCGTCTCCAGCGCCTCGGCGTTCTTGATGAGAATGCCGGCGCGCGCGCCACGTCCGGTCCCAACCATGATGGCCATCGGCGTGGCCAGGCCGAGGGCGCAGGGACAAGCGATGATTAGCACTGCAACCGCATTGACGATGGCATTGGCCAGCCGCGGCTCCGGTCCCACGATGAACCACACCGCAAACGTGATCGCGGCGGCCGCCAGCACTGCCGGAACGAACCAGGACGCAACCTTATCGGCCAGGCGCTGAATCGGTGCGCGGCTGCGTTGCGCGTTGCTCACCATTTGCACGATCTGCGCCAGTAAGGTTTCGCTGCCTACGCGCTCAGCGCGCATCAGCAACCAGCCCGTGCCGTTCACGGTTGCACCGACAACTTTGTCGCCCGCGCGCTTTTCCACCGGCATGGCCTCGCCGGTCACCATGGATTCGTCCACCGCAGTCAGTCCGTCGACCACAACGCCGTCCACCGGGATTTTCTCGCCCGGTCGCACGCGGAGTTTGTCGCCCACCTTCAGCTGCTCGAGGGGGACGTCATACTCGCTGCCATCGTCGCGCATGATGCGCGCCAGCTTGGGCGAAAGATCGAGCAATGCTCGAATGGCACTGCTGGTGCGACTGCGGGCGCGGAGTTCCAAGACCTGCCCCAGCAGCACCAGCGCAACGATTGCGGCTGCGGCCTCGAAGTACACCTCCGGCTGCCCATGCATGCCACGCATGGAAGGCGGGAAAATCTGCGGAGCCAGGGTGGCGACCGCACTGTAGGCATACGCCACGCCCACGCCCATGGCGATGAGGGTGAACATGTTCGGGCTGCGAAACTTGATCGAGGCCCAGCCGCGCTGGAAGAAAGGCTGGCCGCACCACCACACGATTGGGGTTGCCAGCGCGAACTCCAGGAACGTGCCAACTCGCGGCGTGAATACGTGCGCGAGAGGACCCATGCGCAGCATCGCGTAGGCCACTAGGGGAACACCCAGCAGGACGCTGGCCCAGAAGCGCCGCGTCATGTCGCGTAATTCGGGATTCTCTTCCGCGGCGGCAGTGACCGTTTTCGGTTCCAACGCCATCCCGCAGATCGGACACGCACCCGGACCGTCGCGAACAATCTCGGGATGCATAGGGCAGGTCCACTGCGTTCTGGTCGCGACGACAGGGACGTCAGGCTCAAGCGCCATGCCACACTTGGGACATGCTCCAGGTCGCGATTGGCGGACCTCGGGATCCATAGGACAGACGTAGGTCGTTCCCAACGAAGGGGCAGTCTTATCTTGATCCACCGCATCTACGGCGGTGATTTTCGGAGTTTCACTCTGGGCAACGTACTTCTCAGGATCGGCTTTGAATTTCTCGGCGCATCCCCGGCTGCAGAAGTGATAGGTCGTGCCTTGATGCTCCCAGGTCGCTGCGGCTTTTGCCGGATCAACGCTCATCCCGCAAACCGGGTCTTTCTCCTGCTTGCGAGCAGCCTCAATCTGCGCTGAAGCGCCACCGATTTGTACCATCGCCGGCATCCCAGCGGCCTTGTAGTTAGGGGAGAGGTATTTCTCGGGATAATCTTTGAACTTCTCCGCGCAGCCGCGCGAGCAGAAGTG
Organism: uncultured Acidobacteriaceae bacterium; assembly: GCA_963798185.1. Lineage (GTDB taxonomy): Bacteria > Acidobacteriota > Terriglobia > Terriglobales > Acidobacteriaceae > Bog-257. The sequence continues at coordinate 354,023 of CAWCSJ010000013.1, forward strand.
ATACAGCTTGCCCTCGTATTCCACCGAAGCGGCGGCGGTGGAAGCATTGACATTCATGCCGCAAACCGGATCTTTGTCGAGTTTCCTGCCGGCGCTGGCGGGCGGTGGCGCTGCACTGCGGCCCTTGTGCTCCGCCGAGAGATGCTTGGCTGGCGACGACACAAACTTGTGCATGCAGGCGGGCGAGCAGAAATAGTAAGTCTGACCCTCATGCTGCGCCTTACCACGGGCCTCAAGCGGGTTCACCGCCATCCCACAGACGGGATCGATGACCGAAACATCGATGATCCGATTCTCGACGTTGTCCTCGGCCTCGTTCATTCACTTCCCTCTCGCGAACTAGCACGGGCGCTGTTCATTGGCGTAGCAATGCTCTATAGTGATTGCGGATTCGGTGCGGAAACCGAAATGTGTGGCCGGTAGCTATTCTAGCTAAGGCAGACGTTTTCCGTCCCCGATATCATCATTGCATGTTTGCGCGAGGGCGGCTCAATGACGGCAATTGAAGTGTTGTTCCGTTACGGAATTTCGCCGGGTGAGATGCAGATGGGCGCACTGGGACAAGTCAGCGATGTCTATGGTATCCGCCGGGTACGGTTTAATGAGTTGGAACGGACCATCCGGGTGGAATATGACGCCACGCGCTTGAATGAGTCCAGTGTGGAAAAACTGCTGCGCAGTGCCGGATTCGACATCCGCGAAAAGCTGGCGTTGGTGTAACCAAGGCGCCCGGCACACCCTACAAATAAAAAAGGCGAAGCGCGATGGAGGGGAGCACTTCGCCCTACGTGTGTTTGCTGTCTTACCCGGTCTGCGGGCTTGCGGAAACGCCTTTAGCGGCCTAGCTAGCGATCAAGCAGTGCGTATGTTCGGGGGAGAAAAATTTTGAGGGGCCGCTCGACGAAGGGAACTCTGGCCGAAATTCCCTTCCGAGCGACCCCTTATTGCGCCACTTCGTCTGCCCGTACATAGAGCATCCGGCGTGCCAAAGCTGGCGTATTGAAAACTAATGACTTAGGGAGTTCCCAAAAAGGACTACACGGTAGAACTTTCCGGTATCTGGAAAACTTTACAAAGCCACTAAAGTGCTGGGCAGTTTTTGCTGGAAAAGGGACGAGTTTTTCGCTAGCGACCGTTCGAGCTATTCTGGCGGTCAGTCTGCGCCTGTGCTGACCGCCGGATCGAGTGGGCCGTCGGTTTGGTATAATCTGCTGGCTGCCTACCGCGCGCGCCCTTAGCTCAGCTGGATAGAGCGTCTGGCTACGAACCAGAAGGCCGGGAGTTCGAATCTCTCAGGGCGCACCACTTTCTTCTACAAGCTCAATGAGTTACCAGCGGCAAATTGTGTGTTGCAACAATTCTTGTAGCCCAATCGAACCCGAACTCGCGTGGTTACGGCGCGAAGTAGCTGGAGATGTCGAGGATCAGTTGCGTCAGTCCGTTGGCAAAGGCGTCAACCTTGCCCGCCGTACCCGCCGGCACGATTGCCATGTTGTTAGTGAGCGATCCATCGGCTGCGTTCAGCGTCGAGACCACCGGCTGGTTCTCGCCGTCCGGCCACAGCGTCAGGTAGCCCAGTGAGTGCACGGGGATGACGGTCGCATTGAACACATAGGCCTGGGCCACGCTCGTGACCCCACATGGTGAATGCACTACATCCACCGGAGGATTCAACGTTCCCGTAAACGGCTGACCGCTGCCCACGTGGCGCGTGTCGATGACCCGGCAGGGCGCCGCCGGATACAGCGACAGTCCGCCGGTTCCCGCCGGCGCGAAGTAGCCATTGATGTCGATGACTAAATCGGTATTGTTGGTCGCGTAAGCCGAGACTTCACTGCCCGTGCCTGCCACCACAATCGCCGCATTAGCAATGACATTGCCAAGAACATCATTCAAGGTTGAAACCGTGGGCCGGATCTGGCCCGTCGGCCACACCGTCAAGTAGCCGAGCGTACCGCTGGGCACGACCGTAAAGTTCAGCGAATATGCGGCCACGCCGCTCGTGGGAATGTTGCATGTCGTGGTCGCATTCAGTATGGGGAAGTCGCGTTCCACTCCGGCCGACAGTGACGGCGGCCCCAGTCCTGGGGGGAAAGTGGATTTGCGCGTATCGGCGACGCGGCACGGGGCCAGCGGATAAAACGCCAGCGTGGAGCCCGATACCGGCGCGAAGTAGCCGTTCACATCAACGATCACATTGGTCGTGTCGGTGACATAAATGCTGACGGCTCCGCCCGTACCCGCCGGCACGATGGCAGCGTCAGCTTTCACCCGGCCATCCACCGAGTTCAACGTCGAAACCACCGGCTGCGGCCCGCCCGCAGGCCAGATCGTCAGGTAGCCCAGTCTTGGCCCCGGTACCACGGTGACGTTCATGGAATAAACTGCCGCGTTCGGCAATGCCGGGCAGCCGCCCTCACCGGAAATCGCAAAGTTCTGCGACGTCCCACCTGGAATCGGACCCATGCCACCCTGGCTCGGTCGCGTATCCACCGCACGGCACGGCTGGCTCAGCGGAACAAATTGCTCCGCTTCGGAAAACACGGCGCCGACTACCAGAGTTTGCGTCATCGTAACCGTGCAGGAACCTGTGCCCAGACACGCCCCGCTCCATCCGCCGAACACCCACCCGCTGGCGGGCGTGGCGTTCAACGTTACCTGCGTAAGGCTCAGATAGGTATGGCTACAAGTTCCGGGGCAATGGATGAAGCCGTCGGTGCTGGCAACACTTCCGCTGCCGCTGGTCGATACCGTTAACGAATAACTGTTCTGGGTGAACGTGGCACTCACCGATTCCGGACCCGTCATGGTCACATTGCAAGCGGGATTGTTACCGCTGCATGCTCCACCCCACGCGTTCAGACTCCAGCCCAGGGCGGGATTTGCGGTCAGCGCCACCACGGTGTTGGAAAGATAGAGATGGCTGCACGTGCCGGGGCAGTTGATGAAACCGTCGGCGCTGGTCACCGATCCATTGCCCGCAGCCGTTACGGTCAAGGTGTAGCTGAGCTGCGAGAAGTTCGCTGTCACCGACTGGGCCTGCGACATGGTCACATTGCAAGGGCCCGTACCCGTACAAGCGCCGCTCCAATCGCTGAAGACCCAGCCTCCCGCCGCCGTGGCGTTCAGCGTGACTTGCGCGTTGTGCTGATAAATATGGCTGCACACGCCGGGGCAGTCGATGAAGCCGTCGGTGCTGGTGACGGTCCCGTCGCCGACCAGCGTGACCGTTAGCGTGTCTTCGTTCAGCTGAACTCTGAAGACCGTGCCCTGGTTGGTCGCCCCGCCGGCGTTGGTCGTCCCATAAAAGTTGCCGTCGCTGGCTTGGATCACCCCTCCAATGGGATTGGCGCCATCAGCACAGCCAGTTTGAGGACAAAAGCTGTATAGCGTGGTCAGCGAGCCGCCGGGGGTGATAGCGAAGACCGTGCCCTGGCTGTTCGCCCCGGCGGCGCTGGTGGTTCCGTAGAGGTTCCCATCGGTGGCTTGCATCAGCGCCGCTTTAGGGTAGGCGCCGTCCGTGCAGCCCGTTTGAGAGCAAAAGCTGTAAAGCACGGTCAGCGTGCCGCTGGGAGTGATTTTGAAGACTACGCCGTCATTGTGAGCACCGCCAGGGACGGTTGTCCCGTAGAAGTTCCCGTCGCTGCCTTCCACCAGCCCTGCCTGAACATCGTAGCCGTCAGTGCCACTGAAGCTGTGCAGGGTGGTCAGTGAGCCGCCGGGTGTGATCTTGAAGACCGTGCCACAGCCACCGCTACAGTTGTTGCTAGTTCCTCCACTGTACGTTGTTCCATAGAAGTTCCCGTCGGTGGCTAAAATCAAGCCCGCCTGAGGGTTATGACCGTCCGTGCCGTCGAAGGTGTGCAGCGTGGTCAACGTACCGCTGGGGGTGATTTTGAAGACCGTGCCAGCGGTGTAGGGGCTGCTGGGGGTTGTCCCGTAGAAGTTCCCGTCGCGGCCTTGCACCAGCCCGGCCGGCGAACTGGTGGAGGACAGCACCGTCAGCGAGCCGCCAGGGGTCATTTTGAAGATCGCGCCAGAGCCGCCGCTGTCCCCTTCTCCCAGGTTTGTCCCGTAGAAATTTCCGTCGGTGCCTTGCACTACCGGGGAGACCGGAAACGCGCCGTCGCTGTAGACGAACGTGTGGAGCGTGGTCAGCGTGCCGCTGAGGGTAGTTTTGAAAACCGTGCCACAGGGATTAAAGCCGCCCTCGCAGCCGCTAATGGGCCCGCCATACTCGGTTGTCCCGTAGAGGTTCCCGTCGCTGGCTTGAATGAGGGACGCAGCGGGACTACTACCGTTGGTACCGCTAAAACTTACCAGAGTGGTGAGGGTCTGTGCGGACGAATTAAACACCATCGCGGCGCAGAACATACAGACGACGCCAACCATCTTCCAAGCGCTGGATTTCTCCATAACGCCTCCTTGTCCCAGGGACCGGGTCAGGATCAAACCGTTCTCAATTGCACGCGGAATCTCGCAATGGCGCGGCACAGCGTGAGGTTGACGGAGTGTGCCCTGGGCGCACAAGACGCGCTTCGCCTCGGATAAACGATAGGTGTATTAGAAGCACGCAGCGCACTTTGGTCAGTGCCCTGCGTCACCGCTCCGGGTGACAGTCCAGAAACTGCCGGTTGCCGGACCGTTGTCGCCCGCGTTTGGCGGTAGGACAGGAACATCTCGCTCGACGCGCCCCGAGTTCGCGTCCGTGTTTGGGACGCTGACCTGGGATCTCGTAGGTCGTCTTACCGAAAACCGGCAACTGACAACTGCTCTTACGGCGCGAAGTAGCCGGAAATATCGAGCAGCAGTTGCGTTATTCCGTTGGCGAAGGAATTCACCTTGCCCGCAGTACCCGCCGGAACAATTGCCATATTGTTGGTGAGCGATCCATCCTGCGCGTTCAGCGTCGAGACCAAAGGTTGGGCGCTACCGTCGGGCCACAGCGTTAAGTAGCCGAGCGAACCGACCGGGATAACCGTCGCGTTGAAGGCATACGCCTGCGCATTAGGGAGAAGTCCACACGGACTACTCAGTACATCCACGGGAGGACTCAAGGTACCAGTGAAAGGTGAACCATCGCCGACGTGACGGGTGTCGATGGCCCGGCAAGGAGTCACCGAATACAACGACAGTCCACTGGCGCTCGGAGGCGCGAAGTAGCCATTGATATCAATGCAGTAGTGTCCGGAAGATGACTTTTGAAATTCGCTAATGCCCTGCAAGGCTTGAGATTAGGAGTGGTTTTGTTTTTTTTCGATTTGAAGTCGGAGAGGCTGAAAACGGTCGGTTGGAGCGGCAGGAGCAGGGTCGGTGCACAATGGTGAATGAACGTTGGCCGAACCGTTTTCGCTCAGCTCCTTGATCACCTGCCTCGTATGAGTTTCAAAAATGTGTGACTCGTTACCGCGGCGACTATCAGCAGAAGGCTTTCTCTTGCTGGGATCAGTATTTGGCAATGGCGTTCGCGCAGTTGACTTACCGCGACCGTCTGCGCGATATCGAAGCCTGCCTGCGTTCGATGCAGGGCAAGCTCTACCACATGGGATTCCGCGGCAAGGTGGCGCGCTCTACCTGGCCGATGCCAACGAGTCGCGCGACTGGCGAATCTATGCCGACTTTGCCCAGGTGTTGATCGGTGCTGCGCGACCGTTGTATGCCACGATCCCATCGGAGTGGATCTGGAGCAGAGTCTGTACGCGTTGGACTCGACACCATCGATCTCTGCCTGACTTTGTTTCCCTGGGCTCGGTTTCGCCAACACAAAGCCGCGGTGAAGATGCATACCTGCTGGACCTGCACGGCAATATCCCCACGTTTATCCGCATCACCGACGGCAAAGTGCACGACGTCAACCTCCTCGACGAGACTCCTTCCCGAAGCGGGCGCGTTCTACGTGATGGATCGTGGCTACATGGACTTCGAACGCCTCTACTCTTCACTCTGTGCTCGGCTTTCTTTGTCGTACGTACCAAAGAGAATGTCTTACTCCAACGGCGCTATTCGCATGCGGTGGACAAGAGTACCGGCGTACGTTCCGATCACACCGTCATCCTACCGCCATGGAGTCTGCCAGAGTGTATCCGGATGCATTGCGGCGAGTGAGTTACTTCGACGCAGAGACCACAAGCGTCTGAAGTTCCTGACCAACAACTTCACGCTGCCAGCACTTACGATCGCCCAGACCTACAGGTGCCGCTGGCAAGTGGAACTGTTCTTTCAGCTGGATCAAGCAGCACCTCCGGATCAAGACCTTTTTCGGTACCAGCGAGAACGCGGTGAAGACCCAGATATGGATGCGATCTCGGTTTATGTGCTGGTGGCGATGTGCGAAGCGTTTGGGACTGCAGGCGAGTCTTTACCAAATTCTACAGATTCTCAGCCTCACGCTTTTCGAGAAAGTGCCCATTCTACGACTCTCGAAGCATCGGACTCCAGAGCGACTTACTCGAAGACCGCAACAGCTGATTCTGTTCAACAGCCGGACATTGATATCAATGATAAGGTTCGTATTGTTGGTCGGATAAACCGAGACATCCCCAGTCGTGCCTGCTACCACAATCGCGGCATTGGCGATGACGTTACCCAGAGGATCGTTCAAGGTTGAAACCGTAGGCCGGTTCTGGCCCGTGGGCCAGACCGTCAGGTAACTCAGCCCTCCCAACGGCACGACCGTGAAGTTCAGCGAATACGCGGTGGCGCTGGAAGGAATGTTGCAACTGGTGGCGTTCAAGATGGGGAATTGCCGTTCCAAGCCACCCGTCAGCGGCGGTAGCCCCAGGCCTGGGGGCAAGTTCGACTGGCGCGTGTCGGCGACGCGACAAGGCGGCAGCGGATAGAAAGCCTGCGTGGAACCGGTGTCCGGCGCAAAGTAGCCATTCACATCGAGCAGCACATTGGTCGTGTCGGTGACGTACACGCTGACCTGTCCGCTGGTGCCCGCTGGCACGATGGCAGCGTCGGCCTTGACGCGGCCATCCACCGAGTTCAACGTGGAAACCACAGGCTGCGCCTGTCCGGCGGGCCATATCGTGAGGTAGCCCAGTCCGTGAGTCGGAATCACCGTGACGTTGAGCGAATATGCTGCTGCGTTGGGCAGAGACGCGCAACTGCCCTTGCCGGAAATCGTAAAGCTCTGGGAAGTATTGCCAATAATGGGGCCATTGCCACCGTTGCCCGGACGGGTATCGACCGCGCGACACGGGGTCACGGCGATGAATTGAAGCGCAGTCGGGGGCGTGAGTTGGAAAACTGTTCCGTAGCCGTTCGTGCCGCCATACTCGCCGGTGCCGTAGAGATTGCCGGCGGCATCGAAAGCCAGGCCAGCCACCGAGCCATATCCCTCCGGGAGACTGAAGCTGCGCAGCACCAGTTCGCCGTGGACGTTAAACTTAAACACTGTCCCGCCGCTGCCGTAGATTCCGCCAGATAGAGTTGTGCCATAAAGATTGCCGGCGGTGTCGGCGATCAGGCCAGCGTAGGGAGTGGTTCCGTCGCTACCGGCGCCGAAACTATGCACCAGCTGCAACGTCCAGCTTCCACCGCTGGGCGTTAACTCAAACAGAGTTCCGCCGCCGGAAGTGCCGCCCGCCGACGTCGTGCCATAGAGATTGCCGCCGCTAAGAACCAGACCGGCGTAGGAAGTAGATCCGTCGGTGCCGGCTCCGAAGTTGTGCAGGGTGGTTGCCGTCCAGCTCCCAGCCGCCAACTTAAACACTGTTCCGCCGTTGGAAGTACCGCCTGTGGATGTAGTGCCGTAGAGATTGCCAGTGGTATCGAAGACCACACCGCCGTAAGGAAAGAGTCCTGCGCTAAGGCTGCCGAAGTCGTGCAGGTCCCTCTCCGTCCAGTTCCCGCCGCCTGCCGGCGACAACTCGAAGACCGATCCGCCCTGAGCAGGGCCGCCCTGCAACGTCGTGCCGTAGAGATTGCCAGCGGCGTCGAAGATCAGACCGCTGGTGGGATAAGCCGCACCGGTAAGGGTGCTGCCGAAGCTGTATAGCACCTTCTCGTTCCAAGTTCCGCCTCCAACCGGCGTCAACTCGAAGGCTGTCCCGTAGCCGTAAGCGCCGCCCACGTACGTGGTGCCGTAGAGATTGCCAGCGGCATCGAAGATCAAACCAGACTCGGGATTACCGCCGTCGGGGCCGTTGCTGAAGTTATGCAGAATCTTCTCGGTCCAATTCCCTCCCCCGGCTGGCGTCAACTCATAGGCGGTCCCGTAGCCGTACGTGCCCCCGTTGTTGGTGGCGCCGTAAACATTACCTGCGCTATCGACGACGACGCCGGCTCGGGGAAACGTCCCGTCGGTTCCGTTGTGGTTGAAGTTATGCAGTACCGTGTCGTGGAGTTCGGCCCAGGCGCTCGTCGCAAAGAACACTGCAGCAAAGATCGCCAATGCCGTCCTCAATCCGATGGGAAATCTGTTACCTCGCATAAGTCGTCTCCTTTAGCCGGGAACTTCCGGTATATGGCCGCATAGAGTCCGATGGTGGCTTCATAGGCGCCAGTGGAGCTTTGGCGGAGTAAGAGAGAACGGAAGGTCCCGGGCAGGCAGGAATTTCCCCGGAGCGTGCTGAACTTGATTAGATCCCGGCCATTCTCACGATGGCTTGCATTAGTATCACGCGCTCGCGATGGTCGTTGGTGACGGCCATCACAAAG
>CAWCSJ010000014.1:0-212954 GCA_963798185.1 uncultured Acidobacteriaceae bacterium
TTGCAAATCGATCAGATTGGCTAAGGGGCCGCCGCTCTGCACTTCCGGATAAAGGTGCAGCTTCTTCATGTCGAGAAGTTGGGCAGTGGCCTTGAACGTCTGTCCGTCAAAACTGTAGGCGCCGAGCACCACGTAGTCGGCGTCCATCTGTTCCGCAATCCGATACACCGTGGCGCGTGATGGCCGAACAGTCAGCGGAATACCGGCGTGATCGAAAGCGTAACTGCGGTCATCACGGCTGATGACGTACAGCCCCGGCGAGTCCATGCGCTGCGACAGGACTTCGGGAAAGGCCTCACCGATCCACTCCAGTCCCGGGGCGGTGGTTTGATTTTCGAATGGCATCACCATGACCGTGCGGGTCCCGGTTGGCGCCTGGCCTGCGCTGGGACAAGCCAGCACGCCGATCATGGCCAATAGAAATAGGCCATACCAGGTGAATCGAATAAGAGAATTTTGCAAAGCGCCTTGATTATAAATGCTGCAATCGCGCCTATTTTGATACCGCTGCAAACAGGTCAGACTTCAGCAGCGCGGTGAAGCGCTGATCGTCGGTCTTGAAGTGCATTTGCAGCATATCGTGCGAGCTGTCAACGGTGGTGTTGTCCAGCGCCAGCTTCTCCGTAGGGGTGGCGTTCATTTTGCGATACAGCACTCCAGCCTTGAGCAGCGACGCAATGGTGGCGGCGGTCATGGTGTCGGAAGTCTTGACGCTCAGGTCGAAGCTGACCCCGCTGGTAAAGTTCATGGTGTAATCCGACGCCAGCAGCCTTTTCTTGACCACGTCAAAGTCGCCCATTTGCGCTGCCTCGCCTAGCGCCGACCTCATCATGTTCTGCGTACCGAGCTGATCGAGGACGCTCCAAATGGCTGCGTCGTCAATGCTGGTAATCAAGTCATCAATCGTATGATTCGAGACGAGAGACTCGGCCCCATTGTCGCGCACGTCGATTGCGCCCTTAATGGAAGCCACCTCGCCGAACAAGATAGTGCTGGGATCAAGGAACACCAGATGCATGCCCGTGCCCATCGGGTACAGGTAGGAAAGCAGGTACTTCTCCGGCTTGATTCTCTTCAGCCGCATCTTCTGCAGAAATTCCTTCTGCTTGAACGGGCCCTGAGCAATGCCGATGGCGCGCAGCCCGCCTTTGGGCATGCGATAACTGACGAAGGTAAGTTGCTCCATGTCTTTGTCAGGGTCGATGCCGGCGCTCTTTAGAGCGTTCTCGAATTGCTTCAGATTGTCGGGCAGAACGCGGTCTTTAAGGGCGCGCGCTGACGACGAATCCCGCAGCGAGCGGTAATCGATCGATATGATCTGCTGGATCGCTGATGGAACCACGGTGCGGGCATTGCTGCTCAGGGGTGCTGCCGATGCGGGTAGGCAGAAGATGACGCTCAAACAAAGGCCTGTGAGGAACTGCTTCATACTCATAATTTTACTCGACAATCCTTGAACAGATGCGGAATTGTTAATGCCCGTTGCTTACGGGACTGTTCCGCGTCACGTGAATTGGACGCGCGGACGCGGCAAACATCACTGCTTCACGACTGCGACTCTCTGTCGCACGTCTGCGACAAACGCCTCATCTTTAATATCCCCAAGATTGATCTCCACATTCGCCAGCGCGCCCTCAATCGCGGCCCGCGCCAAGTTGGCGCCGACGCTCAAATCCGACGCCATCTTGGGATTGGTCATCGGCCGTAGCGACTCAATGATTTGCCGCACTTCCCTTGCCCGCTCGGCAACCACCAGCGGAACCAGCGTCGCCTTCTTGGTAGCCGCTTCGACCTCCGCCTGCGCTTCGGGATGGTTTTTCGCCTTCTTAAACGCCGCCATCACCTCCTTGAACGACTCCGCATCAGCGTCGATGGACGCCTTTAGCTGTTCGCGCAACTCGGCCAGTCGCGCCAGGGCATCGCTCAACGCATGTTCATATTGCAGGTAAGCCTTCTTGCCGCGAGACATCCCAGCGACCATGCTGCCCAGCGCCGCAGCCATCGCTCCGGTTGCAGCCGCCGCGCAACCTCCGCCGGGCGCGGCCGTTGGCGCAGCAAGCTGCTCGATAAACGGCTCGACCCCGGCGCGAATTCCTCCCACCGCCATCTTGCCGCTCATCACGGCTACCAGGCGGTTTTCCAGGATCAGCGATGAATCGAAGTTCTCGATCTGCAGAAACCACTCCGCCGCATCTTCCAGCGCCTTCTTCGGAATCAAGCCGACGATTTCGCTTGACAGTGGCACGACTCCATAGCGCGTGGCCTCGCGCTTGACGTATTCAAATACGCGCGCAATCGGCGTCTGGTCGGTATCGGTCAGGTTCATGGAGACCTGCGCCAAGCCGCGCACCGGCACACCCATTCCCTTTACGTAACGCAAGCCGCCGTTGGAAAAGCGCACGGTCTTGGCAATCTTCTTGGCGATCTCGACATCCGACGTATTGAGATACACGTTGTAAGCAACCAGGAATTTGCGCGCGCCAACAATCGTCGCGCCCGCCGTCGGATGCAGCTCGCAGTTGCCGAAGTCGGGTTTGCGCGCTGGATTGGTCTTCAACTCCTCGCGAATGCCCTCGAACTGGCCGCGACGCACATTCTCCAGGTTCTGACGCTCGGGCATTTGCGCTGCCGCCTCGTACAGGTAAACCGGCACGTGATACCGCTTCCAGATTTCTTCGGCTGCCCGCCGAGCAATGGCGACGCAGTCTTCCAACGTCACACCTTGGATGGGAATAAACGGGATCACGTCGGCCGCGCCCAGTCGAGGATGAGCTCCCGTATGCTTGGTGAGGTCAATAAGCTCGGCTGCCTTGCCAACCCCGCGGATGGCCGCCTCCGCCACATTCACCGGATCGCCGACCAGCGTGATGACACAGCGGTTGTGGTCGGCGTCCATCTCGCGGTCGAGCAGATACACGCCATCCATCTTCATGGCCTCGATAATGGCGTCGACTCTGGCTTGGTCGCGCCCTTCAGAAAAATTGGGGACACATTCGACGAGTGCGGGCATAAGAGATGAGGATAAAGCAAGCCATCAGCTGTTACCTAATCTCTTGTGCAGCATTAGTATTGCGCCTGGCTCGGGCGGAGTTGGGAACCGCGACTGAAACGGAATCGGAAGCAGCGCGGGTTTCTCGCAGCGCCCTTCCAGGTCGTACTCTCGGTTATGCCCTTTTCAAGCTTCGCACCGGCGGTCTTTCGGCGTCGCCGAGGTAGGTCTTTATCTTGTCGAGCAGCGCCGGAAACATCTCCTCTTTAGGGAGACATTCCTTCACGTCGCGACCGCCTTCAATGGGTCCGTAGCCAGTCACGATAATCACTGGAAGTTCGGGACTGCTGGCATGGACTTGTTTTGCCAACTCCAGGCCATCCATACCATCCATGCGAAAGTCGGTGACCATGAGGTCGAACTTCTGGCTCTTAATTTTGTCGAGCGCATCCTGCCCACTATAGGCGCTGACAGCCTTGTAGCCCTGCATCTCGAGGATCTCGCAGCTCAAGCGGGCCAGCAGCTCGTGGTCATCCACAAAAAGAATGGCTTTCATTCCACACCTATTTCTCGGGCGTTTGGACAACACTCCCATGAGCTTTGTTTCAAAAGGAGCGCCAAAAGATGCCCGTGACCTATGATTTTTCGGACAAAGCCGATTTTTCCGGAATGTAAAGGGCATAGTGGGGTTCGACCGGCAACGGGAGTGTTTGACCCTGCCGGAGGTGTCATGTACACTCAAACAGTTGATTCCGCTCTAGTACCACCTCGCAAGAGGCGCGTACGACGGGCGGTTAGCTCAGTTGGTTAGAGCGCCTGCCTTACAAGCAGGAGGTCGCAGGTTCGAGCCCTGCACTGCCCACCACACCGTCACCCGCCAGGAAATGAGCAAGGTGACACGTCCCCCGAGCGGGACAACAACCGCGCAAGCGGGGTCGTAGTTCAGTTGGTTAGAACGCTGCCCTGTCACGGCAGAGGCCGCGGGTTCGAGTCCCGTCGACCCCGCCATCATTCCCAAAGATTTTGTGGAATGGTGGCTTGAAGTTAACAGCCCGCACTCCAACCCAACTTCACTTGGATCGTCATACCCTTGTCCTGTTACCAGGATTAGCTCTCAGGGTGGTACCACTGCGGTGAGGCGCCCGCCACCGCTTCGATGTCAGGAACAAACGTACGCTCCAGTTCGGCCACCAGCGCACCCAGGTTTTCCGTTATCTTCTGCCACTGCTCCGCATCGCCGATGGGGTACTGCCCGCCGTTCACCGCCTTCGCCGTGGGCGGGAGAATCAGTGTGCCCTTGAATCCCAATCCCCACACGTGAAAGATCGCAGTCACGTTATGGCTCCAGGTGCCGACGTCCAGGCTCAGTTCCAGGGTCAGGTTCGCCGCGGTTCGCCGGCGCAGCGTGAAGCTGCCGGTCTCGCTGGCAGTGCCGCCGCGAACGCTGTATCCCATGGGCTTGAAGACCCGCTCCAGCGCAGGTTTTTTCGGGCCCGCCCTCAGACCGAGCAAGGCCTCCGTCGTCTCTGCCCGGCTGGGAAGGTCGTGTGGAAGACCAGTTTGCTGAATGATCTCCGGCAGCCGCGCGCGGTATTTGACTACGATCTCATGAACCGCGCGGGCTGCTTCTGGATTGGAGCTAGCGACCGCGAATCCAGTCGGCAGGCGGACCGCCGGCACCGGACCGGCAGGAAGGTTTTCGGCTAGTGGCGCCTGGATGGTTTTGCGCGCCTTGCCGCACGCAGCCAGCACCATGGCGATTGGCCCTGACGGTGACGGCAGCTTCTTCGCGCCGGCTTCGACCTCAACGATGGTGCGCGCGGACAGCGAACGGTTGCGTCCGTTGACCCACCAGCTATCGGTGATCGTGATTCCTGCCATCACGCCAGCCGGGTGCGCCGGGGTGCCCATCGCCTCGCCGAACTCCGGCGAATGAAAGTGAATAGTGACGCCGTGAAACGGGGTTGATCGGGGCACGCCCGCGGCAATGGCTTGCAACGTGGTATACGGCACCGCATCGTCCGCTGCCGATGACGTCGACCCATTGGTGATGCGCCGCACACTTGGGAGACCGGGTATCGGCGGAGCGTCGGTCACAAATCGCGCTAGTTCAGGGTGACGCTTCAGGACGCGGTCGACGCACGAAAAGCTCACCACCATACCATCGGCAAAATTGAAACGGACAAAGGGTTCAGGCAACCCGGAATCGAGGAAACCCTGGTGCACTCGATCCATCATGGCGACCAGCGGCTCTTTCCTGCTGGCCGCGAAACTGGTGAGAAGCGCAACGCGCATAAGCGAGCAGCTCCGATCCTGATCCGAGGTGAAGATCAGCTACAACGCATTTCGAGAAACTCTATTCTGCCAACTGCAATTCAATTTTCTTGGAGGACGCATCCAGCTTCGCAATTCGAAAGCTGCGAATCTGCCCGGCATGAATGGCTTCGGGCTTGGACGCGCCGTCGGCTGCGCCGCCCTTCCAGCGTGCCTTCAGCATGGAGCTGAGCGACGACAAATCTGCCTTCCCTTCTCCTCGCGTTTCTTCTTTCATGGGACTTTGCGCGACGATCGTGCACGTGCCCTGAATGCCTTCGCCCAGTTCAACCCGGGCTTGTCCATCGGAAATCTCCATCATCCGGCCCGTGACCACGTCCCCTTCTTTGTGCTCGGCGATATACTCGTCCAGGCCTGTGGGAACCAATTGCTTCATGCTCAGCCGCAAAAGCCGCCGGTCTTTGTCGATCGCCAGCACCTGCGCCTTAACGACCTGCCCAATCTTCAGCACCTCTTGGGGATGGTTGATGCGCTTCTCGGCGCTGATCTCGCTGACGTGAATCATTCCCTCAACGCCTTCCGCCAGCTGCACAAACGCGCCGAAGTTGGTGATGCTGGTGACTGGTCCTTCTATCACTGAGCCAACGCCAAACTTTCGCATCACCTCAACCCAGGGATCTCCGAGGGCCTGCTTCAGCCCCAGGGAAATGCGGCGCTCGACTGGGCTGACCGTCAGAACCACCACTTCAACCACCTCGCCCGGTTTCACCACATCGCTGGGCTGCCTGACCTTCTTGCCCCACGACATCTCGGAAAGATGGATCAAGCCCTCCACTCCGGGTTCTATTTCCACAAATGCTCCAAAGTCTGCGACGCGCGTCACCGCGCCACGCACACGCTCGCCCACGTTGTATTTTTCGGCCGCCGCATGCCAGGGATCAACCTGAATCTGTTTCAGGCCCAGCGAAATGCGCCGCTTCTCCGCATCAACTTTCAGAACTCTGGCTTCGATCTCCTGACCCACCGAAAGTACGTCGGAAGGCTTGGAAACGCGGCTCCAAGCGATGTCGCCGACGTGCAGCAGGCCATCGACTCCGCCGATGTCAACGAATGCGCCGTAGTCCATCAGGCTTCGGACCACGCCATGCACCGTCTCGCCCACTTTCACTTCCGAATAGCGCCGCTCTTTGCCGCTGCGCTCTTCCTCTTCCGTCACTGCGCGGCGGTCCACCACCACATCTTCGTCGGTCACATCGAGCTTGATAATCCGACAGCGAATCTCCTGCCCCACCAACTTCTCCATCTCAGCGGCGTCACGCGCTCCACTGCGCGATCCGGGCATAAACGCGCGCACTCCTACGTCCACGCTCAGGCCGCCTTTGATGACGCCCGTCACTGTTCCCATGATGGTCGACTTGTCGGCGAAAGCTCGCTCCAGCGCCGACCAGTCCCTGGGCAACGCGGTCTTGAAGCGGGAAAGTTGGTAATAGCCATCAACGTCGCGGCCCTTCACAGAGACCGCCAGCTTGTCGCCAGGCTTCACCTCTTCGCCGGCACTCTGGAACGCCGCCAGAGGCAGGATGCCTTCACTCTTGAAGCCGATATCAAGAAACACCGACTCGGCAGAGACGGTGACAACCGTGCCCTCGATTTGTTTGCTGCCGTCGACTGGCTTGCGCGAATGGCTCTGTTCGAACTGGGAAAGAAGCTCGCCGAATGACTCGTCTGTTTCGGCCGTGGGTTGGAAATCTGGAATGCTAGGGTTGGACATGAGGATATGCTTTATTCTGTCACAATCCGGGAACGGATGCTGGATGGAGCGGAATGTACGCTGCGGGGATCTCTGGCCTCAGGCTGGGTATCTTCCCGTAATGTAGCCTTCCAGGTGCCGGATGGTTTCCTCATGACCGGAGATGATCCACTTCACCAGGTCACCAATCGAAATCATGCCGGTGGCGGCGCCCTGCTCGACTACCGGAAGATGCCTGATATGGCGATTGGTCATGATGGCCATGCATTCATCCACCGTGTTCTTGCCGGTCACAAAGATCACCGGGCTGGTCATGATTTCGCGGACGCGAGTTTCCTTCGAGGACCGTCCTTTGAGGATGACCTTGCGCGCGTAATCACGCTCAGACAGAATCCCGACCAGCTTGCCCTCGAACAATACCAGTAAAGCCCCGACACCCTCCTGGGCCATCTTCTCGATGGCCTCGTAGACAGACTGGTCCGGGCCTACTGACAAAACTTTATTACTGGATTTTTGGTTTAGCAGCGTTTCAACCGCGTCAGTAACCTGCATGGAAGCACCTGCCGGGTTTCCATGCTAGCACGCTCAGCCGCGAATCTGCATCATTCCGTTGGGACATTTCATCGGGACAGCAAGGGCCACCAAAGGTGATCGCCGGCGCGACGGTTTACTCAAACGGAGAGGCTTTGGCTAACGGCCTGGCATCTCCCATTACAGGCTCTGCCTCCCCACGTAACCCCTAAGGCATGGAGGATGAGCTCATCTTCCAGGGTCAACTTGCCGGGATCGATGATCGCCTCGTAAGCGTAGGAAACCATTTGATTGCGCGTGATGCACCAAGGCTCGTGACGTATGATCCCTGCACAGTGCTCACACTCCGAAGCGGCGGTGTATTGGTTGCTGTGATAGTTCTTGCTTCGTTCTGAAGTGGGCATGGGCCGTCCTCCTGACTGCCTCGTGCTCACTAACAGGTTCATTGCCTATCGTGAACCATCTCAAAATCACAAACGGCAAGATGCTGGTTGGCAATTCGCCGGTCGGAGCACGATAGAAACAGCTTGGATCAGGAGTGCCCGAAAACGTTGTGACCGGGGTCACACGAAACATGGCACTGTGGTTGTAGAAGGTATTGACTTTCAGGTGACATGTGTAACACCTGGATGCGTCGAGTTCTGGACGTCAGATCGTCCTTCGGCAAATTGGACGCACGAAAGCCCTTCCTTCTAACAATCGATTCGACTGCACCCAGGATTAGAGTTTTCCGGAGGGCTTACATTGCGTGTATCTTCGCGTAGCGCTTCAGGTCAGGCGCCATCGAGACCAGCATCCCCACCAGTGTCGCTGCCACCGCCAGCATAACTAAATTCTTTAGCATCTGATTTCTCCTCGAATGAAATTACAGGTCATCCGGCCTCGGCGCCGGCAACCTGCCCCACAAGTTCTTCCACCATGTCAGCCGCTGCGCTGATTGCATTTTGCACCGGCTCGGTCAGTCCTATCCGGCCGTCATCGCCGCCGCAGTCGCCGGGCTCACATCCCACGACCAGCAAGCGGGCAGTGATGGATCCCATCGCCTCCGCCAACTGCACCACCTTTACCGGATCCATGCTGTGGCCATCCAGTGGAGCATTGCCCATATCCACTGCGGTAATGCTGCTCGGGTCCGGTGCGATCGTGTACAGCGTGCCCGGAACATCGCCGCGCGGGACGGCGTCCACCAGAATCACCACGTCCCAAGGATCCAAAAGCGCATAAGCCAGGTCGAAGGCCCGGATGCCAAAGTCCACGACGCGAACCCCTTCCGGCAGTTCGCGACCGGCAAGTTCGCGGGCCACTTCAACGCCAAACGCGTCGTCCCCCAAAAAAATGTTTCCCACACCTGCGACCAGAATGCGTTGCTTCATGCCGGCTCAGCTCCGTCATGGTTCAGCGCCAGCGGTTCAACTTCTTCGGGCGAAAAGAAAAATCGATGGCCTGGCTGACGCAGCATACCCATGTCCTTGCCGGGATCGTCCTCCAGCACTACAGCAAAATGGATCTGGTCATCGTAATCCTGTTCGATGGCTTCGATGATCGCTACCTGCCCTTGCAGCGCCATATCCATGATGTCGGCGGTCTTTTGTGGCCACAGGCGGACGCGATTTCCCTTCTTCAACTCCACGCCGAAAACCACCACGCTCTCAACCGCCGGTCTCCCCGGAAAAGGGTCCCAATTGTCGCTCATTAGTGGTCCTCCGGATTAGGCACTCGCCGCATGCCCCGAATGGCGCCATGAACTTTCATCAGATGTTCGGCTGGAAGAGTCTCCGTGCGCTCCAGGATGGCCCGCGCGCGAAGATCGCCTTGGCGCATCTCCTGCTTCTCCTCGTCGGTCAAGGTAAGCACGCGCAGCGCTAGCATTTCATCCATCTCGGTCGCGTCAAAAAAATCACCCGCACTTTCCGGCGCAATTTTGGGGTAGTCATAAAGAATGATGGGCGAGCATAGCATCATGCTGTGTTGGCCCTCTTCTCCCACCAGCACCGGAAACACGCCGATGTTCTGGCACGCAGCGGCAGCGGCACGAAACCGCTCCGGTGGGCCCAGCAGTGAGACGAATTCGCCACCGGCGGCGCCGAGGAGCAAGTGCGCCGAGGTGAACGAGAATGCCAGGATGGGCTCGCGCTGAGAGCGGGCAGCATCTTTGACGACAGTGAGGTTTGCTAACTCGAGGTGCAGTTTGAAGAGCCCGTCCTGCACCCCTTCGACCTGTATTTTCAATTGGCCGATCAGACTGCTCTGCGCGGGCCCAGCGTCGCCGGGGTCGAATCGTAATTCGAAGCTCGCGGAAGACCGAAGCAAATCAGCGACTGGCAGATTGCTGTGGTCCGCCGAGCGCTCCACGCCCTGTTCCCAATTAGCACTATCGTCGGCGGGATCCTGTCGTTGTGCCAGTTGGATGAAACGAGCCCGCACATCGAGCTTGGCTTGGGCGCCTCCTGCCAGAAGGCATTCGGTGCTTAGCCGGTACGACTCTGGAGGGCGTTGCGCTGCGGCAAAATCTCGCGGATACAACGTCCCAAAATTCCAGCGCTGCCGGTTTTTCGTCGACGATGGCCGATAAGGGTAGAGAATATATCCCTCGTACAACACGGCATTGGCAATCTTCTCCACGGTTGCGAAGTTCATTGCTTGACCCCGTCTTCTCCGCCCGCGGCATGCGAAAGCGCTGGGACTTGCGCGGGAACAATACGTTCGACAAGCTGCTCCCACGTGGGAATGCCGTGCTGTACTTTGTACCGGTACAGGCGCTCGAAGGCATCGCGTTGCAAACACAGCCATGCGCTGTTGGGATAATGTTCGTCCATCATCTGCTTCCAAATCTGCAAGGGAAGACGATAGTTGGCCTCGCGGTCCCATGGGACCTGCGTCATCTGCAGTTGATCGTTGAGATCGCTATAGAACACCGTCCCGCTGAACAGCACGCACAACGGTATGTCGCCCGATTCCAGGCCGTGGAAGTACTTGGTGGCGGCCACATTGAAATCAAAACTACAGGGTAACTGCAGATCAACCATCGTGGCGCCGGTGAAACCAGGTACGGAGATGCTGGTGTTCATCCACAACAACGAACGAACGGTTTTTCCCCAGCGCTCGGGTTGGCCGAACAAGTCGCCCAATTTCTCCTTCTCGGGAGCGACATAACCCCGACGTGTCGGCTCGATTTGCACCTGGCATCGCAAGGCCACACTCTGCACCTGTTGGTCGGCCGGCAGGTTAGTGATGCGAAGCTTCAGGGCGATCATGGGCACGGCCGCGTAGCGAACCGCTTCAGCGCCCTCGATCCGGAAGCTCAGCTCAGGCATGCATCCTCTCGGTGTTGCTGCTGCACCGGCTCTTCAGGTCGTTAAAGAAGCCTTGTATCTCCTTCCACACTTCCGTCCCGCCGGACAGGCCTTTCCAGTGCAAGCGAATCAGGCCGACAAGGCGATAACACTCGTCGATGGGAGCAAGAAAGTATTCTCGCGCCGGACCTACACGGTTGATCAGTAGCGCTTCGACGTCCGGGTGCATCGCCTGCAAAACTCGACTCTGTGAGGCGATGTCGTCCCACGACTCCAGATTCAGCAGCGACTCGGTTGCGCCAGCGGGGCTGGGATACATAGCCACCATCTTGCCGGTCGCGGCGTCGCGATAGAAAAAAGCAAGATTAATGGGGATCATCAGCGATTCCCATTGCGCATCCGAGATCTCAAGGTCCCTCAGCAAAAGAGCGCGTCTGGGGATACGACGATAACGGCCGCTCGCCTGCCCGTCAAACAAGATGGCGCAAGGTTCGCAGGCACACAGAATTTTTCGCGCCGCCGGCTCCAGTAAGTGGGCATGTTCGGCCGCAATCGCGCCACTGCACAACTCGCACTGCTCCGCCGGGGTGCGCTTGCGGGCAAACTTACGCAGCACCGCGAAGGCATTCCCGCGATCAACCTCATTCCCTAAAAACTCGCTCATGTAGGTCCTTGGGGCCTCTCCTATGCGGGCGGGAAGTTCGGCATCCGCGGATCAATTGGCCTGCGCTTATCTGGGTTTATCCCGGTCGAATCTCTCGAGGTCCTGGTGTCTCCCTTGCGGCCCGGCTCTCGCGAATTCTGGCTCCATTCCTCTCCCTTGTGAACTCCGGGTGTGTGCGATGGACTATCGGGCGTGGTGTGTTGGCGCGCCATAAGCAGTTTTCTCCTTCTACCGGTGTTTAGGTGATTACGACCAGCTTCGATGAACTGGGTTGTTGCACTACCTCGGCCATAATCTGCGCCGCATCAGGAGCAAGTTCCATCACGGCATCCTCCACGGCGCTCTTCATGGTCACTGCGGTTGAGGCACAGCCGCCACCCTCTTTTTGCAACCGCAGTTTCACCACACCATCCTCGATGCTGACAAGTTCAACGTCCCCTCCATTGGAATGGAGCGAAGGACGAACTTTGTCCAGGGCACGAAGCACTCTGGTTTCCATGTCCTCGGGATGAAGGCCATGCAGAAGAAGCACACTCGCCACCAGGTCGTCATCCAGGAACTTGGCGGTAACGCTCTCCCCCGCGCTGCTCTGGGCGACGATTTCCAAGAGATGTTCCAGGGCAGCGCCGTGCAGTTCCATGACCGACTGGACAAGCTCGAGCGCCACAGCGTGCAATTCCTGATTGCTGTCTCGCTCGAGCTTGTTGACCAGCTCTTCGATTCGTTCCGTGCGTACGTGGAACTCACGTTTTTCTTTCATCCGAGTTTCCGCTCCCGCGGCTACTTGTGGCCCACACCGAACATCGGTGAATGGCGGGTCTCCAGTACCTTGCCATTTCCCAGGTACATGTGCACACCACAGGGCAGGCAGGGATCGAAACTCCGCACCGCACGCATGATGTCTATGCCCTTGAACTTGTCCGGACCATTTTCTTCGAAGATCGGGGTGTTCTGCACCGCGTCCTCGTAGGGCCCCGGCGTTCCGTAAATGTCCCGCGGGTTGGCGTTCCAGGGCGTTGGGGGATAAGGATGGTAGTTCGCGATCTTGCCATCGCGAATCACCACATGATGCGACAGTACGCCGCGCACCGCCTCGTGGAAGCCGCATCCGATGGCTTCTTCCGGCACGGTGAAGTCCGCCCACGTCTTGGTGCGGCCCGCATTCATTTCCGCTAGCGCCTTCTCCACGAAGTACAGCGCCGTCGCCGCAGCATAGGCTTGGAAATACGTGCGCGCGCGGTCGCGTTCGATGGTATTGCTCCACTTCGGGATCTTCCACTCGAACTCCACCTCGGGCAGCATTGCGGTCTTGGGCAGATTGATCTTCACGCTGTTTCCCGTGGCTTTGACATAGCCGATGTCCACTAATCCCGACAGCGCCGTCGACCACAATCGAGCAATAGGTCCACCCCCCGTGTCGAGCGCCAGGTGATCTCCGGTGCGTTTGTCGAGCCAGCGCGGCGACATGACCCACGTGTAGTTCTTGTTGAAATCGCGATTCTGCGGTCGCGGAAGCGTCGTCTGGTTCCAGGGATGCCGGCGGTCAACCTTGTTCCCCAGCGGATCGGTCGGCACAAACATCTCCGAGTCCTGCCAGTCGTCGTAGTAAGAGCTGCCCAGCAGAATTCGGATATTCAAATTGATGTCGATCAACTCGTTGGTCACCAGTTTACCGTCGACGACTACGCCCGGGGTAACGTACATGGCCTTGCCCCACTCCGACATCCGGCGATAGGTGTAGTCGCAAACATCGGGATCATTGAACGAACCCCAACACGCGAGCAGGACGCGGCGTTGCCCAACTTTTTCATAGCCCGGCAGCGCTTCATAGAAGAAGTCGAACAGGTCATCGTGCAACGGAACCACCTTCTTCATGAATTCCACGTACTTCATCAGCCGCACCAGATAGTCGGTAAACAGTTGGATTGTGGCGACCGTTCCCACGCCGCCCGGGTACAGCGTCGAGGGATGCACGTGGCGCCCTTCCATCAGGCAGAACATCTCGCGTGTCATGCGGCTCATGGCCAGAGTCTCGCGATAGAACTCGCCACTAAATGGATTCAGTGCGCGCATGATGTCGGCGATGGTCTTATATCCATGCTTGTCGGCGTTGGGGCACTTCTTATGCTGGGCCTTCTCCCAAACCCCGGGGTTGGTCTCCTTGACCATCTGTTCGCAGAAGTCCACCCCCACCAGATTGTCCTGGAAGATATTGTGGTCGAACATGTACTCGGCGGCTTCGCCGAGATTGATGATCCACTCTCCCAGCGCCGGCGGCTTCACCCCGAACGCCATATTCTGGGCGTAAACCGCGCAGGTAGCGTGGTTGTCGCCGCAGATGCCGCAGATACGGCTGGTAATGAAATGCGAATCACGGGGGTCCTTGCCCTTCATGAAAATGCTGTAGCCGCGGAAGATTGACGAGGTGCTGTAGCACTCGGCAACTTCGCGGTTCTCGAAATCGATTTTGGTGAAGATACCCAGGCTGCCGACAATCCTGGTAATCGGGTCCCAGTTCATCTCCACGAGGTTGCGCTTCTTGGTCGCGACATCCGGCCGTACTTCGGTAGTTGTGCCCATCTCGTTCATCCTTTCCGCTAATGTGCTGAGGGGCGATAGCCCGTGGTGAGTGCCGGACCGCGGTGCCGCCACTTGGGTTCTTTGTTGGCCGTGGTGTTGGTAAATCCACGCAATGTGCGGATCAGTTTGCCGTACTTGCCAATGCCTAACGTGGAAAGGCGGGCGCCCGGCGGTTCATCCATGAACGGCATGAACTTGTCGGGAAATCCCGGCATGGTGCAGCCAATGCAAATGCCGCCTACGTTGGGACAGCCTCCGATGCCGCGCATCCAGCCGCGCTTGGTCACGTTGCAGTTCACCACCGGTCCCCAGCATCCCAGCTTCACAATGCATTTCGGCGATCCGTACTCCAGCGCAAAGTCCCCCTGCTCGTAATAGCCGGCACGATCGCAGCCTTCGTGAACGGTCTTTCCAAACAACCAGGTCGGGCGTAGTTGATCGTCCAGCGGGATCATCGGAGCCAAACCCGACACTTGGAACAGCAGGTACAGCACCGTCTCCATGAAGTTGTCCGGCTGCACCGGGCAGCCCGGCACATTGACGATGGGCAATCCGGCCTTGGAGCGCCATCCCCATCCCAGGTAATCCGCCAGTCCCATGCAACCTGTGGGATTTCCGGCCATGGCATGAATCCCGCCGTAGGTGGCGCAGGTTCCCGCCGCCATAACAGCGAGCGCTTTAGGAGCCAGTCGATCGATCCAATCGCAGGTCTTGATGGGCTGGCCGGTTCTGTCGTCCGTCCCCACTGCCGCCCAGTAGCCTGCGCTCTTGATGGTCTCGTTAGGAATCGAGCCTTCCACCACCAGAACGAATGGATCGAGCTCTCCTTGTTCGGCCTGATAGAAAAATTTCATGAATTCGTCGCCATTTTCATAGGCGAGTACTGGGTTGTGAAGATGTACCTTCGGCAGGCCCGGTATGGCGCCCATCACCACGTCTTCCACGCTGGGCTGTTCGGCGGCGGTGACCGATACGCTGTCGCCATCGCAGCTCAGTCCGGCAGTTATCCATAAAATATGAACTTCCTTGACTGGTGACGTCTTCGTTACCGATTGTTTGGGTTGAGATTTGCCAATAGAAGTAGGCTCTCCGGGCATCGAAATCCCCTTTCTTATCGCGACACAACACATCTCTTGTCAGAAGACGTGGCTATGAGTTGATAAACACAGAGGTGGACGGCGCTTGCGTCTGGCCGCGTCGCTCGCTTCCAACTTTTGATCGATGAATCGGAAATATCTTTGGGTTTAATTTTGAAGAAATCTGCAGTGCTTCGAGCAGGGATATCGCGAAGGTCTAAGGACACACTGGGATTTGGCACCATAACCAACATCCCTGACCCCACATTAACAACGGACTCCGGGGAGAAGTCCGGCACAACGTGTTTGGCAGTCTAACACAGCCTACGGCAGATTGCTGTCTAGGAATTGAGTTCGAGTCCCCACCACTCGTGCTCAACCCCGATGCGATGCGAAGCCTCGAGGCGAGGGTTGTCCCAGCTAACAAATTCTCGGCAATTGCTCGCCGAACATCACATCCAGGACGCGCGTGCCGCCAATCTCAGTCTTCATCAGCACCATTCCGGCATGGTCAGCAACTACCTCGCCAATCACAACAGCCTCGCCGCCCAGGAGATGCCGGCGCATGCGCCCAACCATCTCATCCGCCGCTTCGGCCGCTACGATGGCGACCAGCTTACCCTCATTCGCAACGTAAAGCGGATCCAGTCCCAAAATTTCGCAGGCTCCCTTTACCGTCTCGCGCACTGGAATATCGCGTTCCCGCAACAGCATTCCGACATGCGAGCTAGTGGCGATTTCGTTCAGCGTAGTCGCCACCCCGCCTCGAGTAGGATCGCGCAGGCAGTGAATCATGGGCAGGCCGTCGGTGCCAATTACTTCAAGCATTACTTTAACCAGCTCATACAGTGGCGCGCAGTCACTTTCGATTGCGCCTTCAAACTCCAGGTTCTCCCGTTGCGACATGATTGCCATGCCGTGATCGCCGATGAATCCGCTCAGGACGATCTTGTCGCCCGGACGTGCGCGATCGGCCGAGATCTCCACGGGGCTATCGAGCACTCCCAGCCCTGTCGTTGTGATGAACACCTGGTCGCCCTTGCCGCGGTTGACTACCTTCGTGTCTCCCGTCACCAGCAGCACCCCCGCCTCGTTTGCGGCGTCGCGCATGGATTCGACTACACGACGCAGATCGTCAGCCAACAGGCCCTCCTCCAGAATGAAGGCCGCAGCCAAATACAGAGGACGAGCTCCACTCATGGCCAGATCGTTCACCGTGCCATTGATGGCCAGTCGTCCAATATCTCCGCCGGGAAAGAAGATCGGCGTGACCACGAACGAATCGGTAGTGAAGGCCAATCGCGTGCCATTCACGTTGACCACGGCTTGGTCGTCGAGTTTGTCGAGAATTGGGTTGGCGAAGGCGGGCCGGAAGACCTTGTCGATCAGCTCGGCCGTCAGCTTGCCTCCGCTGCCGTGGCCCAGCACGATCTGTTTATGCTCAAAAATCGGCAGTGGACAAGAACCGAATATTGGGGAAACCTCGCTCATATCACCTCGATGAGATGCAGCACACTACCGGCGTTTAGATCACGTCTTCTTCGCCCAGGGCTACGTGCGTCAGGTCCCACAGGATGTGCAGCAGGGCAACGTGCGATTCCTGAATGCGATGCGTACTGAAGCTGGGTACGATAAAACAGTAGTCGCAGGCCTCGGCCATCCGCCCGCCATCCTTGCCCGAAAAGCCAATGGTCAGCATGTTCTTGCGCCGGGCAGCCTCCAGCGCGTAAATCAGGTTCGGCGAACTGCCACTGGTGGAAATGGCAAGGGCCATGTCGCCTGGTTTTCCCCACAGGTCGATCTGGTCCACGAAGATGCGGGCAAAGTCCTTGTCGTTGGCAATCGCCGTGAGCACCGGAATCTGGCTGACCAGATCCAGCGCCGGCAAGGCCCGCCGCTTCTCAATGATGGGATGGATGAACTCGACCGCGACATGTTGCGCGTCACAGGCACTGCCACCGTTTCCCATCACCCAGAGTTGATGTCCCTCGCGAAAGCGCTCGGCCATCTTCTGGCTTAGCTCGCCGATAGCGCCGGCATAATGATCGAAGAACTTCTGCTTGACCTCTACCGATTCCCGGCACTTGTGCATGACCTTCTCGCGCCAGGGATCGGGCTGCAACGGTGACTTCGCTCCCTCGCTTGCGGAAGTGCCAGGCAGTGTCATGCCGCTCCTCCAGTGGAAATTGCCGTCAGCTTAACGTCGCCTTTGTCTCGTCTCAAGTGCCTGCCGTAGGCGTAATAGGCGGCACAGGCGCCTTCGGCCGAGACCATGGTCGCACCCAGAGGATGTTGCGGGTTGCACTCAGTTCCGAACGCCGGACAATCGTGCGGCTTCTTGATCCCCTTCAGGATCTGACCGCTGATGCAAACCTCGGGCTCGAGCGTGTCGATCTCCTTCACGTCGAACAGTTTTTCCGCATCGTGCTCCCGGAATTCCCAGCGCAGCTTGTAACCGCTCTTCGGGATCGTTCCTACGCCTCGCCACTTGCGATCTGCGATCTCGAAAACACTGGCCACCAGCTTCTGAGCGGCCTTGTTCCCTTCCCGATCGAGGATGCGCGAGTATTCATTCTCCACTTCGGCGCGACCCGTTTCGAGCTGCCTGATTGTCATCAGTATTCCCTGCAAAATATCCAGCGGCTCAAACCCCGTAATAACGATGGGCACCTTGAAGCGCGAGCTGAGCGGTTCGTATTCTTGGTACCCCATGACCGCGCAAACATGTCCGGGCCCCAGGAAGCCCTGCACACGGTTGAGTGGAGATTGCAGGATTGCGGCCATCGCCGGTGGCACTAGCACATGAGAAACAAGGATCGAAACGTTCTTTACGCCCGCCTGCTGGGCTTGCCATACCAGCATTGCATTCGCCGGCGCAGTGGTCTCAAAACCGATGGCGAAGAATACGACTTTTTTGTCGGGATTGGCACGCGCAATCTTCAGGCAATCCAGTGGCGAGTAAACCACACGCACGTCTCCGCCCAGCGACTTGATGGTAAACAGGTCGCCGTCGGACCCGGGCACCCGTAGCATGTCTCCGAACGAGCAGAAGATGACGCCGGGTCGCCTGGCAATGGCGTGCGCTTTATCGATCATCTCCAGCGGCGTCACACAGACCGGGCAACCAGGCCCATGTACCAGCTCAATGTCCTGCGGGAGCAAGTAGTCGATTCCATGTTTCACAATGGAATGCGTCTGCCCGCCACAAACTTCCATGATCACCCACGGCTTCGTCTGGATACGATAAATTTCCTCGACGATCTTGCCGGCGATCCGTCCGTCGCGATATTCGTCCAGGTATTTCATTGCTTGCGCCTCCCGTCACCAATCTCTTCTACAACCGGCGCGTTGAGTTCTGTCAGTTGGTCCAATTCTTCAAGGAGTTGATAGGTGCGGAGGGCTTCTTCTTCATCCACCCGGCTGATAGCGAAGCCCACGTGGACCAGGACGTAGTCACCGGCCTTGGTCTCCGGAACATACTCCAGGCAGGCCTCGCGCACGATACCGCCAAACTGCACCTTGGCCATACGCATGCCGCGCTGGTCGAAGGCTTCCAATACCTTGCCGGGAATCGCCAAACACATATCAGTCTCCTGTTCGCAACCTTTCGTTCGCAATCACCGCTTGGCCCAAAGAAATTCCTCCATCGTTAGGAGGCACCAGGCCGTGCAAATAAACCTCGAATCCGCCGCGTTGTAATCCTTCCACCGCCCGGCGAAGCAGGTACATGTTCTGAAAAGTACCACCACTCAGGCAAACGCGTTTCAACCCATCGCGCTTTCCAATGCTTTGGCAAACTTCCAAAATTGCGGCGGCGACAGTGTTATGGAAACACGCTGCAATGTATCCCGCGGGCTTCGACCGCGCCAGGTCTTTCACCATGCTCTCAATCATTGGCCGCATGTCCACCTGCGCCGGCTCGCCATCACTCACCAAGAAAGGATACCGCTCTTCGACGTCCGCCAGCGCAATCTTTTCCAGTTCGATTGCCGCTTGGCCCTCAAAGTTGACCTCTTGCCGCAGCCCGATAAGGGAGGCGACGGCATCGAACAGACGTCCACACGATGATGTTTCAATACTGTTGATGCCGCGGGCGAGCATGGCGTCCACCAGGTGGACCTGCTTTTCCGGAATGTTGTCGAGAAAGCGAATGCCTGGTGGCAAGGTCGTTTCGCCCGCCGTATCGCGTAAATAGCTGAGCGCCATGCGCCATGGCTGCCGTACCGCTGCGTCGCCGCCCACCAGCGGGACGTACCGCAGATGCGCCCGCCGCACAAATCCCGCAAAGTCGGCGACCAGAAATTCCCCGCCCCAGATTTTTCCATCGGTGCCGTAGCCGGTACCGTCGAAGGCCACGCCAATCACCTTTCCACTGAGGTGATTTTCCGCCATGCAACTGGCAATGTGCGCATGATGATGCTGAACGCCGACTTTTCGTTCCAGCGGCATTTTTAGCGCGAAGCGCGAGCTCATATAGTTGGGATGCAGGTCGTACGCTACCGCCCGAGGTTCAACCCGGAAAAGCTTCTTCAGGTTCGCGAGTGTCTCCTCGAAGAACACCAGCGTCTCGTAATTCTCCAGATCGCCAATGTGCTGACTCAAAATTGCGTAGGTGCCCTTGGTCAGGCAAAACGTGTTCTTCAGCTCAGCTCCGCAAGCCACGATTTCCGCCAGCGAAATGCCAAGGTCAACAGGACTTGGCACGTATCCGCGCGAACGCCGCAGCACACGTTCACGCCCCTCCGCTATGCGCACCACGGAATCATCGGCTCGCATGTAGATGTCGCGGTTGTGAAATACAAACCAGTCGGCCACGGCCTGTAAACGCTGCCACGCCTCTTGATTCGAGGTGACAATTGGCTCCTCGCTGATGTTGCCGCTGGTCATCACCAGGGCCGTGAACTGCGGCGCCTCGTCGGGGGAGTCGCTGAACAACAGGTAATGAAGCGGCGTGTAGGGCAGCATGACGCCAATGGTGTCATTGCCCGGAGCGACTGCCGGGGAAATATTCGCGTCCGGTCGGCGGCGCAGCACCACGATCGGCCGTCTTGGGCTGAGCAATGCAGTGCGTTCCAAATCCGAAACGAAGCAGAAGCCTTCGACGGCGGCAACATCGCGCGCCATCAAGGCGAATGGTTTATCGCTGCGGCGTTTGCGGGTCCGCAACAGCTTCACGCTGGCATCGTTCTCCGCATCGCAGGCCAGCAGAAATCCACCTAGTCCCTTGACTGCCACGATCTTGCTTGCGCGCAGCAACTCGCGCGCCTGGCTGATAATCACTGCCGATTTCGCCGGGTTGTAGTCAGCATCCTCCGGGAAAGCTGATCCGGATGGCACCATGGCCAGCGCCGGACCGCACACCGCACAAGCATTCGGCTGCGCGTGAAAGCGTCGATTCCTCGGATCTTCATATTCCGCCTGGCAAAGCTCGCACATGCGAAACGACGACATAGTCGTCATCGGGCGGTCGTAAGGAATGTCTTGAATGATGGTGTAGCGCGGCCCGCAATTGGTGCAGTTCGTAAATGGATATCCAAAGCGGCGATTGTTGCGATCTCCAAAATCCCGCCAGCAGTCCTCGCAGGTCGCCATATCGGGCGATACCAGAACGAACTCGCCCACTTCCGCGTGGCTGTCCCGTATGACGAAGTCATCGTCACCCAGCGGATCCAGTTCGACCACACTGACTTCTTTAATCAGCGCCAACGGCGGAGGACGGTGCCGCAATGCGTCCAGGAATTTTTCGACGCCGTCGCCGCCGCCCTCAATCTCTACCGTCACGCCCGCCGACGAATTGAAGACGTATCCTTTCAGCCCGAGGTCGCGCGCGAGGTTATAAACGAAGGGGCGAAATCCGACACCCTGTACGATGCCGCGCACACGTATCTGCCTACGGATTAGCGACGGAGGTGTTGTGGTCGCCAATGAAGTGCTCCCGAACGTCCCGTTAGGAGACACTACCACGCCGCTGAGGCCGATGCACATGCGTGCAAGCGGAGGACGCTTTTGAAGGGGCACACCTTTAGGTGCGCCGTACAAGTTCTTCCGAACCGACATTCAGTCGGTGAGGGAGTTGCTGTTTCACGGAATGATGACCGCTGCGCCATCGATGGCATCGTTCTTGACCGCCAACAGCGCTTCATTCGCTTGATGCAGCGAAAACTGCGTGCTCTTCGGATGAAGTTTGATCTCGGTGGCAATCTTCAGAAAGTCGCGGGCATCGGCGCGAGTCATGTTCGTCACACTGCGGATCTGGCGCTCTCCCCACAGCAGACGGTCATAGTCGAACTGGGGAATGCGATCCAGATGGATCGCGTTGATGGCGACCACTCCACCCTTGCGCAGACTTGCCAGGGCGGCGATCACCACGTCGCCGCTGGGCGCGAAGGTAATGGCGCGGTCCAACTCGACCGGAGGCTTGTCCGCTTCGCCTCCCACCCATTCGGCGCCCAGTGACTTTGCCAGTTCGCGATGCGACGCTCCTCGCGTCGAAACATAAACCCCACAGTTCCACGCGTGCAGCACGGCGATGGCGAGATGTGCCGACGCGCCAAATCCGAATAACCCTACACGCTCCCCAGGCTGCACTCCCGCAACCCGCAGACTGCGGAAGCCAATAATGCCGGCACAGAGTAGTGGCGCGGCATGCAAGTCATCCAGATCGGCGGGAAGCGGAAAGACAAAATCAGCGCGGGCAAGCGCGTATTCCGCATAGCCCCCATTCACCGTATAGCCGGTGAACACAGGCGCATCGCAAAGGTTCTCCAGGCCACGACGGCAATACCAGCACGTTCCGTCAATGCCCCCAATCCACGAGACTCCGACCCGAGTACCGACGGCAACGTCCTCCGTGGCGGCTTCCACCACGTCGCCGACAATTTGATGTCCGGGAATCAGACGCTCTCGCCGCGCCGGGAGTTCTCCCTCGACAATATGCAAGTCGGTACGGCAGACCCCACATGCCCTCACCTTCAACAGCACATGACCCGGTTCCAGCGCCGGACGCGGAACTTCCTCTATCCGCAGCGGACGCTTCGAAATATCCTGGGGTGTATCGAGGACCGCGGCTATCATCGCATCGTCCTAATGTGGCGGCTGGTTCTGATCGGGTGGAAACTGGCTTCCCGGGCCTTGCGGGCTTTGGTTTCCCGATCCATTCGGTTGAGCACTGCCACCCGGTTGCTGACCGAACGGACTTTGCTGCTGCCCATTCACCTGCCCGGCTGGAGTTCCAACTTGCGCGCCGCCAATAGTAGGCGGCTGGTATGGGCCGCGTAGCAAAGTATTCGTCCGATCCGACGTCGGGTCATAGATGAACTGCCACTCGTTGTATTTCTTCTTCTTGTTGTAAATGCGAATCGTAGGATCTTTGCTCAAACTCGCGACGCCGACAATCGCGCCGCCACCAAACGTCTGACCTCCGCCCGCAGAATTCTGTCCAAAGATGCTGCTGCCGGGCGAACCCGGAGCGCCCGGAGCGCCAGTCTGTCCGCTATCGCCATTGGCCGAATTATTTCCCCCTGCATTGCTTCCTGACTCCGTGCTATTGCTCACGAAACCGCCTCCGCCGCTCGCGAAACCGCCTCCGCTGCCGTCCGAACCCGGACCGTTGTTGTATTGCTGGCTTTGCGGAGGACTTCCCCCAAATGTGCTCCCACTGCCGCCTGTGCTGGGCCCATTCACGTACTGCGGCGACTGGGTCGGGCTGCTGGAAAATACGCCGCCGCTTCCCTGCGAGCCCGGACCGTTGGCGAACGGCGAGCCTCCGGGCGTCGAGCCCAGCCCGGCCGCCGGCGTTCCCGGCGCGTTGGGGTTGGTCAGCATTTGGATATCGCCGTAATGCAGCAGCGTCCATTTGCCGTCTTTAGACAGCGGGTCCTTGTAACGCTTGCGGAGAAAACGAATCTGGTTGGTATTGTCGAGTTGCTCCAGACTGGTGGGATACCGGCCAAACTTCTTGTAGAACTTCTTGATGGCGCGCGCGTACTCGGTGCCGCGATAAATCATCTCCTCTTCGCGGTCGCGTTTCATTTGCTGCACCAGCCGTGGCAGTTCGATGGCAGCGGTGATAATCATCATCGCCATCATCAGCAAGACGGCCAGCAGCAAGTAGCCGCCGTCACGCTGTCGCTGGTTGAAATCAATCGTCCGAACTGGATAGTGTGCTCGCACGCTGGGTACTTACTTCATTGTATAGACGTGCAAGCGCATGGGAGGTTGCAGTGACGAACTTTTGCCGTCAGCGGCTCAGCGGCTCCCACTGTGCCCTTCGACCTACTTCATCGGCGGCAGATAGGGGAGATAGCGCGCAAACAACCAGCACAGGAAAAACACGATGGGAATGTGCACGATCATCTGCAGCACGCTGTAGCCTACCAGGTCGCGCGCCTTAAGCTTAAGGATACCCAATAGAGGCAACATCCAAAACGGATTCACCAGATTCGGTAGCGCTTCCGCCGCGTTATAGATTTGCACTACCCAGCCGAGGTGCACGTGGTGCAGGTTCGCTGCCTGCAGAATGTAAGGCGCCTCGATGACCCACTTGCTTCCGCCGGATGGAACGAATGTCCCCAGAATTGCTGAATACAGTGCAACTAGTAGCGGGTAGCTCTCCTGCGTGGTGATTCGCGCAAACAGAGCGGCCAACCAGGTCGAGATGCCCGTGCCAACAATCATCCCAAAAATGACCGCGTAAAACGGAAACTGGATCAGCACGCCACCCGTTGCCGGTACCGCATCGGCAACGGCCCGCATGAATCTTTTCGGTCTCCAATGCAGAAGCAGCCCGGCGGCAATGAACATCAGGTTGTAGGTGTTCAGGTCTAACGCGGCGAGCGCGCCCTGCGGCGAGGTGCGAAAAAAGTCGAATAGATACCAGATGAACAGCGCCGAGATTAGAACCGTCAGCAGCGGACTGTATTCCAGCCACTCGCCAGGCTTTGTCTTGGGCTCCAGAGGCCGGTCAACCGCCTCGTACTCGATGCCGAAGTCGCCAGCGGTCTTCGCTTTTTCTGGTGAAGGCGCGGACAAGTAAGCCACCGCCACCGAAACCACAATCAGCACCGCCGCCATCGCGATGCTCTGCCATAAAAACAGCGACTGCCGGAGCGGGATAAGACCGGAGATTGCATACAGAGCCGGAGGTATGGCGCCCTTGGTGGCCATCATCATGGCCGCTGAGGACGACAATCCCAGCGCCCACACCGCTCCCAGCCCCAGGTATGCAGCAGCTCCGGCCGCCCGGTAGTCCATGCCCTTCACCCGGCGCGCCAGTTCGCGCGTGAGCAGCCCGCTGAAGATCAGGCTCAGCCCCCAGGAGATTAACGACGTCAACATCGAAAACAATGCGATCATGGCGATGGCGCTGCGGCCATTCTTCGGAATTTCCGCCAATGCCCGAATCAGCCGGTTCACCAGCGGCGTGGTGGCCACCACGTACCCGCCAATAATGATCATCACCATCTGCATGGTGAACGGCACCAGCGTCCAGAAATTCTTGGCGCCTTGAATGGCCAGTTTGCTCGCGGACTCGTGAAGGATTAAGCCGAAGATGAAGACAATGACGATTCCGGCCAATGCAAATACCAGAGGGTCAGGAAACCACCGCTCGCTCCAGGTGGCCAGGGCCAACCCAAAACGCGCCAAACCACTGTCTTGTTGAACTGAATTTGTCTTACGGGCGGATGACGACGGCTGGGACGGCATAGGCGCTCCTTTTTCGGGCCCGTTTACTGCCGCTAACTATTGCTGACTCGCGCGACGCTACAGAGAGTACCACTTGCCCTCGCACCCCGCGAAAAAAATGAAGACTTGGCCTTCGGAAATCGATTGCAGAAATCATATCCGCAATCCTGCAGGACGAAGGTTACTGTCCTCAGGCACATACCTCTTTAGTAACCTTTCCATTCTAAATTGTGGAGAGATATTCCAAAAACGGTACGTCCCATCCACGCTCTGATTTATAATTTGGGAAACTATTCATAAAATGTGGGTTACTGCTCTATGACCGGGGTGAGCGTGGCATCTAAGTTGCACAGTAATGATGCACCTGTGGGTGTCACCCCACCGGTACGTCGTACGAATCAGCCACCTGCTGCGATGGCGCGAGACCTGCAAACTCGTTTCTTTGCCGTCTTCCTGGCGCTCTTAAGCGTCGCGGCGGTCGTGTTCGCGTGGATCAATTTTCAGAAGGAACGGGAATTTTCTGCCCCTTACGATGGCGTTTGGTGGGTAGAAGATGGCAGCCATCTGCGGGCAGCTCGCGTCGACAACGACGGCCCGGGCCAAAAGGCAGGCATTAAGGTAGGCGACCGATTAATAGCAGTCGACAGTCGGAACGTAGCCAACGTCGGCAGCCTGGAACGGCAACTCTATCGCGCTGGAGTCTGGTCCAAAGCTGATTACTCAATCATCCGCCAAGGCGTGAATCTGGAAGCACCGCTAATTCTCGCTCCAACCGACCGTTCCCTGTTTGGCGGATTGCGGCTAATCGCGCTGGTGTATCTGGGCATCGGAATGTATGTTTTGCTGCGGCGCTGGACCGCACCCAAGAGCACCCATTTTTACGTTTTCTGCCTGGTTTCCTTCATCTTCTATTCCTTCCACTACACCGGCAAGCTGAACGATTTCGACTGGATCATTTACTGGACCAATGTGGTGGCGTTGCTGCTACAGCCGGCACTATTTCTGCATTTTTCGCTCACCTTCCCGGAACGCAAAGGCCTGGTAAACCGTCGTCGTTGGTTGATTCCAGCGGTATATGTTCCCGGCGCGATTTTACTGGCCGCGCACATCTTCTCCCTCGAACTGCTGCAACCCAGCGAAGTGCTGCGTTGGAACCTCGACCGGCTGCAGATGTCGTATCTGGCCACATACTTTGTATTGTCAGCCGCCGTGTTGTGGCACAGCTATCGTCATGCCGAATCGGCAATTCTGCGCCAGCAGATGAAGTGGGTGACGCGCGGAACCATTCTCGCTGTCCTGCCTTTCACGCTGTTTTATGTGGTCCCGTACTTGGCCGGCAGTCCACCCGCTCTGTCCATGTGGATGAAGATCTCAGTGCTGTCGCTGGTCTTTCTGCCGCTCACCTTCGGCTATGCCATCTTCCGTTATCGCCTGATGGACGTGGACCTCATCTTCAAGCGCGGCATGGCGTACACCATTGCTGCGGGCGCGATCACCGGCGCGTACTTCGCGGCTGTGGGCATTGCATCAGTACTGTTCCATCAGAGCTTCCCCAGCGTGGGTCCGATCGGACTGATTGCCGCCATCGCGGTAACGGCGTTGCTATTCGATCCGTTCAAGAACTGGGTGCAGGATTATTTGGACAAATTCTTCTATCGCAAACGCTACGATTACCGGAAGACGCTTACTGACTTCGGCCGCGACCTGAACTCTGAGACCGATCTCGACAAGATGTTGACCTCGATCGTGGACCGCCTGTCGCGCACTTTGCTGGTCGATCGGTTGGCCATCTTTCTCTCCGATCCCGACCAGCCAGAGCAGTTCTCGCTGGCCAAGTCGTACGGCATTGCCAACACCGGCGGTCTGGACTTCGATTTCCTGCACGTCGAACGTCCCGAGTGGCAACTCGGTCACCTGTTCTTCGACAACACCAATCAGGCGGTCCGCGAGACTCCAACTGCGCGTGACACCATCCGCCGCTTGGAACTGAACTATTACATTCCCTGCACGGTCATGAATCGCATGATCGCCGTCCTCGGCCTGGGTAAAACATCGGAAGGCGATTTCCTCTCCAGCGAAGATGTGCAGTTGCTGGAAACTCTCGCCGGATACATCGGCATCGCCGTGCAGAACGCGCGCCTGTATAAGTCGCTGGAGCAGAAGGCCGGGCAGTATGAGCGCCTGAAAGAGTTCAACGAAAACATCGTCGAATCCATCAGCGTAGGTGTGCTCGCTGTCGATTTGGACGACCGCATCGAGTCGTGGAACTCGCAGATGGAGGTGATGTACGCCTTGCCGCGCCTGGAGGCCCTGGGTCGTCCTCTGGGCGAAGTACTCGCGCCTGCATTTCTGGAAGAGTACTACCGCGTGCGGCAGACTCCGGGAATCCACAATCTCTATAAGTTCCGACTGGGCACCACCGCCGGCGACGCGCGTGTGGCCAATATTGCCATCGCGCCGCTGGTCACCAAAGACTTCAGCGTGATCGGCCGCCTGATTATCGTGGACGACATTACCGAGCGCATCGAGTTGGAATCGCAACTCTCGCAGGCCGAGAAGCTTTCCTCGATCGGACTGCTGGCAGCCGGGGTAGCACACGAAGTCAACACGCCGCTGGCCGTTATTTCGTCGTACGCGCAGATGCTGGCCAAGCAGGTGCACGGCGACGAGAAGCAGTCGGGCTTGCTGGATAAAATCACTCGCCAGACCTTCCGCGCCTCGGAAATCGTGAACAGCCTGCTCAACTTTTCGCGCACCTCGAGCACCGAGTTCAGCAATGTGGACCTGAATCGCGTCATTCAAGACACGCTGACCCTGCTCGATCACCAGTTCAAGACCGCGCGCATCAAGGTGCAACCTGATTTGCAGCCGGAATTGCCGCCTATCTACGGGAACACCGGAAAGCTGCAGCAGGTTTTTCTGAACCTGTTCCTGAACGCCAAAGACGCGATGCCAGCCGGAGGCACCTTGAAAATCAGCACCTCCAACGGCCATCACGTAGAGGTGAAGGTGTCGGATACCGGCTCGGGAATTGCGCAGGAACACATTCATCGGATCTACGATCCGTTCTTTACCACCAAGAACAAGCCGAAGACGGGTCACAGCGGCGGTACGGGCCTGGGTCTTTCGGTGACCTACGGCATCATTCAGGAACATGCCGGCAAGATCCGTGTGGCCAGCACGCCCGGTCAAGGTACGACCTTCGTCATGGAGTTTCCCATGCTGAGAAAGGTGGTCAATGCCTGAACTAGCAATCAGCCGCACGGCCGCCGGACGCGACGATCTCGCCTCTCCTGCCTCGGTGCTGATCATCGACGACGAAGCCGCCATTCGAGAGTCGCTGCAGACTCTTCTGGAGTTTGAAGGCTACGCCGTGGAGGTCGCCAACGATGGCCTGGAGGGTCTGGCGCGCATCGCGCAGCATCCCTTCGATCTCGTGCTGCTCGATTTCGCGCTACCCGAGCGCAATGGCATTGAAATTCTGCACGACATTCGCGAGCGCGATTCTGATCTGCCCGTCATCATGATCACCGCCTACGGCACGGTGGAGAATGCCGTGAATGCCATGCAGGCGGGCGCCACCAACTTCATCCAGAAGCCGTGGGACAACGAAAAGCTGTTGGCCGATGTGCGCACCGCGGTCGGCCGCCGCCGCGCCGAAGAAGAAGTTATTCAACTGAAGCGCGCCCTCAAGCAGCGCTACAACTTTGAGCACATCATCGGCAAGAGCGAGCCCATGCTGCGCATCTTCGACCTGGTAGCCCAGGTGGCGCCCAGCCGCTCCACCGTGTTGCTGCAAGGCGAAAGCGGTACCGGCAAAGAACTGATCGCTAAAGCCATCCACATGAACTCCACCCGTCGCGAGCGCGCGTTCGTACCCGTGAACACCGGCTCGATGCCCGCCGACCTGCTGGAATCCACGCTCTTTGGCCACGTGAAGGGGGCCTTCACCAGCGCCATCGCCAGCAAGAAGGGCCTGTTCGAAGTCGCCGATCGGGGTACGCTCTTTCTCGACGAGATTGGCACCATGAACCTGGAGACGCAGGCCAAAATCCTGCGCGTCCTCCAGGACCGCAAGTTCATGCACCTCGGCGGCGTCAGCGAGATACAGGTGGACGTGCGCATCATCGCCGCCACTAACGTCAATTTGCAGCAACAGGTGAAGGAAGGCAAGTTCCGCGACGACCTGTTTTATCGTCTCAACGTAATCACCATCGACCTTCCGCCGTTGCGCCAGCGCAAGAATGACATTCCCATGCTGGTGGCGTACTTCATCGCCAAGTTTGCCCAAGAGAATGAGCGGCTGCCGCTGCGGACCACTCCCGAAGCCATGCGTCCGCTGCTCGACTACGACTGGCCGGGCAATGTGCGCGAATTGGAAAACGTTATTGAGCGCGCGGTGGTCCTGGCCACCGGTCCCAACCTCACCGTGGATCTGTTGCCCGACAGCCTCATCGGCCGCGGCAGCAAGTTTGCCATCATGGAGCAGCGCCCTGACGCTTCGCTCTTCGAAATCATTGAAGACTGCGAGCGCCGCGTCATCAGCGATATGCTGGAAAAATGCGGCTGGAACCAGACCGAAGCCGCCGACCGTTTCCGCATTCCACTTTCCACTCTGAACCAGAAAATCAAACGCCTCAATATCGAGATCAAGAAGAAAAACCGGGAGAACGGGAACAGCTAGCGCTGCATTGGCTGCTACAATCGCGGTTCGCAGTTCTACCTTAAACACCGCCAACTAGCGGGCGCACGTTGCGGTGCGGACATCTAGACTCCAGGGGAATCCGGCCTGATGCCGAGCGACACGCTACCGCCAGACACATCGAACGGACGTCGGAAGCTTGTGGTCCTGATTTCGGTTTGGGCGCTCGCCATCATCGCTGTTCTGCCAGCCCTGCTTCGCTGGACGGCCATCCCCAAGGCTGATGGCAAACTCGTCCAATATCTTGGCTACGCGATTACAGCCACCATCTGCGCCTATATCTACCGTCGTGAATCGCATCATCTCACGCGCGCGCGGGCTTTCATTGTGGTGTTTCTGGCTTTTTTGTTGACTTGCGTTGTGAATAGCATTCACCGGGTTTTTGTCGATAACGGCGTGCCCTACCTGCCGCGATACGTTTCCAATGTCCTGTGGCAAGGCTTGGTGAATGACCTTGTAATTCAGCTCTCCCCCTATGCCATACCGCACTCCTATCGCTTCCTGCCCAACGCAATTGTCCGCTGGTTTCAGTTAGGAGGTCTGGCCTTCGAGCCGGCGCGCGACCTGTACCGGCTCATCTTTGGCATCCTGCTTTTTTATGCGATCTACAAGTTTGCCCGGCTCTATACCAACTATCTGGGCGCGATCCTGGCCATGCTGTTCATCGCGGTCATGTATCCCGTGAGCTTTGAGTATTACGCTGGGCAATTGACCGATCCACTCTCGCACTTGTCATTTGTATTGGCGTTTATTTTTCTCGAGACCGAAGATTTTGCGCTGTTACTTACCACGCTGATTATCGGCTCACTCGCCAAAGAGACTGTGCTCGCGCTCGCGGGCTATTACGCTCTCTTCCGCCGCCAGGACAGCCATTATTGGTGGCGAGCGATCACTCTGTGTGTTGCCAGTGCAGCCATATTCATGAGTGCCCGGATGCTGGTTCTGCACGGCGGCATCCATCAGTACACCCAGATCAGTGTGGCGCCCAAGAACATGCCATCGCTTAACTGGCACGATTCTCGCTGGCCAGTGGGGCTTCTTCTTACCGTTGGAGCTTTCGTACCGTTCCTCGTACTTAGTTGGCGAACCACGCCCCGCTCGCTGAAGTATCTGGCGCTGTACTTGTTTCCTGTACTCTTCTTGTCCAGCCTCTTCTTCAGTTTCCTGGTTGAGATGCGTAACTTTATGCCGCTCGTGTTCGTGCTGGCCGTCATCACGGCACGGTATCTCACTGGGTCTTTGATTAGCGACCAGGCCGGGCTGGCAAGTGGCGCCCCCGAAGCCGCCGCGTGCGCAGAACCACTCACTCAAGCTCCCTAGGCCTCTACAATTCCCTTCCCACGGCCTCGGCCAACTGGCGGGCACTCGTCACACCCAGACGTGAGATACATCACAGCACGGCTGTGCGGAGAAAGACCACAATCTCAGCAGAGTAAGGCGCTCAAGGCGCCGCCGTTGGAGGGAGCCATGTCGGACGATAAACGCGATGTTCTGGAGGTTTTGCGCTACGAACTCAATTTTCTTGAGCAGGGAGGCTACGGAAATTGGTACAGCACGCCGTGGGGTCCAGCTTCCGTCTTCCAGGACTCGTTGACTTGTCCCAACCACGGCGATCCCACTCGTCCGCACGCCTGCCACGAGTGCCTCCTCTATGACTTTGTTCCCGAGGAATACCGCACCGAAGACGTGCCCTGCCATCACATCCCACTGAATCGCCAAGGAGTTACGGTGGCCACGCCGGGTCAGACTGAAGAAGAGTTGCGGGAGAACGTAAAGCACTGGCTGAAGCGCACGATCGCCAGGATCGAAGCCGACCGCGCCAAACAGAAAGCAGATTTGGCGACGCAGCAGGCCGGATAGACTAACCGGAGTCCGCTCGAAGATCATTCACCACGAAGACACAGAGGACATGGAGAAAACCTTTCTAAAATAAAACTCTGTGACCTCCGTGCCTCTGTGGTGATGCCGTTTACCTTCCCATTTCGGAACGCAGCCACCAAAGAATCTCTTCGTCCTGGATATTCTCCCGCCCTTTACAGATAAAATGCGACAACGGGGCCAGCGCCCAGCCGGAGCCAACATGAAACGTAGTTTTGCTTCCCTCGACCCTCAGGAAGCCCTGCACGTTGCCATTTTCATCGAGGAACGCAACGCCGAGTTATACCACCGCTTTGCGGAAATGTTTGTCGAGTTTCGCGACAGCGAATCCCTGGAAATCGCCAGTGTCTTCTGGGAGATGGCGGCGGAAGAGAAAAATCACAGCTCCGTCCTGCAGGACAAGTACACCGAACAGTACGGAAACACTCGGTGCGCCCTTACGGAAGAGGACCTGGTCGAGTGGATCGAGGTTCCGAAGTTGGAGGACGGCGACATCTTTGCTGCCACCCGTGACGGCCGCACCTCTAACCCGCGCGGCCGTGCCCTGCAGGTGGCGCTCACCGCCGAGCAAAGCGCCCAACGTTACTACGCGGACCTGGCGGACAAGACGCCAGAGGGAAAGTTACGCCAGCTCTATCGCGACCTCGCCGAAATGGAAGATGAACACGTGGCTTACATTCAGCGCAAGCTTGTGCCCCATCCTACGAATGACCAGAAAGCGAGCTAGAGCTGCCGACTGACAACTGACAACTGTTTTACGGCTTGCTTAAGTCCTGCGGGAACGACTTAAACTCAGCATGCCGCTGGGTCACGTTATCGTGATTACCGGCATCGACCGTGTGCAGCGTCAGCGTGCCCTTGATCACGCGATAGTTTTCCTGCCCGGGCTGCTTGCCTGGCGTGATCGTCAGCACCCCGCTGAACTCGTACCAGATTCCGTGCACCGTCTTGGTCTTGAACGTCAGACGGTCGGTCGCAAGCGTGGCCTTGTCGAAGAACTGATCGATGAACTGGCCCTTGTCGCTGTCGGCGTCCCCGAACCGCGAGATGAACCCTGACGCCTTGCCATCATCCAGCGTGAGCTGCACGAACTCGCCTTCGCGCAAGAAAGAATACATACCCGAGGGATCGTCTGCAGAAGAAGCCGGCTTCGCCGCCTGCTGCGCCGGCGATGCTGCCGTTGCCGACTGCCGCGCCAGCGCTAAGCTCACAATCGACGTCACAAACATAGCCAACACCAGACTTCTTCGCATCATGTTCGCTCCCGTGGTCACCCATCATTGCACGTCGCGGCAGGTTCACGAAAGAGCAACCTGCGCATCGCGATTCACCGCCGCAGGCGCAGTTTTCCGCTATAATCCGAATACTTGCTCCACGGTCGAGGATGATGTCGCACAGTTCTGCAACCAGGCCCCAACGCGATCCTTCAGGACGCGATCCGGCCGCGCCTGCGAGCGCCACCTCGCGGCCCGACGCGGAAATCAGGCCACCCGCACTGCTCTGCGAACTGGAAGCGCGGCATCGCGTTTTCTTCCGCAACCTGGGCGACATTCTCCTGCATCGCCAGCCGCCTCCGGTCGAAATCACCGCCCAACCTGTCGCCCTGCGGCCGGAATACTTTATCCGCACCGGCATTGATGCATATCGCTTCGCCGAGTCCTATGGCGGCCACATCCTCTTCATCGTCGCCGTCTATCTAGTCTGCACGCTGCCATTTTTCAATCCGTCGCCAAAACTACAGTCGCCGTTTCAGAACACCAAAGTTGAGTACTACCCGGTAAGCGATTATCTGCCGCCCATCAACACGGCCAGCAAGGCGCCGATGAAACCGCGCCAGGGTGCGCCCAAACTGGCCCGGCAAGAGATTCTTTCTGTCCCTCCACAAGCAGACAACAATCACCAGACCATCGTGACCGCGCCCAAGGTC
The DNA here is from genome assembly GCA_963798185.1 of uncultured Acidobacteriaceae bacterium. Classification (GTDB taxonomy): domain Bacteria; phylum Acidobacteriota; class Terriglobia; order Terriglobales; family Acidobacteriaceae; genus Bog-257. The sequence goes on from CAWCSJ010000014.1 coordinate 33,349, forward strand.
AAACTGGATCACGATGTTGCGCTGCCCAACATCGTTGCCTGGACTCCGGTGCTGGCAGCCCAACCGATAGCCGCCTCGGCGCGTCCGGTTTCGCAGTTGAAGGTCCCGCAGTTTGACCCGCAGGTGGTCGCGCCGGCCGCTGATGTCTCGCAATTGAAGTCGAAGCTGCAACTTCCCACCCTGCCGCAGCCCTCGGCGGTCGAGCCTCCGTTGACACCCGACCAGGTGAAGCTGCAGAAGGGCGAGCTCAACATGGCGCAGCTGCAACCTACGCTGGAGGCGCCTAAGTTGCCGGTGCCGGCGCAGCGGGCCAGTGGCGTCGGTGACAGCGGCACGAAGAACGTTCCTCCATCTCCCAACGTACAGAACCTTCCTCCTTCGCAGGGACAAGGACAGCTGATCGCCTTGGGATTGACTCCGGCTGACGTGCATGGGCCACTCAGCATCCCCGAGGGCAATCGCAGCGGAGAATTCCACGCCTCCCCCGGCGGCAAACCTGACGCACCGGGCACACCCAACGTTGTCGGCACCGGCAATGATGCCGCCGGTGGCGCAGGCCGCGGCGCCGGAAACGGCGTGCCTCCAGGCATTACGGTCGGCGCTCCTCCTCCAGGGGCCACTACTTCTGCGGTCGCCGGAGCCAAGCTGCCTGCTTCGGATCCGGAGCTAGAAGCCCGCAAACGCATGATTGCCGCCGCCATGAAGCCGTCGCTGCCCACCTATCGTGATCGGCAGCCTCCGGCGCCGCCTCCCACATTGTCAGAGGACCCAGACGCCAGCATCGAGAAGAAGATTTTTCGCGCCAAGCCCTATTACTCGTTGACCATGAACATGCCCAACCTGACCTCGGCCACCGGAAGTTGGATCATTCGCTTCGCCGAGTTGCAGGAAACCAAAGACAATGGCTTGCTCACCGCGCCGGTAGCGACCACCAAGGTTGATCCCGCTTACCCGCCCGAAGTTCTGCGAGACCACGTGGAAGGCACCGTCACTCTGTACGCTGTGATCCGCGCCGACGGTACGGTAGATGCGATCCGCGTGCTCGACAGCCTGGACTCGCGCCTCGATGCCAACGCCATGCACGCCCTGGCGGGCTGGCACTTTCGCCCCGGCACAAAAAACGGTGAACCCGTTGCGCTTGAGGCCGTAGTGCAAATTCCCTTCCGTATGCACCATTTGCAGTAGAAGCATTCAGCACTTAGCAACTAGCATTTAGCGGGTGCCCCAGGTCTCGCAGCCTTTCGAGACCTGGGCGACACGTAGAAGTAGTTGTTGCTCCGGGACAGAGTTAGCGAGCAGACTATCCAAGCGATCAATGATCGACTTCCCGGGTCTCGAAAATCGCGAGCCCCGGGCCACCCGTGACAACCCATCGGCCAAATGCTAAGTGCTGATTGCTGGCTGCTGAATTACCGCCGGTACACGTTCGGCTCAGGGCCCTTCTCCAGCGTCTCGCGGTTCCAGATGAGCCCTTCCCGGCTGTAGTTCGCCATCTCAAAATCTTGAGTCAGCTCCAGCGCGTCGGTGGGGCAGGCATCTTCGCAAAGTCCGCAGAACATGCAGCGGCTCAGGTCGTAGGTGAAGTCGGTCAACTCCTTGCGCCGGGTGTGAGGATTGCGTTCGCTGTTCACCACAATTAGGTGCTCAGGACACGCCAGCGCGCACAGGTCGCAGGAGATGCACAGGGTCTCGTTGGTCTCGGGATTGTTGTTGAGGCGCGGTGCGCCGCGGAAACGCTCCGCCACTTCCGGTCGCTGCAGAGGATACTGCTCGGTGATATTTTCCTTTGGGTCCTGATTGCGGAAGGTGACTCTGAGTCCCTTGAGTAAATCCACGAACATCAACTTGCGTAAAACCCTATGCATCCTCAACCCTCGGTTGAGTGAAGTTTAGCACAGGATGCTTCCCTCCAATTTATCGCGGTTCACCGTGACCCGCGATTCGTGGCAATGAAAATCGTTACGAAGGTCATGTATATAACGAACAAAATCAAAAACGACAAAACTCCGTGTTCTCCGTGGGCTCGGTGGTGAAGGATTTTTGACGGAGCTTGCTCAATCCTGCTGCCTTACAAGACAATCCCCAATCCACTGGCTTACAATCGCAACACTGATGCGCTTTTTGGTCGGGAGTTTACTTGCGCTCGCGATGGCGAGCATGCTGGCCGGGCAGCAGACTACTGCGCCCACAGCGGCTGCTGCCACGCAGAACGCCGCGCCATCTTCCGCGACGGGATCGCCGAACCAGCCGTCTTCCGACACCAATCCGCCTACTCAAGCGACAGCCCCACAGCCGAATACGGCAACCCCGAGTGCTTCAGCCCAGCCTGGAACGCCGCATGAGCCGCCAGACAATCCCAAGGACGTCGCCAAAGCCAAGCGTCAGTTCAAAGCGGGTGTGAAGCTGAAGTCGGCCGGGCAGACGGATGCAGCCTTCACGAAATTTGAACTTGCCGCCAGGTTGGCGCCACACAACATCGAGTTTCTTACGGCCCGTGAACTCACCCGCCAGCAACTGGTGATGCAAGATCTGAAGCAGGGCAATCAAGCCATGCTTGATGGCAACGAGATCGTTGCCATGGCCGACTTCCGCCGCGCCCTGGAACTCGATCCCACCAATGAGTACGCACTTCAGCGGTTGCGTGACTCGATACCGGTTGACGAAGAACCTGTCAGCCAGACGATGCGCGTCGTCGAAGAGTCCACTCCTATACAACTGCAACCCGCGGCCGCGCACCATGATTTCCATTACAAAGGTGACGCCAAGGGCCTGCTCACTCAAATAGCCCAGACCTACGGCATGACCGCTCAGTTCGATGATTCCGTGCAGCCGAAGCGGGTTCGATTCGACATCGAAGACGTCAACTTCGCCACCGCGATGGAAGTGGCCACCCAGGTCACCAAGACATTCTGGATACCGCTGGCGGCCAAACAAATCCTGTTCGCAGCCGATACGGTCGAGTACCGGCGCAACTATCAGCGCATGTCATTGCGCACCTTCTACCTGCCCGACCTGGCCACCGATCAGGAGCTGACGGAGATGACCAACTCTCTCCGCGTGCTTCTCAATCTGCGCTACATCGCGGCCGACAAAGCACAATCCACTATTTCGATCCGGGCGGAGGAGCCGGTATTGGAAGCCGCCGCCCAGTTGCTGGAGAGCCTGGCCGGCGGTCGTCCCGAAGTCCTGCTGGATATGCGCGTCTATGAGATCAGCTCCAGCTTCCTGCGGCAGCTGGGGACTACCCCTCCGGCACAGTTCACGCTATTTAATATCAGTCCAGCGCTGATCGCGGGTCTGGGACAAAATGCCCAGAACCTCATCAATCAGGTAATTGCTTCCGGCGGAATCAATCAGGCCAATTCAACCGCCATCCAAGCGTTGCTGGCGTCGCTCTCCAGTCAAGCCAACTCGATTCTCTCCACACCGTTTGCCACTTTCGGTGGCGGGGCCACGCTGTTCGGACTTACTGGAGGCAACGGCACCACCATCAACATCAATCTCAACCAGTCGGATATCCGGTCTTTGGACCACGTCACCCTGCGCGCTTCGCAGAACAACGCTGCCGTGTTCAAAGTGGGTGAACGTTATCCCATCGTGAATGCAACCTTCGCTCCCATCTACAACTCTCCGGCCATCGCGCAGGTGATCGGCAATCAGAGCTACATCGCGCCGTTCCCCTCCTTCAATTTCGAAGACCTGGGCGTAAACCTGAAAGCCACACCTATCATTCACGCCGACAGCGGCGTCACTTTGAAACTGGAGTTGAACATCCGCTCCTTGGGGACGCAAACGGTGAACGGGATCCCCATCATCAACAACCGCGAATACAACGGTAGTATTACGCTCAAAAGCGGCGAGTCCAGCGTGGTGGCGGGGCTTATTTCCTCAGCCGACAGCCGCAGCATCAGCGGACTACCCTTCTTGAGCCGGGTGCCAGTCTTGACCTACGCGGCTTCGGGCCACACCAAGAACGACATGGAGGACGACCTGTTGATTGTTATCACGCCCCACATTCTGCGCCTGCCGCAGACCAAATCGTTCGCGGTGCAGTTGCCCAGCGGGCACTGAACAAAGCGGCGCTCGCGGGCAATTTCGTGACGTAGTAAGATACGGGTTAGTAATAGGAAAAAAGCTATTAATGTGCTCAAATCGGACGCCATCTTGAGAACCCGGCCGTCCAACTGGGGTTAGTCTCCAGGGTGGAGTTGAATGATACAGGTCGACGGAGAGGCGACCAGAATGTTTTGCGTTTATCGGAGAAAACTTTGAGGCAGAACAATAGCAATAAGGCAATGGCTATTCATACCCAGGCAAGCTCACCTTTGGCAGGCAACTTCCAATCGAAGCTGGCGTCAGCCGGCAGAGTTCTTCAGAGGTTGAACCAACGGCGCCCAGCGCTGGCGACTGGCTTGGCTGTTCTCCTGTGTCTGGCGTGGGCAGGGTGCACAGGTTTCTTTATAAATCCCTCCTTAAGCTCAATTTTTATCACCCCCGCTTCCACGACGATCGCCGTCAACGGCACGCAGCAGTTAACCGCCACCGGTACCTACTCGGACGGAAGCAAAACGCCGATCACCGGAAACACCGTTGGTTGGTCAAGTTCGGATGACACTGTAGCCACCATCTCGAATGGCGGGCTGGTTACGGGAGTCGGCACGGGCACCGCAACCATAACTGCCACCGACCAGGGCGTCAGCGGGACCGGCAGTGTCACCGTCACGGTGCAAAACTTGACGAGCATCGTAATTACAACGACGCAGGGCAGTACTGTCCCCCAATCGACCGCAAGCATGTCCGGAGTGCCATCCACCCTGCAGTTCTACGCTTACGCTAATGGGATGGCCAGCCAGGACATCACCAACGCCGTGACCTGGAGTTCGTCGAACGTGGCCGTGGCCACGATCAGCACGGGTCTCAGCACCGGCAGTGGATTGGCGACAAGCGTGGCCGCGGGAACTACGATCATCACTGCGACCTCCGCTGGCGCCACCGGCCAAGTCACCAGCAACGCTATAACGCTGACCGTGCAGTGAGCCCGCAAAACCGGCTTTCACGGGCATAACCAACGCTTCGACGGAGCTCCGCGACCCGGCGCTCCGTTTTTCCTTCTGGTGCAACCCCCCAATACAATTATTCTCAGGATTTGGTTACGTTTATTACTTTCATCCGTCTCATTCTAAGGAAGATAACTGAAATCCATGATGGCTCGCCGACCCTTCGAATCCCTGTTCTACGTAGCATTTTCCTTTGATCTGCGGGAAAAACTGAGGTATAGTAACCCGTCTCTTAGGCTTCTGTTGGGACCCTGCCTTCGTATTCCCGCCTTGGGGCGAATATGCCGCTGAATCGTTGTAAAAGTGGCGCGAATCCAATCAGATAACGGCCATGAAGACATCATTTGGGCCAGGTACGTCATCCAGATACTAAATCTAAGAAAGCGAACAAGAGCGCAACTATGGCAAAACGTCGTGGCAATCCTAACTGGGGCAAGCCGGAGCCGATCGGCCCGGTCGTCCCCACGATCACTGAATTTGAGCAGGTGGTGAAGGAGTTCAAGCTCCAACCCGACCAGTACATCCGTTCCACCCGCCTGCGTGAGTGGGCGCGCAAGAACAAGAACTCCAAATACATTCCCGAACCTCTGCTCGAGGCTTGGGGCTTCGAAATCGAGTCCACTCTGTAAACCACCCGATTTCCGCCAAGGCCGCCGCGCGCGGCCCTTTTCCATTGTCTGGCGATCTGGCGAAAAGCGAATTGCGGATAGCGATCGCCTTCCCTGTTAAAATCTGAGTCGAGCCATCGTGCCCACTCATTCCCCATTTTGCGATGTCGAAACCGCGCTGGAGGAAATCCGCGCCGGCCGCATGATTGTGGTCATCGACGACGAAGACCGCGAGAACGAGGGCGACCTGACCATGGCCGCCGAGAAGATCACCCCCGAAGCCATCAACTTCATGGCCAAGTATGGCCGCGGCCTGGTCTGTCTCGCCATGACCGACGAGCGCCTCGACTACCTTCGCCTCGGCCAGATGTCCGCCGAGAACACCTCCAACTTCGGCACCGCGTTCACCGAATCCATCGACGCCAAAGACGGCGTCACCACCGGCATTTCGGCCTACGACCGCTCGCAGACCATTCGCGTGGCCATTGATCCCGCAACCCGTCCCAACGATCTCGCGCGCCCCGGCCACGTCTTTCCGCTTCGCGCCCGCAAGGGTGGAGTCCTGGTCCGCGCCGGCCAGACGGAAGCCTCGGTCGATCTCGCCCGCCTCGCAGGCCTGGTTCCGGCCGGCGTCATCTGCGAGATCATGAGCGACGACGGCACCATGGCGCGCGTTCCCCAGCTCACCGAATTCTGCCGCCAGCACGACATGAAGATGCTCACCGTCGCGGAACTCATCCGCTACCGCATGGCGCACGAGCGCTACGTGCGCCGGCTGGCCGAGTCCGTCGTGCCCACCGCTTACGGCGACTTCCGCATGATCGCCTACGAGTCGGAGATCACCGGCGACTCGCACATCGCCATGGTCAAGGGCGACGTCGAGAATGCAGGCGAGCAGCCGGTGCTGGTGCGCATGCATTCGCACTGCCTGGTAGGCGACGTCTTCGGCGCCAAGTGGTGCGGATGCCGCGACGTTATCGATGCCGCCATGGGCCGCATTGCCGAAGAAGGCCGCGGCGCGCTCATCTACCTGCATTCGACTTCGAAGGGATATTCGGTCGAGCGCCTGGGCGACCGCATGACCATCCAGTTCCATCATGAGCAGCAACTGGCGACGCTGCCGGAGAGCCAGCGCCGCATCCAGCGCGAGATCGGCATCGGCGCGCAAATTCTGTCGGACCTGAACCTCACGCGCATCCGTCTGCTCACCAACCATCCCCGCAAAGTCGCCGGCCTGGAAGGCTTCGGCATCGAAATCGTGGAGCAGGTCCCAGTCTCTTCCGCCGGCAAAACGTCGGTGCGGTAAGCCGTTTTGTTCACCACAGAGACACAGAGAACTCTATTCACCACCCTTCGACTTCGCTCAGGGCAGGCTGCGGCACAGAGGACACGGAGGAGTGCCGTTCGTCACTGACAACTGGCAACTGACCACTGACAACTGTTTTTTGTCATCCCGACCGAGGACTTTAGTCCGAGCGAGGGACCTGCTTTTTTCGCACCGCGCTGCGCGCCTCGTCCATCATTACGCTTGACGTAACGCGTACTTTACAACTACCCTAACCTGTGATCGTCAGCTATCGGGACAAGCGCACCTCGGATTTCGCAGCCGGAAAACGTGTCAAAGCATTCTCCGGTATCGAACGCCCCGCGAGGCTGAAGCTGGACCGTCTGGAAGCTGCCGTTGAGCTCAGAGATCTTGCCGTCTTACCGGGCAACCGTTTTGAAGCACTGAAAGGAAATCGAAAGGGCCAATACAGCATCCGGGTCAACGATCAGTGGAGAATTTGCTTCGAATGGACGGAAGGCGCCTCCGGTCCATCGAATGTTGAGATTGTCGATTACCATTAGGAGAACCACAGTGGCAATAATTCCAATCCACCCGGGCGAACATCTAGCGGAAGAGCTGGAAGAGCTAGGCATGAGCGCCGCCGAACTGGCGCGCCAACTGAATGTTCCCACCAATCGCGTCACCGAAATCCTGAACGGCCGCCGCGCCATCACCGGCGATACGGCCCTCCGCCTTGCCCATTTCTTCGGTACCACGGCGGAATTCTGGCTGAATCTCCAAAGCCTCTATGAGATCCGCCTCGCCGAGCGCAAGTCCGGCAAGTCCATCAAGGCGTTGCCAACCCTCAAGCGCCTCGAACGTGCCCATGCATAAGAGATATTGAACATCTATGCGGTGCCGCATCATCCCGAATACCGCGAGCGCTACGCCGCCAACCTTAAGCGCGAATTGCCGCGCATTCCCTTCGTCGCCACTTCCGTGACCAGCCAGGGTAGTGCTGGCCTTCAGGCCAGCGTCCAAGGCGCGTCACAACTCCCTTCCACTCTGCCGAAGGCCAGCGCGCAGCCAACGGCGGAGCGCCATAAAGAAACCGCAGATCCCTCGACTCGGGCTGAAGCCCTCGCTCGGGATGACAAAGCAAGGGGGGCACCTGAACGCGGGCCTGAAGGCCCGCACTACCCGGACGACAAAGCGGTGTTTTGGCAGTTTGCAAAAGCAGGCGCGGAACTTGCCAACCTCCACGTCAACTACGAACAGCAAATCGAATATCCGCTGGAGCACGTCGAAAAGGGACAACTGAATTGGCGCGTCGAGAAGATGCGCCTAAGCAAAGACAAGACCTCGCTCATCTACAACGACTTTCTGACCGTGCGCGGCATCCCGCCGGAGACTTACGAATACCGCCTCGGCAACCGCTCGGCGCTGGAGTGGGTCATCGACCAATATCAGGTCTCGACCGACAAGCGTAGCGGCATTACCAACGATCCCAACCGCGCTGACGATCCCGAATACATCGTGCGCCTCATCGGCCAGGTCATCACCGTCGGCCTGGAAACAATGAAGATTGTGAAAGCGCTGCCAGAGCTGGTGACAGAAATTGCCTCCCCAATTGTACTTTCGTAACTTGACTGCGTAGCCGTCCCGACCCATACTCAACTCGTAGGGCAGGATCCGCCTCGCTCGGCGCTCCTGCCCTTTTGTGTCTGTACTGGGTTTGGTACGTCGCCATGACGACCCTCAAATTACCAAACCGCGTTTTCCCCGGGCCCTCCCACCCGTCCTCAGCAGCCCGTAACTCTTTGCGGCTCAAGATTTTGCCTGTAAACCACCTGAATGCAATATTTTGGCCGGAATTTCTTGCGGCGCCTGTTTGTTTTCAATATTTTGCGGAAAAGAGGGGGGAGGGGGGTGCTGTGTACAGAAGGCCAAGCCCGCGCAAACTTACGAAAGAAAGAGCAGGTCCCTCGACTCGCGCCCGCAACCGCGCAAATCCAGCGCGTCAAAAACACTCGCGGCACTCCCTCGGGATGACAAATTTATGAGACACCACCGAATTGCGAAGAGCGAACAGCGAGAAGCGAATAGCGAATCGACCGAAAGGCGGAACTCATGCGTACCTGTAAACACATAAAACCGAATGGCGAATTTTGCGGATCGCCCGCGCTGCGTGGGCGTCCTTACTGTTACTTCCATCTGACCTGGGTGGGCAGTCGTCTCCGGGTCATAAAGCACCTCGATAAGTGTGAATTCTACCCGCTGGAGCTGCCGGTGCTGGAGGATGCCAATTCCATTCAACTGGCAATCATGCAAGTCATGGACGCGTTAATCCACGGGCGGATCAGCATCAAGCTCTCCGGCAGATTGCTGTATGGGCTGCAACTGGCAAGCGCAAATTTGTGGCATGGCGCAAACTTCAAGCAGGAAAAGGGCGCAACCGTGTGCGGACGTTACGACAGCTTCGAGCAGGACTACGGCTTGGCCGACGCCGACGGCGAATTGAAGGTCGCGGAAAAGGACGAAGAAGAAGGGCCGGTTGCCGGCCAACCAATTATCCGCAGAGATGGATTAAGTCAGAGCCCGCTGCTCCACAAGCAGCCGCAAAAGTCGCTGCAATTCTTCGAGGACACGAGGCCAATCTTGGAGTCGGCATCATGAGCGTCCATCGTCAAGCCCGCTTACTTGCGCTCTGCGGGCAGCAGCGCGGTTCCGCGCCGGGCTCCCGAAGGACTGGTTGCATACTGACCGGCGGGTGGGATCGGACGACGGCGTTGCAGCATGAGAAGGATCCAGTAACAGGAAACACCCGCCGTCAGATGCTTCAGCGAGTGACCGGATATGAAACCGGTCGCGGCGTAAATTTGCTGGTCGAAGAGTTCGAACAACTTGGCCGCCACAAAAAACACAAATGCGATGGCCAGATACTTTATACCCGTGTAGCGCGAAGGAAAGAGAATGATGATTGCGGTGAGCATAATCGGCGAAAAGAATTGCACATACAGATAAAAACGATAATCGCCGTGACCGTGCATTTCGGTGACGTACCAATACAGCACGCTGGCCATTCCCAGCGCGAGCAGAGGGAGAAACATTCTGAGGCCGGCGGTGACGCTGATGCGCTCGTCAATCAGGGCGACCACGATGGACACGAATGCACACGCCATGGGCAGAAGGTCCCACGAAAGGCGGCTGTTGCAGGGAGCGAGGTGGTACCAGGAAGAACCGAGTCCGGTGAGCGCAACGCCCGCGAAGAAAACAAAATAAGGAAGCCGCTCGCGCGCTTCCAGAAACAACCGGTCGCTGGAGCGGCGGGACAACCACCACAGGCCAAGAATCCCAACCAACACGAAAGGCAGGTTGGAAACGACGTCGAAGCAATTTGGTATGCCAAAAATCGATCGGCCGTCGGCGAACTCATGATAGCCGGGACCCAGTGGCAAAGGCGGGACAAACCCCAAAGCAATGAGGGAGAGCAGCGCCAAAGCAATGGTCAAACCCAGGCGCGTGTGGCGCTTCCAAAGCCTGATGGATCGCAGCTCTTTAAGCATCTCTCGCTGCCTCAGTTTTGTTCGGAGCGAAATGGCGCAAACCTGGAGCCTGGCGTCGGGCACCCGCAGGTTCTGGAATAGTTTACTCAAGAATGGTGATTGCTGGCAGCGGGCGGCACGAACGACTGGCAGCAAGCGATAGGAATCGAATTGTTTACGCGACGGCTCTTAGCTTGGCTTGCGTTGGATGATCTCTTCATCGCGGATGAAGAACTGGGCCGAGCACTTCTCGGAACCGCAAATGACCGTCAGCAAGCCGGCGATCTGCTTGCGGGTGACGAGCCCAAGCTGCCCGCATTTGGGGCACGACAGAACCGCCCAATAAGGATCTTCCTTTTCGCCGACCTCGCCGGCGTTTTCCAGCACAAAGATGGTTCCAGGCTCCATCTGTTCGGGGATCCACTCGCTCAGGACGCTCAGTTCTCCGATCATGTGCCCTCCTTCAGGACCGTTCAAGAAGCCCTACTGCGTCGGATGCTTAGATGACGAAAGGAACCGTTGTGCTTTCTGGCACCGCGCACGTCGGCGCGAACCCGCTGGATGGTGTCGCTGAGGCAAACCGACAACATTGGCTGACGAGCATTCTTCAGCAGGTCAACCACCCCGCGAGCGGAATCTTCAAGGTAAATGTGGCGTCCATCGGTCAGCAGGTGGTATTCAGAAGCGGCAGAAACCGTCTCCACCAGCCGCTTGCCGAGCTCCTTCTGCAGGAAGCGGATGACCCGGCGAATCTTCTGCAGGGAGAAGCCGCGTTGACGCAGATCGCAAATGACGGCCACCTCCGCCAGATCGTCCAGCCCATAGATGCGTTTGTGTCCCTCGCGGGCCGGAACCACGATGCGACGCTCGTCCCACCACTGAAGCTGGCGCGGGCTGATGCCCGTCAAAGCCACGACTTCTTTGGATGTGAAGGTTGGTTGCATCGAAACTCCCCGAAACAAATCCCGCAGGAAATGTTTGAAACATCATATTGCACATGGCGTACATGTCAAGATGAATTGTTGGTGAAGACGGTAACCGGATGATGAACCCCTTGGGATCTTTCGCCCGTTTTTCGTCACTCCCGCCTGTGAGCGCCAACCTTTCGGCGCCGTTCGCGCGGGCTGAAGATGAAGGGTGTAGTTCGCTGGCTGGTCGCACTACTGACAACTGGCTACTGACTGACTTGGAGGCTTCCGTGGAACCATTTCGTCATCACATCTTCGTTTGTACACAGGAAAAAGCTGAAGGAGTTCCCTGCTGCTCGGCGGCAGGCTCGTTCAGGGTGCTTGATACTTTGCATAGCGAGCTTGGCAGCCAAGGACTCAGCGATGACGTCCAGGTCTCCAGTTGCGGATGTCTGGGAATCTGCGACAGCGGGCCGGTGCTGATCGTTTATCCGGAGGGCACCTGGTACGCAAAACTGACCCCCAGCGACGTGCCGGAGATCGTATCGTCGCACTTAAAGGCCGGACAAAAGGTTACGCGGCTGGAGCGAATTCCCGACGCCGGCATGAAGAGCGAGATCCTTGACCATCGCAACAAGTATCTTGCGATGATGAAGGGCAAGGATGCCGCGGGAGTGTTGCCCGACAATCTTAATGAGATGATCCGCGGATTCATGCCCAGCCGCGCCATTCTGACAGCGCTGGAACTCGACGTGTTCACCGCCGTCGGCACTGGCCGCACCGCCCAACAGATCGCAAGCAAGATTCAGACTTCGGTTCGCGCCACCGAGATGTTGCTTAACGCCCTGGCAAGTTTCAAACTGCTGGAAAAGCGTGACGGAATTTACACGAATACGCCAGGGGCGGCGCGGTTTCTCGTGGAGGGTGCTCCGGACAGCGCGCGCACGGCGCAATTACACATGGCGAACATGTGGCGGCGCTGGTCAAACCTTACCGAAGCGGTGCGCACCGGCACCGCAGTTGAGTCGGGACGCGACAATGGATGGGTCAAGTCATTCATCGCCGCGATGGACCACGGCGCTCGCGGCCGGGCACGCGCCGTGGCGCAGGCCGTGGCGTTGAACGGCGAGCGGCGCATGCTCGACCTCGGCGGAGGTTCCGGCGCCTACTCCATTGCGTTTGTCAAAGTCGCCTCAGCCTTGCATTCCGAGATTGTGGACCTGCCGGAAGTGCTGCCCCTCACGCAAGAGCACATTCGTCACGCCGGGCTGAGCGAACGCATCAGCACGCGCGCCGGCGACATGTTGAGCATCCCGCTTGCCCCGGCCAATTACGACCTGATTCTGCTTTCGGCCATCTGCCATATGTTCTCGCCGGAAGAAAATCGGCGGCTGCTGGCCCGTGCCTACGCGGCGCTGGCGCCACACGGGCGGCTTGTGGTTTCCGACTTTATCCTCGACGCCGATAAAACCTCGCCGCGCTTTGCCACCTTGTTCGCGCTGAACATGCTGGTCGGCACTCGCGCGGGAGCAAGCTACAGCGAACCGGAATACCAAGAGTGGATGAAAGCTGCAGGCTTTGCCGGGAGCGAGAGGGTTCGCATACCAGGGCCGGTCAATTTAATGATTGCAACGAAGTAGTTGACAACTCATCTTACGGATTGCGCTGACCAGTCCTTACTGGAGAACTCGAACTGCGAAAGCGTTGCTGGATGAGCGCATACATCTCTAAACTGACGCTGGCATCCGCCGCCAACGGTGCGCAAGGTCATTGCTGTGCACCTGGCCCGGTTCCGCCCGCGGGAGCGTCCTTCTTGGGTGCCTCGCCCACCCAATATCCGGTGCGTGCGCTGAGCGCGACATCGCTTCGGCCGCGAACTTCCACCCGAAGAGAATGTTGACCGAGCGACAGCTTCTTTGGGGTAAAGCTTAATAAATACTGGTTGAAGAAATGGTTGTTGACATCGGCCATTGCGTCCTCCAGTTTCTTTTCATCGCTGAAGAAGTGGTACTCGCCGCCTGACATTTCAGCGATGGTTTCAGGAATGTTTTCTTTCGCAGATTTCGTCAACGCCGAGAAAACGCCCAGCAAATTCAACGGATGCGATGACGGGTCGGCAATCGTCTGGCCCATCTTCTCGCCAAGTCCGCGCTTGTAGCCCGCGCCGTAAACCAGCACATTGCCGCGCTCGACCTGGCGGATCACCTCGGGAATTGTAGCGACGCTTCCCCGGTCGGTTGGTTCGCAAATCAGGAAGAGAACTTTTCGATTAGTTGGGGAGCGCGATTCCAGTAACGCGGTGGAATAAGAGATGGCATCCAGCGAGGCCGAGTTGTAATCTCCCAAACTGATTCGGCTGAGCGCGGTCGTAATCAGGTCCACATTGCCGGTGAAATCCTGCATCAGGACTGGCTTGCTGTCGTAAGCAACCACAGCGGCTTCACCCTTACCCTCCCCAATAATGGGATAGAGCAGGCTTCCTACTCGTTTGATCTTGTCCAGGGTCTCGTCGGCGCTGTGTCCCTTTTCGATGGCGACCACCACCGAGATCGCCTGTGACCGGAAGGTCTCATCGAGCTGGACCTTCTGTTCAGCGCCGTTGTCGTAGATGGCAAAATTGCTGGCGGAAAGGCCGAACACCGGCTCACCAGTAGAGTCCGTCACCAGCGTTGGAACTAAGACAACACTGGTGCCGCCGTGAAGGGTTACTTCTTGGGCGGAAACACACAAAACCACGCCGAATGTAAACGCGACTGCAAGACTTAGGCTGAAGCACCTCAAAATATTTCCCCACTGAGTATTCACCGGTCAGGAGCTAACTGGTTCCCCCAAAGCGAAATCATTTCGTTGCCGCAGGGATGCCCGTCTCATCGCGCGGCTGAATTCTCCGCTGAAAAGCGACGGAAGAAGCTGTCGGTTTTCCATTCGGGTCGTTGTGGATCGTTAGCCACCTTGAGGGTCAACGCTTGCACGACGTCCTCAAACTTCCCGGCTGCCGCAAGATCGACCGGTTGGTCCAGATCATCCGACGGCGCGTGATATCTCTCCGTTAGCCACTTCTTCTCGGTCACCGCCTCCGGTGAGCCGGGCGCGAAGCCCACCTTCATGGCCACCGCCGGAATTCCCTGGCGAATGAAACTGTATTGATCGCTGCGGATGAAGGAATTGCGCAGCGGCTCGGGGTCGGGCTGCACCTTGATTCCCTGCTGCTCGGCGACCTGGCGCGCGGCGTCGCCCAGGTCGGACTCATCCAGCCCGTAGACAGTTAATATTTTCAGCGGAAAAATCGGCAGGAACATGTCGGTGTTGATATCGGCGACCATCGCACTTTTGGGAACGGTGGGATGGTTGGCAAAATACTTGGAGCCGAGCAGGCCTTTCTCTTCGCCTGTAATCCACAAAAAGAGGATGGAACGCTTAGGACTGGCGTGCGAACGATGCAACGAGTTCGCGATGTCAAGCAGCAGTGCCGATCCTGAGCCGTTGTCCATGGCGCCGTTGTAAATGCGATCGCCATTGATAGGTTCTCCAATGCCGAGGTGGTCGATGTGCGCGGAAAGCACGACGTATTCATCCTTCAGTTTAGGATCAGTGCCCGGCAGCTTGGCAATGATGTTGTCCGACTCGACCTGCGTCTTAATTACCTTGGCTTTCGCCTTGATGCCTGATGGCAGCGAGAATCGAGGCAGTGGCTTGCGATCTTTGGCGAGAGCGGCAAGTTCCTGGAAGCTGTGGCCGGAACCTGCGAACAACTTCTCTGCGTCCGCGGGATTGAAGGTGACGAACAGCTCGATGCCCGCAGCATCGTCAAGAGCGGAATCGGCCAACACCATGCTGGGACGGGCGCGAGCCAGCGTCATGCGGCTCCAGGGAATGTCCATCGAAGGTGGATTGAGGATCGAAACGATGCCGACGGCTCCTGCGTCGCGAAGGACTTTGGCTCGCTCTGACATCGACTGATAATGCGATGCCAGTGCTGAGGGCATGTCTGATGGAGAGCCCGAGATCAGCACGACTATTTTACCCTTCACATCGAGGGCGGCAAAATCATCGTAGTTTTTCTCGGGAACGCGCAAACCGTATCCGACAAAAACCAGGGGTCCTCTCACTCCGTCAGCCAAGTCCACGCGAGTGCTGAACATGGCGTCCTGGCCAAGCACCAGCGGCTCATCTTTACCATCGCGCACCAGCGCCAGACTGGAGCCGGACTCATCAATCTGGCGGCTTATGAATTTCACCGGCTGATAGAAGCCATTGGTGCCGGCTGGCTCGAGGCCATCGGCTTTAAGTTGCTCGACAACATAGGCAGACGCTTTGCGCAGGCCTTCGCTACCGGTTTCGCGGCCTTCCATCTGGTCAGAGGCGAGGACTTTCACGTAGGCCCACCAGCTGTTGCCATCGAAGTTGGGCGCGGCGGCAGGCGGACTCTGGGCAGCCAGTGAGGTAGTTAGTAATACGATCGAGAGCAGACGCTTCATCAGGGCTCCTTAAAGCACAGCATACATTTTCGCCGATGTTTAGCGGGGTATTCAATGGCGGGCAGAGTTTGCGAGGCCAATTCCAGGATGGTACACTTTGCACACCTACCGGGCTCAGCGGGGTTAGTTCAGCGGTAGAACGCGAGCTTCCCAAGCTCGATGTCACGGGTTCGATCCCCGTACCCCGCTCCAAATTCCGCGAACCAGTCAATATTTATTTTGAAAGCGCGGCGACCTTTTCTTTTGCCAGCGGGCGGGCAAACGCGTTGGTCGGACTATGGGAGTTGATGGTCAGGACCTTGCGGTAATAGTCCAAAGCTTGGGTCTTGTCGCCGGATTTCTCGTAAGCCTGGGCCAGTAAACTTAGGACGAATGGGTCGCGCTGATCGCCCTTCTGCAAGTCAGCAATCGAGTTCTTATAGTCGGCCAGGTAGAACGCGACGTAGCCGCTGAGGTACGGATAAAAGCGCACCTGATCGGGATTGGTCCCCTTGTCCAATATTTCTTTGGCGGCGGCCAGGTGCTGCCTGGCTTCGTCACTCCTGTTCTGGCGCACGCGAATGCGCGCCACCGCGCTCTCCCAGCGAAATTCCCACAGGTCCTTCTCGGCTGGGGCGAGGTTGGGTTGGCGCAGCGCAATGAGGTGCCCGGTTTGATACCACTGAAAAGCGTTGTCCACGTCACCGCATTCGAGATAGATACGGGCGAGTTCATCGGCGGTGCCCGCCGCGTCGGCGAATTGGTTAGCGGAACTTTGCGCATCGAATGCCTGCCGCTCATATTTGGCAGCCTCGTCGGCGTTGTGTTCGAAGGCATAGGAGATGGCCATCGTCCGCAGGGCCAGAACTTTCGAAGCGGGCGGGGCCTCATCGATCGCCTTGGTCAGATGCTGGCGCGCTTGCGGATATTTAGCTTGCAGGTCCAATGCGATTCCCGCAGCCAGGTCAGCTTCGACGAGATTGGGGGAAAGTTGCAGGGCACGGGCGTAAAGCGCGAGAGCTTCGTCTTGCTTGCCATCGCTGTTCAGCTTTTGACCCTGTTTGACGAGGTCCAGGGCGTCGTCTGATTTTGTGGTTGACGGATTGGTTTGAGGTTGTGCGCAGAGCAAGTAAGCCGAAAGCAATAAGGGCGCGAGCAATAAGGTCTTGAACTTCATAGCGGCGTCATTATTTCACATTGTGCGAAAGGCGATGAACGGGACGGAGTGTCGAAGATGCCGTCCTCGAGTATTGGGCCGCAGCGCTGTGATTTTTTACGGCTAGAGGGTACGTCGACTCGCTACGCTTGCTCAGGATGACAAATTATGGATTGCCGCAAGGTACTTCGACTTCGCGCCCGCCCAACCTAAGCTCGGGATGACATCTCGAGGTTAACCGATCATCCCAGTTAGAGCGTACGCGGGGGCTCGACGATATGACGCCGCTTGGCCTCTTCGATAGCTTGGGCGGGATCACGCCCGGTGACCGCCTTATACCACGCAGGATGATGGGTCCAGGCCCACCCTTCGCTTACGGTGCCGCGCGTCATTGCTTGAATGGTGCCGGGCTCGCCGAAGGTGCTGAGATAGACGTGAAAGAAAATCCCAAACAGCATGATGAGCGCCGAGATGTCATGGATCACATACGAAATCGCGACCAGGACGCGGCCGAAGATTTCGGGGAACCACATAATAACGCCCGTAATCACGTAGGCGATAGAGCCGCACACAATCTCCCAGAACATGAGCTTCTGTCCGCCGTTGAAGAAGCCGGTCTCAGGGGATTCGGTGGAGTCGCTACGGATGACGTACTGCCTAATGTGCTTCATCCAGCGCGAGTCAGCGGGAGTCCAGCGCATGACCTGCAGCCAGTTCAATGCCTGCAGCGCAAAGAAGAAGACGAAGCCCAGGCCGAACCAGGGATGCAGCAGGCGAGTGGTGGCCCCGCCGCCGAACAGTGGCGTAAAGAAGCGGAAAATCCACGGCAGATAAATTCCGAAGCCCGACAGCAGAGCCAGGAAAAAGAAGATGCCGACCATCCAATGGAGAAAGCGCGTGTACACGGGATGGCGCAACAATTCGCCGACGTAAACCACCGTTTGTCCGAAACGGTCGATGACATTCGGACGATGTACGAAGCGATCAGCCGAGGACGCCATCTAGTTCTCCTTTCCCGCGGGGGGCGGTGGGGGTTCAACTTGTGCGACGGGAGGAGTGGGCTGCTCGCGCAGTGGACCTTCGAAAATGTAGTGCATCACCACGCCGACAAAGCCCAGCATCGCGCCGAACAATCCGATCGGCTTGAAGATGTCTTTCCAAACCGTGAAGCTGAGCGGAATGCGCGGTTTCGCGGGCAGGTTGCCATAGCGCTCGGGCTTGGTGGCATCGTGCAGCACGTAGATTACGTGCGTGCCGCCGATGGTGTCGGGGTCGTAAACTCCTGCGTTCTGGAAACCAGAGACCTCGCGCAATTGCGAGGCGCGATTTTCCGCCAGAAATTTCATGTCGTCTTTGGTCCCGAAGTGCAGGCAGCCGGTCGGGCAAGCTTTGATGCAGGCAGGCTCAAGGCCGGCCCCCACCCGGTCAGAGCAGAGGGTGCATTTGTAAACTTTTTTCGTGTGGGGGTTAAACTTGGGAATGTTGAAGGGGCAGCCCGAGACACAGAACTGGCAGCCTATACAGTTTTCCTGCTGGAAATCGACAATGCCATTTTCGTACTGAACGATGGCGCCGTCGGCAGGGCATGCCCGCAGACACCCGGGATCTTCGCAGTGCATGCACTGGTGTTTGCGCATCAGCCATGCAAAGCTACCGTTGTCGTGCTGGTCTTCGTTGAACTTGATGAGATTCCAGTAATTCCAGTCGGTGTCGGGCATCGTCTGGTAGGTGTTGTCAAAGTAGGTCGTCTGGAACGGCATGTCGTTCCATTCGACGCAGGCCACTTCGCACGCTTTGCAGCCGATGCAGGTGGTGGTGTCGATCAGCTTGCAAACCTGGTCCTCGCGTTGCACCCCCGCGCCGGCAACCGGCCCAGGATGGGCCGAGATTTGCTGGATTCGTAATGTGCCGCGATCGCTCATCCCGTGCCTCCTTTAAACCTTCTCCAGTTTGACCAGAAATCCCTTGAATTCCGGCGTGTATGCATTGGGGTCGAACACCGTCGGTGTCAGCCGATTGGCCGGCATCTTCGAGGTTCTGCCCTCGTCTTCCGAAATTCCCAGAAATCCCCAATGGATCGGAACCCCGACCTGATACAGCTTCTTGCCGTCCACGTTCATCGGCTTGATGCGCTTGGTGACCATCGCCTTGGCAATGTAGTCGGCGCGAATGCTACTTACTTTCACCTTCTCGCCGCCGCGGATGCCCATCTGGTCGGCAAGTTCGGCGGGAATTTCGATGAACGGCTCCGGCACCAGCTCCACGTTCATGGGATTGTTTTTCGTCCAGTAGTGGTAGTGCTCGGTCAGGCGGTATGTGGTGCAAATGATGTTGTAACCCTGGTCCGGGCTGGCGTACTTGTCCAACGGTGTGGTCAACTTCTTGACCACCGGGTTATTGGACTGGTTGGGATGCAGAGGATTAGCGATGGGACTCTCGATGGGCTCGTAGTACTCGGGGAACGGGCCGTCGGCCATGGCGCCAAGCGGCACAAAGATGCGCCCTATGCCTTCGGGGTTCATGATGAACGGGCCTAGATGCTCTTCCGGCTTGGAGTCGGGCTTGAAGTCGGGAACATCATTGCCCACCCACTTCTGCGCGGTCTCATTCCACCAGACCTGTTTGCGTGTCGGGTCCCACGGCTTGCCCGCCAGGTCGCAGGAGGCGCGGTTGTACAGTACCCGCCGATTCGCGGGCCACGACCACGCCCAGTTCGGATAGATTCCCAATCCCGAGGGATCCTCCGTGCCACGGCGCTGGATCATCGCTCCGGCTTCGGTCCACGAACCGGAATAGATCCAGTTGCCGCAACTGGTGGTGCCATCGTCGCGCAGCGCGGCAAAGCCCGGCAGTTGTTGCCCGGCCTTCAGCGAGAGGTTGGTCTTCTCATCGCTGATGTCGACCACGGCTTTGCCGTTGATTTCCTTCGCTACTTCTGAAAGCGACGGATGCTCAGGCAGCGTGTAGGCCCATGACAGGTTCAATATTGGGTCGGGGAACTTGCCGCCCTCTTTCTTGTACAGCTCGCGGACCTTCAGGAAAATCTGGGCCACGATGTCCTGGTCGAGGCGGCAATCGCCCGGTGGCGGCAGGGCAATGTTCTTCCATTGCAGCCAGCGCGCCGAGTTGGTCATCGATCCATCTTTCTCGGCGAAGCCGCAGCCCGGCAGCCGATAAACCGTGGTGTTGATCTGCTTCATCTCGTCGGCTGTGGTTCCCGGCGCCTCCCAGAACGCGCTGGTCTCATCGGGATAGATCTCGCACACCACGAGGAAGTCGGCCTTCTTCAGGGCGTCAATGTTCTTCTTCGAATCGGGGCCAATCATCACCCCATTCATGCCGAAGGCAAAAAATCCCTTGACCGCGCCGTTGTACATGTCGTTCCAGATATTGACCCAGGAATAGTTACGGTCGACCTTGGGCAAATACTGGAAGGCAAAATCGTTCTCCTTGGTGGCGGCATTGCCGTACATGGCCTTCAGGAACGACACCATGAACTTGGGCGTGTTCGACCAGTAATTGAAGGACTGCCATTCGTTCGGCTTCGCCGGCTTGGGCGTGATACGGTCGAGATAAGTTTTCAGGTCTTTGTCGGCAGGATTCGGCACTTTGAGATAGCCGGGCAGTATGTCGAAGATGCCCGCCATATCGGTCGCACCCTGAATGTTGGAGTGCCCGCGCAATGCGTTTACTCCGCCCCCGGCGCGGCCCACATTCCCCATCAGCAGCTGCAACATCGCAGCCGTGCGGATGATCTGGGTGCCAAAGCTGTGCTGCGTCCAGCCCACCGCATAGATGATGGTGGCGACCTTCTTGGTGTCGCCGTCTTTGCGAATCGAGGTGAACAGGTCGTAGGCCTTCAGAAGCTGATCTTGGGGAATGCCCGTGATGCGAGACACCATCTCCGGGGTGTAGCGCGAGTACTGTTGCTTGAGCAGTTGATACACGCAGCGCGGATGTTGCAGTGACAGATCGTAAGCGACATTGGGTGGCAGAGACGGTGGAGGAATGGGACCACCGCCTATCGCCTTGGCGCCTGCCGGTCCCTGCGCCTGGTAACCCTGCCCTTCAGCCGGGTGACCGGTAGCACTACCCCGCGGCCCGGCAGGAACGGCGCCCTGCGGCTGATTTCCGTGGGGCACATTTTGGGTCGCCGACGATGCTGCTACTGGAATGACCTTGCCGGTCTCGTTACCGCCTTCCTGATAGTTCCAAGTGGCCTTGTCGTAAGTCTTGGTGGCTTCATCGAAGCCGGAGAACAGCCCATCCACCGGCAGTTTGAATCCATCCTTAATGATGAACGCGGCATTGGTGTAATTGACGAGGTAGTCCTTGGCAACGCGGTTGTTGGCGATGGCGTAGCTGATAAGACCGCCGAGGAAGGCAATATCGCTGCCGGCGCGAATCTGGCAGAACAGATCGGCAACCGCGGCGGTGCGGGTGAAGCGCGGGTCCACCACGATCATCTTGGCGTTGCGATTGCGTTTGGCCTCGACCGGCCACTTGAATCCGCAGGGATGGTTCTCCGCTGGATTTCCGCCCATGATCAACATCATGTCGGTATTCTTGATGTCGATCCAGCCATTGGTCATGGCCCCGCGTCCGAAAGTTGGTCCCAAACTTGAGACCGTGGGCCCGTGTCAAACCCGCGCCTGGTTTTCCAGGCGCACGACCCCCATAGCCCGCATCGTTTTCACGACCAGGAAATTGAACTCATTGGTATCGGTGCAGCCGCCAGTGAAGGCGATCGTCTCAAAGCGATTTACCGTCCGGCCCTGGGAATCGGTCTCGATGAAGCTTGCGTCGCGCGTTTTCTTGGTCCAGCGCGCGATTTCGTCGATCGCGTTGTTCCACGAAATATCATCCCAGTGATCGGAGCCGGGCCGCCGCACCTGCGGCTTCAATATCCGCCGTTCGTTTTGTATGTCCTGTTGCAGCGAAGAGCCCTTGGGACAAAGCGTACCCCGGTTGATGGGATGATCGGGATCGCCCTCCACATGGATGACTTGGGGTGTGACGTTCTTGGCCTTGTCGCCGATGGTGTGGATGATGACGCCGCAGCTCACCGAGCAATAGGGGCAGGTGCTGCGGGTCTCAGTGCTGCGCGAGATTTTGAGGGCGGCGGCCTGCGCCAGCAGTGGCCGCGCATCGAAGCCGAACACCGTTATGCCCACAGCGCCAGCTATGCCAGTCTTGAAGAATGCTCGTCTAGATACATCCATTACGCAGCCCTCCATGATGACAGACTCGAACTCGAGAATTGGTGTAGGGATGGAACGGAAGCGCTGGAGAAGCGCCAAGCCGAAGCAACGACAACCGTGTGCGCAGTGTGGTCCACATCTCCACCAAGCCGTTTCCGTTTACGACTGGGAACTGACAGCGGGACCCGAACAATGCGAACGAGCGTATACCCGGGAACCCGCTCTGGTCAAATGGATTCACGGTGCGTTGGGCGGGATGGCTGGGAATCGAAAAAGAAGACTAGAAGCCCATCAGGTTTGGGCTGATTTTCCTGAACCCGTGTTCGATCGCCCATACGTCGAGTGCCACCGTGGCGACTTCATCCACCAGGGGCACGGCGAGCCCGTCAACGGTCATGTCCACAGACTTCAAGTAATACTTACAGGTGTCGCAAGCCTCCACGCGAACCGCTGCAAAGTCCTCCGCCGAGTAACGAGGAAGCTTCTGGTGATCGACTTCGCCGCACATAGCACAGAGGATTCGCCGGAACTCCCATTCGGTCGAACAAAAGGAACAAAGCAGAAAACGCTTTCCACCATCACCTTCGGGACGAAGCACGGCGACTTGCGGTCTGGCACCGCAGACAGGACAAACGGAGGCTGAGGAATCCACGGATTGTGGCTGTGGTCTGAGCGCAAGCTGCTCAGCCTGAGGTTGCAGCAAAACACGCGCGAAGAAACGATTCGATTCCGGCTGCTGGGTCGCCAGCAGGAAGCTGTAAAGCATCTGGCGTTGCTGTTCCAACTCGGCATAGCAAGGGGACGAAGTGGGATGCAGTTTGCCGCCACCCATTTCCGCAGCCTCTTGCGCCAGCTTTGGTGGCCCCGCCCGCTGGACGAGGGCGAGCAATGCGGGCAACTCCTGCACTGCGATGTCGACGTCAAGGCGCTCACGGAAAGGTGTCTTCGCATCCGCAAAAGAAGCTGACGCAACGTCGGTGCGCAACGCCTTTTGAAATTCGAGGACATCCCGATAAAAGGCGAGGACCTCCGCCGCGCGGGGATGACGCTCGGCAAGTTCTGTAGCCCGCTGGATGCGTTTGTCCCAATCAGTTTTAGCCATTGCAGGACGTCATCCTAATTTCACTCGTGTCGACGAACCAGATGATAAACCATGGCTCGGTGCTGGCCCCGATGGACAACGCTACCAAGACGTTGTAACGTCGGCCTGTGATAAGCCGCACCAGTCCGCTTCCGCTAATTGCTCGGGCCGGCCGGCACCGCAGACGCCTTGCAGTTGTCGATTCGCAGGGATCGTTTACCTACGAGGATTTGCTCGATGCCTCGTCGCGCGTGGCGACTGAGCTGCTCGCCGGCCACCAGGACCTTCAAGAAGCGCGCGTGGCGTTTCTTCTGACACCGGGATTCCCCTGGGTTGCCGTGCTGTGGGGCATCTGGCGCGCCGGCGGCGTTGCCGTCCCGTTGCCGCTTAACACACCGCGATCTGAGCTGGAATATTTCATCGACGACACCAAGGCATCCATATTGGTGGTCGATGCTACGGCAGAGCCACAACTGGCGCCGATTGCGGAGGCGCGTGGCATCCGCTGTTTGCGGTATGACCGGGTCCTCGCTCATCCACCAGCGGAATTGCCGGAAGTCGCCATCGAGCGTCCCGCTATGATTCTCTACACCAGCGGCACCACAAACCGGCCCAAGGGCGTGGTTACAACTCACGCCAACATCAGCGCGCAAATCACGAGCCTGGTCGAAGCGTGGGAGTGGTCGGCTGCCGATCGCATTGTGCTGTTCCTGCCCTTGCATCACGTGCACGGAATCATCAATGTGGTGGGTTGTGCGCTGTGGGCGGGCGCGAGCTGCGAGATGCTGCCGCGCTTCGACGCGAATGCGGTGTGGGAGCGAATTGCCAGTGGCAGCCTCACTTTGCTGATGGCAGTGCCGACAATTTACGTCAGGCTGATCGCCGCCTGGGATGCGGCGCCGCCAGAGCGCCGGGCGCGTCTTACCGAGGCGTGCACGAAGCTACGTCTGATGGTGTCGGGCTCGGCCGCTCTGCCCGTGAGCACGCTGGAACGCTGGAAGGAAATCAGCAGTCACACTCTGCTGGAGCGCTACGGCATGACCGAGATTGGCATGGCGCTGTCGAATCCGCTGCGGGGCGAGCGCGTGCCGGGCAGTGTCGGCAGGCCACTGCCGAGCGTCGAGGTGCAACTTGTCGGCGAGAACGGCCAGCCGGTGGCGGCGGGAACGGCGGGCGAGATCGAAGTTCGCGGGCCCAGCGTGTTCGCGGAATATTGGGGCAAGCCTGAGGCCACGCGCGAAGCCTTTCGCGACGGGTGGTTTCGCACCGGCGATACTGCGGTCGTGGAGAACGGCGTTTATCGCATCCTCGGACGGACTAACATTGACATCCTCAAGACCGGCGGGCACAAGGTATCGGCGCTGGAGATTGAAGAAGCACTGCGTGAGCATCCCGCGGTTGCTGAGTGCGCCGTGGTGGGCGTGCCAGATTTGGAGTGGGGCGAGCGGGTCGCCGCAGCCGTGGTGCTGAAGGATGGTGGTGCTCTTGATCTGCCGTCGCTGCGCGTTTGGGCGAAAGAATTTCTTGCGGCCCACAAATTGCCGTCGCGTCTGCTGGTGCTGGATGCGCTTCCGCGCAATGCCATGGGCAAAGTGACGAAGCCGGCGATCAAGGCGATGTTCTAAAACACGGGTGGCGGAAATTGATCCGTGCCGAAATTCACGATTGGGATTTACGTGAATAAACGCTGTTCAGGCCAATGTCCTTCAGCGAAAATATCGATGTGGCTACTGTCAATGACAAGACGATTTTGTGGATTGGCTTTGCGTCGAGCCTGTTTTGCGCCTTGTTAGTACTCCTTTGGATTGCTATCGGTTCCGTTTTACACGCAACTGAACCTAAGTGGCCTGGACAACCCATTGAGGTATACGGGGCAGCCCATTGGATTTCAAACGGGTTCTCCGCCTCTGCTGGGTGGTTGTTGATTGGAGCCGGGTTGGTCACCGTGCTCAGCATCCATCACATCGTCGGAAGGGATCGGAAGAGGAGGAGCCGCATCGCCATCGTGTTCAGCGTAGCGTCTGCGTTGTTGCTCGTCGCCGACGCAATCATTCACAGAGTCTACCTCCCTTTTGAGAGTCGAGACCCCATAAATTACGCGAGAGCAATAATGGCTGCCCCGGCCCCTATCGGTTGGCTCTTAGAGAATCCTCTGGCGTTGATTGGGCTGGCTGCGCCCTTGTTTGGAACTGCATTCGTCTTGCTCGGTTTGGCAATGCGGCGCGACCAATTGCAAGGCATGGCACGGCGGTTTCTGATCATTACGGGGACGATCGGTATTTTGGCAGGGCTGTCTAGTCCGCTTGGGCCATGGGTAATGGGGCTGCTCTGGGCTACGATGACGCTCGCGTTTGCCGCTTCAGGTGCTGTGCTGAGTGTGATGTTCCTGCGCATGCAACATACAGTGTTGATTAATCCCCTTACTTGTTGACTTTCCTCGTGGCCTTGACCCCCATGCTATGCTGCCCACGCCTGACAAATCGGCGCGCATGATGGCGTGAGCGCGTGCGGTTAAGGAGAACACCTTGGCCAACGAAGCAGTGACCTATCACCGACCCACGACTCACACCAAACTCAACCGCAATCAGATAACCGGATTCTGGGGCGCGTGGGCGGGCTGGACGCTCGACGGCATGGACTCGGTCATCTATGCACTCGTCCTCAGTCCTGCACTGAACGAACTGCTTCCGAAGTCAGGCATCAAGGCCACACCTGCAACCGTGGGATATGCCGGGTCGGTCCTGTTCGCGCTGTTTCTGGTGGGATGGGGACTGTCGTTAATCTGGGGGCCTATCGCCGACAAGTTTGGCCGCACACGGGTGCTGGCCGCCACCATCTTTGTTTACGCCATCTTCACTGGCGCGGCGGCGATGTCGCAAACCGTGTGGCAACTGGGATTGTTTCGGCTGCTGGCGGGCATTGGAATTGGCGGCGAATGGGCGCTGGCGGGAACCTACGTCGCCGAGGCGTGGCCGGAAGACCGCCGCAAGATGGGCGCAGGCTATCTGCAGACCGGTTATTACGCCGGCTTCTTTCTGGCGTCGGCGCTCAACTACACCGTGGGTGCGCACTACGGCTGGCGCGCGATGTTCTGGTGTGGACTGACGCCGGTGGTGGTGGCCTTCGTGGTTTTGTTCCGCGTGAAGGAGCCGCAGCGCTGGGAACAGAAAGCCAAGGCAAAGGCGGCGGGTGGGCTTTCTTCTTTGCGCCGAATCTTTAGTCCTCCTTATACGCAACGCACACTGGTCAATACCGTGCTGCTGGCGGCGGCGATCTGCGGGCTGTGGGCCGGCGCGGTTTATGCGCCGACGGGAATCATTGCTTTGGCGAAGAAGGCTGGAATGTTGCAGCCCCAGGCGGTGAAAATGGCTTCCTTCGGCATGGGCTTACTCTCGGTGGGAACCATCCTCGGCTGCCTGGCGGTGCCGCCGCTGGCCGAGCGCATCGGGCGCAAGCGAACCTTGGCCTTCTATTTTGCGGGGATGGCGGTCTGCATTCTGCTGAGCTTCGGTTGGGCGTTTTACCTGCCCCAGGGACTTCATCCGTTCATCGCAGTGCTGTTCTTTCTAGGCTTCTTTGGCGGCAACTTCGCCGTCTTTAGCCTATGGCTGCCAGAGCAGTATGGGACGACTGAGCGCGCGACGGCCTTCGCGTTCACCACGTCGTTCGGACGCTTCATCGCCGCGGGAGTCAACTTTTCAGTGGGCGCGCTGGTCAGAAACATGGGGACTCTCGGCAAGCCAGTTGCGATCACCGCCATTGCCTTTGGGATTGGATTGCTAGTGATTCCCTTCGCTGTAGAAACTCGTGGAAAAGTACTTCCCGACTGACGATCATGAGGCACGCGGGAACCCGCTCAGCAGCGTGCGATTCTGTTGTTCCGCCCAACTGACCATGGCATAATCTGGAACTTCATCCTTAGCTCGAAGCCCTTCTGGAAGGTGAGGCGGGTATGGGATTTGATATCAGCAAGGACATCGAGACCCTGATTTTCGGAGCCATACTGGGGCCACCGGTTGGCCTTATCGGCACCAAAGTGAAGTCACTCGCTGAACGGCGCGATGCGAAACAAGCAGCGAAACAACTGGTCAAAGAGGCCACCGACTTGCTGGGGTTTGCCGACACGCTCCACAAGTCGGCAGCCGCCGGAGGTCTGGCCGCCAAGATTACTGCAGAATCGCTCGACAGCCTGGAATCCTCGGTAGTGAATAAGGTCGAGGCCGCCATCGCGGCGGTCTGCCCCGCCTGCATGGCTGTCAGGCGAAATCCAACCAAGACCGTTCTTGACAAGGTGCTGTTGATGCATAAGCCGTTCGTGTGGTGGGCATGGATTGTGCATGGACTGTATTACATGCTGGTGGGGATGTTCCTGCTGGTCAGCGCATTTACAATAGCGGATTATTACCGTCACGCAACTAACCCCAGCGACGATTTCTACCTGGTGATTCCCCTCGCCGTTCTCATGGTCATCGTCAACCTGTTTGGCAACGCCATCGCCAAGTACCACTACGAACGGGCACAGAGCGCTGCGCCTGCCGTGTGTGCTCTGCACACTGGTGCGGCTGCCGCGGGTCGATAAGGAAAATCGACAAATGGACGTCGGTCGCTCAACCACTTCTCGCCAACGCGGATCCGGAAATTCGCTGATCCAATGGCAAGCCTTCTTCCCTCTCGGACGTTACCAATCTTAAGTTCTTCTCACTCCTAGCCGATGTTCAACTTGATATGCCGTCGCGTGGCTCAGGAGGGGCTTAGTGTGGAGAAATCACCGGAGAACTTACCGTCGCGCGAGGAAGACTTGCTAACACGTGAGATAGATCGCGGTGTCTTGCGGAGATTGGGCCAGTTTGTCTTCGGTTGCAGTGTGCTCGCGACCGCATTCGGGTTCTGGGTACTGACGGGGTGGATGCTTCATATCCAAATCTTGACGAGAATTCTGCCTGGGCAGGTTGCGGTGAAGGCGAATACCGCTGCTTGCTTCATCTTGATTGGCTTTGCGCTCTGGGTTCTCAGGGTGCAACAGTCGTCGGACAGTAGGAGTTGGAAACTAATCGCCAAAGTCATCGCGCTACTTGTCAGCGTGGTTGGACTGCTCTCCTTCGCGGAGTACCTCCGGGGTTGGGACCTGGGCATCGACCAATTGCTATTCTTCGCAGGGCGGGAAGACATTCCGGGAAGCGTGCGCCCTGGGCTGATGTCGCCTATTACCGCGTTTGGCTTTCTTGCGCTTGGACCTGCGCTCGTCATGCTGGATGCCAAGACAAGGCTTGGCCGTTGGTCGGCGCAATTGCTGTGCAGCGGCGCCGCCATTGCTTCGCTATTCGGCATCCTGGACTTTGTTCTGGATCCGGCGTTTACCCATACTCACATCTCTCCCATTACTGCTTTCGCCTTGTTTCTCCTCTCCTTCGGGGTGATGTTCTCCCGTCCCGAGTCAGGCTTGGGAGCGCTATTTGCAAGTGCGACCTTCGGTGGAACGTTGATGAGGCGATTGCTTCCGGCTGCAATACTGGTTCCGCTGTTGGTTGCCTGGCTGCGCTGGAAGGGACAGGCAAGCGGTCTTTATTCGGATTGGGCGGGCGTGGCGCTGATGACGGTGTTCACCGCCATACTGTTGGCGAGTCTCACGGTGTGGACGGGCTTAGTGGCGGAACGTACCGATTGTGGCCGCCGCCAGGGGGAGGAAGCCAGCGCTCGTTTGGCGTTTATCGTTACTTCATCTACTGACGCGATCATTGCGGAGACAGTCGACGGAATCGTTATTAGCTGGAACCCTGGCGCGCAGGCCATCTACGGTTACTCGGCGGAGGAGATGATTGGGAAATCCGTTTCTATTGTGATCCCGCCGGACCGGCGCGAAGAATTTGGCGCGATCCTACGGAAAAGCGAAGGCGGGCAGACGGTTGGCCAGTTTGAGACGAAACGCGTATGCAAGGACGGGAAGATCATTGACGTCTCCTTGTCGATCAGCCCCCTGAAAGACAACGCGGGAACGATCATCGGAGCCTGCACCATTGCCCGTGACATCTCCGAGCGCAAGCGGGCGCAGCAGGAGGTCGCAGCCGAACGGGAAAAATTCAATGCCATCCTGGACGTTCTGCCGCCGTACGTGGTTCTGCTGACGCCCGATTATCACGTCGCCTTTGCCAATCGCGAGTTCCGCCGGCGCTTCGGCGAAGCCAATGGCCGGCGCTGTTACGAGTTCCTGTTTAACCGCACCGCGCCCTGCGAAAACTGCGAGACATACAAGGTTCTGCAAACCGGGCAGCCCTTGGGCTGGGAGTGGATTGGGCCGGACGGATGCGAATACGAAATCCACGACTTCCCTTTCGTAAATTCCGACGGAACCACGCTGATTCTGGAGATGGGTCTGGATGTCACCGCCCGCAACCACGCGGAGCGGGCTTTGCGGAAGGCTTCGTTATACAGCCGCAGCTTGCTTGAAGCCAGCCTGGATCCGCTGGTCACCATCAGCCGCGAGGGCAAGATCACCGACGTCAACGAAGCTACTGAGAAGGTGACCGGAGTGGCCCGTCAGCGGCTGATCGGTAGCGATTTCTGCAGCTACTTCACTCAACCAGAAGAGGCGCGGAAGGGTTACGAGCGGGTTTTTGCCGAAGGCTCGATCTGTGATTACCCCCTGGCGGTTCGCCGTGCCTCTGGTCACTTGACCGACGTTTTGTACAACGCGACCGTATTCCGGAATGACCGCGGGGAGATCGAGGGAGTATTTGCCGCGGCACGCGACATCACTGACCGCAAGCGCGCCGAGGAAGAAGTTCGCCAACTTAACCAGGAGCTGGAAGGCCGGGTGGCGGCACGCACCGCCGAGCTTCTCGCCCTGAACAAAGAGTTGGAATCTTTCAGCTACGCCGTGGCCCATGACCTGCGCGCGCCCCTGCGCCACATTCATGGTTTCTCTGATCTCCTGCTGCATGATGGCGCCTCAACTCTGAGTGCGGACAGCCAGCATTGGTTGCAGTGTGTCCTGGACGGAACTGGACGGATGGGAAAGTTGCTGGAAGATCTGCTGAACCTGAGCCGGCTGGGGCGGCAGACGGTGAATCGGCGCACGGTTCCGCTGAAGAACCTGGTGCAGGAAGTGATTGACGATCTCGCGCCAGAAACTGCGCACCGGCTGATCGAGTGGAAGCTCGGCGAGCTGCCCGCAACCGATTGTGATCCAGCACTGGCCAGGATTGTGTTCGCGAACCTGCTATCGAATGCGGTTAAATTCACCCGTCCATGCAGCGTCGCAGTCATCGAGATAGGAGAGATGGTGCGGGATGGCGAGCCGGTGCTGTTTGTGCGCGATAACGGAGCGGGCTTCGATATGAAGTACGTGGGCAAACTTTTTGGCGTGTTCCAGCGCTTGCACCTGGAAAAGGACTTCGAAGGAACCGGCGTAGGTCTCGCAACCGTGCAACGGATTCTACTGAAGCATTGGGGAAAAATCTGGGCAGAAGCAGAAGTGAACAAAGGAGCAACTTTCTACTTTACGTTTGGAGAGGTAATGGCGAACGACGAACAGCATGTCGCAGTGGAGGCGACAATATGAGAAAGGCAATGATCGAGATCTTACTGGTGGAAGACAACGAATACGACATCGAACTTACCCTGCGGGCGCTGCAGGAAGACCACCTGGCCAACACGATTCACGTTGCCCGCGATGGCGAGGAAGCTCTGAAGTTTCTCGCAGACTGCGAGACTGCGGTCAACGGCGGCGACGGGGTAATGCCCAGGCTGATCTTGTTGGATCTGAAGCTGCCCAAAGTGGATGGGCACGAGGTACTGCGCCAGGTCAAAGGAAATCCTGCCACCAAGATGGTCCCTGTGGTGGTCCTGACTTCGTCCAAGCAGGATGAGGACATGCTCAAGAGCTATCTCACGGGGGTCAACAGCTACATCCAGAAGCCGGTGAATTTTGAACAATTCCGGAAGATGGTGAAGGACCTCGGCTTGTATTGGCTGGTGGTGAACCAGTTGCCTCTGGCGACAGCTGCCGTTCATCCTTAGGCCCCGGTTGCACGCCGTAGAGCCGGGGACGCGTGAGCCAAACATTAGAGTGAATCTCGCATCTATGGCGCTGGGACTGTAAGACTTCCAGGCCAGCGTCATAGTGTATGCGATTCTGTTCGGGCACCGCGCTTTATTCGTGGCTGTTGATTGCGCTCGTTGTGCTGGCCGTTTGTCCTGTCTGGGCGCAGATGCCCAACCAGCAACTCTTCTCGTACATCGGTCAGAGCGTAGCCTCGGTTGATGTTGCCGGCCGCCCCGATATCACCTTTAACGCCGTTCAGGACCTGATCGCGGTAAAGCCAGGCCAACCGCTCTCACAGCAAGATGTAGACGCGAGCGTCGCCAACCTTAAACAGCACGCCGATATGCAAAACGTGACGCTCGATCTGGAGCCCGAGGCGGGCGGCGTGCGAGTTGTATTCATCCTTCAGCCGGCTGTTTACGTTGGCATGTATGAATTTCCCGGCGCGCTCACCGAATTCCCGTACTCGCGCCTGTTGCAAGTGGCGAACTACAGCTCGCAGGCGCCATACTCTGCAAGCGACGTACAGCACGCGGAAGACGCGTTGCTGAAGTTCTTTCAGCAGCACGGTTATTTTCAGGCTGAAGTGCACTCTGAAATTGAGCCTAAGAGTGATTTCGGCCTGGCTAATGTCGTGTTCCACACCAACTTGGGCAGACTCGCAAGGCTCGGCAAGATCAATCTGGCGGGCGCGAATCCGGAAGAAACCAATTATCTACAAAGAAGATTGCGCTCGGTAATGGCGCGCTTACGAGGAAACTCGCTGAAGCCGGGGATGAAGTATTCGTACGGCCACTTGCAAGGCGCGACCCGGTACCTGCAATCGGCGCTGGCCAAGCAGAACTACATCACGGGCGAGGTGAAGCTGGTCTCGGCCGAGTACGATGCCGAGACCAACCGTGCCGATGTCGTCTTCCAGGTGGCAACCGGTTCCGTAGTAAAGGTGAGTACGGTTGGCGCGCATGTGTGGAAACGCACGGTCCGCACTCTTGTCCCCATGTACCAGGTGAACGCCGTTAACGATGAGTTGATCGAGGAAGGTCAGCGTAATCTGATTTCCTATTTTCAGGCCAAGGGATATTTTGACGCCACGGTTGATGTGAAAACCGTGGACCATCAGGGCGGCATGTCGATCGTGTACGACATCCACAGAGACGCCCGCCACAAGGTGGAAGGGGTTGCTTTCCACGGAAATCACCATTTCAGCAGCAAGGAATTGCAAGCGTACGCCGGAGTTGAAAAAGGGCATTTTCTTTCGCACGGCAAGTACAGCGAGGCCCTGGTGCGAAGCAGCGTGAAGAATCTTCGCGACACTTACCGTGCCGCCGGCTATAGCCAGGCGGTTGTGGTTCCGAATGCAGTGCGCAAGAACGGAAATGTGGAGGTCACATTCCAGGTCAACGAAGGGCCGCTTGATATAGTGCAGGACCTGCGAATCGAAGGCAACAATACTTTGCCGGAAACGCAGCTTGCGCCACACGGCCTGAATCTCGGCCCGGGCAAGCCCTATTCGCAAGACCTGGTCACCAAAGATCGCAACCAGATTATGGCGCGATACCTGACGCTGGGGTATCTGAACGTGGCATTTCATTCGAAGGCGGCGCCCGCGCCCGGTGATCCTCACCACATGAATGTCGTCTATGAGATCAGCGAGGGTCCGCAGGTCACGACTGCGACCATCATCACCGACGGAAGGCAGCACACGCAGCAGTCCATGATCAACAAGCAGATCAAGGTCAGTTCGGGGAAGCCGCTTAGCCAGAACGCTCTATTTAGCTCCGAGAGTCACCTGTACAACTTGGGAATTTTCGATTGGGCAGAAGTTACTCCCCGGCGGCCCATCACCGACCAGAACCAGGAAG
Source organism: uncultured Acidobacteriaceae bacterium (assembly GCA_963798185.1). GTDB lineage: Bacteria > Acidobacteriota > Terriglobia > Terriglobales > Acidobacteriaceae > Bog-257. Next base: position 66,532 of record CAWCSJ010000014.1, read on the forward strand.
ATGTTGTAGTTAAGGTGCACGAGGGCAAACGGAATTCCATCGTGTACGGTTTCGGATTTCAGGTGGTGAACCGCGGCGGCAGCGTCCCCAGCGGCACGGTCGTGGTGCCCGGCATTCCTCCCGTTGGCCTTCCGCCAAATTTCAGGACCAGCGAAAAAACGTTTTGGGGGCCGGATGGAACATTTGAGTTCACCCGGCGCAATCTCCGTGGGCGCGCTGAGTCGTTCACCTTCAGCGCGTTTGCCGGACGCCTGGACCAGCGAGGAAGCCTGTCATACACCGAGCCTTCGTTGCGCGGGGGCAGTTGGAACGGGAGCGCCATCTTGTCGGGCGAACATAACAGTCAAAATCCCATCTTCACCGCGCGCATTGGGAACCTGGGTTATCAGCTGGAAAAGGCGCTCAATGCTAAGAAGACGAAGCACCTGTTTCTGCGGTACAACTTTCAGCTTACCCGGATCAGTAATCTGCTGATCCCGGATTTGGTTCCACCGGACCAGCTGAGCGTGCACTTGTCCACTTTATCGGCAAGCTGGATTCACGACACACGTGACAATGTGTTGGACGCGCATCGCGGCATCTATCAGAGTTACGAATTGGGGGTGAATCCGGCGTGGCTGGGTTCCAACTTCAGCTTCGCGCGTTTCCTGGGGCAGACTGCGTACTACAAAGGCGTCGGCAAAGGAATTGTCTGGGCAAACAGCATCCGCGTGGGTCTGGAGCAGGGTTACGCCGGAAGCGAAGTGCCGTTGAGCCAGCGTTTCTTTTCCGGTGGTGGCGGCACGCTGCGTGGTTTCCCACTCAACGGCGCCGGACCGCAGCGCATAGTTGCGGCTTGCAGCAATCCGGCGGACCCGGCGACCTGTTCCAAGATCACCGTTCCCGATGGCGGCAACGAGTTGCTGATCCTGAATACCGAAATGCGTTTTCCGCTCAACCAGATTAAGCAAGGGTTGGGCATTGTTACTTTTTACGACGGCGGAAATGTATTTCCCACGATCGGCTTCCACAATTTCACGTCGCTCTACAGCAATTCCGTGGGCATCGGTTTCCGTTACGCCACTCCCGTAGGCCCCATTCGCATAGACATCGGCCACAACTTGAATGCTGAGCCGGGCATCAAAGCTACTCAAGTGTTTGTGACTCTGGGACAGGCGTTCTGACCATGGCTCTCCGAGACGTAGGACTTCCCCCACACGAGCCGGATAAACCGCACATCGTTTCTGCGCGCAAGCGTAGAACGTGGCGAAAAGTAACCGCATGGATTGTCGCGGTGTTGGCTGTCATTATCCTAATTGCGAGTGTCGGGATTTATGTTCTGTTGCACAGCTCCTCGTTCCATAACTATGTCTTGCGAACGGCGGAAAACAAGGCCGGCGATTCGCTGAACACCAGAGTGCGAGTGCAGGACTTTGCTGTGCACTTGTCGAATCTCGGCCTCGATCTCTATGGCTTGACCGTTTATGGGAGTGGGCCGGGCGTGAATGTGCCCTTGCTGCAGGTGGATCACGTTGGTCTGGGAGTGCGCGTCATTTCTGTGCTGCATCGCCAGTGGAACCTAGACAACGTCAGCGTCGAACATCCTGTCGTCAACCTCATTGTGGATCAGAAGGGCGAGAACAATCTTCCCCGGCCCAAGACCGGCGGCAATTCGACTATAAACATCTTTGACCTCGCCATACGGCACATCCTTCTGGATCGTGGAGAGGTGTACTACAACGATCGCAAGAGTGCATTGGATGCCAATCTGCGCGATCTGCAATTTCAGTCGAATTACGATGCAAAAGCCAAGGGCCGGTATTTCGGGAGCATCTCGTATCGCGACGGGTCCTTACAGTACGGGAACTACGCGCCCATGCAGCACAGCCTGGAGGCACAATTCGATATCAGGCGCGACCGGGTCACATTGAACAATGTCGTACTGAAGGTCGGCGCGTCGCAACTGCTGCTTTATGCTTCACTGGAAAACTACAATAACCCCATGGTTCATGCCCGGTACACGATGATGCTGGACACGGCACAGTTTCGCCAGGTCCTGAAGAATCCGTCGCTGCCTGGCGGAGTAATTCTGGTGAACGGCACGGGCGATTACTCTTCCGTTCCTGGACGGCAACCGCTCGACACTACTTCGGCGGAAGGAACCATCAAGAGTTCTGTGCTCCAGCTACGTACTCCATCGCTGAGCACCGATATCCGTGATCTCGCTGCACGCTATCGTCTGACCAACGGAAATGCAGAATTGCGTGACATCCAGGCCCGCCTGCTGGGAGGTCAGCTGTTCGCCAGTGCAACGGTTCACGATCTGGCGGGCAAGCAGGAAGGCCATGTCATAGCCTCGGTGCGCAACATCTCACTTGCGGATGTAAAGAGGGTTGCCAATTCTGTCTCGCTCAAAGCAGTCTCGATTTCCGGGCAAGCAAACGCTACTGCGGACGCTACCTGGAAGGGCAGCGTGAGCGATGTAGTGGTTCGCAGCGATGCTATTGCCAATGCGCACGTTGGAGCTGCGCAATCGACTAATGCTAGTTCCCTGCCCGTAACTGCAGTGGTCCATGCGCGATACGCGGGCGCATCCCAAGAGATCACACTGAATCAGAGTTACCTGCACGCACCGCAAACCTCGATCGACCTGAGTGGTACGGTGAGCAAGCGGTCGGCGCTACAGGTGCACGTTCAGGCGAATGATCTGCACGAACTCGAAACGGTGGCTGATTTATTCAACAACCCAACGCCGCGACAGCCGACCACACCGCTGAATCTGCGTGGGACAGCTTCCTTCAACGGAAGCGTGCGCGGTTCGACCACCGCTCCGCAGATTGCCGGTCAGTTGAATGCCAATAACGTGCAGGTGCGCGGCAGCGCATTCCGTACGTTGCGGACCAGCGTGCAGGCAAGTCCTTCGCTGATTAGCCTGCAGAACGGATATCTCGAACCGGCAAAGCAAGGCCGTGTAACTTTCAGCGTGCAAGCCGGACTGCAACACTGGTCCTACACGCCCTCCAGTCCCATTGTCGCAAACATGAATGCTGGTCAACTATCTCTGGGGGACCTGGCGCGGGCAGCCAATTCCACCACAGCGGTCTCCGGCACACTCGACGCCAGGGTCGCGTTGCACGGAACTCAAGTGAATCCGATTGGGCAGGGGGAAGTCAGCCTGCACAACGCAAGCATCTCGGGCGAACCCATCCAGACGGCGGACGTTCGCTTTCAGGGGACCGGCGACACCGTGCATGCGAACTTGCTGGTACGAATCGCGGCTGGCTCAGCGCAAGGTCAACTGACCTATTACCCGAAGAACGAGGGTTACGATGCGCTGTTGCAGGCGACTAACATTCACCTCGACCAATTGCGAACGCTGCGTGAGCGCAACCTGCAAGTGGCCGGCACTTTGAACCTTACTGCGAGCGGCCGCGGCACGATCAAGGACCCGCAAGCCCAGGCCTCGCTCACTATTCCGCAGCTCGACCTTCAAAAGCAGCAGATTCGCAGCGTCAATTTGCAAGCGAATGTGGCGAACCATGCCGCCACGTTTACTCTGGGCTCGCAGGTCCTCAATACGCCATTACGCGCGCACGGCAAAGTGGCGTTGACGGGTGACTATTACGCCGATGTAAGTCTGGACACGCCGGTGATGCAGCTGCAACCGTTGATTGCGGTCTATGCTCCAGCACAAGCTGCGAACGTCAGCGGGCAAACCGAAATCCACGCGACACTGCGTGGGCCACTCCAGAACAAAGCCTTGCTGGAAGCGCATTTCAACATTCCCACTCTCGGAGTGAACTACCGCACGACCAGCGCGACTGGCTCGCCGGTAAATGTGCAACTCGGCGCCGCGACTCCGATTCGCGCCGATTATGTGGACGGAGTGCTCTCCCTGCTGCCCGGCGAGATCAAAGGTACTGGCACCGATGTTCGCTTTCAGGGACGCTTGCCGATCAATAGCAACTCTGCATCGACGCTGAGCGTGCAGGGAACGATCGACCTGGCCCTGGCACAGATGTTCGATCCGGAGGTAATCAGTGGCGGACAGCTACAGCTTGACATCAATGCAGCCGGACACAGGCCCGCCGAGAATATTCAGGGCGAGATTCGTATCTTGAACGCCCGTTTTTCTACCCCAGATTCTCCCGTTGGATTGTCCAAGGGTAACGGAGTGCTGACCCTCCGCTCCGATCGGCTTGACATTACCAAGTTCACCGGGGACCTCGGCGGCGGTACCGTGTCCGCGTCGGGTGGGGTGACTTATCGTCCGGCAATCCAGTTCAATGTTGGTCTGAAGGGCAATGGCTTGCGGTTGCTGTATCCACAGAGTGTGCGCAGCGATCTGGATGTAAGCCTCGCAATGACCGGGAGTCTGGCAAAGTCGTGGCTGCAAGGACAGATCAACATCAATCAGGTTTCCTTTACTCCCGATTTCGACCTGTCGCAGTTCATTGCGCAGTTCAGTGGAGTGTCGTCTCCTCCGCCAACCCAGGGCTTTGCCGACAATTTAAATCTCAACATCGCACTGCGGTCCACTTCCGAACTGAATGCTGTCAGTCCGGCGGTCAGCGTTCAGGGCGATGCTAATCTGCGCGTCATTGGCACCGGATCGAATCCCGTTATTGTGGGACGCGCGAACCTGACCGGTGGAGATCTCATCTTTCTGGGAAATCGGTACGTGGTGCAGGGCGGCACCATCGCGTTTGTCAATTCGGTGGAGATTGAGCCCGTGGTGAATCTGGAAGTGAAGACCACGATTCAGCAATACAACATCGCGATGCGATTCCAGGGGCCACTGGACCGTCTGCGCACCAACTACACTTCCGATCCTTCGCTTCCGCCCGCGGACATTATCAACTTGCTGGCCTTCGGCAAGACGCAAGAAGCCGCCAACGCCGCGCCGTCGCAATCGACTACGCTGGGAGCGGAATCTCTCGTCGCATCACAGGTTACCGGGCAGGTCACCAGTCGCATCACCAAGGCGGCCGGCATCTCGCAGCTTTCGGTTGACCCGCAGCTGGGCAGTAACGGCAACCAGCAGCCGGGAGCCCGAGTCACCGTACAACAGCGGGTGACCGGCAAGCTGTTCGTCACCTTCTCCACCGATGTCACCACCACGCAAAATACAACGGTGCAAATGCAGTATGAACTCAATCGCAAGTGGTCCATCAGTGGGGTTCGCGACCAGAACGGCGGCTTTGGGCTTGACGCCCGGTATCACAAGGAGTTCTAGGTTTGGCCCACGGGTAACGCCCGGACCCTGTGCACGTTTAACGGCGCGGCTGGAGCCGGAGCCGTGCTCCTTCAAAGCTAGCTGGTTACGTTGCCGATAAAGACAATCCGAATGAAGGTAATCGAGCAGGGTGCGCTGGCAGCAATTCAAAACCGCCATTGGAAAGACCGCTGCTGATGTGGATCGCAATCACATCGTGTCGATGGCGGCCGCACTCTCTTACTACTTCATACTTGCCTTGTTCCCTGCCTTGATCTTTTTGTCTGGCGTCGTAGCCTACATCCCCATTCCAAATCTGTTCGACCACGTTCTGCAACTGATCGCCCGCTTCGTTCCCGTAGACAGCATGGCCCTGATCCGAAGGGTGCTCGCCGACGTTATCTCTGCTAACCGCGGAGCTCTCCTTTCCTTCGGTCTATTGGGAATGCTTTGGACCACCTCGAGTGGATTTATGACCACCATCGAAGCATTAAATATTGCTTACGATGTCGAGGAGACCAGGCCATTCTGGAAGGTCCGCCTTCTCGGTGTTGCGCTGGCCATCCTGATCGGCTTCTTGCTATTGACCGCCCTGGCGATAATGATTGTTGGTCCCCATTTCGGAGACTGGCTCTCCGCACGATTGCACTTGTCCTGGTTCTTCGCGGCTGCATGGCCGTTCATTCACTGGACCGTGGCCGTGGGGTTTACCGTCCTCGCCGTAGAGTTGCTGTATTTCCTGGCTCCCAACGTTAAGCAGAGGTTCTGGTGGACGCTGCCCGGAGCAGCCCTGTCGGTTGCATGCTGGGAACTGCTCTCTTATGGCTTGGGAATTTACTTCCGGCGCTTCGCGCACCTTAATAAGACATACGGCGCCATGGGGGCGGTAATCGGTCTCATGATTTTTTTGTATTGGACAGGGTTTGTCATGCTCGCGGGCGCAGAGTTAAATGCAGAGCTGGCACGAGTCAGCCAGAACGGCCCCATCGAACAGCACGAGAAACCCCCCACCATCACGAGGCTCGACCTCACCGGCTGAGTTGCGGAGATACGACAGAACCCGCACCTGCTATTGTTTAAAGTTTATGATTAACAATACGACGCTAAGTTATAGCTTTACAACTACTTACTAGTACTAGTACAGCTGCATACATTAAGCTCAAGCCGCGCTGGGATGCGGCGCACCCTTCAAAAGCTCTTGTTTGCTGACAATGAGTTCCGGCCCCTGCCGCAAAACGACATGGGTCTGCGAGCATGCGGGGCAAAGCCAATAGCAGTAATCGCTGAGTCTGTCCACCCGCCACATCATCTCATCGGACGGCGGCAGCAAGAAAAGCCGTCCTTTACTCAACTGGCGAAACTGACGATTGCATTCCGGATTCGCGCACTTCGCTACCATATGATTCCCCCACTTATGAATTTTCACTGCTGATCGACGAAGTGGCGTCCAATTAATTTTTCGATGCTAGGACTGGCCTTATAGCGATGTCAACGTCACCTGTCAACGTCCGCGGCTTCGCCGAATTTGATTCATAATTGTGCCGCCGAGAGCGGCGCGAGCAGTTGTTTGATCTTCTCCAACAGCAGCGCCGGGCCTTGCCCTTTTCGAATGAAACAGTCTACACAGGTCAGGTTCTGCTCATCAACCGGGCTGGCGGAAACAATGATCACAGGCACCAGTGGCTTTTGCAGTTTCATTGCCTGGGCGATGACACCTCCGTCCATTCCCGGCAACAAATAATCCAGCAGAACCAGGTCCACGTCGTGGGCAGTGAAAAAGTGCAAAGCCTGTTCACCATCGGCTGCGCTTAGCACTTCGTACCCGGCGTTTTGCAGTAGTTTTTGCCGGGTGAAGAGAATGCCCGGCTCATCATCGACAGACAAAATCCGTCTGACACCATTACGCGAAGTAGGGGCAGAAAAACCTGCGGGTAGTGCCTGGGACTGCAACATATAGGTACCCCACGGGCCAGTGGTCTGAGACTAGGCCGAGGGGTAGGCTGTTGTCTGTCTGGTAGCAGACCTAAAGCAGGGAAAGGCGACGGAATTCATCCCGCACAATGCGGTAGCACTCGCAGGCTGTTTCTTCCATCTTAGGGCGGTCGCTAATGGTCACGACTCCGCGCGAATAGTCGATCAGGCCGGCCCGATGCAGGAGTCCTGCCGCCAGGGTCACGGTGGTGCGAGGCGCACCCAGCATTTGCCCGAGAAAATCGTGGGTCAGCCGAAGCTGGTCGGTTTCCATGCGGTCACGGCAACTCAAGAGCCACCGCGCCAGCCGCTCCTCAATGTTGTGCAGCCGGTTGCAAGCGGCCGTTTGCGCGGCTTGCACCATATAGGCCTGCATATATTTTTGCAAAATGCGACGCAGCTCGCCGGGCCTATCGAATTCGTCTTTGAGTACTTCGGCCTTGATGCGGTACGCCGAGCCTGCGATCTGTACGAACGTTCTGCCGGGGGCGGGTCCGGTGCCGAGCAGAATGGGAAGTCCGACTACTCCGTCGATACCGATAATCCCGACCTCAACTGTGCTTCCGTCCTTGACCGTTACCACGACGGAGGCGATTCCGTCTTCCACGAAATAGGCGTGGCTGGTTTTTCCGTCCAGCAGGGTCTCTTCCTGTTCGAGGGTGACCAAGGAAAGATGGGGGGTCAAACGATTGATTTCGGCTTTCGGCAAGACCGCCAACACACGATTCCGATAGGGCTGCTTAGGCAGGTTCATAACTGCTCCTTCACGGGCGTAAAAGCGCCGCATCAGGATGCGCAAATGAGCCAGCCTCTTGGCCGGGGGACGTGCGTATGGAGATGTGTCTCTATTGTACGCTTCGGGAACAACCGGGCACCTATGTCTGATATCAGACAAAGCGTGATATCATTTATTTCAGGCGGATCCATGCGGCCAAGCAGCACTGACGCAAACTCGGAATCCGCGAAGAGAATCAAGGCTCTTCGTCTGTATCTGAAGGACAGCCGTGCCGCCCTGGCGCAAAGATTGGGCGTTTCCGAAGAGAAAGTCTCCCATTGGGAAACCGGAGCGGAAGAGCCCTCCCCTACCTTCTACATCAAGCTGGGCAACATCGCCGGAGAGCCGAGTTGCTGGTATTTCTGGGAACAGGCCGGCCTTTACAGCGGTGAGTTTATGCAGGTTTTGCCTGCGGTCCGCCTGCAAATTAACCGGGGTAAGCCGCCAGATCTGCAGGTGGTTCACGCGGGAAGCGGCGATCGACTGTTCAGCAAACCTCAACTGCATGCCATCCCGTTATTGCCCTTGAAGGCCGCGACCTACGGACTGGAAGGAGACAAGCGGCTTGACTTCGATGACGTGCCGCCGCAAGGGCTGATCGCCGCACCGAGTAACTGGGCACCGAATCCTGCCTTCACCAGCTGTCTGCGAGTGCGCGGCGATTCCATGGCTCCAGTTCTCCGCGACGGCTACATCATTGTTGTCGACACCTCGGAGATCAACCGCAAACAACTGATCGACAAGATGGTAGTCGCGTGGCATCCGGACAAAGGTATTACGGTCTCCTGGCTCAAAATAGTTGACGGCGACGAAGCTCTCATTTCGCAGAGCGCCCAGTACCTTCCTGTTGTTCTGAGCCGGGACAAAAGCTGGCGGGTGATCGGAAAAGTGATCTGGTGGATCGGAAGAGACGATTAATTCCGCCGGTTGACTCCGCGAAACTTCGGTCACACATAGTCAAGCAGTGTCATGAAACCAAAATCCATATGCAAGTGCTGATGGCAGTGAAATAGCGTCAGCCCGGGATTGTCCGCGACAAAATCCACTGCGGCCTCTTGATACCCTCCCAGCATGACCACGTCTTTCATGACTCCCGCCGTCGGGTTTCCAGCGAGGTTGGTCAATTCAAAACTATGGCGGTGCAGGTGGATGGGGTGGATGTCGTCACTGGCATTACGCGTATGAATTCTGTAGCGCTTGCCCTGTTTTAAATGAAACGCGGCCGGCGCCATTTCGTTGGACATCGGATAGGCTACGCCATTGATGGTCCAGCGATTGAAACCTTTCTCAGCGGCGTTTTCCTTTACAAAAATCATTTCTAAAGTTTCATTCGGCATGGCAGCGGTGGCGCCAGGCTTGGCGAAGTGCGCGTAATTCCAGCGGGAATACGGGGGAGCGATCCACAGCGGTTTGCCGGCATGTCCGGCATACTCCACAACGATCCCCATTCCGTGGTGACGGTCGTCGTCGGCCAGATCACCCATGATCCAGACGCCGGGATGGTCCATCTCCACGATCGCAGAGACGCGCTCTGCCGTGCCTAACCAGAGCACCGGAACCGTGGCGGGATTCGGCACGGGATTGCCATCCAATGCAATCACCCTGAACGTGTGGCCTGGCAGCGCCAGGCTGCGAATCTCCGTGGCGCTTCCATTTAATACGTGGAAAAGCACTCGCTCGCCATGCCTTACGCGGACCGGCTCGCCGTGTCCCAGCATGCGGCCGTTAATGGTGAATGCGCCATAGCCGACTTCGTATCCCTTGGGCATGCCTTTGGCCAGCGATACTTTCATCGCGGACTCGCCTTGCTCTTCGAGGGTCTTGAGGCGGGTTGCGGGCGACAGAAAGTTGAGGGCCATATCTCCGCCACGGCTGAGGGTCGGCTCGAATTCCTTGAGCACAAGGAAGACTTCGCGGTCATAATTTCCGGGCTCGTGGGCGGGCTCGATGTACACCGGGCCAACCTGGCCGCTGTACTGCCCGGCAGAGAGATCGGCACCTGCCCGATTGTGAGTGTGATAAAAACGCAGGCCTGCCGGCCTCGGAGTGAATGCGATCCGGCGTTTACCGTGTGCGGGAACGAAAGGGGTACCCTCTTCCGCAGCGCCGTCCACGTCAACCGGGACCATCTGCCCGTGCCAATGAAGTTGTTCCGGCGTATCGGTCTCATTGTAGATATCAATTGTGACCTGTCTCCCCTCCTTAAACCGAAGCAACGGTCCTGGGAATTGGCCGTTATAAGTTGTGGTGGAGATGATGCGCTTGGGCGCAATTTCGATGGGGCTGGGGGAAATCTTGATGGTGTAATCGGCGGGACTTTCAACTTGCGATGAAGAGTCAGTTGGTCCAGGAGTAGTCGCGTAGGCCTCTGCTGGAAGCAAAGTGCTGCCGGCCAGCGCGCCCGTCATCTTCAGAAAATTGCGCCGCGACAAACTCATGGGATTGTCTCGGGCGAGCCACCACCCGTCGAAGAGCAGATCCCTCGGTCGCCACGACACCCTCGCGAGGACAAACGAAGGAGGCGCCTCGGAGTTGGCGAGTGCTTGTCCACAATCGCCAAGACTTAGTGCTGGGCGGCGCGCTGGATGATCAACTCCGCGATGGCATCGCCGATCACTTGTACGCTTTCCACGCAATCGTCATGGGACCGCCCGCTGGTGCGACGGTACTGCGACCACATACGACCGCCAACCGACAGATCGAAGTTTCTGTTTCCCTCCCAGAAAATATAGCTGCCATCGGGTTCTGCAGTACCCAATCCACGCCTTTCCTTTTGAGGCCCCAGGTGAGAACACTGCCCATGTGGCTGCGCTCGAATTGTTGCTGGTCGGCATAGGGGGTGAGGATAACCACGCGAGCATTGGCCACAGTTGCTTTGGGATACTTCGCAATGAGGCGCAAGAGTTTGGGCACCCGACGCTTCTGTCCGGATTGAGCAACGGATTCCTCGCTATTCATTATAGGCGGTTCGCCTCCCTTCGTGGGAGTGGGTATGGTTGCCACATCATTAGACCAGCCGAGCGATATTACTGCGAATAACTCGATAGAGCCGGGTTCGCTATTGATTGATCAGGGTAATCAAAACGAACAGACGAAGCAGGCTGGAGCGGATGCAGATCCGGCCGGTTTGCAAAATACTGCATGACCGACGGCGCCAGTTCAGCCGGTATGCTGTGGGTGCGGTGTATCTTCCCCAAATATTCCTGCTCAAGCCGGTTCATGTCGTGCCCGGCGCAACACACGCGAACAAGCGATTGAATGAATGGGTCGCGCGGATGCTTTTTATGACACATCCAAAGCGCGACCAGCGACTCGTTGCGAGTGCCGACACATTCAAAAGGCTTGATACGGTCACTGCAGAGCGTTGAGATCCATTGCCGTATCTGCGGAAAGGCAAAAGCGTTGGCGCCAAAAATATTAAATAGCTGGCTCTCGTCATCCAGCCGCCCGTCGCACCACTTCTGGCTGCTGCTTCGCAGGCGTTCGGTCCGTCGCTCGTGTTGCTGCGGGCTGTGCCAGCGCTCTTCGCGGGAGCGGTATCTATGTGACTTGCCTGGTTGTAATCGAGTTTGGTGGAGCAGCTTACGCACAAATTCTGTCAGCGATTGTGGTCTTTTTCCTTCCGGTTCTGACGGATTTCGGGATGAAGGTCTCACCAGACATGGTTGGCCTCTGGTCTTGGCCGCTCATCACGTTGTGGGTCGTGCGCATGACGAAAGGGGCGAACCAGCGACTCTGGGTTGCGATCGGCGTGCTGATGGGAGTGTCCATACAGAGCAAATACAGCGTTCTATTTTTCGCAGTCGCATTGCTAATGGCGCTTCTACTCACGCCGGAAAGGCGGATTCTGTATTCGCGGTGGTTCGTAGCCGGGGCATTGATTTCTGCCCTAATGGCCCTGCCAGCGTTCCTGTGGCAAGTGCACTATGGATACCCGATGCTTGAACTGTTGCGGGCGGGCCTGCATGGCAAGAACGTTATTGTCGGGCCGCTGGCCTACCTCGGACAACAACTCTTCATCAGCGGCTTCCTGGCTTGGTTCTGGATCATCGGACTGGTCTGGCTTTTGCTGCGCCCGAAACTTCGTTTCCTGGCCTATGGTTATGTGCTGCTAATTGCGATGATGATTGTGATGCACGGCAAGCATTACTATCCGGCGAATGTGTATCCCTACCTCGTCGCTGCCGGATGCGTACAAATTGAAGCTTGGACCAGCAGACTGCGTATGGGACGCGCTGTGCTTGCAGCGGCTACGATTCTGCTCGGGTTGGCTTTCTTTCCGATTGTGATGCCCGTGCTTCCCGAAGCGCTGCTGGCGAAGTACGAGGTGCGACTACTGTCGTTCTTGCACGTTTCGCAAGAGAGTGTCGCTACCGAACACCGCAAACCGGCGCAACTACTGTTTGATTTCCCCAGCATGCATGGCTGGACGGAATTGACCGCCATCGTGAGTCGTGTCTACCAGGGACTTCCTCCCGGCGACCGGGCGCAGGCGGTTGTGTTGGTACAGAACTACAGTGAGGCTTCGGCGATCGAGTTTCTCAGTGACCCCAAACTGCCGGTCATCAGCGGACACAATCAATATTTCCTCTGGGGGCCGCGCGGGTACACGGGCGACGTTCTTATCTGTGTCGGAGATAACTGCGACTCGGCTGTTCGATATTTTCGTAGCTGCACAGTGGAAGCAAAGTTTGAAGCGGCGTGGATACAACCCTCCGAGTTTGATATTCCGATTATGCTCTGCCGGGGAATCAAGCAACCTCTGGCGGAATTGTGGCCGCTGACGAAGTCTTACAACTGAGGAAAACCTGAGTGCCGTCGGCGAGACCTTTTCAGATGGGATGGTCTACACCACCGTGTTACGGCGGTGGGCACGCCGGTACGGGCCAGCCATTTCCCAAAATGGAGAAAGAAAGCGGGCGAACCTCAGAAATCACCAACCTTCGATGCTGATAGAGATGTATTTCGGCTTTGTTAATGGAAGGTCGAATTTCGATTACGGCGGGGCTCGACGCGAAGTGTTATACAGTAGACAGGCCGCCCAACTCGGGTTTCAAAGAAACGGCCTTTCCCTGACTTCACATAGGGAGCTCCGCCGGGTTCGAAGGTGTGCTCGGAGCTCAGGGTTGAGCCTTCCTCGTTGTCGTGGGCGTCGGCGATGTAAGCGAAGACGACGGGGATGTTTTGCTTGAGCATCTTCTCAACCACCGCGAGCGTCTGCGCCGGGGGCGACCACTTCGTCGGCTCGGCTCCGAGCCAGGCGAAAGCGGAGTACGCCAAGCTGAAGTAGGGCGCAGCCCGCGTCTTTTCCACAGTTCCTTGTCGTCGCAGATTTAGCAAACTCTGGAACGTGCGGGAGTTGCTGGCGTAGACTGTTCGCGAAGTGCCAGGCGTTCCACAGCGCTTTCTATGCCGCCTCCAATTGTCCGGAGGAAGTATTCTATACATGCGTGGGCGCTGCGCTTGGACGTACCGTGTCGAGGGTGACGATAGCAGTGCAGCGTAGATCGCCTTCGATGCCCACCGCTGCGAGGACTTTCCAGCCCCAGCAACGCAACTTTAGGACGCTACCGAACCGCCAGGGAGTCAATGCCCTATCACAAACCGCAAGACGAGGACCTTGGCTATGGCTTCTGCTCAAAAACTCGACACTCACCACAAAGCGCTCACTCTGAATCTTGATCCGTTCACCTTCGGTTCGTTCGCCGAAATCGGCGCCGGACAGGAAGTCGCACGTTGGTTCCTTCTGGTAGGAGGGGCTTCCGGCACGGTGGCCAAGACCATTTCCGCGTATGACAAGGAAGTCAGCGATGATCTGTACGGCTCGGGATCGCGCTATGTATCCAAACAGCGACTCGAAGCGATGCTGGACAACGAATGGACCCAACTTCTTACGCAATTAAGCAAAACCCGTGGGCAGCAAATTCGGTTCTTCTGCTTTGTTGATACCGTCTCCGCTCGTAACTTCGCCGGAACCAACGACTCACATGGCTGGATGGGTCTCCGGTTTCAGTTGCAGCCCGGCGGGCCTCCCAACGACATCCTGCTCCACATCAATATGCGCGATTCTTCCAATGTCCTCCAGCAACAAGCCATCGGTATTCTGGGCGTCAACCTCATCTATGCCGCCTTCTATGAAGTGCAAGTCGAGGATTCATTTTTGGAAGGCCTGGCGCAAGACGTCGTCGCAGAGCGAATAGAGATCGACTACGTGGATCTCCGCGGGCCAGCATTCGAGAGTTGGGATCGCCGTGCTCTGCTAGTCCACTTGGTTCGCGCAGGACTTGCAGAGGCCGTATTTTTTCCTTCCAAGGACCCCGCGGTTCCGCCTACCGAGGCTCTTTACAAGAAAGCTGTCGTGCTTGCGCCGGGATATTTTGGCCACACCGATCCAGTTCACTCGCACGTTCATTTGCGAATATTGGCGTCGGGTATTCAAAAGCTTCAGGAGGATCTTGGCGAGACAAAGTCGGCGCTTGCGGGTTTTTTCTGCCTAACCGTTGCTCCGTTCATGCCGGATGAACCAGCCCCGGAAATTGCCGACTTGCTTCATCGTATCGATATGCTTCACGCCGCTGGTGGCGACGTGCTGCTTTTTCGTAAACCCGAGCTTTACCACATGACAGCTCTCGTGAACCGCCATACGCAGGCGCCTGTGCGCTTTGTCGTAGGTCTTTCACTTCTGATTCGCGCGTTTGAAGACGTTTACGGCAATCTCGAAGGCAGACTTCTGGAGGCCCTCGCGCGCCTCTTCGCCCAGAATGTTCGCATCTACGTTTATCCGATGACAGCCGCGGATCTGCGGGAATGGCTGACGAGTGCTTCCGTTACCGGTTGGGAGTGGAGTGAGACCACTGGATGGGTTTCAGCAAGCCAGCTGCGTCGCGCGCCACCTCTCGGACATTTATTCGCCTATCTTCTGGCCAGCAACTTTCTTGTTCCTCTGCGAGTCCCTATGGAGGGCCTGAGAGCCTAAGGTCGGTCACTGGGCGTGGTGCGCCCTCCGCTAACCGCCTCGTGGCTTGCCGAAATGCGGCCCAGACGGTTGACCGACGCCGCTGTTGTGGGACCCGCGTTGGGCACACGAAACCTTGCGCCGAGCCCTGGACCCGGCTAAGAGAAGATATTTACAGCCTGGAGTCCCTAGAGGAATATATAGTGTAGGGCTGCTGGGGAGCTAAAGCGGAAATTCCGGTTCCCCATATCCGGACAACCTCCAAGCCCAATGCACTGCGTGTATTCAAGGAAGCGCTTTGGTTCGACAGCCAGCTTCTTCAAGCGGTCTACCCTACGCTCGCTTTTTCTGGCCGCGCTCGTGCTTGTCTATTTCGCGGCCGCCTCCCAGAGTCAGGTCAGAAAACACGTTCTCATTATCAGCATTATGGGACAGTCCCATCCTGGTCCGGTAGTTGTGACCAATCAGGTCGTTTCGGCGCTGCACTCAGACCCGCGTTTCCAGGTCGAATTCTACTGGGAGGACCTCGACGCGGTTTATCACCCGGAAGAGTGGCAGGAACAGCTCGATGCCATCGTCCAACAGTATCGCCACCGCAAACTGGATCTCATCGTGTTGATAGGTCCGGACGCGATCCGGCTGCTTGCGGCGCCGCAGGCGATATTCCCCGATGTCCCCGTAGTGTTCTGTTGCATCTTTCCAGGCATGACCGACCAGATCAACGCCAACTACCGAGCGACGGGCTCGTGGTTTCAATTGGAGCCCGCGAAAACGGTGGAGGCTGCGTTGGGTTTGCTACCGGAAACCCGCCACCTCTTCGTGGTCGCGGGACAATCCGATTATGACCGGCGTCTGACCGCGCTGGTAAAGACGGCTCTTACTTCTTATGAGAACAAGCTCGATGTCACCTACCTTACTGACCTGCCGATAGGCGAACTGCTGGAAAGGGTGAGGCATCTTCCTGACCACTCCATCGTTTTTTATCTCTCCTTCTACAAGGACGCGCAGGGCCGGGAGTTGCTGAACGTGGCCGAGGCTCTTCCCATGATCACTGGCGGCGCGAATGCTCCAGTCTTTGGTATAGGCGACACGTATCTGGGCCACGGCATTGTCGGCGGGTTCGTGGTCAGCGCCGAAGAGCAAGGCAAGATCGCGGGGCGCGACGCCCTCGAGATTCTAAGGGGGAAGCCGCCGCAGGACATTCCCATCGTACATGGTCCTAGTCTTTACCTGTTCGACTGGCGTGAGTTGCAGAGATGGAAACTGGATGAAAGCCGGCTCCCTGCCGGAAGCACCGTTCTGTTTCGCCAGCCGACCCTGTGGGAACAACACGAGCAAACCTTGTTCATAGGATTGCTGGTCCTTGTGACTCTGGGCCTGCTGACCTTCTACCTTCTGTTTGAGCGGAAGCAGCTCGATGCCGCAAGAAACGAGCAGATGCGCCTCAGCGGCATGCTCATCAATGCGCAGGAGGATGAGCGCGCCCGGCTGGCCTCGGAATTGCACGATGATTTCAGTCAAAGGCTGGCTGTGCTGTCGCTCGGACTGGAAACAACTGCTGACATTATTCCCGAGTCCGCAACGGAAGCAAATCGGCAACTGCATGAGCTTATGAACTCCGCCAGCGAGCTTGGCGCTGATTTGCATACCATGTCGCACCGGCTGCATTCTTCGACACTCGAGAGGCTTGGCTTGGTTGCGGGGGTTGCAGCATTCTGCAAGGAATTCACCGCTCACCAAGGAATCCAGGTTGTATTCTCCCACGAGGACGTACCACGGTCCGTCTCTCCTGACGTGGCACTGTGTCTGTTTCGCATCGTCCAGGAGGGACTCCGCAACGTAAAGAAACACAGTGGAGCGGGAAACGCACAGGTGCAACTCGAAGGAGTCAACGGCGCGATCCACTTATTGATCTCGGATGAGGGTCAAGGATTCGACTTGAAAGAAGTTACCGATGGACGGGGGCTCGGACTGTACAGCATGCGGGAGCGGGTGCGTCTGGTAGGTGGACGATTCGAAATTCATTCGGAAACTCAAAAGGGGACCAGGATCGAAGTATGGGCGCCACTGACCAAGAAGATTTGATATGGCGCGGGGCTGATGACCAAAGTCAGCGACAGGACAACGAGAACCAAATAAAAGCTGCGCGCACGGACAGACATAAAATCGCCCTCTTATCGCAATCCCGCATCGTCAGCGGTGGCGCTTGCTTTAGCGAGCGGAACGATGGATACAACGCTGAGGTTTGCTTCTTAACTTGGCAGGGCGTACAACGAAGCGGCCAAGCGCTTCAGTCCACGGTCGCAGGCGATTAGGTCGAGGTGCAGAGAGGTCCAATCAGCCAGCAACACGTTCTCGCTTCCCTCTCCGGCGTAGGTCTTGAGATAGCCACGGCAAGATTCGCAATAATCAATGCGAAGGCCTCCTTCTCCTTCCACTGTCAGAACTACGAGGCTGCGGTCGTTCTGGTTTTCGCAGAACGGACATCCGGTTCGCCGGTAATGCCAGCGTGTCTTGCAACAACCGCACCAGAGGAGTCGGAGGCGCGCAGGATCTGTTCCGACCAACTGAGCCATGCTGGGTGGTGACCCGCAAGTGGGGCAGTAGCTGCGCGCCCATCGCTCATCGTCACGCCATGCAGCAAACGCCTCCACCATAGGGCGAAAGCGCCGAGCCAATGCAATCCAGCCAAAATAATGCAACAGGCCCGGACACGCGCTTGCATAAACGCCTTTATGAAGCAGCCAAGCGATCGCCTAGCGAGGTGCGTCCTGGTCGTAGTGCAGTTCGGAATGTAGGGTTCTAGATTGACGTTAAGCCATGTCTCCTCTGGCCTCGGTCGACCTGATCCTGAGTCTCGAACTCCATTCTGGGATTGCCGATCGGGTCCATATTTAGGCTTCTGCTCCCTTCCGACGGGGTTACGGAATCTGTCGGCGCGATGGAGTTCGCCGAATAGAAATATCGAACAGTGGAGCCTCCGCGAACGGTGAGGGTATCTGATTGCACCCCACTTTGCCCCCATTCTCACTAGCAAACCCCGAGTGCGCCACTAGGGAAATCCCTAGGAGAAGAATGTGAGGCTATCAGTCCACAATTCATGGCAGATCAAACGGGCCTTTCGCCGGCAACAAAACCAGCGCGGGTAACCGGCGTCGGCAAAAGCCTTATCGAGGCAAGACTGAATGAGTGCAACCACTGAGAAGCCTGCCTGGTTGATGCTGACTCAACATTGGCTGAGTCTGGTGGGCGTTGCACTGCTTGCCACGGCTTTGATTTCGTGGCTCTTTGTGCTCCCCCTACAGATTCGCGGGCACGTTGCCAACCCTTACGTTGGAATGGTCGTCTTCCTCATTATTCCGGCGGTTTTCTTCACTGGGCTGATTCTGGTTCCCATCGGGACATATCTAAGCAGGCGACAGATTCGTGAGGGACTGGCCGAGGTAGTCGATCGCAAGAGTGCTGTGCGACGCCTGGCCTGGTTCTTCGGCATAACCGCTCTTCTAAATGTGATCATCGGGACGCAGATCACTTATCGGGCCGTTGAACATATGGAGACGCCACAATTCTGCGGAGCGAGTTGCCATACGATGGCCCCGGAGTTTGCCGCCTATCAGAATTCGCCTCACTCCAGGGTGGAATGCGTGGAGTGTCATGTAGCACCAGGCGCAGCCGGTTGGGTCAGCAGCAAGACGAACGGAATTCGTCAGCTCTTTGGGACTGTGCTCAAGAGCAGCCCAAGGCCGATTCCTTCCGCCCTGGAAAGCAATCGTCTCGTACCGGCGAGTCAGACCTGCGAAAACTGTCATTGGCCGCAGAAGTTCAATGGTGTGCGTCTGCGCTTGTTCAGTAAGTATGCCGACGACGAAGCCAATACCCGATCGGAAACCGTTTTACTGATGTTGGTGGGCGGGAATCGGATCTCCGGAATTCACGGTGCGCACTTAGGTCCCGGAGTTCGGATTCGTTTTGCGGCGGCCGACCCGGCGCGGAAGACCATTCCGTGGGTCGAATATAGAAACACAACTACGGGAGATATGCGGACCTTCGTTAGCTCCGAAAAGCAGGCAGATTCAGGACAAAAGGCACTTCCGGAGTTCGACATGGAATGCGTGGACTGTCACAACCGCCCGACGCATGCTTTCGACTTGCCGGAACGAGCAATGGACAAAGCGCTCGCCCTTGGAGACATCCCAGTGACCCTACCCTACATCAAGAAGAAAAGTGTCGAATTGCTGAAGACAAACTATGCAACATCGGCGGAAGCGGCTGCGAAGTTACCGCCAGCCCTCGTGACCTTTTATCGGCAGAATTATCCAGACCTCTACGCCGCGCGCTCTCAGGACATCTACTTGGCAGGTCAGGCCGTCCTTGCGATCTACGACCGTAATGTTTTTCCGGATCTGAAAGTGACTTGGGGCACTTACCCAAATAATCTTGGCCATACGGACTCTCCAGGGTGTTTTCGGTGTCACGACGGCTCTCATACGACGGGGGACGGAAAAACGATTACTCAAGATTGCAATAGTTGTCACGAGCCATTGGCAGTAGACGAGGCCTCCCCGGAAATCTTGAAAACTCTGGGAATCGCGGATCGGCTCTCGAAAGTGCAGAAGCAATGATCTAGGAGAGGCCCTGATTAAGTGATTAAGTTTGGCTTGTTGAAGGGGACGGCCTTCAGGCCGTCCGCAAATGGCTAGTATGATGCCTGGGCTTTAGCCCCGGGAAGATCCAACGGACTTAATCAGATATTCCCTAGGTGGGTAACCACGTCGCCGCGATGCTGGGCCTGAATCCGAGTACGTTGCAGCGGTTGTTGCTGAAGTCTCATCTGGCTCCAGATTTGCGCAGACTTCACTATCAACCTTAGTCCCGTCAGAGCAGCGCTTTATAGCGACTCCTAGCTCGATCCTAGTTATTGTTTATGCAAGAAGGGATTTTTCTCCAACGCAGTCCAGTAACGTCCCAATTCACCAGGGGACATTCTGCCTATCAATGCAGCCTAGTAACTTCTCCGGTGTCAAGGGAGTAATAGGCCTCAATGATAGTGATCTTGCGTTCTCCAGCGGCTTTCCGCAGCAGCTCGCTCCTCGCCAGTATCTCCTGGGAAATTCTGTGGACGTGGTCACGTACCGCCAGATCAAGTGTTGCCGGCTTCGCGCGGTCCATCTTGGTGCACGAGGGAACGATCGGGCTGATAACCGCTTCGAGATTTTCCGATTCCGACTTCCCTCCAGAGCAGGCTGCGGTCACCGCACCACAGCCTTGATGTCCCATCACCACGATCACAGTTGAACCGAGGTGCTCGACTGCGTATTCGAGACTCCCGATCAATATGGCATCCTCATCCTCTCCGGCAGAGCGCACGACGAACAGATCACCCAGCCCTGCGTCAAAGATCAACTCCGGGGGGACACGGCTGTCGGAGCAACTTAGCACCGCGACCTGCGGATGTTGCGTCTTGGTGAGTGATTCCCTTTGAGCTTGCAGGTCGTGCGGCGCACCCTTTCCGCTGGCGAAGCGGTGGTTGCCGGCAACCAACTGATTCCATATTTGATCGGCGGAAGCGCTTTGCCGTTGTTGTGCCATACCGAAAAAATTTAGTAATAGGAGAGCGGCTAGGCAGGAGCACTCACGTAGAGCTCGAAACATCTGTCCTCCTCATAAACCCTTTAAGGCATCTAAAACGTGCGAGTGTCTTGGGATGCAAGCTTCTAGAAAATAGACCATCCTGGGATACAGTTACTTCAGTTTGTCCAGTTCATCGAGTACGTTTTGCCAAGCCTCCGGGTCCTTCTTGGTCGCGAACGGTGCCTCGCGATTGGCATAATATGCGAGGATGTCAGCGCGCAGTGCATCGGACATCAGTTTTCCGCTGACCCTATCCAGCAACTTCGCGTAGGTTCTGTCGGCAAACGGGTAGGCCGCGGGTTCAGTAAGTTCTCCAGTGTCAAAATTTTCATTGGGCAATTGCAGGCGGCCCTCCTGGAGGTCAACTAACATTTTTTGATAATCTTTCAGCGTCTCGTTGAAACTGTTCATGTACAGCTGTTCTACTGCTGGCGTGGGGGGATGAAATGCAAGCGCGCTGAAGGGTCCTATTTTCGGAACCAGATGCAAGAAAAACGCTTTGATACGGGCTGAGATCCCCGGTTTTTCATAGACGTTTCCCCAATCTTTGCGGTATTCAGAATGCGACACGTTATAGATGAATTGGCTCCTTACCCCATTGGGGTGGCTATTCTGGATCTCATCTCTCTTCAAATGCCATGCCACCTTGGTCGTGCTCGGTATTACCGACGAAACCGCGTGGCGATAACTGCCAATCGCTAAATCGACCCGGACGAAGATGCTCGAGAGCTCGATACAGTAAGTATCGGCGAATGCTCTCTCTAGCACCGGCTTCGATACTTCGAAGCCGATGAACTCATGATAGGCATGCGGGGCGTAGTTCCCTTCAGCGACCTGATCGACATCGAAGCCATATTCGACCTTCAGGTGTGCAGAAGGTTTTTCATCATAAGTAATGACGTGTCCGTACTTCTTCTCAAGACTGGGGTACAGCATTGCAACCGAGAGATTCGTGGCCAAGGGATGTCCCGTAGTGTCGGCCGCGTAGTGAGAAAGAGCACCCAGTGCAAACGCATATTCGTCCAGGTCATGAGACTCAGCGATAAGCGCGAGAACGAAATCGCCGCTCCGAACATAGTGCGTGAGATCGCTAAAGAATTGGCTGCCGAAAGGATAGTAGCCCATGTCTTGAATGATGGCGCCTCCATAGGCATAGGCATGGGCCTGTTGCAGTTCGGCTGGACTTGCGCCGGGAAAGCGCTGCAAGAGCAGGGGCTTGATCGCATCATTCCAAGTTGCGTCGATGATGGCTTCATGGGTCAGGACAGAGTAGCCTGCACAACGGGCAACAAGGAACGTGCTAAAAAATACCACCCGGAGAGAAAGGAAGCATACGGAAGTGGGCCTACCATGTTGGAAGCCATGCCGATGACGTTCGACGGGCTGCCTTGTCCCGGACCTGTTCCGGTTCGGCAAGCGGCACCACCGATAACGTGCCCTCTTGAAGACTGCAACAAGGTCTTTAACGATTTCGTTGGAAGTCATCGTGAGACTCCTACATGACCGGGTTGCCTGCTCGCACTTGTTCTCTCTCTATCGTCAAAAGGCGTACTTCAGGGCGAGCGTGGTGTTATTCGCGTGGAAGTAACGCGGTGCGGTTGGCCCTACGAATGAATTTTCGTTGTACTGGTAGTAATTCCAGCCTGCTTTGAAGGTCACATTCTTGTAGACCAGGACATCCACCGCCGCCAGCGGCGACTGGTAGGTCGAGGCTAGCGGCCCCAAAGGCAGCAGCGTATTGAAAGCCGTGGTGTTGCCCTGGTTGTCCACGACGTTGTAGCCCACACGGATTTCGGCGCGCTCCACCGGCGAGAGCCTGAACGCAACATATCCGTACTGGGTGTGTGTTTCGTACAGGCCGTAGGTCTGCATCAGGCTGCTGTCCCCCGCGCAGGTTGTCGCACCAGCCACGGGCGCGCTATCGGAGAAGCAGAGGAACATGTTCTGCTGCAGGGCGTCGAAGTTGTACGCCAGGTCAAGTCCCCAGCGCTTGCCGGGCATGATGGTCGCCGTCGCCATGGTGATGTAGTTGTGCTGCTTCAGATTGATGTCGCTGGTGTTGTTGGTGGAGCGCTCATAGAGGAAGTTGCCGCCCATCATCAGCCAGGGCTGAGGCGCGTACGACACATTGCCCTTGAGGCTGAAGAACTTCAGCGGATCGGTGCGATAGATCCAGTTGTCGGCGCCGCCGAAGCGGGCGTCGAAGTCGGCGTGCAAAGTCGAACCCTTGCGGAACCACGCGCCCAGCACGCCTGAGTAGCGATTGACGTCGGTCGTCGGATTGCCAAATGGCGTAAGAACTCCGGTGAAGGTGCAACTGCCGTCAGGGTTCAGCGGCAGGCCTACGCAGTTGCCGCGATTTGGGTTGTTGGGGAAGTAGATGTCGCCCAGCGCCGCACTGTACGTACTGCCCGGCTGGATGGTGTTATGCAGATAATCGAATCCGGCGCGCACCCCAAACAATCGGGTGACGTCGTACTGCACCTGGAAATCGTTCGCCTTGGTGTTCTGGCCGATCAGGTTCGAGCTGAACTCGTTGATGATGTCGGCCGGCGAACCGGAGGCGTGAGTCAGTAGGGTCGGCGGGAAGGTAGCGATCGGCTGCAGCAGCGATGCCGAGCCGAGGCTGGCGGCGTTGTAGAAGTTGGTTTCGAGGTCCAGCAGATTGCCGGCGACGCTGAAGTTGCGGAACCGGAAGGTCTCGACCAGCCGCAGCCGGTCGCTAAGATGAATCGTTGCCGAAATGTCGGCGGACGAAGAATTCCACCGCCCGTTGGCATTGCTGCCCGACGTGTCAAAGCCCAGCAACCCGCTGCGGCTGACCAGGCCGCGGAAAAGCTCGGTCAGGGGCGTGTCCATGCTGGCATGGCTGTACTGGTATTGGCCATTGAAGTCCAACCACTTCAGCGACGATGAGCGCAGGTTGATTTGTTCCGTAGGGATGAACGTGCTCACATGCTGGAAGAAGCTGTAACTTAGAAAGCCACTGCATGTGGGATTGGCGATTCCGTTCGTCACCGGCGCGCTGCACGGGCTGCCGCTGTTGAACCACGGAAGCCCCAGGCTCACTTGGGCTCCATTCGACAAAGGATACGAGTTGAAGGAGTTCAGGTCATACGTGGTTGCGTTGGTGTCGCGCTGCAGCGACTGCGTGTAGCTGAGCGTGGTCTTCGGATTCACCCGGAAATCGGCGCCGAAGCGAAAGCCATTCAGTTGGTCGTTCCAATTCTGATTGAGCAGCGCATCGGTGCCCTGATGGTCGCTGCTGAACGACGGACCGATGATGCGATTGCGGTTGTAATCCACACGGAACGACAAGCGATGCATGGGCAGCAGCACGAGATCGAAGTTGTAGAGGTTTTGCCGGTCGAAGTAGCTGTGTGGCGAGTTGAGAATCGGAACGAACGACGATCCTGCGCTCGGAGAGTTCAAAGGATTCGCCAGCAGGTTGTAGTCGAAGAAATTCTGCATGTGCTGGTAGCTGCCGGTGAAGTTGTACCAGCCGTACTTGGCCACGCGCAGCCGCCCTGCCTGCTCCGGATCGCCACCGAATCCAAAGCTGTTGAGTGTCAGCGTGTCAAAGATGTCCTCATGGGTCAGCGACTGCATGGTGAGTGACTGCTCCAGCACGCGCGCGCCGCTCTGGTAGTTGAGCAGCGTATCGTACATCTGCTGGCTGCCGGTCACGTCGCTAATGCGCCCGCCGATCTCGATGGATTGGGTGACGCGGAAGCCGCCGATTTCCTTGCCTTCCGTATCGGACGACGTGTCGCTTGGTGCGGGAGCCGGAGAAGGGTTCTGCGCCCTTAGACTACCGCCTATCACTAACCCGGCTGCGATTACCGCCAACCTCACGAATTTTGCGCCATTGTCGAGCATCGTCATCGCAACCTCCTCTAGCGGAAGAACACTGGGCTGAAATTGGAGCCGTGAATCTGCGTGTGGCACATCGTGCACGCTTGGTATTTGGTGTTCTGGTCGTGATTTGGTCCGGTGGGCCGGCCCGCGGCTCCATTCATGTTGGGGGTATGGCAGCGCAGACAGAGGAAGTTGATGTTGTTCACTTGCAAAAGCCGCGGATTGGTTGAGCCATGCGGCGTGTGGCAGGATAGGCAGGAGTCTTCGGTCTTGACCGGCGCGTGCTCGAAGACGAACGGCCCCATGGTGTCCGTATGGCACTTCGTGCAGACGGCAAACTGCCCGGCCGCCGTCCGCACCTGATGACCTTTCTGTGTGCCGTGCGGATTATGGCAATCGCTGCATTGAATCAGCCCCACATCGACGCGATGGCGATAAGGCCGCGCGAACTCCGCCTTCTGCGCGGCGTGGCATCCGTAGCAGAGCTCGGTCTGCGACTTCACCAGCATGAAGTTAACGTCGGCGGACTTGTGCGGGCTATGGCAGGAAGTGCAACTGACGCCGCCGGCCAGGTGCTCCGACTTGGAGAAGTTCTGGGTTTCGAGGCTCGACTGATGGCACTTTGTGCAGATAGCCGCAGTCTGTGCCGGAGTGAGCGTCTCGAAACGAATGATCTTGGTTACGTCACCGCCGCCCTCAACGTGCGCCTGGGCGGGCCCGTGGCAGGACTGGCAGCCGTGCTGGCCGCCTTTAAGCAGGGCCGCATGCGGCGTGCCGGCGAAGTGTTTGTTCCAGAGCTCCTCGTGGCAGCTCTTGCAGACGTCATTCTCCGCATACTGCCCTCCGGCCACAAGGGGCAGCACAGCGGAGGATTGCGGGGCAGGTTGGCTCGCCGCTGCCTTCCCCGTTTGGCCTGCCGCGATGACCAAACTCGACGACAGGACAACGAAAGCCAAATAGAAGCTACGTGCACGGACAGACATAAATCGCCCTCTCATCGCAATCCAGAATGGGCAGCGGTGGCGCTCCCTTGACTCAGCGGAACGACGCAACATCGCGGTTTCATGCCTCAGCGGCGCCAATGCGCAAGCCGTGGGCGCCAACATTCCAGCAGTTGCTCAGAGGCAGGCAGCCCGCTGGTATGGCCGTATTCTTGCAATGTGAGGCAAGTCCTTTCTTGGCACAACTGGGGAAATCCCTAGGATGCGTCGGCGTGGCAGGCGCTTCGTTGAAGTTATCTAGTGTTAGCGGCCACTTTGGCCATCTGTTATCAACCGCAGGAAATTCGTGGCGCCGGCAGTTTCCGTCGCGCCCGCGACCAGGCCGAAAATGTCGCCTCTTGCGAGCAGTTGGCGGCGGCTCAATTCCGCTTCCGCGAACTCGGCCATGCGCTCCACGGAGAGTCCCGCTGGACAGCGCAACGGGGTCACCCCCCAGAACAGGTTCATGCGGTTGCAAACCGCTTCGGATGGAGTGAAAGCATAGATAGGAGCGCGTGGCCGGTACTTGGAAAGCATGCGTGCCGTAGCTCCCGTTTGGGTGTAGATGGCGATAGCCCGAATGTCCAGGTCCATGGCGGCATGCGCCATGGCCTCGCAGATGGCCTCCGGGATTGAGAACTGTTCTGCGTGCTGTCGCTCGGGAAGCAGTTGCTGGAGAGGAGCGCTCTCGGCCTCTACCACAATGCGGGACATCATCTGCACCGCTTCGCGGGGATACTTCCCCACTGCCGTTTCGCCCGACAGCATCGCTGCATCGGTGCCGTCGAGGACAGCATTGGCCACATCACTGGTTTCGGCGCGCGTGGGCCGCGGGTTCTCGATCATCGATTCCAGCATCTGCGTCGCCGTGATCACCGGACGCCGGAAGTCGCGCGCACGCCGGATGACATGCTTCTGAATAAGCGGCACCTTCTCCGGGGCCAGCTCCACCCCAAGGTCGCCTCGCGCCACCATCACGGCCTGGGCGACATCGAGGATGGCGTCCAGGTTCGCGATGGCCTGCGGCTTTTCCAGCTTGGCTACGAGCGGAACGCTGTACCCTCTATCGGTGATGGCCTGCCGGGCACGCATGACATCCTGGGCCGTGCGCACGAACGACAGGGCGACCAAGTCGACCACGTTGCGCAAGCCAAAGTCCAGGTCGGCTTCATCTTTTTCGGTGAGTGAAGGGATGCTGACGTTTGTGCCGGGCAAGTTGATGCCCTGATGTTCGCCGAGGGCGCCGCCATTCAGCACCTCGCACACAACGTCGTTACCACGAACTTCCCCGACGACCAGCTCAACGCGGCCGTCGGACAGAAGAATGCGCTCTCCCGGCTTAACGTCCCTCGCCAGGCCGCGGTATGTCGTCGCGATCTTTTCGGAGGTACCCGTCACGTCATCGGAGGTGATCGTGAGGGTTTGCCCTTTTCGCAACGTTATGGAGAGACGGTCTTTCAAACGGCCCGTCCGAATCTTCGGACCTTGCAGATCCTGCAGAATACAAATGGTGCGGCCAAGCTCCGCTGCGACTTTGCGCAGGCGCTGGATAACCGCCGCATGCTCGCCATGGGTGCCATGCGAGAAGTTGACGCGCGCAACGTCCATGCCACTGAGCATGAGCTCTCGGATCATCTCCTCCGAGTTACTGGCTGGCCCGATCGTGCACACAATCTTGGCTCGCCGGCATAGCTGGTTGCCAATGGGGAGAATTGGGTTTACAACATCCTTCTGCGCAGGTTCGCTCATGATTGACTCATTGCGCCGGGGTCGATCGCAAACGCGTTTCGCTGTACTTCGCGACAGCAGTCTCAAGGTTAAAGAGCATTGCCTCGCGTCCCAGAATTTCGCCTAACGGAGAGCGCTGGACCATCCGCAACACGGTGGGGTTCAGACCGACGATCCAAAGCGACACACCGAGTTTGCGCTGGTTTTTCTCAGCTTCGGCCAGCATCTTGAGGGCTGTGTATTCGAGATCGGGAACACCGCTGAGATCGAGCGCAATCACCGTTGGCTTTGCCTCTTCCACCATGGGTTTCACCTTCTGTGCGATGTGCTCGGCATTGGCGAAGAAGAACCGGCCGTCCAGGCGTAATAGCAATAGCCCGGGAAAGGTCTCGTCCTCGGGATGCTCGTCGGAGCGGGACCGGAATACGTTCGTCCCCGGTTTGCGGCCCAGCACATAAATCGGCGGATCGGCGACCTGATGAGCGAGCATGACCATCGACACCACAATTGCCGCAATGATTCCCTTTAGTGTGCCGAGCAACAGGACTCCCGCAAGAGCGGTGAGGGCCCAGATGAATTCGGTTCGGCGAACTCGAAGAATGTCGCGAAACTCCGCAGGCTTGACCAGCCCAATCGAGTAAACGATGACCACGGCAGCCAAAGTCGCATGTGGCATAAGTCCGATGAGGGGAGACAGGAAAAGCATCGTGACCAAGCTGATGGCAGCGGTGACGAGCTCTGAAACCTGGCTGCGTGCACCGGCTGACCGGTTGACCGCAGTCTGGGTGGTGCCACCTCCGGCCGGCATGGAACCCAGGAAGGCCCCACCTATATTTGCGACGCCGGTCGCCAATAACTCTCGGTTGGCCTGGGGTGACGGCTCTCCACTCTTTGTGAAGGCCCGTCCTGCGGCAATGGTCTCGGTAAAGCTCATGAGCGCGATGCCCAGGGCTCCGGGCCATAGCTGCGCTGCAAGTTTGAAATCGGGTATTGTAAACGGCGGCAGCCCCGAAGGAACTCTGCCAACAAGCTCGACACCGTGGGCCTGAAGTCCTAGCAGACCAGAACCGGCGATCCCGAGGGCTACTGCGATCAGGGGCGCGGGCGCTTTCGGAAGAAACTTCTCCACTCCCACCAACAGCACAAGCATGACGAGCCCTACGGCCAATGTTGGCAAAGACGTATGCGGTATTTCGCGGACGGTAGCCAGCAGGTTCTGGAGGAAAGTACCTCTGGCGAAGTGAACCCCCAAGATCTTCGGAAGCTGGTCCAGCACAATCACCAGACCTATCCCAGCTTTGAAGCCCACCAGTACCGGTTCGGAGATGAAGTTCGCGATGAATCCCACGCGCAGCAGGGAGGCCAGTACCAGAAAGCCGCCTACCAGCAGGGTTAACATCATCGCCGCTCGTAGCAACGTAGCCGGATTGCCTGAGGGTGTGACTTCGCCGAGTTCCGCGGCGGTCAAGATGGCCAGGGTGGTGGTCGTGCTTACGCTAAGCGGACGGGAACTCCCCAGGATCGCATAGATCACCATAGGGACGAAGGCAGTGTACAGTCCGACTTCCACCGGCAATCCCGCGATTGTGGCGTAGGCCATTGCCTTGGGAATCACAACGGCAGCAGCAGTCAAGCCGGCGATGACATCCGGCCGCAACCAGTCCTTCTGGTAGTTGAGCAGCCAGTCCGGTAGGAGCGCGAACTGTCGAACATTGCTGTGTGCTGTCACGAGTGCGTCGGTAATGAAAGTGATTGTTGACCGTGGGACCGTGCTGGCACGGATGGCTTGCATCTTCAGCGAGCAGTTCCGGTCGGGTACTTCTTAAACATCTTTTCTACCGCAGTATTCACCTGGTCCACCAGCTTTCCTCTGTTGTCGCTGAGTTTCTCTTTGGCTACGCCGCGCCATGCAATTTTCTTATGGGCGGCGTCGATAAGATCGACGACGAGTTGCCCCTTATGTACGACGACTGTCGTGGTCGAGCCGGGCACAGCGCCCCACATCAGAAAGTTCTGGTCGAATGGCGGAATTCCTGAGTATCCGCTGTAGAGGTCGGAGTAACTCACCGCCATGTCCGAATCCGTTGAACCGTACATCTGGACATACAGGTCCGGATGGCTGTCGGTCTTCTGCAAGCCGCGTTTCGTAAGCTCTTCTTCGATGGCGCCGGCAATAGCGGCAGCCAGCATTGGACGGGAGACGGCATCATGCTTGCCCCAGGCGAAGGTCTTGAACTTGGCAAAGTCGAGGTTTGAGTCGTAAGTCACCTTGATCTTCTGCGCATGGGCGGTGAGCGCAACCAAGGCCGCCAGGAGAAACCACTGCACTGCGCGGCATAGAAGTTGCGCGGAACGCGAGGTTTGCATCAGGTCTTCCTTCCGTCGGTGAATTAATCGGTTATGAACGTGTGCCCTTCAACTCTCCCATCATTGCAGCTTCCCAGGCACACTGGCGACTAGGGATTTGCCTAGTAGCGCAGGGGGGGCACCAAAACCAACGCAGAACTTCGAAGGATTCTGCCTGAACCCATCATCTCATTGGCTTTTGACGACGTCGGCTTCTTTCGCCAACTTCCTCATGGTGCTAGGGATTTCCCTAGTAGCATCGCCACCCGCTGCAGGCTTAAACAGGAAGCAGCACGTGACCGGATGACGCAATACTCGTGCGAGACATCCACGATTTAATCGGAGTAGGTCTTCCGCCTGAATTCAAAAAATGCGGAAAAGAGAGGCGGCTATCACAAGACAATCGTGATAGGTCTGGTGGTGTTGTTCTTGCTGACGTCCGAGTCGGCCTTTGCCGCCGGAAGTGGCGAGAAGGTCAAAAACAAGGAAGGAATCATGAACTGCGCGCTGGAGACACGTTGACCCTGCGATTCTCAGGCATGTAGCGACGTTTCCTCGTGCAGGCCGGATTTCGCCACCCACGCGCTGCCGAAAGGCGCGCGTGAGGGCAGCCTTTAATAGTAGTTCGCTTCCGCGGCTGGACCTTTTTGGAGCGGAGTTCTAAGAACCAACGGAGAGAAGGGGAACATTATGACGCAACACAAACGGCTTGGAACATTAACTATTGCGGTACTGCCGCTGATCGTGGCCGCCTTTTGGAGCACGGCACTCTCTGCCCAGTCCGCCAAAGCCGAGGGGCTGATAACTGGACGGAGCGGTGACACCATGACGGTACGAACTGCGGATGCGTCGAGTGTGGTGGTGGTTCTGACCGACACTACACAAGTAGGCCAAGTACAGGGGGTCTTCAAGGCGCGACGCAAGCAAATGTCGATGGCCGCGCTTGTACCAGGTCTCCAGGTCAAGGTAGAGGGGTCTTACAACCCCCAAAACCAACTGGTAGCCAACTCAGTAACGTTCAAAGGCAACGATCTGGAGGACGCGGAGAAGATCCAGGCCGGCCTGGCCCCGGCGAAGGAGCAAATACAGCAGAGCGAACAGGAACTGGCGGAGCAGAAGGCAGCGTTGGCGCGGCAACAGCAGGAAATGCAGGAACAGCAACAGCAAATGAAGGAGGCGCAAGACAAGATTGACGCGAATAAAGCGGCGATTGAGGCCGCAAACAAGCGCTTCGGCCAGCTGGATGATTACAACATCTTCGACGAGGTAACGGTTTACTTCGGCAATGGCAAGGTCAAAGTTGATCCCAAATATATTCCCCAACTGCTGGAACTGGCAAAGAAAGCCGAGACCATTAACGGCTACGTGATCCAGGTGAAGGGCTATGCCTCCTCAGTCGGCAGTGCTTCGTTGAATCAGAAGCTGAGCGACGATCGCGCCAACGGTGTGACCAACATCTTGATCCAGCAGGCCCACATTCCCCTCACCAGAATGCTGGCTCCGGGCGCAATGGGGGAGGCCCACCAGGTCGGCAACGACAAGACGGCGGAAGGGCAGGCGCAAAATCGGCGCGTGGTTGTCCGTGTCCTGCAGAACAAGGGTATTGCCGGAACATAGAAGCGAAGGTTGTCCGCCGGCCCTCGATATTGGCCGGGATAGTGCCCATCACTGGCGGAGGCACATGCCAGGCGCGTGCGGACCGCGGTCTTATCGTCTTCTCATAGAACCACTGGTAAAGCCAAGACGCGTTTGAATCAAAGAGACGCGGTTCGCACAGCAAGGGCTTAGTGAGCTTGCGTCAAGCGCTGCGACTCAACCTTGTTATGAAACAGAGCGCCACAGTGTTCTTTTGTGTGCTACTGCTGAGAGCACTCTTGGCCGCTGGGGACAAGACCGATGTAGTCTTCATGAAAAACGGGGATCGCCTGACCTGCGAGATCAAGGGTCTGGCTTCCGGAGTGCTCTACGTGAGCGTGGACTACCTCCTGGGTACGCAGTCCATGGAGCGGGCCCAGGTCGAACAGTTACAGAGCAAACACCTGTTCATTGTGAAAACTCAGGATGGGAACACTTACACCGGGACGTTGTCCACTGTGAGATTAGAAAACCAGCGTCCAGTTAAGATCAAAGTCGTCGAGACCCAGGGACAAGGCGTGGTGCTCGATCCGACGCAGGTGGTTCAAGCTGAGCAGAGCTCGGAGAAGTTCCTGCAGCGCTTCAACGGATCCATCAACTCGGGAATCACCTACTCCAAGGGCAATCAGGCGACCCAGTACAACTTAGGCTCAGATGTGGAATATCCACGCGAGCGCTGGGCGGCAGGGGCGACTTTCAGCTCCAGCCTGTCGACCAGCTCCGGGGTCACTGCCTCTACCCGCAACGATGGCAGCTTCAATGGCATGCGCTTGCTGCGCTGGGACAATTGGTTCTACTCAGGACAGGCGGACTTCCTACAGAGCTCGGAGCAGGGGATCAAGTTGCAGTCCACTTTGGGAGGCAGCATCGGCCACTACTTGAAAAACACAAACCAGAGGCAGATTTCGTTATCCGCCGGCGTTGCCTGGCAGGGTACGAAATATGAGCAGTCTGCCGTGAGCCTTCCGGAGCAGAACCTTGCAGCAGCGCTGATTGCCGCGAAGCTCAAACTATACCGTTTCGACAAGACCCATCTTGATGTCAACGCTCTTCTTCTGCCGGTGCTTTCCGATCCCAGGAGGGCAAAGTTTGCGACCAACATCGGTTATTACGTCAAGTTCCTAGGGGACTTCACGTGGAACGTGTCGTTCTGTGGGAACTGGGACAACCAGCCTCCCCCCGGCTTCTCCGGGAGTGACTACGGTACCAGCTCGGGGCTGGGATGGACGTTTGGCAATCGGTGACTGTACGCGCGCATGCACCGATCGTGCCATTGCTGACTGGACGAAAGGAATCTAGCCTCGGAGGCGAGGACCGATGCGCAAGAAGGCGCGGTATGAATTCAACGCAAGCGACGCAAACCTGGTTGAGCCAACCGGAGGGCCCACCGCCGGAAACCCGTATTTCGCAACGTGTTGCTTCCATTGACTGGATGCGTGGCGTGGTCATGGTGTTCATGGTCCTCGACCACGCGTCCATGGCCTTTGACGCCCACCATCTGGACAAAGACTCTGCCATGCATGCTGGCGCGAGCACGATGGCGCTCCCGGCGTTGGAGTTCTTCACTCGCTGGCTCACCCATCCGCGCTCGATCTTGAAGTATATTTAGCCGGCCTCGATCGTGATAGAGAATTTTGTGGGGGTGAGCGCGGGCAGACGTCGCTCTACTTACCGCCAACATGCGTTTGCAGGGCTACTGTTGCCGCACGAACCGCAAGCGCAATGAGGATGCCGGTCAGCAGTAAACCGAGGATGGCAATTAGGATGGCAGTAATTTTCGCCCCCTTGCTTGCCGGGCGTATATCGCCGTAGCCAACGGTGGTCGCGGTAATGAACGACCAGTAGAAACCATCGAAGCGCGACCAACCTTCCATCTTCCCTACGAGTTGTCCAAGCAGAATTATCCCTGCCGCCAGCACCAGTAGTAGCGGAAGAGCTACCAGGAGACCATACCCAAATTCCTTCAGAAATGTGATAGTTAAGCCTGTGAACAGCACCGGACCATCACCTCCCGTTCCTCAAATTCCGTCTCGATCTCTACGGTAGGCACAGGAAGAGGATTGTCGAGCCGCGGGCGTTGAACAGCTCCCGTTATGACCAGGCCAATACCTGACACTGTACCGAGGGCAATGCCTCCCAGCCGAGCGCCAATGAGAATGCAGGCAATGAGAATACAAAGCTCGATCCAGATCATGACTCCCCATTCTCGGCAGCAGAGGTTAGGTGCGACCCTTTAGCTGCAGGTCAGTAGGTCTGAAATAGTTGCTGTATCTCTGCGGTGCTACGCGGCTTCAGTAATGCGAGTATTAGCAGAATTCTCGACTTTTGAGGGTTCAGTTCATCAGAAGCTACAAAGCTCATTTCGTCATCGTTGACTTCGACGTTCCGTCCTACGGTTCCGGTCGCGACCCGGCTGCTTCTGACGATCACCCCGCCCTTCTTGGCGGCCCGCTCGGCAGCCTCCAGAGAAGCTTTGTTCATATTGCCGTTGCCAACGCCGGCAATCACCATTCCCTTCGCGCCATTCGCGACGGCGGCGTCGATCAGGTCCGGAGACATGTCAGCGCAGGCAAAGATGATGTCGACTCGCGGTAGCTTGGATACATTGGTTACATCGAACTCGCTGCCTGTCGTGTGCTTCCAGGTCGGGGCATGGTAGTAGTCGTTCTTGCCATACGTGGAAACACCGCCCAGCCCCCGCAGCGGCGACATAAATGTCTGCACGGCGGTGGTGCTGGTCTTCATCAAAGAATGCGCACCGGTGGACGTCTTTACGCCGAACCTTGTTTGCCTAACCCCAAAGTACACCTTGCCATCAGGCCCAAACTCGCCTGGGGAGGCATTCAATTTCGTGGGTCGCACCACGTCAAACCAGTTTGGGTTATTGGTCTTGAAGTCATAACCTGAATCGAGCATGACAAAGCCGTAGAGGTCGAGAGTAGTGCCGTGCTCGGCAGGAAGCGGCGGGTTCCCAACCTGCTCAACCGGCGTGTGCGCCGAAGCTTCCTGGCTTACGACTTCGGCCACCGCTTCCGCGCTCTTGGTGGGAGCAGGTGTTGGCTTTTGCTGCGGCTGCTGCTGCATGGAGTTGATCTGCTGTTTCAGCTCCAGCATCTGCTTTTCCATCTGCTCCAGCTTGGTTTGAAGCTGCTGAAGGTCAACCTTTTGCGTGTCCTGGGTCTGGGCAAAATCAAGCTGTGCAAATGTGGCGTATAGCAACAGTGTTATGAGTGCTGTGCTTACTCCCCTTGTCCGAGGAGGTGCAGGCTGATCTTCCATGCAGTATCGGCTCCTTCTCGCTCGGGTATTACAAGCAGGCAGACTTGTTTTACAGACTGAAGCGCAGAGGTTGGGCGCTACTGTTAGGCAAGCTCTAGTACGCTACCTTTTTTAGGAGAATTGCCGATGTTAGACAACTAGGGAAATCCCTAGCAAAAGAAGCGGCGCAACGAAGGATAAACCGAAGTCGCATCCCGTGCTGACCTTCCAAGCCTAGTACGTCCCGTGGGTGGGTGATCGGGAGCCTGACGCAGAAGTACCGCCCAGGGATTAAGGCCTGAGGCCTCCTGCCGAGGTTCCTCTACAACTTGGGCAAGAGCCACCCTCAAGCCGAGGCGACGGCGAAGAGATCTTGGATCTCGTTCGATCCCGGTATGGCCACTGCAATCGCTGCAGGCTGACGCGAGCTTAGGCTGTTGGCAGTTCGATGGCCTTTGACGGCGCCGCTGTACCACTAGGGAATTCCCTAGTTGTTCCCGTTCTCGCCGCCGAACTAAAACAGCATGGGGGCTATAGCTTCGACTTGCATCGTTCGAGGTCACGGACCCACGGACCAAAGAGTGGACGCACTCTGGTCTGGGAACAACCCAACAAAGTTCTCACTTCCAGGAGTTCGCAGTGCCACAAGAACTTGAGACACCCGTGCGGTTCCCCGGTATGCTCGGGACCATCATTGGAATCGTATCGCTGCTGCTCGCCCTTGCCGCCTGCGAGAAGAAAGAGGAAAAACCTAAGGCGGCCCCGCCTGAGGTGCTGGTCTCCGAGGTCTTGCAGCAGCGTGTGCCTATTTACACCGAATGGGTGGCGCAACTGAGCGGGCCGGTAAACGCCGAGATCACGCCCAAGGTGCAAGGCTATCTGCTCAAGCAGGTCTACCCGAACGGCTTCTTCGTCAGGAAAGGCGAGCTTCTCTTCGAGCTTGACCCGCGGCAGTACGAGGCCACTCTGGACGAAGTCAAAGCACAAGTCGCCGTAGCCGAAGCGAACCTCGCCAAGGTCGATACGGACGTTGCCCGCGACACCCCTTTGGCCGCCCAGAACGCCATTCCGCTGAAACAGCTTGACAACGACCTGGCGAGCCAGAAGTCTTTGCAGGCCTTGGTACTGGCGGCGAAGGCGGCCCAGCAAAACGCGGAGCTGAACGTCGCGTGGACCAAAGTTTATTCGCCCATCGACGGCATTG
This sequence comes from uncultured Acidobacteriaceae bacterium, assembly GCA_963798185.1. GTDB lineage: Bacteria > Acidobacteriota > Terriglobia > Terriglobales > Acidobacteriaceae > Bog-257. Next base: position 102,067 of record CAWCSJ010000014.1, read on the forward strand.
CTGGTGTCGCTAGCTCGCAGGTTGGCGATCTGGTGGGAACCAGTACGAAGATGGCGACCATTTCGCAGGTGAATCCCATCTGGGCCTACTTCAACATCAGCGAGAGCATTTATCTAACGTTCGCGTCGGAGGTGACGAAGCTTATTTCCGGCAAGGTCGGTAGGAATTCGACCCGGAAGACGCCGGTAGAATTCATACAGGCCAACGGCGAACCATACCCGGCGCAGGGGTACTTCATTTACGTGAATCGCCAGGTGGGGACGGCAACCGGCACCATCCAGGTGGCGGCCGAATTTCCCAACCCCGACGCAGTGCTTCGCCCCGGCGGCTTTGGACGGGTGCGCTTTCAAATGGGTGACGCTCAGGACGCGCTGCTGGTTCCGCAGGCCGCCGTTATCGAGGTGCAAACCGACTACCAGGTCATTGTAGTTACACCGGACAACAAAGCTGTCTTTCGACCGGTGAAGGTGGGCGATCGCATCGGGCCGAACTGGATCGTGACCGAAGGCTTGAAGCCGGGCGAGATGGTCGTAGTCCAGGGCATCCAGAAGGTCCAGCAGTTTGCGGCGGCAGCGCCTGAGCTCGCCAAGCAAGGCGTGCCGGTCGTCCCCAAACCCTACGTGGCGCAGACCGCGGCTCCGGGGAGCAACTGACCATGTCGAAGTTCTTTATCAATCGGCCCATCGTGGCGATTGTCATTTCCATCCTCATGGTCTTGGTCGGCGTGGTCGCCATTCTCGGTCTGCCGACCGCGCAGTTTCCCAACATCGCCGATCCGATGATCCAAGTGAAGGCCACTTACCCCGGAGCTGATGCGCAGACCGTCGCCGAATCAGTTGCGACTCCTATCGAGCAGCAGATGTCCGGCGTCAGCGGCATGAACTACATGTACTCGCTCAGCGCCAGTTCGGGCGGCGGCATGTCGCTCTACATCGACTTTCAACTGGGGACGGACATCAACACCGACCAGATTCTGGCCCAGATGCGGCAAGGGCAGGCTAACTCGCAACTGCCCAGCGAGGTCACGCAGCAAGGCGTGATCGTGCAGCCGGGCACGACCGCGCCGTTTATGTTGCTCGACCTTTATTCGCCCAGCGGCGCCTACGACAACATCTTTCTGGCGAATTACGCCACCATCAACTTGCAGTATGCGTTGACCCGCATTCAGGGTGTGGGACAGGTGCAGATCTTCGGCGCAGGGCCGTACGCGATGCGCATCTGGGTGAATCCTGACAAGCTGGCGAACCTCGGCGTCACCGTCTCCGATATCACGAATGCGGTTAAGGCGCAGAATAAAGTCAACCCCGCCGGCCAGATTGGAGGCGAGCCGGTTCCCGAAGGGCAAAACTTCACCTATAACGTGCGCGCGCCGGGGCGCCTGCCGACCGCCGAGGAATTTGGCGACATCGTTGTTCGCGCACAGCCTGACGGCTCCATCCTGCGCCTGAGAGACGTAGCGCGAGTGCAGTTGGGATCGCAATACTATTCCTATATAGCGCGACTGGGAACTGCGCCGGAGGAAGGCAAGCAAGCGCAAGCGGCCCAGCCCGCAGCCCTCATCGCCCTGTACCTCACTCCCGGCAGCAACGCGCTGCAAACCCGCGATAACGTACTCAAGATGATGGAGGAAGCCAAGGGGCGCTTCCCGCAGGGGCTGGATTACATTGTTGCACTCGACACTACGTTAGCCGTCAGCGAAGGCATTCACGAGATCTACAAGACGCTGGTGGAAGCGTTGATATTGGTGATCCTCGTGGTTTACATCTTCCTCCAGGGCTGGAGGGCCACGCTGATCCCGCTGCTCGCCGTGCCGGTTTCGCTGATTGGCACCTTCGTCGTCTTCCCCGTGCTGGGGTTTTCCATCAACACGCTCTCGCTCTTCGGATTAGTGCTGGCCATCGGTCTGGTGGTCGATGACGCGATTGTTGTGGTGGAGGCGGTGGAACATCACATCGAGCACGGCCTGACGCCGCACGACGCGACGGTCAAGGCCATGGAAGAGGTGTCGGGCCCGGTAATCGCGATCGCCCTCATTTTGGCCGCTGTGTTCGTCCCCACTGCCTTTGTTCCCGGCATCACCGGTCAGCTCTACAAGCAGTTCGCAGTCACCATCGCGATCTCCGTGCTCTTCTCCGCGTTCAACGCGCTCACCCTCAGCCCGGCGCTGTCGGCCATGCTGCTCAAACCCAGGAAGCCGGCCCGAGGGCCGCTGGGGGCATTCTTTCGCTGGTTTAACAAAGTTTTCGGACGCGCCACGGATGGATACGTCGGCATCTGTCATCACTTGATCCGCAAAGCCGGCCTCGCCTTTGTGATGATGGGATTGCTGGTGGTGGGAATCGGCTTTTTCGGCAAGCGCGTTCCCAAGGCCTTCCTACCCGATGAAGACCAAGGCTATCTCTACGCCGGCCTGCAACTGCCCGACGCCTCATCACTGCAACGCTCGTCGGAGGCTGCACGCGAAGTCGAAAAAGCCATCATGGAGACTCCCGGCGTTCAGTACGTCAGCTCGGTGATGGGCTACAGCATGTTAAGCGGCGTGAACGCCACGTATAGTTCGTTCTTCTTTGTCTCTCTGAAGCCTTGGGAGGAGCGCAAGACACCCGAAACCAGCTACGAAGGCATCAAGGCGCATTTGCAGCGGACGCTGGGGAAGCTGCCGGCAGGCATCGCGTTCTCCTTCCCGCCGCCGGCGATTCCGGGCGTAGGCACATCGGGAGGCGCCACTTTCATTCTGGAAGACCGGTCAGGCAGTGGCATCGATTTTCTTGCCAAGAACGCACAGCTCTTCACAGCCGAGGCCCGGAAACGTCCTGAGTTGGCCGGAGTGATGACCACGGCCTTATTCGGCGTGCCGCAAGTTGGAGTGAAAGTTGACAACGCCAAGGCCATGACTCAGCAGATCCAGCTCAGCAGCCTTTACGAGACGGTGCAGACATTCATGGGCGGCTCGCTGATCAACTACTTCAACCGCTTCGGGCTGCAATGGCAGGTCTACGTGCAGGCGGACGGGGACTTTCGCGCGCGAGCGGAGAACCTCGGCAAGTTCTACGTGCGCAATGCCTCCAACGAAATGATCCCGCTGAGCACGCTGGCGACGACGTACTCGCGCAGCGGTGCGGAATTCGTGATGCGCTATAACCTGTTCAACTGCGTGCAGATCAACGCCTCGGCTGCGCCCGGCTACAGCTCCGCCCAGGCCATGGCCGCGCTGGAAGATGTCTTCCACAAGACCATGCCGAGCCAGATGGGATTCGACTACAGCGGCATGTCGTACCAGGAGCAGAAGGCGGCGCAGGGTGTGTCCGCCGGGGCCATATTCGGGTTGGCGTTCTTCGTCGTGTTTCTCATCATGGCGGCGCAGTACGAAAGCTGGACCCTGCCCTTCAGCGTACTGCTGGGCGTACCCATCGCCGTTTTCGGAGCGTTCATAACGCTGTATTTCCGCCGTCTCGACAACAACGTGTACGCCCAGATCGGCCTGGTCATGCTTATCGGATTGTCGGCAAAGAACGCGATTCTGATCGTGGAATTCGCAAAGCTCGAGTATGACAAGGGCGCGACGCTGGTCGACGCCGCTCTCACCGGCGCCAAGCTGAGACTGCGCCCCATTCTGATGACCGCGTTCGCCTTCATCCTCGGCTGCGTGCCATTGTGGACGGCGTCCGGCGCGGGCGCTATCTCGCGACGGGTGCTGGGCACGTGCGTGATTGGCGGCATGATGGCGGCGTCCATCATTGCAATTTTCTTCATCCCCGTGTCATTTGAGGTGGTGGAGAAATTCGGAGCATGGCTGTCCAAGGAGAAGAAGCCGGATGCGCCACCGACGCCAGGCCTCGCTGACGGAGCCGGCGATGACTAACGTGAAGAGCTGCGCTGCCCTGGTGCTGACGCTGGCGCTGTGCGCCTGCAAGCTAGGCCCTAACTATCAGCGTCCGACGGTGGCTGTGCCGGGAGACTACCGCGGAGTTGCGCCCGAAGCTGAGCCTTCCAAGACGGCTGCGCCTTCGCCCATGACGACGATGCCACCGGCCGCACAACCAGCAACCACGCCGCAGCAACAGCCCCAGGAGACTGCGCCGGGCGCTCCAGCTTCTCCTCCGGCAACCGCGCCACAGGCGACCGGACAAGCAGGGCAATCTTTTGGCGATACGCTGTGGACTTCGGTGTTTCAGGACGAAGTGCTACAGGGACTGATCAAGGAGGCACTGGCCAACAATTACGACCTGCGGATTGCCGCCACGCGCGTGCTCCAAGCCAATGCTAACCTCGGCATCGTTCGAGCCAATCAGTTCCCAACCCTGGGTGGGAGCGGCTCCATGATCTATGAACGCAACTCCCTGTTGCCCAACGCTACGACCTACGGGGGCCTGGCGTTGAACTTCAACTACATCGTTGATTTTTGGGGCCAATATCGGCGCGCCACAGAGTCGGCGCGTGCAAGTCTTCTCGCCACCGAATACGCCAGGGAAGTTGTGCAGATTTCATTGATCGATTCGGTTGCGACGAACTACTTCGCCTTACTTCAGTACGACGATCAACTTCAGTATTCGAAGAAAACGGTCGAGGCCGACCAGCAAATCCTGAAGCTCAATGACATCAAGTTCAGAGGTGGCGAAGCTGCCATCACCGACGTCTATCAGGCCGAGGTGATTTTGCAACAAGCTGAAGCTGGGGTGATCACGTACCAACAGCTCACCGAGCAAAGCGAAAATAACCTCAGCATCCTGCTGGGCAGAAATCCGGGGCCGATCCAACGCGGCTTGAACCTTGTTGATCAGCCGCATTTGCCGGAGATACCCGCCGGATTGCCCTCGGACTTGCTCCGCCGACGTCCTGATGTGCGCGAAGCCGAGGAAAACCTGGTTGCCGCAAATGCGAACGTTGGCGTTGCCAAGGCCGCATTCTTTCCCCAGTTCCCCATCACCGCTTCGTTCGGAGCCCAGAGCAACGCTTTGAACAGCTTCCTCGCCGGGCCGGGGACGTTCTGGGCAATCGCCGGCTCAGCCGTGCAGCCCATCTTCCAAGGTGGCCGAATCCGCAGCAGCTATCGATTGGCATGGGCGCAGCGCGATCAGGCCGACTTGCAATACAAGCAGACGGTGCAGCTGGCGTTCGGTGACGTGTCCAACAGTCTGATCGGGTACCAGCAGGCGCGTAAACTCCGCATGAAGATCGAGGAGCAAACCCAGACATACGCGAACCTAGTGCGACTATCGAACGTGCGCTACCAGGGAGGCTACACCGCCTTCCTCGAGGTGCAGTACAACGAGCAGCAGTACTTCCAGTCGGCTTTGCTGCTATCGCAGGCCTGGTATCAGGAGCTGCAGTACTACGCCGCGCTTTATCAAGCTCTGGGCGGTGGCTGGCAACCTTAACCGTTCAAGTCTCTGCGCCGGAACAAACAAGCAACAGACGAGGACCGCTCCTTTCGAGCCCTCTCTGAAGAAGGCATAGCAATGCCCGCCATTGAGAAAATCGCCATCTGCACCGGAGGCGGCGATGCCCCCGGGCTCAACGCGGTCATTCACGGAGCGGTGTATGCCGCACGAGGTCTGGGCTGGCACATTGTCGGCATCCGCGATGGCTACGACGGTCTGCTCGAGCCGGAACGCTACCCGCATGGCGGCCTGGTAGAACTCACGCGATCGGTTGTCCGCGAAATTCCCCATCTCGGCGGCACTATCCTGGGCACGACCAATCGCGGCAATCCCTTCCGGCGAGTGATTCAGAATTCGGACGACACCACGACCGAGGTCGACCGCTCCGACGAATTGATCCAGCGCTTTCGCGATAACCAGATCGACGCGGTTATCTCTGTCGGCGGCGATGGCAGCCTCACCATCGCAAACCAATTGCACGAAAAAGGCATGTGGATGGTCGGGGTCCCCAAGACCATCGACAACGACCTGGAATCGACCACGCTGACCTTCGGCTTCAACACCGCGGTCTCGTTTGCCACCGAATGCATCGACCGGCTGCACAGCACCGCGCATTCGCACCAGCGCATCATGGTGGTTGAGGTGATGGGACGCTACGCCGGATGGATCGCCCTGCACGCCGGACTGGCCGGCAGGGCCGATTCGATCCTCATCCCGGAGATTCCATACAGCATCCAGAACGTGGCCGATCATCTCGCACGCAGGCACCGCGAGGGCAAGCCGTATTCGATCATCGTCGTCGCCGAAGGTGCGAAACCGGTAGGAGGCGACGTGACGGTGAAGAGCCGCGAGACAGGTCGAGTCGAGCGGCTGGGCGGTGTCGGCGAAACGGTGGCCGCACAGCTGCAGGAGCTCACCGGCAAGGAGAGCCGCAGCATCGTGCTAGGACACCTGCTGCGCGGCGGCGCTCCGACGGCCCTGGATCGCAACCTCGGAGTCGCATTCGGTGCCGGCGCGGTAATGGCGCTCTCCCAGGGCTTGAACGGGGTGATGGTCGCCCTCAAGCCGCCTCGGCTGGAATTCGTCCCGTTAAAGGAGGCGATTGCGAAGCTGAGGCTAGTGCCGCCTGACGGCGAGTTCGTGGTCGTGGCGCGCACCGTGGGTATCGCCTTCGGGGATGTTACGGCGTCAGCCGTCTCCGGAAATTAGTTCAAGGTGGGCAATGGAAGAACACATGATCTGCCGCAACGGCCAAAACCCAGAACCTAATTCAGCGGTTCACGCCGGCAAAGCGCTCCGTCTGATGCTGCTGGCGCTCTTCGGGTTCTTCGCGTACCTCCAGGGCACAGCGCAGGAATCGCCGCTGGCAAGAACAACGTTTACGCCGGCAAGGATGGCACGGTCTATCGGTACAACCGCCAGAGTGGCAACTGGTCTTCGAACAGCGGCAGCGGATGGCAGTCCGCCAGCAAGCCTGACGCCAACCTGCAACGGCAGCAGCAGATGCGGACGCAGGGCGCGCAGCGTACGCAGAACTACAACTCAACGCGGGGAAGCTACGGCGGTGCGAGAATGGGCGGCGGGAGGATGGGTGGCGGCAGGCGCCGTTAGTATTCGTTCGTAACAACAAGCCAGGCGCACCAGGACCTCTGCGTCGGTGGATCAGCCTCCCTTTGCGGCTTCGGCGTGTTTGGCTGTCTGCTGCGTATTTGCTACACCGTCGGCGACCGCCGGAGATGCGTGCCACTTGGACGGCGGAACAATTACGGCGCCCTGCGGCTGCATCATGAAATGCGGTGACATGATCTGGACGCCAAATTCGTTGAAAGCGTCCTGAACGTGCGCGTGCAGATCGGAGAGGATCTCCATGCGCCGTTTAGCGTCGGTGATCCTCGCAATAAGTGTATAGGCCACGTAAAAGTCCGATAGCTCGCGCTGCAAGACGTTTGGGGCGGGCTGTTTGCGCACCTCAGGAGTGCGATCGGCGGCGAGCAGCAGCAATCCCTGGACCTGCCGCCAAGGGGCATCGTAGCCAATCGTCACCGTGCAGGAAACGATCATCCCATCCGGATATCCAAGGCGGGTGTGGTTCTTGGTCGACGTGCTCACCAAGACGGAGTTCGGAATGGTGACCTCTTGACCTTCGACGGTGCGGATCTTCCCGGCGAGCAGGCCGACCTCTAACACTTCGCCTTCGACATCATTCACCTGCACCCATTCACCCGGCTTGAGGGCCCTGGAGTAAACCACGAACAAGCCGCTCATGACCTGGTTGATGATCCCCGTGGAGCCGAGAGAGATCATGAGGCCAACGAAAACACTGATGCCCTTGAAGGCATCGGTGCCGGAGCCCGGGATGTAGGGATACGCCACAACAATGGCCAGTATCCACGCGACGCAAGTAAAGATGCGCTCCGTCGCCTGCGCGGTTTCGGGCTCCAGCCAGGATATGCGGATGCGTCCGGCGACGACCTGCTCGAAAAACCCACGGCCGAAGGCGACAATCCAGCGAGTAAGAAAGAAAATGACGATGACAGCGAATACTCCGGGCAGTGAATCCACGCCCGATCTCCCGAGGTGCCGGAAAAGTTGCAGCACATAACGGCCCAGCTTTTCCCCCCAGGGCTGGGTATAGGGGAAGCGCTGCAGTGAGAGACTTGCCCAAGAGTAGATCGCAGAGATGATGAGCACAGCCGCGATGCCCCGGACTGCCGCGTAGACCATGGTATCGATTGGCGGCCTGAGATCGATCCCGAACAACTGCAGAGGCGTACGGACCAGCGGTTGTCTGCGATGGAGGAGCGCTGCCACCCGGGAGTGAGCAGTCCAAATCAGTGACGCTGCAACCAGAAGAACCACCAGGCCTATAAGGGTGAAGAGCAGAGCCGAACGAATCACTGGCCATGACCGCTCCGCACGGCGGGCGTCCAGCGCTCCACTAAGATTATGCAGAGCGGCTTGCGAGGCCTGTTCCAGTGTTTCACCCGTCTCCTCGTCGAGGTCGCCGGTGCTCAGAAAGAACAAAACCCTTCCGTTGCAGGCAAACGCTATGCCATTCTGACCTTCGACGTTGAAGGGATGCGTCTCGACATCGTCTGCGCGCGTATACAGCGGCAGTTCATCCAGACGAGCGATAATCCGCTCCGCTCGCATTTCGGGATCAGCACCAGCGATTGTGGCGCGCAGGATGGTGATCTGCCGGTTCCAGAAGTCTACGGCCACCTCTTTGGTGCCCACCACGGGCTCATTTTCCGCAGCAGGCGGGGTGTCGGCGGCGAGTGCGAATGCCTGCGAGGCACACACCAGCAGGATGATCCAGCCGATACTGATGAACAACAACCGCCTATGCGCGAGCTGTTTGATCTGCACAGGTGCTCCTCTCACCTGCGTAGCATAGCAAACCGGGCGCTGAATTCCAGTGGCCCAGTTCAGGGTCGCAGCAAGAACTATGAGTCAAACCGCTGCAGCCAGTCCTGCCGATTCTGGAGCAAGATGCATCCGCTGATGAGAATTACCCACAGCGGGAATACTGTAACAATCCACCTGACACTTCCCACGCTCAACAAAAGAGCGACGGCTGCTACATAGCCAATCAAGGCAACCCAGCGTGGGACAATTCTGGTGCGCACGAAAATGGTCGAGCCCGAGAGCATGAACACCGCCGACATCCTGGCCGCGTAAACCCTCATGATTCTGTAGACCGTGGCCTGGCTCAAGGGATATATCCCGGACGCGTTCAGATCGATGGTGCCCGCGGCGATCAAGCCCATGAGCGCTCCGGCGATTGCCGCCGCCGTGAAGATCATTGCCACATAAAGTAGTCCACTGCCGAGAAAAACCGTGGCGAGGAAGCGGTCTTCCATCTCTCCCAAACGATCGCGCACTACCCCGATAAACCAGAGAAAAGCGATACCGGCAAATGGCAGCAGGTTCAGGGCGAATGCGATCGTCCTGGAATTCGCGATAATGTGTGCCGCCGGTGTCGAGGGGTCCGAGGGAATCGAAAGCCAGATCAGCGAGTGACTCGTAATCGACAGCACCGCAAACAGAATGCCGGCGATGGCCGCCGCTCGTGGTGTAGAAAGGCTCCGACGGATCTTTTCGGTGTCCTGGTTCACGGAAATGCCAGATGGCCACGCAATTCGGCGTCTGCTGGAGAAAGATGCCCAGCCTGTATATGGTAGGCGCCGCTCCTAAGTCAGCAACTGGGGAAACCCCTAGCTCGACCGAGCCATAATCTTCGTTTGGGTGCTTGTTTTACGTATATGACAGGCTTAATATCGGAAAAAATATCTAGGAAAATGGCGCACACTTTGGTGCTACCAGGAGCGGGTCTCAGGTATCTTCCTGAAAAGCCCGCATCCAGTGGTCATGAGACTTGACCGGTCCGATCTGTACGAGAAATGGAGAGTAGTCGATGCAAGACTCCCGGCCGCAGATTCTAATCGCAGACGACCACCCTGTCGTTGCTGAAGGCCTTCGGCTTCTGCTTGAGAAAAGTTACAGTGTGATTGGTGCGGTTTCCGATGGACGGGCGCTTTTAAGTGCAGCAGCCAGATTAAAGCCCGACGTCATAGTTGTGGATATCGGCATGCCCCTCTTAAATGGCTTAGACGCCGCACAACGGGTTCGGGAGCAACTGCCGAAGGTAAAGGTCGTTTTTCTAACCATGCGAGATGACCCCCATCTCGCCGCTGCCGCCATGGAGTTGGGCCCGGTGGGATTTGTCCTTAAGTATTCCGCCGGTGATGAGTTGTTGAAGGCAATCGGCGAAGTGCTGCGCGGCAAGAGTTACCTGACTCCTAAGCTTCGATCGGACGACTGGGTCGTCATGAAGCAGCGCGCACGTCAGTTTTCCAAGGAGTTGACCGCCCGGCAGCGCGATATTGTCCAGCTTTACGCCGAAGGGCGTCCGATCAAGGAGATCGCCGGGCAACTGAATCTAAGCGAGAAAACGGTTGAGTTCCACAAACACCACATTATGGAGATATTCAATCTTAAGAACAATGCAGAAATCGTGCTCTTCGCTTTGAAACACGGGCTAATCATGCTGGATTCTGCGCCCATCCGACGGCAGACACCCTCCTGAAGTTCGGCCCGCCCGGCCCACTCCCGGGTACTAGGGATTCCCCCAGTTTCGTGAACTCGACTGAGGCAGTAGCATCGCTGCGTCTGCCAGGAGGTTTCACATGGCCGCCGGACAGCCCGTGCATGCCAAGCCGGACGTGAGTCGGGCCGTCGAAATCTTCATCAACGTCGGCCTGGTTTTTCTGCTGGCGATTGTTTGCCTGCTGATCCTGCGTCCGTTTGTCCCGCTGATCGCCTGGGGCGTCATTATCGCCGTTGCCTGTCATCCAGTCTTCAAGAAAGTGCAAAGACTTCTGGGCTGTGGCGAAGTGCTGGCTGCGGTTCTCTGCGCGGCGGTTCTTCTGGCGATTTTGGTCGTGCCATCCATTTTCATGGCGCAGGGCCTGGTGCACAGCATTCAAGCTGTGAGCAGGCAATTGAAGGACGGAGGCGCAATTATCCCGATCCCGCCCGCAGCAATCGCGAATTGGCCGCTCATCGGCGCTCCTTTGTATCGCATCTGGAATCTGGCCCACACCGATCTGACCCAGACGCTGAAGAACTTTGCTCCACAACTCAAGTCGGTGGTGCCAGGAGTGGTGTCGGCCTCCGCTGGAGTCGGGCTAACCGTTCTGCAATTTTTTGTTTCTATCATCATCGCCGGCGCGCTGCTGGCCAATGCGCGCGCAGCCAATGACGTCACGCGCTCGCTGTTCAACCGCATCTTCGGCGACAAGGGGCCCGAGCTGCACCAGCTCGTAGGCGCCACGATTCGCAGCGTCACCTTCGGCATTCTCGGCGTAGCACTCGTCCAGGCAGCTTGCGCGACTCTTGGCTTTCTGGTGGCCGGCTTGCCGGGAGCGAGCCTGTGGTCAGTGATCTTCCTGATCGCGGCCGTGCTTCAGATGGGGGCCCTTGTCCTCATCCCGGCGGTGATCTACGTGTTCGCCACCGCCAGCACAACGAAGGCCGTGATCTTTCTGGTCTGGTGCATCATCGTGGCCCTCATGGATAACGTCCTGAAGCCCCTGCTGCTGGGGCGCGGCGTCGCGGTTCCCATCGCAGTAATCTTTCTCGGCGCGATCGGCGGCTTTGTCGCGATGGGAATCATCGGCTTGTTTGTCGGCGCGATTGTTTTATCAGTGGGTTACAAGTTGTCGATCGCCTGGCTTGGCTATAGCGGCACCGGTGCAGCCACGCCGTGAGTGACGCGAGCCGTTGCAATCCCGTCTATGCACGCGTTCTATTGTGGGTTTTCGCTATTTCCTGAACGCGAACTAGGGTTTTCCCCAGTTGTGGGTCTTCCGCTGCACTCGATACGCTTCGAGATTGAAGTACCGCGAACTATCAGGAAAGCGCAGTACGAGCTTGTTATTTCTTCGTTACGTTACTAGTTGAGTGTTCCCGCCATGCCTGAGCAAGCCCAGTCGCAACGACCGCGTGTCCTCCTGGCCGATGATCATTTGGCTATCGTGCAGCGAGTAACCACCCTGCTGGAAGCGAAATTCGAGGTGGTTGGGGCCGCTCGCACCGGTCGGGAAATGGTTACCGAGGCGGTCCGCCTGAAGCCTGACGTCATCGTGGTGGACATATCAATGCCCGAGGGCGGCGGAATCGAGGCCGTCCATGAGTTGCGGGAGCTAGGTTCTACAGCCAAGGTGGTTTTCCTCACTATTCGTTCGGAAGAGGAATTCGTCAACGCTTGTTTTGCCGAAGGAGCCTTGGGCTATGTCGCCAAAGTTCATATGAAGACGGACCTGATCTCAGCCATCAATGCGGCCCTGTTGGGTCATCCCTTTATTTCGCTTGCGAGATAAATCCGCCCCTTAGGGATTTCCCTAGTTGCTCTCCTTTGCCGGTAATCGTACAACAAGTCCGGACAGCTCCCGCTGGCGGGAGATGCTCGGCGACAGAGGATGCTATGAACCTCAAACTGGTCTTCACCCTTGGTCTGCTTCAGTTGCTTCGGAAGCTGGTTGCGATAACGTGCATCGCGGCCTTGATGCCCGCAGGCGTGCTGTCTGCGAACGAAGTCGCTCCGGTGCCGCAAGCGGCGCAGGACCAGCCGGCCGCCAAGCTTCCCGCGGACCAACTGGACTCGCTGGTGGCGCCCATCGCGCTGTATCCCGATCCCATGCTCAGCCAGGTGCTCGTGGCCTCTACCTATCCTTTGGAGGTCATTCAACTCCAGCAATGGCTGGTTCAGCACAAGGACCTGAAGGACAAAGCACTGGCGGACGCGGTAGAGAAGCAGGATTGGGACCCCAGCATCCAGTCGTTGGCCGGGCTGCCCGATCTCGTGAAGCTTCTGTCAGAAAACATCAAGTGGACAACCGATCTTGGCAACGCCTTCCTGGCGCAGCAGGACGATGTCATGGACGCGGTGCAGCGCATGCGCAAGAAAGCCCAGGACAATGGCAATCTGAAGTCCAACGAGCAGCAGAAAGTTGAGGTCAAGACTGTCGAGAGCAAGCAGGTCATTGTGGTTGAGCAGGCGAATCCGCAAGTGGTCTACGTTCCCAGCTATAACCCGACGGTGGTGTACGGCGCGCCGGTTTATGCCTATCCTCCAATCGCTTACCCCCCGCCGGGATATTACGCGGCAGGCATGGCGATTTCCTTCGGCGTTGGCGTTGCCATGGGAGCCTTTTGGGGTGGCGGCGGCTGGGGCTACAACTGCGGCTGGGGCGGCGGCAATAACAATATCAACATCAATAACAACAACAACTTCGTCAACAACTCCAACCGCCAGAACTACAACCGGCAGAACGTCAGCGGGAACCGGCCGTCGCAGCAGCCAGCGCGAGGCAACAGCAACTGGCAGCACAATCCGCAGCATCGCGGCGGTGCTCCTTATTCCGACAAGTCCCTTGCCAATAAATATGGTGGTACGACGCGCGGCGACTCGATGGCCAACCGGCAAGCAAATGCCCGGCAAAACCAGGCGCGACAGAGTGACCGACAGGGAGCGGCCGGCGGTAATCGTGGTGCGGGCAATCGCCAGCAGGGCCCAAGCGCAGGCACCCGTGATGCCTCCAATCGCGGTGGTGCAGGTAATGCCGGCGGCGCCAGGACGGGCGGCGGTGATCGCGTTGGGAATCGGGATGTCCCGCGAGGGCCCAGTTCGACCAATCGGGACGCGTTCAGCGGAGCGGGCAGCGGCACGAGCGGCAGAGACGCTCGGGCCAGCAGTTCGCGTGGCTCGTCCAGTATGCAATCCCGCGGTGGCGGAGGTGGTTCGCGCGGAGGCGGTGGCCGCAGTGGTGGCGGCGGCGGCCGACGGAGGTAGGCAAAGCGAAATCCGAAAAACGGAGAAAACCATGAAATCAAGAAACTTTAGCTCTGCCGCTCTGACTGCGACCCTTCTTCTCATGCTTCTCGCATTCACCTGCTCCGCTGTGGGCCAGTCTCAACCCGCAGCGAAGGCCCCGGCGACTGGAGCGAAAGCATTCGCGACTCCGCAGCAAGCTGCCGATGCGATGGTGCAAGCGGCGAGCAACTACGACGTTCCGGAGCTGGTGGCAATTCTGGGACCGGATGGAGAAGACATCGTCGCTTCCAAGGACACGGTGCAAGACAAGCAACGCGCGATGGAGTTTGCCGAGAAAGCGCGGGCCCAGATGGCGGTGGCCGTCGATCCTAAGAACCCCAACCGCGCTTGGATCTCGGTAGGCGGAGACGACTGGCCGCTTCCGATTCCCATCGTGAAGAGAAATGGCAAGTGGTATTTCGATACCAAGGCCGGCAAACAGGAGATCCTCTATCGCCGCATCGGCACCAATGAACTGGACGCGATCCAGGTCTGTCACGGCTACGTCGAGGCGCAGAAGGAATACGCCGAGCAGATTCATGATGACTCAGGCGTCAATCAGTATGCGCAAAAGATCATCAGCACCCCCGGCAAGCAGGATGGTCTGTATTGGAAGAATGCTGACGGCACATCGGCAGGCCCCATTGGGGAGGCAGTTGCGCAGGCGCTGGAAGAAGGGTACAGCTCCAAGAAGGAAGGTTATCACGGTTACTACTTCAAAATCCTGAAGGGCCAGGGCCCTGCGGCTCCGATGGGAAAACTTAACTATGTCATCGAGGGCATCATGATCGGCGGCTTCGCTCTCGTGGCCGTGCCGGTCGAGTATCGCGTGACCGGTGTGAAGACATTCATCGTGAGCAATGACGGCATCGTCTACCAAAAGGACCTTGGGCCTAATTCTCTCGAGATCGTCAAGAAAATGGAGCTTTACGACCCCGACTCGACTTGGCAGCGCACGGACGATCAGTGGCCGGCCAGCGTCGCCGATGCCGCTCCGTCCGGCGACAAGAGCTAGGGCAGCTTTCGGAGATGAACCATGGCCAAGAAAAAGAAAAGGAAAGAGAAGGATGGCAAACGCTCTGAAGGCCACGCTATTGCCAAGGGTCCAACACCTAGCGAAAAGATGAACAATAAGGAGTACGAGGCTGAACTCTTCAAGCTTCAGGTCGAACTCGTCAAGCTCCAGGACTGGGTGAAGAAGACGGGAGCTCGGATTGTTATCCTGTTCGAGGGCCGTGATGCCGCCGGCAAAGGCGGCATCATCAAGCGCATCATGGAGCGGGTAAGCCCGCGCCACTTTCGGCTCGTGGCCCTGCCGGCGCCTACGGAACGCCAAAAGACGCAAATGTATATCCAGCGCTACATGGAGCACCTACCCGCGGGCGGAGAGGTCGTGATCTTCGACCGGAGCTGGTACAACCGCGCCGGGGTCGAGCATGTAATGGGATTTTGCTCCGAGAAAGACTACAAGACATTTCTCCAGCGGTGCCCCACCTTTGAAAATTTTTTGATCGGCAACGGCATTATCCTGCTGAAGTACTGGCTGGATGTCTCGGAAAAGGAGCAGCACAAGCGCTTCCTCGCGCGGATACAGGACCCTTCGAAGCGCTGGAAGTTGAGTCCCATGGACCTCGAGTCGCATCGCCGGTGGTACGACTATTCACGCGCCCGCGATGCCATGCTAGCCGCGACCGATACGGCTACCACGCCGTGGCACATCGTGCCCTCTGACGATAAGAAGAGAGCGCGTCTCAATTGCATCGCGGATGTCCTCAGCCGGGTCCCATACCAGGAAGTACCCTACACCCCGCCAAAACTTCCACCGCGGCAGAAGCGCAAGGGCTACGTGGAGCCCATGCAGAAGCACCAGGTTATAGCGCAGCGCTGGTAAGACGACGGGCGGGAAGGAGACACATGACGGCCGCGCGCAAGAAACCATCCCCGCCCTCCTATCTTGAAGTTGCCGAACAGAAGCGATTAAATGCTGCGCGCGAAGAAGGTGTGCCGTGGAAGAAATGGGGCCCATATCTGAGCGAAAGGCAGTGGGGTACGGTTCGCGAAGATTACAGCAGTGACGGCAATGCCTGGGACTACTTCTCGCATGATCAGGCGCGCTCTCGGGCTTATCGCTGGGGGGAAGATGGGCTGGCGGGGATCTCCGACGACAAGCAAAATCTTTGCTTTGCCATCGCGCTGTGGAATAGTCGCGATCCCATCCTGAAAGAGCGACTGTTCGGTCTCACAAACAGTGAAGGCAACCACGGCGAGGACGTCAAGGAATATTACTTTTATCTCGACAGCACTCCCACGCACTCGTACATGAAGTATCTGTACAAGTATCCCCAAAGGGAGTTTCCCTACCGCGATCTAGTGGAGACCAATCGGGGGCGTTCGCGGGAAGAGTTCGAATACGAACTACTTGATACCGGCATTTTCGACGATGACCGGTACTTCGATGTGTTCGTCGAATATGCGAAGGCCGACCCGGAAGATCTGTTGGTCCGTATCTCGGTGCATAACCGCGGCCCCGAGGCGGCTCAACTCCATGTGCTTCCTACGCTCTGGTTCCGGAATACCTGGTCATGGGGCGATGATGGGCCGAAGCCCGCATTAGCTCAGATTAAGGACGGCAAAATTCACGCTTCCCACCCGCAGCTTGGCGATTACTTTTTGCAATGCGACGGTGGCCCGGAACTGCTCTTCACGGAAAATGAAACCAATTCCGCTCGGCTGTGGGGACAGGCGAGTCCCTCACCCTACGTCAAGGACGCGTTTCATGAATATGTGATCTCGGGAAGAAAAGAAGCGGCGAATCCAGCGAAGAGGGGGACCAAAGCGGCCGCTCATTATCTGTTGGACATCCCCGCTGGATCCAGCAAGGTGGTGCGTCTGCGCCTGGGCACAAAACCCTCGGCTGACGCGTTTCAGAGCTTCGACAAGGTTTTCGCAGACCGGCTTGCGGACGCCGACGAGTTTTACCAGCGCATCACGCCGAGGTCCTTGAGCGAAGACGAGCGCCGCGTACATCGGCAGGCGCTCGCGGGGATGCTGTGGACCAAGCAGTATTACTATTTCGACCTCGATAAATGGCTGGTCGAGCATGATGCGCATCCGTTGGTGGGCGGCGGAGGCGGAAGGGCGAGTGTGCGCAACGTTGAGTGGTTTCACATGCTCAACAGCGACGTTATTTCCATGCCCGACAAGTGGGAGTATCCCTGGTACGCGGCGTGGGACCTTGCCTTCCACACCATCGCGCTCTCGCTGGTGGACTTTGATTTTGCTAAAGACCAGCTCCTGCTGATGCTGCGCAACCTCTACGCCCATCCCAATGGGCAAATTCCGGCGTACGAGTGGAACTTCAGCGACGTGAATCCGCCAGTGCACGCGTGGGCCACTTTATTTCTCTACCGAGTCGAGACCGAGTTAGGCCGGGCAGACCTGCGGTTTCTGGAGCGTTCTTTCCAGGGACTGATGCTGAACTTCAACTGGTGGGTCAATCGCAAGGACCCGGAGGGACGCAACGTCTTCGCCGGCGGTTTCCTGGGGCTCGACAATATCGGCGTCTTCGATCGCAGTGCGCCGCTGCCTACCGGCGGACACCTGGACCAGGCTGACGGTACCGCATGGATGGCGTTCTACTGCCAGTGCATGCTGGAGATCGCGCTCATTCTGACCGATTACGACTCCGCCATGTATGAAGAGATTGCCTTCCGTTTCCTCGAACAATTCACATGGATCGCCTACGCCATGGACCGCATCGGCGCGAACCATGACGAGATGTGGGACACAGCGGATGGGTTCTTCTACGATCTGCTCCACTTCCCCAACGGCGATGCCGTACGCCTGAAGATCCGCTCCATGGTGGGACTGCTGCCTTTAGGCGCTGCAACTGTGTTCGAGCCCGACACTCTTGTAAATCATCCCAGAATCACCGAGTTGGTCGAGCTATTCCGCAAGCGGCATCCGGAGGTGATCAGAAAGATCGCGGCAGCCGCCGACCTGTCGGTTGGCGGATACGGAGGCCGCAGGCTCTTGACGGTGTGCAACAAGGAAAAGCTGCGGCGCATTCTGGCCTACATGCTCGACGAAAACGAGTTTCTCAGTCCCTACGGCATCCGCTCCCTATCTAAATATCATCTTGAACACCCCTTCGTGTTTCATCTTGAAGGGCACGAATATAAGGTGCAATACCTTCCCGCCGAGTCAAACACCGGCATGTTCGGCGGAAACTCCAACTGGCGCGGCCCCATCTGGATGCCGGTCAATGCGCTGATCATCCGGGGATTGGCGAGTATGTATGCGTTCTACGGTGACGATTTCAAAGTGGAATGTCCAACGGGCTCCGGGAAGTACCTGACGCTGTTCGAAGTGAGCCAGGACATTGCCCGGCGGTTGTCCCGCATCTTCCTGCGAGATGAAAGCGGCAAGCGGCCGGTTTATGGAGGTACAAAGAAGTTTCAAGACGATCCCTATTGGCGGGATTACATCCTCTTTTACGAGTACTTCCATGGCGACAACGGCGCCGGCCTGGGCGCGAGCCATCAGACGGGGTGGACGGGGCTTATCGCGCGCACTCTGGATTTGTTTGCTCGTCTGGCCCCGGAGGATTTACTGCGGGCCTCCAAGGGCGTAATCGCTGAGATGACTCGAAAGCAGGTCGCAGGCGAGTAGCTTCAACTCGTTCGGTCGTTTCATGACTTATGAAAGCGAAGTTGCGCTATCGTGCGCCGCGTTTCAAGGAACTCCATGCTCGTCTCCTTGCAACAGATGAAGGAGGCGGTCCGTTTGACTGAAGATGCGGAGCGCGCTGCCAATTTACCCACGACTGGCCACAATAGCTCGCGAGGCACCTCCGCATCAGAAGTAGGCATCGTCGAGACTCTTGCTCCGGCCGGCAAGCCGTGATTCGGGATTGCAGAGCCCGCCTTACTCGGAGTTCTAATTTGATGGGAATTCTTGCGCGGCAGCTTGGAGCGAGATTCGTACCTTGCTGTACTACCACACAACCAACGGATGGAATCTGGTTCGGGACCAGGGGGTCGGAGGTTCAAATCCTCTCTCCCCTACCAATTATTTCAGCTACTTACGGCGTTCGCGAATTCCTCAAAACCAACCCACCTGGATTTAGCCCAGGTGCTCTAGCATTCCGACCCGCATAAACATTGGTCGCATGCTTGTCGGGCCGTGCAGCACCGTCTACACAATCGACTACAGTACTGTAGCGAAAAAACCAGGCGCCCTACTCAATCGTAATCTGGAGTGAGAATCCCACCCAAGCAAAATCGGCTTGAGTCGCCCGGTGCGGTTCTACTGCACCTCCGGCTTCTGTAGGGCATCCGGCCGGGCGCAGAGATTCCCACCCTAGCCAAAAAAGGCTAGGATGGGCACCTGGCACCCAGCAATGGCGTCTTTGGCTTCGTTCAATTTCTCACCAAGCATCACATCTCACTGATTTCAGGCGTGATCGCGACCTCATTCTTCCAGTCGGTGTCCACGATCTTCCAGTTGGAGCTCAAGCAGCCTTCACTTTTCGCGCGTCATCCACGGACGCCTGGACCGACGGGCCCTGCGGCACGGATAGAACTCGATTCAGCTTTGGCAACCTGCTTTGCTGCACTTAGCGCTTTCGATTTCAACTCGAGGTTTGTGAACCACGCAACCGTTTGAGTAGACCATTCGACAATCACAGGTCTAAGCTTAGTTCACAGCCAAACGCCAACCGGCCCGCGGCTCATAGTCCAGGAGCGAAAGTGGCACAGATTTCATCGGATGCACTCGTATTCTTCGGAGCTACAGGCGACCTAGCGCACAAGAAGATATTCCCCGCCCTGCAAAAACTTGCCCAAAGAGATAGGTTGGAAATCCCTGTGATCGGAGTTGCCAAATCCGGATGGAACCTGCAACAACTCAAAGATCGCGCGAAGGACAGCGTTGAAAAGTACGGTGGACTAGATTCGAAAGGCTTTGGCAAACTGATTTCAAGGCTGAACTATATCGACGGCGATTACGGCGATCCTGCGACTTTCACCAAGTTGCGTCGGGAGCTCGGTTCCTCCCAATATCCATTGCACTACTTGGCAGTTCCACCATTCTTATTTCCTGGGGTCTTGACGCAGCTCCACGCGTCGGGATGTGCGGCTGGTGGGCGCGTGGTCATCGAGAAACCGTTCGGACACGACCTCGCATCGGCTCGTTTGCTGAACGAGGTGGTTCACACCGCGTTCGCGGAAGAGAATGTCTTTCGGATCGACCACTTTCTCGGAAAGAATGCCGTCCAAAACTTGTTATATTTTCGCTTTGCAAACTCTTTTCTTGAGCCGATTTGGAATCGTCAGTATGTGCAAGGTGTGCAAATTACGATGGCGGAGAACTTCGGGGTACAAGGCCGAGGTTCGTTTTACGACAGCACGGGCGCTATCCGCGACGTAGTCCAGAATCACCTTTTGCAAGTATTGAGCAACATCGCCATGGAACCTCCGCCTGGGTTAGCGGTCGAAACTGTCCGGGATGAGCGAGTCCAGGTGCTAAGGGGGATTCGGCCGCTTCAGCCAAAGGACATCGTTCGCGGACAGTTCAAGGGCTACCTCGATGAGCCTGGCGTGAAGTTGGATTCGGAAGTGGAAACATACGTCGCCCTGCGTCTCTTTATCAATTCCTGGCGTTGGAAAGATGTGCCGTTCTATATTCGTACAGGTAAGTCTCTCCCGATCACCGCCACGGAGGTAATCGTCACTCTACGCCAGCCTCCAGACATTTTCCTGGAAAATCCCCTTCCAGCAAATTATGTCCGATTTCTGCTGGCTCCGGACCTTGTAATCGCGATCGGTTCTCACGTCAAACATCCGGGCGATACGTTGCTCGGCCAGGAAGTAGAGCTTGTGGTCTCGCAGAGTTCGGACCCGTACGAGATGCAAGCCTACGAAGAACTGCTAGGAGATGCGTTGGCCGGGAACTCAACTCGTTTTGCACGACAGGATTATGTGGAAGAGGCATGGCGGATCGTAAATCCTGTTCTGGACAATACGACCATGGTTTACCCGTACAGCCCTGGTACCTGGGGGCCGCATGAGGCAGACACCTTGGCGCCGCCCGGCGGTTGGATCGAACCTAAAGTAGGTTTAAGGGCTGCGAGCGACTAGTCCTCCCGGAATTTTACTGACCGCGAACAAGGACACCTTAGAAACGATTAGGGACGTGATGTGCCAGCTTGAACCGGCTTGAACGAAAAAGCTTTTGGATGTGGGCAAAATAGGTGCATTCGCGAAAGACGAATCCAAAACGTAGCGCCCGGCGCACCTTCGAAAGACCAGCCGAAGGAGTTAATTACCGTGTCTAACTGGCCACGATATCCCACATTGTACGAGATCAATACCTGGGTCTGGCTCTCTGAGCTCAGCCTGAAAACTGGAACCTCCCTTGACTTGGGTTCCGTTCCCTCAGCCGAATGGGACGCCATCGCCAAGTTCGGCTTCGATGCCGTCTGGTTCATGGGAGTTTGGGAGCGGAGTCCTGCAGGAATTGCGATTGCCAATCAGAACAAGAATCTGATTGACGATTTCCGTCGGGCTCTGCCCGATTTTAAGCCAGAAGACGATGTCGGATCCCCCTATTGCATAAGACGCTACGTGGTTGACCAACATCTCGGAGGCCCTGGAGGTCTCGCCATAGCACGCAAAGAACTCGCGAAGCGAGGCATGAAGTTGCTTCTGGATTTCGTGCCGAACCATGTAGCACCGGACCACCCGTGGGTTACCGATCACTCCGAATACTTCATTCGTGGAAACGCTGACGACGCCAGAAACGACCCGGCATCCTACATTGTCGTACAAGGGCATGTCTACGCTTGCGGAAGGGACCCTTACTTTCCAGCGTGGCCGGATGTTCTGCAGCTCAACGCGTTTCAGCCCGGGCTTCGGCAAGCAGTGATTGAAACCGT
Organism: uncultured Acidobacteriaceae bacterium; assembly: GCA_963798185.1. GTDB lineage: Bacteria > Acidobacteriota > Terriglobia > Terriglobales > Acidobacteriaceae > Bog-257. The sequence continues at coordinate 123,761 of CAWCSJ010000014.1, forward strand.
CTCCAGTATTGCGGCTCAGTGTGATGGTGTCCGTTGCGACATGGCCATGCTTCTGCTGAACCAGATCTTCGAGCGCACTTGGGGCAGCCGGGCTGGGCAACGGCCGCCTGCCGAGTACTGGGGTGATGTGATCCCTGCCATCAAGAGAGCACAACCGGACTTCTATTTCATTGCTGAGGCTTACTGGGACCTGGAGTGGGAGCTGCAACAGAAAGGGTTCGACTTCTGCTACGACAAGCGGCTCTATGACCGCCTGGAGCATGACAATGCGGAGACCGTTCGGCTGCATCTCTGTGCTGACCTTCCCTACCAGCAGAAGCTGCTTCGCTTCCTCGAGAACCACGACGAGCCTCGGGCCGCCGCCACCTTTTCTCCCGCAAAGGAGCAGGCCGCTGCAGTCACAATATCCTCCCTCCCGGGGGCAAGACTGTTCCACGAGGGCCAATTTGAAGGCCGAAGGGTAAGGCTACCTGTCTTTCTTGGCAGACGCCCCGCAGAGCCCGTGGACCAAGCATTGCAGGCTTTCTACCACAAGCTCCTGGCAGCCATTAATGCACCGATCTTTCGCGATGGGGATTGGAAGCTGTGCGAGCGGAGCGGCTGGCCCGACAATCAAAGCTTTCAAAACATGGTGGCGTGGAGCTGGATCAAGGACGATGACAGACGTCTCATAGTGATCAATCTCAGCGACAGCGCTGTTCAAGCCCGGGTCCAGCTTCGGTGGGAAGAATTACGAGGGACAACCTGGCGCTTGATCGACACCCTTTCGGATGCCAGCTACGACCGCGACGGAAATGAAATGGCGGCATCGGGATTGTATGTCGGACTAGGACCTTGGGGTTACTGCTTCTTTCAGTGTCGTCGCGCCGGCACGGGATGACGTTAAGTCGGCGACTACCTCTCTTACAAAGCGGCTCGGTGTTCGTCTTTTATTCGCCTTAAACAGGGTAGTCGACTTTGTAGCGGTCGCGCCTCCAAACTTCACCTGTGGTCCGCAAAAACCTTTGCGAATCGAAATCTGCATGACTCCTGTGCGGATTCCGGCTTTTTCCGTGCGATTGTTCCAAAGAACTCTGTTTGGCGTTCTTGCTTTGTGCGAAGCTGATCTCCCATGTTGTCGCTTCGAAGTGTTTGGGAGCGTAACTTCCGCCCCAGCCTTACTGCCCTCTGGGAACTACTGCGGGATGGACGCTGGATGAGGTCGTTGCTTGAACGTGCAGATGTTCTTGCGGACCACAGGTGTCGTTATCGCAATAGTGTCCCTGCGTGACGATCAGTGGCGTCCTCCAGATATCTCCGGCAGCTCTTCGTAGAGCTCCACTGCAGGCGCCTCGAGCAGATAATAAGCTCGGACTTTTGCCATTGTGCAGTCAGTGTTCCAGGGTGTACGCGAAGCAAAAGTTACCACTAATCATTACCACTGGCCGTTTTTGCGGGAAGTCCCGGAGAGGTAACTGCTTGATAATAAATTGGCTGCCCCCCAGGGATTCGAACCCCGATATGCTGATCCAGAGGCAACTAGCTTACGATTCTCCGGAGTTCCCTGGCGTAGACTGGTGTGCAGGGAAGTTCCTTTCGTAGTAGGTGTTTATCCGCGGCGAGAAACGTCGGATGACACTGCGTGACAGCCTATCCCAATACGCGAACATGGGTCAACTTCAATCCGAAAGTTACCACAATTGTTACCACTGCAAAGTGCGACGGGATGCTGATTCTCTATCAACCGACCTAGTCCGAAATCGGCGAAAAGCGGGCTGTTAATTGTGGTTTGGAAAGTGGAAGAGACAACAAGAGTGGCGGCGCAGCAGCTCTGAAAACTTCTACCAATCACATTTTGTCTGACTGACGGGCAGAACATGTGTGGCTCAGTCGCACAGCACCCGGATTCTGCGGATCCGAGGTCGACGCTGTCGATGGCATGAGACTCGCTCGCGCGCAGGGATGCGGAGCAGTAAAATTCTTTGTTCCGAAGCACGCAGATCTTGACTCCCGCTTTGACGCGTTAACGATTTCGATGACCACTGAACAGGAACTCCGCGAGAAGTTGCGCAAAATCTCCGCGCTGTTCGAAGGCGCCACGACCATGGGAGAACGCCACGCAGCGGCGGCTGCGATCGATAGGGTGCGGAAAGCTCTTGCTGTTGCGGCGCAAACTGAACAGCCGGTAGAAACGCAATTCACGCTCTCCGATCAATGGACCAGGCGCCTGTTCACCGCGCTGTGTCGCCGCTATGGTCTTGAACCCTATCGCTACCGGCGCCAGCGCCACACGACGGTCGTCGTGCGGGCTCCAAGATCGTTTGTCAACAGCACTCTCTGGCCGGAATTTTTGCAAATCAAGGACGCGCTCGATGAATACTTGAACGAAGCTACGGAAAGGATCATTCGAGAAGAGGTCTACGGTAATTCCGCGGAAGCTCCGGAACGGGCAGAGTGAGAGCCGTGTGAAATCTAAGCGCCCCATCAACGCACCGAAGCGTCCCTCGTGGACTTGAAATCCCTAAGCGTCTTTCCAGCGCGGTTGTGGAAAGTAGCAGTCGATTGTTAAAGATATGGGTCATGCCAGGAGCGTAGGAGTCCGCACAGGTGAGCGGTCGTTTATGAACCTAGGTGAAGACAGGATTGCAGCCTCCGCAAAATCCAAGGAACTGGTGGTCTTTTCCATCCTGCGTGACTCCGCATGCGGGGAGTGCAACAAGGATCTGGGGAAGGGTGCGCTGCTATTGATGGAAACCGACCGACCGCTTTGCTTATCCTGTGCTGATCTCGATCATCTGATCTACCTACCCCGGGGCGATGCCGCCCTCACACGCCGCGCTAAGAAGTACAGTGCACTGTCAGCCGTCGTTGTTCGTTTCAGCAGGTCACGTGGGCGGTACGAACGCCAAGGCATCTTGGTAGAAGAGGCTGCGCTGGCGCGGGCTGAGGAAGAATGCCTTGCGGATGGTGAGCAGCGGGCTCGACGACGCGAACGGGACGAGGTGCGTCGTGCCGAAGATGATCGCGATCTCATCGTGCACATGACTGCCGCGATCTCGAGACTGTTCCCTGGGTGTCCGCCGGGAGAAGCGCGAACGATCGCAGCACACACCGCTCGGCGGGGCAGTGGTCGGGTGGGGCGCACGTCCGCCGGGCGAGGTCTCGAAACTGAGGCTTTGACCGCCGCTGTAATTGCGGCCATCCGCCATCGTCACACGCGATACGATGAGCTGCTTATGAACGGCTACAGCCGGACTGACGCCCGTGACTCTATTCATGAGGCCGTTGATCAGGTGATCGAACTTTGGCGCCACCCTCCTGTATCCCGCTAATGGCGAACTCAAGAGCTTGTTGCTTCATACGAGTCGCCGCGACGTTGGAGGAACTACGTCGCGGTTTGTTTTTGTCTCGGTGTGATGCGCAAAAATTGCGCCGGGCATGAGTTTTCCGCTTCAACCTTCGAATGGAAAGCTATCATAAGTCGCCATCCTTCAAACAGGAGCCGAATCCGTTCTCTTCCAGCCACTGATAGAGGTGCACCTGATATAGATACGAGGCGAGAATCTCTTCTCCCATTTCGTGCGTCTCGGTGCAGACAAACGGTACCCGCAGTCCGGCAAGCACGGCGATTAATGATTGGGTAATCTGGTTGGGATTGACAGCCGAATGCGGATAGGGCGATTTGACTTGGCTTAAAGCTGCAGAGACCACCAACAAGCGGTGAGGATATTCGGCCATCTGCCGCAAGCGAGCGACAAACACTGGACGATCGACGGTGAAGGAGCGCACCAGATCCGAGAGATCCTTGCGCTCGACAACGCAGACGTCCTCAAGTCCCGAAATCGAGTAGTCGCCCAGTTTCAAGGCCCGAGGTTCCACTCCACTGAACCAGCCCTGGAAGCGCGAGAAGTCGAATGGATTCTGCTCGCGGGTATCCACTACTATCACTGCCCGAGGCGTTTTGAGCTGTGTGCCTCCGCGTTCGGCCAGAGCCGGTATGGCAGGAGGCAGCACGGGATTCGCGCTGAGGAACCAGTCCAGTGGCGAGGTGATCAGAGTTCGGCGCCGGTTCATCGCCATCGGTTACGCTGCAACTTTCTCAAGTCGATATTCCTGGTGTAATCCACCCAGCACTGGGCGAGCCATGACTCGCGAGCCTTCTGGCAGCGTGTGTCGGCCACTACTCGGAAGCGGCAGCAGGTTCGAGGGCTCCGGGATTCCAGGACCAAGGCTCGAATGTGGGCGCGATTGATTGTAGTGGGCGACCCACTCTTTCAGTAAACTGCGAAGGTGTCTCTCGCCAAGCGGAATAACAAAGTCGAGGAACTCTCGGCGCATGGTGCCGATCAGCCTTTCGCAGTAGGCGTTCGCTTGTGGGGCTCGCACCGGTGTTCGCAAGACTCTGAGGCCGAAGGAGTTCTTGAGTTCCTCATCCAAGCTGGCTGAGAAAATCGAATCGCGATCATGGATCACGAACCTGTGTCCATGTTCGCTGGGAAGAGCTTCGCGAAACTGCTGCAACGCCCAAGCGGCAGTCGGATGGGCCGTGAGATTGCAGTGCACAATCCTCCGGGTGCCAATTTCCATCAGCACGAAGACGTACAACTGGCGAAAGCCTGCCGTCACCACGACTAGGAAATCGCAGGCTAGCAACGATCGGGTGTGGTTGCGAACGAATCTGTTCCAGCGCTGCGATGAGGGGCCTCGGCTGTCTGGCAGGTTCGGCCAGTAGGCCCCAATAGTTCGGGGTGAAACTCGAATGCCCAGCTTCAGAACCAACTCGTCAGCGATGCGACCCTGCCCCCAAGTTGGATTTTCTTCTACCATTCGAGCAATCAGTTGACGGATGTTTCTGGGCAGCTTCGTTCTGCCCGGGCGCGATTTCATCTTCCAGAACAGCTTAAACACTCGCCGGTGCCACCCAATCAGTGTCTCGGGTTTGACAATGACCAAAGCTGATTTCCATTTACAGAACTTGGACCAGAGGACAAGACTGAAGCGAGCGGCATCGGTCAACCGCCTGGGTCGGATCTGACGTTCTTGGTAAAAGGCCAACTGCTTACGCAGAAGAAGGTTCTCTGCAATCAGAGATGAACGCGACCGAACAGAGGAACGCAGAAATGTCCTGAGCTCCAAACAGACGCCAAAGCCGGCACGGATAAGGGAGGAGAATTGCAGGCCACTGAACATTGTGTCGGATTGTAGTCGCACCAAAGCAATTCGTTCCACCGGAACTCAGCAGTTCAAATCGCCATGCAACGGAGTCGAACCTTGCCAAGCTGGGCAGCCCGCGTTTTCAATGAGTTCAGAGGTCGGACGGAATATTTGCGCACCACAGCGGCTGTGCCCGTACCCACGAACGTGTTCTCGTTCACTTAGGTTGGTACCGAGAAACGATGATCCCTATCGGGAGTGCCCCGAAATGAGGGGCGATGTAGTGCGCCGATGTCGTGGTCGGGGCTGTTTCGATAGGATTTGAAGTGAGCCGCTAACGTTGCAGCGGACGCGGTGAAAACTATCAGAACCCGCCGGCAAGCGGAATCGGCCTCGGCGAGTCGAGGTGAACGAGCCGATAAGAACCTCTCTGCTACTGCTGAATAGGTTCTGTGCCTTCGCTCAAGATCTTCAGATAGCGAGAGTATCCGAAGAGGCGGGCTCGGCGCTTTCCCGTGACTTCCTTAGCAATGCCGAGGCGAACCAAGTGGTTCAGGGCATCCGTCACCGTAGGGATGGATAGTTTGAGCGCTTCGGCCAGAGCACCGATACCGGCAAGTGGTTTCTTCTGCATGTACTCATGAACGCGCAATGCGGAAGATGCCGCGCGCCCGATGGTCTGGATTCGGTCTCGGTCTTTAGCGAAAAGTGCCAGAATCTGTTTTGCTGCTTCAGCGGCAGCGCGGGCCGTAATCTCTGTCCCTTCGAGAAAGAACGCCAGCCATTCTTCCCAGGCGCCCTCTGTCCGGACACGCTGAAGCAGATCGTAGTACCGGTCGCGGTTTGTTTTGAAGTATAGGCTGAGGTACAAAAGCGGCTCGCGCAAGGCCCCCTTCGAGCAAAGTAAGAGCGTGATCAGCAGCCTCCCGAGTCTGCCGTTGCCATCGAGGAAAGGGTGAATCGTCTCAAACTGCACGTGCACTAATCCGGCTTCAACCAGAACGGGTAGCTTATGTTTCTCGTCATGCAGAAAACGCTCAAAATTGTCGAGACACTCCATCAATCGCTCTGGCGGAGGCGGAACAAATGCGGCGTTGCCAGGACGAGACCCCCCGACCCAATTCTGTGATCGTCGAAACTCACCCGGAGTTCTGTTGGCTCCGCGCCCGCCGCGCAACAGGATGGCGTGAATCTCGCGAATCAGTCGGAGAGACAGAGGGAAACCGTCTGCGATCCGTCGTAGCCCATGTTGCATCGCGGCGACGTAATTTGAGACCTCTTCGACATCATCAATTGGAACACCTGGCTCTGCGTCACTCTCAAAAAGCAAGAGATCGGAAAACGAGGATTGTGTCCCCTCTATCTGCGACGACAACAGTGCCTCTTTTCGGATATACAGATAAAGAAAGAACTTGGTATCCGGGAGCAGGGTTGTGAGGCCATCGAGTCTGCCCAACGCCTGGTTAGCTCGGTCAAGATGTTGGTAGAGCGCTCCCAACTCCAAAGGCGGATCGGGCGGGAGCGCCGGAGGGATAAACGCCTTCACAGCCTCTCCGGCCACGCTGGTCGTGGTATAGGTGCCCAGCCTCGGCTTGTTTTCAGTGGCCACTGATGTTGTTAAGGGTTCCTTTAATAAGGCCTTACACTATTAAAGAATATGGCATTATGTCTTAATAAGCAAGGTGTCCCTACCAGAAAGTTCGTTCAGGCTAAACCGATTGCAATTAGTGCGGCGAACGGCTGACTTTGCGGGCGTTGATTTCGGTTCTGATCTCTTTGCTCGCAGGGGCGCTCTGCATAAGCGGCAAAATCAGTCCAATTCGTTCGTCAGCGGCTCATCGCAGAGATCAATCAGCATCGAATGGTGTTGCCAGTCAAACCAAAGGCAGAATGCATCAAAACTGCGGTCTTGTGGCCAAACCTCTTCGTCGGTCAGCCAACTAGCTAACTGCTCGACGAAAATCTCCTCGCACAGATCGCGTAAGAACGTATGAACTTCCTCTTCCGAGTCACATTGCAGGATCAAGTAGATTGTTGGATCTGCAACTATTTCAGGCAGGCAATACCGCGGCTGGTTGGATCGGCCGCGTGCTGTGCTCCGCAAAAACTTGAGCCGAGCGCTTTCGGCCGCACATGTAACATTGTTACATCGTGTCTAGCGCGGGCCAACTCCTGTTCTTGAATGGTGCTGATTCGAAACGAGTTCAAGGCGCATGAGGTTTTGACGACGGACAGCCTCGGCTCAAGCTTTTTTGCGGACCACAGCCATACTGGCCGCCTCCTACGCCGCAACCAGTATGGTCGTTCACTTAGAGGTTGATGGCCTCGAAGCCGGTTTCTGGGGAGTAAGCAATTTGAGCATAAGATTCGGTCGTGCCGATCTGACATCGAAGCCGGGAGGTTGGGAGGAAATTGTTTTTGAGGAATTCCTCCGACCAGTATGACACTGACGATGCTTCGCACCGGTTGCTTTAGTGCAGACTACGCTTCCTTCATGGGAAGTTTCCGCGCGGGATCTGTGATTGCATCGATTTTAACGGCATAAGTTGAACGCGCAGTGATGTCCGCATCGGTGATCAGGTGAACATCGAGCAGGCCTTCCGTCCGATAGCCGGTTCGCAGGAAGTTGATTTCGCTGAGGCAACGGCTCCAGCCTTCCAACCAGAGCAGCAATTCTCTCTTCTGGCCTTCTGTGGCCTGTAAGTGCAACAGCAAATCGATGTCGCTATCCGGACCTGCGGTTGCGTTCTTCGTGCTGCCGATGAGGTAGAACGCCTTGACACCGAACAACTGCGGATCGACTTGGGCCGCGATCCTCTGCGCCATCCGAAACCGCCAACGCCAGTGTTCCTCGCCGGTACGATCAACAACCTCGATGTCCGATTCAGCTTGTCCCTCGCGTCGTAAGGGGGGAGAAAGGTAAGCGACCGCCCGGTCCGATTCCGCGTTCATCAGCACTCGCAAGATCAGGCCGTCGCTCTCCTTAGGGACATCGATTACGCGCAGCGTGTCGGACAGGTGAGCAAATTCTGGAAGCAGGTCCACGAGTACGCTGGGTGAACCGCGCAGAAACTCCTCCTTAAACGCTGTCTGCGGGTCATCCGGATAAAGCGGCAGATAACGAATCGAAGCTTCTACTAGGTCTTGAAAAAAATGGGTGCCGAAGGAGAGGTCGGGCAGGTAGTTTCCTCGCTGCCGGGCGACTTCGATCAACATGGCAGTGTTGTTGATGTCGGAGTACGTGACCGGAACGCCAAGCTTGATGTCCCCACGGCTTCCCCAGCGTCCCGGACCGATCAAGATAAACTGCCGCTTGGGCAACAACTTGTTCAGTCGTCCGACCGCGCGCCCAACATCGCGCATGTCGGCCTGGTCCGAAAGCTGGCTGTAGCCCTCCAGGTCCACATACACGACGTGCGTGATCTCCGGCACCTTTCCATTCGAGACGAAGCGGTTTGCCGAAAATATCACCTTGTCCGTCGGCAGATTCTGCGGGATCGAAACCGGGACCGTATCGCCGCTGTAACTCTGCGGACGACACTGCAGCAGGTAGAAGTCCTCGCCATCGTAGGCGAACTCTATGTCTACCGGCGTGCCCAGGTTGGCTTCCAGCAGCGTCAACAGCTCACGGATTCGCGCGACGAACGGCGTCTTGCGGATCAGGCCTTCGAAGCTGAAAACTACGTCGCGCGAGCTGAAGTCCGGGATCGGTCCAACGAGTTGTTCAATGCGGTCATGCTCGATGATCGATACAAAATTGCGGATCTGCGGGTAGTTGGCGCCGCAATAACGGAGCAGTTCCAGGGAGTCCACGGTCTCGAAGGCATTGGTCTCAAGGTTGATCACATCGACGCGCTTAGGCGAGTACTTGAGCACCTCTTCCACGGTCACGTTGACGCGGAGGTTGGGTTGTCCTGGAGCGATCAACACCGGATAGTCGTCGTTGACGCGGTCAACCGCGCGGGTTCCCAGGCCGGGCACCAAGCGGACTAAACCGTCACCGCGACTGATTCGGGAGGACCAACGGAACTCGTTATTGCTGAATGCCACTCCCGAACACGCCGGCAGAAAGTATTTGCCGACCTTCTGCCCTACGACTTCCTGGATCATGATGCCCATTTCTTCATGAACATCCAGAAGGCCTCGTTCGGCACGATACTCGGTGGGATCGGGTCCAAAGATAGAGGCATACACTTCGGCGACAGCGTCCATCAGCGCGGCGAGGCGCTCTTCTCTCGTACCCTGATTGCCTAGAAACAGGCTCTTGTACTTGCCGGAAAATGCCGATCCGGCGCGGTCTTCGAGAAGACTCGAGCTGCGCACGATCAAAGGGCGCTCACCCAACTCATCCAGGGCCAGCGAAAGTCCCTTAGCCAGCTCCGAGGGGAACGATGAACTCTTGAAAAGCGACACTAGGTGCGGGTATTCCTGCCGCACCTGGTCGATCTCCATGTACTTCCAGTTGAGTACGTCCTCCAGTTCGTTGTGATGGACGAAGTTCAAAATCCAATCCGAAGTGATGTACCAAGTGCATGGCGTCTTCACCTGACGTGCCTGCGTACTCGCCTCCGGGACCTTCTCGATGATCTTCTTGGCCAGGAAAAGTCCGGCGCTCTTACCTCCGAGCTTTCCATGACAACCGGGTGGGAAGATGATCCTTCCCAGCAGGTCGTAAAAGTCCTTGACCTCGATGAAGTTCTTGGCGATGTTGATGAACTCCAGGTTCTCAGAGAAAAACCGCCGGATCAGAGATACGCGCACACCTTTTTGCGTCGAAAGCGAAAGCTCGCTCTCTTCAATTGCGGCGTGCTGATATCGCTCGATCGCTTCGATGACTTCTCCCAGAGAGGTGGCGAGATTCTCCAAAACGCGCACCAGGAAGCTGCATTTCTCCTCTTTGATCCATGTGGTAACACAGCTCAGGATTTCGCTTTCGCTCAAGTGCCGGCTGGCGATGCCAAACGCCTCGGCGGTTACGTCGACCGATTTGTCGGCAACGTTCCGGCGCAGTGGCCGATTTTCATCCTCTGTGCCGGCAATGTCCGACGTAACCGGGACAATGCCGCGAAGCAGCAGTTCTTTGGCCTCGTGAACCCCGCACCAGCTCAGGTGATTGATCAACTTCCGCGAAATTCGTCGCAGCAGGATTGGGTCGGTGTCGCGCAGAAATTCCAGTACAACTTGCCATTCCCCTTTATCACTCGCCAAGCCGCCGGCGGCCGCCGACAGCCCCTCAAATGCAGCTTTCAACCGCTGTTGCACTACGTGGTTAGCAATGCGGTCGGCGATGGTTTCGATTAGTTTCCGCTCTTCTTTGAGAAACGGCCCCTCGTCCGACTTGGGCATTGACGCGCGATAAGAGACCTCGACGTTGCCGACGATGTTGCCCTGCACGACGATGTTGGCGCGTTGTATGAACTGAGTGGGCACGAAATCGGGCGGCTGAACTACCTGATCCTCGAAAATGATTCGCGCCTGGCAGTCGTGCGGGTACTGCCAGCCCGGCGGCAGTACGGCGATCATCGCACGGAAGATCTCCTCCAGCGAAAGATCAGGCCGATTCAGAAGCTCATCCACCTTGTACAGGCAATTCAATTCCTTGGCGCGCTCCTGCAACTCGCGAAGGATTTCGCCGACCTGGACTTCGTCTTTGATCATTTCTCTTTTCTGCTGGCTTGCGCGGATCCGCCCGACAGAATAACGCCGCGCCCGTTGCGCCCATCGACACGAGTCGTCAACGCAGCCTGCGAGCGCACGTGACGAACAAATTCGGTTTCCTGCACCATCGGCTGGCGGTTCAGCCACGGCCAATCAATGGCATAGCGTCCATCGTGCCGCACCATGAAGTAACTCGCGCGAAAGCTCGACAGATTATGGAAGAAATGGGACCCCTGGCTTAGCTCGACGTTCATCTCCGGTAGTGTAGCCTCAACGATCACTCGCGCTCCCGAGATCTGGCTCCACACCACCGGAATCCCCAGCGAGGGATGGGAGCTGCCCCAGCGGCCAAAACCGATGAGCAAGAACGGCCGGTGCTGTTCCGAGAGCTGCCGATTGATGACATCCAATTGTTGCGCGATCGCAGGAGTTTGCATTACAGAGAAGTTTTCTGGCCGAACGAATACGATGTCATGGATATCGTCAGTGACGCCGTTACCCATCACCATCTCGGACGCGACGATTGCGTGCGGATCGGCGAGGTCCTCGACTGTTACTTCCACGCTCTGTTCGGACACGACCATGGGACGGACCTGAAGAAATCCCAGCCGCGCCCGCAGCGCTTCATCCCGATCTGCCCGAATGGTCACTGCAAATTCGATCTCGACGTTGGCGCCCATCGTTTCCTCGGCTGCTTGGAGCAGCGTCTTGATTACTCCGTTGAGCGAAAACTGCTCCCACAGCAGGAGCGGCGCGAAGTCGAGGATACGGGGCCCATTTGTGCCTAAACCGGGAACTACGCGGTCGCGCGACGGGTCAAATGTCGACGCCAGAAAACGCAGCACGCCATCAGCCTCAGCATCTTTCAGACCAGCCTTCATCAAATACTCGGTCTCGCTGACCGGATCGTACGCGGGTGGCTTGCCCATGTTGACGGCCCAGAAGTCCGTCTGCGTGCCGCGCAGCATTTCCGACACGGAACCGAACGGTGGCGGCTTTTTCGGGTAGGCGGGCGAAAATGTCCAGGATATTCCGCCGTCCACAATCGTCTTGCCCAGACCGAGCGCCAGGCTCACCACACCTTCCTCCGGACGAGCCGGCCCGGCCGGATAGAAGTTGTAGGAGCGGGCCACGCCAGAGATTTCAGGATAGAAGCGATCACCGTGCCGCTCTCCCACAACTTCCTGGAGAATGACGGCCATCTTCTCTTCGCTGGGATCGTGACCTGTGGTCTTGATGTAATCGCGTGCTTCCCGGAAATAGGTGGAAGCGTAAACAAACTTGATGGCCTCTGTCAGTCGCCGGAATCGGGTGTCTTGATCGAACTGATTGTTCGGGATCATTTTCGTCCCGTAAACCCCGGCAAATGGACGATCGAGCGCGTCCTCCAGCAGGCTGGACGAACGGACGGCCAACGGTGTGTTGACTTGGTCGATCAGCGCCCGCAGATCTCCAAGTAGCTCAACCGGAAGGTCGGCCTGTTGGAAGGCATGTCCGATTCGGTCATCTGGCAACTCTTCGACGGGCAATTCTCCCAGCCGGTTGCGTGCGATGAACTCGTCAAAGCAGTCCGTCGCAATCACGGCCATGGTGGGGACATTAACGTCAATATCCGGGAAAGCGGAAGCATCGTTGGTTTCTTCCAGCAGGTTTTTGGCAAGGACAAGTCCGCTGGCCTTCCCGCCCAAGGCGCCCGCTCCGATCCGTGTGAAGCGAAAGATGTCATCCCAGAAGTGCCGGTCGAACGCGGGAAGGTCCACAACCACGGTCTTAAGATCGGTCATTGCTGCCTCCCCGCCGCCATCATAGCCGACGCGCCTGGCGGCGTCATGGAGATGGCTTGGCCCGGCGACCGAAGCGCTACACCCACCCGCGGTCGTGACACGCCTTGGCCACGCGACCAATGGCAATCGCATAGGCTGCGTCTCGCATCGAGAGCTTCTCGCGGCGCGCCAAATCTGAAACCGCGAAGTACGCCGAGGTCATCTTGAGGTCGAGTTTTCCCAGAACCTCGTCCTTTTCCCAGAAATAATTCGTGTTGCTTTGCACTTGCTCGAAATAGCTGCAGGTCACGCCGCCCGCATTGGCCAGAAAATCGGGGATGAGCAGGAGGCCTCGTTCTTTGATCTGCACATCTGCTTCCGGTGTCGTCGGACCGTTGGCTCCTTCAGCAATGATCCGCACCCGCCGGCTGATCTTTCCAACATTGTCGCCAGTAATTTGGTTCTCCATTGCCGCCGGAATCAGGATCTCCACATCCTGTTCGAGCCATGCGTCGCCGGGCAACTTTTCGTATCCCAGGGCCTTTGCCTTCTGCTTGTTGATCCCACCAAACCGATCGGTGATGGACAGAACTTGGTTGAGATCGATTCCATCAAGCCGGCGATAGGTGTAGGAGCACTGGTCTTCCTGGTCCCAACACGAGACGGCAATCACTTTGCCTCCCAGGCGCTGGTAAAGTTCGATGGCGTACTGGGCCACGTTGCCGAAACCTTGGACGCTGGCGGTGGTGTCTTCTGGGCGAATACCCAATTCTTTAAGAGCTTCCCGCAGGGTGAAGACCACGCCGTAGCCTGTCGCCTCGGTCCGACCAAGCGATCCCCCCATTCCGACGGGTTTGCCAGTGATAAATCCGGGATAACGTCCGCCATGGATTTGTTCAAACTCATCGAGCATCCACAGCATGTGCTGCGCGTTGGTCATGACATCGGGCGCCGGTACATCTGAGAGCGGCCCGACGTTCCTTGCCACCTGACGCACCCAACCCCGGCAGATCTGCTCCTGCTCACGCAAACTCAGGTTGTGGGGATCGCATATGACACCACCCTTGGCCCCTCCCAACGGGATATCCACGACCGCACACTTCCAAGTCATCCACATCGACAGCGCACGGACCGTGTCGATGGTCTCTTGCGGATGGAATCGAATACCGCCCTTGCCGGGGCCGCGCGCATCGTTGTGCTGGACGCGGAAACCACGGAAAATCTTCACCGAGCCGTCGTCCATTCGCACCGGGATGGCAAAGTGGAACTCCCGTAAGGGATAACGCAGAAGGTCGCGCGTGGCCGGATCCAGGCCCAGATATTCGGCTACCTTGTCGAATTGCGCTTGTGCGATCTGAAACGAATTGAATGCCTTGGCAGACTTCTTCGGCGGTTGTCCGGGAGCCGATTGGCGCTCCTCCACTGCGATCTCGATCGGTTCACTCACTGCGCTCTCCGGCATGGTTTTCTCCTTAAATTCTTGATAGATAGTCGACCCTCCATGTTCCGTTATTCTGGTCCCATTGAACAGTGACTGGCCTCACAGGGTAGAGTGACCGCTGGACCTCGCTCTTACTAAAACAGCCTGCGGGAAACGTTAGGAGCCTGGGTCCCCTCGAATCAGGCCGAGCCGGAAGCGTCGTAAGAACTGGAATGGGATTGGAAAATTGCTGTGCAATCGAAAAGCCGCCAAGTTCCCCAAAAGTCTGGTTGGAGGAAGTTTGGGAAACGCCCTTCTGGGACCCAGGGTCGTCGGGGAGCCCGTAGGTTCAAGACTCGGGAGATTTGAGCCTGGTCTTCCCGTAGACCGCTGCATCTGTTTTGCCGCGCCGTTACTCTCGATTTTCGACTATTAACTCCTGGCTTTCCTCATAAACCCGTCCTCGCGCCGTTATGCACAAAAAACAATCCTGGCGGATCGTATTTCTTTTTCACCGACGCCAGCCGTGCGTAATTGCTTCCCCAGTACGCTTGCTGCCAGTTCTCCTGAAACAAAATTGCTCTCCGAAACGTAGGCTCCGTCATCCGGCACGATCCCGCGCAATCTGCTTTTCGCTCAAGGAAAGCTACAGAGCCTCGAATCGAAGGAAGTTTTGACACAGTTTTGTCACAGCTGCCCCCTCTGGAATGCAAAGCAGCTTGGGACCGCGGATGGCGCCGGTACGGCTGATCAAGAGTAGGGGGCCAGCTGCGACCCTTTGGTTGATCAAGGTTCACCGACTGTAGACGTTAGTCGCTTTCAGTTGCTGCGGGGCAGGTTTCTGCATGAATGTGAGAGCCAGATTGATGGCGAATATCGTGACGGCGGAGAGCTCGAGAAGTGCCGAGTACGGGAGCCACGCCCACGCCGCCGCTACGATCTCCTGGTAAGCCAGGACCTCACCGCTGACGCGAAGCACACAGCCCGCTGTGAGTAAAAGCAATCCGGCAAACATGAGTTTGCTGCTAAACAGCAGGCGCATTCCCGAGAAAGCAGGCAGCACGCGCTGTCCCACACAGAAGACCATCATCGCGACAAAGCCCACAGTGAGCGCATGGCGCGAAGCCCCCCAGATGCCCGACGGATTGGTTGCGTTTGCAGCCCATTCTCCGAGCAGCGCGGCAATCATCAGCCACACATACGCCGAACGCACGAATAACGGAAAGCTGCTATGTACACCCTTTGTCTTTGCGGCTTGTTTCGGACGGGAGAAGATTTGTAGGGCCACGATCGCAAGCAGTGACGAAACCACCAGCAGGGCTGTCGCGGTCCGCACGATCCCGGCCAGGCCGCATCCGACCGCTACCACCTGGGAAGCCACCGCGATTCCCAGCAGGCGGTTGTCGGGATCGCGCGTGCCGAGAAATACCGGTAACCACTTCGCGCTGAATCCCCACACGAAGAACACCATGAATCCCCATGCAGCAACAATAAGGAAGCGTTGATCGAACGCTTGCGGGAATGCCGGACTCGACGAGCGCAGCGACAACCACACACAGGCGCCGAGGTTGAGGAGCAGAGTGACGAGCAGTCCGATCGCGCCAGCAATCACCACGAAGATCCAGGTGTCGAGTTTGGGTTTACCGCTGTCTTGCGGCTTGTGCTGCGATACCGCCCGGAAGAACATGAGGAAGGCGGCGAGTTCAAAGGTCGCGGTAACCGGCAGCAGCACGCGCCACTGCCATAAATACACATTCGAAAACCAGCGCAGCAAAACACCGGTCATCCAGAGCGTCCCGGCGAACCACGCTGATCCCACAGCGAAGGTCTGCGAACCGCGACGCAATTTCGGAAGCGAGTAATATCCGATTCCGAGGATGAAGCTGCCGACCCAGCCCAGCACCTGCGCATGACCGTGCGCCTGGATCCAAGATGGCGAGATGCCATCGGCGGCACGACGCCCGCTGATCGAGACCAGGTTCCAAACGCCGAGGAAAGTTCCTGGCAGCAGCATGAACAGCAGGCCACCGGAAATGAAGAAGATGAGCAAGTGCGAAAGTTGGACTTCTCTCGCGCTTGTACGGGCAAAAATCTGCTCAGGCGTTTCTGGCTTGCGGGCAAAGGCTTGAACCTGTGTGCGATTCATTTGCAAAAAATGAGCGCGTTGCCGTGCTCGACCTCAGTTTCCATGGGTATCGCGGGCGAAGCAGAAAACGTAGCACACAGCCCGGCATTGATTGCGTCTGTCCGGTCGTCGGCGATTCTTAGTTGGCGAGCGCAGAGCTTTCGTACTCAAGCAAGCGCCTCTCGCCTTGAAGCGCCCGGAGTGGAGTCAAGTCCTGCGTCAGCTCTAGCGTCCCCAGATAGGCTCCGTCTGAATTGCGAACGGCAAAATAACGGACGTGTACAAACTTGTCATGAAAGTTGATCCAAAATTCCGCCACATTCTGTCTCCCGGCCCGAAAATCACCCAAGATCTGCTCGACTGTTCCGACACTTCTGGGAGGATGGCAGTTCTGCACCTTGCGTCCAATGATGGTTTTGCTGCGGGCGAAGATGCGATCAGGCCCCTCGGTGAAGAAGGCCACCCTGTCGTCGGCATCAACGTACGTCAGATCTACCGGAAGCGTTGAAAAGATAGCGATGAGCTGCTCCAGGCTCACATTTCCGGTCGGTAACATGAGAGCGCCCGAGGGGGGCACCTTGATTGAATCGAGAGTCACACTGACGGCGGGCGTATAACCCAGTTGAGGTTCAACAATGCACCAGCCGTACTTCGGCGACGCCGACCATATCTCGGCCCACTCATCCTCCGACAACGTCTCCAGCGACATGGGAAGCAGTATGTTTTCTTCCTTGTAGATCATTTCCTGGACGGCACTGAACACAGCGGTCGCCGCTTCTAGCAACTCGGCCTTCCATTGGTCTACGGCGGACGAGTCAAGCTGAAGGCACTGCCCGAGGAGTTTTAGCAGGTTGCGAACGTCATCATCCTTAGCCCACATCACCTTCGACGGACCGGTAATGCCATGCCGCTCCAAATACGAAAACAATGCGTGTTCTTTGCGCTGGTAGTGCTTGTCAACGTCCATCAACTCGTTAAACGACTGGCGAAGGCGCAGTGCAATCGCCGCTGCATCCGAGGCTTTTGTCGCCCCCTGCAACTCAGCCAATACCTTCCTCATCTCCACAATCACGTCACGCAATCCTTCGTTTTCACGACGAAATGTATCAACCGGATGTCCCGGAGCCATCGCCTTGCTCGTAGGGATTTGAACCAGGACGTCGCGTGTCACCTGTGAGTGGAGGTCACACATGGCTCGGACCTCTTCCACTGGCATTCCTTCGGCCATCAACTCCTGTTCCATGGCCATGATTTCGGAATAGTCGGTCTGCCGTACGATTTCGCGCATTTGCCGTTGCACCTGCTCGGGCGGCTTTCCGGCGTGCAGATGCTTGATGATGTCCTTTAGCACTCGAATCCGATTGGCCTTGTTGTCGATCACTTCGCTCATGACATACCCCCGAGAATTCAATGGTACGCACGCGAATGGGCCAGGTAGATGACTTTAGTCACACTGGAACGCATTGCGTTGAAATACCTAGTGCCCAAAGGGCACCCACCCCCCAATGAGGTTGAAACCTTTGGTAAGATCACCATCGCCAAGTTTCAGGAAGTGGTAACCAGGGACGCATAGCAATTGATGCACATGGCCGGCGGATTGAACTTCTGGCGCGCGCGAAAGTCTGATCGGCCACTGATCGTCTCCTCTGGGTCTGGCTGTCCGTTGCGGCGATCACGTCTCGGCGCGGCGCCTCGCTCCGCGACGAAGGTGAGTTGCGCGAAATGCGCTTTGCAATGCGAATCTCGCTGGCCTTCGGTGTGTTGATGCTGGTCGGTAAGATGACGGCGTACTTCATGACGGGATCAGCGGCAATCCTGTCGGATGCGGCGGAGTCAGTGATTCATGTAGTCGCGGTAGCATTCGCGGCTTTCAGCCTGCGGCTTAGCACCAAGCCGGCAGCGGGGGAGTTTCTCTACGGCTACGAACGCATCACGTTTTTCTCCGCCGGATTTGAAGGCGCGATGATCGTGCTGGCAGCAATCTTTATTCTGTATGCCGCCATCGAGAAATGGCTGGCCGGCCTTCAACTGGAGAACTTGGGAAAGGGCACGCTGGTGGTGCTGGCAGCGGGCGTCCTCAACGCCGGATTGGGGTGCACACCTTGTTCACTCTTGCAGCGGTCTGCTGATGTTTAGTATCTCCGACGGGCCCGTAACGTGCGTGAAGTTCTAGGGCAGTATCACAGTAGTAAACGCTCAGTCGGAACGTCCGTTTGCTCCTAACCCTCCAAGCTATGCGCTCATGGCTCGCTTTGCGCCTGTCGCTGAAGCCGCGCGATCGCAGCCCTCAACACCGCCAAATCTTTCGGAATTGACAACCTGAAGAACGGACTGCAAGTTTGTCAGAGCGATTAGTTTTCGCAAGCATGCCGAGAGCCGCACGATTCGCAACGCCTTCTTCCGGTATCTTGCCCAGCATTGCAACTCGACCAACAACCCCAGTCCCGCGGCATCGATTGTACGAATACTATTCAGATCAAGAATGAGACAGTTCTCGGTCCGCGACGTCGCCATGCAGCGCAGAGTCTCCACCTCAAGCCCAAGCACAATTCTGCCCGAACAGCGCAGTTTCACGTTCGGGTGTGCAGCGTGGATGTCAATTCTCAACATGATTCCATCCTGACCAGCTTGTCGTGGCGGCAAGAGCCTTGCAATATTCCTTATTGCTAAGTGACGTCGGCAGTGGTCGGTTAGTTAGCTGCAGTATGCATGAACTTGATTGCAACAAGATGAAATCCGGGATAAATGACCTGCGGTTTGCGACAAAGTGGATGTGTTGCAACTTTCAGACTGCTAGGTTTGAACGCGAAAAACGTAGATGCCACCAACGCGGAGCCGTGCGTGAAGCTGGCGGTCACCCACGAAGAGATCGCACAGATGATCGGTACCTCGCAGGAAACCGTGAGCCGGTTGCTGGCCGATCTCAAAAAGCGGCACATTGTGCAGTTAAAGAACTCGACGCTGCTGATTCGCAACAAGGTGGCGCTGAAAGCGATGGTCATCACTCAATCGCCGACTGGCTCGTCGAGTTTGCGCACTATCGGTTTCTCCCCATCCAGCGTAATGGTGTGGGTGCTTGCACATTCAGGACAGAGCCAATAGCAATGGTCAATCAGCCTCGGCGCTGTGGAAGAGTCCTGGAAATCACGCATTGGTGGCAGCAAGAAGAGACGGCCCTTGCTAAGTTCGTGGAATTCACGGTTGCAGTCGCGGTGTGCGCAGTGAGCTACCATAAGAAAACTTCCTGACGGGAATTCGGCGGCGGGTTAAATCGGCGCGAAGAGTATGAAGCGGATCGTAGGTCGATGTCGGTGACCGGCGTCACCGAGTGATGTATCGCTCCGAAAGAAAAACCGCCACAAGTTCTGGCCGGACTCTCGCAAGCGGCACATGTCCCCGACTGAGCGGTATTTAGTTTTGATGAGTCACAGCGGTTGTGACAGCTACCCTCATGCTGGGCCGCTATCGACATTTCCGCACAAGAGCTGAATCGACCCTTAGCGATTTAGTGGGCTGACGATGCCAAGTTTGCGTTTCCGGGTGGTTCTGATGGCGCTACCCTCAAAGTGCATCGCAGCTTGCTCCGACAAACTGCGCAGGGTCAGACGTCGCAGAGGGCTTCCCAGGCAAATGTCGAGGTGGGTACTCTCCGATTCTTCCAAGAATTTGTAACGGTCAGCCCTGACCGTCTGGAAACAGCGCAGACAGATGCTCTCCGATTCGGATTTTCGAAGAAACGGTGCGGACTCTTCTGGCGTGCTCACGGAAGCCTCCAACGTAAATAGTTAAGGCCCGCAGCCCAAAATGTTTTGGTGGCCAGTCTGCGTTTAGGGAAGAATAGTCATTGTCGACGACTGGTGTCTGTGATTGTCATCACCCACCCTTGGAATCCCTGACGGCGATGTCCAGTTTGCGCTCCGCGCCGACTATCGCGACGGAAATTACGCACCTCTCCGAGGACCGGTTGTGCGTGGCGAGCTCCGTTCTGAATCACGCAATCACCCGCCTTGAGAAGGACCTCAATTCGAGAAGAACTCACCTTGTCACCGAGGACTGCCTTAGTAACTCTAAAGCCTTGTAAAACCGAAAAACCACAGGTGTGAACCACACGTGAGAAATGAAACGCTCTTTCCAGAGAACCGGTCACGGCGAAATCCCCCGTTCGAATGTTAGAACTGCTGCCATGATTTCCTTGGTGGATTGCCCGTAGAACCCACTCGCTCTGCCGCTCAGATGCCTGGAGAGGCACGGGCGTGGTGGCCGTGAGCCGCAACCAGTGTGTCTGACCCGGTGCCTAGAGACCATACGGGAACTCTTAGATCAACCGCCGCACTGCGGATTGCTGTTTGCCGGCACCCACGAACTGGAGGCGATCTTCACCCGCCAGGCGCTAGAGCTGGAGCAATGGCGCTCCCGCTTTCATGCCGGCCAGGCCTTGCCCGGTCCACGTCGTGAACAAGAAAGCCGAGGTCGTGCGTGTTTACCTTCCGCCGGATGCAAACTGCCTGCTGTCGGTGATGGACCATTGCCTGCGCAGCCGGCATTATGTCAACGTCGTGATTGCCGGCAAACACCCGGCGCTGCAGTGGTTGACCATGAACGCTGCGGTTAAGCATTGCACCGCGGGCATAAGCATCTGGCAGTGGGCCAGCAATGACCAGGGCGTTGTCCCCGATGTGGTCATGGCGTGCGTGGAGACGTACCCAATACATCGACAAATACGGCGAAGACCTGCCGGAGATTCGAAACTGGAATTGGAATAACCCCAAATGAATGCGCAAGAGCAATCGTGTGAGTGCGGATAATCTGAAGCAAGCCCGGTCCCGTGCCTTCCGCAACTCGTGCCATTAAAGCAGCGCGTGCCGACGATAAAACCAGGACTTCACGGCCTGTACGACGAAGAGATAAGTCAACGCTAGAAACGCAATTGTAGCCAACAACGATATTGGCAGTGGTGTGAACCGCAGCAACTTCCCCAAAGGCGTGTACGGCAGCACAGTCGCAACTGTAACGATGGCCAACACGCTGATCAACAACGGCCGACTAGGCCGGCTCCTGAGAGGGTTGGATGCCGTCCGAATCACAAATACCACGAGTGTCTGGGTTGCCAGTGACTCCACGAACCAGCCGGTGTGGAAGAGGGACTCGTTTGTGGATGCATGGAAGATCCACAGCAGTACTCCAAACGTGAGGAAATCATAGATTGAGCTGATTGGACCGATGATCGCCATGAACTGGCGGATGAATCCAATTTGCCATCGCTTGGGCTTTTGCACCATGGCGGGATCGACGTTGTCGGTAGGGATGCTGACCTGCGAAACATCATAGAGAAAGTTGTTCAACAGTATCTGGCTCGGGAGCATTGGCAAGAAAGGCAGGAACAGTGACGCCGCGGCCATGCTGAACATGTTTCCGAAATTCGAGCTCGTGCCCATGATGATGTACTTCATGATGTTGGCAAAGGACCGCCGCCCCTCCAGCACTCCCTCGTTCACCACCGCAAGGTCCTTTTCCAGCAGGATGATCTTGGCCGCGTCCTTGGCCACATTCACTCCATTCATGACTGAGATCCCAACATCGGCAGTGTGGAGTGACGGAGCATCGTTGATTCCATCGCCCATGTATCCGACGACGTGCCCGCGGGCCTTAAGGGCGAGGATTACCCGATTCTTTTGTTCGGGGGATACCCGGGCGAATATAGCGCCGTTCTCCGCCTGGTATGCCACGGCGTCGTCGTCCATCGTATCGAGCTGGTTCCCGACAAGGATGCGATCTGCATCCAACCCTACATCGCGGGCTATTTTCTGTGTCACGTATTGGTTGTCGCCCGTCATGACAACCACGGAAATGCCATCCTCTTTCAGTGCCTTCAGAACGGCCAGCACTCCCTCTTTCGGCGGGTCGAGGAATGCTGCGAACCCGACCAGTGTCATCGCATGTTCGCCCGCGGCAGTATATGCATCCTGCTTTTCCACCTTCAGCGTTGCTACCCCAAGAGCGCGGAACCCATCAGCGCTCAGTTTCTTCAGGGTGTTTTCTGCCTCTGCCCGTCGGCTTTCGTCGAACGGTTGAGGAACGCCATCTACAGTCACCGTCTGGCAAATGGCAAAGACACTCTCGGCCTCACCCTTGGTGATGAGAAGGTACTCATCGGCGTGTTGCACCACGACGGAAAGGCGCTTACGGTTGAAGTCGAACGGAATCTCATCCACCTTGTCATATCCCACAATAGAAGGTGCCTCATGCTTCAAGACTGCATCGTCAAGGGGACTTTTGATGCCCGCCTCAAAGTGGCTATTTAGGTAAATGAGTTGCAGGACGTTCTCATTATCTTTACCTTCGAAATCCACGTGCCGGTCAAGCACAATCTCACCTTCGGTGAGTGTGCCTGTCTTGTCGGTACAGAGAATATCTACGCTGCCGAAATCCTCGATTGCCGACAGCTGCTTGACGAGGACCTTCTTCTTTGTCATCCGCCTCGCACCTTGGGCCAGTGTTACGGTGATGATCATGGGCATCATTTCCGGGGTCATACCCACCGCAAGCGCCACGGAGAAAAGGAAAGACTCCAGCACCGGACGATGGAAAATGATGTTCACCAGCAAGACGAAAAGGACAAGCAACATGGTCACCCAGGTGAGCATCATTCCGAAGCGGCGGATGCCGCGGCCGAACTCCGTCTCCGGTGGGCGCATGGCCAGACGATTCGCAATCTCACCACAGGCGGTATCTTTTCCGGTGCAGACGATGACCGCGGTGCCAATACCCGTCTGAACTGCAGTGCCTAGAAAAACGCTGTTGCTTGCGTCGGCGACACCGTGCTTTTCCTTGGGAAGGTCAGCCACCGTTTTCTCTACCGGCAGAGATTCGCCAGTCAGCACTGACTCACGCACATGCAGGTCTTTTACCTCCAGCAAACGGGCGTCTGCTGGCACCAGGTCTCCTGCGTTGAGCCGGACGATATCTCCTGGCACCAACTGGGCTGTCGGCAGTTCCTGTTCTTGTCCATCCCTTATCACGGCAGCGGTTAGAGCAATCTGCTTTTGAATGTCCTCCACTGCGTGTCGGGCCTGGAATTCCATCAAGAAGTTCAGGAGTACGCTGAACAGTACGATCGCAATAATGATCAGCCCGCCGACATGCTCTCCGAGTGCAAGAGATACGCCGCTGGCAATGACAAGGATGACGACGAGAGGATTACGGAAGAAACCCAAGAAACTCAGCAGTGCAGCGAAGCGAGATTCATGGACTAGGCTGTTGGGGCCGTAAAGACGCAATCGCCGCCGGGCCTCTTCCGTCGTCAGCCCGGCAGGAGTCGCCGGTAGCATTTCGAACAGCTCGTGCAACGGCCGATCCCAGAAGCCCTCGACAGAGGTTGTTGGTCTTCCCATCCGTGGCCCTCCAGTAACCGCCGAATTATCCCATGAGCGTTGCTCAGAAATGTATTTCCCGACGATCGGCAGTCCACCAGCCTCGTAAAACTTGGCATTCCTCTGCCGTGTCCTGAATTGACCGTTCTTTGGTTGGGCAATGTGCAATTATCGATCATGGCTAACAACAGCTCAAAACAATCGGCAAGAGCTACCCTCAGCGGGATCAAACAAGAAATGGCGAAACCTCGCATCGCAAAGTCTGCTCGCGACCTAGGCCCTGAACAGCTGGAAGTGTTTCCTTTGAGCGGCAGCTTGTGGCCCGGACTGGCACGTCCATCCCGTCGCCCTCACAGGCTGGTCACGTACCCGTGAGCTTCGTAGATTCGGGTCTGTGCGCCGTATGCTGATATCACATCTACCTGTGACAATTAGTATTCCGCCACGAAGACGGGGCCCTGTTCCGTGGATGGTCAATTCTGCTCAGACCGTCAGAAGGCCGAGAGCTTAGAAGAGTGATAGCCGCCAAAGATCTTAACGAACAACCCTGCCTTATCAGAACAACCGATCTGGGGATGCGGATTTTCGCCGGTCTGGGCGCAGAACCGCTATCCTCATCAAACGAGAAATGAGGAATATATGAAAACCAGCACGAGAGACGCGATTAAGGGGACCTTCCACGAAGTGAAAGGGACAATCAAAGAACAGGTGGGAAAGGCCACCAATGACCGCGATTTGAAAGCTGAAGGCACGGCCGAGAAGAACGCAGGCAAAGTTCAACAGCAGATCGGCCATGCTAAAGAGACCGTCACAAAGTTAAAAGGAAAGCTGGCGGAGATGAAAGCGCGATAGGCCATTAACCAAGGAATCGCAGGATAAAGCGCCGTACGACAACACAACCGCAGAGCTATTAAACTTCAACAAGTCGTTTGCACTTAAGAATACGAGCACAGTCAGCCTGTGCTCGCATTCAACTCAGATCATAACAACTCCGAACAACTCTGCTCCGGATCTCGATCCGCCGCTGCACACCGTTAACGTGAACGTGTGAACTTCCTCACATCGTGTGTTTAATCATCAGGACTTCATTGCCCGTTTCGCTGTAAATCAATTCGTCCACCACGCCCTCGACCAGAAGAGGTGCGAATCCGCCAGGGCGCATGCCATTTTCCGCACCCTGCTCGATTTGAGCTGCTGGGTCTGCGGCCTTGGCTGCAAAAGAGTGCGCTAGCGTCTCGCGGCGGAAGCCTGTTCCGGGATCGCGCACATAGAACACAATGGTGCGCTCGGTGCGTACCGCTGATACCTCAACCACCTTGTGGCGATTGGATGCGTCCGCGTGCCCCATTGCGCTGAGCAAGATCTCTCGGAATGCCAGCATCAGTTTGTCACGGGTGGGTTCCGGCAATTCTGAGTGCAATTCGCCGAGGAAGGTTACCACGCGTTCGGCGGTCAATCTGTGGCAGTTAACGCGAAGAGAAACCCAGTCAGGCTGCGCGGAGATAACTTCGATTTCGGTGCGCCAATCAGAGTTAATCGCGGCGCGGCAGGCAAAGCTGGCAATCTCGTGAACGTCGAAGGGTGCGCTGAAGCAGACGAAGACGCGAGCGCGCAGCGCTGCTATGACTTCCTCTGGCGTGCTGGAAGGGGCGAGAACAATGGCCTTCATGCCGGGCCGGATGTCTCGCATCTCCTCGATCAGTGCCAGGCCTTCATCAATAGTGGTGTCCGGATCGGTGATCACAACGTCGAAGGACTGTTTGCGCAAACAGCGAATCGCCCCTGCACCACCGTTAGCGCGGTCACACTGGCATTCAGAGGCGGCAAGCGCTTGCGCGATTGAAAATATGATTTCCGTTTCTTTGCCGATAAGAAGAACGCTGCTCATGCTTTGCTCCCGACCTCGACGGACTTCCTTCGAGGCGAAACTCTCGCTCTGCCGCCAATGATCGTGTTCACATCATCACCCTCGCACGAGTGGGCGGTTCTTCCGTTCTTCCTCCAACCATGGTTCGTGTAATGCTCAGGCACTCGTGGATCGGTTTGTGGCGTTAGTCGCGGCACCTGCGAGCGGGAACGCATTACGGACGGGCTGCATATGATCGGCCCGCGCTCGTACAAAGGACTGCATGTAAGACTGGGCAACTTGATCCCAAACCATGTGGCGGGCATAGAGGTAAGCACGTTTCCGCATCGCCTGGAGAGCTCCGTCGTTGTCCAAGAGTTCGATTGTCATGTCAGCAATAGCGGAGGAGTCATCGAAGGGAACCAGCGCCCCGCGTCCGTCCTCCAAGAGTTCGGTGGCGTGCCAATACGGAGTCGAGATGATCGCCTTCCCGGCGCCCAAGGCATACGCGAGCGTTCCGGATACGGCCTGGGTCTCGTACCGGTATGGCGTCAGGTAAATGTCGGCTAAGCCTACCAAAGAAGCCATTTCTTGCGGGCTGACGAACCGGTTGACGAAAACCACGTTTTCCTCAACTCCCAACTTCTTAGCCAAAGCCTTCAACTCGATTAGGTATCGATCACCCTCACGGCGTCTGACGTGCGGATGCGTGGCACCTGCAATCAGGTAGATAACATTGCTGTGACGAGACAAAATACGCGGCAGGGCTTCAATCACGTTCTCGAATCCCTTATTTTCAGACAGCAAGCCGAATGTAAGTAATACGGTCTTTCCTCTGACTGAAGATGAATTTTTGTAAGAAGACGACACCGCAAAAGGCAGGTCGGGAATGCCATGGGGAATCAGATCAATTTTTTCGCGCGGCACTCTAAACACATCTTGCAAAAAACCAGAAGAGTGCTTACTCATAACGATAAGACGATCAGAGCGTGCAGCGATTTCTTGCATTACGATTAGCTGGTCGACGTCGGGTTCACGAAGAACGGTATGCAAAGTTGTAACCACTGGCGTTTTGAGTTGCTGCAGCAGTCGCAAGACGTGACTGCCGGCCTTCCCTCCAAAAATTCCATACTCGTGCTGCAAGCACACCAGATCGACGTTGCTGGAGTTAATAAAGTCTGCGGCGGCTCGATAGGAAGACGGGTCGCCTTCGGCTATCTCGAATCGCACCCGCGCAGGGTAGCTGTACCGCGATTGCGAGTCATTCACGGTTATCACAAACACTTCGGCGGCTCCATAACCGAGAGCGATAGCATCACACAAATCTGTCGTAAAGGTCGCAATTCCACACTGTCGAGGAAGATGGTTCCCGATAACCGCTACCCGCACTGGAAGCGGCCGGCTGAGCATGGCTCGTAAGGCCAGAGGACCAGCTTCGTACTGCATTAAGGTTTTCGTTTTCAAACTCACGGATAGGGAGTGCGCGGACATTGCAGCCTCCTTTTAAGGACATTGTCTGACTGGCGGGGTACTGGATGCAGGGTGACGCAGAAGCCCAAGATGCTACACGAGGGCCGGCTGTTGTTCGCACCACCTGCCACACAAGGCGCACAGCGTGCCTAGCCTCCACAACGCAAGCAAGAACATAACTTTATTCATGCGCCCTCCTCCTGTTATCTTCCCGCCGCCTCTTTGGCTTCGTTAGGGGTGCACTCTCGCACACGCATCTGGCGAACAAGCCGACGTGTTATGTAACTCTCGACCCTAGCAAATCGGACTTAAGAGGTCTGAGCAATAATGCTCACGCTGCCGACGCAGTTGCCGTGGATTGTGAGTGATCACGAGTCTTTAGGGAACTCGCCGGACTCCTCATGCCTGGCTTGTCTTTGGGAAGATGCACTGCGGCTCTAGGTTCAGGATGTTCGTGAACCGGCGCTAATTGGGGTTCTGTCCGAAAAGAAACATTTCGTCCGAGACTACGGGACCGTCTTCTAAGCTACCAGTGGAACGCATTCGCCCGCGTCTCCGAATGAAATGAGTCATTTTGCACAGTATTCCCGGAGCAGATGAGCGAAGCTGTTCATGTCTAAAAAGAGCAGAGCACCGCCCGAGCTTGTGGCCTAACTGCCCTCTCGATTCAGACTAATCCAGAGGGCACGCGTGACTCGGGCGGATCTGAGGCACTCACATCAAGGTGTTGCTGGCCTCGATTTGAGATCTGCACCCGGCTGCTCGTTAGGCAGGAGAGGAATCGTGACTCATGGCCACGGCAGTGGATACGGTCCGCACAGAACCGATTACATTCCCGCTTGTCTCCACTCCTCCAATTTCAATCCCGGCGCGCCATCGACGTAACTGGACGAAGTGGGCATTAGCGATTGGCTTGATTATCGCGCTTGCGGTAGTCGCGGAACTGTGGCGGATGCATTCGCAGAACGCGATTACCTACGAAACAGTATCGCTGCAACGCGGACTCGTACAAACGAGTGTCACGGCTACCGGCACGCTTAACGCAGTTGTCGACGTGCAGGTCGGCAGTCAAGTTTCGGGCAACATCAAAGCTCTTTATGCCGATTTCAATACGAAGGTAACAAAGGGCCAACTGGTGGGGCTGATTGACCCAGAGCTGTTCCAGACGCAGGTCGATCAGGCCCAGGCAGCACTGGGTTCGGCCCAGTCTGCCGTTATCGCGGCCGGGACACAAGTTCAGAAAGCGAACTCGGATCTTTCGGGGACAGTCGCAAGTGAAAAAAGTGCGGAGGCTGTGATCGCCAAAGACCGCGCCACTGCTCTCAACGCACGCAACCAGTGGACAAGGCTCGACGGCCTTTACAAACAAGGAGTTTTCTCTAAAGAGGACGACGACTTGGCCAAGGCAACCACGGATGCCGCTGACTCCCAGGTAGCAGCGGACCAGGCCCAAATTGACGCATCGCAACAGACAATCCAGTCGGCGCAAGATCAAGTCCGCGTGACCCAAGCGCAACTGGGTTCTGCAAAGGACCAGCAACGCCAGGCCAGTGCAGTACTCGATCAGGCCAAGATCAATCTTGCGCACACTCGCATCACTGCTCCAGTCGATGGCACAGTAATTGCGCGCCGCATGGATGTTGGCCAGACTGCGGCTGCGTCGTTCGCAGCACCTACTGTGTTCGAGATCGCGCAAGACCTAACGAAGATGCAACTCGATACTAACATGGACGAGTCAGACGTCGGCAATATTACAGCCGGCCAGACCGCAACCTTTACCGTGGATGCTTACCCGGCAACGACATTCCAGGGCCGGGTTACTGACGTCCGCAAGGCGCCGATCATTACACAAAACGTCGTAACCTACGATGTCGTCATCGCTGTTTCCAATCCTGATCTCAAACTATTTCCTGGGATGACAGCCAATGCCCGTATTCTGACGACCAAGGTCGACGACACCTTCAAGGTGCCAAATGCGGTCTTGCGCCTTCATCCATCCGCGACGGTGCTGAAGCAGGTGGGGCTCTCGGCCTTGCCAGCAGGTAAGCAGCAGATCTACGTATTGCAGAATGGAAAGCTCAAAGCTATCCCCGTAACGTTTGGGATCTCCGATGGCCAGTCCACCGCCGTAACATCAGGCGATTTACAAACGGGAGAGCAGGTTGTAGTGAGGTTTACCACGGGCGCAACTTCGCCAACCACGAGCGCTGCTTCACCAACCGGTGCCACTACCACGCGCCGAGTGCCCGGGCTGTGAGTTTCTGAGGAAAACCTAAGTGTCACCACTCATCGACGTGCGAGACCTTAAGAAGACGTATCTGCTGGGGGATATTGTTGTGAATGCGCTTCAAGGCGTGACCTTAGCGGTTGAGCAAGGCACGTTCGTTGCAATCATGGGGGAGTCTGGTTCGGGAAAGTCGACGTTGCTTAACCTCCTGGGATGCCTTGACCGGCCCACTTCAGGCCGTTATCTGCTAGACGGCATTCCGGTCGAGACGATGGATCGCGACCAGCTCGCCGAGGTTCGCAATCAGAAGATCGGGTTCATCTTTCAGAACTTCAACCTGCTCGCGCGAATGGATGCACTCGAGAATGTAGAGCTGCCATTACTCTACAAGGACAGCGAAACGCCAAATGGAGACGCCTTGGGACAGCGCGCCCTGGCCGACGTCGGTCTGGCCGGCCGGGAGCTCAACTTTCCTGCTCAACTGTCTGGTGGACAGCAACAGCGCGTTGCCATTGCGCGCGCCTTGATCAACAATCCCCAAATTCTTCTTGCCGACGAGCCTACTGGTGCGCTGGACTCCCATAATGGCGCCGAAATCATGAACATCTTCCAGCGGCTGAACCGCACTCAGGGGATCACGATTGTTATGGTTACGCACTCGGATGAGATCGCCGCATACGCGGGCCGGATCATTCGCTTTCGTGATGGCCGCATCGTGAGCGACCAAGAGACGACGAAACTGGTGACATTGCCCATAGCAGCGGTCGCGGTGCCGGAACTTGGTGCGGTGTTGCCATGAAGCACCTGATCTCGTCCATGCGCATCGCGTTCCGGGCGCTCAAGATGAATAAGCTCCGCTCGGCGCTTACCATGCTGGGTATTGTGATCGGCGTCGCCTCGGTGATCGCGACTGTAGGCATTGGCTCGGGTGCTACACAGCGTATCCAAGAGCAGATCGCGAGTATCGGAAGCAACATCATTATCGTTATCCCGGGGAGCATGAGCAGCTCCGGGGTGCGCTTGGGAACCGGCAATGCGGTCACGCTATCGGAAGCGGACGCAAAGGAGCTTGTGGCGCAGTGCCCGGATGTAGCTCTGGCAGCACCCTTGGTGCGAGGCGGAGCCCAGGTAGTCTACGGAAATAATAACTGGGCAACTAGTGTCTATGGCATTACTCCGGACTATCTGACGATTCGCGACCTCTCCGTTGCTGACGGGTCTGAGTTTACCCAACAGGATGTGGATGGAGCTAACAAAGTCGCTGTGCTCGGCCAGACTCCGGTAGATAACCTGTTCGATGGCGCCGATCCGATCGGCCAGACGATCCGCATCAAGAATGTCCCGTTCACCGTCGTCGGTGTGCTTGCTCGAAAAGGCCAATCGTCCCAGGGACAGGATCAGGACGATGTCATTCTGCTTCCGATTTCAACTGCTAAGCGGAAGGTGATCGGGGTCAAGCAAGCGAATGCAGACGCCGTCGATACGATCATGATGCAGGCGAAATCCGGCGCGCAGATTCCGGCCGCGCAGGAAGAGGCGAACGCTTTGCTTCGGCAGCGCCACCATTTGCAAGCGAGCGAGGACGATGACTTCTCAATCCGCAACTTGGAAGAGCTTTTCGCAGCCCAAGAGTCATCCTCGAAGGTGATGGCAATCATGCTGGCAGCCGTGGCTTCGGTCTCGCTAGTCGTGGGCGGCATCGGCATCATGAATATCATGCTGATCTCGGTCCGAGAGCGAACCCGCGAAATAGGATTAAGACAGGCGGTTGGCGCCAAGACCCGCGACATTCTCACGCAGTTTCTGGTTGAAGCGATAACGCTCTCGATCGCGGGCGGGTTCATCGGAATCGTGTTCGGGATCGGCGCATCATTGCTTATCTCGCGGCTAGCGGGCTGGGTAACAGCTGTCGGTCCGGGCGCGGTGCTGCTTGCAGTATTCTTCTCCGCATTGGTAGGTATCGGCTTCGGTTACTATCCGGCGAGAAAGGCTGCGTATCTGGATCCAATCGAGGCACTGCGGAACGAGTAAGCCGTTGGCGGTCGCCGTACCAAAATGGAACTGATAAGCCTCGGAAGGCATGTTGGCTGCTAATGGTCGCTATTGCTCAGACCCGAAGGGGGCCGGGATGAGAAGGTTATCAAGTGGAGTTGTTCTTTCGGCATCTCCGCCAGGAGGGCTTATGTCGAACAAGCTATTTTCTCTTATGTTTTTGGCAGCCGCATCGATCGCACTGACGTTAGGGGTCGCAGGGTGCAGTAAGAACAACACCCCGGACACCAGCGCCCAGAATCAACCAGCGCAGACCGATCAGTCGCAGGATGCAGCGGCTACAGACAACCTGGCCCCAACCGACGGGACCCAGACTCAAGACGCCAACGCTCAGCCGCAGCGAGTAAGTCAGGCGCCGCAGCAGAACTATCAGCAGCCTGCGCCGGTGCAGCAGATTCCATTAGCTCCAGCGGCACAGCAGGGTTCACAGAACCAGAACGATTCCTATGACAACGACAACGCCGGCTACCAGGATGCCAGCTACGGCCAGCCGGTGCTTCAGGCACAACAGCCCCCGCCACCAATGCCGGAATATTCGCAGCCTCCAATCCCCGGCAACGGCTATCTGTGGACGCCCGGATATTGGAGCTACGCTCCGCAGGGCTACTTCTGGGTGCCCGGCGTATGGGCGATGCCACCTCAAGTGGGCTTCCTGTGGACGCCTGGATATTGGGGATTTTCCGCCGGCCTGTATCAATTCAACTACGGCTTCTGGGGCCAATATGTCGGCTATTACGGCGGCATTAACTACGGATTCGGCTACGGCGGTATCGGCTATCAGGGCGGGTATTGGAGCGGAAATCGTTTCAACTATAACCGCTCCGTCAACAACGTGAACATAACCAACGTTAACGTTTATAACCGTAACATCAACAACACCACGATGAACCGTGCCAGCTACAACGGGCCGGGAGGCATCACTCGCCAGCCACTGCCGGCGGAAAACGCCGCATTGCGTCAGCAGCGCATTCCTCCCATGTCCACGCAGCTGCAGCATCAGCAGGCAGCAGCACAGAACCGCCAGCAGTTCGCCTCCGTCAATCACGGGCGTCCAGCCGAATTTGCAGCGACGAAGCCCATCGCGGCGGGCAGACCGATCGCTCCGGTAATTCCTGCTCGCACCGTTGCCCAGCCACGGCCACAGCAGCAGCAACAGCAGCGAGCTCAGGCACAGGCGCAGCAGCAGCAGCGGGCTCAGACGCAGCCGCAACAGCACGCCCAGCCACAGCAGCAGTAGCGGGCTCAGACGCAGCCGCAGCAGCACGCTCAGCCACAACAGCAGCAGCGGGCTCAGACGCAGCCGCAACAGCACGCTCAGCCACAACAGCAGCAGCGGGCTCAGACGCAGCCGCAACAGCACGCTCAGCCACAACAACAGCAGCGGGCTCAAGCGCAGCCGCAACAGCACGCTCAGCCACAGCAACAGCAGCGGGCTCAAGCACAACCACAACAGCATGCCCAGCCACAGCAGCATGCTAAGCCGCAGTCGCCTCCGCCCGGAAAATAGAGGAAGTAGCAGGCGACACGCAGAGTTGCGTCGCTGCCTGCCGGATGGGGCGGGGCTTCGGCTCCGCCTCTTCTGTTGCGCAGAAATGGCGATACCTGCGAGAACTCTAAGAAGCGCTCTCTCCCGAGCCACGAACAAGGTCCGTGAGCGGATTTCTGCTTTATCACCGAGCGTGGAGCTACATTGCAGAGCCACCAGTGGTATATCCTGTGCGCTCAGGTAAGTAATGCTCGGCACGACAATCTCCCATTACAAGTTGCTTGACACCCTGGGCTCTGGCGGCATGGGCGTGGTGTACCGGGCCGAAGACACGCGTCTGGGCCGCCAGGTGGCGCTCAAATGCCTGCCACCCGAAGTCGTTTGGTGGCGGTGACTGCTGCTTCTCGCTGGGCATTTCGGCTCGATCTCCATTCTGGAGGTGCGAGATCTCGCTCCGGTCCCCAGCACGAGCCCGTATACCCGATAAGCCAGGGTTTCGGTTGTACTGGTCGTGGAAGAGTCGCGTTCGTCAAGGTCGAGCGCCAGTCTCGATGGATGTGCGGGAACTGATTCGGCGAATGAGCGCAGCCAACCCAGGCTGGGGCACGGCGGATGGACCCGCAAGGCCCGGAGCCTTGCAGTAGAGTAGTAGAGTGGGCTACTTTGAATATGCCCGTCGAAATTCCCAGACAAATCCGGCCCCAAATATCACGGCGGTCATGGTCCAAATTAGTGGCTGTTTTACAAATGAAGTCGGGTCCCATCCAATCGTCTCATCCGTGCCCCGACTGTAAACAAAGTAGAAATAGATGCCCATTACGATTGGGGACAGCGTAGCAGTGATAACTACGGCTACGGTTCCAGCGACAAGGCTCTTTAGATAGATCATATCTTCCTCGCTATCGGGCACTCGAACGTGGTGGGAGTTGTCTGAAAAGCGGCTTTTCTAGACAACCGCAACGTCACCAGCGATTTCGCGCGGAGACGACTGCCTTCGACGCTACGCCAGCGCCGACTGGATGAAAGTCATTTCCCGGCCTAGGATCTCCGTGGCTTCGCGGCACAGGTCCGGCCGCTGGAGCATTAGAAGGAGAAAGTTTTCTCGCAGCACACGCACCACGTCAGCTTCGGTAATCGCTGTTGCGGTCAGAGTGTAAGGCCGTCCGGTAAAGCTAGATGGCAAACCTAGCACCGACCCGCTGCTAAACACTCGATCCAGCCCGGGTAGGCCCTTAACGCTCATACACACTGTGCCGCCGACCACTAGGAAGACGCCGGCATTGTCGCCGTCCTCGCGAAACAGAATGTCGGTGGCGGGAAGATGCTTCCTTTTCCCTATCTCGACCAGACAGGCGTTCAATTTCTCGGACGCTTTCAGGATCAGGCTTTGCGCGCCCACACTCATGATGCAACGCTTATGCCAAATTCCGGCCAACCGCGCAGTGACCACAATCACCGTTGCCTGTGAGGTGAGATCAAGCAGTGCCCTCCCGCGTTCCCAAGTAAGTCTCATACTGCCTACTACAATATGGTACATACTTCGACGCCGCAGTAATGTTTATCGTCTCCCCGGCCAGTTGGTTGTGGAACTGCAGGAAACGTCCGACCACAACCTAAGTAATGGCTACAATATCTGCCACCGCGAATTGTCACAGAGCCTTGTGACGTGGGTCACTGCCGCTGGGTGACCACTACGGCAATACTTCCACTCCATCTACCACCGATATGTGAGCGAGGAGGAGCTCCAGGCAGCCTCCTTACTGCCCATGGAGGAGGACTGTTATGGCACGGTGTCGGTTCCGCATGATGCATAGACTTCCGCTGTTTCTCGGACTTGGGCTCACGATTCTGTCCGCGAGCAAAAGCTTAGCGATTCCTGCATTTTCACGCATGTACGGCACGAGTTGTAGCACGTGTCATATTGACTTTCCAAAGCTTAACGATTTCGGAAAGGCATTCAAGGACGCTGGCTTCAAGTTCCCCAAAGACGACGAGTTGATGATCAAGATTCCGCCGGTCATGCTGGGAGCGCCGGCCAACGCGGAACTTTGGCCCAAGGCCGTCTGGCCGGGAGTCATACCGGGTCTCCCGCCCATCGGCCTGCGTTATAACCAATACTTTCAATACACCGGGACCAGCAGCTCGAAGTTCAATCAGTTACTGCCGCCAGGAACGGTGGCGCCGTTTGTTCCTACCACGGACTTCCAGACTGGGCTATTCAGCATCTTCACGGCCGGCAATTTCGGCAGTGACATGGCATTTTGGGTGGACGACGACATCAGTGTCAGCGGCGCCAACGCCAATGGCGCGCTGGGCGATGCCTATCTCAAGTTCGTCAATGTCGGCCGCTTCCTGAAACTGCCGCAGAACTTGCTGAGTCTGCGCGTTGGCCAGTTTGAATTGGAGCTGCCGTTCACCCAAGCCCGCAGCATCTGGATCAGTCCCTACGACATCTACACCCAGGCCAATATTGGGGCCGTGAATCCAGCCTTTGGGCAGCAGTTCGTCAATAACCAATTCACCATAGCGGATGCGGGCAAGGGGGTCGAGTTGAGCGGAGGGCTGCACACCAGTGGTTACTACTACTCGATTGCTTTCATCGACCAGAACACCAGTGGAGTTGGGCAGGACTCGAACCCGGGTAGCCCTTATGTTCCCCAGGCCTTTGGCAGCAACAATGGCGGCCTAGGCGTGGCCTCGGATGCCAATTTCAAAGACCTCTACGCCTCGTTTAGCTACCGCTTCAACCTGGAGCGCGACAAAGAAAGCCGGAACGCCATCCAGGCAGCTGGCCCCACAGGACCGCGCGATCACACATACTTGAATCTTGGCAGCTATTACTTCTATGGACGCTCGGTGCAGCGGCTGTCGGGGGCCACTGCCGATGGCGTGCCGACCGTGATTACCGCGCGCGAGCCCTTTTACCGGGTCGGTGGCAACATGACCTTCAACTACCGCTGCTGCCTGCAGTTCAATGCCCTGTACATGTACGGGCACGACAACAACTTGCTGCCGGTCGATGCCAATGGCGTACCGGTTCCTTTGCCGATAACCGGTACCACGGCGCCCGGCGGTTTCATCTCCGGCCGGGCAGCCACATTCAGCGGGGGGTTCGCCGACGTCGAATGGCTGGCTTATCCCTGGATGATGGTCCTGATGCGCTATGACGCCGTAAACTCCAATTCCGACTACGTGAACGGCCTGACGGCTGGGGGCTTCACCGGCTCTCCCTTCAATGGGGCAGCCAGTGTAACCAGGAACCGGATTACTCCGGGGGTGCAGTTTCTGCTCCACGCCAACATCAAGGCGTCGTTTGAGTACCAGTTCCGTCCGTCGCAGTCAGTCGTATTCGCGACAAGTCCCGTCACCGGTCTCCCGGTGGCTCTCAACCCGTTTCACACCAATACGGCGGTCGCGGGTTTAGAATTCGTGTATTAAAAGGTCAGGAAACACAAGCAACGAAAGGAATTTTCATGATGCGCAGTTTTCTCATAGCCGTTCTACTGGTGACGGCCGTCGCAGCTACCGCGGTCGCCGGTACCATCGAAGGCAAAGTGTCGCCCGGAAAGTCCGTCGTCTACGTGGACACAATCCAGGGCAAAATATTCCCCGCCCCCACAACGCAGCCGGTCATGGACCAGAAGGGTTTAATGTTCAATCCGCATGTCATCGTCGTTCAGGCGGGGACCACGGTCGAGTTTCTGAATAGTGACAATGTGCAGCACAACGTCTTCTGGCCATCGATCAGCGGCAACAAGAAACTCGGCCACAACCTCGGCACCTGGCCGAAAGGCGATAAGCGTCCCTTCAAGTTTGATAGTCCCGGAGTGGTGTCCTTGCTATGCAACGTGCATCCGGAGATGGCGGGCTACATTGTTGTCAGCCCGACGCCGTATTTCGCCGAGACGGACGCCAGCGGAAACTACAAGATCGAGAACGTTCCCGATGGCAAATACAACGTGGTCGCCTGGCATGAAGGCTCAAAGCAACAGAGCAAGTCGGTTGATGTAGCCGGCACCGGCAAGGTCGACTTTACCCTATCGAAATAAACGGTCTGAAGGGCGGACACGCGCCGCCCTTCTTCTACTCATCGCTGCTGGCGCCTGGTCTCCATAGGGAGCTGATGCAAATTCGTTTCGCGAACAAGAAGGTCGATCGGGAATGGCTCAACACCAATTTCCCGTGCATGATGGCGTGTCCCGCGCATACCAATGCGGGCCGTTATGTGACGCTGATCGCGGAGGGACGCTTCGAAGAGGCATATCAGATTGCGCGCGATCCGAATCCTATGGCCAGCATCTGCGGACGCGTCTGTGCTCATCCCTGCGAAACGGCCTGCCGCCGCGGCGAGATCGATCGTCCGATTGCGATTCGCGCTCTGAAGCGGTTTCTGACCGAGAAGCACGGTCCGGAATCACGGCATCCGGTTGCGCCCCACACCAAGCCGGTCGGAAAGCTTCCTTACAAGGTCGCGGTGATTGGCGGAGGTCCGGTTGGTTTGTCAGCCGCGCATGATCTCGCCTTGATGGGCTACTCGGTAACTATCTTCGAGGCCTCACCCGTTGCCGGCGGAATGCTGTATCTCGGAATCCCGGAGTATCGGTTGCCGCGAAGTGTTGTGGAGGCACAGGTACGCGAGATACTAGAGACCGGTGACATCAAGCTGCGACTGAACTCCGTCGCGGGACGCGACTTCACGGTTGGCGAGTTGAGAAGCCAGGGTTTCGACGCCGTTCTGATCGCCGTCGGCGCGCATCGCAGCCGCGACCTCTCCATTCCGGGAGTTGAACTGGATGGCGTGCATCGCGGCATCGAATTTCTGCTGAACGTCAATCTTGGCTACAAGTTCACCATCGGCAAGAAAGTTATCGTCATCGGCGGCGGCAATGTCGCCATGGACGTGGCGCGCTCGGCTGCGCGCGAGGTGCTGCGGCAGCATGATTCGCCGGGCGAGATAACTCCCTCGGAAGAAAACGTGCAAGCCGTCGCTGGGCACGAGATGATGGACATCTCGCTGTCGGCCCTGCGCATGGGCGCCAGCGAGGTGGGTCTCGTCTGCCTGGAGCAGCGCCATGAAATGCCTGCTTCCTTGGAAGAGATCGAAGAGGCGGAGACTGAGGGCATCGTGATGCATCCGGGTTTCGGGCCCAAGCAGGTCCTCGGACGTGACGGCAAAGTCGTGGGCCTGGAGTGCCTGAAAACGAAGTACGTCTTCGACGAAAACCACCGATTCAACCCCGCGTTCTACGAGAACAGCGATACGCAGTTTGAGTGCGACACCATCATTCTTTCCATCGGGCAGGCCCCTAACCTGGAGTTCTTGCGGCCAGAAGATGGCGTTCTGGTTTCGCCGCGCGGCCTTATCAGCGTAAATCGCGACAACTTGATGACGTCGGCGACGGGAATATTCGCGGGAGGCGATTGCGTATTCGGACCGCGCCTCATCATTGACAGCGTGGGCGACGGAAAGCGCGCAGCCGTCGGCATTGACGAATACCTTCGCGGGACGAAGCATCCGGAACCGCAGATTGAGGTGCAAGTCCTCGATCGCTGGCAGATGGCCGTGGATTACATGAACATCCAACGTCAGCCGATTCCGATGTTGCCACTTGACCGTCGGACAGGAATGACTGAGGTCGAACTCGTCTATACCGAGCAGGAAGCGATGGCCGAGGCGCAGCGCTGCCTGAAGTGCTACGTCAACACCATTCTCGAAGGCAACGAGGTGGACGGCACCGACTGCGTTCTCTGCGGCATGTGCGTGGATGTTTGTCCTGAGAACTGCCTGGAGTTAGTTCCGCTGGACCGGATCCAGTTTGAGCCGAATACGATTGATGCCCTGGCGAACAATCCCGAGTGGTTCAGCTTTGAGCTGAAAGACCTGCAGGCGTCGGAGCTAGGCAGCATAACCGGAACGGCGATGTTAAAGGATGAGACGCGGTGCATTCGCTGTGGTCTGTGTGCGCTGCGCTGTCCCGCCAACACCATTACCATGGAGTCGTACAACCTGGTGGCAACCGAACCCACCGGGCTTATTACCATTCAAAGCTTTGACGGACCCAAGCTGGCGGCTCCGGCGAAATGACCACACTGAGGATCTATGCCTGAGGAACCAAAACCCCCGGCTTCGGCCGACAGTCCGGAAGAGATGAGCCGGCGGCGATTTTTCGTGAAGGTCGGAGTTGGAGCGGTGGCCGTCGCGGCATTGGGCACGGCAGCCTTTTCCTATGAATATTTGTCGCCCAACGTGCTCTACGAGCCGTCACCCGTCGTGGATGCCGGAAAGCCCGATCGCTATGCTCCCGACTCGGTTACGCTCGATCCGGCGAATGCCATTTACGTAGTGCGCACCGGCGAGGGATTCTTTGCGCTCTCGGCCATCTGCACTCACCTGGGCTGCATGACCGCATATAAACCGGACCTCGGCATCATCGCGTGCCCTTGCCACGGTAGCAAGTTCAACACAGACGGCGTGAAGATCGCCGGCCCCGCGCCCCGGCCGCTCCCATGGCTGCGTATGTGGCTGAGTGACGATGGCAACCTGATGGTTGACCGCTCGAATGCCGTCGCCATCAAGCAACTGGTGAGGGTCTAACCGTGGCCAACACCGTCGATCGCCTGGTGGATCAAGTCCGGGAAAATCGCATATGGCGCTCCATCTTTCGCAGCGGCGGCGGTGAGAGCAATCTGCGCCGGGCGTTGTTCGTGCAGCAAAACGTCTTCCTGCACCTGTTTTCGATTAAGACACGCAAGCGCACGCTGGAGTTCCAGGCGACTTGGTATTTGGGTGCGCTGACCTTTGGGACGTTTCTCATTCTCGTAATCACCGGCATCCTGTTGATGCTGTATTACCACCCTTCGGTCCCGCAGGCTTATGCCGACATGAAAGACCTGCAGTTCGTGGTGTCGTCTGGCGTATTTCTGCGTAATCTGCATCGCTGGTCGGCGCACGCTATGGTTTTTCTGGTGTTCGCGCACATGTTCAAGGTGTTCTATCGCGGAGCTTATCGGCCGCCGCGCGAGTTCAACTGGGTGGTTGGTGTCGTGCTGCTTCTGGTCTCGCTGCTGCTGAGTTATACCGGCTACCTGCTGCCTTGGGACCAGCTGGCCTTCTGGGCAGTTACCGTCGGAAGCAACATTGCCTCAGCGGTGCCGGTGATGGGCGCCAAGATCCGGTTCCTGATGTTGGGCGGGACCGCCGTGAACGCCAACGCTCTGCTCCGTTTCTATGTTCTGCACTGCGTAATTCTGCCTCTTGTCGCAGTTCTGTTAATCGCCGTTCACTTCTGGCGGATCCGCAAAGACGGCGGAATTTATCCTGGTGAATCTCCGGCGGAAGGAGACGCGAAGTGAGCGATCCCAAAGATTTCATTGCCGCCGTGGATTCCGACGCGCGTAAGACGCCCCGCCGGATCGCTTTCATCACCAAGCGGACCTCGCCGCTGGTACACGTAAAAGATGAAGAACAGGTGATGACTTATCCGGAAGTCTTCTTCCGCACCGCGGTCGCGATTGAAGTGCTGGCGATTGCATTAGTCATCATTTCACTGCGCTGGAATGCACCGCTGGAAGGGCTTGCCGATCCCATGCACACGCCGAATCCGGCGAAGGCGCCGTGGTACTTCCTCGGTTTGCAGGAATTGCTGCACTACTTTCCGCCGGTGGTCGCTGGAGTTCTCATCCCTGGTCTGGTGGTAATGGCGCTGATTGTCATTCCTTATTTCAACATCAACGTCGAAGCCGAGGGGCTATGGCTTCGTGACAAGACCAAGCGTTTGCGAATCTTCGGAATCGTGGTAGTTGCGTTTTGTATTTTCCTGGCAGTTTTCGATGTCTGGGTCGCGCTCGTCCCTACGATTGTCGTCGCCGCATTCATGCTGCTGGCGGCGCAGACCGATGCGCAAGTAACGCGAGGATTCCGCGGCTGGCTCGCCCGCAGACCGCTGTCGTTCTGGATCATGACCTGGTTCTTAATCGAACTGGTCGTGCTGACCGCTGTCGGCACTTTCTTCCGCGGCCCGGGATGGTCCTGGGTGCTTCCCTGGAGATCATAAGTGGCGCTTAAGGACAACTCGGTCTGGCGGTTCTTCTTCGGCGACAGCGCTCGCGCTTTTGGGTCGGCAAGCGTCATCTTGCTTGTGCTGCTGGCGGTAGCCCCCGCCAAGAACCACTTCAGCGAGTGGCGCCATTATCAGAAGCAATATCTGCACTTCATTCGTGGACGTGCCGACGCAGTCACGCTCGAACGGCACTTCCAAGGTGGCATCCAGCAGATCTGGATACCCGAGCAGCAAGTAACCGACCGCTGCACAACCTGCCACCTCGGAATGAAAGAAACCAGCCTTGCCGATGTTAACTCCGTCGCATTTCGCAAGCATTCAGTGATTCCACACTCGCTGACTGAGTTCGGTTGCACGACCTGCCATCGCGGACAAGGCGCCGCGACGACAGTAGAGGAGGCGCACAGCACCACTGAACAATGGGAACAGCCGCTGCTGCCGGCCAAATACATCGAAGCGGGCTGCGGGCAATGCCATCTGGGAAATCAAACTGGCACCCCATTCCTCAACCAGGGACGGCAGCTCATTTCCAGCTATGGCTGCACGCATTGCCACACCATCAAGCAGGCTGACGGGACTTACATCACGCCGGACGACGATCCGCCGTCGCTGAAGCACATCGCCGACAAGACTAGGCGCGAGTGGATCTACGCCTGGATCAAAGACCCCCAAGCCTACGCAAGCACGGCTACCATGCCGAACTATCAGTTGAGCGATGACGACGCCCGCGACATCTCAGCGTTTGTTTTCGCGCAGAGCGCGGCGCTCGAGCCACCACTCCCAGCGGTGAAAACTGACGTGAAGGCCGCGGCGGATCCGGCGGCCGGCACCTCGCTCTACGGTCAGTCCTTTTGCGCTTCGTGTCACGCCATGCAGAATGCTGCCGGCATGATGGTCGGAGGCAACATCGGCCCTGAGCTGACGGGCATTGGCACAAAGGCAAAACCGGAGTGGCTGCAGGATTGGGTGGCCAATCCCAATCACTATGATCCGGGAACCATGATGCCGCACTACCGCTTCGACGCTGCTCAGGTGGCCACGCTAACGGGTTTCCTGGAGTCGAAGACAGAGCCCGACTTCGTCGCCAATGTGCATCTTGATCCGGCCACGGCTCAGCAAATTGAACATGGCAAACGGTTGGTGATGGAGGATGGCTGCGCCAGTTGCCACGAAATCAACGGCATCAAGAAGCCCGAGAATTTTGCTCCTGAGTTGAGTCGCATCGGCAGCAAACCACTTAACCAACTGATTTTCGTCGAAGGTGTCGAACACAGTCTGCCCGGCTACGTGTCGGGCAAAGTCCGCAATCCGCGGGCGTTCGGGCCGTCGCTGAAGATGCCGCAGTTCAAGCTCGGGCCGCAGCAGATCGACGCGGTCACTACAGCGCTGCTGGCGCTGACCGACCGGGCGCAAACTCAGCCGCCTACCATGCGTGTCGCCTCGCTGCAGCAGACCAAGTATCAGCCGACAGGAAATGCCGGACAGCTCATGCGCGACCTGCGATGTTTTACCTGTCACATGATCAACGGGCACGGCGGAGACATGGCTCCCGACCTCACCTGGGAAGGGACGGCAGTGCAGCGTGAGTGGCTCACCCAGTTTCTGAAGAACCCGGAAACGCTGCGACCGGCACTCATCCGGCGCATGCCGAAGTTCAACCTCACGGACGCGGAGATCAACACTCTGGCTGATTACATGATGACGGTGTACCAGACGCCCGAGTTTGACCGCGATTCGCTGCCGGCGTCGCAACTCACTCCCGCGCAGGTGGAGCAGGGCCGCCAGCTTTTCTACTCGAAATTTGCCTGCCAGTCCTGCCACATCGCCGACTACAAGAACGACAAAGGCTACATTGGCCCGGCGCTGGCGGGCGCGGGCAAACGGTTCAACGCAGCCTGGGTCTATCACTGGCTGAAAGATCCGCAGGCGCTGCGTCCTGGGACCATCGAGCCTAACCAGCACATGACCGACGATGAGGCGCAGTCATTGACTGCATTCCTGATGTCGCTTAAGTCAGGTGGCGCACAGACGGCGGTGAAGAAATGAAGCCGGTATTCATCGCTCTTTGTGCAGCCGCGCTCTTGCTGGCTGGATGTTCCCGCAAGAGCAGCCAGTCTGCGCCCTTGAAAGCCACTGTTGCCGGAGCCGCAATCGTCGAGTCTAGCGGCGGCAAGCAGATTGGATATGCTGGAATGCTGCTGGATCAACCCGTGGTGGTGCAGGTGAACGACGCCTCGGGAAGCGCGGTCACTGGCGCAGCCGTGTATTTCAGCGGACCCGCAGGGGTCACTTTTACTCCGGCTGCAGCGCTGACCGATTACAGCGGACAAGTCACCAGCACAGTCCAACTCGGCCAGCAGGGTGGCCGGTACAAGTTGACTGCCAGTACGCCGGACGCCTCGGGAAAGAGCATCGCGCTGACCATTGACGAAATCGCGCTGGGTTACCAGCAGACGGTAGGGGCGCAGCTCAACGGGCAATATTGCGTCCGCTGCCACGACCCGGAATCCACGCCGCAACGTGTCTCGAACATGGACAATCTTTCTGTCAAACCACACCCGTTCACCGAAGGCGATACGCTTAACAAAATGAGCGATGCCGACCTGATTGCCATCATCAGTCACGGCGGTCCCGCGTTGAACAAATCGCCCGAGATGCCGCCGTGGGGATACACGCTTTCCAAGGGAGACATCGCTGCGCTGGTCGCCTACATCCGTGCGGTGGCCGATCCCCCATACGAAGCCGGCGGACTGGTGTATGCGCAAAAGTGAGCCGGAGTTGACCCCATCGTCATCACCTAAGAAACTACTGTAGTGAAATTTATAAACGGCATCGCGGTCTTATGTGTTGTGCTGGGGACGCTGGGGTCCCTGCGGGCGCAAGTTATGACTCCGATGGAGTTGTCGGATCCGAAAACACAGCAGTTGCAGCAGCGCCACATCAAGACTTTGATGGCGATTGGGACCGAGATCGAAGCGCACAAATTTCCCTATCCGTTTTATTTCAGCCGGGTCCTCGATGTCGATGTGGCCAAGATGCAACTGGCCGATCAGCGCTCCATCCGCTTCGACATATACAAGGGTCAAACCGTGCTGGAGATCACGGGAAACTACTACGCCGCCTACTCGGCGGACCGCATGGA
Source organism: uncultured Acidobacteriaceae bacterium (assembly GCA_963798185.1). Taxonomy (GTDB): domain Bacteria; phylum Acidobacteriota; class Terriglobia; order Terriglobales; family Acidobacteriaceae; genus Bog-257. Next base: position 167,513 of record CAWCSJ010000014.1, read on the forward strand.
CTCTTACGCGCGCTTGAAGGAAACCTTTCAGAGCGTGATCATGCCGATGCTGCAACTGGAGGCGCCGCACTTCCCTGATGATTCGGAATTCTTCGCGTTTGCTATTGAAGTCTCCCATCATGTGCGACAGCAAGTGATGGGCGTCGCATCGGAGCGGCCGGAGAACGTCACGGTCATCATTCCGGTTTCGGTTGCCCAGAAACTGGTGGATGCGAAGACCGACGACGAGAAGCAGGCGGCCATTCTGGAAGCGAAGGTGTTCCTGAACGGAGAGCCTTATTCGCTGTGGTTGCAAGAAGGCGCGCCCTCGGAGGAATGGAAGGAAAGGTTTCGGCCCCTGCCCGTGAAGAAGCAGCCGATCGAGACGGCAAGCGCCGCGCCGAGTCCAACCGCAACGGCCAGTCAGTCAGTCTCGGCCAACTTGATGAGGACGTCACCGACGCCCATGCGGATCTTCACTCCGGAAGCTTTGGCGAAATTGCAGCGCGAAAATGAAGACACCATCGCGCAGATGACGAAGAACCTTAATCAAGAAGCCCATTTCCTGCCCTACGCAGCGCCGACTTTTATTGGGTTTCGTCAGGCCGCCTACTTGCAACTATCCATTACGACCAACCTGAATGCGGTGGCGGGTACGTCTCGCTACAAACTGGCGGCCCTGGCATTCGATGAACACATTTCTCACCTGGTTCGCGGGGTATTGAATTACTTTCCCCAGGAGGACGGTGCTCCAGATTTCGACGGCATTGATTTCAGCAGTAGTGTCCACCTCGCCGACGGGTCAAGTCCGATGGCGGTGGAATTCTATTTCCCATTCCGGGTGATGCGCTGCTTCGCCTCTTACGATTGCACCGGCCAGCAGTTGCTGGATTCGGGGACGATTGTGATTAACGGTGAGCGTGCCGCCCTCGATCTGCAGGTCGCGGAGGGCAAGAACTAACGGCTCTATCACGATGCTTCTGGACCGAAAGCTGGTCTTACAAACCGCTGGATGGGGATTATCGGCGAGAACGAGGCCTCGCCTGAGAATTTACTGCTGAAGTGTTATGTCGCGCGACTTCAAAGCTGTGAAACGTCGCTGTTCACCCTTGTGCAATCAAGTAGGAGAGGCATGCCCAAGTCTAGTGAGCCCCGTCCTTGTTGATGCTGCAGGCAGGGGAAGAGCGCCACGGGTTGTCGTGGGCTTGCCCAATTACCAGATGAACAACTTGTCATGCGCAGGAAAGAGGCCCTTCATGTTCGAGGGGTTAATAATGAAAGCAAGGGGAAATCCCTCTGACAGATAGAGCAAGGGAAGAAGGCAACGCGCAGATGACGCGAATCGCAGGCGTAGCCAGTGCATTTCCACGCCAATATTATCGCCAACAGGAAATAGCAAACGCCCTCAGACGGCTCTGGGACGATGGGCTGCAAAACCCAAAGGTCCTGGATCGCCTGCTGACCCGAGTGGGGGTCGATGGACGGTATTTGGCGCTGCCTATCGAGGCGTATGACGACCTGACCACGTGGGGAAAGTCGAATAATGCATGGATTGAGATCGCTGAAGAGCTGGCGGAGCAGTCCATCTGCCGTGCCCTTACGCGCGCCGGACTTTGCGAAGCTGACCTAGACGCTATCTTCTTTGTCTCGGTCACAGGTGTGGCCAGTCCTTCGATCGACGCGCGGCTGATGAACCGGATGAATCTGCGCCCGGACATCAAGCGCAATCCAATCTTCGGCCTGGGATGTGTTGCGGGCGCCGCTGGTATCGCTCGCGCGGCAGACTATGTCCGCGCATTTCCCGAGCAAAGTGCCGTATTGGTTTCGGTGGAACTCTGCTCACTTACCTGGCAAAGGAAGGACCTCTCAGTCGCCAATCTCATTTCCTCTGGCCTCTTCGGCGACGGCTCTGCGGCGGTGGTTGTCGCCGGAAGCGAGCGCAGTGCATCCGGCCCACAAGTGCTCGGTGCCCGGTCATCGTTTTATCGCGGTACCGAGGATGTGATGGGTTGGGACATCTCGGAGCAAGGGTTCAGGATCGTGCTTTCGCCGGAAGTCCCGGAGATGGTGCGCAAGCACCTGGCGCGAGATGTTGACGGCTTCCTCGCCGATTACGGCCTCAATCGCAACGACATCGATACCTGGATCATGCATACCGGCGGTCCTAAGGTACTAGAAGCCACCGCGGAGTCCTTGGATCTCCCTGACGGTGCGCTTGATGTTTCATGGCAGACCCTGCGGCGCGTGGGCAATCTCTCATCTGCCTCGGTGCTTCTTGTGCTGGAGGAGTTCGTGAATCGGCGACGGCCGGCAACGAGCAGCTACAGCATTCTTGCGGCCATGGGGCCAGGCTTTTGCTCGGAACTCGTGCTGTTGCGATGGTAGAGGCGATGTCCAAATCTATCGGTCAAACTGAGGTGCTGGTTGCCGGCGGCGGTCCCGCTGGACTGGCGACGGCCATCGCCGTTCGGCAGGCGGGCTTTGAAGTCGCAGTAGTTGACTGCGCGCAGCCTCCCATCGATAAAGCGTGTGGCGAGGGCATCATGCCGGACGGCCTCGCAGCGCTTCGCCAGCTTGGCGTCCAGATAGGTCCCGGGCAAGCAGCGCTGTTCCGCGGCATTCGTTTCCTTAACGATGACAACCACGTTGAGGCAGAATTTCCCCACGGCGTTGGCTATGGGATTCGGCGCACGGTTCTGCATCAACTCCTGATTGACCGGGCGACCGAGGCGGGTACCTCCTTGCATTGGGGCGCACGAATCACCGGCGCGTCCGCGCAAGGAGTTGTTATCGGCGGGCAGCACGTTGGCTATCGTTGGTTGATCTGCGCCGACGGGCACAACTCTCTGCTACGCCGAAGTGCAGGTCTCGACGCCTCCCACTCTGCACAAAAGCGATTTGGATTCCGAAGGCACTACAGAGTGACGCCCTGGTCGGATTTTGTAGAAGTACACTGGAGCGATTGCGGTCAGATGTACGTTACTCCGGTGTCGGACGGCGAGATCTGCGTCGCGTTTATTACTCGCAGACCCGCTCTTCGCTTGGAGAAAGCGCTTCCCGATTTTCCCAGACTTTGGGCCCATCTGCGAGATCTCGCACCTGACAATCGGCGATTGGGAGCCTTGTCAGTCACCCAACGTCTCGCGGCCGTTCAACGCGGCAACGTAGCCTTGGTGGGAGAGGCATCGGGTTCGGTGGACGCGGTTACAGGAGAGGGGCTGTCCATGGCCTTCCGCCAGGCAATCGCTCTCGCCGAGGCGATGCGCGAAGAGAATCTTCCGCAATACGAAACGGCACACCATTGCATTGCGCGTCTTCCACGGATGATGTCCGCGCTCATGCTGACCATGGACAAGCATCCAAGTTTTCGTCGGCGGGTGTTTCGCGCGCTCACCTCTGAGCCCGACTACTTCCGCCGGTTGCTGGCGCTTCACACCGGGGCGATTTCGCCCAGGAGTATTGGCTTGCGAGAAACCGTGTCGCTGGGATGGCATTTGCTGGCTGCATAAAATCTGAAGGAACCAGAGGACTGGCAAGTTGAGAGTACGGTCTGCACTTCATTCAGGCCGAGCGTTGCGCACGTGTTGGATCGTGCTGTTCACCTGGCTGTTGTGGTTGCCGTCGATGGTGGCGGCGCAGCAGATTACAGTTACTCTTGATCCCGCCCAAACCAAAATCCAGTGGACTCTGGGAGACGTGTTGCACACCGTCCAAGGCACCTTCAAGCTGAAGAGTGGCATCGTCACTTTCGATCCGCAAACCGGAGACGCCAGCGGCGAAATCGTTGTGGATGCCACCAGCGGCGAGAGCGGCAATCATTCCCGCGACAAAAAGATGCACAAAGAGGTGCTGGAGAGCCAGCGGTATCCTGAGATCACTTTTTCTCCCAAACACGTCATCGGGAAAGTCGCCGATAAAGGGACTTCGAACGTACAGGTGCAGGGAGTGTTTCGTATCCATGGTGCCGGCCATGACCTCACGCTGTCGCTGCCCGTGGAGAAGAACGGCGATGCGGTCAAGGCGAGCGCCAGTTTTGTCGTGCCTTATCAGGATTGGGGCATGAAGAATCCCAGCACGTTCCTATTGAAAGTCGAGAACAAGGTAAGCATCAGCGTTACCAGCGTTGGCCGGATCAGTCAGTAGCTCAGTCGTAAGCTCCCAGTTTCGAAGAACTTCAGCGGCTGACTTTTTCGTTTATGGCTTCGCCCAAGGTGAGCACAATCACCGCACCGCCGGCATCACGGTCCGCGATCACAACTTGTCCGCCATGGGCCCGTACCACCGCGTCAACAAAAGCCAGTCCCAGGCCGTGTCCAGCGGAATGCGGTCCCTTCACAAAACGCTCGAAAGCGCGGCTGCGAAGGTCTGAGGGAAACCCCGGGCCGTTGTCTTGCACCGTGAGCATGGCTTCGCCTTCTTTAATGCAGACGGAGAGCGTAATGCGACAGGCGGGCGGGAGATGCGCTATTTCATTGTCGAACAGATTAGCAATGGTCCGGTTCAGCAGCGAAGGATCCGCCTCAATTAGTACCGGCTGCAGGTCAGTTACGACTTCATGTCCGTGCTCGGCCATCGCCGGCTGGTAGAGGTCCACCAATTGTTGCACCATGGTTGCAAGCTCCACGGGCTCCTTGCGGGTTTGCAAGGCACCGGCGCTGGCCTCGGCGAGATCCAGCGTCGTATTCAACAACTGCGAAAGCCGGTCGAGGCCGTCGATTGCTTCGGCGACACACTCCTGCCATCGTCCCTCATGCCCGTCGGACAGCGCGACCTCCAGACTTCCACGGACCGAGGTGACCGGGCTCTTAAGGTCGTGAGCTACCGAGTCGGTGAGAATGCGCATCTGGTACACCGATGCCTGAACCCTCCCCAGCATGCGATTGAAGGTGCGCGAAAGGCGGGAAATCTCGTCCGAATACGGGCCCTCCGGTAAGCGGCTGCTTAAGTCTTCGCTGCCAATGCGCGATACCGTATCGCTAATATGATCCACTCTGATTAGAGTGCGATAGGCGGCCAACCAGGTAATCAGAAATCCGAGCGCAACTGTTGCACCCCAGATCAGGAGGCAGCGCTCTGTCAGGCGATCGAGCATCTGCGCGCCACCAACATCGGCGTATCCCAGATAAAGCACGCCGCCCTTGTCGCGACGGTGATACACCACACGAAATGCTTTTTTCCAACCCGGTACCTGCACGTTAGCCGGCATTCCGGGTGCGAGCTGGGAGTTTTGAATCGCTTGCACAAAGCGTTCCCTGGGATTAGGCCCTACCCAAATGGGTTCCTGTCCGGGCTGTGTCTGCAGAAAGAAAACGGGGCTCTGGTGCTCACCGCGCGAGTCGCTGGCACCGGGCACCTCGCGCGAGGCCAGTTCCGCAACCTCCTCAACCAGGCGATCGTACAAAGCATCACGCGGAGTGTTGGCGGAAACGTCAGCAAGGACTTCAGCCTCGCCGCTCAGCCATGCGTCACTGCGCTGCCGAATATCCTTGGCGATCAGCAAGTACATGATCGCGAAAGCAATCGCGCTGCCCAGAGCGAACGCCACAGTTGGCCAAATGGCGATTCGCCACGCCGCTGAAGGTCCCTGCGATTTATGTTTCCTTAAGAACATAGCCAACACCGCGAATGGTATGAATCAGCGGGCGTTTGCCGTCGCCATCGACCTTGTTGCGCAGACGGTAGATTTGTACATCTACTACGTTGGTAGCGGGGTCAATGCGCATGCGCCACACGCGATCCAGAATCATGGTGCGGGTCACGACCCTGCCGGCATTACGAACCAGGTACTCCAGCAAAGAAAACTCTTGCGCTGTCAGTTGAAGGGACTCTTGCCCTCGGCGGGCATCACGCCGGATCAGGTCCAATTCAAGGTCGGCGACCCGCAGACAAGTCGGATCCGACTGGGTAGGTGTATTGTGCCGCAGGAGATTGCGAACTCGGGCCAGCAGTTCCGCCAGCGCAAAGGGTTTTGTTAGATAGTCATCGCCGCCTTGTTCCAGGCCGCGGACCCGCTCATCGACCGAGCGGCGCGCCGACAAAATCAGTACTGGAGCAGTCTGACCCTGGGCGCGGCAGCGGCCGATGACGTCGAGTCCATCCATGTCGGGCAACCCGAGATCGACGATCAAGCCGTCGTAAGATTCCTCGCCCGCCAGAGCTAACGCGGTTCTTGCGTCCGGCGCAGTATCTACACGGTAGCCGGCTTCTGTCAGGCCGCGATTCAAGAACTCCCGAATCGCCGAATCATCCTCCACGACTAACAGTCGCACATGTCCCCTCTGGCAACACACTTTGCAACTCTAAGGATAGCTCAGCGGCCAGCCTTCCTCCCGGTGTCAGACGTTCATCGCACGGCGCGCCAGCCGCAAGGCATCACTCCAGAATGTTGTGGAGTTATGAACATCAGCCACCACTCTTTTTGCCGATTGCACGAACTCCTCAATGTGCTCTTCTTTGGCGACCAACGGAGGATTGGCCTTCAACACCATGAAGTTGTTCCCACATATCTGCGCAAGAATCTTCTCGCGACGGAAGAGGTTCATCACCAGCATTTGCCCAAACATACCTGGATGGACCGCTTTGAACGCTTCGAAGGAGAGGCGCAGCGTGGCTTTCGAGGGCGGCTTAAATTCGATGCCACTGAGCAGGCCCATGCCGGGCGTGGCTTTAAACATGTCATATTCGGAAAGCGCCGCCGTCAGCCGCCGCCGCAGGAGATCGCCGAGGTGAGTGGCCCGCTCGCCGAGGTTTTCGTCCTCCAGAACGTCGAGTGTCGCCAGCCCCGCTCGCATCGCCAAGCCATTCTCGCTGAAGGTCGAAGTGTGGACGATCGCCCGCTTTAGCGAGCTGTACACAGCGCTGTTCACGTCGTCGGTCATCAGCACGGCGGCAACCGGGACCAAACCACCACTGAGAGCTTTCGCTAGGATGACCATGTCGGGCTGAAGATCGAAGTGCTGAGCGGCAAGAAATTTTCCGGTGCGGAACATTCCAGTCTGCACTTCATCCAGGACTAGTAATGTCCCATATCGCTTGCAGAGCGACTGCACCTGCCGCAGATAATCTGGCGAAGGTATTCGAACTCCGCCTTCCGATTGAATTGGCTCAACTATGAAGGCAGCGAACTTCCTGGTCTCGAGTTTTTGCTCAACGGCAGAAACGTCGTCAAAGGACACCGCTTCGGTGTGAGGCAGTAGGGGGCCAAATCCCGCACGCCAGAACTCATTGTCCATCAAGGAAAGCGCTCCGCAGGTGAGGCCGTGGAAGGCACCCTTTGCATATAGCAGACCGTCGCGGCCGGTGGCGGCCCGTGAAAACTTAATCGCAGTCTCCACACCTTCACTGCCTGAGCTGGCGAAGAAAACCTTGCGCAACTTGCCACCCGCCAATCTGCACAAACGTTCGGCCAGTTCGCCCGCCGAGTCCGGGGCGTGGCTTTGCAGCATCGCAGGACCAGAGCGGTCCAGCTCTTCTTTCAAAGCCTGGATAACGCGGGGATGATTGTGACCAGTATTGTGAACACAGTACCCAGAAAGAAAGTCCAGATATCGGTCACCGTCTTCGGTCCAGAGCTCTGCTCCCACGCATCGCTCATAACGCACGTTCATGTCCAGCAAGTCCAGCAATCGGACCCACTGCGGATTCACGCGTGCTGCATATCTCGAATTTGAAGAGATAAAGGCTGCCCTCGATGGTTTCCTCGAAACTGATGAAAGATACATGTGTTTACAGACTAGGTATCCAAAGTGGAATTATCGTAGCTCTCAGATGACATTCTGTTCATCTCGCCATCAGCGCTGTTGCCTGACAAGTGAAATTGAAGTGTCAATTTCGTCATGAAAAAGATAGATGACTGTCAGCCACTACAAGCATAATCATAAGGCGAAATCCTACTGCCCAGTCGAGGGGCCACGTTGAGCTCTCAAGGATGACCACCCGATCACGATCGCTGTTAAGGCGCGCTATTCTCAACAGCCCAGTTTTGCTTGGGTTGGGAAGGTCTAGCTTTTGACCCGCTTATTCTAGGCCGGTTTTCGATTCGCCACACACCTTCAAAGTATTGCTAATCACCCAAACTTTTCATTCAAGACTTATGCCACAACTGCGCACAGCACTTCTGCGACTCAAATCGTCAATAGTTGTGTGGTCGGAAATTGAAGAGCGGTCCACCTCGCGAGATAGCCTTCGATGACGATTCTTTCACTCACCGTGGAGCGGCTTGGTTTGGGTGGTTTTCTTTGCCTTGGCGATACCTACGCTGGCGAGAGTCCTTCGTGCCATGTGAGAGTCGGACAACAAGCTGCCGTTCTCGCGGCAGCAAGGCTTTCCCGGTAGAGCGCCGCAGGTCGGGCATTCAACATCTTGTGCTTTGTCGTTCATCGCAATAGTGTATGCGGGCTGAGTCAGGCCAATATGTTCTGACTGGCCATGTTGTTTCCTCTCTGAACAGAAATTCCAACTGCTGTCGCTTTCCCGCGAACTCGCCAGCTGCTTACTTCGGGGGCGCAGGTGCGTTAAGAAAACTCACCAGATCTCCGATGTCGGTGGCCTTCAGGGTTGGCCAGGGTATGCCCAATTCCTCAGCCCGATCTATCATGCGGGGGCCATGCCGCCAGAGAGCGGCGGTGAAGGAAACGGTGGTGAAAGCTTCAGTGCCCGACCTAAGCCCAGGTCCAATCTGTGTGCCTTCCGCCATATGGCCATGACAAGCAGCACAACCGCGCTCGGAGAAAACGCGCTCTCCGACCAAGGGAGATCCGGTTGGCTCGAAGTAGCGCAGGCTCGCGAGAAACGTTAGCAAGTCTGACATCTCGTTGCCATGGAGGACGGGAGGAGGAACCCCTTCTTCGTGGCCCAGACGGAGCATCGCTGGTGCATGGTTCCACAGAACGCTGGCAAACTGCCCCGTCGTGAGTGGAAGATCATGCCCTGGCCCCAGCTCCGGACCCAAGCTGCCACCCTGCCCGCCTACCGAATGGCACCGTATGCATCTGCTCTGAAACACACTCCAACCACGCTCTGCATTGCCAGGTACCTCGCGTGCATTGGTCGCTGGCTGGGGAGTGCTGAGGCTTACATACGCGATCAGATCATTCATCTCATTACCGGTGAACTGGGGCCATCGTCCAATGGTGCTGGCAATAGGAGCAATCATCGATCCGGCGTGGTTAAGCATGGCGCGTGTCCAGGCGTTCGAGCCGCCGCCGGCGATGATCCCCGACAGCTCGGGCGCTGCTTTGCCGCCCGTCCCGCCCACCGAATGGCAGCGGACACAGCCCTTCTCGGTGAATACCCGCTGGCCAGCGCTTGGGTCCCCGGGACGATCAATGCTGCTCGCCTGGTACAAGAACGCAAGGATGTCTGCCATTTCTTGCGAGTCCAACTTGGGATAAGGCTCGTTCTTTTGGCGGATCTGCCGCCACATACCGGGTCCATGGTTCCACAATATCGCCGTAAGCCAGCCCATGGCGGGAGTACCGGGACGCTTTCCGGAGAGATCCGGGGCAACGCGCCCGCCTGATCCATTGATTGAATGGCAAATGCCGCAATGCTTGTCACCAAAAAACAGCGCAGCGCCTTTCTCGGGTTCACCGATAATGTAGAGTGCGCGCCGCGTCGTAGTCGGCCGGCGCACCTGCAGGAACACGGCCACCATTAAGGCTACGGGGATCAGTGCTGCAGGGATCCAGAAGAGAAGCTCTTTGCGTTTACGTAGCGTTGTCATCTACACAACACTCCTCTCTCACGCCGAACCCCTGAAATTCGGAGCTCATGGCGGTTCAGGCCGACCCACGGGGCGCTCCAGGACTGGTGAATCGCAGGGTGGATCGCCTCACTTTCTGGGTCCAAATTCCTGATATAGAACCCGAGCCCCGCGCGCGTGACGGCGATCGTCACCAGCGATATTCCGAGCCCGACGCGACAGGACTTGCAAGAACCAATATCATTTTCTGCCGCCGGGAACTCATGCCTTCCCTCGATCGCTCTGATTCTTCTTACGCCCTAGGCCGGATGCGTGCTGGGCTCCGACCGTTTCATCACCCAATCCCGCTAACCACTCTATCCAGTGTGAAGGCAATAAGCTCAATGCACTTTGGAACGTAAGAGAGGTAGCCGCCAAGGCCAGCTCGCGCGGTTGGCTACCAATACCGCGCTGGAATGTTGTTAGCTCGCTTCGGCCATCTGGCGGCACCGTTTCGCCAGCGCCGACTGGATGAAAGTCACCTCGCATCCCAGCATGTCGGTTGCTTCGCGGCAGAGGTCGGGGCGCTCGCGCATGAGTTGCAGAAATTCTTCCCGCGGTTGGTGAACTATATTCGACTGGACCACCGTCACCGCGGTCAGGCTGTAGGGGCGTCCGGTAAACGTGGCGGGCAATCCCAGCAGCGAGCCCGCGAAGAAAACTCTGTCCAGCTCGGGCATGTTGCGCACGCTCATCAGCACCTTGCCCTTAAGTACAAGGAACACACCCGCGGTTTCCCCGTCTTCACGAAAGAGAACATGCGCTGAGGGAAGGTTTTGCTTTCGACCCGCTGATTCCAGGCCGGCTTTCAATTCGTCAGACACCTTCAGAATATTGCTTTTCAAACCCACACTTTTCATTCAGGACTTATGCCACAACTGCGCACAGCACTTCTGTGACTCGAATCACAGATAGGTGTGAGGTCGAAAATTGAAGACCTGTACGGACCGCGCTGTTTGCCATGGTCCCGGGCTAAAGGGTGGTGTTGCGAGTTTTCAAATGCAGACAAGTTTGTCGCCAAGCGTCGGTCGTAGATTCGATTAGCTGAATGTCGAAGAAGATCATCTCCTGCCTGTCCCTAACGAAGAGTCTGTGAGGCCCTTCCCGATCGGTATCTTCGCGGCGGGCACAGTTCACATTTTGTTGTTAGGGCGATCGCACCTTGTCTCGAGAGACTTCAGGTCGGCTTTCCTCGCTACTAGTCACCGATCTCGGACGGCATTGGACTGTGGCCGTAATACGTCAGATCCTTCCGGTGAAGGGATTGGAGCAAAGACTAGATCGATAATAAATTGGCTGCCCCCGGAGGATTCCAACCTCCATATGCTGATCCAGAGGCAACTAGCCTACGATTCTCCGGAGTTCCCTGGCGTAGACTGGTGTTCAGGGAATCTCCTTTCGTAGTAGGTGGTTATCCGCGGCGAGGAACGTCGGATGACACTGCGCGACATCCTATCCCAATACGCGAACATGGGTCAACTTCAATCCGAAAGTTACCACAATTGTTACCACTGCAAAGTGCCGCGGATGCTTGATTCTCTATCAGCCGACCTAGTCCGAAATCGGCGAAGAAGCGGGCTGTTAATGGTGGTTTGGAAAGTGGGAGAGACAACAAAAGTGGCGGCACAGCAGCTCTGGACAATTCTACCAATCACATTTTGTCTGACTGACGGGCAGAACATGTGTGGCTCAGTCGCCAACCACCAAAGTGAAGTCGATTCCCTCCCCCATACGCCGCCGAATTTCCTTGAGCCAAGCGCCGGGATTTGAACCATGAATCACCCGCCCCAGGTAGCCCAGACGCTCGGCTGCATGGTTGCGGTTTCGGCGGATGTCGTCCTTCGTGATCGTGGTGTACAGAGCGAGAAAGCTATCCATGATCCGGGGTTTGTCGAAAACATAAGGATTGCACGCTTACTCGTATCTCAAAGCTTGTAACGGGTCGATGCGGGTCGCACGGCGCGCGGGATAGTATGCAGCAACCAGCGCGACGGCAACCATTACCAAGACGGCGAGGATGATCGAAACTGCACTCTGTGCTGGAAGGCCCTGGATCAAACTCGCGGCAAAGGTTCTGCCCCAGAACGCGATGGGTGCTCCGATCACCAGTCCCGGACGGAATATTTGCGCACCACAGCAGCTCAGCAAACGGAAATGTGGCCGGGTTACCGCGGGATGACGACCTTGGCGGACGCACGATAGCGCTGATAGTTCGTATAGTGGTGCTCATTCTCGAAGTTGTGGCCGTGCACTCTGGTGTATACCTTAACAGTGCTCGGTAGCCACAAAGGGGCCCCGATATCCCGCAGCCGCACTTCGCTGAAAGTCACAACTGTTGTCTGCCGATCAAGTCCAATCTCGGGACGGGGCGCGAGAAGATCGGTGCGCAGCCGAACGATCTGGAAACTGTTCTTGTCCACCCACGCAATTCCCTGTACGAATATATGAATGCTTCTACTATGTTGTACTCTTGTATCCCCTGTATCCCCCGTGGAGTTGGTTTCATAGGGCCGCTGGGCGAACGCCACGACATGGGTGTTATGTTTGTCAACCCGTTCGTCCCCCACATAGCGGAATGCCGTGTGCGTTTGCATGACCGTTGAGAAATACGTACAGCTCATCGCAAAGCCAGAGGTGATAATGTATCCCTCATCCAGACCCCCTTGCTCCAGATGGCGTCCTTTTGAGTCCATGCGGTATTCATCGAGGCGTCGCCCGGCTTCATCGCTGCGAAGAACGAGCAAATAGTTGTCGCGAGTATCCTGACTCGCAGTGACGACATCTTTGCTATCCAATCTTGCCTGTGTGATTTTCTCGTGAGCAATGAGATCGACAATGTTGCTGAAGAAATCGTCCACTCGCAGACCTGTTTTGTGCAGGATAACGGGCAACGCTTGCCGATCTGGTGCAGTCTGAAGATGCTTCAGTTCCGGAATCAGTTTGACGAGTTGTTGCAATGGTTGTTCTAGGTACGGGTGCGCATTCGCGTAGTAGCTCTGAGTTCTTGTGTCCTCGATTGTTGTAACACCATTCGCCGTTCCACTTGTCTGAGAAGAGCCCCATGAACCCCCAATTACAGCGCAGACAAACACAAAGGTCATTGAAGCAGCTCGCCACCGGACGCCAGGAAACTTATGTAATCCGTGGTCGTTGTGCTGAAGCCGAAGGTCATAACGGAAGCGTACAGCATCCCGTCGGAGACCGGCCTTCTCCCTCGAAAACCACGGGCGGAAGACGGTGGCTTAAGCAGCTTCAATGGGCTCTAGATTTACCTTGAGCCCGAGTTGTTGGAGGCGCTTCACCAGGTATCGCTTTAGCTCGAATAATTCGTGAGATGGGTATTTATCTGACTCAGGTAACCCCTACATCTTGTGGCTGCGAGATTGGGGTATTGCCGAGCATTTGACAAGGGATTTGTACGGAACCGGATCCACGGCGACAGCCTGTTGAAGAAGCCGGAAAAAGAGTTTGCCCCTGCTCCGCGACTTCCGCCGGTTGAAGCGGAAGGTGAATTCGTCCAGATACTCATCCAAATGCTCCAGGCTCACCGCTCCCTGCTGTGTCCCCAGCAGCCATCGCTTAAGCAGAGAGGCCACCCGGTGAACGCGTGGCATCAGCTCCGATGGAGTTTTCTTTTTTCCCTTGAGGAATGTGACCTCGTGATTCCAGCCCTGGCCAGCCAGAGGCAGATAACCCAGCCAGCCATCCGTATGGACCACGCTGCCCACTTCGACCGAATCCCGCACGAACGGCACCAAGCTTTCCGCAGAAGCATCGGGGATGCGCCGCATCCGAATGCGACCGATGCCCGGCCCATCCTCCTGAGCCGCAACTACAATCAATGCTTTAGCTTCCGTCTGGCGGCCACGAACGCCCTCCTCCAGTCCGCCAAGATAGGTTTCATCCACCTCGACCCATCCGCTCAGCCGATCCCGGTCCGGACGCACCATGGCGCGGCGCAGTTTGTGCAGCAGCGCCCAAGCCGTTTTGTAACTCTTGAGTCCAAGCACACGTTGCAGTCCCATGGCGCTGGTGCCGTTCTTCTGGCTAGTGACCCACCACACTGCTCGGAACCAAAGTGTCAGCGGCAGACGGCTGTCCTGGAAGATTGTTCCCGCCGTGACGGAAGTCTGCCGGTCGCAAGCGGCACATTGCACCAGGACACCGGATACCGGCCAAGTCTTCCGCCCTCCACAACGCGGGCAGCAAAATCCTGTCGGCCAGCGCAACTGAAACAGGTACTCACGGCAGGCGGCTACGGTCGAAAAGCGCGCCTCCAATTCCAGCAGATCTCGCGGGTAATCTTCCATCGGCAGCCCACACTACATATCGTGGTTACCTGAGTGAAGTAAATACCCATCATTCGTGAAAATGAAGACGCGGAATCTCTCTTCTGCTACAAACATGGTGTCAAGTCAATGTTTGAAGCAAGAAGAAAGGCTTCCGCGTGTCCGACGATAGCACAACACAGTGTCTGTTGCTCCCAGAGATTTTTGGAAAGCCAGTTGTGTTGCAGTTCGATCAAGTGAATGGCAGTTCCGATGGCGGAGCCATCCTGCTGAAGGCTGCTGACCGCCGCTATGGCTTGATCCAAGCTCTGGTCGGATGCCTGCGAGATAAGCGGCAAGCCGGCAAGGTCGATCACTCCTTGCGCGAGTTATTGTCGCAGCGCGTGTTCTCGATTGCCTGCGGCTATCCGGACGCCAACGACTCGGCCCGCCTGTCTGCCGACCCCATTCACAAGATGTTGCTCAATCGCGATCCCATCACCGGCCGTGAGCTGGCTTCGCAGCCAACCCTGTCGCGCTTTGAAAACTCCATCCGGCCGAGAGAACTCTACCGTCTGGGAGAGACGCTGGCCGACAGCGTGATGGAACGTCATGCCCAGCGGTTGCGTGGACGCGCCCGCCTCGTCACCATCGACCTTGACCCGACCGACGACCCAACCCACGGGGCTCAGCAGTTATCGTTTTTCAACGGACATTACGACAGCTGGTGCTACCTGCCGGTGATGGGCTTTATTAGCTTCAATGACGAGGCCGAACAGTATCTGTGTGCGGCTGTGTTGCGTCCCGGCAATGTGACCGCCGCCGTCGGAGCCAAGGGGATCCTGCGTCGTCTGATCAATATGATCTCCTACAGCTTTCCGGGTGCGCGTATCCGGGTTCGCCTCGACGGCGGCTTCGCGCATCCCGAACTGCTCGACTTTCTGGATGCCGAGTCCAACCTTGAGTACGTCATTGCCATGGCCAAAAACGCGGTGTTGAAGCGCAAGGCCAAACCCGCCATGCGGCAGGCCCGCAGGCTCTCGCGGCACAGCGGCCAGACCGAGCACGTCTACAGCGAAGCCAACTATGCGGCCCAAACCTGGCCGCGACAACGTCGCATCATCATCAAGGCCGAGGTCGTACGGGCCAAGGATAAGACGCCGAAAGACAACCCACGCTTTGTCATCACCAACATGAAGCAGAGTCCGCAGTGGCTCTACGAACAGGTCTACTGCCAGCGCGGCGAAATAGAGAATCGGATCAAAGAACTGCACGATCTGCAGATCGACCGCACCAGTTGCAGCGACTTCTGGGCTAACCAGTTCCGCGTTTTGCTGACCGCAGCCGCATACCTCTTGATGCAGGAGTTACGTCTGCAAGCCGCGCACACCAGCTGTGCCCGAGCTCAAGTCTGGACCATCCGTGAACGGTTGCTGAAACTGGGTGCCCGGGTGATGGGTTCGGTTCGCCGCGTGGTCGTGCATCTGCCCGCGTCGTTCCCGTTTCTATCCACTTTCCGGCAAGTGGCACTGGCACTCGGAGCCTCGACGGGATAAGGCGGCCTCGCCTGGCCCGAAACATAATCTTCAAAGTTACGCAGACGGCGTTTCGGGGAAGCACTGTGCCAGAACATCTCAACGCTAGCCAGTTCCGACAAACCAGTGATCCTCACAACACACCGCACCGGACGCTGCACGCTGCCATCAACACCATCGCCTCAATGTCGTCCCCAGAAGTCCACCTCGGCAGCGTTCATGCATAAAGCAGACTAACCACTCACAATCCCCTGCTGATCAATCGATTGAGCATAAAGAACTTTCCTTCGGAAGCGACGCAATTGCTTCTCGATTCCGGAATCAGGTCCGGATGCTGGCTGCCTCTTGCTGGGCGCCAACGCTTTCTCGGAACCCTGAACATCGGCAGTTTCCAAGAGTCTGCATTTACCCAAGGGGACTTGGAGTTGCTTAGCGACGTTGCTAACCAAGTCGCTGTCGCTGTTGATAATGCATTGGCGTTTCAAGAGATCGCTGAACTGAAAGATAGGCTTACGGAGGAAAAGCTCTATCTCGAAGATGAAATCCGAATCGAGCACAATTTCGAAGAGATTGTGGGGGAAAGCTCTACCCTGAAGCATGTACTTCAGCAAGTGGAGACCGTAGCTCGTACCGATTCGACGGTCATGATCTTGGGGGAAACCGGGACCGGGAAAGAACTGATTGCCCGTGCAATTCATCATCTCAGTCATCGCTATGATCGTACCCTTGTAAAACTAAACTGTGCTGCGATTCCTACGGGGTTGCTGGAAAGCGAAGTCTTTGGTCATGAAAAGGGGGCTTTCACGGGAGCAATCGCACAGAAGATTGGACGAGTCGAACTCGCAGACAAGGGAACCATTTTTCTGGATGAAGTTGGCGATATTCCCCTGGAATTGCAACCCAAATTGCTACGTGTCCTTCAAGACCAAGAGTTCGAAAGGCTTGGCGGTACACGCACCATCCGGGTAGACGCTCGGCTAATCGCGGCCACCAATCGTAACTTGGACAAGATGGTCGCTGACCGGGAGTTTCGGCAGGATTTGTTTTACCGGCTCAACATTTTCCCCATTCAAGTGCTTCCCCTGCGCGAGCGCGTTAGCGACATTCCTTTGCTCGTCAATTTTTTCGTGACCAAGCACTCCAAGCGTATGGGCAAGCGAATTGAGAAAGTTCCCGCGCAGACGATGCGCGTCCTATCCCGTTGGCACTGGCCGGGCAACGTCCGCGAGTTGAAGAACGTCATTGAGCGAGCTCTGATTCTCTCGCGTGGACCAGTTCTGAATGTGCCACTTGCCGAACTGAAGGGAGGGGCCCTGGCTTACCCGAGCAGTGACGTGCAAACCTTGGAAGCCTCAGAAAAGGAGATCATTCTCCGCGCTCTACGCGATGCAAAATGTGCACGTGCCAGTCCGGATGCTAACTGGCCCCACTTCATTAAACTGTCATTGATGTCAGCAGGTTACGCAGGACCTAGGTTCACGCTATGAATTTGACTGCCCCGCAGTCCCGTCACAGTGACGGAATAGTGCCGGACGAGCTTTCATATCGGGGGTAGGTCTTTGAAGATAAAGCCGAGAACCGTGGTATTAGGCAGGATCATTCAACCTACGCAGTCGGTCAGGCGACCCAAGAAATTCAAATCTTCTTTCCCTTGACCTGCAAATAAGTGTCAACCTGCGCTAGTAGCTTGACTGCTGCTAACGAGGCGAGCGACCTAAACGTTCCCCAAAAGATTCCTGCATAAGCGAAAATAGCTTCCCCGACCCCAACACATCAGTGGCTTTGACCGAATATCGTCACTCCGGCATCAGAGGAAGAAGCGAAGTCTCCTTGTTCTCGATGCCCATCCACGTAACGTATTGGTTCAATTGCGGGAAGGCGTGAGAGGCCCCTCGCCCAGAATGGGTCATGTGCGTGCACATAACAGAATGCTGCAATTCCACATTCCAATCGTAATGAGGTGCCGCATGCCCCAACTACTTCAAGAACGGCTCCATGACGAATCTGTAGTCATATCCGGCGATGAAGGAAAACAGACGGAGCAAATTAAACAGCACGAGTCGAAGCCGCAGTTTCTGCCTCCGAGCCCGGTCTGTCCAAGGAGCGAAGATCAAACCCCACAGGAACCCTATGCGTCGGCTGGAGCTCTTAAGCCCAAACAACAACTATCGAAACAAACAAAGATGGCGATGACCTCCCAGTTCTTGGGATTTATGCTGGATGCCTATGACATGGCGATGGTGTTAGTTATGGCGCCGATCCTGGTGAAGGTTTTCTTGTCAGCTAGGGGCAGCGCAGCCTGGCAGTACATTGTCATCGTATTCACCTACTCCATTACGATGGCCTCGAGACCTGTCGGTTCGGCAATCTTTGGACGTTATGCCGATAAGATCGGAAGACGGTTCCTCTTGGTGCTTACCATCGGCGGCGTGGGCGTGATGTCACTCTTAGGAGGGTTTCTTCCTTCCTATGCCCAAATCGGGGTCTGGTCGTATGTCATTTTTTGCGTGCTGCGTTTGCTGATGGGCATCTTCTTCGGTGGCGAATATGCGGTCGGCCACACCTTTGCCATTGAATACGCTCCCCAAAAGAAACGCGGTATGATCGGCGGCTTCATCCAATCGGGTTTCCCCCTGGGCTACGTATTTGCCTCACTCGTGTTCGCACTTATTTCGTTCCTTACCACCAAAGAAGCCATGGCAGCGTATGGCTGGCGCATCGCTTTCATGAGCGGCGTGATTCCGGTTTTTCTGGCACTGTACATTCGAAATAACCTCCAGGAATCGCCTGAATTCGAAGAGGCCAAGGCAAAAGGAAAAATCGAGAAATCACCGTTTCTCAGCCTGTTTAAACCTCCCCAACTGTGGGACTTCCTGCAGGTTTTCTTCTTCATGACTGGCTTATTCCTAACGGACTATTCGGTGTACGGATTTCTCCCCAACATTCTGACCCTGAAGGGACGCGGGTTCGATACCACCACCTACAGCTTGATCTACGGCTTCGCCCTTTTTATGGCCTTCCTCGGCTATAACTTCTACGGCTGGCTGTCAGACAAAACCGGAAGAAAGATTCTTACCCAGTGGTACTGCGTCTTTCTGGTCGTATTTGGAATTCCCGTGTTTTATGTCTTGTATCACGCGGCTATCCAGCGCAACCTGTGGATGGCAGTACTGGGCACCGTAATGGCGGCATCGCTAAAGCTGGCATGGGGTGTGGTTCCCGCCTACCTATGCGAACGTTTCCCAACTAAGCGCCGCGCGGCGGGTGTGGGCTTCGGTTATTCCTCCGGAGCGCTCCTGGGCGCATGGTTCAGCGTTTACGTCTGGTGGGCCCACAAGATTCCGTTTATTGCTGCGATCGAAAAACAGGATATGTGGTTATCGCCCGCGGTCATCCTGACAGTCGGCTCCATCATGACGTTCGTCAGCTTGTGCTACTCGCCGGAGACGAAGCACCTACAGTTGCATGAAGTTGGCGAGAAGGAACGGGCAAGCGACCTGAAGAAAGGCCTCGTAGCTTTTCCGGACACTGCTTCCGCAGATTAAGCGTGGATAGGGCAGCTCATCAAGTGAGCATGCGCTAGTGAGCGGCTCCAGTAATGTCTCCAAGGTCACGGGCTGGAGCCGTCTGACGATCAGCGGGAAAAATGGATTAGGGCGATTCATGGTGCGGCGCACCACGATCCGCAAGCGCATGCGAACCAAGCTGCGGGAGGTGAAGCAGCAACTCCCCCAGCGCTTGCACGATCCCGTGCCCCAAACCGGACAATGGCTCAAGTCGGTCGTGGAAGGCTACTTCAACTACTACGCGGTACCGGCCAACCTCGCGAGTCTGGGGGTGTTTCGGGATCGGGTGCTGGTGCTCTGGGGGCGAACTATTCGTCGCCGGAGCCAGAAACGCCGGATCTCATGGACGCGCATCCTCGCTTTGGCTCAGCGATGGCTTCCTCAACCATCCGAGATAAGAACCGGATGCGCTAATAAGCGCCCGTCCGGGTCTGTGCGGGTTGTGCCTTGAAAGCTCATGGAGTTCAGTCTCCTGAAATGGAGACCGCGACAAAGCCTAGCTCGCAGTCGCGTACCAAGTCTTGCGTGGTGTCCGGTAACGGCCATTGCGAAGCGTAGACAGGGAGGTTGCAGGCCGAAACAACAGTAAACGGCAACATAGCCCCGAAATCGATCGTGATCGAAGTAGCCGACCCTATCCCGTAATGGGGAAGGCAGAAACTCAGGATGCGATATGGCGAGCGTACTGAGTTGCTTCCGGGGTTCGTACCGTCAGCATGCAACCGAAGGATTCCATGGGAACAAGGGAGAGCCGTCAGGCTCAAGCCTGGCTTGTAGGGTCCGACAAGCTGAACAAGCGAGGAAGATCCGAAGGCCTGATGGAAGTCAGACTGCCTGATAGTACTTCGAGGTCGGGAGAGCCGGCTACATGGGGAAGCGGGCAGCGGAAGTTGAATTGTTCGTGGGAAACATGAGCTCCATCCAAAGGGAGGATTCGGCCTTCTATGCAACGAGAAGAACCGCCAGTCATGACAACAGGACTCGAACGAATAGCAGTCAAAGCTCGGTGTGAGTCGAAACTCCGGTTTACGTCACTGGCTCATCACATCACAAAGGAACGGGTTTGGGAGAATCTCAATCAGATACCTGCCAAGTCCGCGGCCGGAGTGGATGGACAGACCGTAACGGAGGCGAAAGAGAGTTTTGAGGAATGGATTGCAGGCATGTTGCAATCTGTCCACCGTAAAGGATATCGAGCGCCGGAAATACGGCGGGTCTATATCCCGAAACCCGGAAAGCAGGAGATGCGCCCTCTCGGCGTGCCAACTGTAGCGGACCGGGCACTCCAACGTAGCGCCTCTCAGGTACTATCGGCCATCTATGAACAGGACTTTCTGTCTTGCTCGTTCGGCGGACGTACTGGTAGGGGAGCCCACCAGGCGCTGGCAACGCTTCATGAGAGGGTTGCTGGCGGGAAAATCGAGTGGGTGTTGGAGGCGGACCTCAAGAATTTCTTCGGGAGCTTAAGTCACGAATGGATGCTCCGTTTCGTGGAGCACCGAGTGGGAGATCAGCGCCTGATCAGTTTAATCCGGCGCTGGCTAAAAGCAGGTGTCCTTGAAGATGGAGAGATTCATCCAAGTGAAGAGGGGACCCCGCAAGGAGGGTCGATCAGCGTTTTGCTGAGTAACTTATACCTCCACTATGTGCTCGATCTGTGGTTCGAGCGCGTGGTCAAGCCCCGACTCCGGGGTGAGGCTTGCATGGTGCGGTATATCGACGATTTCGTGCTGTGTTTCCAATATCGCGCGGATGCTCTTCGGGTGCAGGAGGCGCTTGCCAAGAGGCTGAGTAGATTCAGTCTGACTCTGGAACCGACGAAGACCAAGCTCGTTGAATTTGGTCGCTTCGCGCATCGACACGCGAGCAAGCGTGGCCGTAAACGCCCAGAGACGATTTACTTCTTGGGCTTTACCCTGTACTGCACTCGCAATCAGAAAGGGAACTTTCGAATTGGAATGCTTACGGAAAAGTCACGTCTGCGCCGCGCGCTCATGCGGTTGCAGGACCAGATGCGGCGGATGCGGCACTTGTCGCTCCGGGAGCAGGCGACTCATCTCAATCAAATGCTCCGTGGTCACTATGCATACTACGGCGTTGCCGGAAATCTTCGAGCACTGCTGCGGGTCCATCGGGCCGTGGAACATTACTGGCGCAAAATGTTGAGCAGTCGGAGTTGGCATGGCGCGATCCGGTGGGAGCAATTCCAGCGGATCAAGCAACAGTTCCCACTGCTTCGACCAAAGCTGCATCTCCCCTACAGGGAGCTGCAAGCTATCGCCATACTGTGAATCAACGTCTGACGAGCGTAGTGCGGGAAATCCGCACGCTACGTTCTGTGGGAGCCGGGGCGCGGGCGACCGCGCCCGGCCACCCGGTGTGTCCCTGTCTGTCTTCATCAAGGAAACGGTGGAACGCTTCGCCGCGCATGTGCTCACCGTTAAGCAGACCGACAGCGATACATTGATCGACGATGCGCTCGAACAACTCCTGAAACAGATTCGACTCCTGGAAGCGCGGCGAAACGAGCATCAGGAAAGGGATAGAGTACGCGCGTCCTGGGTAAATAGGTAGTTCAACACGCGCGAATTGTGGCGCATTTCTGCGATCGAGCCCACTTGCCCAAGGCCTAGGCAATCCGGATGATACTATTGACGGCCTGAACGGCTGGAGCTGGTATCGCAATTGAAGAAAGGATACACATGGACATTCAAACCATAGTGACACAACTTAGGCAGGAAGCTAGTCATATCGAGCACGCAATTGCAGCTCTTGCGAGACTAGGTTCCCAACCCGCACGGCGTGGTCGTCCGCGCAAGAGGAGCCAGGCTAAGCCGGCGCAGGTCAAGAAAGGTCACCGGATGAGCGCGGCAGCCCGTAAGCGTATCTCGGCAGCGATGAAACTACGTTGGGCAAAGCAGAAAGGCAAACCTGAGCCTAAAAGGGGTACGGCCGTTTCCAAGAAAACAACTGGTCGTAAACCGATGAGTGCAGCCATGCGGAAGAAATTGTCCGCGATGATGAAGGCACGGTGGGCGGCGAGAAGGAAGGCGAAAACAGCATAGAGCGCAAGGCCAACCTGCGTTCTTGCGTGCGGCGGCGCTAGTCAAAACCCGGAAGCGGCGGCGCTTGCTTGCTCAAGCAGCAGACCGTTGTAGAAAGATGACGCCAGCAAGTGTCCCTGGTAATTCAAGGCGGTGCGAATCGAAACTCCCGCCTCGGGTGTGCTCTGCCAACTCTGTCCGCCATCCCTACTCTGGAACACGGCACGGGAGTGCAGGGCGGTGGCCAGTAGTCGCTGGCCGCTGGCGTCGTAAAGCACCGCCAACACATCGTTCTTGGGAAGCCCGCCCAAGATGTACTGCCAGCTCTGCCCGGCGTCGGTCGAGCGCAACGCGCCTTGGCGGGTCCCCAACCAAAGCGTTGAACCGGGTGTCAACGTCAGGTTGTAAACACCACTTACATACTCGGAAGCTGTCCCTCGTCAAAACCTCCTGCGCCTTGAACTCGTTTCGAATCAGCATCATTCAAGAACGGGAGTTGGCCTGAGTTGGACAGGATGTAACAATGTTACATGGGTGGCCGAAAGTCTCGGCTCAGGTTTTTGCGGAGCACAGCTACTGGAGGTCCGTCCTCTGTTAATTAGAACTCAACCGAGGCTCGGCGTCATCCTGGCAATCGTGCCCCTCCTCTTGCTTTTCCAGTTCCTGCTCCGTCCGGCATCGGCACACCGTCAAGCAGTTCATGCAGATCGATTCGATCATTCCATTAGCGATAACGCGGTAAGCGAAGGGCTTTGCTGAGGATTGGATTTGCATTCGCGAACTTTAGGTCGAATCGCAATATTAGAGCAGTGACGGTCGTCACTCTTGCAGTACAACTTGAGTAGAACACAATTGCAAAGTCCGCAGGGGATGGGATGGGGAATTTGGCGTGTCCCCTGCGGGCATTCTACTAATGGTGAAGCAGTATCTATAAGGGGGCAAACCCCTGTCGGTGATGGGCGTCACGGCAGGATGTTTGGGAGACGGAAAAGCCCGCGGGGAAATACCTCAGAGATCGCCGGGAACGCCTCTCTCGTGCACTTCACTCGAACAGGAACGCTGCGGGAGGCCGGTTAGGATCGCAAGTATGCTCGGCTTCTGCCTGTATTGCCAACTCCATCGTCGGACAGCGGCAAACCGTGTGATAACAACTCAGGCAAATGGACTCAATCTTTCCTTCGCGAAATCGGTGGACAAACTTGGGAGGGTCTGAAGGAGACACGCAAGAGATATTGCGCGGTCAAACACCGTTAGTCGATGCCCCAATAGTTGCATTGGCCCCGCGCCGAATCGCTGTTGGTGACAGCGGTCACGAAGGTTCCGTCGTTTCCCTGACGCTCCGCGCAGCGGCTTGGTTTACGTCCTCGCTCATTTGGCGGCCTGGTGCTGCGCCTTGCGTAGGTGATCCGCAAACGCCACACTCATAGACGTGTGGTCCGCAAAAACCTTTGCGAATCGAAATCTGCATGACTCCTGGTGCAGATTCCGGCTTTTTCCTCTGATTGTTCCAAAGAACTCTGTTCGGCGTTCTTGCTTTGTGCGAAGCTGATCTCCCATGTTGTCGCTTCGAAGTGTTTGGGAGCGTAACTTCCGCCCCATCCTTACTGCCCTCTGGGAACTGCTGCGGGATGGACTGCAGTTCCTGAACGTGGTGGTCCGTTCCCGAACAGCCGTAGCAGCGGAAGTCCTGTTCTTGCGAAAGCAGCTGGCTTACTACCGGGATCACCAGATTCGGCCTCGCCGCCTGACCGACGCGGCACGATTGTCGCTGGTGCTCTCGTCCCGGCTTTTCGATTGGGAAGAAGCACTCATGGTCGTCACACCGGGTACCTTTATCCGCTGGCATCGCAGGGCTTTCAAACTGTACTGGCGCTGGAAGTCGCGGGGCGGTCGGCCACCGCTGCCCAAGGACATACGCCAGCTCATCGCCCGGATGGTAAGGGAGAACATAACCTGGGGAGAAGAGCGCGTTGCCGATGAACTCTTACTAAAGCTGGGCATTCTGGTTTCGCCGCGAACCGTTGGCAAGTACTGGCCCAAGCAGCTGTGCGGGAGCGGGCGCACGGGAACGTCTTCGCAGCACTGGAGAACCTTCGTCAAGAATCATGCGCAAGGCATCATCGCCTGTGACTTCTTGGTGGCGGTCACGGCCAGATTCCGGGTGCTCTATGTTTTCGTCATGATGGAGATAGGGAGCCGTTGTGTACTGCATTACAACGTGACCGCGCATCCCACCGCAGAGTGGACACTGCAGCAGCTGTGAGAAGTCATTCCAAGCGACCATCCTTACCAGTTCTTGATCCATGACCGCGATTCGATCTTCTCGCGGGGCCTGGACGAAGAGCTCAAAGGCTCCTTTGGGCTGAGGGTCCTGCGCACGCCGGTGCGTGCGCCGAAAGCGAACGCTTATTGCGAACGGCTGATCGGAACGGTCCGGCGCGAATGCCTGGATTTCATGATTCCTCTGAACGAGCGGCATCTGCGGCGAAGCCTGCAATGCTGGATTACGCACTATAACAAAGGACGTCCACATTCCAGTTTGGGGCCAGGGTTTCCTGAGAAAACGTCGATCAGACCGCGACGACCAACGACGCACAGGCACAGACTGCCACGGGACTGCGAGATCAGAGTGATGGACGTTCTGGGCGGCTTACATCACGAATATTGGCTGGATGAGGTCGTTGCTTGAACGTGCAGATGTTTTTGCGGACCACACGTGGTTCAAGTGGCCGATTTTCGGCAAAGCGGGCAGCGCAGCCGGGTACGCGACTTTTCGATGTACTTGGCGACGGACGCGGAGATACGGCTGCTACGACATCGTTGCTGACCATTCCCGTGCCAGAGCAGCCAAAATAAGCTCAGAACAAGGTGGCTAGAGCGGTTGCGCAGCTCTCGCGGTGTACCCGCACCCAGCAACTGGCGCAGGATCAGGCTCAGGTTGAAAGCGCCCACATGAATCAGCTGCCGCTTCAAAATGTTGTCCCGTCCGCGCAGGTGGCAGCGCCGCATGCCGCCGGTTTCGTAGCAGTGGGCGAAGCCGCGTTCCACCAACTCGCCACGTCGCCGCAATAAACTCTTGCCGTACTCGCAACCAGTTCTACAGGTCGCAGGCCACGCGCGATCCTCAGTACGCCGGAGGAAGGTCCATCTTTTTGATGATGGCGCGGTAGCGAGGGTCAGAATGCAAAAAATCAAAATTCGCATCGTGTTGTACGAACACCAGGAAAGGCGTGTGTTCTTCGTAGGCCTGTTGGAGGTAGCGAAGGGTCTCTTCCTCGCGTTTGAGTTGCCCATACATATCAGCGAACTCCATCGGTGAAACGTAATGCCTGGCAGCCCGTCGCTTGGCCACCTCCGGTTTCCATTCGAGCACAGCTCGGAAGCCTCCACGGCGGTAGACGTGCACCTGCTCTGCCAGCAATTCCTTTTCGCCCCTAAGCTGCATGGCACGTTCGTCTTCTTCCTCCGCCTCTTTATCCATCCCCTTAGAGAAGAGCACCTGGGAGAGTAGATCGTGCAGGTCGGCATTGTTCGGTTGGGCCTCGCTGCGCAATCGTGCTTCACTCAGTGCAGCATCAAACTGCCGTGCACGAAGCAGGGCGTAGCCCAGGGCCCAAGGCTTGGCAAACGGATCCAGCTCGATTGCCTTCCTCTGCTCTTGCAACGCTTCGTCCATGCGATTAAGGGGCCTCAGCGCGTAGGAACGCAAGTGGTGACCTTCGGCAAAGCTGGGATTGAGGTCTACCGCGCGCGCGGACTCTCTGTCGGCGGCCTCCCAGTTCCACCGGTAGAAAAGCTGGATGGCGGCCATAGAGTTGTGCGCCTCAGCGTTCAAATCATCCAGTTCCAAGGCCTTACGGGCAGCCGCCTCTGCCTGAGGCATGACTTGGTCCGGACGAAATTCCCCTTCCACCGCACTCGCAGTGTAGGAATCGGCCAGGCCGCTCCAGGCGGCGGCATAGTCTGGTTGGAGGTCAATGGCTTTCTGGAAGTATTCCCGGCTCCTTTCGTATTCACTCTCAAACCAGAAATACCTTCCCAACAGGTAGGCGTCGTGGGCCTCTGGGTTGATTCGTCGTTGCGGTCTGCCTGTGCCGGAAGTCGTCGCCCCGACTTGTTGCGCGATGGTTTGCGCCAGCTCGGTCTGCAGAGAACCTACGTCACTCAAATCGCGATCGAAGCTGTCCGCCCACACATGCGTGTCGCTGGCGGCATGGATCAGTTGCGCGGTCACGTGCACCCGGCTCCCGGAGCGGCTGACCGAACCTTCCAGAATCCCATCCACTCCGAGTTCTCGCGCGATCTCCCGCAGCGGCCGGTGGACCTTCTTGTACTGCATCACGGAGGTCCGGGAGATAACTCGCAACCCGGGATTCTTTGCCAGCATGGTAATCACTTCGTCGGTCATGCCGTCGGCGAAGTATTCCTGCGCCGGGTCCCCAGACAGGTTCTCCAGGGGCAGCACAGCCAGGGATTTGATAAGCAGGGCCTGCTTCGCAGAACGGGCCTCGCGAATCCGTTTGACAATCGGAACGGCCGCCAGGAATAGGGCAAGCGCCACAACTATCAACAGTGCGATTGGACGGCTGAAGCTACTTGCCCTTGCCGGTACTTGAGCAGGTCCCACTCGGACGGAGGGCTGGGTTTCTCCATCGGGCCCCTCGTCCTGGCGTTCGCTGCTGGGCTTAGGAAGTGTTTTGGAGGAAAGATCGGACCATTCCACTTGACCTACAAAACGGTAACCGCGGCGAGGGAGGGTCTCGACCCAGCGCGGCTTTCCCGCGGAATCTGAAAGGCAATCGCGTAGTCGCTGCACGGCGGAATTCAGGCCATGATCAAAGTCAACAAACGTGTCCTGGGCCCAGAGTTTCGCTCGAAGCTGTTCCCGAGACACCATTTCCCCCGGACGTTCGAGCAAGATAACCAAGATTTGGAAGGGCTGCTCACCCATCTTCACTCTCGTCCCGAACTTCCGCAGTTCGCCGGAGCGCAGATCGAGTGCATAAGGACCGAACAACGCGGTTCGTGCGGTTGTCGTTTTCACGTCCGAGAGCCCAGCAGCAGATAAGGGGTCAATAAGACTGACAGGATTGTGAGGTTTCAGGGAGCAGGAGTCAAGAAATCATCGCAGCCGGACCTTAGGGTTGCATCGTAACCACCCTACATTCAAGCTCTTGCACGGTGTTGTCAGAGTGTTCGAGAAGTGAGGCCATTTGCATTGCCGTAAGCTGGCGGTCGCGATAAGAACAAGGGCGCGATTTCCTGAATTGCAAATTTGAGGATTCCAAAGGAGCAACACCATGAAGTGCAAATTCACTATGGCAAGGAGAAACGGTATGCGATCGACCCAAACTCTGAACTTCGTCAAGTTTGCCGCCTGCATGGCCCTGGTAGTGGGACTCAGTGCCCGCGCGTCGGCGTCATGCGGCGATTCCCTATCCGCGATGGCAACGGCGGCGGCTTCCGTGCATAGTCAATCCGGGAGTCAATCCAGCCCCATGCAACAGGGCATGGCGTCTTCAAACGACGGCGCCGTCAACCCGTCTATCGTTGGCCTTTGGCACACCCGGTTCATGGTCGGCGATCAGACCATCCAAGAAGCCTTCCAAGTCTGGAACACCGGCGGGACCGAGATTCATAACCCAAACGTTGATCCCAGGACCGGCAACGTCTGCCTGGGGGTGTGGACGACCGTAGCTCCTCGGGGTTACAAGCTTGCTCACCGCGTGTGGTGGTACGACGCGAACGGAGACTTTATGGGAACCATCCACCTCAGTGAAACGCTCCATCTCAGTGACAACGGAAATACCCACAGCGGTTCCTTCACCCTGGATTTCTACGACCCTAACAACAACTTCCTCTTCGAGGTAGCCGGCAACGTCACGGCAGAACGCATTTCGGTTGAGTGATCAGGGTGTTGTGGAGGGTCCTATAAAAGCAGCGGACCGCGCCTTCGGCGGAGTCACTGGTGCCAAGAACTTGGCAGTATCGGGTTGTTTGATTCCAAAGGAGTTGTCAGCCAAGTTCTTGGAGTATGTGAAGTCAAGAGAAAACACTCTTTCCTGCGCTGGCGGGAGGGAGCGTTCTCTGACATCCAGCCCCTTGGACCGGTGGCCCGGTCAACGTTTCTCGTAATTCGAAAACCTGAAGGTTGTCGGTCGCCAAAATGCTATCCGGCTCGAACCACTTCCGAATCAGTGACATCAAGCAGAGAACCAGAGGTCCGTCGGATCGCTCAAGAGTGATGTCACAATGTTACATTGGTGCCAGAAAGTGTCGGATCGAGTTTTTGGTAGGGACAGGGAGAATCTGGCCATACCTGCCAAGACGATCCCGATCAGGCGCCGTTCCTGCTCCGCTGATTTCGAACTGCACCGAAAACCCAAGAAATGCGCAGTTCTCATCTCTGCCATTTCTCTGCCGCGCGACATAGGCACTGATGATCTACGGCGCGAAGTAGCTAGAAATATCGGGCAAGATTGGCGCGTATGCCGCCAACGGAATAACGCGACCGCTGATGGCTGCGTGCCTGGCAGGCACAATCGCCATGTTCGACGTGATCGCACCGTCCGGTGCATTCAGCGTCGAGACCGTCGGCTGCTGCTGCCCGTCGGCCCATGCTAATGTCGGGGCTTAACTTCACGCTGCAACAGGCGGTGGCCTACTATCAAGTGGGCCATCGTTGGCATCGTCATCTTCCTTGCCTGACAAGCACGCCGCACCCTGACGGTCGCCCGTCTGAACAACCGGAGGAAACGAGCATGAGCGCTCAGAAAAAGAACAACGTTGCCGCCGACAAGTTGGCGTTATACGAAAAGCTGGTCGCGGCGCTACCCGGGGTCGAGCGGAAAGGAGCTACGCATCCCTACACTTCGCTGAACGGCCATATGTTCTCGTGCCTACATCCCCCCGGCTCTCTGGCGCTGCGGCTTCCCGAGGATGAACGAGAGAAGTTCCTGAAGAAATACAAAACGACATTGTTCGAGTCCTACGGCGTCGTCCAGAAGGAATACGTCACCGTTCCCGACAGGTTGCTGAGAAATACGAAGGAACTGCAGAAGTTCTTCACGATGAGTTACCGGTATGTCCAGAGCCTGAAACCAAAGCCGTCCAGAAAGAAGGGCTGATGTGTGGTTACAGGTTCGACGATTGATTTCTTGGAAGCAGCTTCGTTAAGTCGCATGGTTCCCACAGCCGCTGGCCATGCCTCTCGTCGCTTGAGTCCCGCGGCGAGTTCGAGGCAATATGAGGACTTGCGAACAGGTATGATTCTTCCGCTATGAGCTCAGCAAATCCGATTCGCCACATTTCCGATACCGCCCTGTGGGTAGCGGTATACCGTGCACAGGAGAGCGAGCGCGCCGATGCTGTCTTCCGCGACCCGTATGCGCGCGGATTAGCCGGGGATCGCGGCATGCAAATCGCTGCTGCCATGCCATTCGTCCAGCGGCATTCTTGGTCCTACGTCGCGCGCACCTGGCTGGTCGATCAAGTCATCGAACGTGAAGTGCGGCAAGGCACGGATATGGTCATCAATCTGGCTGCCGGGCTCGACTCAAGGCCGTACCGCATGCAGCTTCCGGCCTCACTTCGATGGGTCGAGGTGGACCTGCCGGACATGCTGAACTACAAGCAGGAAGTCCTCGGCGCGGAAAAGCCAGTATGTGTGGTCGAGCGTGTGCCGCTGGATTTAAGCGATATTGCAGCGCGCTGCGCGTTGTTTCAGCGACTCGGAGGAGAAGCGAAGCGTGCGTTGGTAGTAAGCGAAGGGCTCATCGTTTACTTCGAAGCCGATGAGGCTGCCGAATTGGCCCGCGATCTGTCCGCCCCGCTGAGCTTCCGGCTCTGGGTCACTGATCTTGCATCGCTCGCACTTCTCAAGATGTTGCAGAAGGCCATTGGTGGCCCGCTGGTTGCGGCCGGCTCGCCGCTGAAATTCGCGCCGCGTGAAGGTCCAGAATTTTTCGCGAGATACGGCTGGAAGGTGGTCGAGACGCGTTCGCTCTTAAAGACTGCGGCCAAGTTGAAACGACTGTCATTTGGTATGCGGCTGCTGTCGCTTCTACCGGATCCGGCAGGCCGCAAGCCTGACAAACCGTGGGGCGGAATTTGCGTGTTGGAGAACAGCGGACCGACTCGTTCTGGACTTACAACAACAAAGTAACAAGAGATGGCCGCCCACCGGCCGAGGTCTCACTCTCGACGTCCTTTATTAATACTGATGCCGGGCTGGGTTATTTTTCCGTTGGCGACGGCTTGCAACTCGCGAATCACCCAGAAAAGCCGCCGGGCTGACACGTAGCTGTGCTGGCCACCGTTGCGCAGGTCCGTGACACGGGATTTCGATATTAGCTTTTGGATTTTCCGCTGCGACCCAGAAAGTTGCAACAAGTCCTCTTCAAGAGATGGCCAATCGTTTTTTAGCACTTGAGTGCCATTGAATTCGACTATAAATAGTCCTAAAGTTGCTGCAATCTGTGCTCACTCTAGGTGTGGATCACTAAGCTAATAAGTGCTGTTGGCGGGGGTCGCCTGATCCGAAGCCGCCACATTCGTTTCTCACTCTGGCCACGATCTCTTCAAGGTTTGGGAAAAGTATGAGACTGCGGGTCAGCTCGTTCCAGTGGTTGCGGAGTACGCCTGTGGCTCCACCTGCGACCTAGTCACGACTGGGCGAGCGTTAGAGGGCTGACCTCAAATCCAACCTTCGGCTGCGAGGTATTTTCCCGTGCGAGGCAAACGATAGGCCGTTTCAAGTCAGAAGTCGGGCATTCGAGCATAAGGATTCTCACCTCTTCGAATGCATGCGGCACTAGAAAATGGGGCCAGCTATGCCCAAACGTATACGAGCTTCCAATGCCGCTCGGAATCTTCTTTTGGGCCTGCTACAGCCTGGGGAACGTGAACGTCTGCTACCGCACTTGCAGCCGGTGACATTTTCGCTCGGGCAGGTAATCTACGAACCGGGCGAACGGATCGAATATTGTTACTTTCCAACGGACTCTGTTGCGTCGATGTTGTACACCACGCAAGACGGCTCAACCGCGGAGATGGGTCTGGTGGGAAATGAAGGTGTCCTCGGTGTCGTGCTCTTTCTGGGAGGAGAATCAACTTGTAGCAAAGCTCTCGTCCCAGTAGCTGGGGATGCGTTCAGGTTACCGGCCAAGGTCTTGAGGGAAGAATTCGCGCATCACGGACCGTTTCAGCATTTGCTGTTGCGATACATACAAACACTCCTCACGCAGATTTCACAAACCGCTGTATGCAATCGTCTGCATTCCGTGGAACAACGGCTCTGCCGTTGGCTGCTCTTGTGCCAGGACCGGAAAAATCGCTCCGAGCTGCTCATGACTCAGGAGCTCATCGCCAATATGCTCGGCGGACGGCGTGAGAGCGTGACCGTCGCTGCTGGACACCTCCAAGACGCCGGCCTAATCCATTATTGCCGCGGTCACATCATGATCCTGGATCGCAACGGACTCGAGGCGAATGTGTGTGAGTGCTATCGCACCGTGGAGGACGAATTTGACCGTTTGTTCGGCGGAAGGCGGAAGGCCCAATTCAGCTGGCCCGAGGCAGCTTTCGAAGAAGCCGGCTGAGGAGGGCTCTTAGCTGATCAAAATTGTCAGGCCGAGTCATGTAAATGTTGTCCCCAGCGGCCACTTCATCACTCTCATTGAGGCTCGCGACGCAGAAGACCACAACCGGAACTTTCTCCTCTAGTCCGGCGCGCTCGCGTATTCGCCTGCCAACTGGAAGTAGCTGAACGGCATCAAGACCCGGACTGATGAGAATCAAATCAGGACGGTGAAGGCTAGCCTTCTGAATCGCTTCCTCTTCATCCCTTGCTGTACTCACCCGGTATCCGCTGGCCCTGAGCAATCGTTCTATCCCATAGCGCGTCTCTTCCA
Organism: uncultured Acidobacteriaceae bacterium; assembly: GCA_963798185.1. GTDB lineage: Bacteria > Acidobacteriota > Terriglobia > Terriglobales > Acidobacteriaceae > Bog-257. Next base: position 199,558 of record CAWCSJ010000014.1, read on the forward strand.
CGTCCTCAACCACCAGGATGACCGAACGCCGCTCTTGATCGGATGTCACAGTTTGCTCTACAAGCCAACTTCATTCTTCTAGCAGAGCTAAAGTTCGGTTGTCTGTGTGCTGACCCACACAGCGATTTTTTTCTAAGGGAGACCTTTTGGCGTGGCATTCTCGAATGGACATGCGGTGTGCACAAAGCTTCTCGGCTGATACAAGCCAGGGATTGAAACGATCGCGTTAATGGCCGGGCATGCTTCGCGCGTTAATGCCAACTAGCAATCGTTCGCGTATCGCATACCAGTGAATTCCTCGCGCTATGTGCGTTAGCGCACCGACAGCGCCAACGTTTGTCATCATTCTGCTTTGGAAGATCACGCCGCGACTCCTCTCGCTGGTGGGTAAAACAAAATGCTCGCAGCCTGTCGCCCAGTAGGAGGTTGGCATGGGGTTAGCAACTCTAAATGTGTGGATTCACGACAAACAAGACCCTTGCAAAATCAGTGACGAAGTTTGGTGGGTAGCAGTGACTTATTGCAATGGCAATCCTGTGGAGTGGTGCGGTCACACCTACTCGTTTGAGGAAGCGAAGTGCGGCCACGCGGAGTTACGCCTGCCGCCTGGGTGCTACATCGTCCACGGACTTCAGTTCTTCTTCCTTAAGAAGCTCTTTTTGTTCCACTTCACCGAGCATGCAATTGTCATCGTCAACTGTGATGAGCTTGGGTGCGTGCATCTGTTCACCCCCGCAAGTCGACAATGGCCCAATGGCGCCGCGAGGGCGGTGCGGTTTCTTGCAGAATCCGAGCACCTTCCGAAGGACAAGGTGGAAGCGTTCGTGGCTGCGAGCGATGCCCTCCTCAAGGCCATGCCGGAGACTGCCGTCGACGCTGCTCACGAGAGGTTAGTACAACATTTAACGGATTTTCTACAGAGGAATCCGCCTAAGTGATGGAAGGGTTATGACCTGACGCCGAGCGGCTAATCAAGCTCGTGCCGAGTTAACTCGCCAACCGGCGCTGAAGATTTGTCCGAGGCCACCGTGGCTGGAGACGGTTCTGCGTATTCGAGAACTGAAGTTCATAAGGACTGAAGGAGATTGCCATGGCAGACAAACAGAAACCCCAGCCACCGCAGACCGACGCTGTGGCGCCTGAAGCCCCTGAATTGAACAACCCAGACTTTCAGTTTGTTCTGAAAGCCTTGCTGGCAGCCTATCAACCGACCCTCGAGCAGCAGCTTAACTTAGCTAAGAACTCCGAGGCTCTGCAGAAGGAAGCGCAAAGCCATCCTCCGAATTGCGCTGACGAATTCGCCCAGGCGGATGCCCTGTTTCGAAAATTTTTCAACGAGGACGTCGCCCTCCGCATGATCCCACCGGAAGGCCGAAAGCAACTGGGACCAATCGAAAACTGGCGCTGGTGCTGGGAACACATTTTCTGCTGCTTCGTCTTCGGCTGGCTGGTCTGCCGTGGTCCGCGTACCTTCCGGGCATGGGCCTACTACGTCTACCAGTATTGGCTGTGTGTTCGGCGGGTCCTAGGCACTCCTGTCGCAAGTCCACCCACCGAAGAGCAGAGTAACGACTTCAGGATTTTGATTGACGCTCTGGCCAAAGCTTATAAGCCATACCTCACAGACCAGTTGGCAACCGTGGAGTATCCAGCGGGGATACCCGAGGAAATACTGAACGGAAGCATCGATTGCCGTGAGGACAATATCGACACCTGCGCGATCTTCGAGCGCCTTCTGACGACTGAAGCTGCCCAGGCTTTGTTGGGGAAAAAGGCCTTTGCTGAACATAGCCGGGACCAGAATTTCTGGTTCTGCCGTTGCTGGTGTCTGTGTGCCATCTGTTTTGGTTGTTGTCTGGCCCGAGCGCGGACTTTCATAGACGTGCTCTGGTGTTTGGTCTATTACTTCCGCTGCCTGGCCGATTGCTTCCAGCCGATCCGCTGCGACCTGACGGCCCCCACGGGTTGTACTCAGGAGCAGCCAGGCCTAGTGCCAGATGCGGTTGCGGTGGAGATCGACGGAACGGCCGCGGGGGCATTTTTTGACCACTACACGCTGGAGTGGCGGCCATCAGCTGGACAAAGTTGTGCCGACGACACCAACTTCTCAACGCTTGGCATCAGCTATCCGGGCGGAACCGCGACCGGCTCCATTCCTGTGGTTGGCGGCACACTAGGATGGCTCGATACCACGGAGCTATCTGGAGGTCCGTATGACATCCGGCTTAAAGTCTTCTCGACGACTGGGCAGCTCGCGTGCGAACGGTGTCTTACGTTCACACTTTTCAAAGTAATGGTGTGGATCGACCGCGTAGCTGAACTGCCCGGCGCACCCGTTCAGACGCCCCCTGGGTGGTTTGACCAGCCTGCTCCTCCGCAGGCGCCGATTGTGAATACAAATCCAGGTGGAATAATAGTTCCGGTGGGTGGCTGTGTCAGCGTCGTCGGCACCGCCTGGGTTGGCGGCTGCCCGAATCGGCAAATCAAGTGTGTGGATCTGCGTGCGGCGGTGGGCTGGCAACCCGGCACTGCCGAGCCCGGCTTCGCCGCTAGTTTGCCGCTTTACACCATCGGCATGCTGCCAACACCAATCTGCTATACCGATCCCGACCCGGTTGTGGAGTCAAAGAAAAGAGGACCCTGGAACCAGCTTTTCGAGACCAACCTCATCCGCGGAAGCTGGGTTCCCACCAGCATCCCTCCCTTCGACACACAGTATTGCTTGCCGAAGATATGCTTTGATAGCGCCAGCATTCTGCCCCCTTGCCCCGATACGCAGCACGGCTGCCGCAGCGGCAAGTACACGATTCTGTTGGATGTTACCGATACCTCGACGCCGACCCATTACTACGACACCCAGCAAGTTTGGTTTGATAACAAACCCATCCATGTTGAGTTTGATGGATTGGAAGGGGTAGGCTCATGCCAGGACGTTTGCCTGAGCAAGTTTGTGCCTCCGGGCGCGCCATGCAACGTCTGCTGGCCTTTGAATCTGCTCGGCATCGCCTTTGATGAGTTGATCGACCCGCTGGACAACACCTATCCCAGCAACAACTTCGACTACTACAACTTGTCGATCACGCGTCAGGGTGGCCCCAGTTACATAGTCCCGATCACGCCGACCCTTTGCCCGCCGATGTTCGGCTCAGACCCCCTGAAGGGCACTCAGATGGTTCCTGAGCCGGGAACGCGCTGCGAAGAAGCGTTTGGTTGCCCAGCTCCGGCGCATGGGGCTAAGTCCCCCGGACTCCTCACCAAGCTCGATCTGCGCATCTTCGACTCTATCTGTGCGGCGGACCCGAGCCTGAAGTCGCCATTCATACCGCTGGCCGGCTTCCCTCTCAACCGTGGCGACTGTTGTACCTACACGTTCGTCCTCTTCGCGCAGGATAAGACGTGGAGTAACAGCTTTGCAGGCGGTTACCATTACGCCTACTCGTTGCCTTGGGCGGTGGAAGTGTGTAATGACTTGGGTTCGAATGTTCAGATCCCTCAATGCCCATGAGGGAGGCGCTGACCGGAACCGCGTTTTGGGCGAGATTTGTTCTGGCCGTTCTTGCGACCTGGCGGGTGACCCATCTGCTGGCAAGCGAGGATGGCCCGGCCGACACCATTGTTCGATTTCGCGCCGTGTTGGGCCGGAGCATCGTCGGCAAGCTGATGGACTGCTTCAACTGCCTCAGCTTGTGGGTCGCGGCTCTGGCTGCTCTTTTCGTCTCGCGAAGGCCGGTGGAGTGGGTTTTTTGTTGGCTGGCGCTCTCGGGAGGCGCTTGTCTGCTCGAACGAATGGGACACGAGTCGGCTGTTATTCAACCCATGTTGCAACCGGCAGAAGGAGATAGCAACGATGTGTTGCGGCCAGAAACGCGCGGACCTGCGGAACAGTCAGGCGCAGAGAGCGGCGCGGAGTATACCTCAATACGCATCCGGCCATAGCCAGGCTCAGACTATATGGACCCGGACCTCAGCACCGCCGGGTATGCGGTCAGCTTTGCCATCCCGGCTTACCACCCCGCAGCCTCGAAGCATCCAGCCTCAGGCCGCGACGACGGCCTCAACGCTGCACTCTTCGATCAGTATTCGCTATCTGGAGAACTCGCCGATCCGCGTGCGCGGACCGGTCAGCGGCATGGGCTACGAGTTCTCCGGTTCGCGACCTGTTCAAGCCGTTGATGCCCGAGACGCCTCATCTCTATTGAACACACGTTTCTTTCGTCGCGCTTGACGATGTAAGCCGAGTTCCTCCGTGGATGTGCGAGGTTTTGACGACCCCACAGCGTCCACGTTGGGTCCTCTTACTCCCAAATAAGAAATCACGGCGGTAGTTACTCGTACCGCAGTGCAACCATGGGGTCTACTTTCGTTGCACGCCGCGCCGGAATGTAGCAAGCCAGCAGGGCTGCTGCAACGAGGAGAAGTGTGACCCCGCCGAAAGTCAGCGGATCGGTGGCAGTCACGCCAAAGAGCAGCGACTGAACCACGCGCGTCAGGGCCAGCGAACCGGCAATTCCAATCGCCACCCCAATGAAGATGGTGCGCAACCCCTGGCTCAGGATCATCCTGAGAACGTCGCCGGGACCCGCCCCGAGAGCGATACGAACGCCTATTTCGCGCGTGCGGCGGCTGACTGAATAAGCCATCACGCCAAACACCCCTGCCATCGCGAGCAGCAGCGCAGTGATTCCGAAGAATCCGATGAGAATGACGTTGAATCTCCGCGAACCCAGCGAAGCGGAATAGACCTGCGAAAATGTCCTGAATTTCGCCGGAATCTCCGGGTTGAGGTCCTGCAGAATTCCTCGCGCTGCCGAAGCGACGGACCGCGTGTCGGCATCACTCAGCATGGTTAAAGTGATCGCCGGGCGCGGGCGCTGGAACAAATTCACGTAAACGGTCGGACGCGGCGGCACGTCGAGGCCGTATTCGTGAGTGTCACCCACGATGCCGACGATGGTCAGCAAACGCAAGTCGCCATCCATGTTTCCAAACTCAATCGTGTGGCCGATCGGGTCCTGATTGGGCCAGCGGTCGCGCGCAAGTGATTCGCTGATCACGGCAACGTGCGGAGAATCCGCGCCGTCGCGCTCGTCAAAGATTCGCCCTCGAATCAGCGGAATGCCGAGAACGTGGAAGTATCCATCCGTGACGACGCCGAAGTCCGCATTGCCAATGCGCTCTTTTTGCTGGAACATCGCAACCAGAGCATCGGTGGTCTTGGGGGCCTCATTCTGCGTCATGAGTAAAAACATTCCGTCGGGAAGGCCGCCATCCTCCATCGGCAGGCCGCTAGTCGCGCCGACCTTGCGTACGCCCGGGATTTGTTTGAGCCGGTCAATCAGGTTTGAAAAGAAAATCGCCTGGCCTGCCTTAGCTTTGGGATCCTCCATCCATGGAAGCGAGACGTCCATGGTGACAATTTTGTCCACCCGGAATCCGGGATCCACGTCGAGCACTTTCATCAGGCTGCGCCCGAGCAATCCCGCTCCGACCACGAGTACCAATGTGATCGCGATCTGCGCCGCCACGATTACGCGGCCAACGCGCTGGCTGCCTTGTGAACCGGCTTGTCCACGACCGCCTTCCCCAAGGCCCTGGCGAAGGTCCCCGGAGGTTGCGCGTGCGGCGGTGAAGGCTCCGAGGCCGGCAGCGACTGCAGTGGAAAGCAGGAACGCGAACACTAGTACTGGCGCATTGATGGCGACGCTGTCCAGGCGCGGCAGATTTCCCGGCGCCAGCGCAACTAATCCCGCCACGCCCCCGAACGCTCCCAGTACGCCAAGGGCGCCGCCGGCCAGAGAAAGCAGGGATGTCTCGGTAAGGAATTGACGGATCAACCGTCCGCGTGCCGCACCGAGCGCGCTGCGAACGGCCAGCTCGCGCTCTCTCACCGACGCTTGTGCCAGCAGCAGATTCGCCACGTTCGCGCACGCCACCAGCATCAGAAATCCCACCGCACCCAACAGTACCAACAGCGGCAAGCGAGCCTTGCCCGTGATCGAGTCCTGTAGCGGGACGACAATTCCATCTTTGAGGAGATAGTCGCCTTGCTCGCTCGATGCATCGTGAATCCGCCGGGCTATGGCGCTAATGTCTCGATTCGCTAGCTTGACAGTCACACCGTCGCGAAGGCGCCCGACTGCACTGTAGTTATGCGACGTTCTACTTGGATTTTCACCCTCCAAATCGGCCGGCAGCCACAGATCCACGTCTGCCGGGAAACGAAATCCCGCCGGGAGCACGCCTATAATAGAGTAGAGCGCGCCATCAATCTTCAGGTGCGACTGCGAGAGTTCCTGCGGCGATCCGAGATACTGCCTCCAATATCCGTAGCTGACAAGAACGGCGGGGCCAGCCCCTTTTCTTGCGTCGCCGGTGGTGAAATCCCGCCCCAGGATCGGCTGAATGCCGAAAATCTTGAGAAAGTCGGGTGAGACGTGTGCAACCGTCGTGCGCGACGGCTGCGAAGCCCCCGAGACGGATACGACGTAGTTATCGTACTTAGCAATCGCCTGGAAGCTGCGGTTTTGATCGCGGAAGTCGTCGAAGTTCGGGTCCGCAAGGCGCGAGGGCCTGCCCTTCGAGGTGACCTCGAAGACGGCCATGATCTGGTTCGGATCGGCGTACGGCAGCGGCCGCAACAATACGCCGTACACAACGCTGAAAATTGCCGTGGTCGCGCCAATACCCAACGCGAGCGTGAAGACCATGATCGCGGTAACACCGAGCTTCTTGCGGAGCTGTCGAAGACCGTAGCGGCAATCGGAGATCACGGACTGGACCCAATTGCCAACCCGTTCTTCGCGGACCCGCTGTTTCACCTGTTCGATTCCGCCAAGCTCGATCCGCGCCGCACGTTGCGCTTCCTGCGGCGACATGCCTGAACGAAGCTTTTCCTCGGTGAGCATTTCGAGGTGCGACTGAACCTCTTGGTTGAGGTCCATCTCCACGCGACGTGACAAAAAGAGATTTCGCAGGAAACTCCGGACTTTCACAAGGAGCGGCATGCCAAACACCTCTCTACGATGCTTCCAAAGCTTGAGCGATCGCCCAAGAAATACGGCCCCATCGCTTGGTTTCGACTTCGAGTTGCTTCCCTCCAGCCTTGGTCAAGCGGTAGTATTTCGCGCGGCGGTTGTTCTCGGAGTCTCCCCAAAAGGCGGAAATCCAACCCTCTTCTTCCATTCGGTGTAGAGCGGGAAAGAGCGAGCCGGGCTTAACGACAAAAGTGCCGCCCGTGATTTGTTGGATTCTCCGTGAGATTCCCAACCCGTGCATCTCTCCGACGACAAGCGACTTTAGAATCAGCAGGTCCAAAGTTCCTTGCAAAAGGGTTGTTGGCTTAGAGTTCAAACGCTAGCTCCTATCGATATTCTGTAGGGAATAATATCGACCCACATATAGAGTGTCAATAGAAAGCAAGCCGGCTGGATGGCTGATCTCACGATCCCAACGTGAACACAAGTCCTGACATGAACCCAGTGGATCCTAACGTGAACCCCGTGACACCCAGCGCAAACCCGGTAGGTCCCGGGGACCTGACCCAGGAGCCGTCCATTCCTCCCAATACGACAGTCACTCCTGACGCGGCTCCTTCCAGCCCGCAACACTAAGAAGTGATCACTACGACATTGGCGCAAAACAACGGAGGACGGAGCCAAACCAGCTCCGCCCTTGTCCCTCCTCAAAACCTCATGCGCCTTGAACTCGTTTCGAATGAGCACCATTCAAGAAGAGGAGTTGGCCTGCGTTGGACCAGGATGTAACAATGTTACATATGCGGCCGAAAGCCTCGACTCAAGTTTTTGCGGATCACAGCTATCTCGTTTCCGCCTCCACTCCACGGGCTATTTTTTTCACCGCAGTTAGTGCAGCGACAGGGATTAGCCCGGTTAAATCGCTTCTCGTGTTGCCGTTTGCGTATCCCATTTTGTCAGCATCTGTCTTGCGCGTCCTGCAGAAGCGGCTGAACCGTGTCGGCAACGTCACGGGCTAATTCTGGATTGCTGTTGCGAAATCGCCATGTCACAAGTGATCAGCTGCTTGGGATCGTTTACGATAGTCGCGGCCTGTTCTCGCCAGCTAATCGGCGTGGCCATTTGTTTTTAGGCATTGCGCGCAGGAATTACTGCAACTTGGCGTACTCGAATTTGGCTTGCTTCAAAATTGAGATGTCGGGATCGGCGTCTTTCCACAGGGTGAGGAAATCCTGGTACGCGGCACGTGCCTTCGTGATATCGCCCTGCACAGCGTAAGCACGTCCCAATTGAAGATGAGCCAGTGCGCCAATGGGATCGCTAACGACGATCCCGCGGTGGTCAAGAATTTTCTGAAACTCTGCGGCGGCTTCGGCGCCTTGGTGCGCCGCCAGATAGGCCTCACCACGCACATAAACCGGATACAGACCACCGAAAAACGCATTGAAGTCGATTGCTGGTACTGCCAGTTCGTATGGAACAGCGACTTGCAGCAGTTCGATGGCCTTCTGAGGCTCATGGTGTTTCAACGCCAGCGATGCGCGCAGCGCTGGCAGATAATTGAACTTGACTGAAGTATCTTCCGGGAAGCGCCTCGCCAGATCGTCTGCTAGTGACTGCGCGCGCGGTAAATCGCCCGCCAGTGCCAGCGCAAAAGCAGCCGCATACTCCACATCCCGGCCGTTTGAAAGCTGCAGCGCCGCCGTCGCGCTTCGCCTGGCAGCGGATGCGTCTCCTAAAAATGCATCGCAGATTGCCTCTGCCGCTTGATAGGTAGCCGCTCTTTCCCTCTGGCCCGCTTGTTGAGCCATGTCTAGAGCGCGGTGTGACATCCTTCTAGCCGCTTGCAGCCGTCCGGAACGGGCCTCGACTAGAGCCTGGGCATGCAACATCCAGTCTTCCACTCCCGGCCTGCCTCTCGCTAGAGCTGCCACGCGATCCATGCCTGCAGTGTCTCCCGTGACTGACGCGAGGTGGTATTGAAGCAGCAATATCTCGGGCATTTCGAATTCTTGCGCGTAGGCTTTCTGGATGACTTTTTCAGTTTCTGACAAGCGGTCGAGGTAAAAATAAGAGTAAGCTATATTGACATACCCGACACCGAAATCCGGATCAATTCCGAGCGCAATATTGGCTTCCGCAATCGACTTTTCATACTGGCCGGAGCCTTGCGAAGCGAATCCCGACAACACTCCGTGGGCGTCCCGATCGCGGGGATAAGTTTGCGCCCACAACTGTAGGGTTTCTTGTTCCTTTTCCAAATTTCCCGTCACCTGTCGATCGTAGAGCGCCATAATGAAGAACTTCTCCCGGTCACTGGCGCGGTCTCGCAACTGATATGCCTTGCTCGTGCTCTCGCGGGCCAGCACAGACTCGCCAAGATTGCTGTACACCAGCCCCATGACGGCATAGGCCATCGCAAATTGCGGATCAACCTCGACGGCGTGCTTGAAATGTGGCAAAGCATCGCTAGATCCCGTCGACACGGAGGCCCGTATCCCTGCGCTGTAGGCTTTCAGCGCATCCAGTGACGAGGTGGTTGCCAACTCGAGCCGAGTATTATGCCTTTCGACGGTGGTAAGCGACTCGCCGAGGCGAGTCCTGAATTTGCTGGCAATCTGACTCAGGGAATTTAGGACATCTTCCTTTCTCGCGGCTTGCACCTGCTCTTCCGCAAGGATGTCTCCGCTGCGGCAGTCCTTGGCCCGCAGCCCCAACACGTACTGGCTGCCGAGGCTTGCAATCGAGCCTTCGAGGACGGCGGCGCTAGCGGTCCGCACGCAGACTTCCTGGGCAATCTCCGGACTCAAGCGCGCATCCGAGGGCTTACCCATTAGACGTAGTATTTGCTGGATCCGGTCTTCGGAGACAAGGCTGAGGAACGGCGACTGTTCAAGCTGCACCGCCATTCCTTGCCTCATCGTCCCGTCGAACACGGGATCGCCTGTCGTGTTGGTGAAGTCTGCCAGGACAATCGTGTCTTTATCCGTTAGTTTTGGAGCTCGGCGAAAGTAGAGGTAACCCGCAATGATGAACGCTAGCAAAACCACAACAACGGGAACAATCAGCTTCCACCGGCTGGCAATGTGATTCTTGGTTGCGGCCTTCGCAGGGGTTGTTAGCCGCCCCGAATCGGTGTCGCGCTTCAGGCGCTGAAGGTCAGTCCGAATCTCCGAAGCGTGCTGGTAGCGCAGGTTGCGGTCTTTTTCCAGGCACTTGCTGACGATTTGTTCCAGTCCTGCCGGCACGGCGGGGTTCAGGCTCGCGGCGGGCACACAGGAGCTATTGAGGATGGAGCCGAAAATGTCGGCGAGGCTTTCGCCGTCAAAGGGCAGCTTGCCCGTCGCCATCTCGTAAAGCACGACGCCAAACGAGAATAAATCTGTGCGAGCGTCCAGCGGTTTCGCGCGGACTTGCTCCGGCGACATGTACCGCACAGTGCCCATCGCAATACCTGGGTTGGATAACTGGGCTTCCGTCGTGAGGGCGGGTCCAGTTGCTCCGTCGGAGGAGCTGGCGCCAGGGATGGGGCCGACCTTTGCTAATCCAAAATCAAGAATTTTTGCGTGCTCGCGGCGGGTGACAAAGATGTTCGCCGACTTAATGTCGCGATGGATGATCCCCGCGGAGTGGGCGGCGTCCAGCGCGTCCGCAATTTCAATGGCCAGCGAGAGCAAGGATTCGATTTCGAGTGGGCGACCGGGAATGTGATGCTTCAGGGTTGCTCCATCGAGAAACTCCATGACGATGAAGGAGCGGCCGTCCTGCTCGCCGATGTCGTAAATGGTGCAGATGCCCGGGTGGTTCAGGGCGGAAGCGGCCCGTGCCTCGCGCTGAAAACGGCTTAGCGCTTGTGGGTCCTGAGCGATTTCATCCGGCAAAAACTTGAGCGCCACGAAGCGGTGCAGGCGGATGTCTTCAGCCTTGTAAACCACCCCCATGCCGCCACCGCCCAGCTTCTCGAGGATGCGGTAGTGGGAGATCGTCTGGCCAACAATCGGACCACCCGTTTTTGGCGTGTTCTTGTTCCGCGAAGCGATTTCACGCGCGGCCACTTCGATGGCCGGAGTCTCCAGAAAACTGCCTGCATCCCGCTGCGAGGCCAGAAGAGAGCGGACCTCCCGCTCCAGCGCTGCGTCGCCAGCGCAGGCGTGCCGCAGAAACGCATCGCGCTGCTCGGACGGATGCTCCAGTGCCGCCTGCAGCAGACTATCGACTTGTTTCCACCGCTCGGAGTCCATCGTCCGTCTCGCCTCTCAGTTCGCGATAGAGCCACGCCTTGGCGGTACTCCAGTCGCGCATCACGGTGACAGGCGACACTTTAAGCACTGCGGCCGTCTCTTCCACGCTGAGTCCGCCAAAGAAACGCATTTCGACGACCTGCACTTTGCGGGCATCGAGGCGCGCCAGCGCATTCATCGCGTCATCCAGCGCCACCAGGTCGGCGTCCCGGTTGCCGCCCACTACGACTGTCTCATCCAGCGAGATGTGCTGCACCCCGCCTCCGCGTTTCAGGTTGTGACTGCGGGCATGCTCGACCAGGATGCGCCTCATCAGCTGCGCCGAGACCGCGAAGAAGTGCGCGCGATTCTGCCACTGCATGCGCTTGTAATCCACCAGCCGCATGTAGGCTTCATTGACCAGCGCCGTGGTTTGCAGCAGGTGTCCGGGACGCTCGCCCTTCATATAGTGGCGGGCCAGGCGGTGGAGCTCTTCATAAACGATAGGGGTGAGCCGTTCGAGCGCGAGTTGGTCTCCGTCGCTCCAGGCGCGAAGCAACTGGCTTACATCATCTCTGGCCGGCCCACTTTGTGCGGTTTCCTGCATAACTATTTGCTGAATTGTACCGCCGGGCCAAGTCCCTTCAAATTCCAGCCCGCTGCATGATAGTTTTCTCGACCATTCTGCGCCTATCTGGATATGGAGGGACATATGAAATCGACTATGACTTTGATTGCGACGAGCCTACTACTCGCCACGCTTGCGATGGCGCAGCCACCGCACTACGTCGTTATCGACCTCGGTACGCTGGGAGGCACGTTTAGCCAACCGTTCTTTGTTAACGGATTCGGCATGGTAAGTGGCGCGGCGACACTTCCTGACAACACCTCGCGCTCTGTCCTGTGGTTAAAGGGACTGAAGCTGGACATTGGCAAACCAGGACTAGGAGGGCCAAACAATATCGCGTTTGGTGACAACCAAAAGTTGCAGGCTGTCGGAGAGGCTGAAGCTTCCACTGCGGACCCGAATGGCGAAGACTTTTGCGGTTTCGGTACTCACCTCGAGTGTCTTCCCTTTCTCTGGCAAAGCGGCGTGATGTCTGCGCTGCCGACGCTGGGAGGCCATAACGGCGTGGCCAATCAGATCAACACGGTGGGAGAAGTAGCCGGCTTCGCGGAGAACACTACACCTGATCCAAGCTGTCCGGCTCCACAGGTGTTTCAGTTCAAGCCCGTCATTTGGGCCCACGGTCAGGTTGAACAGCTGCCCACGATCGACGGCGATCCTGACGGAGTGGCGCTGTCTGTCAATGACCGCGGGCAAGCTGTTGGCGCGTCGGGAACTTGCACCACCTTTAACTTCAATACCTTGTTCAATCTCGTTCCCGTTCACCCGCTGCTTTGGCAAAACGGCAAGGTCATTGACCTGGGCACTCTGGGAGGGATCACCGGACAGGCGGGCGGAAACCTAGCATGGGACATTAATAACCGCAGCCAGGTAGTTGGCGTATCAGATCTTCCGGGGGACCAAACGTTTCACGCTTTCCTGTGGACCGAGGCCACCGGGATGCAAGACCTCGGCACCCTTACGGGGGATACGTACAGTACCGCATCTGGCATCAATGACGAGGACATGGTGGTTGGACTGTCGCTGGACGCAAGCTTTGATGGCCGCGCATTTCTCTGGGAGAACGGCGTGATGACCGACCTCAACAGCTTGATTCCGCCCAACTCCAATCTGCATCTTCTGTCGGCTTGCTCCATCAACGCTCGCGGGCAGATCGCAGGCTTGGCCATCACAAGCGCGGGGGAGTATCACGCGTTTCTGGCGACGCCAAGGCGCTGAGAATTCGGCAGCGAGGTACGCCGCAGAAACGCGCTGTACTTGCCCACCGGGTGATCCAGCAAAATAGGCGTCACTCCAACACGCGAGCGGCCACGCAGCCCGCTCGCGTGTTGCCCATGGATTAGTTATTGGCCGTCCTAAGCCAATCGATTCGTTCTTTCGGACGACCGCGCGGTTGCCCAATTGGGTATATCACGAGTAACAAGCAAAGTTGCCCTTGTCCCTCGTCAAAACCTCATGCGCCTTGAACTCGTTTTGAATCAGCAGATTCTATAGATAGGAATTGGGACCGCGGTGGACGGGATGTAACAATGTTACATGTGCGGCCGAGGTCATCGGCTCAAGTTTTTGCGGAGG
>CAWCSJ010000015.1:0-197601 GCA_963798185.1 uncultured Acidobacteriaceae bacterium
CGAATTCATTTGGCTCGCGCCATTCAGCGCAGACCATAGCCGTCAACTAAGCGGCTATGAAATGAATTGTTTACCCGGGTCACCGTTAGATCACCGCTAGATGACCACCAGACTACCCCCGCAAGTTCATAAATCACTTCCAGTGCATTGATCGCCTGACGCGCCCAGCGCATAGTGCGCCCATGAGAGCAGGAAGAACGACGTCGAACTGGCCGTCCTGCTCGCCGGAGGGGATACACCCGGGGTGCAGGCAAACCATCCTGCCCCCGGGTGGTAAGGCAACTGGATTTCAAGTCAGCCGCGATGTCCGAAGGACGCGGCAGAAGGAGGGAGCCATGAAAGGTGCACTGATCGTGATTGCGGCAGTGGTGCTGTGGGGCATGCACATTGCGGGCGTGTTCTAGGAACGTGACGACAAGTCCCACGCCACAGACGGTGACAACAACAGAAGTACCCAACTACGTACCAGGAGAATTCCAATGATGACCGATAAACGCCAGCTTTACCGGGCCACGGAAACTTTGTTCCGCGCGTTTCACTACCTTCAACCCCGGATGTGCGGCGGAGGAGTGGCTCTGCCGCAGCCCATGAACGCCGAGGCCCTGGCAGGATGCATTCTGCATGGCTGCATGTCACGGCTCGTCAGGGAGATCCAGGAGCTTGCCAGACCGGCTCAGGCAGGCCCAACCATGGAGCTTGACCTCAGATAAGGTGCCCGGATGATCGAAAACGTAGAGCCGCCCTCTGCGCGGCTCTTTGTTTTGTGTGTGAAAAGAGTCCGCTTGTCAGCAGCAACTGCCAGCGCCCTGCAAATATTCCCATCAAACACTCAAATCTTTCCCGCATGAAATTCCGCACATACACCGCAAAAACTTTGGAATGAGTCGGTTACTTCGATAACCGGTAAATCACCTCGAGATCACCTTCAAATCACCGCTGGTGCATTGTCTGCGCAACGCAATTAACGCACACTCGGCACGAATTTGAACCGGATTAGCGAATTCGGTTCCCAGCGGCGAGCGAAGACCGCAGAGACAACCGGCGACCGACCTCGGCTCAGGCCGTCGCACAACCAATGAAAGGAAACGACAATGAAAAAGACAATCGTATTACTCGCTTGCCTTGCAACTCTGGCCATCGGCGCCAGCGCTCAAACCGGAAACACCGATCCCAACAAGGGTCCCTGGAAGACCGCTCCCAAGAGCCATGCCGTTGGCTCGCAGAAGAAAACCTTGAGTTCCTTCGATATGACGAGGAAATTCGGGCCGACTGCGCCGAAGGGTGTCAGTTCGACTGCGCCCAAGAACACTCGGATCGGAAGAAAGTAAGTAGGCTCTTGGCTGGCTAACCAGCCGCCATCCCTACATCTCCCGAGCAGGACGGGAAAATAACTCACCGTCCTGCTCGCAACCATTTCCAGATTCGCACGGCAAAAACCACCGTTCGCGGAACGAAATATGAAGCCAATACACTCCATCTTCCATGCCGCGCTCTACTGCCTCGTACTTATCAAGGTGCTGGCTCCGGTCGCAGCTCTGGCCCAGCAGCCTGATTTGTGGACGTCGGAGAATGTTATCGATTACGCGCCGGACGAGAAGATCTTGGGAGCGAAGTTCGCCTTCCAGGCACTGCTGCCCGAGGCGAACAGTTCCTCACCGTCGCCAGAGAAGGCAGGCGAACCCGCTGATGGCGGCGCATGGATGCAGTCTATGACGTTGCAGTGGGACTGGAACCGGGCCAGTACCTCGGTTGCTTATGTCTTTTCCGCTTCCAGTGGCCAGCATGCCGGTGGCGTGACCAACAGCATCTTCTCTGAGTTCTGGACCAATAGTGTGACGAGTGGGACCACGCTCAACCTCATAAAAGACAAGGGAATCTCCGCCGACCTGTCCACCGATTGGGAGGTCCAGGGACAAAAGCAGCGCGCCAGCGGAACCCCTGCTGTGCTTGGAGAATCGTTCACCATGGAATGGGGAGTGACTCAACTGCTGCCGCTGAACCGGCAGATGACGAAGGCGCTGCAGTTCGGCTTTGCCGGCTATGACGAGTGGCTCAACGCCAAAAATGGCGGAGCGTTCCCCGGTGCCTTATCGGTCCGTGACGGGCGCTTCTCCATGCACGCCGCCGGTTTTCAGACAAACTTAATCTTGCCCGAGAACAACCTGCTGCTCTCGTTTAAGTACGAACCCTCATACTTGGCGCGCGCCCCAGCACCACGACGCATAGTCGTGTTTGGCATTTCGTGGACGTGGTGATGCGGTCGCTGCCTCAGTCGCGTTCGAAGCTCTGCATTTGCTGAGTCGCCGCTTTTGGCCCCTGCGATCCTTCCTGGTGCTGCTTCTGCCAATCCGCTTCGCTGATGGCTTGAATAGGCTCCAGTTTCTTCTGTTCCAGCGCGCTGTTGATGGACGGCAGTTGGCCCACCAGCTGGGTTTGAACTTTCTTGATGACGTCCTCCAACTCGCGTCCCAACACTTCGGTGCGGTCAATCTGCGCAGCGGTCGGCTGCCCGTTGTAGCCATTCACGTCGCCGTAAACCGTGGTCAGGAATTCGCGCAGCCGTTCCTCGCCGGTGATGGCGCCGCCTTCCTTGGTGGCCACAATCTCGGAGCGAATCTTGTCGGCCGAAACCGCAAGCTGAGTCAGACGCTTGCGCAGCGGATCGTTGGCCGGCAGTTTGCTGGCCCGCGCGGTGGCGCCGTCGCGGATCTGGATAATCGAATCGACTGCCCAACTCATATGTTCCAGCTGGTGGTAGAGCTTCATGGTCAGATCGAATTGGGCCTGGCGCTCCGCCATCGTGTACTTGTCGCGCGGATCTTCGACCACCTTCAGCTCGGTGGTGTACACGTCATCGCCTTTGGTCATTTTTATGGTGTAGGTGCCCGGCACTACCAGTGGCCCTTGGATGGCGCCAAATGCCGCGGTCGCTGCCGGAGGCACGGTCGGAGACTTCAGCCTCATCGACCAATCGGCGCGGTTGAGGCCACGATGCTTTGTCCCGCTGATGGTGTCGAGCAGCTTGCCCTGCGAATCGAAGACCTCAATCTTCATGTCGCCGTAAATGTGGCGGCCTCGCTGGTAGTAGGTGATGAGCGCACTCTGCGGACGGCTGGGGCCGATGAACGTCTCGTCGCCCTCAGGCCATCCGGCGTTCGCATCGATGTACTGTGTAGCCGGCCGGCTGGTAATGAAGGCCGCGGTCTTCGGCATCAGCTCGGGAGTCAAGGCGCGCAAGGGCGAAATGTCGTCGATAATCCAGATGCCGCGGCCATGGGTCGCCAACACCAGATCAGACTCGCGCGGCTGCACCACGATGTCGCGCACCGCAACCGCCGGGAAATCGCTGCCTTTGTACTGCGCCCACTTATTGCCACCGTCAACCGAGATCCACAGCCCGAATTCGGTGCCCAGAAACAGGATGTTCGGGCTCACCGTGTCTTCGGTGATGACGTGGGCATACCCGCGCACGCCGTTGTCCTGCACCGGCAAAGAGGTCCAGGTCTTGCCGTAGTCGGTGGTTTTGTAAAGGTACGGCTGCATGTCGCCGAAGGTGTGACGATCGAAGGTGACGTAGGCGGTGCCTTCGTCGAAGCGGCTGGCCGCCACCGTTGATACCCACGAGAATTTCGCCACGCCGGTATTGCCGACCACATTCGTCCACGTCTTGCCACCATCGCGCGTGATCTGCACGTTTCCGTCATCGGTGCCCACCCAGATGATCTGGCCGTTTTTGGGCGACTCGCTGATGGAGTAAACCGTGGTGTGCGTTTCTGCCGCAGAGTTATCAATGGTGACGCCGCCCGACTCTTCCTGCTTCTGCTTTTCGGGATCGTTGGTGGTCAGATCGGGCGAGATGCGCTCCCACGTTTGTCCATGATCGCGCGAACGGTACAGAAACTGAGCGCCCAGATAGATGGTGCCCTTTTCATTGGGGCTCATGGCGATGGGGGCGTTCCAGTTGAAGCGCAGTTTCTTCTCGCCATATTCCGCATAGGGAGTGATGGAACGGGTCTCGTGGCTGTAACGGTTCACTCGTGCCAGGGTCCCACCCTGGTATTCGGCGTAAATGTAGTTAGAATCGGCAGGGTCTTCGAACATCCAGAAGCCGTCGCCGCCAAACATGTTTTCCCAGCGCGAGTTGCTGATGCCGCCGGGATACGAGGAATCGCCCACCCAGGAACTGTTGTCCTGCAGGCCGCCATAGACGTGATAGGGGTCCGCATTGTCCACGCTGACGTGATAAAACTGCGAGACCGGCAGGTTCATCTGGTGCTTCCACCGCGTTCCACCGTCTTCACTGCGCCACAAACCGCCATCGTCGCCGGCATACACAATGTTCGGATTCGCCGGATCGATCCAGACGGTGTGAAAGTCGCCGTGTGCGGCGTTCGAAACGCCGCTGAAACTCTTACCCCCATTCACGCTGAGCAACAGAAAAAGATCGGGCTTGAAAATCTTGTTCTCATCTTTGGGATCGACAATCAGGTTGCCGAAATAAAACGGCCGCCACACCATGAACTGGCTGGCATCCATCTTGGCCCAGGTTTTGCCGCCATCGTCGGAACGGAACAATGCGCTGTGGGTGGCTTCGATATTGGCATACACCACCTGCGGTTTGCCCGGCGCTACCGCAATTGCGATTCGGCCATAGGGCTTGGCGGGAAGGCCCTTGCTGTTGGCGTCGGTCAGTTCCGTCCAGTGCTCACCGCCGTCGGTGGATTTGTACAACCCGCTGCCCGGGCCGCCCGAGCGGAAGGTCCAACCCTGGCGGCGGACGTCCCACAATGAGGCATAGATGGTATTCGGCTCCAGGGGGCTCATCGACATCATGCCGCAGCCGGTCGAGGCATTGCTGCCGCCCAATACTTTGCGCCAGGTTTGTCCGCCATCGCTGGTCTTGTAAACGCCGCGCTCGGTATTGTCATTCCAAAGATGGCCAATCGCGCACGCGTAAACCGTGTTGGAATCTTTCGGGTCCACCAGAATGCGGGCGATATGCTCGGAATCTTTCAGACCCACATTGGTCCAGTTCTCGCCACCGTCGGTGGATTTGTAAATGCCGTCGCCCACCGAAACGCTGTTGCGCGTCCAGGCCTCGCCGGTGCCTACCCACACGATTTTCGGATTGGAGCGGTCGATGGTAACGGCGCCAATCGACTGCACATCAGGCTTGTCGAACACCGGCTTGAACGTGGTGCCACCGTTGATGGACTTCCACACCCCGCCGCTGGCCGCGGCGGCGAAGACCGTCAGGCGGCCTTGCTCGTTGATGGCATCCACCGCCGCGATGCGTCCACTCATCCTGGCCGAGCCGATATTGCGGGCCGACAAACCGGAGATAGTGGCGGAATCAAACTTGACGGGCGTCTGCGCCTCGGGAGTTTGCGCCATCGCAGCGATGGCGAACATCAACCCCGACATGGCGCACAGCGAATAAATAGCTCGGACAGTTCTGTTCATACGGGAAGCAGCAATCATTTTGCTCAAATCCTCTTGTTCGAAGATCGTGTAGCCAAATAGGACCAGGTGAAATCTACTCGCGGTTATTTCTTCGGGGCCGGCATCGCCGGCATCTTGAATTGCGAATCGTCGATGGGAACGTTGACTTCAATTTTCTCGACGGTAATCACGGCGCGCTGACTAGGATCGCCCTTTACGCCGGTCTCAATCGAGTAAGGATAGTAAACGCCCGCCACCTGTTTATAGGCCCCCAGCAGCTCTTCGCTTTCGCGCACCGAGCCGCGAATGAACTGCTGTTTTTCGCGCTTGATTTCCAGATAGGTGTCGGGGTCGAGGTAGTAATTAATAATGTCCCCATTTTTCAAGGTGACCTTAAGCTCGTAAGCGTCATCCCCATCGACCGTGGCGTGTCCCAGATATTCAACTTTATTGCCTTTGGCCTGGTAATCGACCAGCGGGCCATCGATATCGGCATCTTCGACCAGGTCACGGGTGTCATCTTCACCCATTCCCTCCGGGTCCCTCCGGCCTTGAAAGGGTGAAATCTGCCAGCCGCTGGATCCATCGTAGGCCTGGACCTGGGTCATGCCCTGGAGGGTGAAGCTCTGGCGGATCAGGCCGCCACGCTTTTTTTCCACCTCGACAGCGGCGTAAAAGTTCTGTACGTACAGCTTGCCCGACATGCGCACGGTATTGATCGCCTTGATTTTTTCCAGGCCACCATGGGCCTGGATATTCTTGGCGACCAGTTCCTCGGCTGTCTGGGCCGAAGCCAGACTGGTGAGACATACAATTCCAAGCGCTACCTTCAGGACTAGGCGCATGTGCAGTTCGCTCCTCTTTTTAAGGCAACTTATCGCAACCAAACAATTGCGGCGGGGCCGGTACGCTGGTTCGACGTGCGACCGCCGGTTTCGTGAGTTCCGGCCTGGACTTAAAGTGCGCCGCCAATTCGGCTACCTATTGTACGGCAGGCGGCGAATTTAGTTCCCTTCGAAAAAGACCTGCTACCAGACCACACAGCGCTCCGCGGCGGGCCGCACCATGGCCGAGTCCGGCTTACACGAGAATGCGCTGGCGAATGGCGGGAAATTCGACAGTGGACCAATCACGCGAAACTTGGCAACCGGGTGAGGATCCCCCTGCACCATCAGCCGCTGCGTTTCCGGCCGGGTCTCGTCTCCGCGGAACTGGCCCCACGCGATAAAGAACTGCTGATCGGGCGTGAAGCCGTCAATCGTAGGAGCCTGGGGCTTACCCTGCTGCGACTTCTGGAACGCCAGGTAAGCAATCTTCACTCCCGCCAAATCGCCGATCGATTCGCCCAGCACCAGCTTGCCGTTGTGATGAATGTTGGGCTCGATGAAGTAGCCATCGAACTGGTTCACCACGCACTGAGTTTTCGCCTGGAATTTTTTCAGATCGTCAGCCGTCCACCAATTGTTCAGCCGGCCGATGGAATCGAACTGCGCACCCTGATCGTCGAAGCCGTGGCTGATCTCGTGCCCGATGACCACGCCGATGGCGCCGTAGTTGACCGCGTCGGTTGCCTTCACGCTGAACGCCGGCGGCTGCAAAATTCCCGCCGGAAACACAATTTCGTTCAACAAGGGATTGTAGTAAGCGTTGGAGGTGGGCGGCGTCATGCCCCAGCGTCCGCGGTCCACCGGTTTGCCGATGGTCGAGCGGTCGTCGTTGACCACAAATTGCGCTCCCGCCATCACATCGTCAAAGTACGAAGTGCGGGTAATGACCACGTGGCTGTAGTCCTTCCACTTGTCGGGATACCCCACTTTCACATTGAAGGTGCCGATCTTCTCCATGGCCTTCTTCTTGGTGTCGGGAGTCATCCAGTCCACGCCATTGATGGTGTCGGCCATCGCCGCCAGTATGTTCTTCACCATCTCCTGCGCGCGCGCCTTGGCTTCCGGAGGGAAGTAACGCGCCACGTAATCTCGCCCCAGCGCCTCGCCGAGAAATTGGTCGGTCGATTCCACGCACTGTTTCCAGCGCGGCTTCAGTTCGCCAACCCCGCCCAGCGTCTTCTCGTAGAAGTTGAAGTTCTCCTGCACGAAGGCCTGCGAGAGATAGGGCGCGAAGCCATGCAGAAGCTGCCAGGTCAGGTAGATTTTCCAGTCCGCAATCGGGGTCGAGTTCAGTTGCCGGTCGAACTCCTCCATGAACTTTGGCTCCTGCACATTCAGATTGACGCGCGGCAGGTTCGCGTCCTTGTAATACCGGTCCCAATCAAAGTGTGGGGTGAGTTGCTGCAACTGGGCGTAGGTCGTCGCATGGTCCGTGTTCTGCGGATCGCGACGGGCGACGTTGTCCAGGGTGGCTTTGGCCAGCGCAGTCTCAAATTGCATCACCTCGTCGGCCGCTTTGCGCGAGTCGGCCTCGCTGTATCCGGCAAGCTTGAACATATTGGCTACATGGACCAGGTATTGGGCGCGCGCTTGCTGGAAGCGCTCTTCCGTCTTCAGATAGTAATCGCGGTCAGGCAGGCCGAGACCCATAGCCTGCACATCGGCTATCACCTGCGAGGGATTGTGGTTGTCGCTGGCGGCATTGACCGCGAACGGGGCCTGCACTTCCAGGTCCGCGAAGCGCACCAGCACTTGTTGCAGGCCGGCCTGGTCTTGGATGGCATCGATTTCGGCGAGCATCGGCTTGAGCGGCGTAGCGCCCGCCTGGTTTACGCGCGATTCGTCCACACAGGCCGCGTAGTAGTCCCCAATTAACTGGTCAACACTACCCTTGGGCTGGTCGTGCTTGGCGGCCGCTTCTTCCAGAATCACTCGCAGTTGGCCTTTGTTCGATTCCCCCGCAGCCCAGCGGCGGCTCCAGCGATCCATGGTGGCAGGAATCGGATTGGCGGCCCGCCACGCGCCGTTGGAAAACTGGTAGAAGTCGGTACACGGATTCGCCGAGCGGTCCAGATCTCCAGTTTCAATTCCGACCGGGGCTTGTTGTGCGAAAGCGGCAACTGAAAAAAGTATGACCAGCAGAAAACGGCAGATGAGTCGCATGATGTCCTTCAGGCTTGTGAGGTGTAATGCGAGGCAATTCTACGCAATCTTGCGAGAAAGTGCGAAAGGCGGGAGCGCGTCATGGGGGACGGTAGGATGACGTTCTGAACCCTAGATTTCCTTTTGATCCCGCCTCTTGGTAGATTGGCGGGACCACCAATTCTCATGGGTGTAAACCCTTCCCTCGGATCGGATCGGCGATGGCCCTTGCGGTTCTTCCTATGGCCCGCACCCGCCGCCCACACTGGCACACTTGGTGTTGATCGCGATGCAATCAACCAGCCCGGATACGATCTCAGGGATGGTGACCACCGATGCTGGTGCCTTCGAGCCGGTGTAAATCGCGATAGCGGAATCACTACCCATGGCACCTGGTACTTCATCGCTGCAAACTGCCGCATAGCTGCTGTTAGGGAAAGGCAGGTTCCATGGGAGCGTTACCGTGTTCGGATTGCCCGAAACGGTTACCCTGCTCCGCCGCACGTCGCTTGTGTCCGAATCAGGTATTGCCAGGCAGTGCATCGTCCCGGTGGGGAACCCGGCGTTGATCACGGTAATAGAATCCGCAGTCTTGGCACTGATCACGCTGGTGAACTCGCCACTTCCGCGATCCTGAGTCTCCACCGTACACACAGCCGTATAGTGCGTATCGGTGAACACTGGATTCCAGGAAACCGTCACCGTGTTGGGACTGCCCGTGAATGCGGCCCGAGCATGCCGAATATCGGTGCCATCAGAATCAGGTATCGCTATGCAGTCCAGTATTCCCGGTCCGGCATTGTCGGTGGGAACTATGTTCATCGATCCTGGCGAACGGGACGTGATGACCGGTAGCAGGAAATCGGACGGGAGCTGCTCGGCAGTGCAGACGGCTGTATAGTTTGTGTCAGCAAACGCAGGATTCCAAACGACCGTGACATTGCTGAGGCCGTTGGCGAACAGAACCGCGGTCGCCCGGATATCGCCGGTGTTGGCCGACGCCTCTACTGCGCAACACGACAGCACAATGACGACCAGCATTACAGTCACTGACAAACGAAGTTGGCGGTTTCTCATGACAGGTTCCTCGTCGCAGCTGCAGCATCACCTGACAAACAAGGGGTAAGAAAATATGCCAAACTCACTCGTAACCGCCCCTCGCTATATCCGGAATTGACCTTTTAGCTCCCAACAACCGGCACTCAGTAGTGTCCGGAAGATGACTTTTGAAATTCCGCTAATGCCCTGCAAGGCTTGAGATTAGGAGTGGTTTTGTTTTTTTTCGATTTGAAGTCGGAGAGGCTGAAAACGGTCGGTTGGAGCGGCAGGAGCAGGGTCGGTGCACAATGGTGAATGAACGTTGGCCGAACCGTTTTCGCTCAGCTCCTTGATCACCTGCCCTCGTATGAGTTTCAAAAATGTGTGACTCGTTACCGCGGCGACTATCAGCAGAAGGCTTTCTCTTGCTGGGATCAGTATTTGGCAATGGCGTTCGCGCAGTTGACTTACCGCGACAGTCTGCGCGATATCGAAGCCTGCCTGCGTTCGATGCAGGGCAAGCTCTACCACATGGGATTCCGCGGCAAGGTGGCGCGCTCTACCCTGGCCGATGCCAACGAGTCGCGCGACTGGCGAATCTATGCCGACTTTGCCCAGGTGTTGATCGGTGCTGCGCGACCGTTGTATGCCCACGATCCCATCGGAGTGGATCTGGAGCAGAGTCTGTACGCGTTGGACTCGACCACCATCGATCTCTGCCTGACTTTGTTTCCCTGGGCTCGGTTTCGCCAACACAAAGCCGCGGTGAAGATGCATACCCTGCTGGACCTGCACGGCAATATCCCCACGTTTATCCGCATCACCGACGGCAAAGTGCACGACGTCAACCTCCTCGACGAACTCCTTCCCGAAGCGGGCGCGTTCTACGTGATGGATCGTGGCTACATCGACTTCCAACGCCTCTACTTCTTCACTCTGTGCTCCGCTTTCTTTGTCGTACGTACCAAAGAGAATGTCTTACTCCAACGGCGCTATTCGCATCCGGTGGACAAGAGTACCGGCGTACGTTCCGATCACACCGTCATCCTAACCGCCATGGAGTCTTCCAGAGTGTATCCGGATGCATTGCGGCGAGTGAGTTACTTCGACGCAGAGACCAACAAGCGTCTGAAGTTCCTGACCAACAACTTCACGCTGCCAGCACTTACGATCGCCCAGACCTACCGGTGCCGCTGGCAAGTGGAACTCTTTTTTCGCTGGATCAAGCAGCACCTCCGGATCAAGTCCTTTTTCGGTACCAGCGAGAATGCGGTGAAAACCCAGATATGGATTGCGATCTCGGTTTATGTGCTGGTGGCGATTGTGCGGAAGCGTTTGGGACTGCAGGCGAGTCTTTACCAAATTCTACAGATTCTCAGCCTCACGCTTTTCGAGAAAGTGCCCATTCTACGGACTCTCGAAGCATCGGACTTCCAGAGCGACTTACTCGAAGACCGCAATCAGCTGATTCTGTTCAACTTTTAGGGAATTGCCCGGCACTATATATCCATTTAGGAGTTCCAGCGCACAAATATTTCTTCGGCCAGCCGGGTTGCCCCATGCTTTCGCCCGCTTTGGCGAAAGGGTGGAAGAAAAATAACCCTAGACTGTCCTGAGTTCCGTTCACCGCGTCAGGGCACGACCTTGGTCGTGCCGCTGCTCGTTGGGATCACGGGCTTTAGAGACTGTGTCGCAACCGGTACCGCCGCTCCGCGGCTCGGCTCATTGGTCCACTTTATCGCGGGCTCACGCCCACGGCTAAAACAAATGTCGCCGCTGCGCGGCTGATTTTGCCTCATCGGTTCCACTTGCAAACAGCCAACTGGGTTGCGACACAGTCTCGTTGGCCCACGACTTCAACAATCCGAGTTGTCATCACGAATCGACTTCAGTCGATGAGGGATCTGCTTTTGCCGTAAGGGTGGCAGAGAAAACGACACTAGACTGTCCTGAGGTCCGTTCACCGCGTCAGGGCACGACCTTGGTCGTGCCGCCGCCAGGAATTTGAATCACGGGCTTTAGCTCCTGCGCCTTCAACCTCCGCAAAAACAACGAACCATGCGCATATTCCTCGGGGACATTCGCCAATCCTGCCTTCACCGGATTGTTGAAAATGTACTGTTGATGAGCGCGAAAACTTTCTTCATCCTTAACTTGAACATCCGAAAAACCGCGCTGCCATATCTCGCCGTCAAATTCCAACTCTGTCCTGGCCCGAAAGGAGAAGTTTCCCTTGATTAGCTGCACGGCTTTTTCAATGCTCATGTCGTCGCCAACGGTTAGCAATAGATGAACATGGTCGCGCATGACTACGAATTCATGGATCTTGAACTTTCCGGCGCGCATGTAGCCGCGCAGCACATCAATAAACAATGCAGCCATTCGGTCTGTCTGCAAGATTGGCTTGCCGCCTGATGTTCTGGTGGTGACGAAGAAAGTGCGGAATTCGGCCTTCGCGTTTTCCGGGCCGGATGGGCGGGATGGTTTTGCCATAGGCAGGGGCTAAAGCCCCTTTTAGTTTAGTTCGCAGTCGGCACGACTCAAGTCGTGCCCTGACGCGCTGAGTTTTCATTCCCGACGAAGTCGTACGTTGACGCGCTGCTTGTGTAATGACAACCCCAATCCGAGTTGTCATCACGAATCGACTTCAGTCGATGAGGGATCTGCTCTTCCTAAACGGTCGTTCCAGAGTAAATTGCGCTCTAACGCCCGCCGTTCGCAACCGAGAGGGTGCGGCGCGCACGCAAAGACTGCGCTTTCTTTGTGGCTGGCGCCAGGCATTCTACTTTGAACGCGCCCAGCGCATGCATACGATCGTTGATTGCCGCCTGGATGAACGATACCTCGCGGCTGAGCATGTCGGTGGCTTGCCGGCAAAGCATGGGTTCCTGCCGCATCAGGTGAAGAAAGTCCTCGCGCGTCACGTGCAGCACGACCGAGTTAATCACGGCGACCGCAGTCAGGCTATAGGAACTTCCGGTGAAGGTTGCCGGCAAGCCCAGCAGCGATCCCGCCGGAAAGATTCGATCTAACCGGGGCACACCGTCAACGCGAAGGCAGACCTTTCCCTTGCCTACCAGGTACACGCCAACGTTTTCGTCGCTGGTCTGGAACAGCACTTCTCCAGCAGCAAGCGGTTGCTCTAGCGCGAGCGATTCGAGGGCATTCTTCAGTTCCGGCGACGTTTTGAGGATGTTAGAAGCCGATCCCACATTCTTCATTATGTTGTTATGCCAGAGCGCGTGGAGGGGACGCGGTGACTTGAATCACACACTGTTGTGAAGTAGCACCGAGTGGTGGAACGTGGCCGAGAGCGCCGGTCGGAAATTTGTGTTTCGCACTTTTTCGCCAAGAACGGCGAAAGAAGCACCCTCGGCACCGGTTCGGGACATGTGTTTCCCACCCTTTCGCCAAAAGCAGGCGAAGGATGGGGCACCCACAAGGATGGGGCACCCGCGGCGCGCGGTTTCTGGCGAGAAATCGGCATAGGGGGGACGGTCACCCGTCCGCCCCTGCCACACCCTCGAAAACAAACCTACAGGCCGACGGTTTACCCAGGGATTGGCGTTAGTTGAACAGAATACCCGAGCTTTTTTAGCTGGGTGACGAGCCTCTGCTTTCGGCGTTTCAGGGTGAGAGCACTCACCGCGGGCCCATACTCAACATAGTGGACTCCTTCGTGCAATACCTTCCAGATCAATCGGCAAAGACGGTGGGCGATTGCCCAGACAGCCTTCGCATAGCCGAGGCGAGGCGAGAGGCGTTGGAACAGGATTTGTAAGTAACAGTCTCGCTTGCGGACAGCGGCATGCGCGAGTTGGTTCAGCAGGCGCCGCATCGCGCGATTCCCTTTTGCAGACCGATTGCTGGTGGACTCGCCCGCGCTCTCTTGGCGTCCCGGACAGACTCCCACCCAGGAGGCCAGTTGCGACGCTGACGGAAACGCTTCCGCACCCGGACCGATTTCGGCGATGATTTGCTGCGCCGAATCAATCCCTAAGCCGGGTAGCTCGGCCAGTCTCACGATGGCATTTTCATGCGCCTTCATGGCTTCCGCGATCATGCGCTCAATCTCAGCGAGCTGCCCTTCGATCACATCCAACCGCTGCAGATACAGCGTCAACAGCTTTCGGTGCAGCGGCTGAGGCTGTCCGTCGAGGGCATCCCTCAGTTCCTCATCCGTAGCCTGCAACCGCCGATCGCCTAGTTCTCTGAGCCGTGCCGGATCCGTTTCACCAGTTGCGATGGCGCGCAGAATACGCTGGCCACTGGCTCCCAGCAGATCGCTAACCACACTGGACAATTTGATCTGACACTCTTCCAGCAGACTTTCCAGTTGGCTCTGCAGCCGCACCCGATCCCGCGTGAGTTGATATTTCGTGCGGGTCAAAGTGCGCCAACTCCGTTGCTCCTTTTCGGGAACGTAACTCAGAATCAAATCGTCGCTCAGCAATCGGCTCACACTGCGTTTCGCATCGCGAAAGTCGGTCTTCCGTCCGCGAGGGCCTCGGTTCGATCGTGCTTGTGCCAGCCAGAGCTGAAACTGTCCTTCCAGCGCCAGCCACACCGGTTTCCAGTACTGCGCCGTCGACTCCATGACCACTTCCTGCACCGCGCGCTCCCGCAACCATGCCGATAGTTTCCGCAGTTCGCTAACCGCTGTACCGAACCGCCGGCACTCGAAGCACAGTTCTCTGTCTCTAGCGTTTGCCACTACCACAGCGAGCATCTTCTTGTGAACGTCAATGCCGGCCACATAATAGGCTGCCTCCATCCTCCACCTCCTCGGCATTGAAGCGGAGAACGCACGTAGCAGTTCTAATGCACCCTCACGTGCTACCCCTGCCAATGCAGGCGGCGCACACTTATCAGCTCAATCATGCGTTCCCGATCAAACACCACCACGGCCTCGACTCATCCAGTGTGACAACGACCTTACCGCTTCAATCCCGGTCGCCATCATACGGTTGCTAGCGCTCATTTTCATTGCTATTGGCGGGCCGGTACGGCCCATAGAAACACCACCGGACATGCGGGTCCGCATACGGCGGTTCGGATGAGTTCAGTTATCCCGATGACAAGCGTGGTAGGCCGAGCGAATCGAAGTAGGAGATAGGAAACGCAGCGCTCAGGACCGGGCTGTTAGCCAGTCGCCAAGAGGCGCGTCGCTTCCGTTGTTTCCAGATCACGGATCGCAGCCTGCGCCGTGTCCACTGATCCAGTCCGTGCAGCACCGAGGGCGTCTGGCAGTAGCCGAAGTAGCTCTTCCAGCCACGCAAGTAGCTGGCGAGTTCTTTCGTCATCTGCTCCATACTGATCCCTCGCGTCCGGCGGGTCAGTTCCCGGATTCTTTGCTTGCAGCGGAGCAGGGCCTTGGGCGCAATGCGCCGTTTCGGCTCGGCTCCTCTGGTAAAGCTAAAGCCTAGAAACTTCCGCTCCTGCGGTCGCGCTACCGCGCTCTTGGCCTCATTCACCCTGAGCTTGAGTCGTTGCCGGATAAAACGGGTCACGCTGTGCATCACCCGTTTCCCTGCCCGCTCGCTGGCCACGTAGATATTGCAATCATCCGCGTAGCGCACGAAACGGTGCTGGCGCCGCTCCAGCTCTCGGTCGAGTTCATCGAGCACGAGATTCGACAGCAGCGGAGACAGTACTCCCCTTACACAAAAGGTAATTTGTGCCGGCAGTCTGGCTTGGCGGTAGGCAACCGCCTTGCGGGAGACCCTGCGGGACTGGAATGCTATGACGGATGGTGATGGTGTCGTCTCCGATCAGGACGTCTTTCACTACAAGCCTCACGATTCGCTGGCGCTCCAGGATACTCAGCGTACCAGCAGCGCCGTGCAGGCGGGCGAGGAACGCCGTGAGGGTCTCCGCCAGGCGCAGGAAGGCGGCCCGATCGTTGTCCTGGTCAGCGATTGCCGACAACTCAGCACGGAGCGCCTGTTCACGCTGGCGCAGCGCAGGCATGCGCTCACGCAACTGTTCGATCGACATCAGGGCCTCCTGGTAGGCGCTGAGAAGTCGTTCGATGCCCTTGCCAACATGTGCTAATTCTCTTTGCAGGCTCTGCTCGCGTTTCTTTGTCGGATCGGAGGAACGCGCTGCTGCCAGCCGACGGTCAAGTTCCTGCTGAATCAGCGCTGGATCTTCCAGCAGCCGGATCACCTCGGCCCAGACGATCCGATCGAGCAGATCTTGCCGTACCAAACGGCCGTTGTCGCAGACAGGACCGCCGAGTTTTCGCCAGCCATCCGAGCCAAGACATTTGTAGTAGTGGATCTTGCGTGCGGTCGTGCGCGTCGATGTGCGCGAGAAGGCGTAGCCGCACTTCTGACAACTGACCAAACCCTGCACGATACTTGGCTCGATGGTGCGACGGCGTGATCGTATCTTATTCTCCTGAAGGAGTTCCTGGGCACGGGCGAAGCTATCCTCGCTTACCAGGGCTGGCACGGGGATCTCGATCCACTCTTCGCGTGGGCGCTCATGGCCGGTTGTCATGCTGGGCGTAGTCGCACCCCGCCGA
This sequence comes from uncultured Acidobacteriaceae bacterium, assembly GCA_963798185.1. Taxonomy (GTDB): domain Bacteria; phylum Acidobacteriota; class Terriglobia; order Terriglobales; family Acidobacteriaceae; genus Bog-257. The sequence goes on from CAWCSJ010000015.1 coordinate 16,039, forward strand.
CGCTGCGGGCGGATGACGCGTATCCGCGAAGAGGCGCGCGTCTTACCGAAACAGGCGACACCACGATACGCAGAATTGCGCAACACGGCCCAGACGGTCGAGCGTTCCCACCGGGCGCTTACTTTGCGAGTCGGTATGCCTTCTGCGTTAATCCGGCGGGTAATCTCACCGATGCTTAGGCCCTCCACCGTGTACATCTCATAGATGCGGTGCACCACGCGGGCCTCGGCTTCAAGCACGGCGTACGCAGCCGGAGTCTCGTCGGTCTTGCGTACATAACGGTAGCCATAAGGAGCACCACTCATCACGCTGACCTCGCCCGACTGGGCCCGGTGTCGCTTACCACGGCGCGATCGCTCCAGGATCTGAGCCCTTTCGTACTCCGCTATCATCCCTTGGAACTGCACAAGCAATTGATCTTCTGCGCTGGAACCCTGCGGTGCTTTGACAAAAAGCGTCTCCACTCCGTTGCGGGCTAATTCCTCAATCAGCAGAATCTGGTACGCGTATTTGCGGCTCAGCCGGTCCGGCGCGTACGCCAGCACAACCTGGATCTGCCCTTCGGCGGCAAGGTCCCGCACACGCTCAAGACCCGGCCGCTCCAGCGTCGCTCCGCTATAGCCGTCGTCCTCGAAAACCCACTCTTGGGGAACCTCCAGATCGTGCTGCTTGGCGAACTCGATCAGCGACGCCGTCTGGCTCGCGATCGTGTTCGCCTCCCGCTGCTGCTCGGACGACACCCGTGCGTAGATCGCCCCCATCCTCATGTTCGAACTCCTTTACACTGTCGCCCACCGGGCGCTCCCGAACCGGCACCAGAAGACTGTAGGCCTGCGAGAGCTTCGAGTCGTGCAGGCGATCAAAAAAATAGTCAACGTGAACTTGGAGAGGGCCGTGCCTTTGGCGCGGCTCAGCCATGCCTTCTCCGAGTACTTAGAAACGGGGCTAACGCACGTGTCACGATCGCGCCGATCGTCAGCCCACTGCTCCTCGCATAAGCTCGCAGAATACGTGCCGTGCCCGCCGGAAGCTTGAGCGTAATCGGTACCGTAGTCTCGGAGACTTCGACCGGCCCGTCCAGATGGGTCGCTTCTTCCAGATACCGGTATGCCTGACGTTCTGACAGGTCGAACTCTCGCGATAAGCGCTGCCTTGCCTCGGGCAATGGAACCTTGCCCCGGAGCATGGCGTAAGCGGCGTTTAGCTGCCGAGCCTTCTCCGCTTTGGTCGATCGTGTCATCTGTCATAAACATATTACTTCTTAAGGCGCAGGTCGAGTACTGGATGAATACCCCGCCAAACCCGTCACTACCCTCTCGAATTCGAAATTACCTTTTGTGTAAGGGGTGTGAGTGGTCCCCCTTGCGGAGTGCCCTCCTCCACCGGACTCACCAGCCCGTTCTCCATCACGCCCGACTCCAGGAAGGCTCGAATCAGCTTGAGCATCCTCTTGTCGTTCACCCGCCACGCAACGGCTGCCATCAGTCGGTCGTGGTTCACTCGATCGAAAAACTTTTCCAGATCAAGGTCCACTACCCAGCGGTTACCGGCAGCGATATACTGCTGCGCCTTGGCCACCGCCTGATGCGCCGAGCGCTGCGGACGAAAGCCGTGACTGTGCTCGGAGAACGTCCCGTCCCACTTGCCTTGCAAAACCTGCATCACCGCCTGCTGGATAAGACGATCCAGCACCGTCGGAATGCCCAACTGACGCATCCCTCCGTCCGGCTTGGGGATTTCCACCCGCCTTACCGGTTGCGGCTTGTAGGTCCCGTTCAGCAGTGGTTCTCGGATTGCTGGCCAGTGCTGCTTCAGATATCCGGGTAGCTCGCCGACCTTCCTGCCGTCGATCCCCGGACTCCCCTTATTCGACTTAACTCTGCGCAAGGCCCGCAACAGGTTCTCCCTGTCGCAGACCTCTTCCATCACTTGCTCGGGGATAGCCGGGCTTTCGCACGCGCGTTTCGCCGTGAGCGATTCGGTCCCTTCCCGCCGAGCCGTTGGAGCTTCACTCCTACCCTCGTCGGTGAAGGCCAGCATCATCTGTAGCTGGTTCTTCTGCCGCTTGTCGCCCATCGAGTCTCGCCGGCTACTCGCCGCTCCCTTCCGTTTGGGCCTTCGCCGCTCGCGCCGCTACTATGCCCGCTGCTGACTTCTGCGCCGCGGTCAGGATGAATCGCTCCATCCTCAGTCTCGCTTCCGGGACACGTCGCAGATCTCCCGAGGTAAGTGCAACCGCCTTCCGCGCACAACCGCCGGATTTACCACCAGCAGACTTGATGGACATGGGCTTCGCGGCTTTTGGCCCGCTCGCCCGCTGCCGTAGGCCTCTTCATCCGGTTCTTGTTCATCGGCTCGCGCTTTTGCTCCACGCTTCTTTCAGACCCCGCCTCGCAGCGACACCCTTGCGCTTCGCTATCCCTTCTCCTCCATCAGGATGGGAAGAGGACTTTCACCTCCAAGCGGTTGAACATGCTCGGCACACCAAAAAAGGCCGCGGCATAAATCCGCGGCCTGGCTATGGGACATTCAAACTTAGCGGCGTCGGCCCTTCTTGGCGGCTTTTTTCTTCGGGCCGCCTGAAGATTTTTTCTTGGCTGCCTTCTTTGCCGGTTTCTTCGCAGCTTTCTTGGCCGGCTTCTTAGCGGCTTTCTTTTTCGCAGCTTTCTTGGCCGCCTTCTTGACGGCTTTCTTTGCCGCCTTTTTGGCTGGCTTCTTGGCAGCTTTCTTCACCGCCTTCTTCGCGGCCTTTTTGGGAGCAGTCTTGCGCGGCGCGGCGGGCGCGCGCGACTCGGTAGTGACTTCCGGCTCGGTTTCCTCAATATCAACTTCTTCCACTACGGTAACCGACTCGGGTTCCTCTTCCTCTTCTTCCTCGTATTCCTCGTCTTCGAGGGAATCGCCGAAGGAACCGTCTCCGTAATCATCCATTTCGTCATCGCGACCGTAGAGCGTCTCATCGAAAAACGTCATGTGTCCTCCTGATTTTGCTCGGCTCCGCTAAACGGAACGGAGGCAGCTCGTAAGGCTCAATTCAAAGTTATGCCAATAAATACAGTGTCCAATAAGCGCGCGATTATAGCATGGCAGGACAGCGTCCGGCTTACGCTCGAGTCGCGCAAAAAAAATCGCAACGGGCTTGTTGTAACAGAACACCCCGCCCTATGGGAAGAGAGCAATTACAAAATCAATTACAAAATGATGAGGCAGGGCACAGCCGGCACATCGGGATGCTACTTGCGAATGACCAATACGTCGCCCGCACGCAGCTCGGCCGACAGCTTGGGGTTGTCGCGCTTCAAGGCGGCCACCGAAGTGTGGTTCTCTTCCGCGATGCTGCTCAGGGTCTCGCCTTTCTTGACCTTGTAGTACTTGGCGGCGGCCGGGCTTGACGACTTGGACGACGAACCAGACTTGGCAGCCTTGGCCGGAACACTACTGCTATCGGATGACGCCTCTTCTGCTCCGCCGCCAGCCACCGGCTTGTAGATGATGAGCGTCCGTCCAGTAGCCACCGTCGTTCCGCGTAAGTGGTTCCATTTAAGCAACTTATCGACCGAAACCTCGAAATCGTCGGCGATGGAATTCAGCGTGTCTCCCGGGCGCACTTTGTAATGGCTGGCGTGGCGCGAATAGGAGGCAGACTCGGTGTTCGCGCGACCGGGAGAAACTGGAATGATGAGCTTGGAGCCTACCTTGACCTCGTCATCGGTCAGGCCGTTGGCTTGGGCGATCGACGCCGAGGAGATGTGATACTTGCGGCTGATCGACGCCAGGGTGTCGCCGTATTCGACGTGATGGTAGCGCCACCAGGTCCGCATGTCGGCCGGTATCGCCATCATGGCGTTGTCGTATTTCTCGCGCGAGCCGGCGGGAAGATTGAGGGTGAAGCTCTGGTCCTTGGGGGTGGTCATCCGCAAAAGGCTGGGATTCAACTCCTGCAGGTCGCTCACTGAGGTGTCCACGCACTCGGCCACCAGGCGCAGGTCCACCGGATAGTTGATGGTCACCTGGTCCATCTGGGGCGCAGGATCGGGCGCGACGCGCTGCAATCCATAGTGCTCCGGATTCTTGGCCATGATGGTTTCGGCCAGGATGATGGGCACGTAGTTACGCGTCTCTTTGGGCAGGACGCCGCGCTGATACAACTCCCAGAAATCGGCATAACCGGTGCGTTCCACCGCGTGCTGCACGGTACTGGCGCCTGAGTTGTAAGCTGCCATCGCCAGGTACCAGTCGCCAAACTGCTTGTACAGGTCTTTCAGGTTGCGGGCCGCGGCGCGAGTCGCTTTCTCTGGATCCTGGCGGTCATCGACCCACCAGTTCCGCTCCAGGCCGTACAACTGGCCGGACGCGGCCATGAACTGCCACATCCCCCGCGCACCCGCCCGCGAAAGCGCCAGCGGCTGAAATCCCGACTCCGCTTGCGCCAGATAGATGAGGTCCTGCGGAACACCCTCCTCTTTGAAAATCCGCGAGACCATCTCACGGTAGCGGCCTGAACGGGCCCAGGCGTGCTCCAGCGTGGCGCGTCCTCGCGGGCTGGAGAAGTAGTTGATGAACATCGCCACCTGGTCGTTCAGCACCAGCGGCAAGTCGGACTTGGTGGTTTTGATCTCGGCTTCGGCCGTGGCCTTGACGTTGGGATCGACCGGAAAGGTGATGTCGTTGGCTTCGTCGATGGGCGCCGGTTCCGAGCGCGGTTCGCTGAAGCCGTCGCCCTGCTTCAAGGCGGCCATTTCAAGCTCGTGGACCGCTTCCACAATCTTGTCGAACTCGCGCTCCAGCCGCTCGTCGGCATGGATGTCGAGATTGCTGGACAGCAGGGTGTTGAACGCCTGGTCGAAGTTCTGCTTGGCGGCTTCGAGATGGTCGGCCTGGTAGTTCGCCTGTCCGGCCGTGTATTGCCGCTCGGCCTGCGCGATCAACGCCTCGGCTGGGTCGGGCTTCGGGTTCGCGACCTGCGGCTGGACGGCCGGCTTGGGATCAGCCGACTTGGCGACGGGAGCGGCGACCTCGGGAGCTTTGGCTTGAGCGGGGATGGAACTGGTGGCCGGGTTCGGGCGATCGGTCTCGCAACCGGCGCCGAACATCAGGCTTGCCAGAACGGCCGCCGGAACTATGCCGCGAAAAATTTTCATTCCCACCGTCACCAACGATTGTGATGTTACTATGCGTTGAAATTGAGGGTCAACGCAAGCCGGATTCCGGCGCCTTGCGCTCCCCGCGCGCTTTCCACCGATAGTAGGTTTGACCGCCATTCGCGCTGGTTGTCACCTCGCCACGTTCCGCCAGGCGCTTCAAGATGGTGTGGATGGAAGCCAGCGGATTGGAATAGGCGCGCAAATTGAATCCGGCCTTCGCCATCAGCTCCCGGACCTGTAGCGCGGTGGCGGGGTGTATCGCGTTCGCCTTCAGAATGTTGCGCACCGATTCGGTGAAGCCGGGCGGTTCAGCCACCAGCTCCTCCAACTGCTCGAGCTGGTCCGCCTTTTCCTCTTCGGGGAGGAAATTGGCATTTGCAATGACGAGGTCGGAGACGCGGCTGATTTCCTGGTTGAGCTTGTCGCGCTTCGCCACCAATTTGCCCAGGCGAGCGCGGCAGAGAAAAATGGTACCCCGGTATCGCTTGAGGGGGTCGTGTCTCATGCTTTGTAATTTATCATGTCTAAATACAATGTCAATCTAAAAGATAACATTATTGTGTAAACGCATTGGTAAGATTGAAGCGGAAGTTCAGGCGCGAGCCAGGGCCTGAGTCAAATCGGAAATCAAATCGCCGGCATCCTCAATTCCCACCGACAGCCGGATCGTCGAGGGCGTCACCCCGAGCAAGGCCAGCCGTTTCGCGCCGAGTCCGATGTGCGACGACAGCACCGGATACGACACGGTGGATTCCACGCCTCCGAGGCTGGCCGCCAGATACCAGAGCTGCAAGCGGTCGATGAAGCGCTCGGCGGCGCGTTCGCCGCCGCGAATGTCGAACGACACCATCATTCCGAAGTCGGTCATCTGGCGGCGCGCGAGTTGATGCGCCTCGTGACTCTCCAGGCCGGGATAGTACACGTGCGCGACTTTGGGATGGGCCGCGAGCGCCTCGGCAATTTGTGCCGCATTGCGGCAGGCGCGTTCCACGCGCACCTGCAAGGTCTTCAGCCCGCGCAGCAGCAGATAGGCGCAGCCCGGATCGAGGCATCCGCCGGTGAGGATCATCACCTGGCGCGCGGCCTCCATCCACTTCTTCGAACCGGCAAGGACTCCGGCGGTGAGATCGCTGTGACCGCCCAGGTACTTGGTCGCCGAATGGATGACGATGTCGGCGCCCAACTCGAGCGGCTTTTGCAGCACCGGGGTGGCGAAGGTGTTGTCGGCGACGACGCAAGCCTTGTGCTTGCGGCCCACGTCGGCCAGCGCGCCGAGATCGACGCAGCGCACCGTGGGATTGGTGGGCGTCTCCAGAAAAAGCATGCGGGTCTTGCGGCTAAAGTAGCGGTGAGCGTTCGTGATGTCGTGATAGGGGATGAAGCGCGTCTTGATGCCGCAGCGCGGCAGCACCTGCTCGAACAACTTCAACGTGCCGCCATAGATGTCGAGCATGGAGACGATCTCGTCGCCGGCCTGGCAGGTGATGAGCGCCGCAACCAGTTCGGCAGCCATGCCGCTGGAGGTGGTGACGGCGGCTTCGGCACCTTCGAGGGCAGCGATTTTCTCTTCGACGGCCGCGACGGTGGGATTGCCGTAGCGCGAGTAGAGATAGAAATCACGATCGCCCTCGGCGTAGCGGCGCAGCGCTTTGACATTGGGAAGCACGAACACCGAGGTCTGCGCGATGGGCGTGGTCAAGGGCGCTGCCTGGCCGTGCCGCTCTTCGCCCGAGTGCACGCAACGCGTGGCATCGTCGCGCCGGTCAGCTTTCCTGTTCATCCACGATCCTTTCGAGAGCATTTCCCCCGCACGCCCGATTGTAAATTGAGACGTTACCTCAGAGGAGACAGCGTTTGAGCAGTCCGCATGGGCGCGCGCCTATCTAACGGCTGCAAGATTGTTGAGCTCTTCCTCAAACTTGCGCAAGCGCCCAAGCTCGTCCTGCACGGCGCGGGTACCGGCGGCCACAAGCTCTCTGGCCTGGGACAGCGCTTGTTCGGCTGATGCGCTCACCTCACGCAGCAACCTGCGAACGTCGCCTTCCAGACGCAAGCGGCTCTCCACCACGCGCTGTTCCACGTCCCCCTGAACGCGCGAGGCATTGGTGTCCAGAAGTTGCTCGAGAAAGTTCGCAGCGTCCTTTTGCATCCACCACCCAATGTGAAGGACTCCCATCAAGGCGTCGAACGAGTACAACAACGGCGACGCCGGCTGGGCGGTGGTGACCATGTCGTGAAAGTAAAACCGCGAGCGCGTACGGAAGCCGTGCTCGGCATCCAGCGATTTTGGCAAGTGCGCGAAGTCCGCCGCCTGCTCCTCGGAAATACGCCGCAGCAGCCCGTTTACCAGATCTACAAACCGCTGCGTGACCCCGACGTAAAGCTCCTCCACCTGCGTCTGCTCGGTGTCGAGCCATGGCATAACATGGCGGCGAGCAACAGCCTGGGCGATGGCCATGAGTTCGCGCCGCCGGCCCGGACCAAGCTTGGTCGCGACAGCGCTGGTCCCACGCACGAGCTCTTCCCGCGCGATTGGAAGGGCCTGCTTCAGGAATTCCTTACGGCGACCATGTAGCGTCGTCGAGAGTCTCATCTGCTCGGCGGAAAACAGGGCGCCCAGGTCCCGCAGCGATTGCTCGGCCTGGCTTACGGTCTGCCGGAGATTCGCAATCCGCTGTTCCGAGGTGGCGATCGGTTCGGTTAGCGCCCGGAGGCGTTCCTCGAGCGAGCGTTGCAGTGACGCCGAGAAGCGGCGCAGGCCGCGCTCCGCCGCCGAACGAGTCATGGCCTGCCCTGATTTGCTCGCCAGGACTTTGAGATTTTCGACCAGGCTGTTCCAATCATCGCCATCGCTGGGGTGGTTGAGCCGGTTGAGCGCGATGACTTCGTAAATTTGCCCGACCGGGCGTTTGAGGCGGCCTTCAAGAACTTTGCTGGCGAACTCCGACGCTTGTTGGCGCTCCGCGGCCGAGACACGGTCAATTTTATTCAGCACGATCAGAATTTCGTCAACGTTGGCGGCGACCGCCTCGATCAGCGCCACCTCCTCCCCGGAAATCGGCGGGTCGGCGCCCACCACCAGGATGGCAGCATCGATTTGCGGTATGAAGAACCTGGTGGTTTCCGTATTTCCGGAGAAGACCGACCCAATTCCCGGCGTGTCGACCAGGCACATTCCACCGGCCAGCAGCGGTGAAGGCAGGAAGACCTCGACCCCAGCCACTTGCTTGGAGTTTTCCGGGTTTAACTCTTCGGAGACATACTGCGGAAGTTCTTCCGGACGGATGGTCCGCCAGCGGGTGTCGATCAGAACGCGCGCCGCCCGTGCTTCCCCGTAACGCAGCACCGTGGGCACGGTGGTCACGGGCACAACCCCGGTCGGAAGCATCGGCTCTCCCACGAAGGCATTCAGCAGGGTGGATTTGCCGCGCTTGAACTGGCCAACGCAGGCCACGAAGAAGCGCCCCTCACTGATTCGTGCGACCAACTGCTGCACCTCGGCGCAAAGCGAACCTTCTCCCAACTGCTCAGCCATGGCCGCCAGCCGATCCAGCGCCTGCGCATTCGCAGGCCGGGCAGCAGGGGCGGGGTTGGGAATCGACATGGCTTCTACGTTATGCATCGTGGGTTGCTCGACCAGCTTCCATCGCCTGCATCATTGACTCACCGTCGCGATCCTGTAATCAATGTACAGAGGTGCGATCTTGATTTGGTTCTGGTGAGAGTACCTGGGCGCCTTGGCCATGCGAATCATCTGGAGGATGGCTCCAGGATTTCCGCCGCTGTATTCGGTCACCCTATCCAGAAACTGCTCGACATTCCCCGCCGTTAAACCTTCTTTTGCGGCATAGGCTTCGGCAAAACTACGTGCTACCTCCGGATCGAAGTTCCGCAGCGCAAACCTCTCATCTCGATCGGGAAATAGCGGCAGAACGAATCCCACATCCTCCATGTGGGCCGAGCGTGATACTGCGACCACCGGGACCGACCAGTTCAACATGAGCTCGCGAATGGAGGCCGCCAGCGCCTGCGAGGGACGCGTAAGATGGTCCACGATTACCAGATATTTGGAATTGCGCAGCGCATTGCGCAGCAATCCTTTTACCGAGCTGGCAGTTTTCGTCTGGAGCGACTCGATCCGCGGGCACGACTTAGCGAGCTCAGAATGCGACCGTTCCAGCAGTGCCTCGGCCAAACTTCGGTACAGCGACTGCGGGGCGGGGTTCTGCGGACTGTACAGCACGTCGGCGAATTCCGGGGACACCAGCTGCAACAGCAGGGTCTTTCCAACGCCCGCCGGGCCGTGCAAGAGGAAGGAACGCCGGGCGACGAATCGCGAACGCAATTGGTCGACCTCCTGCGCCCGTCCGAAGATTGTGAGATCGGTAGGCATCATCCCTCGTCACTTTTTGTTCCCAAGCCGGCGGGTGTCTGGGACCCGGCATCGCCGGCATCCTGCCGGTGGACTGGGTTGGGCTGGAGAAACCCATGCAGTTCTTTGACCGTGGATTGCAGCTCCGCAACCGCGCCACGAAGATCGGTAGCGCCTTGCTCCGACACTGCGCCGTAACCTCGCATGTAGTGCGGATCGAGTTCCGTGATGGCAATCCCGATGAACGTGAGATCGACGTAGATGGCATGGGCAGCCGAGATCCGGGGCCCTTCCGGAGCGAGAGACTGCCTCGCCAAGACTTGCAGAAGTTGTTGCCGAAACCGAGCGACAGAGTCCTCGATGGTTCTCCGCTGCTGGGGGAGAATGTCGCCAATATACGCAGGAAAGACGCTCTTGGAAGCTGCGGCATTCAGCGTCTCTTCGATGTTCCCCAACAGTTTGTCGATGTGCTTACAGGTGACCAGCAAGCGCTGGCGCTGGCTCGGATTCAACGTGATGTGGTGCTCGCGCAATTCCAGCCCTTCCACCGATGGGACCGCAGGCGCCGTTCTCAAGTCATTGCGCTGCGGAGTTCTTCTTGGGAGGCTCGCCGGGGACGTGGCTCCGCGACAAGTCTTCCTCGTCAGGAGTCATCATCTGTCCCGGTGAAAAGGCGGACAGCGGTTTGAGGTGAACTCCTTCACCCTTGGCTAAGAGTTCATTGAAAACTCCCAAGGATGGCGAAGTCAAGCGAGTTCGGTCATTTTCGCGGAGTTCTGTTGTTGGTCATAAATTTCTGGTACAGGCCCGTAGCGACGAAGTACAAACATGCTCCCAAGACAATCTTCCAAACCATCCCCGCCCCGCTATGCCATTTGAACACACTGTAAATCCCGATTGCCAAACTGATTGCGATTAGGGAATCGTTCAGAGGATCAGGTATTCGCTTCATATGTGCATTTCTCTAGCACGGGAAATTCGATTGTAATTGACGCGCAATCGCAGCCGCCCATCACTCGGGGAGAGAACGATTGTCGGGTCCGCGAGGATAGTTACTGCCGACTTACCAGGACTAATCCCGTGATCGTGGAATCCGGCCAACTTCCGCATCGCCGACGATTCATTCAGGATGCAAAATTGAGTGGTGACGCGCTGTTTTAGCATCCTAAGGAGCATAAATCGAGATTTTCATACGCGCGAGGCGCAATTCATCAACACAGAGAGGAGAATGCGATGCAACATCAAAATGATTACTTCACTGCTTATCACAACCTAAAGCTGACACGCGATGCCAACGGCGTGCTGGTTGCTGAATTCCACAGCAACGGCGGGCCGGTCCTCATGACTGCGCCATCTCACACAGAATTTGTCGATGCCTTCTACCGGATCGGGCAAGATCGAGGGAACAAGATCGTAATCCTGACGGGCGCAGGCGGGCAGTTTATTACGGATGTCGATTGGTCCTCTTTCGGTGATGTTACCGATCCCGGGGTTTGGAGCCAGGTTCACGACGAAGGCGTTCAGGCTTTGGAAAACATAGCCAACATACGCGTGCCGGTCATCGCGGCTATTGAGGGACGGGCCCATGTGCACTCAGACTACGCGCTACTTGCCAGCGTCATTGTGGCGGCGGAAAGTGCGACCTTCGAGGATGTGGCGCACTTCTCGGCGGGCGTTGCTCCCGGTGACGGAATCTTTACCACCTGGAGTTACCGCGCCGGCGCAGGACGAGCGGAGGCGTTCCTGCTGAACCCACAGCCGCTGCCGGCGCGTACCGCATACGAATGGGGAGTGGTTGCCGAAGTTGTGCCGAACGGGAAGGCCCTCAGTCGGGCACGGGAATTGGCCACGTTGTACTTGAAGGCCCCCGAGGTGACGCGCCGCAACACCCGTATCCACTTTATTCAACCGTTGAAAGAACGCATCGTGCGTGAAGTTGGCTACGGACTGTCGCTGGAAGGAGCGTCGTCTGCCGCCCTCATGAAATCAATGCAACCCAAGAGTGAACCTGTCGCCCGAAAAGGAAAAGTCGCATGAAGCGGACCGAAAGCGCCGGGTGCCCCACTCATTCCTGACGTTGGAATGAGTGGGAATGAATTCTCATAACAATAGTCTCGACAAGGCCGATCCGATTGCTGCATGGTCTCCCCCACATTCGAAAACCGCGAATGTGTCGGGCACCCGTCACCCCGCAGGGGATCGACTAGATAGCCGACCACCCGGAAATTGAACCAACTGCTCTTGTCATGGTTTGGCCTCCGATCATGGTTTGGCCTCCGATCATGGTTTGGCCTCTGACACGAACAAGCTCGATACCTGGTAGTAGGCTGTGTACGCGTACGATCGCAGGTCGTCGGTGACGAAGATCTCTCGCATCGACAGTAGCCCGGTGCGGTCGGCAGGCGCAAATTCTTTGAAGAGCGTTCGGCGTCCGGTCGCAAGGTCAACCCGCCCCGCGCCGAGCGGAGCGATAATTTCGTAGGGCCCGAGTTTCGTGCCAGAGGTCAGGGTCATGGGTAGGGCCGATTATAAAGGCTGCCAGGAGATCCCATAGCAAAATATGCCCCGCTCCTGAAACAGGCTGCGGGAAACCGCATGTTAGTATCGAGCAAACTGCATGTTCCACAACATCAATCCGGTCGATATCTTTTTTCAGGTCATCGTGCTGCTGTTTGCCATTTGTGTGCACGAGTCAGCCCACGCCTGGACGGCCAATCGTCTGGGTGACCCTACGGCAAAGATGCTGGGCCGGGTTTCGCTCAATCCCCTGGTGCATATCGATCCATTCGGCACGATCCTGATGCCGCTCATCTTGATTGCTCTGGGTTTTCCGCCGTTCGGGTGGGCCAAGCCGACACCGGTGGACCCGCGCAACTTCAAGAACCCGGTGCGCGACGATATTCTGACCGCGGTGGCCGGGCCAGCCAGCAACTTTCTGACCGCATTCATCTCTGTCATCGTGCTGGCCATCATTTGGCACGGCTCGAATTCCGGCATCGGGTCCACCTTTCGCCACGCTGATATTGCCAGCCCGCTGGTGAACCTGTTTTACCTGGCGATGTGGATCAACGTAGTGCTCGCCGTCTTCAATCTGATTCCGTTGCCGCCGCTGGATGGCAGCCACGTCATCCGCCACTTTCTTTCGTACAATGCGCTGCGCGTTTATGATCGCATCGGCTATATCGGACTCATCGCAGTCATGTTTATTCTGCCGATGATGGGAATCTCAATCGTGGGTGCGCTGATTGCACCATTCATGGCGTTCTTCCAGGGACTGCTGAACCTGTTCCTGAGTCTCCGATGACCGATCCGAACCTTGCAAAAAAAGGCCGCGTGCTGAGCGGCATGAGACCGACAGGCAAACTGCACGTGGGCAACTACGTGGGCGCGCTGCGCAATTGGGTGGGACTGCAGGACCAGTACGACTGCTTCTTCTTCATCGCCGACTGGCACGCGCTGACCACCGACTACGCCGACACGCGCAACGTCAAGCAAAACTCGCTGGAGGTGATGATCGACTACCTGGCGGCGGGACTGGATCCGGCGCGCAGCACGCTGTTCATCCAATCGCACGTGCTGCAGCACGCCGAGCTGCACTTGCTGTTCAGCATGATTACTCCGCTGGGATGGCTGGAGCGCGTTCCTAGCTACAAAGAACAGCGTGAGAACCTGAAGGACAAAGACCTGAGCACCTATGGATTTCTGGGATACCCGCTGCTGCAGTCGGCCGACATTTTGATTTATCAGGGAGATTTTGTGCCGGTCGGCGAAGACCAGGTGCCGCACGTGGAGTTGACGCGCGAGGTGGCCCGGCGGTTCAACCAGTTTTATCCGCGGAAGGTGCAGGCGGGCGATCGCGATCGGCGTCGTGAGATGGTTTTTCCCGAGCCGAAGCCGCTGCTGACGCCATCACCGAAGCTGCCCGGCACCGATGGCCGCAAGATGTCGAAGTCATACGGCAACACCATCCTGCTGAGTGAGCCCGAAGCTTCTTTGCGACAGAAGTTGAAGACGATGGTGACGGACCCGGCGCGGATTCGGCGGACCGACCCGGGCAATCCCGATGTGTGCCCGGTGGGCGACCTGCACAAGATTTTCAGCAGCGCCGAGACGATGGCGAAAGTATATGAAGGCTGCCGCAGCGCAGGGATCGGCTGCATCGAGTGCAAGACGTGGGCGGCGGATAGCCTGTGGCGAGTGCTGGGGCCGATGCGGGAGCGCAGGCAGCAGTACGAGGCGAATCCCAAGCTGGCGTGGGACATTTTCGAAGAGGGCTCGACGAAGGCGCGCGCCGTGGCGGAGGCGACCATGGTGGAGGCGCGCGCGGCGGCGAATTTGTCGCATGAGTACGAGGCGCCGGCGCAGAGTGCGAGCGAGGGCAAATCGTGAAGTTCACCGTGTGCTCGGTGTTAGATGTTTGTCATCCTGAGCGACGAGCGCAGACGGGGTCCCCGGCAAGCACCGGGTTTGTGCTTGCGGGGGTGTCGGAGCGAGGAGTCGAAGGACCCCTATAGCTGCAACAAAAGTTTTTTCAATGTCCCAAGACCCCCAACCCGCGCCGAACAGCGAGACAGCGCAGCCCACGCCGCCGCACGCGATGCCGCGCAAGGATGGCGCGGACCAATCATCGTTCTCGGTCATGGTGGGCGAGGTGTACGACGGGCCGCTCGACCTGCTGCTCGACCTGATTCGCAAGCAGGACATCGACATCTACGACATTCCGATTGCGAAAATCACCGAGCAGTACCTGAAATATGTGGAGACGATGAAGCAGTTCGATGTGGACGTTGCGGCCGAGTTCATCTACACGGCGTCGCTGCTGATCCACATCAAGTCGAAGATGCTGCTGCTGCGCGATCCGGCCGGGCCCGAGGCGGAAGACGATCCGCGAATGGAGCTGGTGAACCGGCTGCTGGAGCACGAGCGCTTCAAGACGGCGGCGCAGATGCTGATGCAGAAGCAGCAGATCGAAGAAGCGGTGTGGTCGAATCCGGCGATGAAGGAATTTCGCGATGCCGAGGGCACCGAGCCGGAGATGGCCGCCGATGTGGTGGACCTGGTCCGGACCTTCCAGCAAATTCTGGACCGGGCGCGGCACAAACCTTTGTTCAACGTGGACGAGGATAGTGTCACAGTTGCGCAAATGATTGACTATGTGCGACGGCGGCTGGCGCTGGAAGAGCGGCCCATCCGGCTGAAACAGTTGTTGCGCAACATGCGCTCGCGGTCGGCACTGGTGTGCGCGTTCCTGGCGATCCTGGAGCTGATCCGCTTGCAAGCGGTGCTGGCGCGCCAGGACAATGTCTTCGGCGAGATCGTACTGAAGAAGCACACCGGCTTCGACGCGCTGATGGCGGAAAACCCGCCGGTACAGGATGATTGGAGATGAGGCAGTTGTCGGTTGTCAGTCGTCAGTTGCCAGTCGTCATATTTCTTGGGATGTCATCCTGAGCGACGAGCGTAGCGAGGAGTCGAAGGACCCCTATTTAATTGTCACTGCCTAAGTAAGGACGCGTAGATGACTCTTAAACCAAAAGTCGAAGCCATCATCTACGCCACCGAAGAGCCGGTGACGCTGGACCAGCTTGCATCGCTGCTGCGCGCCGAGGTGCTGGCACAGTTGCGCTCTGAAGAGAATGCACGCCTCGCACTCAACGTGGTCATTGCGGACGGGCCTGCACGGGCTGAGGCGGACGAACTCGAGGGTAACGCCGCATTCGACGACATTCCGGTGCCATCCGAATCGGCCCAGAGCATTACCGCCGATGCTCCACCTGCTGGCGAGCCCACACCCGTCAGCGAGAAAGACAAGAAGGCCGAGGCCAAAGAAGAACTGCGCAGCATTAAAGCGTGGCTCCGCGGCATCATCGACGAGCTGGTTGCCGAGTATGGCTCGGCGGAACGCGGCATGGAGATTCGCCAGATCGCCGGCGGCTACCGCATGGCGACCAAGCCCGAGCATCACGATGTGGTGATCAATTTTGCCAAGAGCCTGAAGCCACCGGTCCGGCTGTCGCTCCAGGCCCTGGAAACGCTGGCGGTAATCGCCTACAAGCAGCCGGTCACGGTGCCGGAAATCAGCGAGATTCGCGGCGTTGATACCTCTGGCGTGATCGCCACCCTGCTGGACCGCAGGCTGATTACTACGGCGGGACGCAAGCAGGTCATCGGCCGGCCGATACTGTACAAAACGACGAAGGAATTTCTGCTGCGCTTCGGACTCAACGACGTTTCCGAATTGCCCAGCATGGAAGAATTTGCGAAGCTCGGCGATCCGCAATCTGACTTGTTCGCCACCGCCGCCAAGCAAAACGCCGCGCCCGCCGACAGTCCGCGCGAAAGTTCCGCGTCCGATGAACCAGAGCCAGTGACTGAGGCGGTCCCTGAAAGCTCGAACGCGCAACCTCTGAAAGGCGACACCACCATGCCCGCCGAGGGTACGTACGCCACCGAGGCCGAAGCCGGAAGTTCATCGGAGAAGGCGTAGCTCGATGCCTGCTGAACGACTACAAAAGATAATCGCCGCCGCCGGAATCGCTTCGCGGCGCAAAGCCGAAGAACTTATCACCGGCGGACTGGTGTCGGTGAACGGACAGATTGTTACCGAGTTGGGCAGCAAGGCCGATAGCGAGCACGACCACATCAAGGTCAACGGCAAACTGCTGAAGGGCCCGGAACGCCCGGTGTATTTGCTGCTCAACAAGCCCAGAGGTTACGTGACTACAGTCGCTGATCCGGAGGGGCGTCCCACGGTGATGGATTTGGTGCGCGGAGTGGGAGCGCGTATTTATCCGGTCGGGCGCCTCGATTACCTGAGCGAAGGCCTGCTGCTGCTGAGCAACGACGGCGCGTTGGCGCAAAAGTTGATGCACGCCTCGTCGCATGTGGCCAAGACGTATCTGGTCAAGATCAGCGGCAAGGCCACCGAAGCTGAGATCAACAAGCTGCGCGCCGGCGTCAGGCTTCCGGCAGAACGCAGGTCGCTGAAGACGCCCGCGGACCGTGTGCCCAAAGCCGGCTGGAAGCGACGCGCGACGTCGGTGAAGACGGCGCCGGTGCTAATCAAGCTGGTGCGCGACGCCGCCAATCCCTGGTACGAGGTCACGCTGGTGGAAGGGCGCAACCGGCAGATCCGCCGCATGTTCGAGCAGATCGACCATCACGTGGAGAAAATCAAGCGGGTGCGTTACGGGCCGCTGATGCTGGACGTCGAGCCCGGCGAGTTTCGGCATCTAACGGCGCAGGAAGTAGCGCAGTTGAAGGGTACCGCGCAAGAGAAGATGAAAAGCAGGTCCCTCCACTCGGACTGAAGTCCTCGGTCGGGATGACAGTTCAGGGAAATGAAGTGGCCGGCTGAGGATGACAGATTGCGGATGACAAGTTGATATTGACGACATTCGAACTGCTGGGGACGGAATGACGGATTTTAGCAAGCTGGTGCCGGCGCACGTACAAAAGCTGGCAGCCTACAAGCCCGGCAAGCCACGGCGACAGGCGGAACTGGAGAGCGGCATGCGTTGTATCAAGATGGCCTCGAACGAAAATCCCTTCGGCCCCTCTCCCCTGGCAATCGAAGCGATCAGGGCAGCCGCCAGCGAGATAAATTTTTATCCGGACAACAACGTTACCGAGCTGACTGCCCGCCTGGCCCAGATGCACGGCGTGCAGGCGGCGCAAATCCTGGCGACCGCAGGTTCCAGCGCGTTGCTCGACATCATGGCGCGGACGTTGCTGGGTCCGGGGCTGAATGCCGTCACCAGCAAGCTCTCGTTCATCGTTTATCCCATCGTCACTCGCGCCACCGGCGCGCGTTTCATCGAAGTGCCAACCGTGAACGATGGCTACGACCTCGACGGCATTCTGGCGGCCGTGGATGTCAACACGCGGCTGGTCTATCTCTCCAACCCAAACAATCCCACGGGAACAATTCTGGATGCAGACTCGATTGATGGCTTCCTCGACCGGCTGCCGGAGCACGTGATTACGGTGCTGGATGAAGCTTATTACGATTACGCCAGTTACTTCGCGGCCGAGCGCAGCTTTGCGCATTCGCGCGCGCTGGAGTATGTGCGTCAGGAGCGCCGGGTGGTGGTGCTGCGCACGTTTTCCAAATCGCACGGACTGGCTGGACTGCGAGTTGGTTACGGCATGGGCCCGGCGGAGTTAATGGGCTACTTCGCCCGCATGAAACCGGCGTTCATGGTTTCGTCGCTGGCCGAGGCAGGGGCGCTGGCAGCACTGGGAGATGCCGAGCATATTCAGCGAGCGCTGGAAACCAATGCCGCCGAAGCCAAGCGGCTGACGAAGGCGATCGCGGAGCTGGGAATTCAGGTGACGCCCACGTGGGCGAACTTTTTGTTTTGCCGAGTGGGCGAGGATGCGGGCAGTCTGTGCAAGGCCCTGCAAGATGACGGCATCATCGTGCGACACATGAGTGGATCGTGGGGAGCGCCAGACGCCTTCCGCGTGACCATCGGCCTGCCGGAACAGAACCAGCAATTTCTGGGAGCGCTGAAGCGGGCCGTGCAGCGCATTCCAGCGTAGCGCGCATTTTGTTTAAACTCTAGCGGCAGCCAGTAATACATTGAATTGTCATTACGAGCGCCCAGTTTTTCGGGGCCCCCGACGAGCACCGGTTTTGTGCTCGGTGGGGTGATTGGGCGCGAGGAATCTGCTTTTTTCAGGGCGGCTCAACGCACACCAAAAGCAGATCCCTCGTGGGCTGAAGCCCACTCGTGATGACAAATCCAAAGCTCATGATGACAACTCCAGAGTAAAGTGATGACAAGTCCGAAGCTCATGATGACAAATCCAAAGCTCATGATGACAACTCCAGAGTAAAGTGATGACAAGTCCGAAGTAGCTCGTGATGACAAGTTCGCAGACGAGACGAATCTTGCCGGTTCCTAACACACCCAAGTCCAAACCCACGCTCGCGCGCGACCTGGGCGTAAGTCATGCCAGCGCGATCGTGGTCGGCACCATTATCGGCAGCGGCATCTTCCTGGTGCCGGCCGAGATGATGCAGGCGGTAGGCTCGGCGCGACTGGTGTATCTGGCGTGGATCGTGGGCGGCATACTGTCGCTGGCCGGGGCGATCACCTACGCTGAGCTGGGCGCCATGAAGCCGCAGGCGGGAGGCGAATACGTTTACATTCGCGACGCCTACGGGCCGCTGCCCGGATTTCTGTACGCGTGGACGTGGTTTGCCATCGCCAAACCGGCGTCGATCGCCACGCTGACGATTGGGTTCGTCCGCATTCTAGGCACATTTCCGGCGCTGGCATTTCTCAACCGCGAGGCTGTCCATGCGCCTGTCGCGATCAGCTATGGACAGCTGGTTGCGATCGCGGCCGCCATGTTGATTACGGCGCTGAACTATATCGGCATCAAGCGCGCCGGAGAATTTCAAGTGGTGTTCACGGTGGTGAAAATTGCCATCATCCTGGCGATCGTGCTGCTGGGATTCAGCGCCGCCACCGGCACGTGGCACAACTTCTCCACCATCTTTCCGGGCGCGACCGGAGGTTTCGCGGGATTCATGGCCGCGCTCATTGCCGCGCTTTGGGCGTATGACGGATGGAACGATCTGAACATGGTGAGCGGCGAGGTTCGCGATCCGGGGCGCAACATTCCCATCGCGCTGATTGCCGGAGTAGGCGTGGTAGCCGTTCTCTACATGCTGACCAACGCGGCCGTACAGTATGTGTTGCCCGCGTCGGCGATCGCCGCGTCGCCACGGCCGGCGTCGGATGCAACTGCGGTCGCGGTCGGATTGTGGGGAGCGGCCATCGTGTCGGCGGGGATGGCGCTTTCCATGCTGGTGGCTCTGAATGGGACCATCATGAGCGGGGCGCGGGTTCCCTTCGCGATGGCACGCGATGGTTATTTTTTTCGGGCGCTGGCCGAGGTGCATCCGCGATTTCACACGCCGTCGGTGGCGCTGCTGGTGCAGCTCGGGCTGTCGATCGTTCTGCTGCTGTTTGCGGGAAATTTTCGCCAGCTTTTCTCGCTGGCCATCTTTGCCGAGTGGCTGTTCTACATGATTGCGGCCAGTACGGTCTTCGTGTTGCGCAAACAGGAGCCGAACGCCCCGCGGCCGTACCGGACCTGGGGATATCCCGCGGTGCCGGCGATGTTCATTGTGGCCGCAGCGGTGTTGCTGTATTACACGTTCACGGAGAACCTGCGGAACTCGGCTTGGGGCGTGGTGGTGATTCTGGCGGGCGTGCCGATTTATTGGTACTTCGCGCGGAAGCGGGGGCTAGGGGCCAAGGGCTAGGGGTTAGTGGCTAGTGTCTGGGCGTTTCGTCAGAGCACGACTTTTAGTCGTGCCGAACGAAGCGACGAAAAAGATTTGGGCTTTAGCCCTTGCAGAAAAGTCGCCGAGGCTAAAGCCCCTTCAAGAGAGAGTTGTTTGCGGCACTGCTGAAGCCGTGCCCTGATACAAACCAAATTACTTAATGGCGCACCTAAAGGTGCGCCCCTTCAAAACACACACTGAGGCCGTGCCCTGACGCCAATATGCGGTGGCTTAAAGATTTTGCTGAGTGCTGAATGCTGACAGCTAAAGGCTGATTGCTCTTCCCTACCCATTCGCTGCGGCCCGCAGCTGTCTGGCGCGCTCATACACCTTCACGTATTCGCGGGCGGAATGGGTCCACGAATACTGCTGCGCCATGCCATTGCGCATCAGCGCGTGCCAGGCGTTGGCATCGGACTTGTACAAAGTTGTGGCCGTCTGCAGGGCGTCGAGCAACGCTTCGCCGGTGTACTCCTTGAACTTGAATCCAGTTCCCTTCAGTGTCTTCGGATCGAATTGCTCGACCGTGTCGTCGAGTCCGCCGGTGGCGCGCACTACCGGAACCGTTCCATAGCGCAGGCTGTAAATCTGGTTCAGCCCGCAAGGCTCGTAGCGTGACGGCATCAGGAAGATGTCGCTGCCCGCTTCAATCTTGTGCGCCATAGGATTGTCATAGGCAATCTTCACGGCGATTTTCTGCGGATATTGCTTGTTCAGTTTGCGAAACAATTCTTCATACTCGCGGTCGCCCGTACCAAGTACCACCATAATCAGGTCCTGACGGGCCAGGCGATCGGCCACCTGCAAAATCAGATCGAAGCCCTTCTGGGCGGCAAAGCGCGACACCATTCCCACCACCGGCAGCTGCGAGTTTTCCGGCAGGCCAAATTCCTTCAGCAGGTCAGCTTTGCAGTTTGCCTTGCCACTGAGGTCATCGGCTGAGTAGTGCGCCGCAATCAAAGGATCGGTCTCCGGGTTCCACTCCTCGTAATTGGCCGCATTCAGAATGCCGGTCACCGTGGCGGAACGGGCGCGCAGCACGCCTTCCAGGCCGAAGCCGTACTCCGCGGTCTGGATTTCCTGACTATACTTCCGGCTGACGGTGGTGATGTAGTCGGCCATGGTGATGGCGCCCTTTAGGAAATTGACCTTGCCGTAGAACTCCAACTTCGACATGGTGAACAAGTCCCAAGGCAACATCAGCAGGGGCAGGATCTCGGGCGGGAAAAGCCCCTGGTATCCGATATTGTGAATGGTGAAGACGCACGGGGTATTGGCAAACGCCGGATCTTCCTCGTACAGAGTCTTCAGCAGGATGGGAATGAGGGCGGTCTGCCAATCGTGGCAATGCAGTATGTCGGGGGTGCCGAGTATCTTGGCCGACTCCAATACGGCGCGGCAAAACAGCGCGAAGCGCTCGGCATTATCGTGATAATCGCCCAACGGTGTACCGTAGAGCGCATCGCGGTCGAAGAACGGAGGGTAGTCGATGAAATAGAATTGCACTCCGGCGCGCACGCCGCCGTCGAGGACAGAACAGAAGCGATAACGGTCATCAAAGGGAACGGTGATGCTGGGAATGACGACGCGCGGATGGTCGAGCCTGGTTTGCTTGTAGCGCGGAAGAAAAACCGTGACTTTATGACCCAGGTGGGCGAGCGCGGGAGGCAAGGCGCCGATGACATCCGCCAACCCTCCAGTCTTGGAAAAGGGTACACATTCGGATGCCGCAAAGGCGATGTTCATGAAACCTCCCGGGGAAAACGGAGATGTGATTCCGCCGGCAACCGAACTGCGTAACTCACTGCGGTCCAGGATGTAAGAAAAGTCGAAACACTTGAGTCTAATTGGCGAGTTGAAAGAGGGTCAATGTGGCGAAAGCCAGTGCGAACAAATCCGGCGCCCGCGAAAAACGGAAGCCGAAGCTGGGCCAGAACTTCCTCATCGATTTGGGCGCGGCGCAGCGCGTGGTCGAGGCCCTGGGCGATGTGTCGAATCGCACCGTGATCGAGATCGGCCCGGGGCGCGGGGTGCTGACAAATGTGCTGGCGCGCCGAGCCAAACACGTAATTGGAATCGAACTGGACCGGGTGATGGCGGCGCAACTGCGCATGCGGTATGCCACCAGGCCCAATGTCGAAATTCTGGAATCGGATTTTGTGACCGCGGAATTTACCTCAATGGTTGGGCGCAGGCCGGGGCCGCTGCACGATCTGCGCCCTACGCAGCCGGAGACGGTGGACGTGATTGGCAACCTGCCGTATTACATCACCTCCGATATCGTGCTGCGGATTCTGGAATTGCACGAGCACATCGAGCGCGCCGTCATCATGGTGCAGCGCGAGGTTGCCGATCGCATCGCGGCTGAACCGGGCAGCCGGGATTACGGTTTGCTCTCGGCCACGGTGCAACTGTTCGCGCGGGTGGACAAGCTGTTCACGCTGCCGCCGGGGGCGTTCTCACCGCCGCCGCAAGTCCACTCCAGCGTGGTGCGGTTGACCATGGCTCCCCGGCTGGAGGAATTGCAGGTTGAAGAAGGGCCGTTCATCGCGTTCTTGAAACTTGCCTTCGCGCAAAAGCGGAAGACGCTGGTCAACAATCTTCGCGGCCAGTATGGAGCCGACGCCATTAAGGCGGCGCTGAAATCGGCGCGATTGCATGCCGACGTCCGCGCCGAAGCCACGCCGCTGGAAAAGATGGCGACGGTGTTTCGGGCTTTGCAGGAGGGGTAAGATTGGCTAGAGCGTTGATGTTGACTTTAGCCCCTGGGGGAATCTGCACTTCGTTACAAACACCGAGGTCACCGGCAGGGGAGGAAGGAGCGAGCATCATGGCTACCGCAGTTCGTCAGCCGGCCGTGGCCGGGCGCTTCTATCCCGCCAACGCACAGCATCTGCGGGCCGAAGTGGAGACTTACACCACGGCGCGTGCCGATGCGTCAGCGAAATCTGAAATCAAAATTCACGCCTTAGGATGCGTCGTTCCCCACGCTGGATATGTGTACTCCGGACCGGTCGCGGGTGCGGTCTATCGCCGCCTGGAGCTGCCACGCCGCCTGGTGATTCTGTGCCCCAACCACACGGGCATGGGCGAGCCGCTGGCCATTATGAGTGAAAGCGCATGGCAGACCCCATTGGGCGACGCTGCCATCGACGAGGTCATGGCAAAGGAGTTGAAGGCGCGCATGCCGCTGCTGGCCGAAGACCAGGAGGCCCATCGCTTCGAGCATGCGTTAGAGGTGCAGCTGCCTTTTCTGCAGGTGCTGGACCCCGGCTTTCAGTTTGTGCCGATTGTGGTGGGAACCAGCAATTTCGAGGTGCTCAGCGCGCTGGGAGTGGTGATCGCGAGCGTCGCCACGGAGGCCGGTGGGCCGGTGCTGGTGATTGCGTCGAGCGACATGAATCACTATGAGAGTGACGATATAACCCGGGTGAAAGATCGCCTCGCCATTGACAAGATATTGGCGCTCGATGCGCGCGGGCTCTACGAAACCGTGCATCGCGAAAATATCAGCATGTGCGGATATGGACCGACGGTAGTGATGCTGACGGCGGCGAAGAAGCTGGGAGCCAAACAGGCGGAGTTGATTCGCTACGCCACGTCGGGCGATGTCTCGGGAGAACGGGACATGGTTGTGGGATACGCGGGGATTGGGGTGTATTGAATTTCGGAGGGTTTGAAAGGGTGCGGCTTCAGCCGCGCCGCATCGACGTTGAGGGCTGGGCTTTCAGCCCCCGAGGAAACCGCACTTCTCTTCAAACCGAAGGCCCTCAGTGGCTAAAGCCATCCGAATAGTTGTAGGTTTCGGCACGGCTAAAAGCCGTGCCCTTTCAAAGCTCTGAGCGCGTCAGGTCTGAAAAACCCCACCCTTAAATTAAAACACTTATCCGCTGGCCTGAAGTCCAGCTCCCCTGCTGAAGCATGGGGCTCCCACCAAACCGCTTCCCACCAGCTCCCCGGGGTCATAGGAACGTGCTTTTCGGTGTGAGGCCGCATTCATGCGAGTGAAGCAGGATCTCCCATCAAGCCGCTTCCCAGGCTCAACGGTGAGACGGACCACCTGAAGACGCGCTGTGGCCGCCGCTGGCGTGGCTGCTCGACGTCGCTGCCGTCCGCATTCCCGAACCCGCGCCGGAACCATACCCCGCTCCCATGCCCGTCGGGCCGACATTCACGACAGAAGGCGCGGGAGAAGCAAATACGTGCGACGTTGCAGTGTGTCCGGTGTCGAAGGCGTTGTACCTGGTGGAAAATACATTGTCATTCGTGCCGCGATTGCGAGCGGTTGCGCCGACGGTATTCCCCGTCGCGCTGGCGGTGACGCCGCCTCCCCGAATCACCTTGCTAAATGCCGGAGTTATGCGTCCACCCGGAATGTAGGCTGTTGAGCCCGTTGCGCCGGCTTTGCCAACCACGACGGTCGGGTTCACCGATTGAGCCGAGGTCACCGACGGTGCAGATGGGGCCGTCCAACCCGCAGGTGCTCTGATCACAACTGGAGCCGAGTGAAACCCATTGCCGTACCAGCCGCTGCCGTAGTTTCCGCCGGGAACCCATGCCCATCCGATACCGCTGCCTAAGAAGGCCCAGGAACCGTAGTGATAGGGCAACCATCCCCACGGATATTGCGAAGCGAAGGAGTATCCAAAGCCGGGAGCGAATATCCAGGCACCGGCGCTGTAGGGATCGAATCCGAGCATCGAGTTGGCAAAACCGTAGGGCTGCCAGGCATATCCAAAGCCGGGGGCATAGAAGTAGCTGCCGTAGTAGTTGAGGTCCTGCAGGCCGTAGCCGATGCTGGGGCCGGGATTGCCGGAGTTAGACGCGTAGGCTTGCTGGTAAGCTGCGCGCTCACGGTTCCAGGGATCGGTCGGAAGCGGCTCCGCGCCCGCGGCGAGCTTGTATTCCGACGGGCTCGACGGGTCGAGCGTCAGAGTTTCCTTACGCTTGACGTTCACCATCTGCGGCAGGCCCACGAGTTCGACATTGCCTTTGAATACGGCTAGCTGCGCCTGGTCAGCATTGACGGTCAATCGCAGTTGCGTGTCGCGTTGCGCCTGGAAGACGGAATCGCCACTCTTCAGGCGATAGATGTCGTTGCCCTTGGAGCGCGCGTCAAGGTACACGACGCCTTTCAGAACTTGAATCTCATTGATCTTGGCACCGTTGTCGTTCATCGAGAGCGTCTGAAACTGAATCTCTGAGTTCGCGGCAATCCGCAAAGCGCTTTCGTTCTCGAATTCGACTTCAGCCAGACCGCCATCGCCGGTGACAAGGCGCACACCCTGGGTGATAGGTGTGTTCAAGATGGCCCGCTCCAATCCCTGCCCGGTGGCGCGGTCGGTCTGCACCTGACCGTTGAGATAGCTCAAGCGGACGATCCTGACATGCGACTCTGCGAGCGCGCCGGAGGCTGCCGCCAGCACAAACACGATGACCAATGCCAGTGCGGATTTCCCTTGCCGTGTCATACCGTTACTCCTTGGGCCCCTGTGTCTGTCTATTCTGCGTTCGAGAAAAGATTGAGGGTTTGGAATCACGAGCCTGTTCCCTGCTTAAGGGTATTAGACCACCAGTTGGATGCGAAGTTGTCAAAATTCGGTAAGCCAGTCAGGGTTGGGCGGGCGTCGCACTCGCTTGGCCAGGCCTGGGAATGGTACGAAGCAGGTTCTGGGCACTCTGGCGGCTGATGTGCATCATGTCGGGATCGTCGGCGATCTTGCGCAGAATGGGCGCTATGGCGTTTAGCTCCTCGGCCAAATGATCGGCCCTGATGTATTCCAACTCCTTCAATCGGGCATCCGTGCCCAGCTTGTCGAAGCGGTAGTCGAAAGCCAGTTTGCGGCCGTAATCGAAGGTATTGGCAATCGCCATAAAGAGGCGGCTCAACTCTTGCACATCGGCATTCTGCGACAAGTTGTAGCTGGTCGAGTTGTGCACCGTTGCCGAGTCGTATTGCAGAGTTTTGCGTCCGGTCTGAGCAATGTGCTTCAGGTGCGAATCGAAATCGCCACGGAAGTAATTGAGCTTTCTGGCCAGCTCGAAAATCTTCGAGCGATTGGCTTCCGACATGGTGAAGTCCTGCTGAAACGGATCGGTATCCGTATCTGCCTTGTCCGGCGCAGGCGTGCCTTCGAAATACGCGCTGCCGTCGGCACGCACGGTGATGGAATACGTTTGCCAGGGAATTCCCGGGCTCCAGTCAAAGGCGAACGTGACCGATGACTGGTCAGCGGCTGAAGCGGCCCCGGGTTGTGCGGAGGCCGGCACGAGCAACAGAAGTATGAAGAGGGCGAAGCACAATTTCATGCTGGGGAGAGATTTTATCCCAGATTTCCTTTCTGAATGGCCTAACCCGCCGTATGATCAGGCCAGCCAGAGAGAACAGAAGAAAACCAAGATGCAATCGCGAAACAAGAACGCAACGATCCGTAGGGCCCTTACCATGACACACTTTTTCACTGCCGTATTGGCTGGACTGCTGGGGGTGGCCTGTGTTTGCAACAAGTCAGAGGCCCAAAGCAGCGCGCCCGGCACGGCCGCCTCCATAGACCGCACCGTGCTGCCAGTCCCGGAGCCTAAGTATCCACCAATTACCGAGCTTGATGTTCGCAATGCCCAAGCCCCGCCGCGCTTCCAGGTGAAGGCGCCGAAGGGCGCGCCCAACGTGGTGGTTATTCTTCTCGACAACTTCGGCTTCGGCGACGCATCGACGTTCGGAGGGCCGATCCAGATGCCGACGCTGGATCGCCTCGCCCAGACCGGGCTGCGCTACAACAATTTCAAAGTGCCTCCATTGTGTTCCCCCAGCCGCATGGCCCTGCTTACCGGACGCAACAGCCACAGCGCGAACTTCGGCGTGATCTCGGAAATCGCTACCGCCTACCCGGGGTACACGGCGATGCGTCCGAGCAGCGTCACGATGCTGCCCGAGATCTTGCGGCTCAACGGCTATAGCACGGCCATGTTCGGCAAGTATCACGAGTTGGCGCCGTGGGAAGGCAGCGTTGTCGGACCCTTCGACCGCTGGCCTTCGCATAGCGGGTTTGAGCGGTTCTACGGCTTTTTGGGTGGCGAGGCCGATCTCTTTCATCCGGTGATTTACGACAACCAAACCAGGGTGAATCTGCCCGCCGATCCCAATTACTACGCCACCACCGACATGACGAACAAGGCCATAGAATGGGTTCGTTCGCAGCATTCGCTGGCACCGGACAAGCCTTTTTTCATTTACTACTCCGCCATTGGCACCCACGGCCCGTTCCAGGTGCCTGAAGAGTGGCGCAACAAGTACAAGGGCACGTTCGACCAAGGGTGGGACCAGGTGCGGAAGGAAACCCTGGCCCGCCAGATCAAAATGGGAGTCGTGCCCCCCGGTACCGATCTCGCACCCAAGCCGGATCCAGGAATCCAGGACTGGGACACCTTGACCCCTGACGAGAAAAAAGTCTTTGCCAGGTACATGGAAATCTATGCCGCCTTTGCCGAGGTGACAGACCACGAAATCGGGCGATTTCTCGACGCGATCGAAGACCTAGGCGAAATGGACAACACGCTGATTATCTACATCACCGGCGACAATGGCCCAGTTTTCCAAGGCGGCCCCAGTGGCGCTTTCAATGAGCTGTCTGTGTTCAACGGGCTGCCAGAGCCCCTCGACATTGCCCTGAAGCACCTAGGCGAATTCGGCGGACCGAAGTCTCACATTCTGTATCCCAATGGCTGGGCCTACGCCGGCGCCACGCCCTTTGCTTGGGGTCACCAAGTGGCCTCCTACGGCGGCATTTGCCAGCCAATTGTGATCCATTGGCCGAAGGGCATCAAGGAGAAGGGCGGCCTGCGTACGCAGTGGTACCACATGATTGACATTGCCCCGACAGTCTTGGAAGCAGTGGGAGTGCCCCAGCCGGCGGTCGTCTATGGCGTCCGGCAAAAACCCATCGAGGGCGTGAGCATGCTCGACACCTTTAACAACGCGGAGGCGAAGTCGCACCACACTACGCAGTACTTCGAGATGGCCGGCAACCGGGGCATCTACCAGGACGGCTGGTTCGCCACCACCGTGCACCGTCCGCCGTGGGAGGCCAAGCCGCGGGCGACGTTTGCCAACGACAAGTGGGAGCTTTACAACGTAGAAAAGGATTTCAGTTGTGCACATGACCTTGCCGCGAAGTATCCCGAGAAGCTTGAGGAGCTCAAAGGTGTTTTTCTGAAGGAGGCGGTCAAGTACAACGTGCTGCCGCTTGATGACCGCTCCTGGGAGCGCTTCAACGCTGCCCTGGCGGGCCGCCCGGATCTGCTGGAAGGTCGCACCGAGATGACGGTGTATGAAGGCATGAAGGGAATACCGGAAAATGCTTTCATCAACATCAAGAATCACTCCTTCGCGATTACGGCCAACCTCGAAGTGCCTAAATCCGGCGCCGAGGGCGTGGTGCTTGCGCAGGGCGGTGAAATGGGTGGCTGGAGCCTCTACGTAAAGGACGGCGCGCCCCGGTTTGCATACAACTATCTCGGTCGCGAGACCTACAAGATCACTGGGCCTACTCACCTGCCAGCAGGACCGGTGACGCTCCGCTTCGAGTTTGCTTACGATGGAGGTAAGCCCGGTGCGGGGGGTAACGGATTGCTCTTCGTCAACGGTGAAAAGGTCGCCTCTGGGCGGATCGAGCATACTCACCCGAACGCGTTTGGGGCGGAAACGACCGACGTGGGCGAGAACCTCTATACGGCTGTCACCGACGATTACAACACCTACGATAGCAAGTTCACCGGCACAATTGACAAGGTGACTATTCAGGTCGGCAAATCCACCCTCAGCGAGCAGACACAGAGGGACCTAGACCGAATGAGTATCGATGAGCTATTAGACGTGGACCATTAATCGTGCCGTGAGGAAGAGGACTCAGCTGGTGGTGGCATGCTGCCGGCGCATGGTGCTCGCGGTGTGCAAGTGGCAAATGGCAATGGCCAGCGCGTCGGCCACATCGGGCGGCTCGGGGGGCGCGGGCAGATCAAGCAGGCGTGCCACCATCATCTGCACCTGGCATTTCTCCGCCTTGCCGTATCCCACCACCGCGGATTTGATGGACAGCGGAGAATAAGCAACCACCTGCAAACCAGCCTGGGCCGCAGCCAGCATGGCAACTCCGCGCACGTGCCCCAGCTTCAGCGCCGACTTAACATTCACCGCGAAGAACACGTCTTCGATGGCGACTTGCTCGGGGGTGTAGATGGCGATGATTTCGGTAATTTTCTCGCAAATCTTCATGAGCCGAAGCTCGAGCGGCTCACGCGGCAACAAGCGGATGGCCCCGCTGCAAAGATGATGCAGCGCGCCCTGCTCGTCTTGTTCGACCACACCGTAGCCGGTGTATTGGCCGCCGCAATCGATTCCCAGGATGCGCATGAGCTTCCAGCCTGTGGCGAGTGTAGCAGGAGAGGCGGCGGATTCAGCCAGGCAAAACGATATCAGAAGCGGGGTGATAAACCCGGTGGTCGTTCTCAATTTGTCATTACGAGCGAAGCGAGGAATCTGCTCTTGTTTGTGCCCGGAATGCGGATGGGGAAAAGATCCCTCGCGGGCCAAGGACCGCTGGTGATGACAAAATAACGAGCCTGTAACGACGCACCCTTCGAGTTCGCTCAGGGCAGGCTCTGAAGGTCCGCCCCTTCAAAACACCTGCTGAACTCGACGTTTTAGAGGTAGCTGAAGCCGTGCCCTGATACAAAACCACCTAGAGATGCTTCTAGCCTCAGGCTGCGGCTTCTCCGTGTCCTCGGTGTCTCCGTGGTGAAAGATTCTTTCAAAATGGCGCAACCCCCGCCCAATATAGCGGGCCCGCAAATGCAGAAATCCCGCGATGGCTTTACTATTTCTGTAGGGGGTACTGCCGAACATGAGAATTGGGATTTTGACCGGCGGTGGCGACTGCCCTGGACTGAACGCGGTCATACGGGCCGTGGTACGCAAAGGCATCATGCACTATGACGACGAGTTTGTCGGGTTCATGGAAGGATGGCGGGGGGTTTACGAGAACAAGACCATGGTGTTGGACATGGAAGCGATTGCGGGCATTCTGCCGCGCGGAGGCACCATCCTGCGCACTTCGCGGACCAACCCGGCCACGCGCGAGGGGGGATTGCAACACTGCATGGAAGTGCTGCGGGCCAACCGTGTGGAAGCCCTGATCGCGATTGGCGGTGACGACACCATGAGCGTGGCGCAACGCATGTACGAGGTGGGTCTGAAAGTGGTGGGCGTTCCCAAGACCATTGACAACGATCTGATGGGGACCGACTTCTGCTTTGGCTTTGACACCGCGGTGAACACGGCGACGGAAGCGATTGACCGCGTACACACCACGGCGGAAGCGCACCAGCGCGTGATGGTGGTGGAGGTGATGGGCCGCGACTCAGGGTGGATCGCGATGTACAGCGGGATCGCCGGCGGCGCGGATGTGATTCTGATTCCCGAGCGTCCGTTCGACATTGAAGAGGTGGCCGAGCGTATCCGCATGCGCCACGCGCGAGGCCGCTACTTCAGCATCGTGGTGGTGGCCGAGGGCGCGAAGTTCGCCAAGACCGGCAATGCGCCAGTGGCCACGGACATGGGCAAAGATGAGTTTGGTCACGTGCGGTTGGGCGGCATCGGCCAAGTGCTGGCCCAGGAACTGGAGCACCGCACCGGGCTGGAGACGCGCAACGTGGTTCTGGGGCACATCCAGCGCGGAGGCACACCCAGCGCGTTCGACCGGGTGCTGGCGTCGCGCTACGGCATCGGCGCCATCGACCAGGTCCACAACGGCAAATTCGGGGTGATGGTGGCGCTTCGCGGAACCGACATTGTGACCATTCCGCTGATCGATGCCATTCACAAGACGCGGCCCGTCGATCCAGAACTGGTGGAAGTCGCCATGGGACTGATCGACCCGATTCCGACCGTACAGGTGAATAAATAAAGCGTGTTTCAAGAATCGGTTTGTAACAGGGATCGGCTTCGGAGGCTGCGAAAAAAAAAGATGTTCGGGTAGTGCGGCGCTTCAGCGCCGCGTGATAAGCCGACGGGATCCCGGCCTTTAGGCCCGGGGACGTGGTTCGATATCGCCCATATGGGTGTGTTTAGCGGTTTTCTCGAAGCGAGGTACCTTAGCGGCTAAAGCCGGTTCTCATAGATCACTGTAACGCGGGCCTGAAGGCCCGCACTACCCGAGCAGATTTCGCACTTTTTCAGCGGCCTGTGAAGTCGTGCCCTGACCCATGACCTGCGACTATTTTTGAAACACGTTCTAAGGAAAGCACGGGATGTGATGCAACGATGCCGAGCGCTGTTGATATTCGTGGCCGGTGTGTTTTGCTGCGCCCCTGCGATCGCGCAAAGCCCTTTTGCTCCGAAAGTCTCGGGACCGCTGTCGCAGCGGGTGGTCGCCTACCAGATTGACGCGAAGTACGATCCCGCCAAACACACGGTTGATGCAACGGAGACGCTGACCTATCACAACCTGACCGGCCAAGCGCTCGACCGCTTCCCTTTTCACCTGTATCTGAATGCCTTCCAACCGAAGGCAACCTGGATACGTGAGGCGCATCGGGATGGAAATTTCCGTTCCAGCAGCCTGGAGGATTGGGAGCCTGAGGACACGGGCTCGAACGAAGTCACGTCGTTCGAGGTCGCCGGGATGGGCGATCTCACCAGGCAGATGAAGTTCATCTCGCCGGACGATGGTAATGCGGACGACAAGACGGTGTTTGAGGTGAAGCTGCCGCGGCCGGTCGCACCCGGACAGGATGTGCAGTTCAAGATCAAGTTCAAAGCGACCTTCCCCGAAGTGATCGCGCGCACTGGCTATAAGCGCACCTTCCTGCTCGCGGGACAGTGGTTTCCCAAGGTCGGGGTGTGGTGGCACGGAGCGTGGAATTGTCATCAGTTTCACGCGCCGACGGAGTTCTTCGCCGACTTCGGCACCTACGACGTGAACATTACGCTGCCGAAGAATTACGTCATCGGCGCCACCGGCGTGCAGACCGGCGATAACGATAATGGCAACGGCACCAAGACTGTGCGCTTTCACGCCGAGGATGTTCACGACTTCGCCTGGACCGCCGATCCTAATTTCAAAGTGGTGGAAGACCATTTCGACGGCAGCGTGGGAACGGTAAGAATCCGGTTGCTTACCTATGAAGGCCACAAGAGTTCGTGGCAGCGCTACCTGAATATCACGCGGGGCTCGATGGAAAAATTCGATCAATGGTACGGGCCGTACCCCTACGCGCAACTCACGGTGGTTGACCCGCCGCACGGCGCGGGCGAGGCCGGAGGTATGGAGTACCCCACATTCATCACCGGCGGTACCAGCTGGTATGTCCCCAAGGGAGACCTGAGCGAGCCGGAGACGGTGACCGCGCATGAGTTCGGCCATCAATACTGGTACGGCATGGTGGCTACGAATGAGTTTGAGAATGCCTGGCTCGATGAAGGCATCAACAGCTACTCCGAAGTGAAGGTGATGGACAGCCTGTTCGGCCGCAACACCAGTTTGCTGAACCTGTTCGGGGTTCAGGAAAGCGACGGCGAAGAATATCGAGGCTTTTACCTGAGCCATCCCGACTTTGACTCGCTGGCGCGCGCCAGCTATACCGACGTGAGCATGGGTTCGTACGGCGCTGTGAGCTACGGCAAGTCGGTGGCCATGCTTACCACCCTGGAGGCCATCGTCGGCGAGCAGGGATTGCGTAACGCCATGCACGTGTACTTTCTGAAATACCGCTTCACTCATCCGACGCAGGAAGATTTCATGCGCACAGTCAACGAAGTTACCGGCCAGGACCTGAGCTGGTATTGGAATCAGGCGGTCTATGGGACCGAGGTCATGGACTACGAGGTGGTGCGAGCAACCTCTGATCCGGTGGATTGGTATGAGCCGGGTGCGGCCGACAAGAAGGGCGAGACGACTTACGAGACGCAGGTGATCCTGCATCGCAAGGGGGACTTCATCTTTCCGGTTGAGGCCGAAGTGAAGTTCGACAATGGAGAGAGCACGCGCGAACGATGGGATGGCAAAGATCGCTGGGTGCGCTACGTGTACCACAAGAAAGCGCAGGTGGTTTCGGTGGAGATCGATCCCGACCACAGAGTCCCGCTGGATAACAACTATCTCAACAACAGTCACACCACCAGCCGTCAACGGGGCGCCCCAGAAAAACTCGCGGGCTATTGGATGTTGCTAACGCAGTTGCTCGGGCAGATGCTGAGCTGCCTGGTATGAGATCCTCCGCCGGGCAACATAAAAGACTGCTATCGGCCGGCGCCGGTCTGCTATGGCGGCGCCAAAATGTCTTGTGGTGGCTGTTCGCGGTGAACGTTGTGCTTGGCGGGCTGGGCACGTGGAGCGCACGGGAAACGCTAAACGGCGCACTGGGATATAGTCTGGCGGGAAATCAACTGCTCAAGGGCTTCGACCTGGGCATGCTCTACGAACTGCTAAGGCTGCCCGGCACAAACTTTCTGCAATCGCGATTCGCGGCGTATGGCTGCGCCATCGTGTTCGCCGGGTTCGTGCTGTTGGTCAGCGGAGGCATACTGGAAGCCTTTCGCCAGGACCGCAAACTCGACACCGGCGATTTCTTTGCCGCCTCGGGCGCGTTCTTCTGGCGTTTCGTGCGGCTGACCCTGTTCATGCTGGTTCCCTTCACATTCCTTGCATTTGCTTATCCCCAGGTCAGGATCTGGTCGGAATCGCTCGGAAACAAGGCCGTGGCAGATCAGGTTGGAGTACTGATTCTGGCGGCGGGCGTCATCGTATTGGCCATACTGGCCCTGTTTGTCCGAATGTGGTTTGACGTCGCGAAAGTTCGAATGGTGGCGGAGAATGATCGCGGCGCGTGGGACGCCATGTGGAAGGCGCTCGACATCACCTTCCGCCACCTGGGCACTCTGCTGTGGATGTACGTCCGCATCAGCCTGGTGGCGGCGATCACGCTGCTGGTCGGGTTTCTGATTTGGACGAAGCTGCCGCCCACGGCGACGCCGGCGATCTTCATCCTTTTGGAATGCATCCTTCTGTCGCAGTTGGCAGTGCGGCTGTGGCAGCTGGCCAGCGTGACCGAATGGTACCGGCGGTACGCAGATGTGGTCCCGGCTGATTTGGCGATTTACCAACCGCCGGGGGAAGAGGTGATTGAACCGGCGGAAACTCCTGCGCTGCCGGAGCCGGACTTGCCGCCACTCCGCGAGCCCGAAACGCCGCCAGCGGAAGCGTGAGGGAGCAGCGCCGCCTAGGCGACAAAGCGCCGCAGCACTTTGATCTTGCTTTCGTGCTTTCGGGCAGCGGCCAGATCGTAGGCCAGTTGCATGTGCAACCAAGTCTCGGGCGTGCTGCCAAAAGCCTTGGTTAGCCGAATCGCCATCTCCGGACTGATCCCGGCTTTGCCGTTTAACACATTGTTAAGCGCCTGGCGGCTTACCCCCAGGGCGTTGGCAGCTTCGGTCACAGAGAGGCCTAACGGCTCAAGGCAATCGTGCCGGACAATGAGGCCAGGATGCACAGGCGTTTTCATGGGCATGTGGTTTTGACGGAAGTCACTGTAAAGTGATACTTGTCACTTGTCAACGCGAAAGCGGCATTGCCGAGTAGTCTTGAGACCCTTCACGCGCAGAAAAGCGGGGCGCATGGTGCGCCCCGCCTGGTTATTCGGCTGCAAAGTTCCGGAGTCAGCCTACTCGTTGGCTCCGAACGATTTCAGGTCTTCGGGTCCATCTTGCAGTACGACCGCCTCTTTGCCCTGGACCAGTATGCGGACCGATTCCACCACGTCAGGATTGGCCAAGGTGGTGATATCGCCGGTGTTCATGTTGTTGGAGAGCGCCGCCAGAACGCGCCGCATGAGTTTGCCGGAGCGTGTCTTCGGCATATCGGGAACGACCAGGATCCGGCGCGGGCGGGCAATCTTGCCGATCATGGTTTCGATGACATGATTGACCTTCTCAATAATTTCCGGGGTCGCCTGTACATCGGGTTGGAGGACGATATAGACCTCGGGCACGCGGCCTTTGATCTCGTCCACCACCGGCACCACCGCCGCTTCGGCCACTTCGGGAATCGTCAGGCACGCAGACTCGATTTCCTTAGTGCCCAGGCGGTGGCCTGCGACGTTGATAACGTCATCCACGCGTCCCAGTATGCGGAAATATCCATCCACGGCCAGCACGGCGCCGTCCGCCGCAAAATAGGGCCAGTCCTGCCAGCGCTTGCTGTTGATGTCCTTGCAGTATTTGGCGTAATACTGAGCGACGAAGCGCTCGCGATCACCCCAGATCGTCTGCATGATTCCAGGCCAGGGATTGCGAATGCAAATGTTGCCTGCCTTCCCCGAACCGGCATGCACTTCCTCACCCATTTCGTCGAGAATCATGGGGAAGATGCCTGGCATACCTGGGCCTGCGCTCCCCGGCTTCATGGGATCCAGCGCCGGCTTGGTGGTGCAGAGGAACCCGCCGTTTTCGGTTTGCCACCAGGTGTCGACAATGACTGCCTCACCCTTGCCCACGGTCTCGTAATACCACCGCCAGACCTCGGGCTCGATGGGCTCTCCCACCGTGGTCATGTGCTTGAAATGGTATTTGTATTTGGTGGGTTCATCGTGGCCCGACTTGCGCAACATGCGAATCGCCGTCGGTGAAGTGTGGAAGATGTTCACGTCCAGGCGCTCGGCAATTCTCCATACTCTGCCGGCATCGGGATAGGTAGGAACGCCTTCGTAGATGACGCTGGTGGCGGCCAGCGCCAAAGGTCCATAGACAATGAAGGAGTGACCGGTGATCCAGCCGATGTCGGCCATGCACCAGTACACATCTTCGGGATGGATGTCCTGGATGTATTTCGAGCAGCCGGTGACATAAGCCATGTAGCCGCCGGTGCGGTGCTGACAGCCTTTGGGCTTGCCGGTGCTGCCGCTGGTGTACATGAGGAACAATGGCGCCTCAGAGTCCATCGGAACCGGAGCCACGATTTCGCCTGAGTATCGGGGAAGGATTTCGTCCACCCAGAAATCGCGGCCTTCCACAAACGGTGTAGCGGAGGCATTCTGACCGGGATGACGTCTCCAGACCAGCACTTTGCCTACGTCCTGGCCTTCCTTCTTGGCAATGTTGACGGCTATATCGGCGCCGGCTTTGTGGTCGAGCAGCTTGCCATTGCGATAGTAGCCATCCATGGTGATCAGGACCTGGCTGCCGGAATCAGCTACGCGCATGCCGCAAGCCTCGCCGCTGAAGCCGCCAAACACCACCGAGTGAATGACGCCCAGGCGGGCGCAGGCCAGCATGGTCACCGGCAACTCGGGGATCATCGGCATATGAATGGTGACGCGGTCGCCGGCCTTCAGACCGCAGAAATCGCGCAGCAGCGCCGCAAATTCATTCACTCTCACATAGAGTTCGCGGTAGGTAACGGAGACGGGCGCCTCGGATTCCGGTTCCGGAACGAAGATAAGCGCCGCCTTGTTCTTGTACTTGTCCAGATGGCGGTCAATGCAGTTGTACGAGGCGTTGATTTTGCCGCCCACGAACCACTTCCAGAATGGCGGATCATTGGTGTCGAGCGTGGTGTCCCAGTACTTGTCCCAGCTGAGTAGATCGGCGTACTCGCGGAAGCATTCGGGAAAATTTTTCTCGCTGAAGCGTTCGTTGATGTCGGGGTCAGACAGATTTGCCTGGCCGACAAATTTTGCGGAAGGATAGTAATATTCTTCCTCCCGCCAATGGACTGCGATCTGAGCTTCGCTGGTTTCAATCACCGCATTCTGCTTTGGAAGAGTTCGAGCCATATCAATTCACTCCTTGAAGATTTTTGACTTTGTAATCCAACCCCGGCATTTCTGGCTAGTATTTCCTGGGCTCACAGGGCACGCGCTCGCACTCTGTTTAGGCCCCCATGATGGAACAATCCGTACGTTACTGCAACACCCGGTCTTGCACTCTTACAGGAGAGCCTTACGGGGCCCGCCGTTGGCGGGCCGAACGCTGCTGATTCGCTCACTTGGCTTTAACCGGCTCAGCAGGCAACGGCTGCTTGTCGAGAGCCGCCCTCATC
This sequence comes from uncultured Acidobacteriaceae bacterium, assembly GCA_963798185.1. Lineage (GTDB taxonomy): Bacteria > Acidobacteriota > Terriglobia > Terriglobales > Acidobacteriaceae > Bog-257. The sequence continues at coordinate 52,948 of CAWCSJ010000015.1, forward strand.
TGGTGCCACGCGTGCCGGGCTTCTTCCACCGAGCCTTCGTCCTCGATGGTAGTGATGTCGCCGGGATTCTTCTCCTGCGTGACCGCCTTCAGCACGCGCCGCATGATTTTACCGCTGCGCGTCTTGGGTAGCATATCGACGAAGTTAAGTTCGCCGATGACGGCCACCGGTCCCAGCTCACGGCGCACCTGGTCGAGCAGTTTCTGCTTGAGTTCCTGCGACGGGGCCAAACCCTGTTTGAGCACGACGAAAGCCGAGATCACTTCCCCGCGCAGTTCGTCGGGCCGGCCGATGACGCCGGATTCAGCGACTGCGGGATGGCCTAACAACGCGGTCTCAACCTCGATGGTGCCAATCCGATGGCCGGCAATCTTGATGATCTCATCGGCGCGACCGGCAAACCAGACGTAACCATCCTGATCGATTTGCGCGGAATCGCCGGTGTAATAAACGCCGGGAATAATCTGCCAATAGTCGCGGCCATAGCGTTCGGTTTCGCCCCACAATTCCGGGGTCAATCCGGGGAAGGGCCGCTTGATCACCATGATGCCTTTTTCATTGACGCCGCAAGGCGTGCCGTCAAGCGACACGACTTCGGCATCGATGCCCGGCATGGGAACCGTGGACGATCCTGGCTTGATCGGCAACATTCCGAGCCCATAAGGATTGCCGAAAACCGGTCCGCTGGTCTCGGTCTGCCACATATGATCGATCACCGGAATTTTGTTCTTGAACACCTTCTTCTGCAACCACTCCCAGGCCGGCGCATTCAGCACTTCTCCGGCGCAGAATACCCGTTCCAGATAGGTATGGTCAGTCTTGCCCAGGACGGCGTCGCCGTAACGCATCAGCAGCCGCACGGCCGTAGGGGAGGTAAAAATTCCGCTGACCCGATAGTCTTCGATCAGTATTTTCCAATTGGTTTCCGGGGCCGGATAATCCAGGGCGCCTTCAAAAACTACAGTTGTCGCACCGGCGATCAAGGGCGCATAAACAATGTAGCTGTGACCCACGATCCAGCCAATGTCGGAAGTCGACCACCACACATCGGTGGGCTTCAGGCCGAACAGCCACTTGCCCATGGCATCGATATGAACTTGATAGCCGCCATGGGTGTGGACCGCCAGCTTCGGGGTCGCGGTTGTACCGGAGGTGGCGAGGATGAATGCCGGCTCATTGGCTTCCATGGTGACATAGTCGCCGCTGTGGCCTTCGGCGTGGGTAAGAAACTGGTCCCACGAAATGTCGCGTCCGGCGCGCATGGGAGTTTCTCCGGCCGTGCGCTTCAGAACGATAACGTGCTCAACCTTGTCACCGTTGTTTTCAAGGGCATCGTCAACGATTTCTTTGAGCTTGGTGTCTTTGCCCTTGCGATAGGTCACGTCGGCGGTAAACACTAATTTCGAGCCGCTGGCCTGGACGCGATCGCCCAGCGCTTTAGCGCCAAAGCCGGCAAATACCACGGAGTGGATAGCGCCGATGCGCACCGTCGCCAGCATCAGGATGATGGCCTCTGGACTGGTGGGCATGTAAACGGTCAGACGATCGCCCTTGTTGATGCCCATGCCGCGTAGGGCCGCGGCTACCCGTTCCACTTCATGCAATAAATGTGCGTAAGTATAAGTTCGGCGCTCACCACGTTCGTTGAGGTAGATGAGGGCTGCATGTCCACCCCAGCCGCGCTTCACGTGGTGATCCAGCGCGTTGTACGCCAGGTTCGTCTGGGCGCCGACAAACCACTTGAAGGTGGGCGGCGTCCATTCCAACACCTTGTCCCACCTGCGGAACCATGGCAGATTGTTGGCGGCACGTCCCCAAAAGGCGTCGGGATCCTGTTGGCCTTCGTCGATCCACTTTTGCACCACGGGACTGATCAGTCCATGGGTGGCGACATGAGCGGTGGGCTCGTCCACCACTGCCTTGGTTACGTCCAAGTCCGGTGCTTCTGTTGCAGTAGCCATAAAAAGAGACTCTCTTTCAACCACTCGCGGCGGTGTAAGGGCCGGTCAATGTCAGTTAAGAATTTGGCCGGACTGTTTCGGCAGCCCGGCCACGATCTCACGCATGCTTGGGACGCTTCGCCAGACACTCGGCGATCAGCGCCACCAACGCCAGCACGGCGGCGGTGTAGAACGCGTACTGATAGTTGTGGTACTTATCGAACAGCTTGCCGCCAATGCGGCCACCCAGAAGGCCGGCGACGCCCCATGCGGTAAATAACATCCCGTAGTTGATTCCGGCATTCTTCGTGCCCCAGAAATCGGCAGCGGCAGCACCGTTTACCGACAACTGCGTGCCATAACACCAGTACACGATGAATAGCATGATGAAAAGGCCGGCGACGTTGCCGCCTACGGCATAAAGAATGGGCATAGCCACCATGGAGACGCCGATCATCAAGCGCAAAACGTTGATGCGGCCCAGGTGGTCCGACATCCAGCCGGAGAGAATACGTCCGGAAGCATTGCCGACCGCGCCCACTACCAGACCGAGGGAAGCCAGCATCGTGCTGGGGATACCAACGCTCTTGGCGAAAGGCACCAATTGGCTGATCACCATCAGACCAGCCGTGCAACCCAGGGCATAGGCAATCCACATAAAGTAGAAGGTTGGGGTGCGCAGCGTTTCGCTCGGAGAAAAGTCATAGGTAGTCGCCGCCGCCTTCGAACTCGGCTGCGGTGTCCAGCCTTCGGGCTTGTAGCCCGGAGGAGGATTTTTCAGCAGGAAAGCCCCGATCACGGTCATGACCAGGAAGATTGCGCCCAGGACTTGGAAGGTGGTGCGCCAGCCGAAATTTGGAATCAGGTAGCTGGCGGACAAAGGGCCGAAAATGGCCGATCCGGCTCCATACCCGCCGACTGCCAGTCCCACCGCGAGACCGCGCTTGTCGGGAAACCACTTGGACATGACCGGAATCGGCGTGGAATAACCGAAACCATTGCCCAAGCCGCCAATCACGCCGAAGCAGATAAACAGGTAATTAAGGTTGGTGGTATAAGCGCAGAGAAAGAAGCCCAAGCTCACCAGAACACCGCCGGTAAGCGAAATCCAGAAAGGCCCGTACTTGTCCTGAAGCCGTCCGGCGACAATAAACGTCAAAGCGAAGACCGCGACGGCAATGGTGAAGATGGTGGAGGTGTCGGCGCGCTTCCAATGAAACTCCTTCTCCAGGGGCGCTACGAACACGCTCCACGCGTATAGGGTACCCAGTGCGAGATTCATGGACATGCCGCCCACGACGCGCCACCAACGGTTCAACTGGGTGCTGCCGATCTCAACCGAGTTGGTGTCTATTGCTGCTGTTGCTAAAGCCATTTCGATTTCTCCCTTCCTACCGTGCCAGAAAAGTTACTCTTGCGGTCTGCTGTTTCGCAAACGAAATTGCTACGATTTACAGGGAATTGTGAGGTATGCCCGGCTATCCCGGGGTTATCAGCCATCACCAACGCAACCTCCTCAGAACCTGTGTGCTGCGTACCACCCCTGCCTGATCTGGGCATTATCAGGCCGAGTCATAAAACCGTCGGCGGGAGGCGACTTGGGGTAGAGGAGAGTGGTCAAGATCCTCACCCTTACAGTGCAAGTTCGCCGACCGGAACTAGAATTCCGGCCTTCCGACCCGTGAACGTGAGTTCGCCGGCCAGTCCCGACAGGGTGAAGGTATAAGACCTTCGCCTCCCGCCTTTTTTGAGCCGTTGTGGGCGGAATTTTCCTTCGCGGGAGGCCCATAGGTCTGTGATTCCGGATACCGGTGGATGTGACGTTGGTCACCGGGTCTCCGGTTTACCCGCAGAATCGGATGGTATCTTGGGATTGCCTTAAGTGCTACTATACGAGTATCACCCGGAGGACAAGCGTGGGGTCACCTTACGGCTTTGAGCTGGTAGAGAATTGCCTCATCTGCAAGCTGCGTAACGACAGCTTCTTCTGTTCTCTTCCCAAAGCTTCCTTGGAAGCGTTCGACAAAATGAAGTACACCGCCTCCTATCCGGCGGGAGCTGTACTGTTTGTCGAAGGCCAGGCGCCGCGCGGAATCTACATGCTGTGCAAAGGCCGGGTGAAGCTGTCCACCACCTCCGCCGAAGGCAAGACGCTGATTCTGAAAATTTCGCAGCCGGGAGAAGTCCTCGGCATGCACGCCACGGTCTCCGGAACACCCTATGAAATTACCGCTGAAACCGGACAGCCCTGCCAATTGAATTTCGTCAAGCGCGACGACTTTTTGATGTTCCTGCAGAAGCACGGCGACGCCTGCCTGAAGGCGGCGCAACATCTAAGCAAAGATTGTCAGAGCGCCTATCAGCAGATTCGCAGCCTGGGTCTGTCGCATTCGGCGCCTGAACGCCTGGCGCGCCTGCTGCTGGAGTGGACCTCCGCCAGTCCCGAGCAAGTCGAGCCCAAAGTAAAACTGGCGCTCACCCACGAAGAGATTGCGCAGATTATCGGGACTTCGCGAGAGACCGTCACGCGCGTACTGGCCGACTTCCGCAAGCGCCAGATCGCAGTGCTAAAGGGATCCACCCTCACCGTCCGCAATAAAGCCGTGCTGGAAAAGCTGGTCGGGGCGTAAGCTGCGACCATAACTAACGCCTGAGCGTGCTTCTGTCCGGCCAGGTTAGGGATTCTTGTTTTCCTGTTCTGTGCTTGCCGTTCCTTCCAGCACCGCATCGCAGTACCGACATTTCTTTGCCGCCGCCTGAATGTGCTCTGCGCATTGCGGACAGGTCTTCATCCCCTCAGGGAGAGGTCGGTTGACCGTTAGATTAGCCCCGCAGTAATCGCAAAACTTGGCGTCGGCAAGAATCTGCGCATTGCAGAGCAGGCATCGTACCTTTGGTATGTTCTGGGTCTGCTCGGAAAAGGATTCTCGCCCATAGGTCACAACAATCGTTCCAGGCGTTCGGCCGGCAAGAAATATGCCCGGAAGGCAGGTAATTGCCCAGCAACACTGCTCGCCGCCCTTTACGTGCCCTTGTTCTATTTGCCCGCTGATAATCCGGTAACCCTCACGCGCAACCTCGCTAGTGTAGTCGTCTTTCGCCCTGAGGCCGGAGTTAGTGTTCTCAAAAGAGGCCGTCGGCGTGGGATCAAGCTAAGACTCAAACTGGTTGGCGTGACAGCCGGACTCCTGATTGTGCTGGCCGCGAATGGACTAGAGGGATGGCAAGAGGGCAAATCGCAGGAAAAAGCAGAGGAGCAAACTAAGCAACAGGAGGCCAAGCAGGCCGTCACGGAGGCTGAGCAGAAGCGGTCGCAGGATCTCGCTTTTGCCCAACTTAGCCCAAAGGAGCACTTGGACAAAGCTCGCGCACTCTTAACCGTCGAGCGCGCCGGGAAGCAGGTTTTCGACGCGCCCCAGTCGTCAATAGATGAGGCACTGGAACATCTGAACGCAATTAAGCCCTCATCGTCCGAGTTCGCTAAGGCGCAGCTGCTGCGACAGCAGTTCGAAGCTGCACAGAAGAGGCGCGATGAAGAAAATGCGCGGATTCAAGCTGCAGAAGCCAAGAAACATACTGCTGAAGAAGCTTCACTCAACCGCACGTTGCGGGACGGTATGGCAAAGACACTCGAAGACAACCTCTTGGACGAGGGCTACAACGTGGACGTCAGAGCCATTGGCAATGATCACACGACCCTGCACATAAAATGGATTCTTGTGAGCAAAGCTCTCGCCCATCAGCTTTCCAATCAGGGAGATTTCTTCCGCAATGCGAGAAGTGTTGGATTCAAACGAGTAGAAATTACTGACGGGTATGATGAGACCTGGTTCTGGAAGTTGTGACCAACCGAACCTTGGCAACGTCCCGAGATCCCTCTACAAATTCCTGCCGCTTTCGCCTACAATAATCCAACAGTCGTAACGCGCACGAGCGCTGTTTTCCTGGGATTTCCCTCATACAAACGCGAGTGAAGTAAAAGCGATTCGTGTCGCTGGCGAAGGAGCAGCCGTGAAGAAAGTCGGAGTCATTTTTGGCATGGAGACCACGTTTCCGCCCGCGTTGGTGGACAAGATCAACTCCATGGGTGGGCCTGACATCCAGGCGGAACTGGCTACGGTCGGCGAAGTCCGTATGGCGGAGCCATCGCCGTACCACGTCATCGTGGACCGCATCTCGCACGACATCCCCTTCTATCGCGGCTATCTAAAGAACGCGGCGCTCTCCGGCGCGATCGTTATCAACAATCCATTCTGGTGGAGCGCCGACGACAAGTTTTTCAACTTCGCGCTGGGAAGCAAGCTGGGGGTCGCGATTCCGCAGACCGTGCTGCTGCCGCACAAGATGCATCCCCCGGGCACCACCGAGCGCTCCATGCGGAACCTGCAATATCCCATACCGTGGGACAGCATCTTCAGCTACGTCGGATTTCCCGCGTTCCTGAAGCCGTTCGATGGCGGCGGCTGGAAAGATGTGTACAAGGTGAACTCGCCCGAGGAGTTCTTCAACGCCTACGATCAGAGCCGCGATCTGTGCATGACGCTGCAGCACGGCGTGAATTTCAAAGAGTACTTCCGCTGCTACGTGGTCGGCCAGGAGAAAGTGCACATCATGCACTACGATCCGTCGGCGCCGTTCCACGAGCGCTACGTGAAGAACCCGCCCGCCACTGACGCGAAGCTGCTGGAGCGCGTGGAGCGCGATTGCCTGACGCTGTGCCGCGCTCTGGGCTACGACCTGAACACGGTTGAATTCGCCTGTGAAGACGGCGTACCGTACGCCATCGACTTCATGAATCCCGCTCCCGACGCTGATGTAAACTCGGTCGGCCAGGAAAATTTTGACTGGATCGTGAACGCCGTGGCGGACCTGGCCGTTCGGAAAGCCAGGGAACACACCGGCCTGACGCCGGAGTATCGCTGGAGTGCGTTTCTGAACGGCTACAACGCCGAGGCAGATTCCAAAGCGAAGCAGAAAGCAGCGAAAGCGCCGTCCGCATCCAAGCAGGCAGCCAAGCGAGTGGGAAGAGGATAAGCAGATGGAGCGCCCAAGCCTCAGCATCGGCATTGAAGAGGAATACCAGACGATCGATCCGGAGACGCGCGATCTGCGCTCGCATATCGCGTCTGAGATTCTTCCCAAAGCCAAGCTGGCACTGCACGAGGCGGTCAAGCCGGAGATGCACCAGTCGGTCATCGAGGTGGGCACCCGTGTCTGCAAGAACATTAAGGAAGCCCGCGAGAACATCCTGGCCCTTCGCCGCGAGATGATAACGCTGGCCAGTGAGCATGGCATGTTGCTGGCCGCGGCCAGCACCCATCCGTTTTCCGACTGGAAGCTGCAGGAGATCTATCCTGACGAGCGCTATCACCAGGTTGTGGAAGACATGCAGCTCATCGCGCGCGCCAATCTGGTGTTCGGATTGCACGTGCACATCGGCATCGAGGACCGCAACACGGCCATCCACATCATGAATTCCATGCGCTATTTTCTGCCGCACATTCTGGCGCTGTCGTCGAACTCGCCGTTCTGGATGGGCATGAACACCGGATTTAAATCGTATCGCTGCAAGGTTTTCGAACGCTTCCCGCGCACCAACATCCCCGATGTTTTCGCCAACTGGGCGGAATACGAAACCTTCGTTGACCTGCTGGTCAAGACCCACTGCATTGATAACGGCAAGAAAATCTGGTGGGACATCCGCCCGCATCCGTTCTTCGACACGCTGGAAGTGCGGGTGTGCGACATTCCCATGCGGCTTGACGAAACTCTGGCCATCGCGGCGCTGATTCAGGCGACGATGGCCATGCTATACCAGCTACATGCATCCAATAAGAGCTACCGCATTTACGGTCGCGCGCTCATCATGGAGAACAAGTTCCGCGCGTCGCGGTACGGAATCCAGGGCAAGCTGATTGATTTCGGCAAAGAGGAAGAGGTCCCCGTCCGCGAGCTGATGCTGGAATATCTCGAGCTGATTGACCCGGTGGTGGATGAACTGGGATCGCGGGACGAGATCAGCTACATTCACAAGATGCTGGAGATGGGGACCGGCGCCGACCGGCAGTTGAAAGTTTTCGAAGAAACCGGCGATTTGAAGAAGGTCGTGGATTACATCGTCGCCGAGACCCGAGTCGGAGTCTTCGATAAAAGCGCGGCGCGGCGGTAGGTTCGGATTGAAGGGGCGTACCTGTTAGGCGCGCCGTTGGACTTTTTATTTTTGTCATTACGAGCGCAGCGAGGAATCTGCTTTTGTCAGCACTGGAACAATTGTTCGGACGAAACAGCAGATCGCTCACGGCCTGAATGCCGTTCGTGATGACAATTCAGAATCAACATTTACGGCGCGGCTGAAGCCGCGCCCTTCAAGACGAAGACGCGTTCAAGACAAAGAAAGGATTGATTTGATTCAGCCACTTCTGACCGATCTCACCAAGACCACATTCGATGCCGAACTTACTCCCGGCGCTCGCAACGCGGTGAATACCTGCCTGCGCATTCAGCCTTGGGAAAAGGTCACGGTCATCACCGACAACGCCTGCCGCGACATCGCGGCCAGCATAGCGCAGGAACTGCTGCAAGTCGGCTCGCCCTTCAAGGCGTTCGTGCTGGAAGACCTGGCGCCGCGCCCGCTCGAGGACCTGCCTGGGGAAATCGCAATTGACATGGAGACCAGCCAGGTCAGCATTTTCGCGGTCCGCGCGCAGCGCAACGAGTTGAAGTCGCGGATGCAGATGACCGACATCGTGAACCGGCGCCGGATGCGGCACGCGCATATGGTCAACATCAACCGCCAAATCATGCTGGAAGGTATGCGCGCCGACTTCAACCGCGTGGATGCACTGAGCAAGAAAGTCATGGAGATCGTTGGCCACGCCAGGGAAATCCGTGCCAAAAATCCCGCGGGCAGCGATTTCACGGCTAGGTTGAATCCCAACTATCGTTGGGTCAAGACCAGCGGCATCATCAGCCCTGATAAGTGGGGAAATCTGCCCGGCGGCGAGGTCTTCACCACTCCCGGAGAAGTGAACGGGACGTACGTTGTGGATGGCGTGGTGGGCGACTACCTGTGCGAGAAATATCCTGATCTGGCGCGCCAGCCGCTGACCATCCGCATGAGCAACAATCGCATCACCGAGATTTTCAGCGACAATAAAGTTCTGGAAGAGGACTTCTGGGCGTACACGCACACCGACGAGAATAGCCACCTCGTCGGCGAGTTCGCCATCGGAACCAACCTGGAACTTAAGCACGTCATCGGGCAGATTCTGCAAGACGAGAAATTTCCCGGCGTGCACATCGCCTTCGGAAACCCTTACGGCGCGCACACCGGCGCGGACTGGTATTCCAGCACACACATTGATGTGGTGGGCACACACTTCGATATCTGGGTTGACGGCCGGCAAATCATGGAGAAGGGCCGCTTCCTGATCGAGGCCTGAGGATGATCCCAGAACTGCGCGAGGAGTTCAACCGCAACTTCAGTCTCGAAGAGTACCAGCAATTTCTTCAGCAATTAGACCAGGCGACCGGCACGCACATTGGCTTTCGCGTGTCGGAGACGCCGTGCTTCGTGCCCAAGGCATTGCTCGACCAAATGGCGCAATACGGCCGCGAACTGGTCTTTCAACTGGTGGACAATCCAGCGTATCGCCGCGCGTCGGACGCCGCTGTTCCTCCGCAATACAACGTGCCCCGTGAATCGCCGCGCCCGATGTTTGTGCAGGTGGATTTTGGCGTGGTGCGCAATGCGGCGGGAGAGTTGGAGCCGAAACTCGTTGAGCTGCAGGCCTTCCCTTCCCTCTACGGATACCAGGCGGTATCGGCCCATCAGTACATTGAGACCTATCATCTGCCGGCACGTCTGGGCATCTATCTCAGTGGTTACGAGGGCGAAGCCTATTGGAAGCTGCTGCGCGAGCTCATCGTGGCCGGTCACGATCCGGAAAATGTCATCCTGATGGAAATCGATCCGCAGCATCAGAAGACGCTGCCCGACTTTCTGGTGGCGCAGCGGGAACTCGGCATTGCGATCGTTGATATCCTGTCGCTGAAGAAGCGCGGCAGCAAGCTCTTCTATGCGAAGGACGGGCGCGAGATTGAAGTCCGGCGCATCTACAACCGCTGCATTGTGGACGAGCTCGAACGCAAAGCGGTGACTCTGCCTTTCGATCTGCGGGATGAACTGGACGTGGAGTGGGCGGGCCATCCAAACTGGTATTTTCGGGTCAGCAAGTTTTCCATCCCGCATCTGAAACATCCATGCGTGCCGAAGACGTGGTTCCTCGACCAAATCGGCGAGCTGCCGAACGACAACGAGAATTACCTGCTTAAGCCGCTCTATTCGTTCGCCGGAGTTGGCATCAAGTTCTCACCGACGCAGGCGGACATCGACGCCATCCCCAAAGAGCAGCGGCACAACTATATTTTGCAGGAGCGAATGCAGTTCGAGCCCGTGATTCAAACTCCGCACGGACCGACGCAAATGGAAATCCGCATGATGTTTGTGTGGCCCGAGGGCGGCGAGCTTACGCCGGTGCTGCCGCTGGTGCGCATGGGCCGCGGCATGATGATGGGCGTGGACCACAATCGCAACCTGGAATGGGTTGGCGGTTCGGCCGCGCTGTGGGTGTGAGGCGTGAGACTCACCACGGAGGGCACGGAGAAAATTCTTTATCTTTCTCATTTGTGACGCTGAAAAGAAACTTGCCTGATCCACGTCTACCGTGGCTCTCTGACCAGAACGCTACAGAGTCGAAGGAACACTTGGAGGGTCCCGATTGACTCCGTGCGGTCCGTGTCTCCGTGGTGAAGATTCATTCATCAGCCCTACAATAGATCTTCATGTTCCATCCCATCGATGACCTGCGCATAAAGTGGACCAAGGTCGTGCTTCCTCCAGTTTTTCTGGAGGAGGAGATGCCCACCACCGAGACCGCATCGGCGACCGTCCACGACGCTCGCCACGAGATTTGCGAGATCCTCGGCGGCAGCGATCGCCGTCTGCTGGTGGTCTGCGGGCCGTGTTCGATTCACGACACGGACGCGGCGCGTGAGTACGCGGGCCTGCTAAAGGGCGCCATTGCAGAGTTCTCGAAAGAACTACGCATCGTGATGCGCGTCTATTTCGAGAAGCCCCGCACCACCGTCGGCTGGAAGGGATTGATCAACGATCCCCACCTCGATCAGTCCTACAAGATCAACGACGGCCTCCGGCTCGCGAGGCGTCTGCTGCTCGATCTGGCCGAGATGGGAGTGCCCGCCGGAACGGAGTTCCTCGACATGATCACGCCTCAATATTTGGCGGGCCTGGTCAGTTGGGGAGCGATAGGCGCGCGTACCACTGAGAGCCAGGTGCATCGGCAACTGGTTTCGGGCCTCTCGTGCCCGGTGGGCTTCAAGAACGCGACCTCGGGAGACGTGCAGATTGCCATCGAGGCAGTTTTATCGGCGGCTCATCCGCACACGTTTCTGGGACACACCAAACATGGGCAATCGGCCATCTTCGTGACTACCGGGAATCCTGACTGCCATGTGATTCTGCGCGGTGGAAGAGCGACGGTGAACTACACCGCCTCCGCGGTCGCCCGAGTGTGCAGAGAGCTACAGGAAGCCGGGCTGCCGCCGCGCGTCATGATTGATTGCAGCCATGCCAACAGCAATAAAGACCACACGCGCCAGCCGGCGGTTTGCCGAGAAGTCGCAGGGCAGATTGCCGAGGGCAACCGGAACATCATGGGCATCATGCTGGAGAGCAATCTGATCGCAGGAGCGCAAAAGATGGTGCCAGGGAAACCGCTGGTCTATGGGCAAAGCATCACCGATGCATGCATGGGATGGGACGAGACACTGGAATTGCTGGCGGGGCTTGCGAAGGCGGTCCGGGCAGGGCGATGAAAGAAAGGGAGAGTTCTCGCGCACTGTGTTTGTAAAATCAAAACACAAACACAATTCCGATGCTCTTGTGTTCGGTCTTTGAAAGGGCACGGCTTCAGCCGTGCCGAAAACGCCCAAATGAATCGGCCTTTAGGCCCTGAGGTGTTTGCGCGCAGCGGCTAAAGCCGCATTCCATGGCTGTCTTACGGCACGCCTGAAGGCGTACCCCTTCCCCCAGAACCGCTAAATCTGTACCGCTTCCTGAACCGCTTCTACCTCCGGCGTTCCCATCAAATAGTTGTTGATCGACCTTGCCGCCTTGCGTCCTGCGCCCATGGCGAGGATCACGGTTGCACCGCCGGTCACGATGTCGCCGCCGGCGAATACGCCAGGCTTCGACGTCGCGAGGTCGTCATTCGCCGAGATGTATCCACGCTTGGTCACCGCGAGTCCCGGAGTGGTTGACTGAATCAGCGGGTTCGCCGAAGTGCCGGCCGCAATGATCGCGACTGAGACCGGCGTAATGAACTCCGAGCCCTTAATTGGCACCGGGCTGCGGCGTCCGGAATCGTCGGGCTCGCCCAGTTCCTGACGGATGCACTTCACCGCCGTGAGATTACCCTTCTCGTCGCCGATAAACTCCACAGGATTCACCAGCATCTCGAAGTGAACGCCCTCGTCCTTGGCGTGATGCACTTCTTCGACGCGGGCGGGCATCTCCACCAGAGTGCGGCGGTAGAAAATGCTGGCGCTCTTGGCTCCTAGGCGCAATGCGCTGCGCACCGAGTCCATCGCCGTATTTCCGCCGCCGACCACGATCACGTCGCGGTCTTTGCACGGATAAAGCGGCTCGTCGTATTCGGGAAAAAGATAAGCCCGCATCAGGTTTACGCGAGTAAGAAATTCGTTGGCCGAATAGACACCGTTGAAGTGCTCACCCGGAACATTCAGGAAGCGCGGCAGGCCGGCGCCAGTGGCGACGAATATGGCGTCGAAGCCTTCCTCTTGCATCAGTTCGTCAATCGTCACCGTCTTGCCCACCACGACGTTGGTTTCGAAGAAGACGCCGCGGCGGCGCAGGACTTCAATCTCGTGGCGAACGATATCTTTCGGCAGCCGAAACTCTGGGATGCCATACACCAGCACGCCGCCAAGTTCGTGCAGCGCTTCAAACACATGCACCTGATGTCCCATCTGGATGAGGTCACCAGCGCACGCCAAACTCGCGGGACCGCTCCCGATGAGGCCAACTTTTTTGCCGGTGGCTGGCGCGGATACCGGCGATCCGAACTGTCCGGTCTCGCGCTCCCAATCGGCCACGAAGCGCTCCAGATAGGCGATTCCAACCGGCTCGCCCTTCTTGCCGAGCACACAACCAGACTCGCACTGGTCTTCGACCGGACAGACGCGTCCGGTAATGGCGGGCAGCGCGTTGTCTTCGCGGACCTTCGAGGCCGCGCCCAGATAATCACCCGCGAGTATGAGATCGATCACCGCGCGCACGTTCACCGATACCGGGCACTTCTCAACGCAACCGGGCTTGGGGCATTCAATGCAGCGCAGCGATTCCTGCCGGGCCTGCTCGATCGGGAAGCCCAGGTTTACTTCAAGGAAATTGTGGGCGCGGACCTGCGCATCTTGCTCGGGCACGCGCTGCCGCGGCAGCTTGATGCGCTCCTTGTTGGGCAGCGGATTATTGCTGGGCACTTTGTCAGTCATGGCTCACCTCGACGGTCTCCAGAGCGCAGGCGTGCGCTCGATTGCTGTCGCGAAGCCGCTTCAACTGCGCTTCCGGATCGGCCTGCAAGCGCTCGATGCTGGCACGCTCCTGTTCGCGATACATGTTGTTGCGCTGTGTCAGCACATCAAAGTTGACCTGGCTGGCATCGAAGTCGGGGCCATCCACGCAGGCGAATTGGCTGCTGTTGTTCACCAGCACACGGCAGCCGCCGCACATTCCGGTCCCGTCCACCATGATCGAATTCAAACTGACGATGGTCTTGATCTGTTGGGGTGCAGTGAGCTTCGCCACCGCGCGCATCATTGGCACCGGACCGACCGCCATCACATAATTCACGTCGCCGCCGGCCAGCAACTCCTTCAGCTTGTCGGTGACCAGGCCTTTTTGCCCGGCTGTGCCGTCGTCGGTAACCACATAGGTTTCGTCGCTTACCGCGCGGACCTCGTCTTCCAGCACCAGCAGATCTTTGCTGCGCGCTCCGACGATGGAGATGACCTTGTTCCCGGCGCGCTTGAGCTCTCGCGCCGTGGGATAAGCCATGGCCGTGCCCACGCTGCCGCTGACCACTACTGTGGTCCCAAATTTTTCGATTTCAGAGGGCTTGCCAAGAGGGCCGACCACATCAAGGATGAAGTCGCCGGCTTCCAGCATGCTGAGCAGCATGGTGGTCTTGCCGATGGCTTGCACCACGATGGTCACCGTACCGGCTTTGGCGTCAGCATCGGCGATGGTCAGGGGGATGCGCTCGCCACACTCCTCCAGCCGCACAATGACAAACTGCCCCGGCCGCTGCTTGCGCGCGATACGGGGGGCCTTGATCACGAAGAGCTTGATACCTCGCGCCAACGGGCGCGTTTCTACGATCTCAAACACGGTACCCTCCGCTTTTGATTCTGGGGGGATGCGCACACTCAGTCTGTGGCATACGTCACAGGGCTGGCGGACATAGCGCACAAGGCAGAAAATCCGGTTAGGGGGTATTTGGGGCACGGCACAACTGGTCTATGCGCTGTCTTGGCGGGGGCTGGCTTGTAATCGTGGGGTGTGGACGAACTCTTGCGGACTGTCATGCATCCTAGCTGACGGTGTGACTGAGCAGAAGGGCTTTCAGGCGCAGCGGACGCTCGATTACAAATTTGTCAGGCTGGCACACTTTCGCCGTTGCCATGAATCCAAACATTCCGCAAGAGGGGAACGCTAAGGTGCACTATCCGATGAACGTTTTGATTGGGTTTCGATCGATTTTCCCGACGCTGCGACGAAAATCGTTTCTGCTTGCGACGATTGCTATTGCCGTACTGGCCCCGACATGGTCGATGGCGCAATCGCAGGCAAACTCGCCTGCCTTTGCAACGACAGAATGGACCCCGGCGAACGATGCGGCCCTACCCGATGCCCCCTCGACGGCGAAGGATCACTCTTTCGGCGCATCGTTGGGGAGGGCGGCGAAGACGATCGGCGAGGACGAACTCCACATCATCAAGTCGCCGTTTTCGGTGAGCGCCCTTAAATGGGATGCGCTGGTTGTCGGCGCTACGGGCATCCTGATCGCAAAGGATGAAAGCGTGCTTCACGATGTCCCCGCAAGCTGGCACAACACCAGCATCAACATTTCCGATGCGGGCACATACGGGTTGGGCGCAGTGGCCGGCAGTATCTTCGTAACGGGCTTGGTGACCCACAATGAGCACGCTACAGACACCGGAATACGCAGCGCGGAGGCAACGGTTGACAGTGCGATCCTGTATGCCGCGCTGAAAGCAGTCCTGGCTCGGCAACGCCCGTATACCGGCGCAGGCGAAGGAAGGTTTTTCTCCGGCAACTGGAAGAGTGGGTCTTTTCCGTCGGGACACGCAGCGGTCGCATGGACTCTCGCCTCGGTCATGGCGCATGAATACCCGAACTGGCCCATGCGCCTGCTGATGTACGGAGCAGCAACCGCGGTAAGCACCACCCGTGTGACCGGCGGAGTGCACTTTCCGGCAGATGTCTTTTCAGGATCAGTAATAGGGTTCGGTGTGGGAACGTACGTGACGCACAAAGACCGGCAAAAACTGATGGTTCCCCGTTCGCAGAACAGGATCAAGCATGTGCAGAATGCGATCCTCGAACACGTGGCGATTGGGTCGCAATGATGAGTGCGGTGAGCTTCGTTTGCAGGCCTAGTAATTTGGCGAGCTTCAGTCGATCCATCAAGGCTACTTAGCGGCCCGCCGCCTCACTTACCTGCAGTACCGCCAGGCCATTGACTGGCAACTCCAGGGTCAGGCTTCCATTTTTCAATTCGAGACTGTCGGGCGGCGGCAATTGCGATTGCTGTCGCAATTCGCGAATCTGATTTTGCGTGGGATATCGTGGCCTGCCCATCTTCTGGTACAGCCCGAGAGTATTGCCATGTTGGGCGTCCACCCGACTGATGCGGACACCAGCATTGGGTCTGACCCCCTTGATGTTGAGTTTTATCGTCCGGGGCGCGCCCGTCGAGCCAGGGTTCGCAATGTTCCACAGCGCGATCACCAGCGACCCGCCGGTGGTCTTCGTGACCAGAACGTTCTCATTGTCGCTTTGAACTCGTTGATCGCCCAGGTCGTGAAGTATTTGGAAGGCATAATACGACGGCTTGGGAATGCCGCCGGCGGCGATCAAGCCGAAGCCACCATAAAACGGCTCCTTCACCACGCCCTGCTCTTCAAATACATCGGAGAAGGTCCAATAGGACATCATCTGGGTCAAGCCGTCACATTGGCTGATGGTGCCCGCCATCCAGGGCGCCATGTAGATGGAATCGGTGACCTCGACTTCATTGTCATAAGCCGCATTAAACTCGCTCCAGATCAGCGGCAAATTGGGGCTGGTAGAAGCCTTGATCTCGTCATGGACCTTCTTCACTGCGCGACAGACCATCTGGTCGCGTGGAATGTTTTCGCTGGTGTGAAAAACATCGCTCGCCTTGTCGTTGCCGTACACATGGCTGGAGACAAAATCCAGGGGCGCGTGCGTCTGCGCCGCATGATGGATCATGGCATCCACCCAGGCGGCCTGGGCGGTCGCCGGGCCGCCGACTCGCAACCGCGGGCTCACCGCTTTAATGTCGCGGGCGGTATGGTCATACAGCTCAAAGTATGATTGCTGCTTGGGGTCACCTGTCCAAAAATCGAGGTTCGGCTCGTTCCACACCTCGAAATACCAGCTCGCGACTTCGTCCACACCGTAACGATCCAGCAGGTGGTTCACGAATTGAGTGATGAGATCGTCCCACTTGGCGTAATCCTTTGGCGGTGCGACGTTGGGGTGATACCAGAATGCCTGCAGGTCCTGTCGTGCGGCCAGTTGGTAAGGCATGAAGCTGAGCTCGACAAACGGCTTCACGTGGTTGGCCAGAAGACCGTCGTAAATCTGGTCAACGTAAGAGAAGTTGTAAATCGGATGGCCCTGCTTGTCTTCGCCGTACACGCCGACGTCATCGTCGAGGATGGCGTGAAAGCGCACGTAACGAAAATCGGTGATCTGGCGGACCGCACGCAAATCGCTGCGGTAAGATTCACGCAAGCTGAGGATGGCCCGGCCAGAACCGAACATCTGTTCCCAGAAATGCGGAAATGGATGCGCTGGTGCGTTGGCGTCGATGGTGATGGTCTCCGTTGGCGTCTGCGCCGGCAGTGGTAGAGAGAGAAGTGCAACAACGAGCACAGACTGCAGGCAGCGAACTCGTACACGCATTGACAAGATGACTCCGGAATCCGTCGCTTATAGAACGATGTCCCTCGCCTGTCACGGGTTGTTTTAGATTCCAATCTGTAGGGCATAGCATTCATTTAAGATCGAAGCGAAAGGGTCGCAGTGAAACATAGGACGCTGGGAAAATCGGGAGTGCAAGTTTCCGTCGTTGGACTTGGCTGCAATAACTTCGGGTTTGTCGCCAGCATGGATGTCGAGGCATCGCGCAAAGTCATCGACAAAGCGATCGAAGAGGGCATCAACTTTTTCGATACGTCCGACAGCTACGGCAGCTCGGAAGAAATCCTGGGAGAGGTGCTGGGCGAACGCCGCAAGAAGATTGTGCTGGCGACCAAGTTCGGATCGCAGCTTGACCAGGAGGGCAAGAAGAAAGGTGCGTCGCGCGGCTACATTTTTTCGGCTGTCGAATCGAGCTTGCGGCGGCTGCGCACGGATTGGATTGATCTTTACCAGCTGCATCGTCCTGATCCCAACACACCCATGGAAGAGACGCTACGGGCGCTGGACGACCTGGTCCGGGAAGGCACGGTCCGTCACATCGGCTGCTCCAATTTGTCGGCCGCACAGCTTATGGAAGCCCAAACCATTGCCGAAACCAACCAGCTGCACGGGTTTGTTTCCAGCCAGGATGAATACAGCCTGTTGGTGCGCGACCTGGAGCGCGAACTGCTGCCGGTGGTGGAAAAATACGGGATGGCCGAGCTTCCCTATTTTCCGTTGGCGAGCGGCCTGCTGACCGGCAAGTATAAGAAGGGACAGCCTGCGCCGAAGGGCTCGCGTTTAGACGCGAAGAAAAACCTGGCCGAGCGCTATTTGCACCATGCGAATCTGGAGAAGGTCGAACGCCTCGACCAACTCGCGAAAGAGCATGGACACACATTGCTGGAACTTGCGTTTAGCTGGCTTTTGGCGCATCCGGCGGTGGCAAGCGTGATTGCGGGAGCCACCAAGCCGGAGCAGGTAGAAAAGAACACGAAAGCTGCCAACTGGGAGCTGAGCGCCAAGGAACTTGCCGAGATCGACCGCATTACCAGTAAGGACTGACCGCGCGCAAGAAAAATGCGCCGAGCGACCACTGTCGTCTCGGCGCAAAGCAGAAGAGCAGGAAGCGCGTTACATCAATTTGCGACGAATGGAACCGAGCACTCCAAGCACGCCCGTACCCAGCAATAGCAGACTGCCCGGCTCAGGAGTGGTTCCCCCGCCAGGATTGGCACCCCACTGGTTGCCGTTCGAGTCAAACAGGAAGAAATCGACTGTTGACTGTCCCGGCGGGCCATCCAGAACATCGAAGACCGAGGAGTAATCGCCGTCGATGGTCCAGGTCTCCGTGGTTCCGCATTGGCTGCAGAAAAACCCTGACGGCTGATAACCAAAATTATCTATCCATCCGTCGGGGTTGTCGGGTTGAGTCGGTGAAAAGTTCGACTCAGGCAGATTGGGCGTCGCTGAGTTGAAGCCGAATCCCACAATGTTGGCGCCGTTGGTGATGTTCAATGTGGCATCGATCGTCCCATCGGCTTCAAGGACGAAGGAGATGGAGCCCTGGCTCGTAACTGGGTTCCCGTTGACGTCGATGGTGAATTGAGCGGTGACAGAATCAGCAAAGGCTGCGAGGCTGAACAGACACAGACACAGCGTTAAAAGTGTTCCCCGGAGTACCTTCATGGAAAGCGTCTCCTAACCAAAGTTGGCAGATTCGGTATGGTCTACGCACGTTTATGGCCAAAGGTCGAGCCTTAGATTCTTGCACTTGTCCACCACAAACTGGGATTGCAGAATCTTGCACATTGTTTCCAAAAACCTATTGGTTTCGGAGAAATTTTTTGACCACCTCCGCGGCATCCTTCTTCTCGCCATCAACAGCGTAATTCATCTTGCGCATATCGTCGGCGGTAATGCGTCCCGCAAGCCGGTCGAAGACTGCTTTCGCTTGCGGACATTCCTGAAATACCTGCGGGCGAACAATCGGCACCGCGTCGTAAGGAGGAAAGTAATGTTTGTCGTCGTCGAGCACCACGAATCCGAGTGCCGCAATCAAGCCATCGGTGTTGTTGCCCGCGACGACGTCCACCGATTTGTTTTGCAGCGCGCGGTAGAGCAGTCCCAAATCCATCACGCGTGGTGCGTCAGCGAATTTGAGCCCATAGGTGCTGACCAAGCCCTTGTATCCGTCCTGACGCTCGAGAAATTCGTATCCCACGCCCAAGCGCAAATGCGGGGCAACGCTGGCGAGCTGCGAAAGTGTTGTTACCTTCCGGCGGCGCGCGTCATCCCCTCGCATCACCATGGCGAAGCTGTTGTTGAAACCCAGCGGCGGCATCACGTCGAGATTGAACTGGCGCTGGTACGCATTCTTCACTTGTTGATACACGCTGGCGGAATCGCCTGACGGATGTTCTTTCAGGATGGCGGCAAGCGCGGTTCCGGTGTATTCGACGTACATGTCGATGCGCCCCGCGAGCAAGGCCTGATGGCAGATGTAGGTTCCCGCCAGATAGAAACGGCGTTCGACCGGGCGGCGACAAGCGCTCTCCAGCATTTGCGCCAAAAGCTCGCCCAAAATCAGTTGTTCGGTAAAGTTCTTGGAGCCGACCGCGAGTCCACTTTGGCGCGGCATGCACCCGGTGGCGGCGAGGAGAGCAAGCCCTGCCAGAAAGTTGCGGCGGTCCATTTCAGTGGATCCTGCGGACCATCAGCTTTTCGAAACCACTCAGCAGCATGTCCGCCGACAAAGCCATCAAGGCTGCGGGAATGGCACCGGCCAGAATCACTCCGTTGTCCACCATGGCGATGCCGCGGAAGATGAACTCGCCCAGCCCGCCCGCGCCGATGGCCGCTGCGATGGTTGCAACGCCAATGGTAATCACTGCCGCCACACGAATGCCCGCCAGCATCACCGGCAGCGCTAACGGGAGTTCCACATGCCACAGCAGTTGGCCTGAAGTTAGGCCCATGGCAATCGCTGCTTCGCGCACCGGCGCGCTGATGCCGGCAATTCCCACGTAGGTATTGCGAACCACCGGAAGCAGCGCGTAGAGAGCGAGGGCGATGATTGCCAACCGGTCAGCGCGAGCGCCCAGCCAGGGCAAGGGCAGGAGCAAGCCGAAGAGCGCAAGGCTGGGAATCGTCTGGACGACATTGGTGCTGCCGAGCACCAGCGCCTTCCATTTCGGGCGGCGCGTCAGCAGTATCCCCAGCGGTACTCCGATGAGGATAGCCAGCAGCATCGCGACTCCCACCAGCCACAGGTGTTCGGCGGTGAGGGTGGCCACTTCCCGTTTATGGGTCAGGAGGAAGTTCACACGATTTCATGCCTCTTTGGCCGGAGATGTTACGGGCTGCAACCTAAAACCGCAGCTTGCATGTCCTCCGAGAGGATACATCAGCAGGTAAGTCGCAGTGTTACCATGCTGGCTTGGCGCCGACCCAGGTTTGTACCGCTGCCGGGGCTGCTTGAAGAGGCCCGGAATGCGCCTCCCAAGCGCTTTTGCCTCGATTCGACTGTTATGATGAAGGACAAGACTCCCAGCCCGATGTCATCCGTCATCCAACAGCCTGTAGTGCCCGCCTCGCTCGATGGTTACTTATTGGAGGTGGCCGACGCGGTAAACCGCACCCTCGATTTAAACACTCTGCTGCAGCGGGTGGCAGAGATGTTGAAGCGGGTCATCGACTACGAAATTTTTGCCATTCTGCTGCTGAACGAGAAGACGCAGGAGCTGCGCGTACGTTTCCAGGTCGGCCATCCTCCGGAGGTGGCGGAGCGCATCCGCATCAAGGTTGGGCAGGGCGTTACGGGACAAGCGGTGCAGCGCCGCGAGGCGGTGCTGGTCAACGACGTGGCGGCCGAGGAGAACTTCATCAACTCCGCACCGGGAGTGCGCTCCGAGTTGGCCGCTCCCCTGATCGCCAAGAACAAAGTCATCGGCGTCATCGATGTGGAAGCCGCGCAGCCGGGCGCGTTCACCGAAGAGCATAAGCGACTGCTCACCCTGTTCGCCTCGCGCATTGCCAGCGGCATCGAGAACGCGCGCCTCTATACCCGCGTTTCGCGCCAGGCGCGGCAATTGACGTTGCTGACCGAGATCAGCCGCGAACTGACATCGATTCTCAACGTTGACGAACTGCTCAAACGGATTGCCGACCTGGTGACCCGCATCATCGACTACCAGATGTTTTCCATCCTGCTGCTCGATCCGACCGGCACTCTTTTGCAGCACCGCTTCTCGTTGCGCTTCAATGAGAGCGTGAAACTTAAGCACGAGATCCCGCTGGGCGTGGGCCTGGTGGGATACGCTGTCCAGCACAAGCAGGCAGTTCTGGTGCCCGACGTCAGCAAAGACCCGCGCTACATCAAGGCCAATCCGGAGACGCGATCGGAACTTTGCATTCCGCTGATCTACAAAGACAAGGTAATCGGCGTACTCGATATCGAGCACACCCGTCGCGGTTACTTTACGGAAGATCATGTCAGCACCATGACCACTTTGGCGGCGCAAGTGGCGATCGCCATTGAAAACGCGACGCTGTATGAGCAGATCGCACGGCAGGAGAAACGATTGGAGCAGGACCTGGCGCTGGCACGGGAGTTGCAGTTCCGCCTGCTGCCGCAGAAGATGCCGACGTTTCAAAATGCCGAAGTGGCTTCACGTTTTGCGCCGGCGCGGCAAATCGGCGGCGATCTCTACGACTTCCTGAACTATAGCGGGGAGGGTATGACCAGCATCGCCGTCGGGGATGTAAGCGGCAAAGGCGCGCCCGCCGCCATTTATGCGGCGCTGGTCAGCGGTATTGCGCGCTCGCTGGCCAATGAAGAGCCAAGTGCCGCCGGAATGCTGGAGGCGATCAACCTTTCGCTCTCTGAACGTCCCATCGAAGGACAGTACGTCTCGATGATCTACGCTATCTGGGACGACAACCAGCAACTGCTCCAGATTGCCAACTCGGGCTTGCCGCGCCCCTTGCATTTTCGCAAAGGCAAGCTGGAGGAAATACAAGCCACCGGCTTACCCATCGGCTTGTTTCCCAATGCGACCTATGACGAACTCAATCTTCACGCGCGCGCAGGAGATGTGTTTCTGTTCTTCAGCGACGGCATTCTCGACGCCACCAGCTCCGAGGGGGAGATGTTTGGACGGCGCCGTCTGGAGAATGTGGCCCGCGCCAATGCACAAGGCTCCGCTGAAGACTTGGTGGATGCCATCTTCAAAGCCGTGTCCAGTCATGCGGAAGGCGTGGAGACATTCGATGACCAAACCATTGTGGCCCTCAAGGTGAAAGGACCGTCCGCCAAAAAGTGAAAGCCGACCGACCGCCGGAACGCCCGCCCGCATTCACCTACAGACGCGACCAGCGACTCCTCCGCAAGTCCAACGTTGAGCTGCACGCAGATGATGTTCCTCTCTCGCGGCTGGCGCGACTCTATGGCACGCCGCTGTACGTCTATTCGGCTTCGACCATTCGCCAACGCTTCCGGCAATTCGACCAGGCATTTGACGGTTGCGAGCACACGATTTGTTACTCGGTAAAGGCGAATTCGAATCTTTCGATCTTGCGCCTGCTCGCCCGCCTCGGTGCGGGATTCGACATTGTTTCCGGAGGAGAGCTGCAGCGGGTTACGGAAGCCAGCGGCAAGATCAAGTCGAGAATTGTTTTTTCCGGCGTGGGCAAGCTGTCCCACGAAATCGATCGGGCGCTCCGCTGCGGCATTCTGCTCTTCAATGTCGAGAGCGCCAGCGAGATGGAATTGCTGGCAGCGCGCACGGGCCACCTCCGCAAACCAGCCAATTTCGCAGTGCGGGTGAACCCCGACGTTGCGACCGAGACCCACCCTTACATCTCCACGGGTTTGCATCAGCACAAGTTTGGCGTACCGTGGCGCGACGCGGCGGCACTGTATCGTCGAGGCGCCGAAAATCGCTATCTGAAACCGGCCGGCGTCAGCGTGCACATCGGCTCCCAGATCACGGACGTGACCCCGTTTCGCGAAGCCATGCAGCGCGTGGCTTCGCTGGCGACATCGTTGCGAGCTGAGGGGCGCGATATCCGCTTCGTCGATGCCGGCGGGGGGCTCGGCATCCAGTACGGACCGGATCCGAATGCAGACTTTGCGGCGCAAGCCAAAGCTTATGCGAAGGCACTGCTAGGGCCGCTGAGAAATCTAGGCCTGCACCTGTTGCTCGAACCTGGCCGCGCCATCGTTGGCCCTACGGGAGCTCTGCTCACGCAGGTCATCTATCGCAAGCGCAATAACGGCAAACAATTCGTGGTGGTAGATGCGGCCATGAACGACCTGCTACGCCCGTCCCTCTATGGCGCGTATCACGAAATTGTTCCGGTTGTTCTGCACGAAGCGCGCGAGCCAGAGAAGGTTGACATCGTCGGCCCGGTTTGCGAAACGGGCGACTTTTTGGCGCGCGACCGTGAGCTGTTCAGAGTGGAGGAAGGCGAGCTATTGGCTATCCTCGATACCGGCGCGTACGGCATGGCACTGGCATCGAATTACAACAGCCGTCCCCGGCCGGCTGAGGTATTGGTGGATGGAAAGCGGGTCCGAGTGGTGCGGAAGCGCGAATCCATCCGCGACCTATTGGCACCTGAGCGCTCTTGACCACTCCCACGATAGTTTTACCCGATATAACTGTTTTGATTCCACGATTTTGCTGATTGCGTTTGCCGGCGGCTTGTCCTATGCTCGCTTTCCACTGGAGATTGCATGCAACCAAATAGATACGACGCAGCCACTTCCACTGCGGTCTGTCTCTGGTGTTATTCCCAGTATCTCAAAAGCACAAGCCGGGCTCGCGACGGGCAGACGTTTTGCTCCAGGAAATGTGAATTGATCGGACGTTCCTGGTTGGAGGACAACTTGAAGCCCGAGAGCGAATAACCGAAGGCGCGGCTCACCGGCCGCGCCTTTTCCTTTCCAGACGGCTACCTTATTTCGACAACAATTCCGTTTGTATGTGGCGAACTGGCTGCATATTCCGGCCTCGAAATGCTGTATTGTATTTGGACGAAGTTGGTCAAGACCTCGGAAGTTTCGGTCTCATGCTGCACGACGCACCTCTCCATCAAGACCTCGGTTTGAGGCGAGTCCTCACCCTGGTGCTGTTCCTCACCTCGCTGCTGGCCGGTCGCGCCGCTGCCCAGACTAAGTTCGATGAAGCGGGCGAGCAGCAACTGATCCAGTTGATTAACCAGGAGCGCACCAGCCAGGGCCTTCCCCCGTTAGAGGTCGATCAGCACCTGGCACAGGCCGCGCGCAAACACACCGAACTGATGGCAGAACATAAGGACCTGTCACATCAGCTCAATGGAGAATCTAGCTTGCCGCTTCGCTTGGCCGATGAAGATCTGCACTCAGACCAGCAAGCGGAGAATGTCAGCCTGAGCAGCAAGGTTACCTCGGCCCACAAATGGTTCATGCTCTCGCCGGCGCATCGCGCCAACATCATGAATTCTGCCTACAACGTCGTGGGTGTCGCGGTCTTGCGAAGTGGCGACCATGTTTATGTGACCGAGGATTTCGCTCACCGTCTGAAGGCGTATTCCGAGCCGGAAGCGGACGCCGCCTTGCAGAGTGCCGTCGAGAACTACGCCACTGCCCATGGAATGCGGGCGCCGGTTCGCAAGCCGAAACCGGGCCTTCGACACGTGGCCTGCGAAATGGCGCTGAACGATTCCTTGCAGGAACAGAACGCGGTGGAACTAGCTGGCGCGGAGGTGTCGGCGGCGTGGACCACGGCTGACCCAGGGGAGCTTCCCAGCAGCGCCAAGCAGTTGCTGTCGCATCCGGTGTCGGGCTATGCGCTGGGAGCTTGCTTCGCTCCCAGCGTCAGCCAACCTGGAGGGATTTATTGGGTAGTAATGATCGTCTATTGAATGGATATGAAGGACGCCAACTCTGCGTTCCTTGGCTTCGCTTTTGATCCCGCTACCGCCTGACCCGCTCCACTTGGAGTCTGTGCTAATCTCGCCTTCGAGGATGGAAAAGCAGTCGAAAGTTTATGTTGGCACCGCGGGCTGGTCTTATAAGGACTGGGAAGGCATCGTTTATCCGGCGCAGCTCAAGAAATCACTCCATCCCGTGGAATATTTGGCGCGTTTCCTGGACGTAATCGAGATCAACACCTCGTTCTACGGCCACATCAAGCCGGAGTGGGGCAAGCGGTGGTGCCGCAAATCGCGCGCGGTGAATCCCGAGTTCATGTTCACGGCCAAGCTGAATAAGGCGTTCACCCACTCGCCGGTCGCGGTGGTGGAAGCCACGTCGTCAGAGACGATTCGCGCCAGTGCTGAAGACGAACAGCTTGCCAAAGACGGCCTGGATTCCATTGCCGCCGAGAATATGCTCGGCGCAGTACTGGCGCAGTTTCCCATCTCGTTCAAGAACACCAATGAGAACCGCGACTATCTCGAGAGCGTGGTGCAGAAGTTCAAGCAATATCCGCTGGTCGTGGAAGTGCGGCACAACAGTTGGACCAATGAGGGGACGCTGCGCTACTTTGCCGAGAGGGGCGTGGCGTTTTGCAATATCGACCAGCCGCGTCTGGGAAAAGCTGTTGCGCCAAGCGAACACGTGACGGCTGCCTTCGCTTACGTGCGCCTGCACGGACGCAATTACGATCAATGGTTCGACAGCGACTCGCGCAACGACCGTTATAACTATCTTTACACCGACTCCGAGTTACAGGGATGGAAGACGCGCATTGACAGCATCGCTGCCAAGGCAAAGAAAACCTTTGTCATCGCCAACAATCACTTCGAAGGCAAAGCGGCGGTCAACGCGCTGCAGTTGAAGCACATGCTCACCGGCGAGGCAATCAATGTCCCCGACACGCTGCTGAAGAAATATTGGGAGCTGGGAGAGATTGCCGCGCAGCAAGAAAAGAAGAGCTAGAAGCTGTCTTTCATGACAAGTTGTTTTTGTAGGGACTGATGCCCTCAGTTCCACGCGCGTGGTTCGGCACGACTGTCCAAAATGTCCAATTCTGTACACCCTCTCAACCGGCCCTTGCCACAGATTTTCTTGCCTATAAATATTCACCAGGCAGTAACGGAACCTTTCTGAAGTTCGCCCGTATATAGCTGCAAGAACATGATCCGGTGAGCCGTAAGGCAAGCCGGGCGCAACCTCCGGGGTCCCCGAAGCGGCAATTTGCGATTGTCGAAGTGGAAGCCCGCTTAACAAGAAGCCCGCTTAACGAAGGAGACACTATGGACGCGAAATACAACTGGGTGATCGACAATGGCGCGATTCGCCTCACTCTCACTGCGGTAGCGTTTGCAGTTTGGATTGCGATGGCCGTGGGTTTGATGGAACTGGCGGCGAAGATCTAGCTGCGACAATTTACTACCCAACCGGCAATGACCGCCCTGCAGGTCGCGACCCGAAACCCCGCCCTTTCCCCAGGCGGGGTTTGGCATTTTGAACGGGATGGCAGCAGCTTGACATGGCTCGCGATCTGAACCATTCTTTTCCGGCGCATTGGAGGTGGAAATGGGTCGCGAGCCTATCTGCACAGTCCGCAGCGGCGGCAAGTCCGCCAACGGCAAGGCGTTGCTCGAAACCAGCGAGGTTATCTTTCGCGGCGACATGCGCCTGAAGATTCCGTTCGGGTCGTTGAAGTCGGTGGTCGCGCGCGACGGCGAGCTGCATCTCAAATGGCCCGAAGGCTCGGCTGTTTTTGAGGTAGGCGATCACGCCGAAAAATGGGCGCACAAGATTCTTCATCCTAAGAGCACCGCGGAGAAGCTCGGAATCAAACCGGGACTCACCATCTCGGCGTTAGGCATGGCCGACAGAAATTTCACAAAGGAGCTTCACGTGACGGCAGGGGCATTTTCCGATACCAAAGCCCTGAACAACTCGGACCTGATATTTTTCGGCGCACACAAGACTGCCGAACTCGGTCGCGCCCGAAAGCTGATTCCGTCGCTCGCCAGTGCCGGCGCATTGTGGATCGTCTATCCGAAAGGTAAGCAGGAAATTACGGAATTGCAGGTGATCGAGGCTGGCCGACAAGCGGGCTTGGTGGATGTGAAGGTGGTGAGCTTTTCAGCGACGCACACCGCGTTGAAGTTTGTGCGGCCGAAAGCACGGCGGTGATCCGTTCTCAAGGAAGAGGACGTAGTCAGCTGTGTAAGGACAACCATGCAAGATATTTTCGGGGCATTGTTCCTGTATTTTCTCTGGCTTGCGTCAGTTGTCATTCCCTTGTTCATCATTTACAAGTTTTACGTCTTGTTCAAACGACGGGTCGTTGCCGCAGAGCGTGAGGCAAAGGCTTTCGAAAAGATTGCTTCCACCCTTGGCGATGGCTTGCCGCCGCGGTAAAAACCGTGCAAGACAAGAAATGCCCACCGCGCTGGAACGCACGGCGGGCGTCATATCTCTAAACAATCCAGCAACGCCTTAGGCGCGCTTGGTGTCCACTTCGCGGAGCCGTGCGGCCTTGCCACGCAGCGCGCGCAGATAATACAGCTTGGCGCGACGCACATGTGCCGAACGCAACACTTCGATCTTGTCGATGACCTTCGAATGGGTGGGGAAGATGCGCTCGACGCCCTGGCCAAAGCTCATCTTGCGCACGGTGAAGCTGGGCTGGTCTCCATGGCTTTTGGAAATGACGACGCCTTCAAACGCCTGCAAGCGCTCTTTGTCGCCTTCCTTAATCTTCACGTGGACCCGGACGGTATCGCCAGGCTTAAAGTCGGGTAGGTCGGTGCGCCGCGTCTTGGCGAGAAGCCGGTCAATGATAGGTGAATTGTTCGACATTATTTTTTCCCCTTCTGTGTTCACGCCTCGCGGCGGCAAAAATAGCAAATAGCAACTAGCCTTTAGTTCTTCCCTGCTCAGCCTCAATCTCGGCCAGCAGCTTGCGATCTTCCTTGCTCAACTCCGCGTCGCGCAACAAATCCGGACGATTGCGCCATGTCTTTTGCAGCGCGCTGCGGCGACGCCACTTGCGAATCTCGTCGTGGTCCCCGTTCACCAGGACTTCGGGGACCTGCATCCCGCGAAACTCCGCTGGCCGCGTGTAATGCGGATAATCCAGCAGTCCACCCGACCCGCATGTCGAACTCGGCGGCTCGCCTGAAACCTTTTCCTGTTCCGCCACGGCCGATGCAGTAAATGATTCCTGCTGCGTTGAAGCTGCGTTGCCAAGCGCTCCGGGAATCAACCGGGTCGTGGTATCCACAATAATTGCCGCGCCCAATTCCCCGCCGCTCAACACAAAATCGCCAACCGAAATCTCCCGATCGGCCAGGTATTGGCTGACGCGCTCGTCCACGCCTTCGTAACGTCCGCAGATAAGCGTTACGCGTTCGCGCGTCATCAACTCCTGCGCCACCGCCTGCGAGAACAACTCGCCCTGCGGCGAAAGCAGCACCACGGTCTCGCGCGAATCCTCGCGCATCCGCTCTTGGCGCGGCAAGACCTTAAGCAACTCCAGGCATTCGAAGATCGGCTCAGGCTTTAACACCATGCCCTCCCCGCCGCCGAACGGCCGGTCGTCCACCGTGCGATGCCGATCATGGGTGAACGTCCGCAGATCGTGAATGCCAATTTCAACCAGCCCGGCTTCGCGCGCCTTGCGCACAATGCCGTAATCCAGCGGCCCACGAAAAAAGTCCGGAAAAATCGTAAGAATTTCGAACTTCATTCGGGCCTCCCCAATTCGCGCCCCTGAGGCGCCTGGGGATTTGCTCTCATTTCCTTGGTTTGCGGCGAACTCCCGCCGACCGTGCTTCCTCGCCTTCGGTCTTTTGCCGCTGCTTCTCTTCCCCGCTCAGCGGACAGTCCAACGCCAGCAATCCCTCAGGCAATTCCATCTCTATCCGCCGCCGCACGAAGTCAACCGACTTCAGAAACTCCTCAGCGTACGGGAGCAAAATTTCCGCTTCTGCGCCGAGCTTGGCTCGCACCACCAGAAGCGGGGCCTCGCCCGCTCCAAACTGTACTTCGCCGACAGTGCCAACCAGTTGGACGCTATCGGCATTTCGAACCCACACTTCGCAACCGACCACGTCGCTCACATAGGCAGCGCCCGTTTCCAACTCGGCCCGCTGCTCAAGTGGAACCTGCAACTCCAGGCCGACAAGTTGCTCGGCGTCGCTGATACTATCGATGCCCACAAACTTCAGCACCACGCCGCCCTTGTGAAACCAGTGCTCTTCCACTTGCAGTTCACGACGGCCACCGTTTGCCGCCAGGCCCGACAACTGCCGGCGCTGCTGGAAGCGCTCCGGAAAATCGGTGTGCAGCTCCGCCATAACTTCGCCGCGCCGCCCTTGCGGACCCAGCACGCGTGCGATCGTAATGAAGTCGCCGGCTATTCCACAATCTCCAACTGATAGCGCTTGCGCGTACGCAAGGCGGCCGCATTCACGATGGTGCGCAGGCTGCGGGCCATGCGTCCCTGGCGGCCAATCACCCGCCCCAGGTCAGCCTCGGCGACAATCAGCTCCAGCACTGTCTGGCCGCCTTCGTCAAAGGCTTCCACGGTCACCTCGTCAGGCGCTTCCACCACAGCCTTGGCAAGATGTTCCACCAACCCAACCATGTTCACGGCGCTGCTTGTCATCGTCAGACGGCTCCCGATGTTAGAGGTTATTGCCTGTTGTACAAGCAAGGTCTCGTAATTTTGAGTTGTCAACGAACCGACTCAGAGCTGCTGAAAAACTCGAATCGTGCACGGCTCGTGTCAGGGCACGACTTCAGTCGTGCCGATAAGTTGTTTTTGTCATCCCGAGCGGGCTTCAGCCCGCGAGGGATCTGCGGTTCCGACTTTCAGCAGCCTCTTACGCAGCGGTCGGAGCCGGAGTGGCGGCAGCGGCTTTGTCTTTATCCACCAGCTTCCTCACCCGGTCAGACAATTGCGCGCCCTTGCTGGTCCAATACGCAATGCGCTCGCGCTTCAAATCCACGCTGGCGGGATTGGTGCGCGGATTATAGGTGCCGACCACTTCCACCGAGCGGCCATCGCGCGCGCGGTCCTTTTCGATTACCACAATGCGGTAGTAAGGCTGTTTGCGCGCACCGCGGCGCGACAGGCGAATCATCAACACAGAAGCTGCTCCCTTTCCTGCTCGTGAATGTCCACACGTGCGCGCATTCCCTCCCCAAGCTAGAACCACGAATTTAGTTGGGAGCGCTGGGAAGCGCCGGTGGCACAAATTCCCTCAGGCGAGATGATCGAAGTCCCCGACAGCGCGGCGTCGCGCTTATCGGCCGGGTGCTCCAGCGAACAAAATCTTCGCTCCACACCCCAACGAACGCAGCAAGGCGTTCCTTGGACCCCCGCTCTTAAACCCCGCCAAGCGCAACTACAACGCTTGTCCGAGGCCCCGCTACTGGAGGCAAACATCTATTATTGCTGACGGATAGGTGTTTGGCAAGCGCGAGATCGTTCCGGTGAACTCGCGCTCGTCAGCACGAAGGCTGTGGGCTCGGGCGTCATCATCAGCACCTACAAGCCGAACGGTCCTTTGCGCACCAGCCCCCACGCCGACGCGGGGGCGTAACAGTCTGCTGAGAGACTCGAACCAGAGCGATTTTGAAGGGGGCGTAGCTTTAGCCATGTCCTGAGCCAGCCGGTCCTGAGCCAGCCGAAGGATGCGCCGTCACAAGTTCTTTATTTTTGTCATCACGAGCAGGCTTTAGCCTGCGAGCGATCTGCTGTTTGGGCTTTTTCAGCAACTTGGTAAGCCGACGTCAAAGATCATGGGGGAAAACCGGGGACACAGGGAATGTTTCCCGGTTTTTCCCGTGTGCCTATGCCGCAGGTTAGGACGGATTCCGGAGGTCCGTGCTTTTTGATCTTGCGGGCATTACCAGCAGAGAAAATAGTGCACGCAGACTTCGAAAGGCCAGTCGTATTCTTACGTGGACGAAACCAGGGGTGGGTCGCTGTGCCGCGTGGCCCGAAACAGTGACGCGCACAACGGCTCGTTGACAGCATAGACTCGCGCTCCTAGACTGGCGACTGGCAGGTATGGAAGTCCATTTCACCCCCGAGCAGGAAGCGCAGTTATCCCAAATCGCCAGTCATGCCGGTACGGATACCGAGCGGTTGGTGAAGGATGCCGCCTTGCGTCTGCTTGAGCAGGACGCCCGGTTTCGCGCCGCCGTGCAAGCGGGCATCGCGCAGGCCGACCGGGGGGAGTTTATCGAAGAGGAAGAGATGGAAGCACGCATCGAGCGGATGCTTAACTCCTGATGCGTATTCGCTGGACGCCCACGGCCGCAGCGGACTTGCAAAACATCTACGATTACCTTAAAGAGCACGACCCTCATTTAGCACGGCCCACCGTCATTGAGATCCGTAAGTCTGTCCGCTCATTAAAAAAGTTTCCGCTGCGCGGACGCAAGGGACGTGAGGAAGGCACCCGCGAATTATTGCAGCGGCGCTTGCCGCATATCATCGCCTACCGCGCGAAGGACGATGCCGTTGAAATTCTGCACATCTGGCACCCAGCACAGGAAAGGTAGCCCGGAAATTTCCTGCGTTGCCATGACGAGCAATGATGCTACATCACCAAAAGGTTGAGCTTGGGCGGTTGGCCCGGGCTTTTGATCTTGCGGGCACTACCAACACAGTGGGAACTGTGCACGCAAAGATCGTTAAAGGTGAGCTACCCCGCCCGCCGCCCCTAAATCAAAATCCTTGAGTTCTCAAGCATGTTTTTGCGGAAAAATCTTATGCTGAAAATTCAGTATCATTACGCAGAACTTGCCGGGGTCAGCTTCTTCAGCAAACTCCCGCCCATACATAGAAAGTATTTGATAAATTCTGGCTTGCATTGGATTTCTTGCCCAAACGTCGAATCCCTGCAGAGCGGCGAACAATACTGTTTTTATGCGCAAGAAATAAACGACAACCTCCCTACAGGATTTATCTTTTGCAAGCAACGCTCTGATGGCTGGCTCTATTTCGGACTTGTGCGCTTCGACTACAGATTTTATCTCCGGGGAAGCGTTGCTAACGCCCGCCTCCCAATCCTCGCCGGTGATATAATTCACGCCCTGCGCAGCCATTTTTCCGCTTGTTTCAGCAGGAAGGCCCCCCGCGATAAGCTCGGCCTGCAGTTTTGTAAACAAGCAAACCCCAACACTTCTCTCCCAAAGCGGGAAAGCTTCGGCTGTTTCCTCGACTGTCCATTTCCTTCTGAACAAACCGAACATGTGATTAAACCAGAACTTCCATTATGGCTTCCCAGGCGCGGCAATTGTACATCCCTGCGCCGCTCCAATTGCGAAAGAATATTAACCACGGCCGGGTGGCCCAGGTCTCGCGCTTTTCGAGACCTGGGAATTCCATCCTCGGTACGCGATCTGGCTGCTTTCAGTCGGAGTAAACAAATGAGGGCCGCACAGCTGAAGCTACGATTGAAGGCCACACCTTCACGCACTTCCATGTCATCCTCCCGGGTCTCGAACACCGCGAGACCCGTGGCACCCGGCGAACCCTTGAACGAACGGTTTTTCCATTCGAATCGAAAGTTTGTATAAAATCTTTCTCAGTTCGAGGTCGGATTATGATTACAGCCCGACAGAACGGAGATGATCCTGAGGCTTCACCCCTTGACGAAATGGCCTACGCGGAAGCGTGCAAACTCGCAAAGCTGGCACAGACAGAGCTTAAGAGGCAGATTGTCGGCGCATTGACCAAACTCGGTGATCCGCACCTGATGCGCGCACGGGTCTCCCGCGCCCGAATCAAGACCTTGGCCAGCCTCCGGCGCAAAGCTGCTAAGCGCGGCTGGTCTATTCAAGAAGCACTGGCCAAAGCACGAGATATGGTTGGGTTGCGAATTGTGTGCAACAACCTTCAGGATGCGCGGCGGGCTTTTGAGCTAGTGAATCGGGAACTGAAAGAAGCGGGCTTGACGGTGAGCGGTGCTGACTATGTGGCGAAACCGCAGCGTGGGGGATACCGCGCGTTGCATCTCTGGTTCCCATACGACCTCCAGGCTGGTCCAAACAAAATCTTGTTGCATTGTGAGGTACAGATTCACTCACTATTGCAAGATGCCTGGGCAAAACTATCCCACGTGGATATTTACCGTGGCGGCGCGTCACCCAAATTAGCTGACGCAATGGAGCGATTGTCAGCACGCCTTTATGCAGCCGACAAAATCGCGGATCGCATACGAACTCGAATTGCCCGGCCAGTGCGTGGGCGCCAGCCAGCGGCGGGTGCCTCGATTACTGCCAAAACCGTCGCTTTTCTATATGAACACACTTTCGGGGCAAGCCCACCGGAGTACCTAGTCCGAAGCACGCTTGAGGAACTCGCCAACACCCCCATCCGGACTGATGGCCTAGCTGGGATTCTTGACGATGGGAGTTTCCTCGAGCGTCTTTCAAATTCGTATCGAGACGCGAATCGTCTGGACTTTGACGCAGATCCCGTGCTTCTTTTTCGCTGGGCCGTACACGCTGCGCTGCATGGACGTGAGGCGGCGACCCGGGCTGCACGGTCTTCTGGTCGGGCTGAGTGGAAGTATACGGACCGCATCTATCGCAGCGAAGCTCTCTCAGGTCTGCCTCGCACTGCAGACGATTTCGTCCGTTATGTTCGTCAAGCAGAGGACGACGGCGACTCGGCATTCGACGTCGAAATGTGGGCTGGGGCGTTAGGTGGTATAGACAAATGTGCATGTGGAACGAGCCTTGTTGACGAGCAAGCGCTGGCGGGCGCGCTGATTAAGCGCTACAAGTTGCGCGGTGCAAAGGCTGAGCGCGCTCGTGAAAGCATCACGCGCGCAATAGCCAGGAGTGGCGTGGAAATAGGCTATGGGCAGTGCAGCTATTGCTCATACCTGATGAGCAAAGACGATTGAGGCCGCGTGCCCCAACACATTCGCGGGTGTCGAATGAGTGGGACCGCGAGGCGGAATACGTTATCCTGAGCGGCCATTCCTGGCAGTTCACTTTTACCAAGCCCTCTTCGCCGCAAGTATCGGAAGCTGGCGGGTGGCCCACCCAAGCACATCAGACTATTCCAGCCAAGCCGGAGGGTTGGCCGGTTCGCCGCCTATCCGGCGCGCCGCTTGGCGAGAAGTTCGCGCACTTTCGGTACGAGTTCGACAGGTATTTCCATGGCCGTATGGGTCGTCGATTCATACGCCGCTTCGTCCTCGGCGACCGCCTCTTCCTCTGACTGCTTCTCGTAGTGCTCCAGCACGCGGCGGACGCGTTCTTCGTCCCAGCCTTCTGGAAAGTTCGCCTGCTTCATTTCTTCCTCCGCCGTCGACGGCGTAGCGCTTTGCGCGCCTTCGAACCAATGTCGTATGCCGTGATTACAAAGTTGGAACCCGGTTGTGAGTCCGGCACGTAAATGACACGCAGATACCGGCCGGCTTCCGTCTGCCCGACCGCAACTCGTGAGCTCTCGGTCCCCACTCGATCTTCAATCGGCTTTGCGAGAACTTCTTCGACTTCGGTTTCCTCGACGTTGTGGTTGTAAATGTTGCGGCTGTCCTCGGATCAATGTAGTAGCGAAGCTGCACACGTGCAATTCTACGCTGCCTCACCCGAGAACGGGACCTCCTGCATCGCGATCAGAGCATCTCTAACGCGCCGCTGACCGTTTGCCGGGAGCTTTCGATACTCTTTTTGCGCGGGGCCGGCCGGGTGCCCCGCTCATTCGCGGGTTTCGAATGAGTAGGACCGCGAGGCGGAACACGTTATCCCGAGCGGCCCTCCTGACAATTCAGTTTTACCAAGCCCTCTTCGCCGCAAGCCGACAGTGTCTTTTCTTGCGATGACAAGGAACGCCGTCCCGGGTTCGATCGCGAGCGCCTTGCGAACCGGACCAGGAATGACGATCTGTCCGCGGGAAGAGATCGGGTTGTAGAGGGAGTTCTCATAATAATACCTCGGCATGACTTTTCTTACTTTGGCGATAGGTAGGTAAAGTAAGACTATCGTAACTGTCTTACATGTAAGAAAATCTGCATTGTTACCTGTTAGGAACACTTTGGCGGGGAACTCATAAGATATTGGAGCGGAAATGACTTATTTATTACTCTAAGTTACGTGTTATGAATACCTTGCTCACTGGGCTCGGTGTCGTGAACCCTCGGTCCATAGGGCAGCGAACCCATAGGCCAGGTTCAGCGGCAAAGTCCACTGCAGTCCCACCGGAGAGCGCGCCAAGCGCCTGGATATGCTTCGCCACGAGTAGAAGCGCTGGTTCGCATACTCGTATCCAGCGAGAAGGTCCTTCGGGCTCATCAGTCGCGGCCGGAAGACAACGTGGGCCCGGCTGTTGTACTTACTCCAATCGCGCGTCAGAATCCGGCCCTCTGACTCAAGACGTTGGTAGAGCCGAGTCCCCGGAAACGGGGTCAGGACGTTGAAGGTTGCGTTCTGCACCCCGGCGGCCTCAAGGAAATCCAACGTCTCGGCAAAAATCGCTGGCCCATCGTTATCAAATCCGAAAACGATACCCGCCTGCACCGCGATGCCATGAGAATGAATTCGTTTAATCGCGCGGGCATAGTCACTCACGCGGTTGAACTGCTTTTGCACTTCGTTCACGCTGGCTTGCGAGATGGACTCGAGACCAATGAACAGTTGCTTACAACCACTTTTCGCGGCCAGCTCGAGAAACTCGTCGTCCTGGGCAGCATGGATGCTTGCCTGGCTGCTCCACCATTTTCGATGAGGCGCGAGAGCCCGAAACAGGGTCTTGGCGTATTCCACGTCGCTGGCGATATTGTCATCCCACAGGATGATCACCTTGCCGGTAAAAGAGCCGTACTCTTCGGCGACATCCTCTACGCGCCGCTTGCGCACACGACCTTGATACATGATGGGGAGCGTGCAGAAATCGCAATGGTGTGGACAACCGCGAGTGGCAAACAAGACTCCGGCGGTATGGTCGCGCCGGTGAAAGAGGTCTTTACGCGCCATGGGCGCGTCTGCCAGAGTCGGAGGCTCAGTGGATGTGTACCTCGAACGATGGCTCCCGGTTTCAAATTCGCGCAAAAATTGCGGCCAATGAGACTCCGCCTCGCCGACAAAGATAGCGTCTGCGTGGGTCTGCGCCTCATCGGGCATGAGAGTGACATGCGGGCCGCCCAGGACCACCGGAGTTCCCTTTTGCCGGAACTGGTCTGCGATGGCGTACGCATGTGGCGCACTTGGGGTATGAAAGGTAATCGCCGCCAGGTCCACCGGCAAATCAAAATCCACCGGACTCACCACCTCGTCGGTATGCGTCACCGTCCAATGCGGCGGCGCCAAGGCTGCGAGATAGGGCATGGTGATCTGCTGGAAGTTCAGGACGCGAGCACGCCGTACTCTTTGAATTTCGGGTGCGGAAGCGGTGATCAGAAGTAGCGTTCGCTCCGCGGTAGCCATATATTTACGGCCCGACTCCTCCGCTATGGCAATCGGAGCAATTCGCCGCGGAAAGGTCTCCGATGTCAACCGGGTGTTTGAAGGGCTGGGCTGGCAGCGCGGCGATCTGCGTGCCACTTTCCTGTTGCTCCAGCACGGTATGGCAGGAGTTGCAATCCTTACTGATGACCTTGCCGTCTTTGCTCACGTGGTTGCCATCATGGCAGCGGAAACAGCCCTGGTAGTACATGTGCCCGATGTTGTTGGGATGCGTCTTCCAGTTCACCTTCATGTCGGGAAAGAAAGTGGTGGTGTAGATGCGCTGCAGTTCGGCGACTGCACCCTTGATGCTGTCCGATTTGGCCGAAGCGAGCTGGGGATACTTGTCTTGGTAGAACTTGGTGATGTTGGCGGCGATTGCGCTTTTCGCCTGGTCAGAAGTTTTGTAATCCGCGGTCAGCACGGTGACCCCCTGCTGCTTGATGAACGGCAGCGTGGTATCAATGGCGTGCCCGCTCATCGACTGGTCCACCGAAGCATCCGGCGGCACGTAGATATGCGACGGGCGATTGTGGCAATCGATGCAGTCCATGCGGCGCTTATCAGCCTTATCAATCTGCGCCTGGGTGGGGGCCCCATCCTTCACTGCATACTCGGTCACCCTGCCCATCCGGTCTTCCATGCGTACCCAGGGAATTACCTGTCGCTGCTCGTCGGTGGCGAAGTAAGTGATCTTGTTGGAAATGTTCATGTGCCAGTGGATGCCTTCGCCGGCCTGTCCGAGTCTGGGATCGCCGCCACCCACCTTCATCAGCATGCGCACTACGCGCGGCGTATTCTGCTCATCGTCGCCGTAATGAGTGAAGGTCTTGAGCTGCGCGCCCCAGAACTTTCTCGGCCAATGGCACTGCTCGCAGGTTTGCTGCGCCGGGCGAAGGTTCTGCACCGGGGTGGGAATGGGGCGGGGATAGGTGCCTAACGCAGTGTAGTAAACCTGCCGCATGCCCGATAGCTTGGACTTGACGTACCAGCTGGCGCCCGACCCGACGTGACATTCCACGCAAGGCACGCGCGCATGCGGTGAGGCTTGATACGCCGTGAATTCCGGGTGCATTACCGTATGACAAAGCTGACCGCAAAAATCCACGGAGTCAGTGAACTCGTAGGCTTTATAGCTACCGACGGAACTGACCAGCGTAAAGATGACCACGAAACTGAGCAGGAAGGCAACGGTGCTGCGTTGCGCTGGATTGTTGAGATCGAGCTTCGGGAAATGCGGCGGCGCGCCGACAGCCCGCAGCCTGCGGCGGCGCTCGACCACCATGCCAATCGGTATCAGGGCCAGGCCGAGAACGAGAAATGCCGGGCCCACCATGTAGGCAAGAATGCCGATGTAGGGCGATGGCTGGCTGGTCAGCAGGTCGATCAGAATGAGGAAAATAATGTTGGCGAGCGCGACGCCGGCTAACGCCAGACCGATCAGGCTGATAGGATTCTTGATAAGATTTGGTGTAACTGGCGGATGATCGCGTAGAGGATCCGTCCTCTGCGGGTCGTCAGACATTTATTTAGTTGTCCCTTCTTCGCCTCACCCAGTGCAAGTCACGCACATTCAGTGTTGCGGAACTT
The DNA here is from genome assembly GCA_963798185.1 of uncultured Acidobacteriaceae bacterium. GTDB lineage: Bacteria > Acidobacteriota > Terriglobia > Terriglobales > Acidobacteriaceae > Bog-257. Next base: position 91,232 of record CAWCSJ010000015.1, read on the forward strand.
ACCACTGTAACATCGTATTGCCACCCCTAGAATCCGGACGTACTAACCCCACAGTCGGCAGGCTGGTTACGACTCTTACTTCTTGGTCCCGACCGTCTCCTCTTGCTCCTGCGCGGCCGCCTCTGCGCCTTCTTCCTCCGACCCCGTGGCCCGCTCAATCGCCAGCAGGTCGAGAGGATGCTCATGCTCATAGGCCTCGACCGACATCTTGCCGTCGTACCAGGCCCAATTCATGGGGTAGGAATCGGGATCAAAGATAACTCCGTACAAGTGCCATACGATAATTGCCAACGTAGCGAGAATGGCCTCGTACCAGTGGATGGTAATGGCGACATCAATCCACCACCCGGGCACGCGTTCGCCGACTCCCACTTTAAACCACGCCATCAGTCCCGTGTTGGCCATTACGAACATGCCCCACACCAAGGCCCAATACTCGGCCTTTTCGGCATAGGTGAAGCGACGGAACAAGGGACGCTGCTCGCTGTAACCCAGGTAGTAGCGGAAGGCATCGCGGGCGTCGGTGACGTCCTTCCAGTCGGGCAGCATGTCTTTGATCAGGCGGCGGCCGTCGGGGTTTTTGATCACATACCACACATGGAACAAACTGACGGCGATCAGTATTACTCCAGCCACCCGGTGGATGACGCTGCGCACCGCTTCGTTGACGAACGCGTCGGCCAGCCACGATTGCGGATAGCGCAAAGCGAAGCCGGTAAGCACCAGCGTGAAGAAACTGGAGAGCAGGATGATGTGCTGCATCCGCTGCGCGCGGGTCATGCGGAACAAGATGCGCGGCTGTCCAATGCGGTGCAGGATGAGCTTCTTGCGGAGGATGATCAGATTGTGCAAGACCATACCGCCAATCACGCCGACGATCATCCAGATATAGAACTTGCTGATGTAGCCAATCACTTTGCTGCTGAAGTCGGCTTTCGCCAAGCCATCCGAATGCACCTTGAAGCTGATGAATTTCTCGTTGGCGCCGGGATGACATTGTCCGCAGGTCTTCGCCAGGTTGGCGTGATTGATGGTGGAGCGCGGATCGCCAGAGGGAAGAATGTTATGCACACCGTGACAACTGGCGCAGTTCGCAACGGTCGCTGAACCCATCCTCGATGCCATGCCGTGATAGCTTGCCAGGTACGTGTTGACCTGTCCTGAGGGCATGCCAAATTCGTTGGAGAGCCGCACGCTGCCGTGGCACTGTGCGCAATTGTTGCCCACGTTCGCCGATGCCACCGACGAGGTCGGGTCCGTGGGAGCTTTGATGGTGTGAATGCCGTGACAGTCGGTGCAGACCGGCGCCTGCCAGTTGCCGCGCGCGATCGCCTGGCCATGAATGCTCTGTACGTACTCCTGCTTGACGTTGTCGTGGCACTTGGCGCAGGTCATGGGTACGTTGAATTTGTTAATCGGCGACTTCGGGTCAGTCGCGGCCAGAATGTCGTGCTGCCCGTGACAATCCGTGCAGACGGCAGCTTTGTCGGAACCTGCAGCCACGGCTTTGCCGTGAACACTTTGCTGGTAGGAATTGAAGGGAGCAGAGCTGATGCCACTCGACGCCATGACGAATTTCTGCCCGTGGCAGGCGCCGCAGGTTTGCGGAATGTTTCCCCGCGCTACTTTTGACTTGGGATCGCTCGCCGGGAGAAGTTCGTGAACACTGCCATGGCAATCCTGACACTTCGCGACATTGGTGTTACCGGCCGCAGCGGCCTTGGCATGGACGCCATGAGCGTAGGCATTTTGCTGGTCGGCATGGCAGGTGGCACACACCGGTTTTGCCGGCGCCGGATCATGCGGGAACGCCTTGATGTCTTGGTGACAATCGGTGCAACCGAGAACACTGTGAATTGAGGCCTTGAACTTGGCGTCATCCACATGCAAGCTGACCGGTTTGCCGTTTTCCTCTTTGCTGAGAGTGGAGTCGCTATGGCAAGCCAGGCAGTCCTCGTTGCTCATCTTGGGATTGGACTTGGCCGCCGTCCCCGTGACCAGCAGCAAGGCAACAAAGAGAACCACACCGCAACGCTTCACCGCACCCCTCGCTTTCACCGGACGCAACGCCTAAGTCGCGTCACTCACTAACATCGCCGATGTGGACACAGAGGGGCTATGAGTGAAGTCACGGGCGGGTGTGATTGATGTCACACCCCTTGCGACTTTCACCGACTGGATGTGAGCGGCATCACCAGGCGGCTGCCCATTGACGCGTCCCGAGCCGTCGAATTTCATCGCACTTGCGATGCCCGTGTGAAGCCCAAGAAAAAGCCCGCGAGTCTGTCGCGGGCCGACGAAATGCGGTTTCGGGCTTAGACCAGCAAGCTGCGCTGGCGGAATATCATGCGCGGACGGCGGGTGCGTATCATGCCAATGGTGCGGACGCGCTCGTAGGCCCCATGCAAGTCCTGGCTCAACATGCGCACGATTTGCAGGCAGACCTCGCGATGGTCCCGCAAGAACTTTTGCAGATCTTTTCTGCGCACAAAAACCACTTGCGAGCTGTCCAGCAATTCTGCCGTGATCTCGTAAGGAGTATTCGACAAGGCGGCCCCGAGTCCGAGCACTTCTCCCGGGCCGGCGATCCGCAAGGTCAAACGTTTTCCGGTATCGGAGCAAATGGACAACCTGGCCCGTCCATCGCACAAAATATAAATGCCGCGGACCGGGCGCCCCTCGGCGAACAAGACCGTGCTCCTGGGGTAAGAGGTGAGCGATTTGATCTCGTCGAAAGATTTCAACGACTCCGCGGGCATGTCGCAAAAGAGCCGGTCGGGACGGAAATCGCAAGTCAAGCAACTCGACTGAATCATGCTCTCCATAATGGAGAAATACGTCTACACACCGTTGCAATGCAGTGATTGCAGTCACCGTTTTCCGTGACCTTGTTCACACCAGGCGGGCCATTGACACTTCGCGGAGTGATGCGGAATAGCAGCGCAAACGATCGATTCGCCGTCGGACGTGGCGACCGCGACAGCCGCAATCGCCAGTAATCACAACCCTTTTAGCTTATGGCGTGATAGCCAGTGCTTTCAGCGCTGACTTGTTGCGGATCAGCAGAGTCGAGCCTTTCGACTGCACAATCTGGCGCCGTTTCAAATCGGCAAACAAGCGCGTTACGGTCTCGCGGGAGGTGCCAATCATCTGCGCGATCTCCTCGTGAGTCAGCGCCAGCTTCACCCGCGGCTCCGCCTTCGCCGCTTCGCCGTTCTTGGCGCTCCACTCCAACAGCAGCTTCGCCAATTTTTCTGCCGCGGAGTGCGAAAGACCCAGCGACCGGATCTCACGGCACGCGGTGTTGTATTTTTCGCTCAATTGCTCGGCTACGCGCAGGCACGCATCGGCGTGCTCCTTGAGAAAGCGCAGGAAATCTTCGCGCTTGACGAAGTTCACCTGGCAGGGATCGACCGTCTCGGCCGTCAGCTCGTAAGGCTTTCCGCTCACCGTGGCGCTGAGGCCCAGCACTTCTCCGGGCTCGGCAATCTTCAAGATCAGCGTCTTGCCATCGGTGGAGCAGATGGAGAGCTTAACGCGGCCCTTGCACAGTACAAAAATGCCGCGCGGCGTTTGTCCCTCGACAAACAGAACAGCCCCCTTCGGATAGGCAGTAGCGTATTTGACGGATTCAAATGTCTGCAGCGCAGCAGGCGGAAGATCGCAAAATATATGCTCGGCCCGCATCTTGCAAGCCAGGCAGCTTTCTATGATGTCCAAACCATATGGTGTAAGCACGCCGACCCCCTTATCGTATCCCCGCGTCGTGCAGCCGGATCGCACATTCCATTAGCGTCTCCGGGTGGAAACCCTGCCCTGCCGTTGTATTCCCTGCCGCACTTGCATGAGTGCCCGCGGTCACCTAACCACGTGATTAGCCGAACCGCGAAGAACCCTCATGTTAAGCGCTCGAAGTGCGCCGGGATGCTCGTGGCAGTCAAAGGTTTACTCCAGATACAGTCCAGCGGAACACTGCTACCGCACACCCAACAAGTACACAGATCACAATCGCGTGTGACATGTGACTGCCGCGGCAACACCAAAACGGGCGCAATTCGCTGAGTTGAGGGCAAGGGCCAGACTTCAGTTACGGCCATCGGCAGGGCAATTGCCCCTCCTCAGGGCAAAGCTCACGGATTTGGCCGCAGCGCGGAGACAAAACGTCCCGATTGCGGACTCGCCAGGACCAAGGCCTTTATTAATGAGCATTCACTCGTTCTTTCCACCACAGTGTCAAACACAAGTATGTGACGGCCGTCACAGACTGGTAAGTGCTCCCATCACAGCCCTGTTTCCCATCGCAGGCTATCTTGGATAGTACCGATTCTTAAATACACAGAGACCGCGCGCATGAGCCGGTCTGGGGACAAAACGACGTGAAAACAATTGAATATCCTGCTTCGCCGGCCGCCACCATTCCTACGAATTCATCGGCGGCCGTGGAAGATTTGTTGCGCACCTCGCCCGAAACCGAGGAAGCTGCCGGAGGCAATATGCCAAGACAAAAAGTGACCCTCGACGGCAATGAAGCCGTCGCCTACGTGGCGTACCACGTCAGCGAGATCGCCGCCATTTATCCCATCACGCCTTCCTCGCCCATGGGCGAGTCGTCGGACGCGTGGTCGTCAGTTGGCGAAAAGAACATCTGGGGCACCATCCCCAACGTTATCGAAATGCAGAGCGAAGGCGGCGCGGCCGGCGCGCTGCATGGCGCGTTGCAAGCCGGCGCACTCGGCACCACGTTCACCTCATCGCAGGGTCTGCTGCTGATGATCCCCAACATGTACAAGATCGCAGGCGAGCTGACGCCGACCGTGATTCACGTTGCCGCCCGTGCCCTGGCCGCGCAGGCGCTGTCCATCTTCGGTGACCACCAGGACGCCATGGCCACCCGCCAGACCGGATTCGCCCTGCTGTCGTCGAACTCGGTGCAGGAGGCCATGGACCTGGCCCTGATCGCGCACGCCGCGACCCTCGAGTCACGCATTCCCTTCCTGCATTTCTTCGATGGCTTCCGCACCTCGCACGAAGTTTCCAAGATCGAACAGCTCACTCTTGACGATATGCGCGCCATGATCGACGACGATCTGGTTCGCGCTTTCCGCGAGCGCGCACTCTCCCCCGACCATCCAGTGTTGCGTGGCTCGGCGCAAAATCCTGACGTTTACTTCCAGGGCCGGGAGTCGGTGAATCCGTACTATCTGGCCTGTCCCACGATCGTGCAGAACACGATGGACAAATTTGCTCGCATCGTCGGCCGCCAATACCGGCTCTTCCAATACGAAGGCGCTCCCGACGCCGAGCACGTCATCATCGTGATGGGCTCGGGCGCCGAGGCAGTGCAGGAGACGGTGGACTACCTGACCGCGCAAGGCCGCAAAGTGGGTGTGCTGAAAGTGCGCCTCATGAGGCCATTCTCGGTGGAACATTTCCTGCAATCGCTGCCTGCGACGGTGAAGAGCATTGCCGTGCTGGACCGCACCAAGGAGCCGGGCAGCATCGGCGAGCCTCTCTATCAAGACATCATCACCGCCTTGACCGAGGGCTTCACGGCGGGCCAGGCCCCGATGGCAGCATTTCCGAAGGTCATCGGCGGCCGCTACGGATTGTCGTCGAAAGAGTTTACCCCGGCGATGGTGGCGCGGATTTTCGAAGAGCTGGAGAAATCGAACCCGCAGAACCACTTCACCATCGGCATCAACGACGATGTCACCCACACCAGCTTGACCTACGATCCGTCGTTCTCCACCGAGGCGCCGGAGACGGTCCGCGCCATGTTTTTTGGGCTGGGAGCTGACGGAACCGTGGGCGCCAACAAAAACAGCATCAAGATTATCGGCGAAGAGACCGACCTGAACGTGCAGGGCTACTTCGTTTACGACTCAAAGAAGTCAGGCGCGGTCACCATTTCGCACCTGCGCTTCAGCAAGCAGCCCATCCGCTCCACCTACCTAATTTCCCGCGCCAACTTTGTCGGCTGCCATCAGTTCAGCTTTATGGAGCGACTTGATGTGCTCAAGGCCGCCGACCCCGGCGCGGTCTTCCTGCTCAACAGCCCATTCGGTCCCGACGATGTCTGGGACAACCTGCCGCGTTCGGCGCAGCAAGCCATCATCACCAAGAAGCTGCGCTTCTACGTGATCGACGCGGTGGAAGTGGCGCGTGCCGCGGGCATGGGTGGCCGCATCAACACCGTCATGCAGACCTGTTTCTTCGCCATCAGCGGCGTGTTGCCGCGCGACGAAGCTATCGCCGCCATCAAGCACTCCATCGAGAAGACCTACGGCAAGCGCGGCGAATCCATCGTGCGCAAGAACTTTGCCGCGGTTGACTCCTCGCTGGAGAACCTGCACGAAGTGAAAATTCCGCAAGACGCTTCATCGAAGTTTGAGATGCGCCCGCCGGTTCCGGCCAACGCTCCCGACTTTGTGCGTAACGTCGAGGCGCTCATGATCACCGGAGACGGCGACCAGATTCCCGTCAGTGCCATGCCCATCGACGGCACTTTCCCCACGGCTACCACGCAGTGGGAGAAGCGCAACATAGCCCTCGAAATTCCGGTGTGGGATGAGGGCCTGTGCATCCAGTGCGGCAAATGCGTCATGGTCTGCCCGCACTCGGTGATTCGCGCCAAGATCTATGACGCCGGCAGCATCAACCATGCGCCCGAGGGTTTCCAGACGGCGGTCCCCAAGTGGCGCGAATTTTCTGAGCTGAAATACACCCTGCAAGTTGCGCCGGAAGATTGCACCGGCTGCGGCCTGTGCGTAGCAGTCTGCCCGGCCAAGAGCAAGAGCGAAGCCAAGCACCGCGCCATCAACATGGAACCTCAGCCGGCGCTGCGCGAGAAGTACAACCAGTACTGGGACTACTTCCAGCAGATTCCCGAGTTCTCGCGCGAGAAGTTGTCTCACGGCCAGGTGAAAGATCAGCAACTGTTGCAGCCGCTGTTTGAGTTTTCCGGCGCCTGCGCCGGTTGCGGCGAAACGCCCTACATTTCGCTGATGACCCGGCTGTTCGGCGACCGCGCCATCATCGCTAATGCGACCGGATGTTCGTCCATCTACGGCGGCAACCTGCCGACGACGCCTTACAGTGTGAACTCCGAAGGACGCGGGCCGGCGTGGTCGAACTCCCTGTTCGAAGACAATGCCGAATTCGGCATGGGAATGCGTCTGGCCATCGACAAGCAGAACCAGTATGGCAAGGAACTGGTCGAGCGCCTGGCATCGAGCATCGGCGAAAAGCTTGCGGTTGAGATTCTCTCCGCTGATCAATCAACCGAAGAAGGGATCTTCCAGCAACGCGAACGCGTGAAAGCGCTGAAGCAGAAGCTGACGGGCAACAATGCTCCGGCAGCGCGCGACCTGCTGGCAGTCGCCGACGAGCTGGTCAAGAAGAGCGTGTGGATCATCGGGGGCGATGGATGGGGCTACGACATCGGCTTTGGCGGTCTCGACCACGTGCTGGCCTCCGTCGCCAATGTCAACATCCTGTTGCTCGACACCGAGGTGTACTCCAACACCGGCGGGCAGATGTCAAAGTCAACCCCGCTGGGTGCGGTGGCCAAATTTGCCGCCGGCGGCAAGCGCACTCCCAAGAAAGACCTCGCCATGATGGCGATGAATTACGGCCGGGCCTATGTGGCGCATGTCGCGATGGGCGGCAACGACACGCAGACGATGAAGGCATTCATGGAAGCCGAAGCGCACGACGGGCCGTCCATCATCATCGCCTATAGCCACTGCATCGCGCACGGCTACGACATGGTGTACGGCATCGACCAGCAGAAGGCTGCGGTGAACTCCGGACACTGGCCACTGTTCCGCTACAACCCAGCGCTGGCCAACGAAGGCAAGAACGCGTTTGTGCTCGATTCGCGCGCCCCCAGCATTCCGCTGGAAAAATACATCTACAACGAGTCGCGTTACACCATGCTGGTCAACAGCGATCCCGAAGAGGCCAAGAAGTTATTGCACCAGGCGCAGGAAAACGTCAACGAGCGCTGGAAGCTGTATCAGCACATGGCCGCGATGGGCGTGGAGAAGCAATAGGGATTCGGGTAGAGCAGGCCTTCAGGCCTGCGTTCGCCCCGTGAAAAACACAGTTTCCGCCACTGAGGTCAACGACCGCAGTGGCGGAAACGAGATGTCAAGACAGTTGCAACGCGGGCCTGAAGGCCCGCTCTACCTGCGAGGAGAAGAGATCATGATCGACCTTTCGACAAATTATCTCGGATTGAAGCTGAAGAACCCAATCGTAGTTTCGGCCTCGCCGCTGACGGAGAAGCTGGAGAACTTTCCTCGTATGGAAGACGCCGGGGCCTCGGCCATCGTGATGTACTCGCTGTTCGAAGAGCAGATCGAGGCGGAGAGCGAGAACATTGACAGTGCGCTGGAATACGGCGCTAACAGCTATGCCGAAGCCACCTCGTATCTGCCCGATATGCAGAAGTATCACGTCGGCCCGGACCGCTACCTGGAGTTGCTGCGCAAAGGCAAAGCCGCAGTAAGCATCCCGGTCATCGCCAGCCTGAATGGCAGCTCGCCGGGCGGATGGGTGCGCTACTCCGAGTACATGGAGGAGGCGGGCGCCGACGCGCTCGAGCTGAACATTTTTGATATTCCCAGCGATCCGTCGGTCACAGCCGCGGCGCTGGAAGATCGTTATTGCGATCTGGTGCGCGCCATCCGTAAGCAAGTGCGCATCCCGATCTCAGTGAAGCTGGGCCCGTACTTCACCTCGTGCGCCAACTTTGTCAAGCGTTTGTCTGAGGCTGGGGCCGACGGCGCCGTCATTTTTAATCGCTTTTATCAGCCCGACTTCGATCTGGAAGAGATGGAAGTAGTACCCAACCTGGTGCTGAGCAGCCCGCACGAGCTGCGTCTCCGCCTTCATTGGGCCGCCATCCTGTATCACCAGGTCGAAACCTACATTGCCATCACCGGTGGCGTGCATGACTCCAGCGACGTGCTGAAGTCCATGATGGCGGGCGCGCACGTGACCATGATGACATCGGCGCTGCTGAAGTACGGCATCGAGCATATCGGCGTGGTGCTCGCCGGCATGGAGCGCTGGATGGAAGAACACGAGTATGTCTCGGTGAAGCAGATGCGGGGCAGCATGAGCCTGGTGAACATCCAGAGCCCAGCGGGATTTCTCCGTGGAAACTATCTCAAGATGCTGGGGTCCTACACCTGGCGTGAGCCGGGGACTGCGCTGACGACATTCTGATACGTGACTACATCACTGGCGGCACGGTGATGCCCATCACGCCTAGAACGCGAACCAGCTCGCGGCGAACCACCGCTGCAGTAGCCAGCAGGAACTTCTTTCGGCCCTCGTCGGCTTCGGTAAGAATGTGGTGGCGGTGGTAGAAATTATTGAACTGCTGCGCCAACTGGAACGCGTGTTTTGCCGCGAAGGCGGGCTCGGTGGTCGCAATACATTGCTCCACCACGAATGATGTCTTCCCTGCCAGCAGCCACAGCTCCCAGATTTCGGTGCCGCTCTCCTCGCCAAAAAAACGCGCGTAGTCCGCATCGTTAGCCAGCGCCTGTTCGGGATCCACCCCCGCCTTGCGGAAAATGTTGCTCGCGCGTACCACCGCATACTGAGCATAGGGGCCGGTCTCGCCTTCGAAGGCCAACGCCTCTTTGAAATCGAACGCAATTACCGACTGCTTGGTGAACTTCAGCATGAAGTAGCGTAATGCGCCAATTGCGATCTGCCCGCTGATACGGGCGCGTTCCGCATCGTTCAACTCTGGATGCCGGCTATCGACTTCTTTCTTGGCCGCGGCGATCAGCGCGTCGAGCAGGTCGTCTGCCTTGACGCCAAACCCTTTGCGGCCCGAAACCTCAATGTAGGCCCGGGCGCGATCCTCTTCGCTCACTTCGTAACCCAGTTCCATGGCACAACCCGGCGTGAGCGCAACCATCTCGTATGAGAAGTGCGTGTAATGCGCGGCCTGCTCGGTGTAACCCAGTAGCTTGAGTGCCTCGATCACCGTGTTCTGCGGATCAGCCTGGCGCGAGTCAATGACGTTGTAAATCGCCGCGACGCTGCCAAAGTGCGGATGGTTCGGCTCGCCTTTCTCGGCCGAAATCCACACGTCGTGTTGGTTCGGATAGCGGTAGAACTTGCGGTAGCCGAAGTCCAGGCCCAGCAGACCGAACTTCCAGAGATGATAAGCAATGTCTTTGCCCACGTATCCGACGGTCCCATTCGAACGCACGATGACCTTGGCATCTTCGTCGGGACCGGATGATTGCTCGGCGGGGTGCCCCATCTTTTCGCCTTCTTTTGGCGAAAGGGTGGGATCGACCGCCTTCGCCGAGGAGGGGCGCTTCATCACCCAGCAGCCCTTGTTCTTGCCTTCGGTCTCGAAGTAAAGGACGCCCTTATCTTTCAACTGCTGGAAGGCTGCATCCCAAAAATGCAAGCGAAGGATTTCGCTCTCTCTGGGGAGGAAGTCGTACTCGATGTCGAGACGGTCCATGGTCTCCAAATGACGACGCAAAACCGCCGAGGAGATCAATTCTGCAACTTCAGCCATCTCATTGCCACCCTGTTCGATGGCATGTAGTGCTTCAAGTCTAACTTTAAAGTTATCTTTATCTTCTTCGTACCACCGCGAAACCCGCGCGTAGAGGTCCCAACAATAAAAGTCGAACCGCGGCGTCGAAGCAATTAGCCCAACAATGTCCTGCTTCGATTTCTTATCCAGGTGAAGAAACCCGACCACCACGTCGGCCACTTGCACACCAGTATTGTCGATATAGTTTTGAACATCGACGGCGTGCTCAGCTGCGCGCAACAGACGGACGAACGTGTCGCCGAGAATGGCGTTGCGCAGATGCCCAATGTGCGCCGCCTTGTTGGGATTGATGCTGGTGTGTTCGACCAGAATTTTGCCGCTGACGTTGGCCGCGCCTTCACCGGCGTGGCCGGGCACTTCGGTCGTCTTGCCGCTCGCCAGAGCGCGCGCGGCCACGTCCCGCTTCAGGCGCGCGTTGATATAACCCGCGCCCGCGACTTCCAGCTTCTCGAATCCCTCGGGCAACGGCAGCGCGGCCACAATCTCCTCGGCAATCTTGCGCGGCGGTTTGCGCAGGCGCTTCGCCAATTCAAACGCGAGCGGCAAGGCGAACTCGCCCATCTCAACTTTGGGTGGCTGCTCAATGACGAGGTTGGCCAGTTCAATCTGGTATCTCTCGCGCAGAAATGCGAGTACATGGCTGGCCAGTTGTTTTTGTTTTTCTAGGTACACAGGATCGCTTTTCGCTTTTCGCTTTGTTGTTCCGTCTTGGCCTATTAGCCGTCTTTATGAATTGTCATTACGAGCGCCCAGTTTTCCGGGGCCCCCGACGAGCACCGGTTTTGTGCTCGGTGGGGTGATTGGGCGCGAGGAATCTGCTTTTTTCCACCACCACGCAAGAGCAGATCCCTCACCGACTGAAGTCGGTTCGTGATGACAAACTCCAAAAGCATATCCCTCGCTGCGCACGTGATGACAACCTGAGTTTTTTTCTCTGTGTCCTCTGTGCCTCTGTGGTGAACAAAAAAACGAGGACATCAGCAGGATAGCAAATGCCGAGGCCGACGCAGGTTTGACGCTGGTTTCAGCCTTACCTATGATGAACAATCTGAGCCATCACCATGCGTATTGCCTATCTCGAATGCTTTTCCGGAATCAGCGGCGACATGTTTCTGGGTGCGCTACTCGATGCCGGACTTCCGTTCGAGCTCTTCCGGCAGACCGTCGCTGGCCTCAATATTGGAGCTGAGTTGGAGCAGTCGCGGGTCACCCGTGCCGGTCTCGCGGCCACCAAATTCGACGTGGTGATAAACGGCCAGAAAGACATGCCGCGCGAGGAATTCTGGGCGACCCAGCATGGCAATCCGCATGAGTCTGAGCATAAGCATGGCCACGACCAAGCGCACGGCCGTAGCCTGAGCGACCTCCTGCGTATCGTCGCCGCAGCACCCATCAGCGATTACGCCCGGCGCGTCGCCGATGAAATCTTCCTGGCACTGGGCGCGGCCGAGGCCGCCGTGCATAGCGTCCACGTAGAGCAGGTGCATTTCCACGAAGTTGGGGCCGCCGACGCCATCGTCGATATTGTGTGCGCAGCCGTCGGCGCCGAGGCGCTTGCCGTGGATCAGTTCGTGGCGTCGCCCTTGAATGTGGGCAGTGGCACGGTTGCCTGCTCGCACGGCATCATGCCCGTCCCCGCTCCTGCCACTCTCCATCTCCTGAAGAATATCCCCATTTATTCTGGCGACATTCAGAAGGAGCTAGTCACACCAACCGGAGCCGCCATCGTTAAAGTGTTAGTCTCAAGCTTTGGACCCCGGCCGCTCATGACGACAGAGCGCATCGGCTGCGGCGCGGGAGCGCGCGACTTTCCCCGCCATGCCAACGTATTGCGACTCACTATCGGTGAGGCTCAAGCGGTCACTGACGCGCGGAGCATGGCTGACGATGGCGCCGAAGAAGAAGAGATCGCCATACTGGAAGCGAACCTGGACGACCTTAATCCGCAGTTGATCGGCTATATCGTCGATTTGGCGTTTGCCGAAGGCGCGCTCGACGTCTTCACCGCGCCCGTGCAGATGAAGAAGAACCGTCCGGGCACGGTATTGACGGTGCTGACGAGGCCCGAGCAGGAAAGAAAACTGCGGGCCCTCTTGTTTCGCGAGAGCAGCACCTTGGGCGTGCGCACGCGTCATGAGAAGCGTTATGCTCTGCCGCGCCGGCATGAAGCGGTGGTGACCCGCTGGGGCGAGGTGCGAATGAAGGTCGCGCATCTCAATGGTACGGTTCATCAGTACGCACCCGAATACGAAGATTGCCGGCGCATTGCGGCCGAGAACCGCGTCCCATTGAAGACGGTGATGCAGGAAGCTATTCGCTTGTACCTGGACCAGAAGAATGGATAATCCCGAAAAGTTTTACATCACGACGCCCATCTATTACGTCAATGCGCGGCCTCACATTGGGCACACCTACACCACCGTGGTGTGCGATGCCATTGCCCGCCGCCAGCGCATGATGGGCGCCGACACCTGGTTCCTGACCGGCACCGACGAACACGGCCAGAAGATTGAGCGCTCCGCCGCCGCGGCCGGCTGCTCACCCCGGGAGTTCGTCGATAAAATCTCCGGTGAGTTCCGCACGTTGTGGGACCGCATGAAGATCTCCTACGACGATTTCATTCGCACCACCGAGCCGCGGCATGTTCGCGGTGTGCAGGCGCTGTTCAAGCGCCTGCAGGAGCGCGGCTTCATCTACAAAGGGTCTTATAGCGGGCAATATTGCGTCTTCGACGAACTCTACGTGGATGCCGCCGGCCCTAGCGCCCCCTGCCCGGAATGTGGAAGACCCACCGAAACGGTGCACGAGGAGAACTACTTCTTCAAGCTATCGGCGATGCAGGACCGCCTGTTGAAGTATTACAGCGGCCATCCGGAGTTTATTCGACCGGAAACCCGCCGTAACGAGGTGATTGCCTTCGTGCGCGGCGGATTGCGCGATCTCTCGGTCAGCCGGACGTCGTTTAAGTGGGGTATCCCGGTGCCGGGCGATCCCAAGCACGTGATCTACGTCTGGTTGGATGCGCTGGCCAATTATCTGACCGCCATCGGATTTGGCTCTGACGATCCGGTGGACAAGCAAAAGCTAGAGCGCTACTGGCCCGCCGACGTCCACATGATTGGCAAGGAAATCGTGCGCTTCCATTGCGTCTATTGGCCGGCGTTTTTGCTGGCCGCCGACCTGCCGCTGCCGCAGTCCATCGTGGCGCACGGTTGGCTGCTCTTCGAAGAGAGCAAAATGTCGAAGTCGCGGGGCAACATTGTGCGCAGCGAAACTATTCTCGACACCATCGGCGCCGACGCACTCCGTTATTTCCTGCTGCGCGAAATTGTCTTCGGCCAGGATGGGTCGTTCAGTTTTGATGCGCTGGTACAGCGCTACAACGCCGATCTGGCCAACGATCTGGGTAATTTGTCGAGCCGCACGCTCAGCATGATCACCCGCTATTTTGAGGGCGAAGTGCCGTATCCATCGCCCAGCGAACACACCCCTGCCGATGAGGTTATCGCCGCGCTGGCCCGAAAAACGATTGCCGATTTCCACGCGCAGTTCGAGCAATTTCAATTTTCGCGCGCGCTGGAAACCGCGTGGTCGCTGGTGGCGGCTGTCAACAAGTACATTGTGGAGAATGAGCCGTGGGCAGTCGCCGAACGCGAAGACAAGGACTCGCACGCCCGCCTCGCCACCATTCTGTACACCTCGGCTGAGGCATTACGAGTCGTCACCGCGCTGGTACACCCGGTCCTTCCAGAAGCGACGGCCCGCATTTGGACCCAGCTTGGGCTGGGCGACCTCAACCAGCTAGACCTGCGTGCGTTGGATTGGGGACAGCTGCCGCTGGGCACGAACCTCGGCAAAGTCGAGGGCGTATTTCCGCGTGCGGACAAGAGCACGGTTGAAAGGATGCAAACCATGGAACAGCAGCGCTCCGCCGAGATTGCACAAGCGAGCGAATCCAGAACGTCAGTACAGCCGCAGCCTGCCGGGACCGGCGCGCAATCGGCACAGCCTGCGACAGAAGCCACTGCGGTGACGCCAGCCGTGGAGTCGGGCGCGATCATAAGTGAGAAAACCACGACAGCCACGCCTGCCCAGAACGGAGGCGCAGCTTCGCCTGTGACAGCCGCCCACAATCAGATCACCATCGACGATTTCCTGAAGGTGGAGTTGCGGGTTGGCGAAGTGAAGGTTGCCGAGCGCGTGAAGGGCGCAGACAAGTTGTTGCGTCTGGAAGTCGATATCGGCAGCGAAATACGGCAGGTTATCGCAGGAATTGCGAAGGCTTACGATCCGGAGAAGCTGGTTGGGCGCAAGGTCGTAATCGTGGCCAATCTGCAGCCGCGCAAACTGCGTGGGCTCGAATCGAATGGGATGATTGTTGCGGCTTCCATCGGCGACGATGGACAGCCAGTGTTGGCGGGCTTTCTGGAGGACGTGCCGGCAGGCGCGAAGTTGAAGTAGAGCCGCTGTTCGCTCTTCGCTGTTCGCACCAACTGCTACCTTGTCACGGAGGCCAACAAACAAGATTAGGCCGCCTCGATCGCTAGCGAAAAGCGATTGGCGAAGAGCGAATAGCGCTTCTGATGTACACCGACACCCACGCTCATCTCGATGGCAAGCGCTTCGACGCCGATCGCGCTGAAGTCATCGCTCGTGCCAATCAAGCCGGGGTCAGCAGCCTGCTAGCCATCGGAAATGGCGACGGGCCCGGCACCGGCACCTTCGATTGCGCCATCAAACTGGCGCAGCAGTACGACTGGATTTACGCCACCGTGGGGATCCATCCTCACGAAGCTGAACTGGCGAAACCAACGGACTTCGATGAACTCGAGCGCTTGGCGAAATCACCCAAAGTAATCGCCTGGGGCGAGATTGGCCTCGACTATTTTTACGACCATTCGCCGCGCGACGTACAGCAACGGGTCTTCCAGCAACAGATGGAGATGGCCCGCGCAGCCAGGCTGCCTATCGTCATTCACTGCCGCCCTTCTGACAACAGTGAGAACGCGTGGAATGATGTGCTGCGGCTTATCGCCGACAACTGGACGTCCGGCGGACTTGGCGGCGTGCTGCACTGCTTCACCGGCACGGTTGAACACGCCCGAGCCGCGCTTGAGGCGGGATTCATGATCTCCTTCGCCGGCAACATCACGTTCCCCAAAGCGCAGAACATTCGCGATGCGGCCAGCATGGTCCCGCTCGATCGCATGTTCATCGAAACCGATTGTCCTTACCTTGCCCCGGCGCCCCATCGCGGGCAACGCAATGAACCAGCCTTTGTGGTTGAGATCGCCCGGCAGATCGGCCAACTGCGTAGTCTAAGCGCGGAGGAAATTGGGCAGCAGACGACCGCCAATTTCTACAACTTTTTCCAGCTTACAAAATCCCAATGGGGTGCTACGCTTCCCTACCCGTTAGTGTAGGGCGACGAGCGGCGATTGCGGCAAACGCCGCGTCTCTTGTTACACTTGAACCTTATGGCCGAATCATTCGACATTGTCAGCAAAGTTGATATGCAGGAGGTTTCCAACGCCGTGCAGCAGGCGTTGAAGGAAATCCACACGCGCTACGACCTGAAAGATTCCAAGTCGGACATCAAGATCGACGAAAAGGAAGGCTTGGTGCTCGCTTCGGCTGACGAGTACAAGCTGAAAGCGGTAAACGATGTCCTCCAGGGGAAGCTGGTCAAGCGCGGAGTCTCGCTGAAGGCGCTGACCTACGGCGCCATCGAACCAGCCGCCAGCTCGACGGTGCGCCAGAAAGTCAGCATGCAGCAAGGCATCCCGATTGAGAAGGCGCGCGAAATCGTCAAGCTCATCAAGAACTCGAAGAAAAAAGTGCAGGCGGCAATCCAGGGAGACCTGGTTCGGGTCAGCGGCAAAGACCGCGATACGCTCCAGGAAATCATTGCCTTGCTGAAGCAGAACGATTTCGGCATTGACATGCAGTTCACCAACTATCGATCCAACTGACAGGACGAATCCGTTTGAATACGACCGTAACCCGCAACGCTAAAGAAGTGTTCGACCTGTTGCACGACGATCTTGCCGCCATTGAGCGCGAGTTCGGCCGCGACACGGTGTCGAGTGTGCGGGCAATCACGGAGATTGGCGAATACCTGCGGGCCGGCGGCGGCAAACGGCTGCGCCCTGCGCTGTTGTTACTCTCCTGCAAGCTGATGAACTACCGCGGTCAGGGCGCGATCAAGTTGGGAGCGGTGGTCGAAATTATCCACACCGCGACGCTGGTTCACGACGACATTATTGACGAAGCCCAAACCCGCCGCGGCCGCCCCGCCGCTAACACGCAGTGGGGCAATGCCAAGTGCGTGCTCGCCGGCGACTGGCTCTACATGCAGGCGTTCAAGATTGCGGTGCAAGAGCGCAATTTTCATATTCTCGACGCGCTCATCGATCTGACTCAGGCAATGGTTGAAGGTGAGCTGCTACAAATTGAGCGGCTGGGCAAGGCAATCACCCTGGAAGAACATTTCGAACTCATCTACCGCAAGACGGCCTGCCTGTTCTCGGTATGCATGAAGATGGGCGGCATTCTCGCCAACGCCAGCCAAGCCGATCAGCAGCGACTTGCCGAGTACGGACGCAACCTGGGCATGGCCTTCCAGATTGTTGACGACGTGCTTGACCTTACAGCGTCTGAAGAAGTGCTCGGCAAGCCGGTGGCCAGCGACCTACGAGAAGGCAAAGCCACCATGGCAGTTCTGCATGCGCTGGAGCGCTGTACCCCAACAGAGCGCGAGACGATTGAGTCTGTCTTGAGTAACGGCAGTAACGGCGGCTTCAACGGCATTACGCCTGCCGACATCGTCGCCATCCTGAACCGCAACGGCTCCATCGACGCCGCCTACACGCGGGCGATTGAGTTCAGCAACAAAGCGCGCGAAGCCATCTGCACCTTCCCTGATTCCGAGATCAAGCGCGTGCTGCTGTGGGTGCCAGAATTTGTGGTGCAGCGGGAAAGTTGAAGACGGCTGCTGTTATTCGCTATTCGCTATTCGCCCTTCGCTCTTCGCTTAAAACAGGAAAGACGCTGTGGCGGGCCGCGATTGAGTTCACATTGCCGACTTCTGCAAAGTGTCAAACGAAGATAGGTTTTTGTCTGGCGAAGAGCGAAAAGCGAACAGCGAGTTGCTTTCCCCCTGATTTACACTTCCCCAATGGCCACTCCCCAGGAAATCGAAATTAAGTTCCTCGTCTCCGATCCGAAAGCCGTCGAGCAGAAGCTGCGCGAGCTTGGGTTTCACGAACAGACGCCATCCACGCACGAGGTCAACACGCTTTACGACCTTCCTGGCCAGAAGCTGCGCCGCAAAGGTGAGTTGCTGCGCTTGCGCAACTATGGCGGCAAGTGGAAGCTGACGCACAAGGCCAAGGGGAAAGCAGGACGCCACAAGTCTCGCGGCGAATTGGAGACTGGGCTTTCGGATGGAAAACAGATGGATGCGATGCTGCGCGCCCTGAGTTACTCGCCGTCGTTCATCTACGAAAAGTTTCGTGCGGAATGGAGTGACGGCGAAGGGCACGTCGTTCTTGACCGCACGCCCATCGGCAACCTCGCCGAGATTGAAGGCAAGTCGCGATGGATTGATCGCATCGCTCGCGAACTTGGGGTGAAGCCGGCGGACTACATCACCAAATCGTATGCTGAACTTTTCTTCGACTGGAAACGTAAAACAGGTAGCAAGGCAGAGAACATGACATTCCGCGAGGTGAAGAAAAGCGGGTGCTAGGGACTAGGGGTCAGGGGTCAGTTTCGAGTTTCAGGTTTCAAGTTTCAAGTGAGAAGCAACTGACCTTAGTCGCGTAGCGATGGCGTTCGAACCAGTTTTCCGCGGAAGCCTGCGCCGGCTCCGGGGTTTAGACCTTGCCGGGCCTGAACCGGGGCCGGAGGCAGTGATTAGTGGTCAGTGGATAGTGATTAGTTGGAGACCATTCACGAAACCGGAAAAACGAAACTATCCACCATCCACTACCCACTATCAACTGTTTTTCATTCTTTCCAGCACAGCGCCCGCGATCAGCGGCAATCCTACCGTGGCATCCAACAGAACTTCGGCAAAGCGTCCACCCTCTTCCGCTGGAACGAACTTGCCCCACGACACGGCCTCGCTGTAAGTGCATCCCGACAACCCACCCCAGTTCACCGGCTCGGGACAAATGCGCACGCCATAGTGAAAGCGCTTCAGCGGTAATTCTTCGCCGCCGCGGCGATGGCGCAACTCTATGAATGGACCAAATTGCTGTGCCCAGTTTCTGGGTACTCCACCGCCGATCGTAAAAATTCCCAGGCGCTCCTGCTTCAAGAGTGTCTCGGCGTAATACTCCAAGTCTTCGAACGGATCGAAGCGCAGCGGGGGAATGTTGTTCTTGCGGCGCATGCGATTATGCAGGGCGACGTCGAGACCTATCTCCGAGTCGCTGAACGCCGGCACAAACACCGGAACATTCTTTTCGTAGGCCGACTTCAAGATGCCGCGCTCTTTCACGTGCTCGCTCAGGTAGCGTCCGATTTCGCGATTCAGCTTGTACGAGCACAGCACTTCGTTGTGGTCCCAATTCTTGAGAATGCGCGCTACGATCGTCTCCACGAAATCAAGGTTTGTCTCTGGCTCCAGTGTGTCGTACACCCGGTTGTAGCCCGCCTCGTAAAGCTCGGTGTCGTCCATCTTCGGGTCGTAGCGGAAATGCGATCGTCCCGAGGCCTCGACCAGACCGTGTGCCATCAGCGCCCCGGTGGAGACCAGGGCCTTCACTACTCCATGGTCGATCAGGTCAGTAATGATCAAGCCCTGCTTAGCCACGGTCATCGCGCCGGCAAGAGTCATCACCACAAAACAATCTTTGTCGCGAGCCATGGCTTCCAGCACTTCAGCGCCCTGCCCCACCTGCCGCCCGGTAAATGCGGTGTTGCCCATGGCGCGGACAAGGTCGTCCACGGTGTGGATCTTCGAGAGATCGAGCGGCTCCAGCGGAACCAGCTTGTCGGAAATAGGATCGTGGAGTTTGCGATCAATGCCTTCGCCTTGCGTCTTGTGATGTTCCTCGGCCAAGCTTCACCTCGATGGACTGCGCAACATCGGTGCTTGAATCCCTTCAGTGGGAACTACATCCGCTGTGAAAAAAGCGCCTTTGTCGAACAATCGAAACTACAGGTTGAACGCGGCTTGCGTCAATGCGCGGTATCGATAGCAGCGGCTACCGCTTACCAGCAAGAAGAAATGTCATCGGGAATTAACAATCGATTCAAGGTGCAAACCTACTTTCACGGGATGCTATTCTTTGAAATGCATTTCACGCTGGAGCTAAGGATTGGCTGAACGAAATTTTCAGATCGGTATCGTACAGATGTCGTGCACGCCAGAGCCTGAACAGAATCTGGAACATGCAATTGCGCACATCCGCGATGCCGCCGGCAAGGGCGCCGAAGTGGTCTGCCTGCCCGAACTGTTTCAGACGCAGTATTTCTGCCAGCGGGAGGACATCGCTCTCTTCGACTTGGCGGAGCCGATCCCTGGTCCCACAACGGCGCGCCTCGGCGATCTTGCTCGTGAACTGAAGATCACGATCGTTGCGTCTCTGTTTGAGCGGCGCGCTGCCGGCATTTATCACAACACTGCAGCCGTCCTCGGTGCGGATGGCCAGCTTGCCGGCATTTACCGCAAGATGCACATCCCAGACGATCCTCTGTATTACGAAAAATATTACTTCACCCAAGGGGACCTGGGGTTCAAGGCCTTCGAGACCGGCTTTGGAAAAATCGGCACGCTAGTCTGCTGGGACCAATGGTATCCCGAAGGAGCGCGCCTGACCGCGCTTCAGGGCGCGAATGTGCTGTTCTATCCCACGGCGATTGGATGGCATCCGGATGAGAAGGCGCAGTATGGCGAGGCGCAGTACGACGCATGGAAAACGATACAGCGCGCGCATGCCATTGCCAATGGAGTTTACGTCGCTGTTCCGAATCGCGTCGGATTCGAGACCGGCAACATCCGCGGCAACATTGCGCCGGGCAAGGGCCTTGAGTTCTGGGGCGGATCGTTCATTGCCGATCCCTTTGGCCAGGTCATCGCGCAGGCCTCGCACGACAAAGAAGAGGTGCTGATCGCCGAGGTGGACCTGCAGCGCATCGAGGACGTCCGCCGCAACTGGCCCTTCTGGCGCGATCGCCGTGTGGATGCATACGGCCCGATTACGCAGAGATTTCTGCTATAGCCCGTCGAATGCGCAAACCCCGCAAATTTTCGCAAACTCCTGCTGCACTCGGCTACCGCATGCCAGCCGAGTGGGAACCACACGAGGCAACGTGGATGGCATGGCCGCACAACCGGACCGACTGGCCGGGCAGGTTCGAACCGATCCCTTGGATATATGCAGAAATTGTTCGGCATCTGGCACGCGTAGAGCGCGTCAACATGCTGGTCGAGGACGTGGAAGCGGAAGCCAAAGTTCGCGAGCTTTTGGTTCGCGCGCACGTTCTGCCCGAAAAAGCTGCAATGCCCGGCAAGCCTGCAGGCGCAATTCGCTTTCATCACATTCCCACCAATCGCGGCTGGACGCGCGACTCGGGCCCGATCTTTCTCCGTCGCGATTCCCGCCCCACCCGAGACTTCCCAGCAATCGCGGCGACCGCATGGCGCTTCAACGCGTGGGCCAAGTACAACGATTGGAAGCTGGACGCGACCATCGCCAGTGAAATCATCAAGCGGCTGCGTTTACCGGCGTGGGCGCCGGAGGTCAAGGTGGGCGGGCATGCCCGTCCGGTTGTGCTGGAAGGCGGAAGCATCGACGTCAACGGATGCGGCACCCTCATCACCACCGAGGAGTGTCTGTTGAGCGAGATCCAGCAGCGCAATCCCGGTGTGACACGCGAGCACCTCGAAGACATTTTTGCTGACTATCTGGGAGTGGAAAAAGTAATCTGGCTGGACCGCGGCATCGCCGGTGACGACACCCATGGCCACGTTGACGATATCACTCGCTTCGTCACGCCCACGACGGTGGTCACAGTTTTCGAACCAGACCCGGCCGACCCCAACCACGAGCCTTTAAGCGACAACTTCCGCTGGCTGAAGAAAAGCACCGACCAGTCAGGCCATCCGCTACGCGTGGTGAAACTCCCCATGCCGGCGCCGGTGCACTTTCGCGGACGGCGCCTCCCCGCCAGCTACGCCAATTTCTATATTGCCAATAAGCTCGTGCTGGTCCCCACATTCGGCGATCCCAATGATCGAATTGCGCTCAATACCTTGGCCGCCGAATTTCCCGATCGCGAGATGGTGGGAATTTATTGCCGGGATTTCATTTGGGGATTGGGTGCGCTGCACTGTATGACGCAGCAGCAACCGGCGGGATGACAGTTGTCAGTTGCCAGCTGTCAGAATCGACGCGAGCGGCTAAGGGGAGAGCGACTACCTCGGCACTCTCTTCTTCGCCGCAAGCGTAAATATGAAGTACCCGCCCGCAGCCACCCCGGCGTAGAGAAAAGCGTTGGCGAAAATGATGGTACCGACGATTAGCACAAGCGCCAGACCGGAATCTGACGTGGGACCGAGCACCAAAGGCAATATGTACGGCGGACAGACGACTAGCGCGATCGCGGTGAGCGCGCCCGAAGAGCGGATATCTCCAGCGTTTTGCCTCCACGCAAAGTAGACCGCCAGGGCCACCGCCATCCCCAGAACGAAGCTGAGGGCAAGCACCATCATCAGGTAGCCGTTCTCTTTTGTTCGCAACGGAAGCAATACTCACCGCCAAGCGTCTCATCGAGTGTACTCGTGCGCTAGCCTCAATGAGCAGCTATAGCAACAGACTCGTGCTATCCTGCCTCGATCCTTGAAGGAGCGAAATCATGGATACACAAACCAAGCCTGCCGGGGTTGCCGATGTTCGCATTCCGCACAATATGGTGACCACGGCGTTCGTACTCGATGGCTATAAGATCGCCCGCAATCTGGGATTGGTCCGCGGCATTATCGTGCGCTCACGTTCCATCCTGGGCACCATCGGCGCCAGCCTGCAAACGCTGGTGGGAGGAAACATTACGCTGCTGACCAACCTCTGCGAACAGACGCGCGAGCATGCCTTCGATCTCATGCTCGACCACGCCGCCGGACTGGGCGCCAATGCGGTAATCGGTATGCGCTACGATGCGACCGAACTGATGCAGGGAGTGACGGAAGTACTGGCGTACGGGACGGCGGTGGTGGTCCAAAAGGAAGGATGATACTGTCTGCAATGGTGAGCCCGGCAGGAATCGAACCTGCGACCCACGCATTAAAAGTGCGTTGCTCTACCAACTGAGCTACGGGCCCACAATGACTAATCTACCATAGCAAAAACGGCACGGCCGCGATCGATAGAAACCATTGCGGACTAATCTGCGGTTAGCGCACAATCATTACAGCCCTGCACAAGGAGGACCTACTTGAAGCGCTGTCGCTATTCGATTTTCGTACTTTGTCTGGCCCTTACCGGTGTGGCTTTTCCCCAGGAGAAGACACAAGCTGCCGAAAAGGCCGCCGCCGACTGGTTGAAGCTGGTGGATTTCGATGCTTACGAGAAGAGTTGGAAAGTGTCCTCACCTCTATTCCAAGCTAGCATTAGCGAGATTCTCTGGGAGCAAAAACTCAAGGCGGTGCGTGCTCCCATGGGGGCGGTGCTCTCCCGGCAACTGAAATCGGCAGAATATAAAACACACCTGCCGGGCCTTCCCGATGGAGAATATGTCGTCATACAATACAAAACCAGTTTCGAGCACAAGCACATGGCCACCGAGACGGTTGTCCCCGCGCTCGACAAAGAAGGTCGCTGGAGAGTGTCTGGTTATCTCATAAAGTAGGTCCGATTTCAGCTCTCTCAACCTCACAAGATTGGCGCTTCCTTGAAACGTGGCCTGCATCTCATCTAGTAGAGCCATGAACAGGAAATCGCGTCCGCGGGTCATCATTGTGGGAGGCGGATTTGGCGGGCTGGAAGCGGCCAAATCCTTGGCGCGTCTGCCCGTACAGATCACGCTCGTAGATCGCACGAACCACCATACTTTCCAACCCTTGCTTTACCAGGTGGCGACGGCCGGATTATCGCCTGCAGAAATCGCTGCGCCCATCCGAGAGATCCTCGCCAAGCATGAGAATATCGAAGTTTTGTTGGCCGACGTACTGAGCGTCGACGTCCAAAATCGCATCGTCAAGCTGCATGGATTCGAGCTTCCCTATGACTATTTAGTGGTTGCCGCGGGCGCAAGTCACGCTTACTTCGGGCATGACGATTGGGAGCCACTCGCCCCGGGATTGAAGACTGTGGAAGACGCGCTGGAAATGCGCCGCCGCATTCTGTTGGCCTACGAAATCGCTGAACGTGAAGCAGCATTGACCGGGCATCACCAGCCGCTGAGTTTCGTGGTGGTCGGCGCCGGGCCTACCGGAGTGGAACTGGCGGGAACGTTGGCCGAGATTGCGCGCAAGTCCTTGTCCCAGGACTTCCGCAACATCCAAACAGCAAAGACGCGCATTCTGCTGGTCGAAGCCGGCCCATCCGTGCTCAGTGCCTATCCCGAAGATTTGCGCGCGAGTGCCGTTAGGCAGCTGCAACACCTCGGTGTCGAAGTGCGGACGAATTCCGCCGTGACCAACATTCGTCCCGGCGAGGTTAGCATTGGCGACGAAGTGGTACCTGCCGCCGCCGTGCTGTGGGCCGCGGGAGTATCGGCGTCTCCGCTGGGGGCTGCGCTGGGCGTTCCACTCGATCGCGCCGGACGAGTGCTGGTCTCACCCGACCTCAGCATCCCTGGCCATCGCGAGGTTTTTGTCATCGGCGACCTCGCCAGCATGAAGGATGCTGCGGGCAAGCCGCTGCCCGGCGTCGCTCCGGTAGCCATGCAGCAGGGCAGGAATGTGGCGCGTCAAGTCGCCGCTGATCTGTCTGGCCGGGAGCGTAAAGATTTTCATTATGTCGACAAAGGTTCTCTGGCGACCATTGGACGCGCGGCCGCTGTCGCGCAGTTCGGCAAAGTACACATCTCCGGCCTTTTGGCATGGCTGTCGTGGTTGTTCATCCACATCCTGTTCCTCATCGGCTTCCGCAACCGCCTCCTGGTAATGCTTCAGTGGGCGTGGAGCTATTTCACCTACGAGCGGTCGGCCCGGCTCATCACTGGCGAATCAAGAGTAATATCCGTTCCTTCGATGGAGTACGCGGAAAAGGCAGCTGCACGTTCCGATCGCAATGGCCACGCTGCGTCTGGCAACGCCGGCGTTGCTACACTAGAAAAGTCTGCCGATTCAAAACTCCGGCTCGTAAAGTGAGCTACCACCAAGCGCTGATCCCGCGATGACGGCCTCGCACAGGATGGTCGCTCTACGACCATCCTCACCAATGAGTTGCCGGATTCTTACTGTGTGAGACGGAGCAGAATCTTAGCGGCGATCATCTGAAAGACTTGCAGCAACTGGGTCGTGCACTGGCTGGATGGGCAGTTGGAAGCAAATACCGCTTCTCCCACCGGCTGGTTCGCATTGTAGGTGGAGCTGGCTGGATCGTTGGCGATCTGTTGCAGAAAGGCCTGATCGACACTTGTCCCCAGCCCAATCGAGTAGATGTACATGCCAGGATTCTCGGCACGCATGGCGGCCGCGGTCTGAAGCGCCCGGTACTTGGCATCCGCGGTTACGTTGGCTCGATTAAGCGATACCTGCTGTCCGTTTATGGCGGAGATAAATTTGGTTATATTCTTGAAGCACGTGGTCGAAGGCGTCCACTTGGAAACCCCATCGTAAGTCGCCAGCGACGTCCCGGTGACCGGATCGAAAACGTCGACCGAAGTCCCGGTGTCATATCCTCCGTAATTGTAAAGAGCGAGTGTTCCCGAGCACGACAGCTTGTCCTGAATGGTATTCACGTATCCGTCCGTGAAATAGACCATCACCTTCACCACGTTTTGTCCGGGCGTTATCGCAACGCTGTCGTTCTGGGCCTGTGCGTCGGTTATTCCGCCTGGACCAAACGTGCCGCCGGAGAAATTGCTTTTCATCGCCGTGACTGCATTGGTGATCGGAGTAATGAAACTGGTGCGAATGGACACGTCGATGGTCGCATTGGAGGCAAAGCTGATCATTGCGACTTGGTCGTTGTTGTTGTCGAAGTAGTTTACGAACGTCGTGACCGCGGGAGGAAGGGCTGTCGATCCGCCATTACTGGTCATGGAACCCGAGCGGTCTAATACTATCGACATGATTAGTTTTCCGCGGGTCGCCTGGGCGCTATCACTGACCGCTATAGTTTGTAGATTGGGCAACATTCGCATCAGGAATGTTTTGATGGTGGCTGTGGCACTGACATTGACCAGCGTATTGCCGTAGGAGTCGGTAGAAAAACTTACGGTTACCGACGGAGCATTCGAGTCCAGGATGGACTGGTTATAGTTCCCGGTGAACGAATTTACTGCGAGACTCTTGGCGGTGGTTTGCCCCTGGGCCAGGTTTCGCATGGCGGTCAGGCAGGCGGCGTCCACCGCCTTGGACAGTTTGGCTTTGGTCACATACGCCAATCCCACGTCAATGGCCAAACCCAGGAACAGCAACATAACCGTGAAGCATATGACTACCAGAAAAACGACCTGCCCGCGCTCGTTTTCCCTGCTGCGATTGCGGCGGAAGAGTTTCACTCTTTCGATTCCTTTCAGTAGTACGCCACGTCGTATAACTGCGACGGCAATGCGACTCCGACCAAGAGTTTGCCGATCGGTGTAATCGGCGTGTATTTGTAGAAAACCTCCGTCACATACACTGTCTGGTTGAGTTGCGGACTTACTAACGCGGGGAGAACTGCAGTGCCCCCGATCGAATTTCCGATTCGACTACCCGCCCCTATTCCACCTTGTGATACCTGACCGGTGAGCTGCAGGGTGTTGTTGTTGTTGAAAACCGACGAAACAATCACTTGCCCGTTGACACTCACGTTAAGATGGCCCGCGGCCGCAACCACAGCGGTCGCCGTCCCAGACAGCGAGGTGCCCCGGGAGGCCATGCTCGATCCTTCTCCTGACAGATTTACGATTATTTCCTTAACGAAAATGACACGACTGAAATCGATCAGTCCGAACACCAGGATCAGCATCAGGGTCACAGATATGGCGAATTCCACCAGGGCCTGCCCGGAATCGTTCGCCCTTAGCGTGCTGCCTGCCGCGTATTTTTGACCTGATTCTGCCATCTGATGCGCCTTTGCTAACTGGTATTGCTGGGCGAGAAAGGCTCGTTCTTGAAGCTAACGGAGACCGTGAATGTGTAAGTACCGTTATTGAAGAATTTGCCGACGATGGGTGTCATGAGTTTCAGATTGGTGGTCAGAGACACTGTCAGTGTGTCTCCCGGCCCTCCAGCACTGCCGCTTCCCCCGCCGACGCTGGAGATTTGAATGTTGGAAGTATCAATACCCATTGCCGCTTTCTGGGCAGTCTGAATCATCGAATTCACTCGCGACAGGGTTTGGCCCTGATGTTGCGGATCGGGAAGGTGATTTCCCGTGGCGCCGTAACGGCCCGCCACCCGCACCGCGTTCTGCAGCGTCATCTCGACGTAGAACAGACGCGCGAAATCGAAGACCGCAAATAACAGGATGAAGACCGTCGGCGCAATCAGGGCAAACTCCACTACGGAGGTACCCCTTGTTGCCCCCCTCCAGAGCCGCTGGAGCCGCTTGTTATCGTTGCCGGTGTGCACGTAAGGTTTATCGGCACAACCGGCGCTGCGGTTTAGAGGGCTTCCAGTTTGCAGACGGCGTATAGAATCCAACGTTTTCCCTGCAGGTTTCCTGCAATGGGACGGATTCATATGTGGGTTTGGATTTCGGACGGAGTCGGCACCAATGCCGACCCTCAAGCTATCGCTTTACGATTGGGGCGTAACCTTCGCCGGTCAGCTTCACTTTCATCGCCTCGGCCTCCTGCAGCGAGGTAAACGGGCCAACCTGCACATGGTATAGCTTGTCGTTCGTGACGGGGTTGTTCACCACGAAAACGTTGTAGTTTTTCTTGCGCAGGGCGCCAGCGAGCGCCACCGCGTCATCTTCACGTGAAATCGCAGCGATCTGCACCACGATTGTCCCCGGGCCGGTCACGGGACTGGGACGGGATGCCTGTGACGCCGGGATGGAGGCAACCGGATGCGGTGAGTTTGCGCTCTTGGCCGTCGTCGTCGGACTTGGTTCAGTCGGTGCCGTCGCGTTTGCCGAAGCAGCAGAATGTGTTTCCTTCGCCGCCGGCGGCGCGCTATCGCCCGGCTGCTGTACAGCTTGGTAGAAAGTAAGTTTGTTCCCCGGATTAGAGCTTGCGGAGTCCTCCTTCGGCGCTGGCTCAGCTGACGCTTTAGTCGCCACCACGGCCGAAGGTTTGTCCTGGCTGGCGCTCGAGATGGGCGCCAACTCCGTGGGAGCACTTGCAGGCTGATCATTCAGCGCTTGTTCACGGCCGGTACTCTTGCCCAGAGAATAGCCAATCGAAAAGAAGACCGCGCAAATGGCGGCCAGCAGAAAGAATAGCCCCAGCAACTTTCCCATGCCCAAGGTTATTTCCGTGTCGTCAGAAGCCATGGTCCTCACATTCCTCACTATTTCTCCGGCGGCCCGGGGGCTGCAATTTTCGCCGGGGGCGCTTGCACGCGGTTCAGCAATCCGGCCAGCAAGTCCACCGGCACCGGGAAGATGATGGTCGTATTCTTCTCCACGCCGATCTCGGTCAACGTCTGCAAATAACGCAACTGGATACTTGTGGGCTCCTGGGCAAGCAAGTGAGCGGCGTCAATCAAGCGCTGGGCCGCGGCAAACTCGCCTTCGGCGTGGATGATCTTGGAGCGCTTCTCGCGTTCGGCCTCGGCCTGCTTGGCCATGGCGCGCGTCATGGTCTCCGGCAGATCAACCTGCTTGACCTCGACATTCGTCACCTTCACACCCCAGGGATCGGTGTGCTGATCCAGGATGGACTGCAACCGCAGATTGATTTTTTCGCGGTGCGCCAGCAACTCGTCGAGCTCAACTTCACCCAGCACCGAACGCAGAGTGGTCTGCGCAAACTGCGAGGTCTGGTACATGTAATTCGAAACCGCGACCACAGCCTTGTTAGGATCGACCACGCGCAAAAAGATGACGGCGTTCACCTTCAGCGTCACGTTGTCGCGGGTGATGATGTCTTGCGGCGGAACTTCCAACGCTTCCTGCCGCAGCGAAACTCGCACGATGCGATCAATTGGCGCAAACACCAAAATGATGCCTGGGCCTTTGGGCGACCCCAGCAGGCGCCCGAGGCGGAAAATCACACCACGCTCATACTCGGCCAGGATCTTGATCGAGTTGATGAGGTAGAGAGCGACGATGACGATGACAACGATGCCAGCTATACCGGGCACGGGGTGCCTCCAGCTATTCAGAAGTGTAGAACGATGCTACGCAAGATTGTAGAACCAATTGATTAAGTTACCTAACTTGGTAACAGCCTCCAGAAACCGTACCTCCACGTATTCATACGTCCATTAGAACGTCACCATCCGTACTTTATAGTTCAGGTCATACCAGCGCTCGTCCTGGAACCAGCGATGCCGGCTGCCGTCGATGTGCAGCAGCATGCCGGGTAGTGGCCGCCGTTCGCGCCGCTTGCGATGCACCCCGCGTTTGCGTCCGCGGGCCACTAGCACGGCCCCTTGCAAAGCTTGCTTCACACAGGTGTAGCTCAGATGAATGCCGTGCTGCGCGCCTAGCTTCTCGTGGAAATGTTGCACGTTGAGATCGAAATAGCGATCCCGATACAGCCCCAGGACCTGCTCGACCCTGGCCAGCGGCACTCGCTTGGGGGACGGCTGTCCCCGCCGCCGGTCGAACAATCCGTCATAGCCAAACTCCTCCAACCGCTCCCGCCAACGCCGCATCGACCGGTCGCTGATGCCGATGATCTCGGCTGCCTGCCACCAGGTGATCTTCTTCGCCATCGCCCGCAGAATCACTTCCTGTATCTTCATTGCCCGCTCCATCGCGGCCTTCGAGTAAGACTCCATGCTTCACATGGTCTCCTACTCTCGCCGCCCGCAAAGCGGACAGATCACTTGCTATCTCAACACCATCCCGGTTCAGCTTGATTCTGCCCCAATACGGGCGCATAATTACGCCGCTCCTGTGTCAGCGGGCCTAATCGTTCGCCCAGTGCTCGGTCGAATTCGCCGCGTGGCGCTCTTGGGTTCGCGGCCCCCACCTCTCTCGAATTTTGAGGTTTTGATATGACAGATCCAGTTCGCAAGCAAATCGGTGATTACGAGATTATTCGGGAACTCGGCCACGGCGGGATGGGCCAGGTCTTCCTGGTGCGCAACCTGATTTCCGACCGCGTCGAGGCCATGAAGATCCTGCTGCCCGACCTGGCAAACCAGGGTGATCTGGGCGCGCGCTTCATGCGCGAGATCAAGCTGCTGGCCAGCCTCGATCATCCCAACATCGCCGCGCTGCGGACGGCTTTTTCGGCTGACAACCAGCTCATCATGATCATGGAGTACGTCGAAGGCGATACCCTGGGCCATCGCCTGGAGCGCGGGCCGTTTCCCCCGGCCGATGCGCTCGACTACATCGATCAGGTACTGGCCGCGCTGAGTTATGCCCACGCCAAAGGCATCATTCATCGCGACATCAAGCCCGCCAACATGATGCTGACGCCCGCCAGCGTCCTGAAGTTGATGGACTTCGGCATCGCGCGTTCGGGCAACGACCTCGGGCTTACCGTTACCGGCACAACTCTGGGTTCGCTGGATTACATGTCTCCCGAACAGGTGCAATCGCAACCGACGGACGGGCGCTCGGATTTGTACTCGGTGGGCGTATCGCTCTATGAAATGGTGACCGGTCAGCGGATGTTCAGCGCGACCAGCAGCTTCTCCATCATGGAGGCGCACATCAAGGAGGCGCCACGTCCGCCCATTGAAGTGCAGTCCTCGTTGCCAAAGCCGCTGAGCGACATGATTATGATGTCGGTCGCAAAGAATCCGGCGGAGCGCTTTCAGACGGCTGATGCCTTTCGCAATGCGTTGGCGCAAATTAAAGACTCATGCGGCGCGCCCAGCTTGCCCAAGACGGTGGTGGCCACTCCGACGCCGCGGCCTGCGCAGTTGCAACCTACCCGGGTTGATTCGCGGCCCGTCACTCCGGTGAGTCAGCCGGTAGCCAACCCTGTCTATGCAACTCCGAATCCTGCGTATGGCTCGCCGACTCCTGCACCCAGCCAGACGGATTCGTCCGTTCGTCCCACTACCGGCGGGCGGCAGCCGTACTGGATTCTGGCAATTGCGGTCATACTTTTGCTGGCCACGTTGGCGGGAGCAAGAGCCTATCGCAGCTACAAGCAGAATGCGGCCAGTGCGGTTGCGCTTGGACCTTTGGCTTCGGGCGGCGGTGCGACATCACGCCCAGCGCCGTCGGGCAATCAAGGCTCAGATCAATCCATGGCGAAGATTGACATGCCCGTGGTTCCGTCGCAGAGCGGGTCGGGTTCCGAGCCCGCACCAGATAACGGCACGGCTCCTGACAAATCGAAGACACCCGGCGGAAAAACTAAGACCAATCAAGCCCGTTTGAATCCGGCGCCGGGACCGCCTCCAGGCCCGAGTGCGGATGAGCAAGCGGCGAAGGCCGCCATGGAACAGCAGAAAAAGCTGCTGGACGAAATGGAGATTGAAGACGATCACCTGGAGGGCCGGGCGGCCGCGGTGGAGAGCAGTCTGGGAGCTCTGGAAGCGCAGATGCATCAGAGCGGTTTGGGCTTGCGTGGAGACATGGTCACCGCCCGCGCCGCCATGCGCAGCGACATGTCCAAGGCGAAGCAGGCGCTCGACAACTCCGATACCGATCGCGCCAGACGCTATCTCGATCAGGCGAACGCGGAGATCAGCAAACTGGAGAGTTTCCTCGGGCGGAGATAACCCGAACGCGGTTTCGAAGTGTCATCCTGAGCGAGGAGCGAAGCCACGAGTCAAAGGGGGTGCGTTTTTCGTGTCATCCTGAGCGAGGAGCGCAGCGACGAGTCGAAGGACCCCTATAGGCGCAAGAATTCCAGCCTCGTTGTCGAATTAGTGGCGAGTTCTACTTACTTGATTACCCGCGTAAGAACGCTGCTGTCCACGAGCGCCTTTTCCCGAATGTCATTCATCGCGTCCATAAGGTTCTTTAGGCGCTGCTTGCTAAGCATCTCTCTTGGATCGTCGACAAATCCAGAAGTGGCGGCACAGAGCATGTCGATAGCGGTACACCGCGGAAACACCATTGCCATTGCTTGGATCTCCCGAAAGAGACGGATGACTTCGTTGGCACGATCTGGATAATTCCCCCCGTGGATGTTGATGGTCCCATTTTTTTGAACAATGGAGTCCGCTTGGAGGTTCTCCATCGCGTCGTAAGCAGAATTAGCGGAGAAATACAGGTCGAACCATTTTTGTTGTGCCCATTCGTCATGGGCGCATTCAGCGATACTCTCAGCGTCCTTCCTCGCTCCCTTGGCTATGGCAGCTGAGACAAGCGAGATGATCAAAGAAGCGATGGCCACAAATAACGAGGCAATCGAGACGTAGTCTGAGGCCGGCGTAGCTTGGGCCATTTCGGGCTTCCTTAGTTTGGTTTCGCGTCATTATAGACAACCGGAAGAAACACGGCGCTATCGATCCGACGCACCCCAATGAAGAGCTGGCGCACTGCATGGCGGACTCTAACCAGGGCGATACGCTGCCCTCGGTGCGGCCGGGCGCCCCACAGATTCGCGCGTTTCGAATGTGTGGATCAATCGGAGGCGAGCTCGCTGAGACTGGCCGTTACGAGAATTCATGCCCACTCATTCCAACGTCAGGAATGAGTGGGCATTCGACACTTTGTTCTCTCTATTGACGAGCATCATGTTCTCTTATAGTATGTACATGAATGACAAGCAATGATCTGAGATCGGTTCTAACGGAGTTTGACCTTACACAGGCTGACTTTGCGCGTTTGATTGGTGTCACTCTAAGGGCGGTTACGCTTTGGGTTGCTGACGAACGCACGATTCCGGGGCCAGTTGATGCATATGTGCGCCTGTTTCGGCTGCTCCCTCAGAACCTCCGACAGATCGAGCTAAATCGGTTGAAACAGAAAGGAACAAATATGCGTGACGGAATGTTCGGAATCACTTTTCAAGGCCAGCACGGCAGAGGCTTGGGCGTGCTGATCTTCGACAACGGAAAGGTTTACGGCACTGACGAGGCGGCAGTGCGGTACGACGGCGACTACATATTTGATGAAGCCTCCGGCTTGGCGGAAGTGAAGGTCAAGGTCACCTATCCACCTAACGTGAGGGCGGTGCAGGGTATCGCAAATCCTTACGAATGGTCCATCATCGTCGAAACGAAGTTTGATCCAAGGCAGAATTCTGGGGCACTGAAGCTAAAGACCTCCTTGGGCCGGGCCCTCAGTGCACAATATGTGTTCCTTCGGAGCCTGCCCGAGGCGGCATGAGCCTGGAGGGAGTTGTGCCTTCCCCAGAGCACGCCGGTGGCCGCCGCCCAGCCCACGCCTCCGGATGGCGAATCTCCCGCTCTTTCCATGCGAATATTGACTTCGCGTGCCACGCCCTTCTCGCCCGCTTTTGGCGAGAGGGTGGCTGATTTACCGTCGCAAGAATTCCAGGCTTGTTGTTGTGCCCGGCGTCCGCACTCTGATTTCTTGCAATGATAGGGGTCCTTCGACTCCTCGCTCCGCTCGTCGCTCAGGATGACAGCAGGGAATAGTTTTTCATTCCTATGTGTCGCTCACGATGACACCTTCACGCGCGCCAACTCTGTAACATCTCTTACGCTTCTCGATGGGCTTTCACTTCGGCGGGCGGCGCAACTGTGTCCAACGCGGCAGCTTCACCGTTAGGTTTTACGGCGGGCGTCTCGGTACGCGCCGGCGTTTTGACTGCGCGGTTCAATTTTTCAAACGGGCCAATGTGCCAGATGTCGCGCGCGTATTCGGTGACGGTGCGGTCGCTGGAAAATTTGCCGATGCGGGCGACGTTCAGAATGGCCTTTCGCCACCAGATTTCTTCCTTGCGATATTCGCCGCTGATGATCTGCTGGGTCGCAACGTAATCGGGAAAATCGGCAATGTGGTAGTAGCGGTCCCCGCGGTGCACCAGTTCGTCGAAGATCCACCGGAACAGGCCGTGTTCATTGGGACAGAAGCGGTCCGAGGCCAGCGCGTCCATCACCTCGCGGACGCTCGGGTCATTGTCGTAGCGGTCGCGCGGATTGTACGACCCCTTCTTCTGCATTTCCTGGATTTCTTCTGCCCGCAATCCGAAGATGTAGATGTTGTCTGCCCCAACCTCTTCTGCAATTTCAATGTTGGCCCCGTCGTAAGTTCCAATGGTGAGGGCGCCATTCATCGCCAGCTTCATGTTGCCGGTCCCGGAGGCTTCCATGCCTGCCATCGAGATCTGCTCGCTCAGGTCAGCGGCGGGCATGATCAACTGCGCCAGTGACACGCGGTAATCCGGCAGGAAAGCAATCTTGATACTATCTTTTACTTTCTCATCGTGGTTCACCACGTCGGCCACGCTGTGGATGAGCTTGATAATCTGCTTGGCCGCCCAATATCCGGGCGCGGCCTTGCCCGCAAAAATATAGGTGCGCGGCACGTCAGGTATTTCACCGCGCTCCACGATACCCAGGTAATCGTGGATGATGCCCATCACGTTCAACAATTGACGCTTGTACTCGTGAATGCGTTTGATCTGGACGTCGAACAGCGAATCCGGATCAACCACGACGCCGGTCTGGTTCTCGATGGCTGTGGAGAGTCTCAGTTTGTTCTGCCGCTTGACCTCTTTGAAGGCCTCGCGGAAATTCCCATCCGCGGCAAACTTTTCCAACTCTCGCAGCCGGTTGAGATCGGTAATCCACTTCCGCTCGTCGAGCGTGTGGCTGATCAAGTCCGTGAGTTCGGGATTGGCCTCCATGAGCCAGCGGCGGGGCGCCACCCCATTCGTCTTATTGTTGAACTTATCCGGCCAAATAGTTGCAAATTCAGGCAGTAACGTCTTCACAATCAGGTCACTGTGCAGCTTGGAGACGCCGTTGACCGAGTGGCATCCAACCACGCACAAATGCACCATGCGGACCTGCTTTTCGTAGCCCTCCTCGATGATCGACATCCTGCGCAACTTCTCGCCATCCAGGAAGGAATACTGCTGCATCTCGCGCAAGAACCGATGGTTGATGTTGAAGATGATCAGCATGTGCCGGGGCAGCACTTTCTCCAACAGCGGCACCGACCACTTTTCCAGCGCTTCCGGCAGCAGAGTGTGATTGGTATAGGCCAGGGTGCGCTGCGTGATGTCCCAGGCGTGGTCCCATTCCAGATGATCGTCGTCGAGCAACACGCGCATCAACTCGACCACCGCCAGGCTTGGGTGCGTGTCATTCAACTGAATGGCGACCTTCGACGGCAGCGAATCGATGTCCTTGTGCTGCTGGCGGAAACGGCGCATTAAATCGCCGATGGCGCAGGCGACCAGGAAATACTCCTGCACCAGGCGCAGTTCCTTGCCGCTCATTACCGAGTCCGCGGGATACAGCAGGCGGGAGATATTCTCTGAGGCAATCTTCTGTTCGACCGCGCGGATGTAATCGCCGCGATTGAAAATCTCGATGTCGAAATCCTCGGAGGCGCGGGCACCGAACAATCGCAACCAGTTCACCGTTTGTCCGAGGTAGCCGACGATGGGCATGTCCGCGGGAATGCCCACCACAATCTTGGGGCCAATCCAGCTCTGCTTCAGGTTCTCGTCGGGATCGCTGCCGGCTTCCACGCGACCATAGAGCGGAATGTTGACTGCGTCTTCCGGATGCTCGATCTCAAAAGGAGTTCCGTTCGCCTTCCAGCGGTCAGGCTTCTCACGCTGGAAACCGTTGAAGATTTCCTGCTTGAACATGCCGTATTCGTAATCGATGCCATATCCGTAGCCGGCCATGCCCAGGGTGGCGAGCGACTCCAGGAAACATGCTGCCAGCCGGCCTAAACCGCCGTTGCCGAGTCCGGCGTCGGGCTCGCTATCCAGCACTTCGTCGAGGCTGACGCCAAGACCGGCCAGCACCTCGCGACAAAGTTCCGCCACGCGCAGGTTCGCCAGATTGTCGGCCAGCGATCGTCCCATCAGGAATTCCATCGAAAGGTAGTACAGCTTCTTGGAATCCTTATGCCGGTAGCGCGACTCCGTCTCCAGCAGCCTGTCCACAATGCGATCGCGAATCGCCAGCGACACGGGCTTCAGGTAATCGGCGGGCTTCAGGTCTGAGGTAGGACGGACCAGGGTGTAACGAACGTGCCGCAGGATGGCTTCGCGCAAAAAATCGGCGGGCTGGCCCTGCGAGAGGAACTCGGGAGATGACATAGAAAATCGCGGCCTGTACGCTCAGCTGCTTCCCGGAGATTAGTCCCTCTGCCTTCTGATCGATGGGGCAGCAGTGTGGTTGTCTTCGGGGAGTACGCTACGGTTGGCTAGGCTTGCCGAGTTCCTTCCTCGACGATACCGCCCTAGCGCACTCTCTCTTCCTGTCATTCTAATGCATGATTCCGCCGTCACAACATCAGAGTTCGCCGAGCATGGCCGAAGAACATAACTGTGTAAGTGCCGACCGGCGTTAGTGCTTCCAATGCGATTTCGGCAACATTTTCGGCGAGTTTTCCCGCTGCCATTGTTGGCCTGGATGTGACAACCCCCGGCAAACGAAACCAATCCTACTTTGTAATTACCAGTGAGGAGAAGTCCCGAGACTGCAGAAACTGCACGGGACCTCCCGCTTACTCACCCAAGGAGAAACAGCAATGCGCAATTTAAGAAACGGCATACTCGCCAGCGTCGCATCGGTACTGTTGTTCGGCAGCCTGTCGATCGCACAGATGAACGCTCCGGCAAATGACACCGGCAAGTCAACCACCGGCAGCATGTCGGCCGCAGACCGCCATTTCATGGACAAAGCCGCCCAAGGCGGAATGGCGGAAGTGGAGTTGGGACAACTGGCCCAGCAGAACGGCAGCAGTCAGGAAGTAAAAGATTTTGGCAAGCGGATGGTGGACGACCACAGCAAAGCCAATGATGAACTGAAGCAGCTCGCCTCGCAAAAAGGTGTTGGGCTCCCGAACGATCTCAATGCCCAGGACAAGGCGACGAAAGACAAGTTGTCGAAGCTGCAGGGCGATGCTTTCGACAAGGCCTACATGAAAGATATGGTGATGGACCACAAGAAAGATGTTGCCGAGTTCAAGCGTGAGGCCACGGCAGCACATGATCCTGATCTGAAGAACTGGGCCAGCCAGACCTTGCCCACTCTGGAGAGCCATCTTCAGCAGGCGGAGCAGATCGCTCCCAAGGTCACCTCTGCCAGCACGAAGAAGAACTCGATGACGACAACCGCCCAGCAACAATAGCTGCAAGTTTGAAGTAGAGAGCCGCCCCGCGCGGGGCGGCAACTATTTCGCAGGCTCTCGATCGCTGACCAGAATGCCGCTGCGGGCATAGCTGTCGCGGGGCACTTCGACAAACGCGACGGTCAAAATTTCCGGGTTGACGTTGAGTTCCTCGTGCAAGACCTCAGTAATGCGTTTGGCCGCCCTGCGTTTCTGCTCTGTGGTGCGGCCCTCCAGCATTGTGATTTGAACGTGCGGCATTGGGCCTCCATCGAATCATTTTCACCACAGAGGCACGGAGGACACGGAGAACTTGGTTTTTCCTTTTCCTCCTCTGTGCCTCAGTGTCTCTGTGGTGAATTCTTGCCTTCGCCAGTTCATTTCGACAGTTCGTATCCGGCGAAAAAATAACTGAGCTCAAAACGCGCCGTGTCTTCGGCGTCAGAACCGTGCACCGCGTTCTTCTCGATACTCGATGCCCACTTCTTGCGGATGGTGCCTGCCTCCGCCTTTGCCGGATCGGTGGCGCCCATCAGTTTACGGTAGTCGGCGATAGCGTCCTCTTTCTCCAGCGCCATCACAACAATCGGGCCGCTCGACATGAAGTCAGTCAGCGACTCGAAGAACGGGCGATGCACATGTACGGCGTAGAAGCCCTCAGCCTGCGCCTTGGTAATGTGCAGCATCTTCATCCCGACGATGCGGAACTTGTTTTCCAGCAGTGTATTGGTGATGTCGCCCGTGGCGCCACGTTCGAAGGCGTCCGGCTTGATGATGGAAAGAGTGCGTTGGATGGTCTTCATAAGTCTGGTGGTCGCTATTCGCTATTCGCTATTCGCTATTTGCCTTTCGCTTTTCGCTAATCGCAGCTCGTACCCTAGGCCCGAGCCCGGGTAGAGCTGGCCTTCAGGCCAGCGTCCCACGGCTGATTTGTTTCTGTGAGTCGGCTTTAGCCGACGGCACACCCTGTGCCGTCCCTACGGGACTCCGGCGTCATAAAATCGCCCACCGAGCGCTGAAGCGCTGGGCTATCTTCTTTCGTCCCGCAAGCGGGACTCGGTTTGCGCGCTGCCGACGTTCACGTCGACAACGAGGCTTGCTAACAGCCAAAAGCCCTCTGGCGAATAGCGAAGAGCGAAAGGCGATCAGCGCTCCTTACCGCTTCGCCGCCATGCCGGTCGCGTTCACCAGCGTCTCGCCGATCTCGGCCGGCGATTTCGCCACACGAATACCCGCCGCCTCCATGGCCTTGATCTTCTCCGCGGCAGTTCCCTTCCCGCCGGAAATGATGGCGCCGGCGTGGCCCATGCGGCGTCCCGGCGGCGCGGTCTGCCCGGCGATGAAGCCCACCACCGGCTTGCGCACATATTTCTTGATGAACTCGGCCGCGGTCTCTTCTGCGGTACCACCGATTTCGCCGATCATGATGATCGCTTCCGTCTCGGGATCGTCGTTGAACAGGCTGATCGCGTCCACGAAGTTGGTGCCGATAATGGGATCGCCTCCGATACCGAGGGCGGTCGATTGTCCGATGCCGCGCGTCGTCAACTGGTACACCGCCTCGTAGGTCAGCGTGCCCGAGCGCGAAACGATGCCGACGTTGCCTTCCTTATGAATGCTCGCCGGCATAATGCCGATCTTGCACTTGCCGGGAGAAATGACTCCCGGACAATTCGGTCCGACCAGCCGGGATTTTTTCGTTTTCAGGAACTCCCATACCTTCACCATGTCCATGGCGGGGATTCCTTCGGTAATGCAGACGATGAGCGGTACTCCAGCATCGGCCGCTTCCATGATGGCGTCGGCAGCGCCCGGCGGCGGCACAAAGATCACGGTCGCATTGGCGCCGGTTTTGCCGACCGCATCGCTTACGGTGTTGAAGATCGGCCAGCCTTCATGCGTAGTGCCACCCTTGCCCGGAGTCACGCCGCCTACCACGGTGGTTCCATACGCAGCGGCATTCTTGGCGTGGAAGGTGCCCTCGCGCCCCGTCAGTCCCTGCACCAGTAATCGCGTTGACTTATCAACCAGGATGCTCATCGACCCCCCTTGGCCGCGGCGACAACCTTCTCCGCCGCATCTTTCATGGTCTCTGCCACGATGAATTTCAGTCCGCTATCTTTCAAGGTCTGGCGGCCCTGCTCAACGTTGGTTCCTTCCAGCCGCAGCACAATCGGCAACTGGATGTTGGTCTTGCGGGCCGCGCTGACGATGCCATTGGCCAGCGTGTCCACGCGCAAGATGCCGCCGAAAATATTGATGAGCACCGCTTTCACGTTCTTGTCGCTCAGCAGAATTTCGAACGCATGCGTGACCTGCTCTTCGTTGGCGCCGCCGCCGACATCGAGGAAGTTTGCCGGCATGCCACCGGCGTACTGGATGATGTCCATGGTCGCCATCGCCAGGCCGGCGCCGTTGACCATGCAGCCCACATTGCCGTCAAGCTTGATGTAGTTCAGGTTGTACTTGCTGGCCTCCACCTCGAGCGGATCTTCCTCGCTCAAGTCGCGGAGTTCCTTGATGTCGGGATGACGATAGAGCGCATTGTCGTCAAAGTTCATCTTGGCGTCGAGCGCGAACAGGCGTCCGTCGGTGGTGGTGATGAACGGATTAATCTCCACCAGCGTGGCGTCGGTATCTTCCGCCGCGCGCGCCAGGGCCATCATGAACTTCACCGCTCCGTTGATGTACTTGGCGTCGAGGCCGAGTTTGAAAGCAATTTCGCGCGCCTGAAAGGCTTGTAGCCCGAAGCCGGGGATGATGTGCTGTTTGATGATGGCGTTGGGATCTTTCGCCGCGACCTCTTCGATCTCCATGCCGCCCGCCGCCGAAGCCATGAACACCAGGCGTCCGTTGCCGCGATCGAGCACGATACCGAGATACAGCTCGCGCGCAATCGGCAGCGTCTCTTCAATCAGCAGCCGCTGAACTTTCTTGCCCTCGGGACCGGTTTGGTGCGTGACCAGTTGCATCCCGAGCATCTTGCCCGCCAACTCGCTGGCTTCTTCGGGCGATTTGGCGATCTTTACGCCGCCGCCTTTGCCGCGGCCGCCAGCATGGATTTGCGCTTTGACGACAACCCCGGTCGCGCCTTCGTGGAACAGCGCCCGGGCCGCGGTGTCAGCTTCTTCGCGGCTCTCGACCATGTGCCCACGCGGTACGGCCACTCCATACTTCGCGAGGATGGCTTTTCCCTGGTACTCGTGTATTTTCATGTTTGTATGATGACCGCGGCCGAGTGGCGCACGGCCCAGACCAGACAGGCTGGACTTGATTGCTCCTTATGAGGATGGCGAACAATAGGAAACTAATGATTGTAACGGACGGAGAGAGTGCCAAGCAAACCCGACACTTATACTAGGGTTACGATTGGGAGAGGCAATGTCTGGCCTTGTGGGTATTGAAAAATTCGACAACTTCAAAGAAATAAGAAACGTGGAAGCATCGTCCATTACGGACGCCGTCGTCAAAACGGTACGCTCGCTTGATGAACGCAAAGAACTGGAGCCCTATGTCCTATCTATCCTCATGGACTCAAACGACACACCCCACGGCCCTGCTGAAATCGCAGATATTCTAACTCATAAGCTAACCCTCTCTGGGAAGGAGGGCCTCGCCGCGTTCATCCTTAAAGGCAAATCCTTTCCTACGGTTAGACCCGCGCACGTATCTCATCAGATTTATCGCCTGAAGAAGGTCGCGGGTCTGAAATTCGCCGTTCTTGCCGCGAGCGGAACCGTATTGGACGGTGCCAAAGAACAGTTCGTTTCTACAGCGACGGAGATAGGGTGCGCCTACTCAATACTCGACGCAATAGATTTGGGCCGATTGCTTGTCGCGCATGGTTTCATTTGTCCCCGCGACGGCAGGAGGATAATAGCTGGCAAATGCCGTTGCGGCTATTCGCCTCCAAAAAGGATATTAAACGTACTGCAACTTGAAAGCCTGAACGCCTTA
This sequence comes from uncultured Acidobacteriaceae bacterium, assembly GCA_963798185.1. Classification (GTDB taxonomy): domain Bacteria; phylum Acidobacteriota; class Terriglobia; order Terriglobales; family Acidobacteriaceae; genus Bog-257. The sequence goes on from CAWCSJ010000015.1 coordinate 132,251, forward strand.
AAGGAATGCCACGAGCTGGGGCAACGCGCCGGCCTTATAGTTCTGCCGACTGGGTCGGGAAAGACCCGAATTGCCGCCGAGGACGCCGCCCGGCAAAAAGCCAAGTCTGTGCTCTATGTTGCTCATCGCCACGAGATTCTCGACATTGCCGAATCCGAATTTGTGGCGAAGTTTGGCCTACCGGCAGTTAAACGCCATGGCTCGCGGACGTCAATCTCGAAAGGCGCAATCGTCAATTTGAGCACCATTCAATTGCTACACGCTTCCCTGGATGTGCTCAGTCCGAAGGCCTTTGATTATGTCGTAATCGACGAATTCCACCACAGCGCCTGCGTTACGTACAGGCGACTCATTGACACACTCAAACCAGCCTTCCTACTGGGGCTGACCGCAACGCCTTTTCGCAGCGACAGACAAGATATTCTCGAACTCTGCGGCAATAATATTCTCGTTAACTTCGAGTTGAGATCTGGAATTGACGTTGGAATACTAGCTCCGTATCACTATTACGGCTGTTTTGACGACGTGGATTACAGCGATATTAGACATAACGGCACCAAGTATGACGTTCGGGATTTGGAGAAGGCCCTTATCATACCTAGGCGAGACTTCGCGATCATCTCGAAATGGCGCGAACATGCGGGGGACAAGCCATCCTTGGCATTCTGCTGCTCGCATTTGCATGCTGAGCGGGTCGCCAAGCATTTCAATGAAAAGAACATACCTGCTGCTCTTTACGTCGATTCCGTCCCCATGGACAAAAGACGAGAGCTCGTGGACAAACTCGCGGCGGGAACAATCAAAGTCCTCTGTGTGGTTGACGTCCTAAATGAAGGGATTGACATTCCATTCGTCGAGTGTCTCTTATTTCTCCGGCCGACTGAATCCAAGCTGCTTTTCTACCAGCAACTGGGTAGAGGTCTGCGACGTTACGTCGGAAAATCCCACTGCGTGGTGATAGATTTTATCGGAAACTTCAAGAACGCCTATAAAATTATTGAATACCAACCGTTGTTATCCTCCCCTGAAGAAGAGACTGCAACCGCTTTTTCAACCGTCGCGAGCAGGAAACAGCTTCTTAACTTGCCGTTAGGATGTGAAGTGAAGTTTGATGAGAAGGTGGTCGAAATATTCAGCGGCCAGACCCTTGACCCGCGCTTCGCAAGCAGACACAACATCGGTAGAATTCTTCTTTACGAGTATGACAAATTGCGCAAATTCCTGAAACGAAGTCCTACCGCTCGGGACCTGGACAGATACCACTTGCTAGATAGCACTTTCTACATAAAAGTTTTCGGCAGCTGGAGTAAGTTCCAGAAGATAATCCAGGCGCAATAAATGCTTCTCGACGCCCTGCACAAAATCGCCAACCACCGCACTTCCCTCACTCGCGAGGAAGCCCGTGAGGTCATGTCGCAAATTCTGCGCGGCGAGGCTACCGATGCGCAGATTGCCGCGCTGCTGGTTGCGCTGCACATGAAGGGCGAGACCGTCGAGGAGATTGTCGGCTTTGCGCAGGCCATTCGCGCCGAGGCAGTACCATTGCAAAGCGAGGACGGCGAGGCGCTCGACCTCAGCGGCACCGAGCGCGACGCGCTGGTGGACACCTGCGGAACCGGCGGCGACGCCAGCGGCACGTTTAACATTTCCACCGCAACAGCGCTGGTCATTGCGGGCGCGGGTGTGCGCGTTGCCAAACATGGCAACCGCAGTATCACCTCCAAGTGCGGCTCAGCCGATGTGATGGAGGCTCTCGGGATCAACATCGACCTCCCACCAGCGCGCCTTGCGGCCTGCCTGCGCGAGACCGGCATCGCATTTTTATTTGCCCCGGCCATGCATTCGGCGATGAAGTATGTGCAACCGGCGCGCCGCCAGTTGCAATTGCGCACCGTTTTTAACTTGCTGGGACCGCTGACCAATCCGGCGCGCGCCTCGGCGCAGGTGGTCGGCGTGTACTCCTCCGACCTGGTGGAAAAGCTGGCGGAGGCCTTGAGTGAACTTGGATTGCGCCGCGCGCTCGTCGTCCATGGCCGCGATGGACTGGACGAAATTACCATCTCCGGTCCCAGTAAAGTTGCCGAGGTTCGCAACGGTCAGGTGCGCGTGTACGAGGTCACGCCGGAAGATTTCGGTTTGCAGCGGGCGCCGCTCGACGACATCGCCGGAGGCGACGCCCAACAAAATGCCGCCATCATCGGCGCCATTCTCGATGGCGAGCGGTCCTGCCGCCGTGATGTAGTTCTGTTGAATGCCGCCGCAGCGCTGGTTGCCGCCGGACACGCTGACCACATTGGCGACGCGGTGCCGCTGGCTGCTTATGCCATCGACTGCGGTCATGCCCGCCAGCGATTGCAATTGTTGGTGGACTTTACACAACAGGGCAGGGTTAGGGACTAGGGGTCAGGGTGGGCCCACAATAAATGTGTCCGGTTGGCACCGGCGCATGAAGAGCTGGGCTGCTGAAAAAGTCTAAAAGCAGATCCCTCGCGTGCTAAAGCACGCTCGTGATGACAAAACAAAAAGCTTAACGGCGCACCCTTCGACTTCGCTCAGGGCAGGCTCTAAAGGTGCGCCCTTTCAAAACATCCGCTGAACGATTTTTTAGCAGCCTGTGGGGCCGTGCCCCTTTAGAGCTTGCGCTGAAGACAGCGAGCCTGGCTATTGAATGCGCACCAATTCTTTGGCGTATAGCTGATTGCCGGGAAATTCCTTCGTCAGTCCCGCCAGAAGAATGCGAGCGGTTTGCGGGTCTTTGTCGCGCAAGGCCGCGACTGCAAGCAGCAGCCGCGCGAAGGGCGCAAGATAATGGCCTTTGTCGGCCGTGAGGCGCAGGCGCTGCAGACCTTCCTGCTTGTCGGTTTCCGCGCCGGTCATGCGCAAAAACCACCGCACCGGAGCAGGGTTCACACCGAGTAAATAATTTTCCACGCCGATGGCAAGGTAAGCGTCATAACACGTGGGATCGATGGCCAGCAGCTTTTGCGCGATGGTGCGTCCGGTCTTCATGTACGCCAAGCTCGCCATATTTCGTTTTTCGATGAGCGCGGCATAGTCGGCGCGCAGTCCATTTGCCATCACCTGTGAAAACAAGGCGTTCGCGTCATCGGGCTTCTGCGCCAAAATTTTGATTGCCAGGTCATCGCTCTTCGCCAGCTCTTTTTCGAATTCCTTCTTCAGCGCCGGGTCAGGTGTGAGTTTCTTGCGCCCGTCGAAGGCTTTGTCATCCAGAAAGAGGTCGGATTGCAGAATGTGCAGTCGATCGAACTCGGAAAACAAATATGCGGCTGCGTTGGATACATACCCCATGGGGTCTGCGGCATGAGATTGCTGGTAGCTGTTGAAGGTGGCATGGGCGGCCGAAAAGTCGAGGTTGTACATCTGGCGGTAACCGAGATCGAGGATTTGCGAGTCTGGGCCAACCGGGATCGTGGTGGCCTCGGCGCTCAACAGCACCGGCATGAGAACCCCGAACACTACGCAAATGCAAAACCGCCGAAGTAATACCAAACCACACACCTTCCTGTTCAAACGTTCAGATGAACATAAGAACACGATGATTCACAAATAGATGTCACAAATTGGTCACAAACGGCGGCGCTTGCAACGCCGAAGCCACCTGACGGTGGGCGCGGGTAGAATAGTGCGATGAGTCGAGAAATTGCAGATCTTCTGAAAAGAGCGCTGGCCCTCTCGGTAGATGAGCGCGCTGCCTTAGCCAATACTCTGCTGGACAGTCTTGAAGGTGCTGACGAGTCTGTGCAGGAGGCTTGGGATATCGAGGTCTCCCGTAGAATGGAAGACCTGAAAGCTGGCAAAGCGGTAGCCGTCCCGTGGGAAAAACTCCATCGTGAGCTCCAAGCCATCCTGTACTAACCGCCATTTCGCAGTTGGCACTTGATCGTCGCCGGCTGCGAAGCTCGATTCTGAGCGTTTAGCACTCATGCCATTTGAGTGCCAACCTTGACATCGCCTGCTCTGCTCCCTAGAATAAAAGTGCGGAGTTGTATCTTGTTAGCCTGTAAATAGTTGCAGGAACACAGGTTAGCTTGCGCCGCCCTTCGATTATGGACGCACCGGCAAACATTGGCAGACGCGAACGCGACATCCTCACGGCCATCGTGGAATCTTACATCTCCACGGGCGAGCCGGTGGGTTCGCGAACTCTCGCACGCGCCAATCCCGAGAACCTGAGCGCGGCGTCCATTCGCAACGTAATGGCCGACCTGGCCGACGCTGGTTTCTTGGAGCAACCGCATACCTCGGCTGGCCGCGTCCCGACCACCAAAGCGTATCGCTTTTACGTGAAGCAGTTGACCGGCGAAGCGCGGCTTTCGCCCGCCGACGAGAACTTGATCCAGGGAAGCCTCCAAGGCCTGCAGGATATGCCCGAGTTTATGGAGCGCACCTCGCATGTGCTGTCGCTTATTTCGCACAGCGTCGGGGTGACCGTCAGCTCGGCGCACGGGCAGCACAACGCGCTGGAGCACGTGTACTTTCAGCGGATGGCCGACAAGAAAGTGCTGGCCGTGGTGGTGATGCGCAATGGCGTGGTGCGCGACCGCGTGCTGCGGCTCAGCCAGGATTTGCCGGTGGCCGACCTGGAGGCGGCCGCAGCATATATTAATCAGAACTTCCGGGGCTGGGAGATGGAGTCGCTGCGTAACGAAATCAGCAAGCGAATTCAGCAGGAGCGCAGCGAATACGATCGCCTGATGCGTTCGGTGGAGCAGCTCTGCGCGCAGGGCGCGCTGGCCACCGAAGCCGCCACCCACGCGGTGTTCGTGGAAGGCGCGTCGAACCTGGTGATCACCGAACAGGACCAGGAGCGCCTGCGCCAGTTGCTGGCCACCCTGGAGGAAAAGCAGCGCATTGTCGATCTACTTTCGGCGTACCTCGACGTGCGGCAGGAGGCGGTCCGCGTAGTTGTGGGTCTGGAAGACGCCATGCCGCATCTAAGTAATTTTGTGCTGATTGGAATGCCGGCGCGCGTGGGCGACGAGGTGATGGGGTCGCTGGCCGTAATAGGCCCCACTCGCATGGATTACGAGCACACCATGACGGCGGTATCCTACATCGCGCGGCTGTTCGATCAACTTTGGAACGAATCGACGTAGAAATACTTATGCAAGCCAAGAAACATAATGGAAGCTCCAAGGCGGAGCTGGAACTGGACCACGAACTTCCGCCAGCCGAAGGTGGAGACGATCCTACTCCACAGAGTGGCGGCGTCACGGACGCGGGAGAAGAACCGCAATCGGAGTTAGAGCGGACTCGCGCCGAACGTGCTGCCTATCTGGATCGCGCAGCGCGTCTCCAGGCCGAATTCGAAAACTATCGCAAGCGCAGCGAAAAACAACAGCAGGAGTACCGGGAATACGCGCTCGCCGATGCCATGAAGACGTTGCTCCCCATTCTCGACAGCCTGGATCGTGCCCTAAATACCAAGGCGGCGTCGCTGGAGGATTTTCACTCCGGTATCGAGCTCATCGACAAGCAGTTTCATGACGCGCTGGCGAAGTTGGGAGTGCAGCCCGTGCCCGCGCAGGGCGAAGCCTTCGATCCCAACTTGCATCAGGCCATCCAGATGGTTGACACCGATGAAGTCCAGGATAACCACGTGATCGACGAGTTGCAGCGCGGCTACAGGTTAAAGGACCGGCTGCTGCGCCCGGCCATGGTGCGCGTGGCCCGCCATCCCAAACCATAAATCAGGTCGAAAAGGTAAACCGCTCTGGCCACCAACGTAAAACGCGATTACTACGAAATTCTGGGCGTCAGCCGCACGGCCAACGACCAGGAAATCAAGAGCGCCTATCGCAAGCTGGCGCTGCAACACCATCCCGATCGCAATCCCGACGATCCACAGGCCGAAGAGCGCTTCAAGGAATGCAGCGAAGCGTATGCGATTCTTGCCGATAGCGAGAAGCGCGCACGCTACGACCGTTTCGGGCACGCGGGAGTTTCCAGCGGTCCGGGCGGCAACGGCGGGTTCGACGCCTCCGTGTTCAACGATTTCCACGACATCTTCGGCGACCTGTTCGGATTTGGCGACATGTTCGGCGGCCAAAGCGGGCGTGGCCGTTCGCGCGCACAGCGCGGCGCCGACCTTCGTGAAGATCTCACTCTCGAGTTCGAGGAAGCTGCCTTTGGCGTCACCAAGCAAGTACAGGTGCGGCGACTGGAAGAATGTGACCAATGCAAAGGCAGCGGCGCCGCTCCCGGCAAGGCGCCCATCACCTGCACCGCCTGCGGTGGGCGCGGGCAGGTACGGTATCAGCAGGGCTTCTTTTCCATAGCGCGCAGCTGCGGCACCTGCCAGGGCTCGGGCAAACTGATCGTCGATCCTTGTTCCCAATGCCGAGGCCATGGCCGCATCACGCGACAGCGTACGGTCACGGTCAAAGTCCCGGCGGGCGTCGAGGAAGGCGCACGCATGTTGTACTCAGGCGAGGGTGAGGCTGGCGTTCATGGCGGGCCTTCGGGCGATCTCTACATCGTGCTGCACGCCAGGGAGCACGCGTTTTTTGAGCGCGAAGGCAAGCACCTGTATTGCACCGTTCCCATTTCTTTCGCGCAGGCGGCGCTGGGCACCGAGATTACCGTCCCCACGCTCGATGGCGAATGTGTCGTGAAAATTCCCGAGGGCACGCAGCCCGGAAGCACGTTCCGGGTGAAGGCCAAGGGTGTACCGGTGCTGAATGGGCACGGGCGCGGCGATTTGCATGTCGAAGTCAAAGTGCAGACGCCGTCGAAGCTCACCAAGCGGCAGCGCGAACTCTTGCAGGAGCTGCAAAATACCACCTCGGTAGAGAACAAGCCCGTCAGCCGCTCGCTGCTAAATAAAATGAAAGACATGTTTCAGTAGGAGCGCTGTTCGCCATTCGCTGTTCGCTACTCGCTTTTCGCTCCCGATTCGTGACTTGCTACTAGCTTACGGCCTTAACAACGGGCAAAAGCGGACGAAATAGAACCGGGTAGCGCCGGCGCCTCATTGCCAACTTAAGCGCTCATGTCATTGGCGCTCTGACTTCGTTAGGGAAGAGCGAATGGCGAATAGCGAATAGCGGTTTCTCATGACCCGACGCCGCTGGATTGCCGACGAGTTCTCAGGCGATCGCGCTGCCCTGACCGGCGCGCACGCCGCGCACTTGTCCCGCACCTTGCGCGCGCGCGTGGGACAGCAGTTCGAAGTCGCGTGTGGCGAACAGGTCCGCCGAGCCACCGTCTCAAATGTGCAGGACGAGCGCGTGGAGTTCGCTCTGGGCGAAGAAGTCGCGGCCGGCGACGCCGTGCCCATCACGCTGCTGCTCGCCGTCTTCAAGTTCGATCGCATGGAGTGGGCGCTGGAGAAGTGCACGGAGCTGAACGTCACCACGATCGTTCCTGTAATTGCACGGCGCACGGAAAAACATCTTGCTCTCGCCGCGGGTAAGCGCGTTGAGCGCTGGCGCCGGATCGCTCGCGAGGCGGCGGAGCAGTCGCGGCGCATGGCTCCGCCCGCGATCGCTGATCCGATGAAGTTGCAGGAAGCGCTCACCCAGTTTGGCGCGCGCAACGTCGCCGCGGCCGTTCCCGGCGAGAACGGCGATCCGGCTGGCGATTTACGGATCGTTCTCGCAGAAACCGCGCCGGAAGCCACGCTCAGCGAAGTGCTGTGCGCGCGGGATGCAGGCTCGCTGGCTCTGGCCGTCGGTCCTGAAGGCGGCTGGACCCTCGATGAGTTGCAGCTCTTCGAATCGTCGCAATGGCTTGCCGCCTCGCTCGGCGATACGATTCTGCGCGCCGAGACCGCCGCGATTGCGGCGCTAGCGATAGCCCGAGCGTGGCTTTAGCAATCAGCACTCAGCAATCAGCAAGCTTTGAAGGGGCCCGGCTTCAGCCGGGCCGTTACCTGTGCAGGGATAATTGGGCTTCAACCCCTGTAGGATGTTGTATTTGGTTTTCAAATCCGAAGTCCCTCGGTGGCTAAAGCCAAAGGTTTGATAGCGACTCACGGCACGGCTGAAGCCGTGCCCCTTTCTGAAATCTTGCTCTTGCCTGCAGCTTCGGCGCCAAACAATGCTAATCTATAGCCCTAATCGCACCATCATGTTACCCAACATCATGTACATTGGTTCTCAGTCCGAGCTTGGCGCCAGCCATCAACCCTCGTGCTGTTGTTGTTCCCTTTAGCTGATTCCTTACCCGCCTCCGCGGAATCAAACCTTTACGTATAAGCCTTCGTCGAATTTTCTGGGAGATCGCTAATGAAGATTGCGAATGACATTACCGAGCTGATTGGAAACACTCCATTGGTGCGCCTCAATAAGGTGAGCGCAGGCGCAAAGGCCACGGTTGTCGCCAAACTGGAAAGCCAGAACCCTGCTGGCAGCGTGAAGGACCGCATCGGCGTCAGCATGATCAACGAAGCCGAGCGCGCGGGAAAAATTCAGCCCGGTAAAACCGTGTTAATCGAGCCGACCAGCGGCAACACGGGCATAGGCCTGGCGTTCGTGGCCGCGGTTAAGGGCTACAAGCTAGTCCTTACCATGCCTGACACGATGAGTCTGGAGCGGCGCGTTTTGCTGAAGGCCTTTGGCGCGGAGATCGTGCTGACTCCGGGTATCAAGGGCATGAAGGGTGCAATCGCCAAGGCCGATGAGCTGCTTGCCAAAACGCCCAACGGCTACATGCTGCAGCAATTCGACAACCCCGCGAATCCGAAGATCCACTTCGAGACCACCGGCCCGGAAATCTGGAACGATACCGACGGCCAAGTGGATATCCTGATCTCAGGCATCGGCACCGGCGGCACGCTGACCGGAGTCTGCCAATACATCAAGCCGAAAAAGCCGTCGTTCAAGGCGATCGCGGTCGAGCCGGTAGAAAGCCCGGTACTTTCAGGAGGGCAGCCAGGTCCGCACAAGATTCAAGGCATCGGCGCCGGTTTTGTGCCCAGCATTCTGCGCACCGACTACATTGATGAGATCATCCAAGTGTCGAGCGAAGAGGCTTTGGCGATGGCGCGACGCCTGGCCAAAGAAGAGGGACTGCTGGTAGGCATCTCGTCGGGAGCCGCGGTAGAGGCCGCGTTGCGCGTTGCCGGCCGCGACCAGAACGCAGGCAAGTTGATTGTGGTGGTGCTTCCCGACTTTGGCGAGCGTTACCTGAGCAGCCTCTTGTTCGAGCAGCTTCGCAACGAGGCGATGGCCATGGTGGCCGAAGGCGCTTAAATGTTTGCATCCATGCGTGAGGACATTGCCGCAATCAAGGACCGCGATCCTGCGGCGAAGTCCTCGTTCGAAATTATCCTGCTCTACTCTGGGCTGCACGCACTGTGGGGCTTCCGCTTCCATCACTGGCTGTGGATCCATGGCTGGCAGTTCCCTGCCCGCTTCCTATCGCAAGTTGGCCGCTTCATTACCGGTGTCGAGATCCATCCGGGCGCGCAGATTGGGCGGCGCTTTTTCATCGACCACGGAATGGGAGTCGTCATCGGCGAGACCACGCTGGTCGGCGACGATGTCACGTTGTACCAGGGGGTGACCCTGGGCGGCACGGGTAAAGAACATGGCAAGCGTCATCCCACCATCGGCAACAATGTAGTCATTGGTTCGGGCGCGAAAATACTGGGCAATATCACCATCGGCGAAAACTGCCGCATCGGCGCCGGCTCGGTGGTGCTGCGCGATGTGCCCGACAACTCAACTGTGGTAGGCGTGCCCGGCCACATTGTTTTCCGCGAAGGCAAACGGGTGGTCATCATCGATCCTAAACAAATCAACGATCCGCTATCGGAAGCACTGGCCGCCGTCGCCAACGAAGTCAAGATGCTGAAAGACGAAGTGTGCCGCCTGCAGGGGCGCGAGCCGGCCCCGGTGCCGACCAACGGAACCGACAAGCTGCAACAGGTGATTGAGATGGATTATCAGATCTGAACCTCACGGTCGGCTATCTGCAAGGTAGTTGACTGTAGCTGAATTTGTGTCATGCTGGTGGAGCATGAAAAAGAAGAAGATCGATCCGCTTGTGTACGCTGCCCGAGTGCGCAAAGATGCGGACAGGATGCAAGCTATGAGCGAAGCCTTTGGCTCCCATGAGAAATTGGCCCTCGAAAAACCCCGCAAATCCACTCGGAAAACTAAGAAGACATAAGTCAGAGTGCGCCCCGCCGACGATACATCTTTCGATCGTCCTGACTAGTCCGTCTGTAAATTGCCATTACGAGCTGAGGTTCTTCGGCGTCCCGCCGCGGCAGATTTCGCATGTCGCCCGTTATTTCCACCAACTTTTCGCCCGGTTAAACGCGCCGGGTGACCATTCCTGGCCGTGCCATTCAGTACCAGGCGACAGACGTCAGCGATGTACTGTTCGCTCAGTTCGTCGTGACGAATGAGGAAGCGCATATAGACTGCGCCGTAGAGAACGTCGAGCAGCAGATCGAGGTCCAGATTGCGGGGCAGTTCGCCGCGTTGTATTGCCCGTCGCAGCGTCTGGTAGGCCTCCTGGCGCCGGGGCCGCAGAAATCGTTCCCGAAAGGCTTCGATCAAACCGGGGTCCGACTGTCCGCCGGCGATTACCGCCGACACAATCCGGCCGCGCCGTGAATGCAGAATCGCCAGAAACTGGTTCATCTGCAGGCTCATGTCCTTGTAAACGGAACCGCTGTCGGGAAAGTGCAGTTGGTCTTCGGCACTGGAAGCAAACGCGTCCACCACCAGGGCCCCCTTGTCGGGCCACCAGCGGTACACCGTTGCCTTGCCAACGCCGGCGTGGGCCGCGATGGCCTCAATCGAGAGTTCGGCGAAACCGGTGTGTTGTAGCAGCCGGATGGTGCTGCGCAGAATGGCCTGGCGCGCCTGTTCACTGCGGGGCCGGCCAGGCAGGCGCTTGGCGCCGTTGTCACTTTCAGGCACCCGCTTTTGAGCATCGGAACTCATTTGCGCCATAAGCACACCATAGCATATATTTGAATCCAATACGTAGCGTATCGAATCGGATTTTTTATCGGCTCGGTTCAGACGCTTGCAAACCAGATGCCGGTCCGGCACTGATTGGAGTTGTTCCCCACCGATGTGGATTGTTGCTCTTGCGCTCCGGCGTCCTTATACCTTCGTCGTAATGGCGCTGGTGCTGATCATCCTGACCCCTATCGTGGTCCTGCGTACCCCGGTCGATATTTTCCCCGACATCAACATTCCGGTGGTCAGCGTGGTGTGGAACTTCGGCGGTTTCGCGCCCTCGGACATGTCGGACCGCATCGTCACCAACTCCGAGCGTGGCATCAACATTACGGTCAACGACATCGAGCACATTGAGTCGCAGTCGGTCGCTGGCGTCGGCGTAATCAAAATCTTTTTCCGTCCGCAAGCCAATATTCAGACTGCTTTGGCGCAGGTGACGGCCATTGTGCAAACCACGGTGCGCGGCCTGCCGCCCGGGACCACGCCACCGCTGGTCATCTCCTATTCAGCCTCCTCTACGCCGGTGGTACAACTGGGCCTCAGCAGCAAAACTCTGCCGGAACAGCAACTGTTCGACCTGGGACAGAATTTTCTACGCAACCAACTGGCAACCGTCCACGGCGCGGCCATGCCCTATCCCTACGGCGGCAAGATACGCCAGATTCAGGTTGATCTAGACATTCCGCGGCTACAGGCCAACGGACTTTCTGCCAACGACATTGTCAACGCCATTAACGCGCAAAACCTGATTACTCCCAGCGGAACCGCCAAGATTGGCCCGCTGGAATATCAGGTCGAGATGAACAGCAGTCCGCAGACCATCGCGGAGCTGAACGATTTGCCGGTCAAGACGGTGAACGGCTCAACCATTTACATGCGCGATGTGGCGCACGTGCGCGACGGCTTTGCGCCGCAAACCAACATTGTGCGCCAGGACGGCGTGCGCGGAACGCTGATGTCGGTGTACAAGACTGGCACCGCCTCCACGCTCAGTATCGTGAGCGCCGTAAAGGCTGTATTACCGATTGCTGCCCAGTCGCTGCCCCGCGATATCACCATCAAGCCGCTGTTCGATCAGTCGCTGTTCGTACGCGCTTCCATCAACGGAGTGTTGAAGGAGGCGGTCATCGCTGCTGCCCTCACCGCGGTCATGATCCTGCTGTTCCTGGGCGACTGGCGGCCGACCATCGTCATCTCCATTTCCATCCCGCTCTCCATTTTTGTTTCGGTGCTTCTGCTCAGCGCGCTGGGCGAGACCATCAACATCATGACGCTCGGAGGTCTGGCCCTGGCGGTTGGTATTCTGGTTGACGACGCCACCGTCGAGATCGAAAACATCGAGCGCAACCTTGCCCAAGGCAAGGAGATGAAACAGGCAATCCTCGATGGTGCCTCACAGATCGCAGTGCCGGCGTTCGTCTCCACCTTGTGCATCTGCATCGTGTTTGTGCCCATGTTCTTCCTCGCCGGCGTGGCCCGCTATCTGTTCGTGCCGCTGGCCGAAGCCGTGGTGTTCGCGATGCTGGCGTCGTATTTCCTTTCCCGCACCCTCATCCCGACTCTGGTCATGTACATCATGCGCGGGCACGAGCACCGTGCTGCCGGACCCAAGACGATCTTTGGCCGCTATCAGCGCGGGTTCGAGCGCGCGTTCGACAACTTCCGCAACGGGTACTATCAGCTTCTGGAGACCACCCTCGAGCATCGCATGGTATTTGCCGCCTGCTTTCTGGCCTTCTGCCTGCTTTCGATGGGACTGGTTTTCTTTCTCGGCGAAGACTTCTTCCCCAACGTTGACGCCGGCCTAATGCGCCTGCACATGCGGGCCCGCGCCGGCTTGCGCGTGGAAGAGACCGCGCGCCTGGCCGATGAGGTGGAAGCTTATTTGCGGCAGCAAATTCCCAAAGACGAGCTGGTAACCATCCTCGACAATGTCGGGCTGCCGTATTCCGGAATCAACCTGTCCTACAGCAACTCTGGCGTCGTGGGCACCAGCGACGCCGAGATCCTGGTAGGACTGAATGCTGAGCATCATCACTCGACCGCCGGCTACATTCGGAAATTGCGCGAGGACTTGCCGCGGCAATTTCCCAGCGTGGAGTTCTTCTTTCAGCCGGCCGACATCGTGACGCAGATTCTGAACTTTGGATTGCCGGCGCCGATCGACATTCAGGTCACCGGGCAAGACATGCAGGGCAATTACGTGATTGCTCAGCAAATCGCCAATCGGCTGCGCCATGTGACCGGCGCTGCCGACGTGCACGTGCAGCAGGTGATGAGTCTGCCCACGCTGCATCTTCAGATTGACCGCGACAAGACCACGCAAGTGGGAATGAACGCGCGCGACGTGGCGCAAACCGTGCTGGTTTCGTTGAGCGGCAGCTTCCAGACCGCGCCTAACTTCTGGTTGAATCCCAGGAACGGCGTCACTTACCAGGTCGCGGTCCAGGCACCGCAATACCGGGTGACCTCGATTCAAGAGCTGATGAACATGCCGGTCAACGATCCCGGCGTCCAGAGCTCGCAGGTACTGGGCAATTTGGTGCAGCTGACCCCCGTCGTCAGGCCGCTGGTGGTTTCGCATTACAACGTGCAACCGGTGATTGACGTGTACGCCAGCACCCAGGACCGCGACCTGGGCGCGGTGGCCAAGGACACGATGAAAGTACTGCGGCCGTTTCAGCAGCATCTGCCGCGAGGAACGCAAATCGTCGTCCGCGGGCAGGTGGTGACCATGCAGTCGTCGTTCCTCGGCCTGGGTGTCGGTCTGCTGATGGCGATTTCGCTGGTGTACTTCTTGATTGTGGTGAATTTTCAGTCGTGGCTCGATCCGTTCATCATCATCACCGCTCTGCCGGGAGCGCTGGCCGGCATCTGCTGGATCCTGCTGCTGACGCGCACCACGTTGAGCGTACCGTCACTAACGGGAGCGGTGATGTGCATGGGCGTGGCCACGGCCAACTCTATTCTGCTGGTTTCGTTTGCCCGCGAGCGCATGAGCCTCGGCATACCCGCCGCGCAAGCCGCTCTGGAGGCGGGATACACCCGCATCCGTCCGGTGCTGATGACTGCCCTGGCGATGATTATTGGCATGGTGCCGATGTCGCTGGGCCTGGGCGAAGGCGGCGAACAGAATGCGCCGCTGGGACGCGCCGTCATCGGCGGACTGTTGTTCGCCACCGTGGCAACCTTATTTTTTGTGCCCTCCATTTTCGCCATGATTCACGGCCATCGCGAGACAAGGCGGGAGAGGCAAGCAAGCAGGGGCTAGGGGCTGGGGATTAGCAATCAGGGTTAGCGGGTAGCAGCGATGGGTTTTCTGAGTTGTCATTACGAGCGAAGCGAGGAATCTGCTTTTGTTAGCACTAGAACAATCGCTGAGAGAAAAGCAGATCCCTCATGGCCTAAAGGCATTCGTGATGACAATTCGCAATAGATATTCAGCAGCTTTGAATAAGCAATTTGCAACTAATATAGGGCATCGAGGCCACTTATTTCGAAGGGATGAAAGCTGCTAGCGCTGTCGATTAGCGATTTTAACTAATTGCTAATTGCCAGTTGCTAGTTGCTACTTACATATGGATTCGCGTTCAAATCAAACCGAGGTTGCGGAACCCGAACATCACGCAGCCGAAATCACAGCGCCGCCGAAGCTTCCTCCGGCGACGCCGCGCAAGGCGCTGTTCATGATCGGATTGGTGGTGCTGGTGCTCATAGCCGGCGCCGTAATCACCATGCTGATGCGCATGCGCAGTACCCACGTGCTCGCCCGCGAAACCGAACGGGAATCTGTCCCCACAGTCGCCGTGATCCATCCCACCTCCGAGAACCCCGATGAAGACTTGGTGTTGCCGGGCACGCTGCAGGCGTTCGAGGAATCTCCCATCTACGCTCGCACCAACGGCTATCTGCTGCGCTGGTACAAAGACATTGGCAGCCGCATCACCCAGGGCGAACTACTGGCTGACATCGATACTCCGGAAGTGGACCAGGAGTTGATGCAGGCCCGCGCCGGACGCCAGCAGATCGTGGCGCAGATGGACTTGGCCAAGATCAACTCCGACCGTTATCTCAGCCTGCGCAAGACCGATTCGGTTTCGCAGCAGGAAGCCGACCAGCAGGCCAGCGGCTATCAACAGGCCAAGGCCAATCTGGACGCTGCCGACGCCAATGTTCGCCGTCTGGAAGAATTAGAGTCGTTCAAACACGTGTACGCGCCCTTCAGCGGAGTGCTGACCAAGCGCAACGTTGATCCCGGCGCATTGATCAATTCCGGCGGCACCGGCAAAGAAATGTTCGACATGGCGCGCGTCGATCCGCTGCGGGTGTATGTCAGCGTGCCGCAAAGTTACGCGCCTGCCATCAAGAACGGTATGGAAGCGTGGGTCACGCTGCAGGAGTTACCCGGGAAGAAGTTTAAGGGCACGGTAGCGCGCACGGCCGAGTCCATCGATCCCACCACCCGCACCCTGCTGACCGAAGTTGACGTGCCCAACAAAGACGGACATCTGCTGCCGGGCTCGTTCGGCGAAGTTCACTTCAAGCCCGGCATGACCGCGCCGCGAGTTGTCCTGCCAGTGAACACCATGCTCTTCCGCCAGGAAGGCCCGCGCGTGGCGGTGGTGGGCAGCGACAACAAAGTACACCTGCGCCCTATCATCATTGGCCGCGATTACGGCTCTACGCTTGAAATACTGGGAGGAGTGGAAGTCGGAGACCAGGTAGTCGTTAATCCCGCCGATTCTCTGGAAGAAGGACAACAGGTGAATATCGCCCCGAAGCAGGAAGGGAGCAGCCCGTCATGAAGTGGCTAACTCTGGCCACCGGGGTCGCGGCCAGCGCTTTGCTGGTGGGATGCGCAGTGGGGCCGAAATATCAGCGTCCGCCAGTCCAGGCCCCCACGGCGTACAAAACGGAGGGCCCGTGGCGTGTCGCCGCCCCGAAGGATTCCATTCCAAAAGGTGCGTGGTGGGAAATCTTCAGTGACACCGAGCTCAATGACTACGAGCAGCAACTGCTGAAAGCCAACCAATCGCTGGTCGCCGCGCGAGACCGCCTGAACCAGGCGCGCGCGCTGGCCCGAGTAGCCTCGGCCGGACTTTTCCCGCAAGCCAGCACTGATCCCAACGGCTCGCGCAACCGTTACTCGGGACATCGACCAGAAGTTGTCACCATTGGGCGACCCCTCACGCAGAGCACCTACGACATTCCCTTTCTGCTGAGTTACGAACCCGACCTGTTTGGAAAGTACCGGCGAACTCTGGAGGCTTCGAACGCGACTCTGCAAGCCACCGCAGCCGACATGTACAACGTCAACCTGGTGCTGACCGCCGAGCTTGCCGCCGACTACTTCAGCCTGCGCGAACTGGATGCCGAAACCCAGGTCCTGCAGGAATCGGTTGCCATTCAGCAGAAGGGATTGCAGTTGGTGGAAAACCGTCATGCCGGCGGAGTCGCCTCCGGGCTTGACCTGGCCCAGCAGCAGACACTGCTGGATTCCACGGTGGCGCAACTGGAGCTGATACAGCAGCAGCGCGATCAGTACGAACACGCCATTGCGGTGCTGACCGGAAACGCGGCTTCTATCTTCAGCGTGCCGGTGGTCCCGCTGCGCGCCACTCTACCTCCGATTCCTCTGGGTGTGCCTTCTGACCTGCTGGAGCGCCGGCCCGATGTCGCGAATGCCGAGCGCAATATGGCGTACGAAAACGCCGAGGTCGGTGTGGCCACCGCAGCGTTTTATCCGCAACTTACTCTCACCGGCACCGGCGGCTTTCAAAGCACCAGCATCACCAATTTGATTAGTGCGCCCAGTGCGATCTGGTCGCTAGGCGGCGATCTGCTACAGCCTATCTTTGAAGGCGGGCGCAATCGCGCGAACCTGGCCGCCACCAAGGCCGCCTACGATGAATCTGTAGCCAATTATCGCGAGGCGGTGTTGACCGCATTCCAGCAGGTGGAAGATGGACTGTCGGGATTGAACGCACTTTCGCAGGCGACGACCAGCCAGAACGCTGCCGTCTCCGACGCCCGGCGAGCGCTGGAAATTGCCAACAATCGGTACGTCGGCGGCGTCACCACATTTTTGGATGTCATTACCGCGCAGTCGGCCCTGCTGAATAACGAACGCCTGGCCACGCAGCTACTCGGTCAGGAGATGGTGACCTCCGTCTATCTGGTAAAGGCCGTGGGTGGAGGCTGGGACGCCTCGCAAATTCAGAATGAGCGTGTGCGGCCAAAGGCGATCCAGGCGGTTCAGCAGTAGAAGCAACTAGCGATTAGCTATAGCAACCGCTTCGCGAGGTTTGAATTGTCATCACGAGCGGGCGAACAGGGGTCCCCGACGAGCGCCGTTTTTGCGCTTGTTGGGGTAAAGTTCAGCCCGCGAGGGATCTGCTTTTTGCTCAGCAGTCAATACAGCGCTCACAAAAGCAGATTCCTCGCTGCGCTGGTAATGACAACTCCAAACTCGCAATGAGAACTTCAAACTCCTGACCCCTCCGAAAGACGAATCGCTCCGGCCGCCGAAGTCATTGACCTCAGCGGCTGAAGCGATTTTTGCTCCCTTGGGACTGGGAACCGGCCGAGAGAGTATTCCCGTTACACCCGACCTAGGCAGAGTCCCTACTCTTTGTCGTAGACCGCGACCGTCGTGACCTTTGCGCCCATCGCGTTAGTTCCGGTCGAGGTGACGGTACGGCTCTTGCCGTCGGGCGCAACTACAATGCGCGTGTTCGCAGTAACCTTCCCGCCTTTCTTGCTGACGGCCTCCATCGTGCGCTCGTTAATCTTCTTATACGAACGCTCATCATTGTTCGGATCGCCGGTGAGAGGGTAAAACTTGCCATCGAATTTGCCCGTCCACTCGATGTGCAGAGGCTTACCATCCGCGGCGGTGGCTTCTATCGTGACTTTCATTTGGTCGCCCGTGGCCTCGTAGACAACTGTGTTGTTCTTCGTCGCTCCCGGAGCCAACTTCGATTTCGCCTCGTTCAGCTTCCAGGTGCCCATATTGACGTCGCTGGCCACGCACGCCGCCGCTGCCAGAAAGCACAGCGCCATAGTCATTGCAATCGTTCTGGCTCTCATGATCTCTCCTGATTGAAGTAATTGCTAATTGCTTCTTCACTTGCTCGGCAGATAGCTCAATTCCGGGTGGAACTGGATGATCTCGGTCGTTTCACTCTCGACGGAACGGTCAATCCGGTCAACGATGGAGTCCGCCTCCGACTGCCCAAAGGCCTCTTTCAGCATGTCGCGGAAAGGCTTCACGTCGGGTTTGTCCTCGAAGTCAGCCCAACTGTTGCGCGGCAGAAGCAGCACAAAGGTCCCCGTGTTGCCGCCGCTCGCGAGAGTGTACCATTCGAAATTGACCGGCCACTTGGTCTTCTGGGCAGCATCGTTAATCCGGGAAATGGCGCTGCGAAAATCCGATCCTTTGCCATAGCGCACATGGAAGGTAATAACCTCGTCGAACTTGGGAGCCATGCCGGGACTCGGAGGATTACTGACTTTCGGCATCGACTCATAGTACATAGCGACCACCGATTCCACGTAGCCGCCGACCACTTTCTGATATTCGGCGAGATCAGCCTGGTCGGGGATGGGCGGTTTGTCAAAATCGGACCAGTGCTGATTCACCCGGCCTACGATGTAGGTCCCAGTGCCCGGTCCAGTTAGGGTCTCCCACACCAACAGAGGCTGAGGGTCATTCTGTTGCTTGTGCCAGGCCGCTTTCTGTTTCCGGCCGTTCTCATATTGCGGCACCATACCGTTCTTTGGCTTTTGAAATTCCAGCGCCGCAACGGTCCCTGGTTTGTCTTGCGCGACTACGGAAAACGCAAACAACATCACAGCCAAAGCTGCTAACAGCTTCTTGGTTCTCATCTTTCCTCCAATTTTTTTCATCTGGTTTGAAATTTGAATTTGGCAAAGTGTACGGCGCTGGTCACTCCGCAAACGTCAGCAGATACCAAGCGCACAGAAGGGTCTCTTCACTGCTTTAGGGGAAGCTGTAATCCGCAATTTCATTCTGTATTGAGATACGCGGGCATTCTATACCGACTTTGGTTCAGGCGCGGCAAAAAATGTCGCGCCTTTTCGATGAAAACCGCGCCTCGGTATCGTTTTTGCTGACTGGGAGAAAAACTCCCACTTCCGGGGTGGTTTTGCACTCCACTTCTCGGGACGATTCCGCGAGCAAAGCTAGCCGGATGTGGCCGCACCGTCAGTGCAGATACGCCACGGTCAGTGGCTTCGAGAATCGCATCTCGATGTTGAAGCCAGCCTGCTTTACCTCTTTCAGGGTGTCCGAAGACGGTTCAATCATTGCAACGTCTGCGGCATGGCTTCTTAGGTCGTCGACCCGCCAAAATTGCATTGGATAGTATTGCGACAAGTTCAGCTCCAGACGCTGGTGCAGGTAAGGATCAGGTGTGGTGCGCGCGGGGTCGACTTCCTGGGTGAAGTCAGGAGGCAGCAGCAGGATGCACTCCTCGGGGTGACTGGAATAGTACTGGGCCTCGAGGAAAAGCAGCGGATTGGAGAACACAAAGTAGCGCTTCCCCTCGGCCTGCAACGAGCTCTCCAACTCCAACTCCTGTCTAATGCCCATTGCCTCAATGGACTCCGGGCGCCGCGCAACGGTCATCTGCGTCGCCATTCCCCAGCCGGTGAGCAGCAGGAATATTCCAACTGACACCATGGAGGCATTGCGGAAGTGCCGCCACAGCCAACAGGAAAATGCGATGGCCACGCCCGGAAGCACGCTGATGAAATAGCGGCTGAAGAATGCGTTGGTTCTCCACTCCGCCAGAAGGAAGCCAACCAATGGAATGCAGAGAAACAACCAGCCGATCACCTCGCCGGATTTCATGGGTCGCAACTCGATGGCCTTGCTGTCCGAGTCGGCCAGAACAACCCAGATCACAATCAGCACCAGCAGGAACAAGCCGTCAGGAAATAGCTGCGAGAAGATTGCCCTCAGTTCGCTGAACGAAGGACGATTCCAGAAGCCGGTAGCAAACTTGCGCGAGAACGACAAGATAATCGGCGACAGCAGCGCGGCGGGAACGACCGCTCCCACAAATCCAGCAATCAGTTTTCGCGAAGCCAGGGGTTCGCGCTTTCCGCTAAGAATTGCCCAAATTACAAAAGGCGCCAGGCACAGCACGAAGTAATAGTGCATGGTCACGCCCAGACACATCACCACGCCAAAGAAAATGGCGGACGAATTTTTGTCATCCCGCGTGCACAGCCACACCCACAAGGCGAGCGCCGCAAGCATGAAGTAGACGGCGTATGAGCGGGCCTCGTAGCCGTAATACGGCAGGAACGAACAGGTGGCCACGGAAAGAGCGATCAGCCCGTGCAAACCATCGGTCAAGCGCCGGGCACAATCGAAGATCAACAGCAAACCGACTGCGAATCCCAGGGCCGAGGGTAATCTGGCGGCGACTTCACTATTTCCAAACAGGTTGCCGAACCACCTGACCAGCATGTAATAGGTCGGGGGCAAAGAATCAGCGCCGTGACCGAGAGCGGTCCAAATGGTTTTGATATCAGGCAGGCGAGCGATGTGGATGGTGAACAGTTCATCGAACCAGAAGAGGCGATGGGACGAAATATAAATACTGGTTGCGAAGTAGAATGAGGCCAGAGCTGCCGCCGCAATGACACTGCCGGCAAGCCTCGGGTTACCCGCCTGCTTTGGCTCGAGTGGACGGGCGGTCTGTACTACTTCCTGGCTCGAAGTCTGCATGTCCCTTCTCGAGTCGGGTGCGCGGAGAGCTACCGACCTGCACAGAAACGGGAAACTGTCTTCTGGATTCGAGTATGACAGGAATCGCTTTCGCGGACAAAAATAATCGGTGCCCGATTCGTAACCGTGGCCAGAACTCTTTCTAGCGTCAGACTTCCCTGCTGCAAGGTATGCTGGATTCAAGGGTGGAGGACCTTTGAGCCTGTGATGATCGAAGCCAGCACAGCCGAGTCGCAGACCGACAGGGAGTGGCTGATGGCGCGCGTAGAGCCATACGCTGACTTCCTGGCTGTGGTGTTAATCGTCGTAGCCTCCATGCCTGCAGCGTGGCTTTCGCCGCGCACGGTAGTCGTAGTTACAAACCCCGGCTTCATCGATGACAACTGGCACCTGGACGCCGTATTCAAGGCTTCGCGTGGAATTTGGATCGGGCGCGACGTCGCGTTTACTCACGGCCCTCTGTTTCAGTGGCTCTCCAGCCTGCCGGCGCGGTCCATGGGGGTATCCACGGGAGCGGTTTATCCGACTTGGAACACGGTGCCAATGTGGTGCGCGGTGCTTTGTTTGTTTTTCACGCTGCGACTGCTGCTGCCCGAGCAACGTGCCTGGAAGCGCTTTCTTCTTCTGCTGTTGCTGTGCATCTTCTGGGGACCATCGTTGCGAACGGCGTTCGCAGTCCTCGCCTTCGCAATTTTTGTGCGAGGCTGGTACGCGGTCGCCGAAGGACGCGTCAAGCCCTATGTCTTCGGATTCGTCGCAGCTCTGGTTTGCGTAATCGCATTCTTAGTCGCTGCCGACCCCGGGACCTACTCGCTCGCTGCATTGCTGATTACGCTGGCAGCAGTCGCGCTCGACACGCGCGATAGGGCGCACGCTGCCAGAGGGCTTTCGCTCGCGCTCTCGTTCCTTGCGGGCAGCTTAGCGGTGCTGGTGATCGCAATTAATTCGATCTTCGCCAAGCCGTTCGATTTTCGTTTTTGGAAAGATTCGTTCGCGCAGATCTCAGCCTATCGCTGGGCAACGCCGCTTCCTATGACAAGCGAGGCAGAGGTTCGTCTTTTCGCGACGATCGTAGTTGCTGCCGTGATTTTTCTAGTTCGCGCGAGTACCCGACGGTGGGGAACTTCTTCCCTCGCTCAACGTACGGGTTTCCTGCTCAGCGGTTTTGTCTTCGGCCTGGTAGTGCTGCAGAGCGGCCTGGTGCGTGCAGATACCGGCCACGCAGTTACCGCCAGTTTCGTTATGATATTTCTGACAGGCGCGCTTCTGTTCTCGTTCGACTCGCCGAAGTTTTCCGCGACCGCCGTGGTCTTCGCTCTTATCTGTTCTTTCTTCCTGGGTGAGGCGGCGTTACGGCCTGCGAATCTGACCCATCTCTATGCGGACTTGCGCAATCCTATGACGAAGTGCCCAACCGGATATAGCGAGGTCGATCGCACCTGCTATGCACCGGCGTTTACCGGAATGTTGCGCTCGGCGTCCACCTACCTGGAGCAGTACTCTGGCTCTGGCGACTCCATCGTGGTGTTTCCGTACCAGACAAGGTTCGGGCTGGCTTCACGCCGCGACGTGGCGGGCGGCCTGATGCAACCCTACACCGCCAGCGGCGCGTATCTGGTGCAACTGGAGATCGCGGGTTTGGAAGCCAAGCCGGCGCCGGCAGCACTGTACTTGCCCGACGCTGACCTGACTCACTGGTCGAGTCGCGAGATAGCCTACTGGCGCAATCTTGACCTGAGTTTGACGGTTGACGGTGTCGCTAACTTCACGCGCGCTCCTGAAGTTTGGTTCTGGCTGCTGCATCACTATCGCTTGGAGCAACAGCTCAGCGCGGGCGTTTTTGGGCTGCGAAGAGACGACTCCCGCAACTCTCGAATCTCCATCCAATCGCAGCCGCTGGGGCTCACGGCGCAAACCTTCCCAATATCCGAACGCAGTTCGACCATTGATCTAGGAGCGCCTCACTGGCCTTCCAATGCAGACTTTCTACGACTGCGCCTCACCGTACACTACGGCGCATTTTGGAAACTACGCAAACCGGAGCGCATGCAGGTGGAGATCACGCGCGCCAACGGCAGTCAGACGTTGCAATGGTTCATTTTGCCGCCCAACGTCTCCACCGAAATTTGGATTTACCCTTGGAGTGCTCCCGACCTGGTCCACTATTTTGGCGCGGACGAAAGTCATTGGCGCGCCGGTCAACGCTCCGCCATCACCGGGTTGCGATTGATTGCTACGCCGCTGGACTGGGTCTCCCAAACGCCGAACGCGATTACACTCGAGTCAGCCGACGCGGTGTCGCTCACTATGTCTCCTCAGTAATTAACCGCGGCGCTGCCAAATCCTGTAGGATTGCCGGTTCTGAACATGATGAATCGATGCTGATCATCCCCACCTATAACGAAAGAGGAAATATCGCTGTCCTCGTCGGCAGAATCCGAAAAGCCGTGGCGGACGAACCGATTTTTTTTGTGGACGACAATTCTCCCGACGGCACCGCAGATGAGATTCGTCGCCTTCAGCAGAATGACAGTCTTATTCACCTGATGGCGCGTCCGGGCAAAGGCGGCTATGGATCGGCTTGTCGCGGTGCGATGAAAGAGATCCTGCAGAACGACCTTGCCAGCTACGTGATCCAGTCGGATGCCGACTTGTCACACCCACCAGAATTGCTGCCACGCATGATTGAACTGCTGAAGGTGTGTCAGGTGGTGATTGGTTCGCGATACGTCGCGGGCGGTGGCGCGAAGAATTGGAGTTTCTCCCGGCGGTTTCTTAGTTTTGGCGCCAACCTGTACGCTCGCACTTTCACCGGAGTACCCGTACATGACATGACTGCAGGATTCGTCGGGTATCAGGTCGCCGCGCTACGGCAAATCGACTTGGACCACATTCGATCCGAGGGCTACGCCTTCCTGATGGAAATGAAATTCAGCCTGCATCGGAGCGGAACTCGTTTTTGCGAATTCCCGATCATTTTCTCGGAGCGCGAAGCTGGCAAATCGAAATTCAACCGGAAGATATTGTTCGAAGGTATACGGTTCCCGCTCAGGGCATTCACGCAGAGAATCGCCGGACGACCGTAGCTCCACTATCTGCGGATTTCATTCGTTCCGACAGCTTGTGCAGTCGCAGTCGCCTCAGACGTGACGATTGGACGATGTTCAGCAGAAGGTTCCCTCTGCAATTTATCTCGGGTCGTGCTGTATATCACGCACCCGGCATTGTATTTCACGCACCCGGCATTGTATTTCACCGCGTCCGGCATTGTTTGTATAATGAGGATGCGCGCGACGTCACTGCCGCTCGCACTTCCCTTTTCCCCAACCTTTGTGGGGCTATAGCTCAGCTGGGAGAGCGCATCGTTCGCAACGATGAGGTCGTCGGTTCGATCCCGACTAGCTCCACCAAAATAACTACATTTATAATCAGTATCTTATAAGAGAACCAATCTCTGCTGTACAAACTTTGTACAAAGTTGGTGTTATGATCCCTGTTTACGAGGGTTCCCATGAAGGGCAAGGCCGAAGGTCTCTATCTCTACGTCAGACACTCCACCGACTGCAAATATCATCCCTCACAGTTCGACCG
This sequence comes from uncultured Acidobacteriaceae bacterium, assembly GCA_963798185.1. GTDB lineage: Bacteria > Acidobacteriota > Terriglobia > Terriglobales > Acidobacteriaceae > Bog-257. Next base: position 156,548 of record CAWCSJ010000015.1, read on the forward strand.
TAGCGAATCTCGCCGTTGCAATTGCGTAAAGTACATCGCGGGCACGGGAGCCGATGGGGTGCGCATACGGCAATCGGCAGGGACGGCCAGCTGGGAAAAAGCCAGAAAAGTTCTGTCCCGGCTGATTGAGAAACACGATCCGATGAATCGGTCCTTGTTGGCATCGATGATCGGGGACGACAGCAAGATCGACGCAACGCAGAAGACCGTCAAAGACGCCGTTGCTGACTACATGGAAAGCAAGCACGGCACCAACCGCCAATACGAGACCATAAAGCAGGAAGTCACGCTGTTGGAACGGCAACTGACCGACTGGTGTGCTCAACGCGGCATTGTGTATTTGTCGGAGCTGAATCTCGACAACATCACGAAGTTCCGCAACACCTGGCGCAACCTCGGATCAACCAGTAACCGGAAGGCATCCCGCCTGCGTGGATTCTTCCGCTACTGTGAACGCCGTCGCTGGATCCGCGACAATCCAGCCGACCTGCTGGAGCCAAGCGTTGAACACTCTGTTCCAACTGACCATTTCACGGCTGACGAGTTCGAAAAGATTCTTGATGCCAGCTATATTTCACACGAATGGCGTGGCGGGTACGACTTCGAGCACCGGGCCGATCGCATACGGGCGGTTCTGCTGTTCATGCGCTGGACAGGGCTCGCCATCATCGATGTGGTCAGGTTTGAGAAGTACAGGATGGCCCAGGATGCGGAGGGCGTCTGGATGGTGAAGCTGCATCGTACCAAGACCGACCAATGGGTAGAGGTTGCCATCCCGCCGGAGGCAGCAAAGGCTGTGCTGGCTGTTCCAGCCATGAGCGACCGTTACTTTTTCTGGTCCGGCAACGGCGAGCCCCGGACTTGCTGCAAAGGGTGGCGACGTTGCTTGGCAAAGGTTTTCCGAGCCGCGAAGCTGGTGCGCGGCACCAAGCCCCTTCGTTGTCATCTGCACATGCTGCGCGATACGTTTGCTATCGAAAAATTGGAGGCTGGGGCGTCACTGGAAGAAGTCAGCTTGCTACTTGGCCACGCCAACATAAAAATTACGCAGAAGCATTACATGCCATGGGATAAGCGCAGGCATGAGCGGCTCAAGAAGGCCTCCATGGTGGATTGGGGCCAGATCCACAGACCTAAACCAATTGCAAAAAAGCGTACCAACGTTGTTGTTATGGGAAAAGCGGCAGGAAAGTAGCTACGAGCTGAGGCGGGCATGCACGCGCTGTGCAACGCGGTCTGGAATACGAAGCTGAGTCATGCTGCGGCGACGGGGATTATGTTTCAGACCGGCCGTGAACTTCAGGACACCCGGCTCATCAGCCATGAGACGGCGGACGGTATTGGGGCTCACATGCCAACGCTTCGCCAATTCTGCAACCGTGTAATGCTGATCATGAGCGACACTTTCATCCGAGAAATTATCGGTATATGTACGACAGGGGCGTTGCTGACATTTATTAGGGCTCCTTATGACTGGCTTCCATCACTTGCATGAGAAGTGCGAGTTGTACCAAAGACACGAAGGTACATCTGTACCTTCGGTATCTTGCGGACATAGCGAACACCTGTTAAGCGTAACCAAGCGGGCCACCCACCGCTTGGTTCTGGCCGGTCACGGATAGGGCGGACAACCTTCGCGCACCAAGGTTGGCGTCTGTCGGCCGAGGCTTTACGAGTTTGTGCTGCTCAGCTCAATCTATGCGTTCAAAAGGCCCGACTCACCCTCTGTGGCCACCTAGAATGGTGGATCACCAAAGCTGCCAACGTACTCAACTCCTTTTGGGTGCCTCCTTAACTGTCTGCGCAACATGACGCCGTGGCTTTTCCCTGCACCCACTGATGTCTTAGCCAGATCGGACATTGCCTGGGCCTCAGCCTCCAGACGGGTCCAGTCCCAGATCGAACGGGTAGCAGCATAACTTAAAGGGTTCTGCTGCCGGGTGGCCATGCGCGCCCCAGCCTCCCGTGCCAGATCTGACCGATCGCGTGCTGCCTGTTTCAAAAACGCCGTGATTTGCGCCTGTTTCAGTTTGTACTGCATGGCCAGGTCTACCAAACGCAACACCGAATCCAGGTCAGCCGGTACCCGTAACTCCTTGAAATACGGTCGCCATCCCTGGTGTGCCTGCTCGCGGCCGGCTTCCGTCAGGCTGTAACGATGGGCGCGCCGCTTCCCCGCCGCCGGTCCATTGGTCCTGCGGATCAGCTTGTTGTCAATCAGGCGTTTTAATGCGGGAGTGCTGGCGCCGAGGGATATGCCGCCCTTTCGATTTAGATCGTATGGGGTCTCAAGGCCGCGCTCCAGCAATGACAGAATGTATAGATCCAATATGGGGGTTTCCATGTTTACATTCCTTAGATATGTCTATGTTCAATCTCCCTATTTTGCGCTTCCCGGGCCCTTCAGGACAACTGTTCTTGTTGGGCGAGGTAACTCTGTGAAATCAGGCGAAATACGCGCCGTCCATCCGACGTCAACGCCAGGCACCAACCCAGGAGCCATGTGACATACAAATTGATCACTTCTGGTGCAATTTCCGCCGTATCCGACGGCCGGGTCTGCTGAAACAATTCCTCGCTCGTCAAAGCTGTAGTAGGCATTACGAATCTGGGCAAAAAGCGAGTTAGTTGCCACTGGGCGTCTTCCCAGACATCAGCACGGTAGGCAGATGGAACTTCCTGCCACCACGGCACCAGACACCGCACTGCCTCGGCTTCAGTCAGGGAGGTGAGTGTCCTTATGGCGGACTGGCTTTGCCTTTGAGACGGGCCCGACCGTCACTACCGACTCGGGTTTGCTCTGAGCTTCGTCTTCGTGATGTTGGCCCTCGTAATCAGTTGCGACCACGGGTGCGGGTTCCGGAGGGTCGGCCAGGTCATATAATAAGGTCCGGCTTGAGGTTTGAGGGGATCGAGGTCCTCTAGCCTCTTCAGCAGAAAATTCCGCAGAACCGGCAGGCTTGCTGGCTCTCCCCGTAGCATCTCGGTGAGGATCACAGGGTGGCGATAACCACGGCGCAGTTCCGCCTTCAGCAGTCCAGCCAGCCCGCAAATCGTCGAATCAGGCACCTGGGCATCGGACATCTCGCTGATTGCGTTTTTGATGAGCGCCTCTAATTGTGATCTTTGATCGCGCCAGATCATCTTCACCGTACCGGGCGGCAGCGGCATCCGGAAGCACAAGAGATAAAAACGCATCCAAGACAGGAAATGCCGCCATTTCAACGTCGTTTCCTTGTATTCCTGCTCGCCTAGCTGGGCGATGGCGGCGCGCTTAGCGCGTTTGCGGAAGGTTTCAAGCTTGTCTTGGAGCGGGCGCGAAACACGGGAAGACGTTTTTCTCAGCCTTCTGGTAACCCTCGCAGCGAGTGCGAGGATGGAAAGTTCCACCGCCGTAAACTGAAATTTGCACGACTGAGGCGGCAACTTGATCTGGTTCCGAACATAAAAGACCCACTCCGAAGAATTCCAGATCAAATTGCCGGTTCTTCATGGACGGCAGAGAGTTGCGGGTCAATCCTCTCAAAGGGATTGGCATGTGCAGTGGAACCGAGGTATATAAACGACCCAAGGCCGTTCACGAGATGCTCCAGCCCGGGTAACAACCGCCTCCGTTCCGGGGCGCTCAAATGGATCTCGACTGTAGGTTGACTCATGTTTTCTTGACTCCTTGCATGAATTTGGTTCAGACGACACACCGCGTTGTCCGGTGCTCGAAACCCCTCTCTACTTAGGGCGAGTTTCCAGCGAACCAAAGAAAGATGTTTATGGCGTGCCCTAATAACATCCTGCACGACGCCTGCTGTCTGCCAAACACAATGCCGGGCTCAGAGACCAGAATCTTGACCGAGCTTCTGATCAGAGCCAGTATTTGATCCCCCAAATGAGGGGGTAGGATGGGCAGGCGTTGCCGAGGATGAATAGCGTGAACAGGCAACACAGGTTCAGTGAGAGCTGGATGTGCTCTCTGGCTGGCCAGTGAGCTGCAAAATGAAATCAGTGCAGAAACGATCCCGATTCTCGGGACTGTCTTTTTCATCTCCAGTCGCAACGACAATCTGGAAATTATGAAGGGCTGCCCTGACGGCAAAGTCCAGAAAGCCGGCATCGGGAATCTTCAGCCCGCGGTCTGAAAATACCTTGCGGACCTGCTCGAAGAGACCGTTCAGAGTTGTGCTCTGCTCGCTGTTGGATAATGAAAACCATTGGCCAATGGCGGCAGGAAATGGGCTTTTTTTCGAGGACAATGAAGACGTGTGCATAACGGAATTTCTCCTTCCGCTCTGTGGTTAGTAATAGGACTTTCTGGTCATTTGAACCCGAAAATTATCTTATTGAAAAATAAGGACTTGACGTGCCTTTAATTGTAAGCATATACTTACCGTAAGTGAGACCTTACGATTCACCACAGTTAGACGTCCTTGGCAATAAGAATCGCCGAGTCATCTTGTACCGTCTTTTGCGCGGACCCATGCCTGTCGGCAAGTTGGCCGAGGGCATGTGGGGTACTAGGCCGGCGGTCTCGCAACATCTCCGGATTCTGAAGAAGGCCAAGCTGGTGACGGACCACGTTTCTGGCGCACGGCGGTTATACGAGCTAAACCCAGAGGGATTCAATTTACTGCGTTGGTATTTCGATTCGTTTTGGAACCATATCGATCGCGATAACGGGACCCACTCAGAACCCAAGCAACGCGTTTTTAAGAAGGTACTACCCTAAAATTCGGTCGTCATAGCTACTGCCGCCGACCACCCTGCAATCAGGGCCTTGCCCGTTCTCGACGACAAGGGACTTCTCGGGAGTCTGGATGCCCACCTCCGCCGTTTGGTGGTGACTCGACTTCAACTTCCCAGAAGCCGAGTTCCTGGGAATTTGGCCGTCCACTTCAGCGGAATGGGCGTTATACGTCAACTTGACGCCGACAAATAACTTTTGAATTACCATCAATACGACACCGGAGCTTCGATGGGCCCAGGTTGATAAGCGCATGCCCGTTTATCTGGTGCGTTATCTCTCCTGTCCCTTTGCCCCGCTGGGGAGCGAGGTCCTGAAATGAACACAGTGATCGGCCAAACCCTTGGCCATTACCGGATTGAAGCAAAGCTGGGCGAGGGGGGCATGGGTTTGGTATACCGAGCCTTCGATACTCATCTCGACCGCCCCGTGGCCATCAAAATCCTGCGCGCGGATGCTACCATCAGCCCCGAGCGCAAGCGCCGGTTCGTGCAGGAAGCCAAGGCAGCCTCGGCTCTGAATCACCCCAACATCATCCACATATACGACATCAGCTCATCTGGGGACACTGATTTCATTGCCATGGAGTTCGTGGCGGGCAAGACGCTCCATCAGTTGATCGGCAAGAACGGCCTACCCTTGAGAGACACCCTGAAGTACTCGATCCAGATCGCTGATGCCCTGACTCGTGCGCACGCGGCCGGAATCGTGCACCGCGATCTCAAGCCGGCCAACATTATTGTCGCCGAGGACGGCCGCGTGAAATTGCTGGATTTCGGTCTGGCCAAGCTGACCGAGAAGACTGTCGATTCCGAGGCCGCCACGGCAACAATGACCGCTGAGGAGGCCCTGCAGACGGAAGAAGGCTCGATCGTCGGCACTATCGCCTACATGTCACCCGAGCAGGCCGAAGGCAGGAAGGTGGATGCGCGTTCCGATATTTTTTCTTTTGGCGCGGTTCTCTACGAAATGGTCACCGGCCGCCGGCCATTTGAAGGCGCAACCAGGATCTCGACGCTCTCGGCAATTTTGCACGAGGAGCCGCAGCCGCCCTGCGATCTCGTACCGGATCTGCCCGCTGAGTGGCAGATAATCATCTCACGCTGCCTCCGCAAGGATGTGGAGCGGCGCGCGCAGCACGTCGACGATATCAAGTTGGCGCTGGAGGAACTAAGGGACGATTCCACATCGGGCAAGCTATCGCGGGCCTCCCAGGCTCGCGGCGAGGCGGCTGCGACACCGGAAGAGTCGCCCTCCTTGATGCGGAAGCTTTTCGGATCGGCGGGCGCCAAGCCGTACCGGTTTTGGGAAATTCTGCATATTAAGATCTGTTTGCGTTGCGCCTTGCTCGTGTATCTAGCTTGGCGGTACAAAGACGTGACAAGCGGAACTTGGAGCCTGGCGCTGTTTTTCTCGACCTTATTCTGCAGCACGATTCAATTAATCATGGCCGGCGTCTTGCTGCTTGCGGGGGGCATGGACAAAGAATTCCTTCGTAGGGAGACGCAAAAGTTTGCGCCATGGCTTCGCGCGTTAGGGCTAGCGAATGGCGCGATGGCAATGATCATGGCGGTATGGATCGCCGAAGGACACACGATTCTGGCCGCGCTGATTGCATTCCTCGGGATTGTAATAGGGGTAACGGCGCTCGCCCTCAAGCCCGCGATGGACCGGGCGGCGATCTACGGTCCGAATCGCTGATAGCCAGTGGCTTCGGCCGGTGGCAGGTAGACCGGCCTGCACCCAGGTAACTTCGTCTTACTGTCGCCGCGCTTCGTACCCCGAAGCTCGATCGATGGGCGCCTATCTGCGCCGGGAAATCCGAACTCTGCCGATACGTCCGGCTACCGGGAATGTGGCATCCCTGGGGACGGTCGCACGCCACGATGCACCTGGACCTGTAGTCGTCTATGCTTCCTTGTGCCCAGCCCCTCGGGACGCGTTCAGGCAAGAGAGCGGAACGGGCGTTATACGTCCGCATGGATAACCTGCGGCTTGCTCGTCACTCGCCCTTGTCGCTAGAGAAGGAGCCTTTTTCAGCGGCAGATCACTCCTCCAGTGCGACTGCTCCAAAAATTGGCCGGCCGCCCAGGGAGGTGTAGAAGGCGTAGAGCGCTATCGCGGCTATTAGCAGAATTCCGGTCAGACTAATGCCTGAATACCACGCAGAACTCTGGGTCGTCAGGGGGAAGTTCGACAGGACCTGCCAGAACACGAAATTAGCCACCAGAGTCAGCAAGCCGAAGCGGATCATCAAAAACACAAACAGACTACTTAAGATGAGGAAGAAAACCAAGAAAATGGTAGCAGACTGGATATCCGCTGCGCTGAAGACAGTGAACAAAAGAACCCATGCGACCGCTGCCGCCCACTCCTTGCGCAGCAAGGCTCGGAGAAGGACCAGGAAAAACAGAGCCCCAAGCCAGACCATAGGCGCAAACATCAACATCAGGGCTACATCCGCAACCATTGTCCGCGCGCCCAGAAACTGCCACTGTGGACCCGAGAATGGTTGCGGGGGAGGATAGCCGAGCCAGGAGGGAACTAACCACACCAGTCTTCCAAACGCAGTCGAAGACGCTCCCGAAAGACAACCGACCAGCACATCGCGTCCCACCAGTGGATCCCGAAAGCCTCCCGCCAGCAAGCGGCTCCAGGAAACCAGCGTAGCAGGCCAGCGGCGGCGCACATAGGGCTCCAGAGCAATGTAGAGGGCCCAGATGAAACAGGACCAACCAAGCCCCCAGACCAAAAACTCCATGAAGAGCCCGAATTCGGCGAAACTTGGGATGTGATGCGTGCCACAGAGCCACGCCACTGTCCAAGCCGCAAAAACAAAAGCTGCTAAACGAAATGCCCCACCGCGATCACCCCTGCCGAGATGCAGGTTCCGCCGCGCGAGCATTGCACTACCGACGAGCACCAAAAGAACAAAAACGATGCTAATCACCAGAGATGCCCGTTTGCCCGCAGTCTGCTGGGACATCTGCATGCGTTCCGCACGGGTCCAGGGGCCAATCAACTCGAAGTAGACGGGCTTGCCCCGGTATGCCGCAGCCTCGATCCGCATCGGAATGTCAGGACGTTCGGCCAGCGATCCTGTCCAGGCAGCGCGCGCGTCGCTATAAACAGGTGGCGTCCACATCGGCTGCGCTGGCGGCCACTTGGACGGATCGAGCCTGGCGGCAGAGAACAGCGGCGCCCAGTCAGGTGATGACACCGTACCCGCCGACTGCTCAACCTGCGGAGGAATTGCGATGAGCTGCGTAAGGCGACCCAGCGTGTTGAGCTTGACCAGCGTCATCCCGGACACGTCCAACGGGGGGTCGTCCGTCGCCACGACTCCCGGAATGGGTGTCTCCGAGAAAATGTTCCCAGCCGCGAGCGGCCTCGGGCTGCCACGATACCAAAACACGAACGCCCCGGTTTCCAGGTTGTCCCAGCGCGTCTTCGACTTGTCGTGGTCCGCGATATAACGTAGAAACTCCTTTCCCCGGTAGAACCCCATCGCCGTGTCCACAGGCGGTTCGGAGTAGCCGACATTCTGCAGAATCTCTCGTGCGCGTTCGGCGAGCGCCTCCGGCGGTTTTTCCAGCGGCACGCGCCGGTAGAGCATGGTTTGAGCGCTCAACAGAATCGCCGCTGCGACCGACACAATGACTCCTGCCAGCACAACCCAAGCCAGCAGGGGGCGCAGGCCTTCGGTTTCTCCCGAAGCAGCCACCATCTCGGGCGAGGGCGTCTCACCTGCCGCAAGGGCAGCCGCCAGCGGATCGCCTCCTGGAAACGCGGCTGCTACCTGGCGTACCGAAGATGGCCGTTTGGCCGGATCCTTTTGCAGACAGCGCAGGATCGCGCTCTCCACTGCCGGATCGATGTCCTTTACCACCGACGACGGTGTTTTGGGGGAAGACTCCAGATGCGCCCGTCGCCATTCGAATGAGGTGGTTGCCTGATAAGGAAGGTGCCCGGTGAACAGCTCATAAAACACCAGTCCCAGCGAGTAGATATCGCTGCGAACGCTGGCCTCGCCCTTTCCAATCTGCTCCGGAGCCATGTAGGCCGGCGTACCTGCGGTTTCGCTTCGGCCAGTGGCATCGTCGTGGCTGAGGGCCAGCCCGAAGTCCGTGATGCGCACCCGCCCTCGTCCGTCCAGCATGATGTTGGCGGGCTTCAGATCACGATGCAGCAATCCGCAATCATGCGCGGCTGCCAGACCAGCGCAGATTTGGTGCGCCGTCTCCAAAGCCTTGTCCGGTGGCAAACGACCTATGCGGCGCAGCAACGACGACAGGTCCTCGCCGTCGATGTATTCCATGGTGAGAAAGTGCTGGCCGTTCACCTCACCGATGTCGTAAACGCGGCAGACATTCGGGTGCGAAACCTGGCGGGCATTGCGCACCTCAGCATGAAACCCTGCTAGAGCCGCCGCATCGTTCTGAAGAGAGGCGGGAAGAAACTTGAGGGCTACCACATTGCCAAGCTTGAGATCTTCGGCGCGGTAGACTTCGCCCATGCCGCCGCGGCCAAGCAGAGCGACGATCCGATACCGCTCGATGAGAACCGTGCCCGGCGAGAATCCTCCGCTTTGCGGCGCGCGCGATCTAACAGGAAGTGGTGCAGGTCCGGCAGCAATGCGACTTGGTTCCAGGGTCGGCTTGTCGGGAACGGCAATGGCACGCCCACAGGAAGGACACAAATGCGCGTTGTCAGAACATAAGGCCCCGCAGCCGGCGCAGGTGACCATGCGGACGGATTGTATCCCACTGCGACGCGAGGCAGTGAAGCCTTTATGTGTGCAATACTCCCAATTCCTGGAGGTGGGTGTGACTAACGGTGTGTGGTTCGCCCATCCGACCATTCGGTTGGCGGATCGTCAGCCATCCGGAAGCAATCCACATGAGTGAGTAGTCGGCAAACCGCTCCATTGGAGCGGGCGCCGTGGCTAGGGTTCGATACCGATGCAGTCGTTCACCGCTCCACGAATCCGCTGCTTGCAGCCGAGATAGCGTTCAGTTGTCTGCACGGAGACGTGCCCGAGAAGGAATTGGATCTGATCCAATTCTCCACCTGAAGCATGACACAACTTGGCGCACGAACGCCTCAGATCATGCGGTGCTACTTGGGCAAGTCCGAGTTTTCTCGCGTATTGCTTCACGACGTGCCAGACTAATCGTTCCGTTACGCCGTCGCCCCAGTATTTGCCTGCTCGACAGACACATCGGAAAAGTCTCCCAGCTGAAATCGCGGCTGCCGCCAGCCACTCATCGATAGTCGTTTTCACCCAGTCGGGTACAGGTACGGTTCGGATATGCCCGCCTTTACCAACGAGATCAACTATCGCCCAATGCTCCTCGCGCTGTTGCAAATGCCTGAAGTCCAGATCAGCCAACTCGCGGCGTCGAAGTCCGCACCCCAGCAAGACGGCGAGAATCGCCCGATCCCTTTTCCCTTTGAGGGTGTCTGCATCTGGCGATTGCCAGAGGCGACGGGCTTCTTCGGCTGTGAGCCAGTTCCCAAGCCGTACACCCAACTTCTTGGCACCTTTCACACGTCGGATGCCAGCCGCGAGTTCCGGACTGAGCAAACCAGCGTCCGCGGCTTCATAGGCGAGCCGCCGGACAGCGGCGAGTCGTCCGTTGATCGTTCCCCCCGCAAGCTGTCGATTCTCAAGGAATATGCGATAGCGGGTAACCACAAGCCTGTTGAACGACAGTCGTGGCTCGGAGCAGTACCACTTAATAAATTCATCAATGGCGTGCCGATACCCACGTTTGGACTCGGGTGACCGAAGGCTGTCCAGGACCGCCGATTTGCTGTGATCCAGATCAGGAAGACCGAGTTTTGTCTTGGGACGATTTGGTTTTGGGTATTTGCCCTTGGCGTGTCTGCTCATTCCAGCCGCCTCCATCGCGGCTGGCCAGAGCCTACCCACGCTCGCTGGCGAGTAGGGCGTTTTCCGTCCAAGTGAAGCAAACACATTCGTAAACTCTTGCCGACATCTCAGTCCTAATCGGTCAGTTCCTGAGCGAGATTGTTCAAAAGCTTAGAGACTAAAAATTCTCCATCATCCAGACGTTGTTATTCAGCTGCAGAGCCAGGATGGCGATGTGTCGCCCGTCAGGTGAAGGGACAAACCGCAGGCCTTCCCATCCCTTATGTTCCCAAAGCTTCTGCGCACGGCCTTGCAGGTCCACATGCAACAGCACGGAGCTGTCTTCGCTCCGGCTGCCTGCAAAGAAGCTCTTCCCGTCCGCGGCCCAGTGCAGCTCCTCAACACGCCAGCCTTTCACGGTAATGACGCGACTGGAAGCATTCGTGATAGAGAGAACATGGATCTCGTTCTCTCTTTTTTTGAAAATGGCGATGCGGGTGCCATCGGCTGAGAGATCCCATTCGAATGCGTTGCTGGAGGCATCGTCACCGCTGCCGTTGTAAGTGGTTGCCTCAGCATCAAATCTGGCCAGCTCGCGACCTCGACCCTGCAAAAGGTCGAAGCCAGTGAAGACCAGCTCTTTGCCATCCTGGCTGAGCTCAGCAAGCACGCAGAAGTTGGCCGGCAATCTGGTACAACGCGGCGCATCATAAAGGCGCCCCCTCAACACTTCCTCGGGCGCGCCGCCGCCGGTCAGAGGCACCCGGATAAGTTTAGTAGCCGCTGCCGAGCGCCCGCCTTCCGGAAAAATGGGATACAGAATGGCGGCGCCATCAGGAGTTACAGCAGGTATCGCCCTTTGCTGAGCGAGAAGTACACCAGGGGAGTTTCCCATGGAGGCAACCGATTGAGCAGTATCTTTGTCCAGCGCCATCTTAAAAAGCTCGAACCGGCCATTGACGTTCGATTCATACAAAACGGATTTGCCGTCGGGGGTCCAACCGGTCGGAACTTCGACCGCATCGTTCAGAGTCAGGCGGCGCGGCACATCAATCCGCATTCCGGCTGCTTGAAGGTTGACGACGTACAGAGTCCCTTCACTCGACCACTTGGTAAAGACGAGGCGTTTGCCATCCGCGGTGCCGCCGGTGAAGTCCATACACACGCCTGCAAAGTTGGTCAACTGCCGTGGCTTTCCATCTGGATGGCCGGTCTGTTGATCAAGCTGCATAACCCAGTAGTTGCAGCCCGGCCCATTGACCGCCAAATCGCCGATTAAATAGATAAGCCTCCCATCCGGCAGAAGGTAGTGATCTCTGAGTCCATCGGTGCTCCACCATGGACCCGAAGAACGGACCACATTCGAAGGGCCGCCTGCAAGAGCACGAGTCTCTATAAAACCCTGGTACCCGTTCGAATCTTGGTGCTCCCGTCCGTAGAGAATTCGTTTGCCATCAGGGAACCACATCATGCGCGCGACAGTGCCATACTCATCGGTCTCTAGCCATTTCTGCCCATGCTCCCCATTTGAATCCGTCAGCCAAATCTCGCGAAAGCCGTTCCTCCCCAGCTGCTTCGTCACTGCGATCATTGAACCATCAGGCGAAATGGCCCATGCTAATGCATCATCTGCGATTTTGTGGGGTCCTCCTCCAGAGAGTGAGAACTTCCAAATGCTGGGATGACGTCCAGTCTCTGAGCTGCTACCCAGGAGGAGCGCTTTGCTGTCTGGGAACCATGGACCCGGGCCCCAAGCCCAACGTGGCACCCCCTCCGGCGGGAGAACATCGCGCATTTCGCCCGTTTTGAGGAGCTTGAGATGAAGGCCTCTGAGGTCCTTGTATGCGAGATACTCGCCATCTGGAGAGACACTCATGTCGTCGATTGGATTGTCGCTGGAGTTCGCAGTTAACTGGGTCAGCTTCGGGTCAGGCACTACCGTTGTCTCTTTTCTGCCGATCCACAACATGACTGAAAGCGCCAAAACCAAGAGAGCGCTGGCGGAAATCAGAATTACTCGATTTCTAGTGGCAGACCCCTTCCCAAGTGCCTTTAGACCAGCGCTTATCTCGGCTGCGCGTTGGTATCTTTGCTTACGATCTTTCTCCAGGCATTTCGTAACGATGCTGTCTAGCTTTGGTGGCACCTTCGGGTTGATCTGCCGCGCAGATTCAGGCTCCACGTGCAAGATGGCATTACGAATTACCGCGCCTGTCTCGCCGCTGAAGGCGCGCTGGCCGGTGGCCATCTCGTAGAGCACAAGTCCGAATGAGAAGACGTCGGTGCTGGCGTCCAGCTTCTCGCCGCGCACCTGCTCGGGTGACATGTACCCGGCTGTGCCCATGGCCGAGCCGGTGCGAGTCAGAGTGGCGTCCGCATTTGTGATTTCACCCTGAGCGAAGTGCTCGCCTGTTGCTTTTTCGACCGCATTCCTGCTCCCCCGATCAAGGCCGTTCGCATTGGCGGAGACCGGTGCTTCCATCAGCTTGGCCAGCCCGAAGTCCAGAATCTTGGCTGTGCCTTTCTTCGTCAGAAAGATGTTGGCTGGCTTGATGTCGCGATGGATGATGCCCTGCTCATGCGCCGCTTGCAGTCCTTCGGCAATCTGAATGGCAATCTCGAGCAGACGATCAAGAGGTGTTGATTTCGGGTCAGCAGCGGCTAGGAAGTCGCGCAGGGTTTCGCCTTCCAACAACTCCATCACTAGAAAGGGCTGGCCGCCATGCTCTTCCACGGCATAGATGGTGCAGATATTCGGGTGATTTAGCGATGACGCGGCACGCGCTTCGCGCCCGAAGCGCTGTAAAGCAATAGGGTCGCTGGCCAATTCCCCCGGCAGGAACTTCAGGGCGACTCTGCGGCCCAGCTTCAGGTCCTCGGCCTTATACACCAGGCCCATGCCGCCGCCTCCCACGATCTCCAGCACGCGGTAATGCGAAACCTTCTTGCCAAGCAGAGTTGTGCCAGCCGAGGTTTGCGGCTGAGGGTCACCTTCGGCATGTGTCACTTCGCTGACGGGAGCTACAAACCGGTAGCCGCGCTTGGGTATGGTCTCGATGTACTCCCGGCCGCCCTCCCACTGGCCTAGGACTTTCCGCAAGAAGAAGATGTTCTTGTTGAGGTTTACTTCCTCGACGAAGGCATCGGGCCAGACCCGCTTCATCAGGTTATCTTTGTCCACCAAGCGTCCAGCGTTCTCCACCAGGGCAAGCAGCGTTTCAGCCGCCTTCGGAGCCAGTGGAACGGGCATGCCGTCGCGTACCAGAACACGCTTCTCAGCATCCAGGCGAAACGGACCGAACGCGTAGAAGTACTTGGTTTGCAATGTCATACCGACTGCCACAAATTTGCCAAGATTTTGCCAGAACTTTGGAAGGACTTTTAAACCGCAAAAGAGCTACGGTGCGCGCAGAGTGGGGTGGATGCGGTCTGGAAAAGCCGTCCAGCGCAGATTCTAGTGCGGCCCAGTGCTCCCTCGCAACACCGAATGTCGTTGTGGCATCCGGTAGGGCTGGGCACGACACAAGGCGCCGGATGGTACTGCCTTCCTCCCCACCAATCGCAGGTGAAATGGAGGCAGTATGAAATCCAGAAAATGTACGTCTGTTGTCGTAATGACGCTAATCGCTGCTCTGGCGATGCCGGTTGGTATGGCAGCGCAAGACAGCCGATCGCAAGATCCCAAGCCAAAGCAACAAAAGTACAAGCTCTACGACGTGGGGACGTTCGGTGGTCTTGGAAGCAGTTTTGGCGAGTCCCAAGCCCTCTTCAACAAAAGTGGAACTCTCGTGGGTTATGCTGAGACAACCATTCCTGATCCGTACTCCCCGAACTGCTTCGACCCGGATTGCCTGGTGGCGCATGCATTTCAGTTCCGCGATGGCGTCCTAACGGATCTGGGCGCATTGCCAGGCCTCAACAATAGCGTAGCGGAGTCGTTGAATGACTATGGTCTGGTCGTGGGAGGTTCGGACAACGGCCTCATCGACCCCTTGCTGGGTATACCGCAAGCTGGGGCCGTCGGTTGGAAGAATGGCGAGATATTTAGCTTGGGAACGCTGGGTGGGTATCAAGGATTTGCACTAGCTGTCAATAACTCCGGTCAAGCCACCGGGGTTGTTACGAATGCGATCCCAGATCAATATTCTTTCTTGGGAGGAACCCAGTCGCGAGCATTCCTGTGGCAGGACGGAGTGATGCAGGACTTAGGCACTCTTGGCGGCCCGGATTCCTTTGGCCAGTTCAATAACGATCGCGGGCAGGTCGCTGGGTTTTCCTATACAAGCTCGATGCCAGGTCCGAGCGGCTTGCCACCTTTTGATCCATTCATCTGGGAGAAAGGTAAAGGTATAAAGGATCTCGGCAATTTCGGGGGCACCGCATGCAACCCATTCTATTTCAACAACCGAGGTGAGCTCGTCGGCAGCATGAATTTGGCTGGAGATCAGGCGGCCGATCCTTTCCTTTGGGACGGGCATAGGCTGATCGACCTGGGAACATTCGGAGGAAGTTTTGGACAAGGAAACTGGGTCAATGAAGCGGGTGAAGTTGTCGGGTTCGGCTATTACTCGGATGAGCAGACTGCCCATGGCGCGCTTTGGGCACAGGGCAAAAAGATCAAAGACCTCGGGACACTTGCCGGCGATAGATGCAGCGACGCATGGGGGATCAATTCAACAGGCCAGATTGTAGGCGTATCCTTCGCGCAGCCGGGAGTTTGCAACTACCCTTCCGCGACGATTACTGCACAGCACGCCGTCATCTGGGAAAACGGCTCAATCGTCGACTTGAATACCCGAATCGCCTCTGGTAACTCGAGCCTGCAACTGGTGTTGGCTTTGGAAATCAACGATCGTGGAGAGATCGCCGGCTTTGGTGTGCCTCCGGGGGTTCCGCTAAAGGATTTTGAGATTCACGGCCACGTCTACGTGTTGGTTCCCTGCGATGAGACTCGTCCTGGCGACTGTGACACGGGTCCTGCGAGCACCGTAGCTACTAACAATAACTCGGCTCAGCCGATACCGAATGCCGAATCAGCTGACGGAGCACAAAATCAGTTGAGGAACCCGCCTGTCAGTCTGGGTGAGCACTTTCGCAGCCAGGTGCGCCAGCGTTATCACCTTCCCGGTCAACCAGCGGCGCCCCGCGATTAGTTCTGCTCCGCACTTACTTTTTTGCCGGAGCGGAACGCTAATCGGTATCCCCATCCCCCCGGCGTATGAACTTGCCGCGAGTTCTCATCGACGATTCCGCTCCGGGCAAGCCGAATCGCCATTCACGAAGTGAAGAGGAGAAGATCATGAAATCCCGCACTTGGATGTGGATTACCGCAGTATCTCTATTCGCCGCGCTGGCGATGCCTGTGTGCATGGTAGCGCAAGACAACCCATCGCAAGATCACAAATCGAAGCACCATCAATACAAGCTGATCGCCCTTGGGACCTTCGGTGGTCCCCAGAGTTATGGTTCCGAAGCCGGTGGCGGAAGCCAAATCATTAACGGAAAGGGTATGGTAGCGGGTTTCGCAGACACCTCCATCCCCGATCCTTATGCGCCAGAGTGTTTCGACCAAGACTGCTATCTAGCACACGTCTTCCTCTGGCAAAACGGCGTACTAAAGGACCTCGGATCGCTACCCGGTCTGAACAGTAGCGGTGCCAGCGGAATTAACGAACGCGGATGGGTTACTGGATATTCGGAAAATGGCACATTCGATCCGATCTTGAATTTTCCGACGGGTCGTGGAGTTCTTTGGAAGAACGGCAAGATAATCGACCTGGGAACGCTCGGCGGGTATGAAAGCAATGGAATTTACGTCAATGACGACGGGCAGGTTGTCGGATTCGCTACAAACACTATTCCCGATCCATACTCGTTCCTCGGCGCGCAGACGCACACGTTCCTCTGGCAAGACGGGGCGATGCATGATTTGGGGACCTTGGGCGGTCCCGACTCGTTTCCCGGTGCCGGGGGAGTCAACCAGCAGGAGGGACTGATAGCCGGAGGTTCGTTTACGAACTGGACTCCGAATCCTGTCACCGGGGTTCCGACCTTTCATCCTTTCCTTTGGAAAGATGGCCACATGCAGGACCTCGGCACACTCGGAGGCACGTTGTGCTGCCAAAACCTCGTTGCTGTCAACAATCGCGGTCAGGTCGCAGGAGACTCGAACCTACTCGGGGACCTGACGTACCACCCATTTCTCTGGGACAAGGGAACACTTCATGATCTTGGAACTCTTGGAGGAGATAACGGTGTTGTGAACTGGATCGATGACGCCGGAGACATTGTGGGCAAGGCTGACCTGCCGGGTTCGCAGACGCACGACGCCTTCTTGTGGAGAAATCGGAAGATGACGGACTTGGGCACCGTCGACGGCGACCCCTGTAGTAATGCGGAAGTGATTAATTCCAGCGGTCAGATCGTCGGCACATCGTCTACCTGTTACGTGGCCGTGCACGCTTTCCTGTGGGAAAACGGCGGCCCAATGATCGACTTGAACACGCTAGTTACGCCGGGATCCGGTGTCCAGCTGAACGGGAGTGACATTTACATCAACGACCAAGGAGAGATCGTTAGTACCGGGACACTGCAGAACGGCGATTCTCAGCTATTCCTGTTAATCCCTTGCGACGATCACCATCCTGGCGAGTGCGATGACTACTCCATGATCGAAGCAGCCCCCACGCAGACCAGCGCGCCCAGGGCACAGTACCCGGCAGTGATTAAGCATGGCAGCGAGTCGCAACTCAGCCCGGCTGAACGCTTCCGCAGCCAGATGCGCCAGCGGTATCACCTTCCCGGCCAACCAGCGGCTCCGCGCGACTAGGTTCCGCTCCGCGCTTATTCTTGCCGGAGCTGAACCGCTAATCGGTATCCCCATCCGCTCCGGCGGGTGAACTAGCAGCAAGTTCTCATCGGCGATTCCGCTCCGGGCAAGCTCGACTCGCCATTTACGAAGTGATGATGGAGGAGAGTATGAAATCCCGCACATGGATGTGGATGACCGTTGTGTATCTATTCGCCGCGCTGGCCATGCCAGTCTGGACGGCAGCGCAAAACAAGCCATCGCCACCTAACAAACCCAAGCACCATCAGTACAAGCTCACCGACACTGGCACACTCGGAGGTGCCATTAGCTCTCTAGGTTTCGAGGGGGAGCGTGACATAAATAATCGGGGCACGGTTCTGTCCTTAGCCGAAACGCAAATCCCTGATCCTTTTGCTCCAAATTGTTTCTTTCCGGATTGCTTCGTCGGCCACGCAGTTGATTGGCGGGATGGTGTCCTCACTGATCTGGGTGCCCTTCCAACTGTCAACAACAGCGGCCCCATCTGGATCACCGATTCGGGGCTGGTCGCTGGATTCTCAGAAAACGGGTTAATCGATCCGCTGACCGGGAATCCGGAGTTTCAGGCGGTCCTTTTCAAGGACGGCAGCATCATCGCCCTGGGAACACTAGGAGGAAATGAGAGCGGAGCGTCCGGAGTCAACGACCGTGGTCAGGTAACCGGATATGCGCAGAACTTGGTATCCGATCCCTTTTTTGGAACACAGGTCCGTGCGTTTCTGTGGGAGAAAGGGGTGATGCGGGACCTGGGCACGTTGGGCGGCCCTGATGCCCTCGCGGAGCTTGTAAACGAAAACGGGCAAGTTGCGGGATGGTCTTTGACGAACTCCATAGTAAACCCCGCCACCGGCATCCCAACGCAGCACCCCTTCCTATGGGAGAACGGCAGGATGAAGGACCTCGGCACCATCGGAGGTACCGCGGTGTATCTGATCAATAACCTTAACGAGCGAGGGCAGATTGTTGGTGGGATGAACGTGGCCGGTGACCAGTCGTTTCATCCGTTTCTTTGGGACGGGACGTCCCTCAGGGACTTAGGCACGTTTGGAGGTGATTTTGGAAGCGCAGACTGGATCAGCGAAACGGGCCAAGTTGTTGGCTGGGCATGCACCGCCGGCTGTCAGGCCTTGCACGCGTTTCTTTGGAGTCGTGGGGTTATGACTGATCTCGGCGTCTTTGCAGGCGATCCGTGCAGCGTCGCCTATGTCATCAACTCCGCCGGACAGATCGTTGGTACATCGGACGATTGTTCCGGGAACAATGCGCACGCGCTTCTGTGGGAGAACGGTTCGATAGCTGACCTGAATGCGCTGATTCCGGCTGGTTCGGACGTGCAGTTGACTGTGGGCCTTGGTATCAATGAGCAAGGACAAATCGCTGCGCAGGGCCTGCTTCCCAACGGAGATATACACGCTTTTCTGCTAACCCCATGCGACGAGAAACATCCTGGCCAGTGCGAAGACTACTCCTTGATCGAAGTAGCTACTCCGCAACCTGGCGCACCGACAAAGCAGAACCCGGCGACGGTGAAGCAAGGCAGCGAATCGCCTGTCAGCCCGGTTGAACGCCTCCGCAGCATGATGCGGCAGCACAATCACATTCTCAATCAACCAGCTGCCCGGCGCGATTAGCAAAGTCCTACCCAGGCAAAACAAGCTTGGGTGGTCACCCCTTGCGCATTGTTGCTGTGTTGCTGGCTTTGGATGGGCACGGCTTTAGCTGCGCGGTATTGGGCGATGGAAGAGTGGGGCTTTATTGAGGACTGCAAAAGAAATGTTCGCCAGGAACCGGTGGAAGTGCACGGCTTCAGCCGTGCCGCAATGTCAGCTTCGAAGAGTGGGATTTTAGTCCGGGCGGCCGAATTCCGTGTCCTCCGTGGCTAGAGCCATTTGGGGGCTCGATCTGAAGCGATTTTGCGCTGACTTCCGCGTAAAGTGTTGCACTCCGGGTGCTGGCTCCGGAGGTTGTCCAGAAGTCTGCTTGGAGGGAGTTTCACTTGGCCGTGTAGTCGGCATTCCGTCGTTGTGGCCGCGACTTGGTGCATCGCTTCAACAGCACGGGTTGGGCGTTAGACGGCCAAGTGGCGGTGCCAATGCGGGTGCCGGATGCTGGCCGAGTCCCGAGGAACATATTCCATCCGGTTCAGATAGGGTGCGAGTTGGCCTGTTCTCGCTAGCTATCCGTGGGAAGGGCAGAGCGATAATGCTCCACGCTGCCATCAGTCCCACGCGTGGCTGAGGTGTTCCGCCAAAATCTCGCGCAGCGGCGAGGCGAGCGTTGGGTCGTGCACAGTTCTCCAAGGAAATCTGTTTACGCGTTGGCTTCGCCGCTGACGTTGGGCGCTGCCACGCCAAAGGGATCCCGGCTGCTAGAATTTCCTGGACGCATCCATCGGAACACTCCCTCTTTGAGCAGCCTCAGAATCGTTCGCCGGTTCTCGAGAACGACACGCAGCCACGACGACTTCCTCATCATCGGGAAATAGATTCCGCGAAAACAAAGACGCGCTAGGAAGATATTGAAGCGATCCCCGACATGCTGGTCGTCCAGCGCCGCAACGGCCTGGGCGAGTGCTTCCGGGCTATAGGAGTGAGCCCAGCCATAGTTCAGTTCGGCATGCGCTTCTTCGATCGTCATTTTCAGCGGAGTGTGCGCCATGGTGAAGGGAACGAAATCCAGCCAGTGCCGCGGGCGCGTGAGCCGTCCGGCGGCCTCCAGCCGCTTGTATAGAGGCGTTGCGGGTAACGGCGTGAGCAGTCCGAAGATCGGCAAGCCCGGAGGCCATGTACGGACCTGCTGCAGGGTGCGTTCCGCGACTCCCGGGGTGTCGTTGTCCATGCCGAAGATGAACGAGGTGATCGCGTATATATTGCGTTTTGCCAGCCGCTCCAGCACGGCGGCATATTCGCCGGGCTTATTGAATCCTTTATTCACGTCCTTCAGATTTGCCGGATCGACCGATTCCATTCCGATAAAGATCCACTTGCCTCCGGAGGCGGCGATCAAATCGACCAGTTCTTCGTCGCGCAGAAGATTGGCGCTGATCTGCGCCACCCAAAAGACTTGGGCTTTGGCCGCGATGATGTCACGCAGCAGGGACTTGGTGCGCTTTATGTTGATGGCAAAGTTGTCGTCGATGAAGAAGACCGCGATCTGGCCTCCCTCTTTGCGGGCGCGGGCTTTTAGCAGGAGCAATTCGTTGACGACGCTTTCATTCGTGCGGAAGCGAATCGAGTCGCCGAAGAAACCGGTGACCGTGCAGAACTCGCAGCCGTACGGACAGCCTCGTCCCGATTCCACCGGCACGATGCGAAAGGTTCCCCATCCTTCGCGGAAACCCTTGAGCAAGGGGTGCATCAGCTTGGGAATGAGATTGAACTGGTCGAGATCAAGCTTGTCCCACGGAATCGTGGGATAGTGATTCAGGGAAGGCTTGCGCTCTTTGCCCATCGCATCCACGGGCGCGTAGATTTCCTTCAGCTCGCCGCGAACCGCATCTTCGACGATTTGCGGCCAGGTCTCATCGGCTTCTCCCAAGGCAACGGCATCGGCGTGGCGGGGGCCACCATCGCGGCCGAGAGCTTCATCGGCCTCTTCAGTCACATGCGGCCCTCCCATCACCACCGGAACTCCCGTCGCGCGAATCGCGTCCGCCATGCGATATGCTCTGGCGACCATCCTGGTCATGGCGCCGATACCAACCAGTCCGATGTTCTGGTCGCGGACGAATTGCGCAATTTGGGTCTCGTCCATCGGTTGGGCATTGCCATCGACCAGCAGGACTTCATGTCCGGGAGGTGTGAGAGCCTGGAGCAGAAACATCCAGAGGTGGGGCATGAAGTTGCGGGTGACCCCGTTGTCAGGGTTGTAGAGCAGAATTCGCATTACACTCCTTGAAAGCGCTCGCTTGCCACGCTGGGTCGGTCACGACGTTCCCCGAAGGCCGAACATCTCAGATGTATCCTGCGAACTAAATGTTGGGGTCCCCGCCCGTATCTCGGGTTCCGAACATCATACATAAGCCTGTCAACGAGGGTGGGGGCAACTTATGGTTGGCGTAAAATCGCCATCTCGCACGTAATCCCGGATGAGCAGCCAGTTCGGTTTAGCTCGCAAGTTGGCGTGCTCACGACAGCGTATCGACGCGGGCCAGAGGTCCGCTTCGGGGAAGTCACTTGGACGTGTAGTCGGCAAGTCCGCTCCCTGGTGCGGCACCTCGCTGCGCTAGTGGGTCGCCCATTACCCCTGGGCGCTACGGTTCGATACCGATCCGGTCGTTGACCGCGCCGCTGATCCGCTGTTTGCACCCAAGGTAGCGCTCCGTAGTTTGAACCGAAACGTGGCCGAGGAGGAATTGAATCTGTTCCAATTCTCCGCCCGCTGTGTGACATAGTTTCGCGCACGATCGACGAAGGTCGTGTGGCGCAACTTGGCCCAGACCGATCTTTTTCGCATAATCTTTGACCACATGCCAGACAACGCGCTCCGTCACGCCGACGCCCCAGCACTTACCAGCACGGCAGACACAGCGAAACAACCTCCCGGCTGATATGCCGGCGGCGACGACCCATAGATCAACTGCGGCCTTGACCCAATCGGGTACCGGGACTGTTCTGATATGCCCACCCTTCCCAACAAGATCAACGATCGCCCAATGTTCATCGCGCCGTTGCAGATGGGTAAACTCCAAATCGGCCAGTTCCCTCCGCCTCAGCCCGCAGCCAAGCAGGATCGCAAGAATCGCCCGATCTCGTCGGCCCTTGATCGTGTCAGGCGAAGGAGCCTGCCAGAATCGATGGGCCTCTTCAGCCGTCAGCCAGTTGCCCAGTCTGACGCCCAATTTTCTGACGCCTTTCACGCGCCGAATGCTGGCCGCCAACTCAGGGCTCAGCAAGCCAGCGTCGGCAGCCTCGTAGGCGAGCCGCCGCACTGCAGCGAGTCGTCCATTGATCGTTCCTGCCGCGAGCTGGCGATTCTCGAGGAAAATGCGATAACGGGTGACCACAACCTTGTTGAACGACAAGCGCGGCTCGGAGCAGTACCACTGAATGAATTCATCGATCGCGTGTCGATATCCGCGCTTCGACTCGGGCGAGCGAAGGCTGTCCAGGACCGCCGATTTGCTGTGGTCTAGATCCGGGAGGCCGAGCTTTGTTTTCGGCCGCTTTAGTTTCCATGATTTCCGATTTGCGTGTCTGCTCATTCCAGCCGCCTCCACCGCGGCTGGCCAAGAGCCTATGTCTGACGCAGACGCGTCGGGCGTTTTTCGTCCAAGTGAAGCGAACACGTTCGTAAACACTGGCCGGTCGGGTCGAGGACTGGCGCGGTGTTCCGAAGGTTTAGCATAGCTTGTTGGCTCCCCGTTTCCTCTGGGAGTGCCTCAGTAGCCAAACCGTGAATCCGTTTCCAGCCCCCGCCACATCGCACCCAGCGTGCAGATTTCCCGCACTGGGCGCACCTGTTTGCTTAGTGCCAAGAGTTATGTGGCTTATCGTGTTGGGGCGACTTTCGCGCCTGACCATCGACGGAGCTGGTAGTTGTTAAACAGACCCAGCCGGTCATATAGCCATTCGCTACTCCACCGCGTCCAACCGAAGCCTTTGCGGCCCCGGGCACGCATCAAATGCCGCCGTACCTTCTCCTCTACCCAGCGTTTAACCACTCCGAAACAAATACTCGAATGGCCGACCCGAAAGTAGTTCACCCAACCGCGTAGAACCGGATTGATTTTCGCAATCACGGTCTCGACGGGCCAGCTGACGTGCTTTCGGAAGATCTCCCTGAGCCTTTCAAACAGCGCTATCCGCTTCTTCAGCTTGGGTGCATAGTAGGGTCGCCACTTCCGCTGAAGGCTCAGTACACGCCGATATTCAAAACCCAGGAAAGTGAAGCTCTCTCCCTTCTTCAGATCCACCATCCGACTCTTGTCCTCGTTGATCTCCACGCGGAGCTTCGCGAACTCCTCGCGCAGCCGTCTGTCTATCGCCTTCACCAGCCAGTCACTCCGCCGTTCAGCGTCGACCAAGATCACCAGGTCGTCCGCAAAACGTGCATACTGGACGTTGGTTGACTTGCCCCTTCGCGTGGTATCCACCGCTCTCTCCAGCATCCGGTCTACCTCATTCAGATAGAGGTTACTGAGCAACGGTGAAATCACACCGCCTTGGGGAACGCCTTTCTTCCCAGTAGCTTTGAGAATCATCTTGAGCAAGTGCATGACCGCATCATCATGGACCCGCCTCGCCACTTTCGCTAACAGCAGCGAGTGCTGCACGTTATCAAAATAGGAGGCTAGATCCAAATCAATGATGCGGGTCTTCTCTTCGACGATCGCTCGGGCTACACGGGCTACGGCTTCGTGCGCCGTCCGCTTCGGTCGATATCCATACGACCCTGCTTGAAAGTCAGCTTTCCGAGTAGAGGAGTCCCCGGTGTGCTTTAGGTGTTCTTTGGCTGTGTCCGCCGTTTCCAGCTGCGTGCCCGTTTAAGTTCACCATGGCTCACCGGATTCTCCCCCCTCACGGACCCCGCCGTGCAGATTTCCCGCAGCGGGTTCTTCAGGCGTGACTCCCCGCCCCCACCCAGGCGTGTGTGATCCGAGGTAACAACAGTGGATGCTGCCGCAGGATAGCGTTATATCGATCCCACCTCAGCGGTCGCCCGCGTGTTCGACGACCCAGCCACTCACGCCAGATACGACATACGCGTCGATAGAACTGCCAGATGCTGTAGTAGTTCGTCGGGCGTCCATAGTACTGGTAGTGGCCACGGAGTTTGGCGTTCAGGGCTTCCTGTTGCTGATTCACTGGCGTGCGCCGGTGTTGTTTACACCAGTCCGCGATTGCCTTCAGCCCTCTACGGAGCCGTTTGGCTAACGTCCTCACATGCACGGTGAATCCTCCCTTCCGGCTACGGGCGCAGAGGTGCTTGAATCCAAGGAAATCGAAGCTCTCGGGTTGTTTCCCCTGCTTCTTCGCATTCCTCGCTGCATGGCGCCCGAATTCAATCAGCCGCGTCTTCTCCGGGTGCAGGGTCAGACCGTACTTCTCGAACCGCTTCGGTAGGACCCTCATCACCTTTTCCGCGTCCTCCCTGTGCTGGAAACACAGGATGGCATCATCAGCAAAGCGAATCTCGTAAGCTTCCCCTTTCAGTCGGGGCTTCACCACGTCCTCGAACCACACATCGAGTGCGTGATGCAGGTAGATGTTGGCCAAGAGCGGACTGATCGGCTGCCCCTGTCCCGTCCCTGTTTCGCTCACGAGCAGTTTGCCGTCTTCGATGACTCCGACCTTGATCCATTTCTGAATCAGGCGGAGCACGCTGCCATCACTTACGCGCTTCTCCACCATCTCGATAAGGCTGCCCCGCACAATTTTGTCGAAGTATGATTGGATGTCCAGCTCCAGAATCCATCCCGTGGGCCGGGTACAGATCACCCGTCTCACTTCGTCCAGAGCCTGATGTTGACTGCGTCCGGGCCGAAACCCGTATGAGCAATCGAGAAAATCCTGCTCGTAGATGGCATTCATCAGGTCAACGACCACTTTCTGCACGATCTTATCCTCAAGGCTGGGAATCGAGATTGGCCTCTGTTTCCCGTTCTCCTTGGGGATATAGACTCGGCGCAGCGGTTGTACCTGATACTTGCCTGTCACGAGCCGCCGATGCAACTGGCGGACGTTCTCCTCGGCGTTGATCTCGTACTCTGCGTACGTGATCCCGTCGATCCCGGCGCTGGCATTCTTTCGCAGACTTCCGAATGCCTCATACAACTTCTCCACTGTCATCAGGTGAGCGATGGAGTAGAACTGTCGCTTCGGATCTTCCTTAGCGAGTTCAGCTATTCTGTCGATGTCTGTGCACATAATCATTCGAGTTCTGAGTCTCGATTATGTCTCCTTTCAACAGATTCGTACGCTTGCTTCCCCCTTCCCTCCAGTGGGTTTCGTGGCCGCTCCTTGCGGAAGCCCTGCGGTTCCCCACCTTCACCGGTACTATGGGGTTGTAAGACTGCTCAACCATCCTTCCGTGCTTCCTTCGGTCGACCCTTGGTTGCACGTATCTCCCGACCCAAATCCAAGGCGTTCCTTGTGGTGTGGGAGAGAATGGGGAGCTCTCTTGGGTTCCCGGCCAACCTCTTTGAAAACGTGCCCTGGGCTAAAGACACCGCCGATCCCAGCACAACCTCGCAATAGCGGTTGCTGCTGAATGCTGCCTTCCGCCTCTTCGAAAACGTCGGCATCGGAACTGTGAACCGATTTCGGTGTTGAATCCTCACGGCCTGCTTCCTCACTGTGTACGCTTCGCACCCACCAGTCACCCGGTGAATGGCAACACTCGCTACTGACCTGTCTTGCTCGACTTTGATCAGACGGGAATTGCACCCGCTAGGCTGGATCAAGAGGTTTCACTGTCTTATCATCAATTCCCCCTCTTCCGAGCTTTTCCCAACGCGACGAAGATCGGCTCCAGGATGAGCTTTAGCGCTCCCTGAACCACTCGATCACGAATTGAAGGAATCGAAAGGATGCGGACTTTCTTGCCCCCATCCTTTGGAATCTCCTTCTTTCGTGCCTGCATGGGCCGATACGTGTTGGCAACTAATTCATCCCGAATCTGCACGAGAAAACTCTCCGCTCCGCTTTCTTCGATGGCTTCAAACGTGACCCCGTCAATGCCCGGCGCCCCGTCATTACTTCTCGCCATCTGGTAGGCTTCCCGCAAAGTCTCCATCTTGCAGACGTGGACGTATAGTCCCCAGAAACGCCAAGACGGTTCTGCCTTCGCCTTGACATATAGACTCCTTCTCAGGTCCTGCAAACTGATGGGCGCTTTTGTCATCTCACCCTTGCCTCCCGTTTTGTTAGAGCCATTACAAACAGCAGGGCCTCTTCGCTCCACGGACATTACTCCGCTTCCTCGCTACTACAGACCCGGCCGAATCCCTCTCGCCTTCCACCGACTTCCCGGTGTCACCGGTTATACGGCTTCCCTGCTCCGCCGATTTCCTAGCGGGGCGAGGAGGGTCTCTCCAGTTGCTTAGCATGACCTTGTCACCGTGCTGTCCCTACCAACCCCGCCGAAGTGTTTCGTCGCATCAGTCCTTGCGACGCTCCATGCTGCCTTCGCCCGAAAAGTGAGGGCTCGGCCTTCGGGTTGCAGTACTTTCGAGGCCATATGGGTTCACTTGCGTTACGGCCCGGCGACTCGCTCGCCATCCTTGTAGATGGCTTCGTCAATAGGCTTCAGGAATCTCAGTTTCCTTCCTTCCTGCTATTCAAGCTACGGGGTTTGAACTTTTACCCCGGTGGGACTCTCACCCACTGTTCATGCCAGCCTTCGCTGGACGCACACTTTCCGGTACCGATCCGCATGTCCCAATCTGGATCACTTTCGGCTGGCGACGACGCGGGAGAATCGAGAGTTTTGCGCACGATCGAGGCGGTTCGCGATTACAAGGTAGAAGCGAGCATTTTCTTCCGCATGCGAGCCCAGTCGCGTAACACAAGACGCTATACCTGAAGCACATCCCCTTCACGAGCAACCATCTGGTACAAAACCGGATTGACGAAGAATCCGATGAAGAGCCGGGATATCAAACCTGCCACGATGACAATGGCGAAGGGTTTCTGAGTGTCGGAGCCGATTCCGGTGGCGAGTGCGGCGGGCAGCAGCCCCAGGCATGCGACCAGTGCCGTCATCATAATCGGACGAAGCCGCAGAAGTGAGGCCTCCCGTGTTGCGGTAGGAATGTCCATTCCTTCCAGGCGAAGCTTGTTGATGTAGGAAACCAGAATCACTGCCGTTTCAACCGATACGCCTAACAGCGCCAGCAACCCCAGAACCGATGAAACGCTGAAGGGCGTATGAGTGAGCTTCAGCGCTATCAGCGCACCCACCGGCTCCGTCATAATGACGCCCAAGGCAATGGTGAAGGGGAACTTGAAATTTCCATACAGCGCGAACAGGATCATGAAAATAATCACCACCGCGAGTGGACCAATCAACGTAAGCTGCGCCTTTGCTTCCAGAAATTGGCTGTACTCGCCGCCCCAATTCAGCCAGTAGCCTTGGGGTAGAGCGACGGATTGAGTGACCGCTTTTTGGCCGTCTCGCACCGCGCGCTCCAAGTCCCGTCCCTCAATGCTGTATTGCACCCCGATGTAGCGGGAGTTGTTTTCGCGATAAATGAACGATGCGCCGTTCCCCTGCCGGATGTCAGCGAGTTGGCTCAGAGGGATCTGCTTTCCATCCGGAGTGCCGACCAACAGCTCACCGATTTCGTGTGCGCTGCTGCGAAATTGGGGCTGCATGCGGACCACCAGGTCGAACAGCTTCTCCCCTTGAATGACCTGGGTCACGGCCTGTCCACCCACTGCAGCCGAAATCACGGCTTCCACATCGGCGACGTTGATCCCGTAACGTGCAATTCTGTCGCGGTCGACATCGACCAGCAAACTGGGTTGACCTAATTCGCGAACTACCGTCAAGTCGGTGAATCCTCGTACCTTGGCTAGTACGTTTTTGATCTGCACCGCTTTGTCCTGGAGCACGGTTAAATCACTTCCATAAATCTTCACCGCCAGCGAACTCTTCAGTCCGGTCAAGGCCTCGTCCACCGCATCTTCGGCAGGCTGGGTATAGTTGAAGATGATTCCGGGGAACGCACTTAGCTTCTGGTTGATCGATTCAATCAGCTTCGTTTTCGTGTTAATGCTGCCGCTCCAGGCCTTGTCCTTGTAAGGCTTCAGCCCCACATAGAACTCGCAATTGAAAAAGCCCGTGGGGTCCGTTCCATCGTCTGGCCGCCCCAATTCTGAACCGACCACAGTAACTTGCGGGTACGACATCAAAATTGCGCGTATCTGAGGGGCGATGCTGCCCGCCTCCTCAAACGAAATCGTGTACGGCATGGTGGCGCGCACCCAAAGCGCGCCCTCGTCGAGGTGGGGCATAAACTCGCCACCGATAAACGGAACCAGCAGCAAGGTAGCTCCGAAGATCAACGCCGCGATCAGCATGGTGAGTTTGGGACGCGCCAACGCCCAATCCAACTGAGTCGCGTACTGGCGCTTCATCCATTCGTATGCGCGATTGCGGTGCTCGCGGACACCCTTTTTAAACCAGTACGATGCCAGGACTGGAACCAATGTGAGCGTGAGGATCAGCGCCCCTATCAGCGCGAACGACATGGTCTCGGCCATGGGATGGAACAACTTCGCCGAGGGGCCGCTGAGCGCGTAGATCGGCAGATAGCCTGCCAGGATCACTGCAACCGAATAGAAGATTGGCCGATCTACGTCTTTTGCTGCTACCAGAATGACCTCGTGCAGCTTATAGTTCTGCCCGCCTCTCAGCGCAAGCTCACGGTAGATATTTTCAACCATGACTACCGTGCCATCGATGATGATGCCGAAATCGATTGCGCCAATGGAAAGCAGGTTGGCGGCGCCATCGTGTGCATGTAGCACAATGAAGGCAAACAAAAGGGAGAGCGGAATCGTAAGCGCAACGATGATGGCCGCGCGGAAACTGACCAAGAAGAAAATCAGGACGATCAGCACCAGCACCATGCCGCGGAGCAGGTTGTTTTCCACCGTATCCGTGGTCAGCTTTACTAACTCGCTGCGATCGTAATAAGGATGGATTTTGACGTCCGGCGGCAGTATGGTCCGGTTTAATTCATCGGTCTTTGCTTCCACGCCCTTGAGGACGTTCTGGGTCTGCTCCCCGCGAAGCATGAGAATAACCCCCTCAACCGCATCGTCGTTCTTCTGATAACCAAATTCGCCCAGCCGTGGCGCGTGCCCGATCACGACCTCGCCAATGTCCTTGATTCGGATCGGTACGCCATTGTTGCTGCCCACCACGATGTTCCCGATATCGCCGGTGTTGCGCACCAGTCCAATGCCGCGCACGTAGTAAAACTGACCGCCCTGGGAGTAGAACCCACCACCTGCATTGGCGTTGTTCGCGGCCAGTGCCGTCACGACTTGCGGAACGGTCAGGTGATATCCATAGATTCGCGCCGGGTCGAGCAAGACCTGATATTGCATGACGGTACCGCCGAAACCAGAGTCATCGGCGACGCCATGAACAGAGCGATAAGCCCGCTCCACCACCCAGTCCTCGATCGTCTTCAATTCCTGTGGACTGCGGTCGGGGCTTTCCAGCACGTAGCGGTACACCAGGCCGCTGGGACTAAAGAGCGGAGCCATGGTTGGCGTTACGCCAGTGGGCAGATTGGCTTGTGCTATTCGCTCGAAAACGATCTGCCGCGCAAAGTAGTCGTTGGTATTGTCTTCAAATGTCAGGATTACATCGGAGAGACCATAGAGCGAGATGGACCTCATCACGACAACATGCGGAACGCCATTCATCTCCAGTTCGAGAGGAAGTGTGACCAGCCGTTCCACTTCTTCGGCAGCGTGGTCGGGCCATTGTGTGATGAGTTCGACCTGCGGAGGAGAAAGGTCGGGATAGGCATCCACCGGCATGCGCTGGAACGAGATGATGCCAGCGACCATGATGAAGCCGGTCAGCATCAGCACCAGGAACCGCTGACGCAACGATGCTTGTACGATTCGATGAATCATTCAGATGTGGACGGCATTGTCCTTCTTATGGTTTCTTCTCAAATTCGGCCGCGATGTGCTAGCGCTGCAGCGAGTTCGCAAACTGCAGGAACAAGCTGCCATTTCCGATGACGTGATCACCGGGATTTAGTCCAGATGTAATTTGCGTTTGCCCCTTGAGGCTTTCACCCAGAGTGATTGGGCGCCTTCCAAACTGATTGGACGATGCCTCGACGTAGACGAAAGGCTGGTTTTCACTGTCACGGAGAACGGCGGAATCCGGCAGTGCAATAGCGTTCTGGATAGTGCCCGCATCCACCGTCGCCACCACGTACATGTCCTTCTTCAGCTTCCCGCCAGGATTGCTGGTCTCAATGCGCGCCTGCAGAGTGCGCGTGCTCGGGTCAAGTGAAGCCGCCACGTAGGAAATACGCCCGTGGAAGACGTCAGGATAGCTGTCTGTCTGAATCGTGACCGCATCGCCGACGTGAACAAATGGCAAATCCTTTTGATAAACATTCACCAGCACCCACACTGTGCTGGTATCGGAAATCATGAAGCACTGCGTGGTGCCGGCCTGGAGCAGTTGCCCCGCAGACACATCTTGTTCGACCACAAGGCCGCTAATAGGCGCTTTTACCAGGGCCTCGAATGTGGGAGGCGCCTTTACAAGCGCATCGGGGTCGGCGATGCCCATTACCTTCAGAGCGGCTTCCGCGGCGGCCAAATCCCCTCCCGCTTGCACCTCGGCAGATTCAGCCTGCTCCAGATTCTGTTGGGCAATCGCATGATGCTGGTACAGGTCTTGCGCACGCGCGTAAGCCTTTTGTGCCAGCGCGTACGCGTCTTTGGCCTTCAGGTAATTCGTGCGGAGCTGGGAATAGTCAGGGCTTGCCACATACAGCATGGGCTCGGCCTTCTGCACAATCTGGCCGGGAACCACGACGATGCGTCGCACAGGGCCGCTGACCTGCGTAATCACCGGCGTTGTATGAAAGCTGTTGTAAGCCACACTTCCAGTCAGCCGCAAACTTCGCGTCAGGCTGGTTGGCTGGACGGTGAGCACCTGCACATGGGCCATCTGGTCCGGCGGGACGGTGAAGAGTTCAGCACTGTTGGAGTTGTTCCCATTGGTCTTAGCGGCACCGTCAGAACCTGCTCCACTGCAACTCGCGAACGTCAGCACGAGCGCTGATAAGGTGGTCAACGCGGCCAGGTGTTGCCAGCGATCTTTGGGCCTCTTCACGGAAGGTTCCTCGTTCCCACAGCTTCCTTTAGTTGCTCGAGTGCAGTCATGTAAGAGGACAAAGCCTGGCGATAGGCCAATTGAATCGCCCGGTTGCTGCGTTCAGCATCGAGAAAATCCAATAGGCTCGTTGCCCCGCGTTGATAAGCATACTCACTGATGTCACGTGAGTCCTGTGCTTGCTTCAAGTACCCGGAAGTATAAAGTTGTACCACTTCGTCGTTACTACGGAGCGCTTCATAGGCATCGGTAACATCGGACAGCACAGTGTCGCTGGTTGACGCCTGCGTCTCCTGAGCCTGCGTAAGCGCATACCCGGTGCGTGCGATTTCACCCTGATTGCGATTAAAGATGGGCAAACCAAAATTCACAAAGAACGAAGCGCTGTTCTGGCCCGCAGTGTGTGTGTAATCAACGGAAGCGTCCACGTCCTGTTTGGCGTTGGCCTTGGCCAACAAGATCTGGCTCTGCGCGGCGGTTACGCCCAACTCGGCAGCGCGATAGTCGGGGCGTTCCTGGAGCGCTCGGGCTTGCAAATCCTCCAGCTTCGTCTGCACTGGCTGATAGGATAAGTCGCCAACCACGTCGTAATCGGCAGGAACTGCGTCATAGCCAAGCGATTCCCGCAACCCGACGAGGGCCTGGACCTTTGCTAGGCGAGCGGATGAGACGTCGGTTTGAAACTGCAGCAGTTGCAGCTTGATCTTGAGGTAATCGCCTTCGCTGATGTAGCCCGATTTGTACTGCGCCAGGGCAATATCAACCGTCTCCTGAAAGCTCTTCAGGTCCAACAGCGCAAACCGCAGGGTTGACTCCGCCAATAAGACGGCGACGAACTGCTGAGCGACGTTGAATGTCAGGGTGCGTTCAGCATCCGAAATTTGAGCACGCGTGACCGCCGTCTGATCGCGTGCAGCTTGCAAGCGGTGCTGTCGTTTGTGGCCGCGCTCAAACAGATATCCAATTCCAACGTCGAATTGCTGGACTTCGCTCAGATTGTTAGACGTGAAATCAGATGGCGAAAAAATTGGCAGGAACTGGGAATCAAAATTGAAGATCGGGTTGGGGCGAAGATTTGCGGTGATCTCCTGCGCCTGGTTCTGGAGAATGAGAGTGCGGGTCGCCTTCAGCGAGTGATTATGCGCAAGGGCCAAATTAATTGCCTGATCGAGGGTGATTAATGCCGGGCTTTGTCCCTCGATGGCCGGCACGAGCAGCAACAACGGCAGCCATGTCAAAGCCGCCAGGCAGTTCATCCGGA
This sequence comes from uncultured Acidobacteriaceae bacterium, assembly GCA_963798185.1. GTDB lineage: Bacteria > Acidobacteriota > Terriglobia > Terriglobales > Acidobacteriaceae > Bog-257. The sequence continues at coordinate 189,093 of CAWCSJ010000015.1, forward strand.
AGTGCGGTGGACGCATAAGACTCAAATCTAACGTGCCGGGCCTTGGGGTGAAAAGCTAGGGTCGGTGGTTGGACTTCCCCATGCTTTCGACGTCCGCTCCGTTCTCTTGTGCCAGCCGCACCGCCTCGAAATGGCCAGGACATTCTCTCGGTGGAATGTAAAAACCATATAAACGAAAACACATTGTAAATCAGGAAGTTGCAGGTGAGAGCAGCGCCGCTCATGAGCGGTTGGTTTGCACCGTCGCCCGACCGCCGCCAATCAAGACGATTGTCATCGCCGTGCGCCAATCCGCCATCGTGGCATCCTCATCGATGATCGCTGGCGGTAACTTAACGTTAGCCGGGAAGGCAACTGCAGACGTTTATCGGTAACGAGAAATGCCCCAGGGTCTACGAATGCTATTGGGCGCATTTCGCGGCGGAAATCCACTTGAGCGTATAGTCGGCGTTCCGTCCTTGTGACAAAGACCTGGCGGAGTTCTCCAAGGGTATGGGTTTGGGCGTTATACGGCAAGATGGAAGAAAAGCATTCGTAAACACAAGCCGACTTTTGAAGTGCTCCCCCCGCCTCATACGGTGAAGCCGTCCCGCGCACACTGGAAGGAATATCTAATGGAGACAGCCGAACTCGCCCTAAGGGCTTGGCGATTTGGCACCGACTGATGCGGATGTTCCGTTCGCTCCTCATAATTTGGCGCTCTCAGGCGGCAGACTTTAATCCCTATTCACCTGGTGCACGGCGGGCAGGGCTGCCTGCCGCTGAAGACGCGGGGCTTCCTGGACTACTGCGTGCCACGCCTGCGCGCCTCCCTGGCGGACCTGCTGCCCGCCGACGCCGCTGTCCTCACCGGTGATCTCAGCTCTTCGTGACGGCCACGCAGTCGATCTCGATATCGAACGGGCCGGTCCACTCCGGGACGCAGAAGAAGATTCGGGCAGGCGGGTTCTTGGGGAAGTAGCGTTTGTAGATCTCGTTGAAGGTCTTGAAGCGCTCGGCGGATATGCAGAGCACGTTGCACTTCAACACGTGATCGAGGTCCGACCCAGCCGCCTCCAGCGCTGTTTTCATTTGTTCGAGGATGCGCTCGGCCTGGCGCTCGAACGGCGCATGCTGCAGGAACTCGCCGGTGTCTGGGTCGAAGGGCGGCATGCCGGACATGAACACCATGTCCCCAGCTCGGGTGCAGACCGAGACGGGAGCGCCCCATTTCTCAAAATTGGTGTCGAACGGTTCGACGCGGATGATCTCTCGTTCCATGGTCTTCCTCCTTTAAGTTTAAATTCCATCGTAGCGTGAATACGCGCGCTTTATCCAATAGTCCTCCGGTTCGTCCTTCGTAACTATTCTCTACGGTCAGCCGCTATAGCCGTGGTGATCGTCCGCGATAAACGGTTGGGAATTCAGAATTCCAGCAAGGATGGGAAAAGCTGTCGATCTCAAGAAATAGCATTGAGACTCAGAAAAAAAACAATCCTCAGAGAAGCTTCTGCTATGAAGACGATAGTGGTGGTCATATGATTGTCGGGTTGCTGTTCGCACAGTCTCAGTCTTCATCCGAACCCAACTCAGCTTCCCCACTTACCCTCGAGAAACCGTTTGGCCGAGACGCTTTGGTGCGGAAGCATGTAGACGTTGCCCGCGATTTTGACAACGTTAATCTTGAGGTCCTGTGCTCCGAGGCCGCACACAAATAGCAAACTGGCAATCAGACATGACACCTTACGCATGATCTCGATTCCCTCCGTGAGGCGAAGTTTAGGCACATCATCGCCTGAGCTTCTAGAGGATGGTTGGCGTGAAATACCCATCTCGCAAGTAATCCAATGCTGGCGTCCTGGCCTAGCGCGACAGCGCTGGATGAAAGTGAAAAAAATGTCGAGTCCCGTAGGGACGACACAGTTCTTCACGTAGACACTTAGGGCCCCACGAGAGGTGGTTCAGGAGCCTTGTCCCGCTGCAGGGCGGCGATAACCGCCTGCCCCATTTGCCCCGTTGTTGACTGTCCGCCCAGATCAGGAGTCCGAACCTTATGTTCGCCAATGACACATTCGATTGCCGTCAACAAGGCTGCGCCCAGCTCAGGTTCACCAAGATGGTCCAGCATCATCGAGACGGACCAAATTGTGGCGACAGGATTGGCGATGCCTTTGCGCGCGATGTCGGGTGCCGAGCCGTGGATCGCCTGGAAGAGGCTTGGGTAATGGCCCTCGGGATTGAGGTTGGCGCTTGGCGCAAGCCCCATGCTGCCGGCAATAGCTGCGCCGAGATCAGTGACAATATCGCCGAACAGGTTCGAGGCCACGACCATATCCAGACTTTCCGGCGCGGTGACAAAACGGGCGCACAGCGAATCAATCAGCTGCTGTTCGTGCTGAACATCCGGATACTTGGCGGAGACCTCGCGGAATATGTCGTCCCAGAAGACCAACAGGAGCCTATGCCGTATGCTTGATGAGCAGGACTTCGTTGCCGATCTCGCTGTAGATGAGTTCGTCAACTACACGCCAACAGGATGCCGTATCCGCCCAGTCGCTCGCGACGTTCGACGTGGGCAGTCGGAGCGCTGGCAGGCTCCCTTGCTCTTTTCCCGCACTCGCGGATATCGCCTTCGGATCCAGCGTTTTCGTCAGTTTCGTCAATAACTCTGCCATCACTTCCTTCGTATCCCGCTGCACCGAGACCCGCGACTTAGCCTGCTTCGAGGGGTGTTCACTCTTCGTGGAAGAATTGTTATTCTTTTTCAAGGTCGATCTCCTTATCAACTGTGATTGCACCTTGGAGTACGTTGATCACTGGTAGCTTAGATCCGTGATCGGGGATCGACCTTCTCATCCCATCTGTTCTCTATCGCTATCTCCGGACAGTCAATGGGATCGCTTAGTAGTTGGCGCAACCGGCCCGACCGCTGCCTCGTCATCCGCTGGTGACCGTTGCGCTGTAGGCTAGGATCACCTATCCTTGCTTAGAACCACCAACACATTTGGCACTCAGCCCAGCTCTTCGCGCGCGCGCTGCCTCACAGTTTCTGCGCTCTGAGATCAGTTCGGCTACAACCTTCTGAGGGAGACATGATGCAACGAAAGTTGTTTGTATCCGCCAGTATTGTCGCAATTCTCTTGGGTTTTTTGGGTTGTTCTTCCAATCCCGCGCCTGCGGCCAAGTCGCCGGGCGTAGAAGAGGCTGTCAACGCCGCCGTTGACGCTTACATCTACGGCTACCCGCTAGTCACCATGGACATGACGCGCCGACAGTTCACGAACGTAGCCACGCCGGACGCTGCACATGCCCCGATGGGGCAAATTCTCAAGCTCCGCAACTATCCTGCGGTGGATAACCATGCGGTGACGGCACCCAACGCCGACACTCTATACACGACGGCCTGGGTAGACGTTTCCAAGGAGCCGTGGATCCTCAGCCTGCCCGACATGGGCGACCGCTATTACCTGATGCCCATGCTGGATGGTTGGACCAATGTCTTCCAGGTCCCGGGCAAACGCACAACGGGCGACAAAGCTCAGAAGTACGCCATTACCGGTCCGGGATGGTCGGGCACACTTCCCGCGGGTGTCACCGAGTACAAGTCGCCCACCGCAATGGTCTGGATTCTGGGCCGCATCTACTGCACCGGCACTCCTGACGACTACAGCAAGGTCCACGCGCTACAGGACAAGGTCTCGCTGGTGCCGCTCAGCTCGTATGGCAAACCGTATACTCCGCCGGCCGGGGAAGTTGATCCCAACTTCGACATGAAGACCGGCATCCGCGACCAGGTCGGCGCCATGAGCGTTAACAACTACTTCAACTACCTCGCCAAGCTGATGAAGACCAACCCTCCTGCGGCGGAAGATGCACCGATGGTCGAGAAGATGAAGGCCATTGGGCTCATCCCGGGACAGGACTTCGACCCCAGCAAACTGGGCGCGTTCGACAAGGAAGCCATCAAGGTTGTCCCCAAAGTCGCGCAGGTCAAGATCATGGATTACTTCAAGAAGGCTGCTGAGCCTGTCAACGGCTGGACGTACCTGACCAAAAACATCGGCGTCTACGGCACCGACTACATTCAGCGCGCCCTCGTTACGGCGATCGGTCTCGGGGCTAATCGTCCGCAGGACGCCATCTATCCCACCTCGCAGAAAGACGCTGCCGGCGACGAATACGACGGGGCTTCTAAGAAGTACGTCATGCACATCAACAAGGGTGATTTGCCGCCAGTGAACGGCTTCTGGTCGCTCACCATGTACGACAAGGACTACTTCTTTGTCCCGAACTCGCTGAACCGTTATACCCTCAGCGCCCGCAACAAATTCGTCTCCAATGCAGACGGCTCGGTTGACCTATATCTCCAGGCTGACTCACCCGGAAAGACGAAGGAAGCTAACTGGCTGCCTGCTCCCAAGGCCAAGTTCATTCCCATGCTGCGTTTGTATTGGCCCAAGGAGACTCCGCCTTCGATCATTGACGGCAGTTGGAAGCCGCCAGCAATAGCTGTAGCGAAGTAGGCAAAGAAATTTCACGCAGCTGCGGGTCGTAAACACTGCGTCTACTATCGGCATAGGGGGGACGGTCACCCGTCCGTCCCTGCCACACCCTCGAAAACAAACCTACAGGCCGACGGTTTACCCAGGGATTGGCGTTAGTTGAACAGAATACCCGAGCTTTTTTAGCTGGGTGACGAGCCTCTGCTTTCGGCGTTTCAGGGTGAGAGCACTCACCGCGGGCCCATACTCAACATAGTGGACTCCTTCGTGCAATACCTTCCAGATCAATCGGCAAAGACGGTGGGCGATTGCCCAGACAGCCTTCGCATAGCCGAGGCGAGGCGAGAGGCGTTGGAACAGGATTTGTAAGTAACAGTCTCGCTTGCGGACAGCGGCATGCGCGAGTTGGTTCAGCAGGCGCCGCATCGCGCGATTCCCTTTTGCAGACCGATTGCTGGTGGACTCGCCCGCGCTCTCTTGGCGTCCCGGACAGACTCCCACCCAGGAGGCCAGTTGCGACGCTGACGGAAACGCTTCCGCACCCGGACCGATTTCGGCGATGATTTGCTGCGCCGAATCAATCCCTAAGCCGGGTAGCTCGGCCAGTCTCACGATGGCATTTTCATGCGCCTTCATGGCTTCCGCGATCATGCGCTCAATCTCAGCGAGCTGCCCTTCGATCACATCCAACCGCTGCAGATACAGCGTCAACAGCTTTCGGTGCAGCGGCTGAGGCTGTCCGTCGAGGGCATCCCTCAGTTCCTCATCCGTAGCCTGCAACCGCCGATCGCCTAGTTCTCTGAGCCGTGCCGGATCCGTTTCACCAGTTGCGATGGCGCGCAGAATACGCTGGCCACTGGCTCCCAGCAGATCGCTAACCACACTGGACAATTTGATCTGACACTCTTCCAGCAGACTTTCCAGTTGGCTCTGCAGCCGCACCCGATCCCGCGTGAGTTGATATTTCGTGCGGGTCAAAGTGCGCCAACTCCGTTGCTCCTTTTCGGGAACGTAACTCAGAATCAAATCGTCGCTCAGCAATCGGCTCACACTGCGTTTCGCATCGCGAAAGTCGGTCTTCCGTCCGCGAGGGCCTCGGTTCGATCGTGCTTGTGCCAGCCAGAGCTGAAACTGTCCTTCCAGCGCCAGCCACACCGGTTTCCAGTACTGCGCCGTCGACTCCATGACCACTTCCTGCACCGCGCGCTCCCGCAACCATGCCGATAGTTTCCGCAGTTCGCTAACCGCTGTACCGAACCGCCGGCACTCGAAGCACAGTTCTCTGTCTCTAGCGTTTGCCACTACCACAGCGAGCATCTTCTTGTGAACGTCAATGCCGGCCACATAATAGGCTGCCTCCATCCTCCACCTCCTCGGCATTGAAGCGGAGAACGCACGTAGCAGTTCTAATGCACCCTCACGTGCTACCCCTGCCAATGCAGGCGGCGCACACTTATCAGCTCAATCATGCGTTCCCGATCAAACACCACCACGGCCTCGACTCATCCAGTGTGACAACGACCTTACCGCTTCAATCCCGGTCGCCATCATACGGTTGCTAGCGCTCATTTTCATTGCTATTGGCGGGCCGGTACGGCCCATAGAAACACCACCGGACATGCGGGTCCGCATCCGGCGGTTCGGTGGATTGAGCTACTACCGATGAACAAGCGGGGAAGGCCCAGCGAATCAAAGTAGGCGATGGGAAAGGCGTAGCTCATGGCTGGGCTATTGGCCAGTCGCCAAGAGACGCGTCGTTTCCATTGCTTCCAGATCAGGGATCGCAGCCTGCGCCGTGTCCATTGATCCAGTACCTGCAGCACCGAGGGCGTCTCGCAGAAACCGAAGTAACTCTTCCAACCACGTAAGTACGTGGCCAGTTCCTTCGTCATCTGCTCCACGCTGATCCCCCGGTTCCGGCCCGTCAGTTCCCGCACCCTGCGCTTGAACCGCAGCAAGGCCTTGGGCGCGATGCGCCGTTTCGACTGCTTGCCGCCACTCAGGCTAAAGCCCAGCAACTTCCGCTCCTCCGGCCGCGCCACCGCACTTTTGGCCGCGTTGACCTTCAGCTTGAGCCGTCGCATGATAAAGCCGGTGATGCTCGCCATCACCCGCTTCCCCGCCCGCTCGCTGGCCACGTAAATGTTGCGTCGAGTCGCCCGGGGGAGTTGCACCCCCAGGCGCTCACAGATTCCGGACTTGAACGTCTCCGCTCATCCGGCTCTTATCGCCCAGTCAACGCCCGATGTAACAACGGCCAATGAGCAAATAGCCGTGGGTCTCTTGAAGCTGCCTTGCTGACCCAATGCTCTGCTCTTCGCCGGTGTCGTCTTAAGCGCTTGTATTTCGCCATCGCCCAGTACGCCAGGCATTGGTCCAGATAGCGAAATGTCGGATAAAGTGCTGACTTGTAGTAGCGACCGTAGTAGGTAATCCAACCGCGAATAACGGGGTTGAACATACGTGCCAAATCGTCTATCCACCGATCAATACGACAACGCAACTGCCACCTGCGAATTTCCTCTCGAATCGCTTTCGTCGCAGCGTTGCTAACAGCCGGGCTGAAATTGACGAAGAACTTGCCAAAACGATTCTTCGATCTTCTGGCTCGAAAGCTATAGCCCAGGAAATCGAATGATTCATTCTTTGAGTTTCCCCGCCGATCATCATCCTTGCAGTAGACGACCTTCGTCTTTTCAGGATGAAGCTGCAGTCCGCATTCAGCAAAGCGCTTTTCAAGCGCTTCCTTGAGGATCTTCGCCTGCGCCTCACTACCACAATGGCAGAGAGCGTCGTCGGCGAACCGCTCGAAGCGAATGTCCGGATAATTCCGAACCATCCACCGATCGAACGTGTAATGAAGGAACAAGTTGCTCAACAAGGGTGAAATCACTGAACCTTGTGGCGTTCCTCTTTCTCGGGGTTCCAGGGTGCCATCTTCCAGCTGAACAGGAGCTTTGAGCCACCGCTCAATATAGAGCAACACCCAGGGACAGTCGGTATGCTTTCGCACCGCCCGGAGAAGCAGTTCGTGAGAAATCGTATCGAAATAGGATTTTATGTCGAGGTCGAGCACCCAGGCGTAACGCCAGCAGCGCTCTCGCGCAACTCCAACCGCATCCAATGCCGATTTCCTAGGTCTGTACCCATAGGAGTCGGGATGGAAGTGCTTCTCCAGTTCCGGCTCGAGATACCCCTTGACCACCGCTTGGGCGATTCTGTCGGAAACCGTGGGAATTCCCAGTGGTCTGATTCCGCCTCCTCGCTTCTCGATGTTCACGCGCTTCACCGGCGGCGGGAAGTAACTGCCAGACGACATCCGATTCCAGAGCTTGTAGAGATTGTTTGCCAAGTCCCTTTCAAACTCTTCGATCGTCTGATCGTCGACTCCGGCTGCACCCCGATTCGCCTTTACCCGCTTATAGGCATCCCAAACAAAACGCTTTGGAATGCTCCACGACTTTGCTTTATCCCAAGGGCTCCTCCCGTTGCCGGTTGACCATTCGTTAAAGCTGAACGATGTCGCGCCTTCGCTCCAGTCCCGTTACAGGACCTTCCTCACTACTACACGCGACTCCGCCCCTGCACCCCGCTTCGGTACTCTGACTCTTACGGGTCGGCCGCTTGAGTCTCTCCCTTGGCATCGGTGTGCAGGTTCCCACGTTCCACACAAGAGCCTGAACCGAGTTCACGCCGCCTTCGTGCCGGACGCCGACTGGGCAGTAAACAGGTTCCCCCCAGACTTATCCCAGATTAACGACTCCCCTCTGGTTCTGACGTCGTCCCTACGCTTTCGACAGGTCATCAGCGGTTCGCTTGCGCTCGTCTCCTCGACCCTCACCTGACAGGATCAAGTCCTGCCTTTTGCCGAAACGCTCACCACCTCGGCCATTGTGCCGAAGCAGCTTCCGGTGGTTTGAACCCACATCCTGTAATGCGAGTTCGAGAGGCCTACTCTCATCTCTCGTGCAGCAAAGCTTGAAGAAGAAGTTTCTCGCTTACATTAACCCTCCTTCGCGCCTTCGTGG
>CAWCSJ010000016.1:0-68002 GCA_963798185.1 uncultured Acidobacteriaceae bacterium
GTGACGTCAGCTGCCAGACGAAAGGCTAGGAGTGTTTCCCCCCGCGAATCTTCCACAGTATTTGTCGCAGCATGCCCAGCCACAGTTCGGCATCTTCGGTTTGCAGGTTCAGGCGGCGCACCAGGCGGCGCACCTTTTCCTCGGTCAAACTTTCGGCGCTGGGATTCACATAGCCGCTGGCGCGCAGGGCCTCCAGCAACACTCCACTGATGCGCTCAAATTCCCCCGCGCTGGCCCGCGTCATTTTCTCTCGCGGAGCCTTGGCTTTGGAGTCGCGGCGTAGCTCGTACAGGCAGACAGCCACCGCCTGCCCCAGATTCATCGAGATATGCTCTTCGCGCGTAGGAATACGCATGAGCCAGTGGCAGTGGCTGAGGTCGGTGGTGGAAAGCCCAAACTTTTCCGTGCCGAACAGCAGCGCCACCCGGCCGGAAGCGAGTTGCTTGCGAATCACCCGCGCGCCGGCTTCCAGCCGCTTCAGCGGATGTTGCAGTTCGCGATGCCGGACGGCCGTGGTACCGACTACCAGCGTGCAATCGGCAACCGCGTCGGCCACGCTCTTGTACTCGACAGCGTTGGCCAGCACCTGCGACGCGCCGACCGCCGAGCGTGCCTCGCGAAAAGCGACGTCGTAGGGATTCACCACCCGCAGGTGAAGAAAACCGAAGTTGCTCATGGCGCGCGCGGCCGCGCCAATGTTGAGCGGGTTGCGAGGCGCAACTAATACCACGCAAAGCCGATCGAGCTCTGCTTGCATCAGTTCAGTTTATGCGTTTTCGGAATTGGTGTAGTCCGGGTAGATCGGTCCCGAACTCCACCAATTCCCAAGGTGAGGGAAGCGCCGTCTACCAGATGGTCAGCTTCGAATTGTCGAACCACTCGTGGTAGCCCTGGCCGCTGGCATTCACGTCGATCTGGTACTGCACGCCGATGTTGTCACCCCAGTGCAGGTTTTTCGCAGAATACGTTTGATTAGGGTAATAGGGCACGCCGTCCACAACCAGTTCCGCGTAGTGATAAGTATGATTGCTGTGGTTGGTGGTCACGTACCACTGGATGTGATGCCAGGTGCCGGCCGGAAATTTGTGGCACGGAATGCTGGTGTGGTTCCAATGTCCGCGGGATTCATCCCATGTGTCCCACACGCCAACCGCGATGTCGCACTGGCTGCCAATCATGTAGTTATACCCGCCAACGAACTGGAATGAATCGAACTCCAGAGACTGCGCTCCAGGGGCGCTATCGATCTGAACGTAAAAGTCCCACAAGAGATTGGTCGGTCCGTCGTGACTGCCAAGCTTTTTGAAGAACAAAGCATTGGCCCACACGCCTGAGTTGTAGAGTTCAGCGCTGGCTCCTGACAAGGACGGGTTCCTCTGAAACTGCGCCATCCAGTAGCTTCCCTGGCCGCTGCCACCGGCGCAGCCGGGATTGTGGCACGATGACCAGCCCGACATCTGGTTGATTTGGTTGAATACAATTGCGCCTGGCGGCGGAGTGGGCAAAGCGAAGGATTGCGCGAATGCGAACGAGATCACGATAACGAGCAGGATAAATGGCAATTTTTTCATGTCGATTCCTATATGAAGGGGTTCGCCGGTCAACAGCCTCTGGTTCAGCCCGCCCGACGCTATAACGACTATCTGCTTTCGAGAGGTGACTCTCAATACGGACAACCACTTAGGTGTACCGGCTTAAATGCCATAGAAGAAGACAATCAACCGTAGTACTTCCACCATGCACAGATTCTTGTGAAATGAATGACTTACAAGCTGAAAACTGAAAAGAAAAGTCAGTTTCCGGCTGTCACTGTAGCTCTCTGGTGAATTACCCTTAGGGTAATGGGGCGCATCCACGTTTTATCGGAAAACGTAGCCAACAAAATCGCTGCCGGCGAGGTGGTGGAACGGCCCGCTTCGGTGGTCAAAGAGCTGTTGGAGAACGCCCTGGATGCTGGCGCGCGCCGCATTCGCGTCACCGTGGAGGCGGGCGGCAAGAAGCTGATCCAGGTGACCGACGACGGATGCGGCATGGTGCGCGACGATGCCATGTTGGCCTTCGAGCGCCACGCCACCTCCAAGATCCGCAATGCCGACGACTTGCTGAACATTGCGACCCTGGGATTCCGCGGCGAGGCGCTGCCGTCGATGGCTTCCGTCAGCCGGCTCCGTCTGGAGACGCGAGCCCCCGAAGACGCCGCCGGAACGGTGATTGAAATTGCCGGCGGAAAGCTGTTGACGGTCGAAGAGGCGGGATTGCCTCTAGGCACCTCGATCACGGTGCGCGACCTGTTCTTCAATATTCCTGCGCGCCGCAAATTTCTGAAGGCTGAATCCACCGAGCTGTCGCACATCGCGTCGCTGGTGACTCACTACGCGCTCGCCCATCCCGAGATGCATTGGGAACTGCACGCCGCAACCAACGCCATGCTGATCGCGCCGCCGGTTGCCGACCACTCGCAGCGTATCTATCAGGTGTTTGGCAAGGAGACGCTCGATCAGTTGATCCCGCTGAGTGCGATGCTCCCACTGTCGCACGTCGGCCTGCCACAGCCTCCGCCGTGGCGGCGGGACGAAGATTACGAGCCACCAGTTGCCGGCGACGTAAAACTGCACGGCTTTGTCTCGCGGCCAGAGATCCAGAAGCTGAATCGCAACTCGATTTTCATCTTCGTCAATGGCCGCCTGATTCGCGATCGCGTGGTGCAGCACGCCCTCACCGAGGCCTACCGCAACATCATTCCGCCGAGCGTCTTTCCGGTGGTGCTGCTGTTTCTGGAGATGCCATTTACGGAAGTTGACGTCAACGTACATCCTTCGAAAACCGAGGTGCGCTTCCGGCAATCGTCGCTGTTGCACGATTTTATTCGCGATTCGGTTCGCGCCGTGCTGATGAAGAGCCGTCCGGTTCCCGCGTTTATGACGGAGATTCACGCGCAGCCCACGGCTTCGCCTTCGCTCACGCCCGGTGCTCGCGATTACACGAGCGAGGAATTGCAGGTCACGGCAGCCGATGCCGAGTTTGCGTTGCGTCCGCCCGAGGCCCCGCCGTTCAACGCGCGCTTGCAGTTTGAAGGCAGCGCATTTGCCGTCGAAGGCAATGCGGCCATTCCCGTGGCGCGTTTCGCACCGCAAACCTTTGGAGGGCCGGTGGCCGCCGCTGCCACCATGACGCGCAGCGCCGACGGGTGTTCTGCCGTGATTGTGGACGACGATGCTCCCGCCGGCCTGGATTCGCTGAGCTCGCTTCGTCCGGTCGGCCAGATTCGTGACTCCTTCATCCTGGCCATTAATCAGCAAGGTCTGTGGATCATTGACCAGCACGTCGCTCACGAGCGCATTCTGTTCGAGAAAATCTGCAAGGCTCGCCTCACCGAGTCACCCGAGAAGCAACAACTGCTGATGCCCCTCATCGTCGAGCTAACGCCGGGCCAGATGTCGGTCTTCGCCGAAATCTCCGACGAGTTGACGCGCAACGGCTTCGAGGTGGAACCCTTCGGCTCGCGCACCATCGCCGTCAAGACCACGGCCGCGGGAGTTACGCCGGCCGACGTCGAACACATGCTGCATGAAATCCTGGAGCAATTCGAGCGCGAGGAGCAGGTGCTGAACCTGGAAAAGATTCGCACCCGCATCGCCGCCAGCATTGCCTGCCACGCTGCCATCAAAGTCAACATGCCGCTGGAACAGAACAAAATGGAGTGGCTGCTGAGCGAGTTGGCGAAAACCGATTGCCCCATGAGCTGTCCGCACGGCCGGCCCGTGGTTCTGCGGTATTCTGTTAAAGACATTCAGCGGGCGTTCAAGAGAATCTAGCAATCAGCATTCAGCCGTCAGCTATCAGCCGTCAGCTTTGCGTGGCGTCAGGGTACGACCGCTATTGCGAGTTGCTAATTTCCTAATGCCAAATGCCAATTGCTAATTGCTAATCGCTAATCGCTAATTGCCAACCGCCGATAACGGACAGCCAATAGCTGAAGGCTGATAGCTGACAGCTTCTTTATGCACGAACAGCAACTACAAGAGTTGCGCCGGGAAAAGTGGCGCTTAAACGGGCAGCCCATCCGCACGCTCGACGACGCGCGCGAGTTCATCGACTCGGTAGGCTTCTGCCTGCTCTATCCGCAGCGGCCGGCCGTGCTGGCCCCGACCTTTGTGGGCGCCTATGCCGGCAGTGACGAGCATCTGCCCGCCCGGCAAATGGCCTTTGCCGATCCCAGCGCTCGCGAGGCCAAGGACCTGATGGTCCGCCTGCTGCGCGAAAAAGCCGCCTACGAGGCCAACGTCTTCCCCGATAACAACTTCATCGTGTCGGCATCGGTGTTTCCTTACTTCTACGGATTGGTGGGCGACCGAAACCCGCGCCAGACGCCGAAAGCCGGGGCACGCTCGGAATACTCTCCGCTCGCCATCGATGCCTTTCAGATCATCCAGAAAGATGGGCCGATCTCCGAATATCAGCTTCGCGAGTCGCTGGGCGGCGACATCTCCGCCGCAGCCCTGGACCGCGCTCTCGATGAGTTGTGGGCCAAGCTGCGCATCGCCCGCGTGGATTACACCCAGGAAAAAGGTGTGTCCTGGGACGTCCTCTTCCGCTGGTCGCTCGAGGCGGTGAAAGAGGGCATGCACGTCTCGGTGGCGGAGTCGCTGACCGCGCTGGTTTCAAAATATCTGGATTGCATAGTGGCCGCCTCGCAGGAAGAGGTGGAAGACTTTTTCTCCCACTTCGTCGGTCGCGCGCGGGTTCGCGAAGCCATCAGCGCGCTGCAAGCGGCGCGTGAATTGAGTTTCGTCCATGTGGGCGGCCGGGTCCTGCTGCAAGTCGCTTCGTCGGAATTGGAATTGCCGGCCGTGCTTCCGGCGGAGCGCAAGTTCAAACTCCAGCCGCGTTTCGTACCGCAGCCGCCGCAGCCCGGCAAGCCGCTGGTTGCGCGGCGACCCAGAAAATCGGCATCGACCACTCGACCACTTCCTCCCGCCAAGGACACCGGTAAGGGATGACCACACCCCAAAAGTTGGTGATCGCCATCGACGGTCCGGCGGGATCGGGCAAGAGCACCATTGCCGCGCGCCTGGCGAAGAAGTTCGGCTATGTGAACCTGGAAAGCGGCGCCATGTATCGCGCGCTGGGGCTGAAGGCGATGGAGCAGAACGTTTCTCTGGAGGATGGGGACGCGCTGCGGCAGTTGGCGAACCGCACCGTGATCGGGCTCGAACCCGGTGGAGAAGGCAATCGCGTGCTGCTCGACGGGCGCGATGTTTCGCGGCGCATGCGCGACGCCGATGTCACCGGCGCGGCCTCGCGCGTTTCCATCCATCCGCAGGTGCGCGAGGTGATGGTGAAGCGCCAACGCGCGTTGGGGCAGAACGGCGGCGTGGTGATGGAAGGCCGCGACATTGGCACCGCAGTATTTCCCAACGCGGACGTCAAGATTTTTCTCGATGCCGATCCAAACGTTCGCGCCGAGCGGCGAGTCGTGCAGGCCGGGCTGCGCTCAGCCGACGACACGCAACGCGTGATGGCGGAGCTGGCTGTGCGCGACCAGCGCGACCGCACGCGGGCGGCTTCACCGCTGGTCGCGGCGCCTGACGCGGTCCACATCGATACCACGCACAAGAGCATTGACGATGTGGTCGCGGAAGTGGAGCGGCTAGTAAGGAAAGTGATTAGTAAATAGTTTCCAGTTTCCAGTTTCGAGTTTCGAGTTTCAAGTTTGTCATCCCGAGGGAGGGCCGCTTCGGCCCGAGTCGAGGGATCTGCGGTTCGCCTGCGCCTGTCACGCCGCTGGGGACAAACGCAGGTCCTTCGACTCGCCCGCTGAAACAGCGGGCTCGCTCAGGATGACAAACTTTAGATTTGAACTGGACTCGAGGCTCAAACTCACTTGACAGGATGATGAACCTTGAGTCGGGAACTAACGACCCTCAACTTGAAACTCGAAACTTGAAACTCGAAACCACTATCGACTACCTTCACCCTTTCGTGATCCGGATGTCGCCGGTATCGGTGTTGATCTGCATCTTGCTGGCGCCGTTGCCGACGGCGCCCGACGCCCGCGCCGACCCGTTGCTTTGGTCAACCTTCACGGTGTCGAACTCCGAAGTGATGTCGCCCTTGTTGGTATTGGCCTGCACCTGGAATCCTGCCTTGGGCGGCAAAGTCAGCGCGATGTCACCACGTTTGCTGGAAATGCTGATGCGGCCCAGCGGCAGTTTGTCGGCTGCGCCCACTTCGACGTTGCCGTTCGTAGTTTCCAGTTGCACATCGCCGGTGACGTTCTCGATGTGAATGTCCTTGGACCGGGTGATGAGGCGAATGGGGCCGCTCAGGTCGGCGCCGCGCACTTCATCGCCGGCAATTTCCAGGTCGCCCGGCACCGACGCGATCTGCATGTCCGAACGCGACGACTTGAAGGTCACCGTTTTGGCGATCTTGCTGAGGCGTATGTCGTCGAAGAAATCGCCGTTAAGATGAACTGCGCCGGCCACCTCATCGATGGTCACATTGTCGATATGGCCTTCCACATCGAGATCGCCGGTTATCTTGGAGGCCCGCACCGAACCATTCTGCAGGCTGATGGTCACCGTGCCCGCGATATCGTCGGCCGTGACGTCGCCATGTTGCAGCGCGATTTTCACATCGGCCTTGTGGTCATTGACGGTGACATCGCCGCGTTTGCTGGCCATATCGAGCGTGGCGTCGCGGGGCACGAAGATTTCCATGTCGGCCTCAACGCCGTGTTCGCCGGCGCCATTGGTGTTGGCGTTCAGCACCACCGAGTTTCCCGTCACCGTGATTTGAGGCTTGGTGCCCTCGTTGTACTTGTCGGCATCCTTCTGGTTCTGCGCATAGACCTTCTTGTGCACCACCACGCGCAGCGTGTTGTCGTCGGAGGGCGCAATGTTCAAGCTGCCGTGATCGCAGACCACGCGCAGATTGCCGTGCGCCGGAAACGCCTGCTGCACCGTGTCGTCGAAGGTAAACGCCGTGCCGAAGATGCCGCCCAGATCATCGTCCATCTGGATGTGCTCGCGGACCCCACCCCAGTCAATGTCGGAGGTATGGTGCGCGGTGACTCCGACCACGACGATCAGGATGAGCAGCAGGATGGTGCCTGCTCCCAGGCCACCACTGCGGTAACCCTGGCTCTGGGCGGTGGAGTATTCGATCAGCCGGATCACGCCCCAAAGAATCAGCAGCAGGGGCCACCAGTGGCCGAAGAAGTGCCAGATGGGAAAATGAATGCCTAAGTTCCGCAACAGAAACAGCAGGCCGATGATGATCAGCACCAGCGGACCGGCCAGCGATCGCCGCTGGCGATACGGTGGCGGCGGCGCGTACTGATATTGCGGCGGAGGCGGAGGCGGTGGCGGCGGATAATTATTCTGGCTAGCCATGGCGCACCTCCGGATCGTTAGGATTCTGCGGATTGTTCCAGTTCGCACCCGACGTGATGGAGCCGGCCGGCGGAACCGGCGGCGGCGTTACCACCGGCGGTGGCGGCGGATACGGAGGCATCGGTGGCGCCGGCATGCCCGGCCATGGCCGGGGCACGTGGCCTTCGGCCGAAGCGTTGTGTTGCAGGAACATGACCAGGCCGATCACGATCAACAGCGCCGGCCAGGTGCTGCCAAAATCCATCCAATGCGAGTGTCCCAACTGGTCAAGCAGGAACAGCACTCCGATGGTGATCATGATGACCGGACCCATATAACCATGAGCACGGCAGCGGGCACACGAACAGCTAGGGTTGTATCGGAATTTCATGATGCCCTCCTCACCAGCCCATCCCGCGGCGCCGCATCAGCACGCGAATGCCGACGGCGATCAGGACCAGCGGCCAGAACCGCCATAAGCGGTCGAAGTTCACCACATCCATTTCGTTCAGCAGGAACAGCACGCCCAGACCGATCAGGACGAACGCGCCAACCGGAATCTTGGAAGGCCCACAGTCTTCCACGGGCTCGCCTTCCACGGGCGCGCCGGGATTGCCGGTCGCAACCGGAACGGCGCCAACGCTGGTCGCAGTATGCGGGGTGGTCGCACCCGCCGACGACAACAGCTTGTTGAGGCCTAGCGGATCAGGCGCTGGCAAACCCATCGAGCGGGCCTTCGCCGTCTGATACGCCTCGATCGGCATATAGATTACGAATGCGGCGATGCCCAAACCGAAGATGCCGTTCACGTGCGCGGCCATCCAAATCAGGGTGGCGAAGATCAGCACATGCACGAAACCCTTGGCGAATTCGCCGTTGTACATGGCTCCCACGCCGGGAATGAATCCCAGAAGCGCGGCCAGGCGAGGATTCGGGGCATCAACTACGGGTTGAGCACCCGGCGGCACGGCAGCAGTACCGGGCGGCGGCATGGTGCCGCTCAGGTGCGAGGCCAAACATTCCTCGCAATAGATAACGCCACGGATGTCTCGCACGCAGCTGGTACACAGTGGTTTCCCACACGTGCGGCAGTATGCGACCGCGGGAACATCGACATGATTGGCGCAGTTCATGCGATTCTCCTGTTCAGCCGGGCCTGGTTGGTTAAGTGCTTCATTACTGGTTCATTTTCCGCCGGAGACGCGGCCAGCTCGGGCTGGTTTGGCTCGCGGCTGTAATTCTGATTGGTGCGGTCCTTCTCTGGCTGATTGTCGCTCTTAGGTGCACTCTTGGGGGCCGCTTCGTCCGACTGCTTCTCCGGGGCGGTTACGCGGCGCAAGTCACGCACTCGCGACTCAATCTCATACACCAGGCGAAGATTGTCGTAGTAACGAATCACCCGCGCCTGGGTCGAGTAATACGTCTTGGTAATGCCTTTGGAGGTCAGATCCATCCGCCGCAGATCGCTGATATGCAGTCCGGCGATGCTGAGCAGCAGCGTGATGGAAAAGAATGCCATGCCAAACGACATGGCGAAGCGCGGAGTTGCAACCGGCGCAAAAATGGGCGCCAGCCGGCCCTTCAGCTTGTCGAACCAGCCCTCGCCCCGTGGCGCGGTTACGGCGTGCTCTGAGGGAAGCGCCCCAATCGTCTGCGCCAGGATGTTGTGCACCAGTTGGAGAGGCGGTTCCACCTCATCCAGACCCTTCAGCCAGTGCATTCCCGCCGTGGCCTCGGCGACCATAGTGCGGCATTCCAGGCAACTTTGCCGGTGCCCCTCAAAAGCGGCCAGCGTGGTGCCGTGCAGAGAGCCATCGAGGGCTTCGGCCAGCAGGCTTTCGCACTCGGCACATTGCATTCCGGATTGGTTCTCGCTGGGCATCAACTCACCTGTTTGTAACTACGTTGTAACAGCCTGGCAAGTTCCGTTCTTCCGCGATTTATGCGACTTTTGACCGTGCCTTCCGGGACATTCAGGGCCAGGGCAATGTCTTTATAATCCATATCCTGCAAATCGCGCAGGATGACCGCCTCGCGCAGCTCCGGCGAAAGCTTGCGCAAAGCCTCATGCACCAGCTTCTGCGCTTCCTGGCTGCGTACCCGGGCTTCCGGGCCAGCCGTAGGGTCTTCCAGCTTCTCCGCCAGGGTCAGGCCCTCGTCCTGATTGCCCGGCGTGGCGTCCAGCGAGTCGGTAACGCGGTCGTATTTTCCCTTACGAAAGTGGTCCACCAGCAGATTTCGCGTGACCGTGGTGACCCAGGTCATGAACGACGCACGGGTCGTGTCAAACGTGCTGAGGGTGCGATACATCTTGATAAACACTTCCTGGGCCAGGTCGGCCGCATCGTCGGACGATCCGGAGAAGCGATAGCAGATGTTATAGATACGGCGATGATACTGCTGAACGATTTCCTGCCACGCCGCAGCGTCGCCGGCAACACAGCGACGGACGAGGGAATTTACGGCTTGGATGTCGTCCAATCAGGCTCCCAAGAGGCGCGACTGCTGGCCCAATCCTACTCACGGCTAAAGAGTTATACGAAAAATCTGGCCAGAAGTTCGCCCTCAACCGGGCCAACCCCCAGCCACTCTGCACGGGGGCAGAAATCCTGCACGTGCGGACGGTTTGCGCCTGAATTGTAGCAGGGGCGTGAGGGTTCGGGCGGTGATGAACGGGATGCCACCAAACCGGCAAATCGCAGTTGGTCAACTTGAATTATCGATGCTCGGCGGCTTTGAGTCCGGCGCCGTACTTGATTCCCAATTAAAGATGCTTGAGCGGTCAAATATCCGGCGTACAATGCGCTTGGAGGTGACTTCATGAGCCCTGACCGAGAATTGAAGGCTCGGGTCCTGCTGGAATTCCAGGAAACCGAAAATGAAGTTGTCGCCCTTGAAGTGGAAGCCCGGAGAATGGGAGAGCGCATCAGCACCTTTGGGGACTTAATGAAGAATCGGCCCACCGAGAAAATATTTCGCAAGGGCCAGTCGCACCATGGAGCGGCCACCGAATATCTGCCAGAAAAGCTCCTGATAACCATGAAGGATTGGGAGAAGTGCTTCGAGGTTGCCGACAGTCTTCGCCAGGCGCACTCCCGCCTGATCGAATTGCGGCAGCAGAAGGAAAGGCTCGGACTTCGCTGAGCCGACAACCCTTGCAGATTGGTATCAGGTTCTTGCTATGCCTAAGCGCTCAAGTAAGACAGAAGTAAACCAGATCGCGGCACACCTGGTGCGAGCGACGGCTGGTTTAGACCTTACCGGAAAAGACCCCGCCGCAGTAGCGCTCGGACGTAAGGGTGGAAAACGGGGCGGGCCAGCCCGCGCCGCAGCCTTGACGGCCGAACGGCGCAGCGAAATCGCCAGGCGGGCTGCTAGGTCGCGGTGGGAGCAAAGCCGCGGCCACAGCTAGTCCAAATCTGAATGACGTTAAAACGAAATTGCCACGGCTGTTCGCCCGTGGCCTGGGGCTACAGACTTGTCCGTGCGACGCTCCCCCGCAACGAAGGATGCCGGTAGTAATCGAAATCCGTCAAGCCGGTGATGGCGATCTCTCCCAAGGCGCAGGAAGCGAAAAACTTCGCCTCAGGCTCGTCCTTGAAATCCATAAAATTCGGCACGGCAGCAGTCAGGCCCGCTATTCCCGCGTCGATCCTGCCATGGTTCTTGTAGCTGATTTCCCCGACTACCCCGCCGGGATAATCCGTCAGCAGGCTGTTGGCAGCCGTCGCCCCTCCGCAGAGGAAGCACCCCAGCGCGGCGCGCCGGTTGCGCTTCCACCAGAGGGCGCCCGTCAGCAGAAATCCACCCGCAACCGCATAGTCAATTATCGCGTGTGACCAAGGCCCGATGACCTTGGGGAGCTTACCTGCTGCCATTTCCAGACCGGCCTGCATCAGTGCCATGTCGAACCTCGCTTCCTGGATTATGCAATCTTCTCACTATCGCGGATTGCAGTTTGGGGATTGCAATGTGGTCGGATATGTCATCTAAGATACCGCACTGTTGGGAGATGCGGGGAAATCGGCCGAGGTTGGCAATCGGGCCTCTTTCCCAAAATGGCACCGCAAATTGCCAAATTATCGCGCATACGCCAATTAAGTACGGGACCACGGTCTCAAAGTGGTACAACTTGTGACGAGTTGGTTGGTAATTCTTTCTGTTGCGCCACGCAGGACCGATTGCCATCAACAATTCGTGCGCTGCCCGAAGTCCTGCGCGGTTTACAGGAACCGCCGATCACCAGGGGCGAACCGGGCGCAATGTGCGGTTTACGCAAGCCCTTAGAACAAGTACAAATTCCGTATTTTGCGCAATGGGATCAGGGACATTGGGGGCGCGCCAAAGGTATGCGCTCGCCTGGCCCGATGCCGCTTACTGCCATCGTCGCGCTCGTGATCGGGGCTGCCCTGTTGTTGTGGCTGCTCGGATGTGTGGTACGCCTGCGCCGGGCATTGGCCACCGAATCGGCGCACCTGCGCGACGCCGAAAATCAACTGGAACTCCTCTTCACTGCCAATCCCTATCCCATGTGGGTCTATGACAGCGTGACCTTGCGCTTTGTCTCCGTAAATGATGCTGCGGTGCGGACCTACGGGTTTTCCCGGGAGGAGTTTCTGGGAATGAGTATCTTGGACATACGCCCTCCCGAGGACAAACCGACGTTAGTGGATTGTGTACACCATCACCATCCCGGGATTAACGACGATGGACTCTGGCGCCACCGCAACAAGCAAGGCACTCCCCTATTGGTCGAGATCAAGATGTTCGCCTTCAGGCGAGATGGCGGTCAATATTCCCTGGTACTGGCCAACGACGTCACCGAACGAAAGCGTATGGAGGAGGAGCTGAGACAATCGGAGGCCTCGCTGCAATTGCTGGTCGACGGCGCACCCTTCGGCATCATCCGGACTTCGGTCAAGGGGGACCGTTTTGAATCGCTGAATCCAGCGATGCTGAAGATGCTGGGCGGATACAGTCTCGACGAAGCTCTGCGCCTGAAACTATCGACCCAGATCTATTCCGACTCCAAGGACCGCGGCCGGCTGCTGGAAGTTTTGAGGTTAGGTGAGCGGATTCAGGGTTACGAGTTCAGCTTCGTGCGGCGTGATGGAAGCGTGGTGCCGGTGCGAATCTCCGGTTCGCTGGCCCGCGATTCTCACTCTTATGTCGAGTACTTCGCGGGATATGTCGAAGACATGACCCAGCAGAGCGCGCTGGAGCAGCAAGTCCGTCAGGTGCAGAAGCTGGAGGCGGTGGCCCGGCTGGCCGGAGGCGTCGCCCACGATTTCAACAACATTCTGGTAGTGATCAAGCTCTCCACCGAATTGATGCTGGCCGAAATCACTCCTGATAGTCCACTTACCAAGTCGCTCTTGCAGATTTCCAATGCGGCCGACCGTGCCGCAGCGCTCACCCGCCAGATGTTGGCGCTGGGGCGACAGCAGATCATGCAGGTCCGCGTCATCAACGTGAACTCCGTGGTAGTGGAGACTTCGCACATGTTGCGCCGCATCATCGGAGAAGACATCGAGTTAGTGACAGAATTATGTGAGAAGCTGCACAACTCCTGTCTCGATCCGGACCAGGTTGGGCAAGTGATCCTCAACCTGGCGGTGAACGCGCGCGACGCCATGCCCAAGGGCGGGATGCTCCATCTTGAAACCGCCAATGTCAATCTGGACCGGGCTTTCGCCGAGAAGCATCCGCCGCTGCAACCAGGACAGTACGTGATGTTAGCGGTCAGCGATACCGGAACCGGTATCGACAAATCGATCCTGCCGCGCATCTTCGATCCCTTCTTCACCACCAAAGAAGTCGGTAAGGGCACCGGCCTGGGGTTGTCGATCGTGTACGGAATCGTAAAACAGAGCGGAGGGCACATCTGGGTTTACAGTGAACCTGGACAAGGCACGACATTCAAACTGTATTTCCCCGCGGTCAAGGCGCCGGCGGACGGGCCGGTGGGGCCGGTGGGGCCGAACGACTCGCTCTACGAGCCTCGCGGGCAAACCATCCTCATCGTCGAAGACGAGGCCATGATTCGCGGCAACGTTCGCGAGTGTTTGCAGCAGTTGGGATATCACACTTTGGAAGCTGAGAATGGGACGGCCGCGCTGCAGATTTGCGACGATCTTCACGGCAAGATCGATCTGGTTCTCACCGACCTGGTAATGCCGGTCATGGGAGGTTATGAACTGGCGTGCGAGATGGCCAAGTATTATCCCGCCGTGCGCATCCTGTTCATGTCAGGCTACACGGAAGACAGTGCAGCGCGCCGCGATATTCTGTTGCAGGGCAGTGCGTTTCTGCAGAAGCCATTCAGCGTCGCTGATTTGTCGAATGCGGTCCACCAGGCCCTGGCTTCTCGCCTGGTCACCACCGCTTAGGCGACGCGGGTCATTCCGCGCGGAACAGCTCGGCCCAGGAATCGTCGAGGTTGTTCCAGCGATCGTCCTCCAACCACTTCGCTTCTGAGTCCGGCAGATAGAGGACCCCGTGTCCCTTGGGGCAAACCATCTCGGTGCCCGACCAGTTGAACAGGATGCTTCCCGGCGCGCCGATGCGAATGGGAATACCCAGCAGGCGCAAACACACCCGACAGCGCTTTTGCTGGTCGCGGACCGACCACGACAGGGGAGCAATCGCGAGAATCAGAAACAGCCACAAGGCCATGCCGTCGGCCATCGGATACACCGAGCCGACCACGGAAATGGCCAGAGAGTGAATGCTGACCCACGCCAGCAGGCAGGCAGCCATCAGCAAGAGGGCCGACTTCGCCACAAAAAATCCCCACCACCGCCATCGTTGCTGCCATTTCATTGGGGCCGAGCCCAACCCTGCGCCCTGGCGCCGTGCGTAAACAATCGCAACTGCGCTGGCCATGGCCAGCATCAGGAACAGGAAGTAGGAGGCCAGCGTTCGGCGCATTTCGGTTTTGGCTGAGGTGACGACCAACAGAGAAGCGGGGAAGACGTAGCCGGCGTTTTCGCTGAGATCGGTGAGATCGGCTTCAACCCGGGCCTCCGATGCCCCCGGTTTCATCAACGCAACCGCGCCGATGCGTTCCACAAAGTTCGTGAACGGAGGCGAGTCTGAATCGAGCAGAGTCCAAACCCCTATGCCGGAGGAGACCAGGCGGAAGTTGCGCGGCAGAACTCCGGCGACAATCTTTTCATTGCCGTCCACCACGATCCGGCGGCCGATGGCGTCAGGACTGCTCTTGAATTGAAGTGCCCAAAGTTCATGGCTGAGTACGACACAGTTGGGACAACTCTTCTCATCGCCGCTTTGCAGTGCGCGCCCCAGGGTCGTCTTTACACCCAGGATGTCGAAGAAGTCGGGCGCAACCCGCGCGGACAAGATGGGCACCGTCCGCTGGCCAACGGCCAGCTTGCCCGGCCCCCACGAGTAAGGCGCAACCGCGTCGAGCAGCTTGCTGGTTTTCCACGCCGAGCTGAGGTCGATCAGGGTTTCAGAGCGGAAACGCCGGAATTTGCCGTTCAAGCTGACCAGGCAGACGCGTTCGGGATTCGGGACCGCGGAGGAAAATAGGGAACGCGCAAAGGGAATGAACCCGCCTCCCCAGACCATCGCGACCAGCAGCACAGCGAGCGTCGTCAGGCAGGTGGCCGGAGCACGGCGCACCAGATCGGCCCGCCGCAGAAAACCTTCGCGCTCGTAGCGAGACCAGAACGCCTCCAGGAACAGGCCCGAGCAGTAGCTTGCCAGTTCAAGCCGCTTCTCGCGATCAAGTTTTCCCGACTCGGCCAGGAAGTGGCACCAGTGCCATACTTGCGCGGACCTGGCGGCGCGCCACTCGCGGCGTTGTGCGCCCGGAACCATCCAACTCGCCAGCCACACCAGTGCCTGGCAACCCCAAATCGTCTGCCGCAATGAACCCGGCACCGGCATCACCCTCACTCAGTGAGATGATTAAATCACAACAGATGTGCGCTCGGCCCATCGGGATTCGCCTTCCCGGAACATCACTCTGTGCCGTAGCTCACATTCGAGTTTGGCGGAAAACGGGTACGATGGAATCAACCGCCTCGCGGGCGAAATCGCCGGCAACTTGCCCGGCCACGGAGCGGCGGGGTTGCTTATCTATCTCGGGGGAAATCAAGATGACCGAACCAAGCTACGAAGAACTGAAAGCCAGAGTTCAGGAATTGGAAAAGACCCAGACGCGCAAGCGGGGCGCCCTGGATTTTAAGGTCAGCGAAAAAGGCGGAATGAGCGTTTACGGACTGGGACGGTTCCCGGTCACGCTGTATTACGAGCAATGGATCCGCCTGCTCGACCAGGTCGAGCAGATTCGCGAGTTTCTGGAAGCCAACAAAGCCAGCATGAAATTGAAAAACGCGGAGTGACGAGCGCGTCGTGGAGAAGTACGCGGCGCGTGTATAATTTTCCAGGAGCGCGCCCGTAGCTCAGCTGGATAGAGCGATTGCCTCCGGAGCAATAGGCCGGGAGTTCGAATCTCTCCGGGCGCGCCAGAACTCTTCTTGCCCATCGGGAGTTGCGGCCGTCTCGATGACCCGCCGATTTCTTCGCTTTTCCGACTGTGTCCAATTTTGTGCCCACCCAGTTAGGAATCCCCGCTCGACAGGAGCTGCTCGGTGCGTTGCAGCATGTTGGCCATGCTTCCCCTTCCTGGCTTGCTTCCGCCCGGGGAATTTCCGGATCCGCTTCTTCCCAGGTACCTGAGTTGCGATCTCTTTGCCGTTCAAGGGATGAGTCTTTCTTCAGGGCTCATTCGTAATACCGAGATGATAGGCCACTCATTCATGACGTGGGAGGCGAGCGTGAGCCTTGGAGAGCCAAGTTGCCCTCACCAGCGCCGCCGACAGGCTTAGTGGCAATCGCTACGGAGAACCAATGCTTCTCATACAGGAAAAAATCCCGTTGCCCGAGCGGGAGTACAACTGCGATCTTCCATTAACTTTCCGTAGGAGGTTGACATGCACGACACAAAGGAGCGGTTGTCTCTATTCTGGATCTTCGCGCTTTTGAACTACCTGTATGCGGACGTGCTTGCCCTGTGGGCTGTAAGCCGACCCCCACATCTCCCACCATGGGTTCTGGCGGGTTCAGCGGTCTTGATGGAAATACCCATCGCCATGATTGTGGCGTCTCGGCTACTTCCGTTTAGAGCGAACCGGCTGGCGAATATCATCGCGGGTGCAATTTTGACCCTTGTAAACGGTTTCCTGACCTTCGTTCCGCCTCTGGCCGGATGGGGCAGGCCGCCCGCTCTTCCTGAGTACTTGTTCTTCGCGACGATCGAGACTGTATGCACCTCGGTCATCATCTGGCAAGCGTGGACTTGGTCAGAAGTTGAAGCCATCAGTTAGTTCGGAGGGGGTTATCGCCAACCCGAGATCAGGCTGCCTGGCGAGTGGTTGGCGTAACATCCCATATCACAGGTGACCCGTTCGGGCCGGATCGTTACGATAACGCCTGTTCTCGATAGTTGGCTTTGCGTGTGCTTGCAGGGTAAAGTACGGGCTGCAATGGATAGCAAGCTCGTCAGCCGAGAACTGTGGAAGCTGGTTCGCCCGGTTCTCAAGGAAGCGGGTTGGACTTCCTTTTCTAGTCGCACGGCCAGACGATTCAGCAATGCTCGTATTGATGTGGTCAATTGGGAGATTTGTGAACATGTTTGTCGACCCCAATCTGTCATCGCAGACCATGAAGAATTCACCGTTGCGTGAGATCTACGTCAGCACGGATATAGAAACCGACGGACCGGTCGCGGGCAAACACTCCATGCTGAGCCTTGGATCGGCAGCCTACCTGGCCGGCAAAGAGCTGCTGGGGACGTTCTCCGCCAACTTGGAAACGCTGCCCGCATCGGCCCCGGATCCCAAGACCGCCGCATGGTGGGCCACACAGCCGGAGGCATGGTCGGCCTGCCGGCAAAATCTCGAAGCGCCTGCCGGCGCCCTGACCCGCTACGTTGCCTGGCTCAAGGCGTTTGGCGGACGGCCAGTGTTTGTCGGGTACCCGGCCGCTTTCGATTTTTCCTTCGTCTATTGGTATCTCACCGAGTTCGCGGGCGAGAACCCATTCGGCTATTCGGCAATTGATATCAAGACCTATGCGATGGCATTGCTGCGCAAACCATATCGAGCGTGCGGCAAGCAGTCGATGCCCCCGGAGTGGTTCGATCCCGTGCCTCATACGCATGTGGCGCTCGACGATGCCATCGAGCAAGGACAACTGTTCTGCAACATGCTTAAAGCCAACGTCGGCGCCTAGCTAGCCGCTCACGGCTGCTAAGTGTCGGCCCCCGCGATGGGCGCGGGCGCGGTGATTTGACTTTCGGTATCTGGCTTCTGTTCAATGCGCTTTTGCTCTTCAAGAAGGAGGATTTCGCCGTTAATTTGGTCTAATAACTCGCTCTTCAGACGTCTGAATTGCGCCAAGTACTTGCCGACCTGGCCGGCGATTTCTGGCAGCTTCCTCGGTCCAAAAATTACTAGCGCGAGCACTAGAATGAATAGGATGTCCGGCATTATAGGAACCTCGATGGCAGCCGCCTTGATGACCGCCCGCTCCTCTAAATGAATTGTTGCAGCGGGCCACCCAAGCCCGCCGGCCTGGAAGAGGCACGGTTTCACCTGCGGCAATGACCGCCCGGAGAGACGGTCTCGACGCCTGAGGGTGCTTCTCTCTGGGACGCAAAGCCCTAAGTCCCCCAGGCTTCGACCGCGCCATGTCCGAGCTAGCTGTGGTGTTCAGGCACCGCTTCGGTTTCGCCGGGACCCGACCTCGTAACTTTGTCTGCCTTGGCGAGGCTTTCCTGTCTCTCACGCATGGAGTCCTTAAAGCTCCTGATACCGTCGCCCAGACCCTTACCTAACTCGGGCAGCTTCTTTGGGCCGAAGACCATCAAGGCAATAAAGAGAATTACCACCAAGTGCATTGGCTGAAACAAACCTTCGATCATGACGAATCTCCTTTAGGGCGAAGTGACACAAAAATGGAGGACAGGACCCTGGAAGTCATTTGAGAAGATTGAACGACGTTCTCTCTCCATGACCCTGCCCTTCCGTGTGGAAGCATCGACCCATCCGCCCGGCGTAGCACTTACCTCGCTGCCGGCTGCCGCCAAGATGCTCACAATTGGCGGCTGGCTTGATCGGCCGCGATTGCTAGCTGATTGAGAACGCCAAAAAACTCAGTTGACTGGCCCATGAAAAGCCCGTCTGCCGTCAGACCTTTCACCGCCGCCACGGCACCGCCGAAGCTGTCGCTGGTCGGGCGAATCACCGCGCATTTCGGCAGACTTGGGCTGATGAACTCGCACGGCACCGGGAAGATCAGGTTGGTCTGGAAAAGCGGACCCAACTGGTTGAAGTCAGGGAACGTCAAGCCATCGTCGGTCACCGGCGCCTGCGAGCCTGCGAAAGAGAATGGGGGGCCCTGAACCGCGTTGCCGGCAAAATCCACCCATTCCAGGAAGTGGGCGATCTCGTCCCCGCCGATACTAAGAGTGATCTTCAGAACTTCCAGGCTGGTGACTTTTTGACTCAAAGCCGCATAAAGGCTTGAGCCGCCTTGCTCGATCATCCCGAAGTGAAAAGCCGCGGTATCGGCTATCGCCTGTATGTGGTTCGGATCGTTAAAGTCATTGTTGTCTCTGGGGATGGCCGGCCGATTGTTGATGGGAGTGTGGGTAGTAGTGCAGTGGGATCGCTTGTGGGTAGGTAGTGCCAAAGTCGGGATTGGTGGCGCTGCGGTAACGAATGTACCAACTGGTGTCCACATTGAGATGCATGAGGTTGGTGAGTCGCCCAGAACTGGCTCTCGGCCCGGCCTTGCTGCCCTGCAAAGTGCGAAATTTATCGAGGTTGACGGGATCGGCGCCCTTCGATTCCAGGTAGGCATTCAGGAAAGCCGCGTGGCTTACCTCATCCAGAGTATTGCTGCTGATGTACTGCGAGCCATCACCATCCAGATACTGCAAGGCAAGCTGGTAGTTGTTCTGCGTTCCCTGCGTAACCCCGCCGAGCTCCGCATATTGCTGCCAAAGGTCACTCTCGATTAGCTCGGCCGCAGCCAGGAATCTGAGAATTGCAATGTCTCCGTTGGTCGGCTTGCTGCTTGCATTGGGTTCTTGACCGAAGGCGGCCAAGCCATGGCTCAACAGCCCGGCGCCCGCCGTCAGCGTCCCTGCGGTAATCGCCCCTTTCAAAATTTTCAAAAACGACCGGCGATTTACACGCTGCTTGATGACATCTTCCAAGTTCTTCATAACTATTCTCCTTTTTATCTGGGGACCTTATTGGCCCGACTCTGTAGTTCACGGTAGCGGTGCTCAGAGTGTGGTTTGTCATGAAGATGTCGAACTAATGTCAGGTTTTGGTTACATCCCTGGGTGCCGCGCATTTGGAGGCAACCGCCGCAGACAACGTGCTGCATTAGCCTTCCAGGGCGGCACGGACGAGAATGATCCCTCAGCCGGGCTGATCTCGAGCCGCCGGTCAATCTCGGCACCACCGCCCACTGGCGTAACGACAGCGGTGCTTTGGTTACTCCCGAAACGCGGAACACTGGACCAAAGGTCTGCATAGCTTCGTCACCGACGCACGGACGGATCATCCCCCAGCGCGCCTGAAATTCGATGCCGCCGGCAATCTCTACGGCACCACCGCCAGTGCGCACTTACTTCGCAGACGGTGTTCGACTGACGCCCGCAGGGGGCGGAACTGGACGAGAGGTGCTATGGAGCTTCGGCAATGGCACGGACGGGACCGCCGCCGACGGGCTGATCTTACGATGTTCCTGCCGGCAATCTCTGCGGCACCACCCAAACTCGATGCCGCTCTACGCACCACATTCTTCGCGGCACTTGGGATTTACGAGTCTGCAGGTGGCGGAACTGGACGGAAAACTCAATGGACAGCAAGAATGGTTGATCTACATGCCGCCGAGCCGTAATCTCGCGGTGGTCACACACGCCAGCCCTGCGTCTGTTCGGCTGTGCCGACAGCCTTCGTATGTTTTCCACAACGCAAGAGCGTGGACATGGCACCCCACCACTTCAATGTTTGGGCTGACCCAAGTATGCACGAGGGCATTCGAATCTCGCAGCTCGATTTACGGTGAGTCAACCGATGGCTGGGTGAAGAGCTTTCTCCGACTGGCTCCTGAGGCGTGCAACGCTACGAACACGACCAACGTGTCCTGGAAGCTGAGTCGGCCAGCGCGATTCGACAGAGCCGCACCACTTGCGCCTCGGCGTCAACGCGCATTGACGTGTGGAATCCGGCGATAGGGTAAGCAGATATACCGATTGGTAAGTGTCAGTTGGCGTAACATCCCCACTACACAAGCAACCTTACAAAGCGCGCTAAACCGTTGATTTATCGTGCGGCGAGTCCTCCGGAGCAATAGGCCGGGAGTTCGAATCTCTCTGGGCGCGCCAGAACTCTTCCTGCCCAAAAGCATATCTGCCAAGTCACCGGTTCTCGCTCTCACTTATGAGTGGAATTGCACTTAATTTGAGAGCGGAAGCAAGCACCGCTCTCGCACCACCCTTATTTGCTGATACTGACGCCGGGGCTTATTCTGAACTGTTCGAAGACAACTGAACATTTTCCATGTACAGCAAGGAACGGACATGAAGACGGTACGAGCCATATTGCTGTCTGGGGCGATTGCCTGTGCATTGTGGTCGCCCAGCCTTTTGGGACAAGACGTAGATGTGACCGTCGACAAAGGCGCCATCACGCTGAGCGTGATGGCACAGAAACCTTATGTCTCCGGCCACGCGAAGACCCCGATGTTGAGCGTAGTGTGCCTGCAGAAGGGCAAGAAATTCACGCACGCAATCAGGTTTTCGCCGGGAGGCGTTCTGACCCACCAGGATTACTCAACCTTCGGACAGTCCTCATCGCTGGTATTGCAGATGACCATCGGAGGACACAAGCAATCGACGACTTGGGTGTCGCAGGAAAACCCTTTCGAATCCTTTGACTACATCGGCAAAACCGAGGCGGAGCGCATTCAGTTCCTGCAAGCCCTGATGAGTGTGCCAACCGTGTCCATCGACTTCAAACCGTTCCTCACGGGTACACCTACTTCGAGCACGTTCGACCTGACCGGCCTGCGGACGGAATTCGACAAACATCCCGAGTGCGCTATCAAGTAGCGTTGGCAGCGTTAAGCCGCCGCGAATGATCTTTATGATGAACGAGACGGCGTCCATTTTTTTGGCACTACGATGTATCCGCGATTTCTTGGCCAGTGAATCGGAATGGGGTTTTGGCAGTCCGGACATCTAACCACTAGCTCGACGTCCGGCACGCCGGGAGTTTCTTCACCATCCTCCTTGACGGTGAAGGTGAGCCGGCAACTCGCCTGAATACACTGAAAATCTCTTTCCATTTCCCGTCCTTCACTGATCCTTTACTTCGTGAGCAGAGACAAACGCAATCGTGTGGACCCAATCCTGATGACGTCGCCATCATTCAGCTGCACCGAGGTTGTCTGCACGCGGTCGCGGTTCACCCAAGTGCCATTCTTCGCATCCAGGTCCTCGACGAAGACGTGAGCACTATCAGACGAGATGGCGGCATGTCTCATAGAAGCACATTCGTCTTTCAGCGAGATGTCCGCGGGAGGAGTATGCCGGCCCACCACCAGGCGGCAATTGGGCGGAATAAAGACTTTTCTGGCCTCCGCGCTTTTAGGAACGCCCTGAGAAACGCCTTCCGGCTCGTCGATAACCAGATAGCCGACCGCCGACTCTTTGGCAAAATTCTGGGCCGCCGCGGGACTGGTATCGGCAAGTCTGGCCGGCTTGGCATCGGCTACTCTGGCCGACTTAAGCACGAGCTCTCTACGCCACTTCACGTGTTCCTGCGAAATCTTGCGTTTCGACGTGAGGTATGCGGTCACGGCGCTGGTCACGACTGCGACCCCCGCGCTCAGCAAAACTGTTCCCATGTCCATCGCGCTTGAACCCTCCGCGTCGTGCAAAGCCGTCAGCTCACTCTTCACTTCCCGGCGATCTTCGTAGAAAAGCGACGAATGTGAAGATGTTGCCGTTTCCGTCAACCGCGATCGCCAGTATTACTGCAAGCCAGAACCGGAACTGAGATCAGAGCAGATATGAGCACGACCTCTCCCGCAGCCAAGAGGAACAATCCGGAGATGTTTTGGTGATTTAGCAATACACGAATCTGGGCCAACAACAGCAAATGTGCAACCAGGAGGCAAATCAAGGGGCCCCAGAACCACCAGCTACCCCAGTATTTCCGCCACAGAACCGTCGGGCCGGTAAAAACCAGGATTGAAAGAAAAATGGTACGAGCCCAATCAGGGTAGAAGTAATTACCGGCAACCGCCGCTAGAACGCACGCCAATCCGACGATCTGTAATAACGAACGGTCATGGCCATTGGTGGAAGCGGGCATGTGAGATGTCCTTGGCCTTGAATATACCGAGCACAGGCCGTTGGTGCAAAATTTCCATCTGGTGAGGAACCATGCTGGGCCTTGGCAAGCGAGTTCGGAATCTCTCCGGGTGCGCCGGAGTTCTCTCCCTCGATTTCCCGCTGCCGTTTCAGCTCAGCTCGCCCAGTCCAACGTCGTGATAGATCTCGATAAGATGGCAGCGCGGGCACAGAATCAAGCGCACCGGCAAGGCGCTGGCGGCGTTGATGCTTTCACCGCTCACTTTCCGGGACGGCGGGTCGATATATCCAGGAAGGCCAAAGCTGGTGGCCAGCAGCGTCCGGTCGGCGTGGCATTTGGGGCATTCCCGGTTGAATCCCATTGGCATAGGTAGTCCTTTATGCGCCGAGCGAATTCACTGTTTGCTGTCAGAACTGCGGGCTTAACTTAGAAAAGACTTACCCAGCTATGCTTGAAGTACGACCGGCGATGATTTAAGCATTCCGGTCTTGGTAGTTGAAGGGAAGGCCGCACACGGCTGCGCCGCACGAACCGCCTGCGTCGGCGCGCGCCTTCGCTCCAGCCATCACCCAAAAAGCAGAGCATCCAACATCTGCTCGGCGATGGTCGCCGGAGTGGTCACGGTGTTTCCCCACTCGAAGTGAACGCCGCCTGCATCAGTGGCAGCAACATCCCACTGTCCGCTCTTGGTTGAGCATTCCCACGACATTCTGCTCAAGCCGTCATCAAATGAGGCATAGAGGTGCCTTTTGTCACCGTCAACGTTGGAGCGAATGCTCAATTCATGGTCTTCGGCGATGTCGAAGGTCAGCATTTTGTTGTCTGCCTTGGCGTTAAAAGCCCTGCAGTTTTCGATTGTCAGCTGCCTGACTTCGCGCCACAGGCCCATTCCGTACTTCTTCTTGATGATCCTCTGCTCGTAGACCTTCTCGTCTTTCTTGCGTTGTTCTTCGCGCAGCTTCTCTAACCTAGCCACCGCGCTATCGGACCAGTCACTCATATAAGGCCTGCCCATCCCTCTTTTGCTGCAATTCCGAAAATCAAACGCTAGGATTGCTGTTTCTGAACAACTCTATACCCATCGTACAAGTTGCGACACAATGCCGGAACCTACGCTCGCTATCATATTACCTGCACGGCCCAAAATTCCATGTGATAACACCGGCATCACCACCATTGCGCCATCCCAATCTGGGTGCAGGCGAAGCTTGATCCTCTGCATCGCTTACAATGAAACGCTGCACAAGTAAGGTGAGCGCATACAACAGCGGGACAGTTGCATGGCTCTAAGCTATTGCGCGGTGCCTGGCGTGCATCGCTCGAGGTGGATCATGCAGAACTGGAAGAAGGCAATCGTATTTACCAGCATCGGGGTTGGCACCGTGCTGGTCATCACCCGCCGACGTCCCCTGGGGATGGCTTTTGCGGCCGCCGGTCTCGCCGTTCTGGCCTCCGAGTATCCCGAGAAATTCGAAGCGGTGTGGGAGAATGCTCCGGAGTACCTGCAGAAGGGCATGCAGATTTTCTCCACGCTGCAGAAGATGGGCGAAGGCTTCGCCGACGAAGCCGAGCGGCGGAGCGTCAGCGCCTGGCGTGACATGCGCGCGCGCACTTCGTAAGCTTCACTCAATTCCCAATTGCTTGCGCGCCTCAGGACTGAGGCGCTCGGGTGTCCACTGCGGATACCACACAATGCTGACCGTGGCATTGCTCACGCCGGGCATTCGCAGCAGGCGCTGTTGCACCTGGTTGCTGATGTCCTGGGAAGACGGGCAGCCGGGCGTGGTCAGCGTCATTTCCACTTCTACATCTTCGCCTTGCAGGTTCTGAACTTCCGTCGGCTTCATGCGGATTTCGTAAATCAAACCTAGATCCACGATGTTCACCGGGATCTCCGGGTCGTAACAATCTTTTAGCGCTGAGATGACTTCTTCCTGGGTCAGTGCCATGCAATCCTCTGGCTCTAGTCTAATGGGAATTGGCCGGGCGCGTCTCGGGGGGCGCGTCCGATGCCCCGTCTACGACTTCTCGAACCGCGGCCCGCGGTGAATGGTTTCAATGCGGCGATGATGCTCGGCGTCGCTGGGCACGGTCCAGCCGTTCTCCTGTTCCACCACGCGCACGATGGCCAAGCCTGGGCTCGGCAGCAGCCATCCGTCTTTCGTCATCGGCGTTGCGTTGCGCTCCCAGCTACGCGACAACATGCCGTCCTTCACCTGCGACACCAGGCGCGGAGCATCGCTGGAGGCGATCACGACGCCGCGCTCGTCCTGGCCGGCAGGCGTCAGCACGATGAACCGTGAACTCATGACCTTGGCGTCGAAGCGTCCAAAGATGAACTGGAAAACTTCCGGATGCTCCGGGATTCCGCCATCGCCGGTGTAGTTCACCACAAATTCTTCCTCGACAGTATCGCCGGCTGACAGAACCGGCTGCGAGCGTTCCGAATTCGGAGAATCAAGTTTTATCGCAGTGACACTGCCGTCGGCGTGGATGGTCCGCAGCAGGAGTATCTGAGCGCCGCGCGGCAGATTTGGTCCGGCGAAACGCTCGACGTCCTCTACGCGTGAAAACTGCGTAGCAGTGTGAACGTACTGCGAAACGCTGCCATCGAGTCGCGCGATGGCAACATGATCGTTCAGCAGCATGATCGGCGCGTCGGTGAATTGCGCCGCCGTGGTCCTGATGACGTTGACCGCATCGCGGCGATAAGGAGCATAGAACTCTTTCGGTTCCGCACTCGGCTCGCTGCCGCCGGCGATCGCCAGGCGACGGTACTCGGCGGAGTTGGGTGCGATCCGCAACCAAGCGGCGGCCGCACGCTCCGCACCGGAATCGTCTCCCGCCAGTTGCAACTCGCGCACCAGCATCAGCCGTGCGGCACGGTTCAACGGCGCCGCCGCCAGCAATTGCTGAAGCGCCTGTGCGGCCTCGCCGTGGCGCTCCTCGGCGGCCAAAGATTGCGCAAACGCAAGCGACTCCGGAGCGCAACCGAGCAGCTTCTGTTGGGCGGCCGCGGCCGGCGCGAATTGCTGCCGGCTGCGATAGAACAGCATCGCCTGGTTTGCCGTCTCGCACGAGGGATGCTGTGCCAAACGCCGCGACCAGATCAGCTGCGCTTGATCCGCCGATTCTGCCAGGCCCGCATCGGCGACGATTGCGCCGCCTAATGTTTCCAGCGCGCTCCTGTCGTTGGGTCGCAATTCCAGGACGTGCCGGGCAAGCGCGTCCGCTTCGGCCGGACGACCATCCGCCAACGCCCGCTCGCCCAGCGCCTCATCGGCAGCCAAGGCCTTCGGCGCGAGCGATCGGAGACGGCTCCACGCCGTCATGGCTTCGGGCGCCGCGGGATTCTGGCGCGTCCACGACTCGGCCAACAAGAACTGCAGCGCCGCCGAACTTGAAGCCGAGGGCAGCGCAGCGATTTGCTCAATCGCTGTCCCAAACTCTCCGTCAGCATAGGCGGTGGCGGCGAGATCGTAAGTTAACTCCTGTTCCGACAGCTTCGCCCGTAGGGGAGCGGGTGCTTCCGAGATTGCCGGCGTGAGCGCAATTCTCAGCGGCGCGGTGCTGCCGGCGAACTTCGCCATCACGCGATGTGGGCCGGCCGCAACTTCGACGGTCGCCGAACCGTGGACCCGCGCCCCGTGCGGGCTGGCATCTTGCCGTAACGCAGGTTTGCCATCCACGTAAATTTCCAGCGGGCCAACGCCTTCAAAGCGGACGGTCCAGGCCCCCGCGGCGAGCGAGGCAAAATGGGTGGCCGCGTAAAAGATTCCGCGAGGCGAAAGATACGCTGGCAGCGCGATGGTTCCGTCGGGGAATTCGAAATTCTCCACCGCGTGATGGTCATACGATGTTCGCGCCAAATCGTCATTGGGAGAGATCGATAACTGGTCGAAGTCGAGCAACGGATGCCGGCCCATCGGACCCACAATTCGCCACTCCGTCAGAATGCCCGCCCGCCGCGCCAGTGCCCCGGCATCGAGTCCCGGAGTTCCATCCATCGCGGCGCGCGGCAGCGCGGCATTCAGTTCAGGCCAATCCGCGCTTGAACTCGCCAGCAGCGTCTGTATGCCGGGGACAGCCGCGCGAAACTCGGGCGTATTGGCCGCCGCCTCCAGCAGCCGGGCCGCCGCCAACTGAACTCGCGGATCCGGCCGGGCTGCACTTCCGATTTCGCACAGATGGAGGGCCGCGTTCACCATGGTGGACTGGTCGGCTTCCAGGGCTGCTGCTTCCATCTGCACAAATAGCGCTTCGGCGTCATGATGGTCGCGTCGCCAGGCGCGTTCGGCAAGTTGACGCGCACGCACCAGGTCGCCGTTCACAAAAAGGGTGATGGCAGCCGAGCGCGAAAGGGGCGATTCGAAAAGCGGCACAACGTGATGCGCGACCGTGCCTGCGGGGCCACGCGCATCAACCCGGGGTTGCGTGACCTCGGGGACGGCCTCGTGTTCCAAGCGTGCCAGCGTGCGGTCCTGTGGGAATGCTGGCATGGCAAGCGCCAGTGCAATCCCTAGCATCGATATGGCAGGTACTGGTCTCACTCAGTGGTCCCGCGTGCTGAAATGCGTACCCTGCGACGGCGGCCCGTCGTAGGGGCTTACGGTTCTTGGCTCGGAAGAGTTAAGGAAGACTAACCGACAAGCGGGGATTGCGAAACAGAAAACTCGCAGTTCGACGCGGAATTTCTGCATCCAACCTTGCTTGTACGCTATGTCGAAGACCAGCAAGATCGTTCAAGCCGTCCTGCTCGTGGCCATTGTCGCCGCGGGCATCAACCTGGTTTTCTACCTGCGTCAGCGGAGCTCCGCGGCGTCACCACCGAAGAAACTGGAAGTTCGGATGGATCCCGACTACTACGTCACGCCCCGGAAACTGCATCCACAAAATCTGAAGGATGCGAAGGAACTGACCCAGCAGCCGGCTTGGATTCGCGAGGGCTATCGCTTTGCTTACTTTCCTTACGCTGGGCACACCGACTTCCAACACCAGGCCGGCACCCTTGGGCCCATTGAGAAGCTCGACATCAAAGATGTCGTCCTCGATCGCGCGCCCGACTCCGGCAGCGACAAACAAGTGATGGCCGTTTTCGAGAACGCCGGCAAACGCTACGCGTTTCCCATCGGAGTGGTTGCCCAGGGCGATACCAAAATCTATTCTGACGAGATCCTGTTCATCCAGGACCCGCACGAGCTATATAAGCATTGGCC
Source organism: uncultured Acidobacteriaceae bacterium (assembly GCA_963798185.1). Taxonomy (GTDB): domain Bacteria; phylum Acidobacteriota; class Terriglobia; order Terriglobales; family Acidobacteriaceae; genus Bog-257. The sequence goes on from CAWCSJ010000016.1 coordinate 28,021, forward strand.
CGCCGACGTATGGAAGCAGATCGACGCCCACCAGATGCAGCCCGGGATGAATGAATTGCAGGCCTCATTCGCGATTGGAATGGGCAGGCCCGAGGGATCGGGATTGGAGAATCCGCGCATCGTCGATTACCCGAACAATGGCCATCCGTTGCGCGTGACCTACACCAATGGAAAGGCCACGTCGGTCGATCCCACATCGTAGCCGTCGCCATGCAAACTTCGCGGTCTCTGCGTAGAATCTGAGAGGAAATTTGCGCGCACCAGGAAACAGGAGGAAATATGAAAGCGATCCGCGTCCACGAATTCGGCGGGCCTGAAGTCATGAAGTTGGAGGAGGTCCCTGATCTTCATCCCGGCCCGGGACAGGTGGTGGTGCGCGTCCATGCCGCCGGGGTGAATCCGGTAGACGCTTACATCCGCACCGGAACCTACGCGTCGAAACCCAATCTGCCTTACACACCGGGATCTGACGCGGGTGGTGTCGTCAAGGCGGTGGGAGAGGGTGTCAAGCGAGTGCAGGCCGGCGACCGCGTCTATGTGACCTCGCCCAACAGCGGCACCTACGCCGAGCAGGTCCTGTGCGACGAGGCGAAAGTGCATCGCCTGCCCGGCGATGTGAGCTTCGAACAGGGCGCTGCTATGGGCGTTCCGTATGGCACCGCCTATCGGGGATTGTTCCATCGGGCCGAGGCGCAACCGGCAGAGACCGTCCTGGTTCACGGCGCAAGCGGTGGCGTCGGCAGCGCAGCCGTGCAACTGGCGCGCGCGATTGGCATGACGGTCATCGGTACTGCGGGCAGCAAAGCCGGCCTGGAGTTGGTGAAGAAGGAGGGCGCCCATCACGTGCTCAATCATTCCTCCGACGGCTATCTCGACGAGTTGATGAAGCTGACCGAAGGGCGCGGCGTTGATGTCATCGTGGAATTGCTGGCCAACAAGAACCTGGCCAAAGACCTCAACGTACTGGCCAAAAAAGGCCGCGTCGCGGTGATCGGAAGCCGCGGCGCAATCGAGATCAATCCGCGTGACGCCATGGGTCGCGAAGCCGACATTCGCGGCGTCACCCTGATGAACACCTCCGAGCCGGAATACAAGACCATGCACGCGGCGTTAGTCGCGGGCCTGGAGAATGGGACGCTGCGCCCGGTAATTGGCGAGAAAATTCCGCTGGCCGAAGCCGCGCGCGCCCATGTCGAGATCATGAAGCCGTCAGGCGCCCATGGAAAGATCGTGCTGGTGCCGTGAGAGGGGAGAATTCGCACGCTTTTCAGATCCCGCGATCATCGTTCGTACACTTCACGACGATGAGCGATGCGCGTCACATCGACGATTCTCGCGGCATCATTGATGGTGTAGACGACCCGGTAATCACCGATCCGAATTCTCCAACGGTTTTTTTGGCTGTGAAGCTTTTTGCATCCCGGAGGTCGCGGGTCATTGGCGAGTTCCCGGATCCTTGGCCGGATGCGTTCGATGACATCTGGCGTCAGGTCACGAAATTCCCTTTTCGCGGACGATGCGAAGGTGATTTCGTACAACGTCACTTGATCTTGCCAAGCGCCCGCAGTTCGGCCTCAACCTCGTCCAGACTGAAACGGGGCTCTCCGGCCCGCGCTTCCGAGACGATTACGTCTTCAAGATCTTCGTAGAGCATGGCGAGTGCCGTTCCGATCACTTCTTCGGGGTTATGGTAGGCCCCGGAAGCGACGGCGAGATCAATCATTCGCTGCTGCTCGTCTGTCAGTTCAATGGTCATTGCTTCATTGTCACGGGCGACTCCGTGAAAATCAAGGGGTTGCTGAGTGCTCACTAGGTGGCTCCTACAAAGCCGGCAGTCCATTGCTGACCGCTCCCTTATAATGGACTTCCGTCAAACTGAGAATGCCCCCTCCCACCATCCGATCAGCGGTTGCTGCTTCCGATTCGAACGTACTCTCCCGCCACTCCCCCACCCGACGCCGTTGGATTTGGATCGTGCTGCTGTGGGCCGTGGTTTACATCCCCGGTCTTTTTTCGCCGCCGCTGCTGGACGACGCCGATTCCATTCACGCTGAAGCCGCGCGCGAGCTGCTCGTCCGCCACGACTGGACCACGCTCTATATCGACGGCGTGCGCTACCTGGAAAAAGCGCCCCTGATGTATTGGGCGATGGCGGCCAGCTACAAGGTTTTCGGCGTCCGGGACTGGGCAGCTCGGGTGCCACTCGTGCTCGGAGTGCTGGCGCTGCTGCTCGCCACGTACTCGCTGGGCAAGCGGACGCTGGGCGAACGCGCGGGATTCTGGGCTGCGGTGGTGCTGGCCGTTTCGGTCGGGCCGTACATCTTCACGCGCTTCCTCATTCCGGATCTGCTGGTGACGTTGTGGCTCACGCTCGGCTTCGACTTTTTCCTGCGAACTCTGGACCAAGAGCCGCCTTCGCGCCTTCCGTGCTGGGGACTGGCGGCAACCGCAGCGCTGAATGTTCTGACCAAGGGACTCATCGGCCTGGTGTTTCCTGCAGCGGTTATTGGGCTGTATCTGCTTCTGACCGGAAATCTCAAGCACCTGCTGCGCCTGCGGCTGCTTTCCAGCTTCGTCGTTTTCCTGGCCGTGGCGGCGCCGTGGCATATCGCGGCCGCTCTGCAGAATCCGCCCGCCGGACAATCGCGCGGATTCCTGTGGTTCTACTTCATCAACGAGCAGTTCCTGCGTTACCTGGGCAAGCGCGTTCCGCCTGATTACGACACCGTTCCCCTGCTCGTGTTCTGGGCGCTGATGCTAGTGTGGCTGTTTCCCTGGTCGGCATTTGTCGTGCAATCGTTGGCGCAGGTGCCGCATCGCTGGACCCAGTGGCGCAGTGGGATGAACCGGCGACAACGCGCGCTTCTGCTCTACGCCATCTGGGCGGCGGTGATTCTGGTCTTCTTCAGCTTTTCCACCCGCCAGGAGTATTACGCCATCCCTGCACTGCCCGGACTGGCCTTGCTGATTGGCGGCTGGCTGCAACAGGAGGACGAGTCGCCCGCAACTTCCTGGTTGCGGCGCAGTGGGCGGATTGGGTCGGCCGTACTCGTCGCGCTCGCGATTGTAGTCTTCGTGGGCGCGATGTTCCTGCTGGTGCAGAGCAAGAGCACGCCCGCCGGCAGCGATCTCGCCGACCTGCTTAAGAAAAATCCCAACGAATATGCGCTGGCGTTGGGACACGTGTTCGATCTCACGCCGCGGGCGCTGGGACTGTTCCGCGCGCCGATGGTCATATTTTCAATCGCGCTATTCGTCGGCAGTCTGATGAACCTGTTGTACCGGCGCCGCAATTTTGCTCAAGCCGGCAACTGGGCCTTGACCATCATGATGGTGTTCGTCCTGTTCGCCGTGCACCAGGGGCTGGTGATGTTCTCGCCCATTCTGTCGTCCAAGAAACTCGCCGACGCCATCGAGCAGGAGTATCGGCCCGGCGACGTGCTGGTGGTCAACGGGACGTACGAGGACGCGTCCACGTTGAATTTTTACCTGCGCCAGCCCATCCATATCGTGAACTCGCGCGACGAGGGCAACATGTATTACGGAGCACTCTTTCCAGATGCGCCGTCCATCTTCGAGGACGACGCGTCGCTGCTGGCGTTGTGGAATGGCCCCAAGCGCGTCTTTCTGTGGGCCGAAGAAGACCACGTGCCTGCGTTCGTGAAACAGAGCGGCAGCTACCAACTGGCGCGCAGCGGAGGCAAGCTGATTCTGGTGAACCAGATATTGCCGCAAGGGCAGTAGAGTGAGACACGACTTCAGAGGGTGGCCAACAATCTTCAGAGGATGCTGGTGGCTAAATTAAAATTGTCATTACGAGCGAAGCGAGGAATCTGCTTTTCTTAACGCCGGAATAACTGTTTGGAGAAACAGCAGATCCCTCACGGCCTGAAGGCCATTCGTGATGACAATTCAACTATTATGAAACAGCGGCCCGAGAAAGTATGAAACAGCGGCCTGAGAAAGCACATTGCCAGACCCTGCACATCTACTCTTGTTTGCCATAGCGGCCGGCGCTCCGGCGATGCATGTATTGCGGCACCTCCTGTGGTTCGGCGCGCTGATCGGGACGCTGACCTCGACCGTCTTTCTCGGCATGGTCCTGTTCGCCGCCGTCCGTTATGCTCTCAATTGCCGACGGCAGCGAACCCAACTCGTCCCGACGCCGAACTTGCCTTCCGTAACCATCCTGAAGCCGCTGCACGGCATGGAACCAAAGCTTGAAGAAAATCTGGAGAGCTTCTTCCGCCAGGATTATCCGGAGTTTGCCATCGTCTTCGGCGTCCGCAACGTCTCGGACCCGGCGCTGCAAGTCGTCGATAAATTGCAGGCCAAGTATTCGCAGGTGCACACCCGAATCGTTATTGCGGGTGAGCCGTCGTGGCCGAACGCCAAGGTGTATTCGTTGAGCAAGATGATCGCCTCGTCCGTCGACGAGTTTCTGGTCATCAGCGACAGCGATGTTCTGGTCGGCCCCGACTTCTTGCGCAATGTGATACCGCCGTTGCTAAAGCCGAAGGTCGGATTGGTGACCTGCCTTTACCGCGGCATTCCCGCCCGCGGCCCGTGGTCGCACCTCGACGCGCTGGGAATGTCGATCGAGATGCCGTCCGGTGTGCTGGTGGCGAAAATGGTCGATGGCATGAAGTTTGCCCTGGGCGCGGCCATGGCGCTGCGCCGTGACGCCCTCGAAGCGGCCGGCGGAATTCGCGAGACTGCCTATTTCTATTCGGACGACTTCGTGCTCGGCCATCGCATTGCGGCGGCCGGTTACGAAGTTGTGTTGTCGCACTACAAAGTAGAACACGTGCTCGACACCCGCTCGCTGGCCAGGACGCTGGGCGATCAGTTGCGCTGGATGAAGAGCACGCGCTTCTCCCGCCCGCTGGGACACGTCGGCTCGGGTCTCACCTATGCCGTCCCGTTTGGCCTGTTGGCGTTGCTGTTGGGCTGGGGGCACAGCCATCGTTTCCCAAGCGGGTTCGACTTGTTCCTGATGGCCTGGCTGAATCGTACGCTGCTGGCGCTGGTGGTGGGATGGGGCATCATGCGCGACCGCCGCGCGCTGTGGCTGTGCTGGTTATATCCCGTGCGCGATCTGATGGGATTCGGCGTGTGGATCGCGAGCTTCTTCGGCAGAACATTTTTCTGGCGCGGGGAAACCTATCGGTTCGGCGAGGGAGGAAAAATCATGCCCGAGCAGCGCGCGGTCAGCCTGGTCGCCTCCGGCTTGCCGCAAGGGCACGAATAGCCGACGTGGAAGGGGCGCGGCTTCAGCCGCGCCGTGAGCTCCCTCTTGAAATTGTCATCCCGACCAAGGACTTTAGTCCGCGTGGAGGGACCTGCTGTTATTCAGCAGCTCGTACTAGCGCTGACAAGAGCAGATTCCTCGCTTCGCTCGTAATGACAATTTCAAGAGTTTTTAGGGAACACGGTGCGCCATTGCAATCCCTGTAGGTTTTGTCATCACGAGTGGGCTTCAGCCCGCGAGGGATCTGCTTTTCTCCCGACTGTCATCTCAAAGCAAGCAAGAGCAGATTCCTCGCTTCGCTCGTAATGACAATTCCAGATCGTGGGTTTCGCTAACTCCGCTCCAGCTTTCCATCGCGCAGCCGAAAGCGCGTCCCTCGCCATTCCACTTCATCTCCGAAGTAACTGACCAGCCACACTGCCAGCGTGACCAGATCGCGCAGCGGTAGCAGCCACAGGTCCCGCAAGGCATGCGGGTCCGCGAGCACTCCCCGGCTGACCACCACAGCGGATGCAAAGCGCAGAGCGACGGTAACGGCGAATGTCACCCATGTCCACCACGCGTGAGGCGCGGCCGCAACGGCAAGCGCAGCCCAGATCAATCCGAAGGTGGCGATCACACCAAAATACTGTGCGCGCCGGCGATCTTTGACGGTGCGCGCCCAGCGCAACTGATGCGCCCAGAAATTGCCAAAACTGTAATCCGGCAGCGCCGTGTCGACGACGACATCCGCCAGCCGGACCTCGTGTCCCGCAGCCGCAGTACGCGCCCCCAGTTCGTAATCGTCGGCAAGGAAGTCAGCCAGCGCCAGGAAGCCGCCGATTTCGCGCAGCACGGTTTTGCTGGTGGCAATGGTTCCTCCCAACGCGAAACGGATGCCGCCTTCCAACGCTCGCGCCACCAGCACGCCGCCGGCGAAATCGGTGCTCAGGCCCAGCGCCTCCAGCTTCGAGCCCAGCGTCCGGCCTGCGAGTCCGCGATAGAGCGCGGTGACCATGCCAACCTTCGGCTCGGCCAACGGCGCCAGCACGCGCTGCAGGTAATCGGGCGGCACCAGAATGTCGCTGTCATTGATGATGATGTATTCGTACTGCGCCTGCGGCAGCATCTGAACAAGATTGCTGACTTTGCCATTGAGCCCGAGCGCCTGCGGACAAGGCACGACGCGCAACTTCGCCTGCGGAAATTCTTCGCGCAGCTGCGCCACCAGAGCCAGCGCCGGGTCGTTCGCATCGCCCACCCCGAACAGCACTTCGTATTCCGGATAATCGAGCACGCAATGGCTGCGAAACGCGCTGTACATGTGGGGATCAAGTCCCTTCAGCGACTTCAGAATGCTGACCGGAGGAGTGAACGGCGTTGCGGCAGTCTCATTGCGAAGACGGGAGCGCTCGCGTCGATAGCGACTGGCCGCGACGATGCACATTGCGAAATAAGTTGAGCCGGCCAGGGCCAGCAGCGTGCAGAGCGCGGCAACAGCGGTGAGCGCAGAAGGCATGGAGAGCTTTTCAGATTAGCAGAACGCGAAACGAGCCAAAGTGGTCTGCATAGGCCCCTCACGCGTATGGTCCCATGGCCGACAGCTCGGGGACATACAGTATAATTGCTCGTAAAGGCCCGGACGATGAGGACGTTAGCCATGAAACAAGATCTGCTAAGACGGGCTGGATACGCCTACAATTTCGACCGCATGCTCTACTTTAACCGCCAAGCCAAGAAGGCCTTCAGCGTGGAGTTCATTGACGATAACGACGAAAGCGAACTTGAAAGGCGCATTTACGAAGATGGCGACAGAAACGGGTGGCGATTCTACTTCAATTCCCCTCCACCTGAAGCGGTAAAACGTGAACTCGAGAGAACGCTCGGCTGATGGCCATCCGCACGATTGAAGACCGCCTGCGGGAGGAGTACTTTGAACCCTTGCCCCAAATCCGCCGAGTAGCTGAGCAACTTGCAACGGAAGTCGGATATCACACTCTCCCGATATCCCGCAGCTTGAACAGACCCGAACGTCTGGACGTCACATCGCGGATCAAGGAATGCGACAGCGCGCTTGATGCCCTTCGCCGCCGTCAGGAAGGTGGAACATTCGACACCGACCGGCCCGAGCTTTATACGCTATCAACGCTTCCTGATTTGGCTGGGGTTCGCGTTCTCGCCTTTCCGCGGGGCCTCTTAAGCGAAATCGATCAAGTGCTCCGCGAACAATTTTCATCCTGGCATCCCGATCCTGTCCTCGCCGAGAGCGGCGACCTTTTGGCCTACACGTACTACGGTTACTGTGCAGCGAGCAACAGAGTTCAGGGTGAATACCAGGTAGTACCGATGCTGACGGGGCTGTTTTGGGAAGTTGAACACTCTGCGATGTACAAGCCCCACCCGAGACTCAAGGGCATAGATCGGTCACTCGAAATGCGAAAGCGTAGGGAAGACGTTTACAGTGCACTTCAGAAATTCGAGGACGAGTTTGAGCGCTTGGTTTCGGGTGAAAAAGACTCGCCACTGTAGTTGCTGTCAGTAACACCCGAGTGTGGTGGGATGACGGCTACTCCTGCACCTGCCTTCGTCAAATTGACCCGCCCTTTGCCAGACGCCAGCAATCCGGCCGGCGCGCTATTATGTTAGCTGCTCTACGGAACCAGAATCATGATCAACGGTAAGCGCGTGGCGGTCGTCATGCCCGCCTACAACGCGGAGAACACGCTGGAAGCGACGGTGCGGGAAATTCCCGACCTGGCCGACATCCGCATTCTGGTGGACGACTACAGCAAAGACAAAACCGTGGAAGTGGCCCGCCGGCTCGGGCTGACCGTGTTTGAGCACGACCGCAATCTGGGCTATGGCGGAAACCAGCAGACCTGCTATCGCGAAGCCCTGGCCGCCGGCGCCGACGTCGTGGTCATGGTCCATCCCGATTATCAGTACACGCCGCTGCTCATCACTGCCCTGGCCAGCATGGTGGCCTACGACGTGTATGACGTGGTGCTGGGTTCGCGCATCATTGGCGGCCAGGCGTTGCACGGCGGCATGCCGCTGTACAAGTACATTGCCAACCGCTTTCTGACGGCCTTCGAGAACCTGTTCCTGCGGGTCAAGCTCTCCGAGTATCACACCGGATATCGTGCCTTCAGCCGCAAAGTTTTGACCGACCTGCCGCTGCTGGAAAATTCTCCTGACTTCGTCTTCGACAACCAGATGCTGGCGCAATGCGTGCACTTCGGATTTCGCATCGGCGAGGTTTCGTGCCCGACCAAGTATTTTGAGGAGGCGTCGTCCATTAATTTTCGCCGCAGTGTGACCTACGGTCTGGGCGTGCTGGGTACCACCCTGGAGTTTGCGCTTAACAAGTGGGGACTGGTTCATCCGCCCCGGTTTAGCGGGAAGGGAAGAAAGCTGGACAGCGCGACCGCAGCTTTTCCTTTGCCGCCCGCCAGCGAAGAGCAACTCCGCGCCGCCGGACGGAATTAGTTTTGAGATTGAAGTTGTGGTCATGAGCGAAACCTCTGTTTTCATAGCTGCGGAACCACGCGGAATTAGCCTTGAAGGGGCGCGGCTTCAGCCGTGCCGTAACTTTCCTCGTGAAATTGTCATCCCGAGCGAGGACTTTAGTCCGAGTCGAGGGACTTGTTTTTCGCAGGCAGTGCGCAAGGTCCGACAAACCGCAGGTCCCTCGACTTCGTGAGTCTACTCGCTGCGCGATCAGCCTCACTCCGCTCGGGATGACACAACAATTAAGAGATCGCGATCGGCACGGCTGAAGCCGTGCCCCTGCAAAACACATTCGCCCTATCCGGCGCAACGATTCCCGCATTAAACTATTTCCAGTGAAACAAGTTAGCGGCATTTTACGTAGCTAGGGATGCATCCTGAGAACAGCAACGTGAAACTACGCACACTCCGCGGTCCGGTGCATGGACTCTGTGATTTCTAAGCGCACGCTTCGCCACGGCAGCTTCTTCCGCGAGCCGGCGCTGATTGCGCTGCAAAATATGCGGGCGCACAAGCTGCGCTCGTTCCTGATGTTGCTGGGCATTATTCTGTCCGTCTCCACGCTGATTCTGGTGGTCGCGCTGATCAGCGGAATGAATGGCTATTTCGCCAGCCGGGTCGCCAACCTGGGATCGAACGTTTTTCTGGTTCACAAGTTTCCCATCATCAGCGATTCCAAAGAATTGTTGAAGGCAACTCGCCGCAACCGCGACATCACCTGGGAAGACTATATGGCGCTGCACGACAATCTCAAGCTGGCGCAAGGCGTCGGCGTAGAAGTGCGGCGCACCGCCAAAGTTCGTGCCGAGCGGCAAAATCTGCAGGACGTCGATATCCGCGGAGTCACCGCCAACATCGGCGACATGGACGTGGAAGAGGTCGCAACCGGCCGCTACATTACCGACAGCGACAATCAGCATCGCGACATGGTTTGCATGATCGGCGCCGACGTGGCCGAGAAGCTGTTTGCCAATACCGATCCTTTGGGCAAGATCGTCGCGGTGGATGGGGAAGAGTTTCAGGTGGTGGGCGTCGCCAAAAAAATCGGCAACACCTTCGGCCAGTCGCAAGACAACTTCGTGTACATCCCGATCGAGACCTGGCTGAAGATGTACGGGCGCAACACCACGCTGAGCGTCAACATTCAGGCGCGCGGGCCCGAGTGGATGGCGCGCACCAAGGAAGAGGCCCGCGTGTTGATGCGCGCCCGTCGCCATCTGGCGCCCAACGACGAAGACAATTTCGGCATTCTCGCCAGTGACAGCCTGATGGGCCTGTGGCAAAATCTCACCGGCACCTTGGCCTCCGGCATGGTGGGGCTGGTCTCAATTTTTCTGGTGATCGGCGGAGTCGTGATCATGAACGTGATGCTCGCCTCGGTCACCGAGCGCACCCGCGAGATCGGCATACGCAAGTCGCTGGGGGCGAAGAAGCGCGACATTCTGATGCAGTTTCTGGTCGAGTCCACGGTGATGGCGGTGGTCGGCGGCGCCATCGGCGTGCTGATCGCGTGGGTCTTGTCGGTGATTGTGCGCAGCACCACGCCGGTGCCCATGGAGGTGCCCATCCTGGCGGTGGTCGCCGCCATTGGGATTTCCTCGGCGGTGGGAATATTCTTCGGTGTGTATCCGGCGCGCAAGGCGGCGCGGCTGGACCCGATCGAGGCATTGCGGTATGAAAACTAGTTGTCAGTTGCCGGTTGCCAGTTGTCAATTTCAAGGCCTGGTGCCGCGGAAAATCGGGCGGATAGGATGACATGTCCGGACGAGCTTTTTTCGACAACTAACTACTGACAACTGACAACTTTCTATGTTGCACTTTGGTGAAAATTCGCGGATGGCGTTGGAGACGGTGCGCGATCACAAGACCCGCTCGTTTCTGACGGTGCTGGGCGTGGTGATCGGCGTGGCCGCCATGATCTTCGTCGCGTCCATTCTGGTCGGGGTCAGCCGTGACGTGGAAGGCTATCTCGACGATTACGGCACCAACACGCTGTTCATCTTCCGCTGGGACATGGGCATTTCTTTCGGCCGCCTGAACGCGGAACAGCGCATGCGCAAGCCGCTGACTCTGGAAGACGCCAAAGCCATTCAAGACGAGTGTCCGCACGTCAAGTACGTGGTCGCCGAACTGTTTCCGCGCTTCAATCCCGATCAAGAGGGAGGGCCGGGAGCTTTACTGGTCGCGCGCTACGGCTCCAAGGAAATCTCCAACCTCGATTACAGCGGGGCCACCAGTTCCTACCCTGATGTGTACAACGCGCACGTGGTGCAAGGCCGCTTCTTTACCGAGTTTGAAGACTCGCACAGCATGGATGTCGCGGTCATCGGCGATGAAATCAACAAGAACTTTTTCCCCGCGCACGACGGCGTCGGCAAGACCATCACGGTTGACGGCATCGCTTATCAAGTCATCGGCGTGCTGGAAAAGCGCAAGGGCCAGCTCTTCAAGGACGAGACGGCCGACCGCGTGGTCAAAGTTCCTTACAACACCTATCACAAACATTACCCGGCAGCCGACGAGCACTTTCTTGGCGCCGAGGCCTATACCGGTTTCAAGGATGCCGCCGAGGATGAAGTCCGTGGTTTGCTGCGCCGTCGCCGCCATGTGGGCTTCGATAAGCCCGACAATTTCGGCCTGAGCAGCGCCGAGGCCATCGCCGACAATTTCCGCCAGATCATGAGCACGGTTGCGCTGATGACCATCGTGGTCAGCTCGATCGGCTTACTGGTGGGCGGGGTCGGCGTGATGAACATCATGCTGATGTCCGTCACCGAACGCACCCACGAGATCGGAATTCGCAAAGCCATTGGCGCGCGCCGGGGCGACGTGGTCCGTCAATTCCTGACGGAAGCTATCGTCCTCACCGGATTGGGCGGCTTGGCGGGAGTGTTGGTGGGCATCGGCGCAGCCGCATGTTTGCCGCTGATTTTTCCGTCGATGCCTACCTCGGTCCCCATCTGGGCCGTGATTGCCGCAGTGCTGATGGCGATGAGTGTCGGCCTGTTCTTCGGAATCTATCCCGCGGTGAAAGCCTCGCGGCTCGATCCCGTCGAAGCATTGCGGTACGAGTAGCGCATCTTAGTGTGGGCAGGGAAGGTCAATCTTTTCCCGGTCGTATTCTGAATCCATATGTCTGCTCCCATCGAGGACTACGCCCTTATCGGAGACTGCGAAACCGCGGCGCTGGTGAGCCGCCAAGGCCGCATCGACTGGCTCTGCCTGCCCACCTTCGCCTCCCCGGCATGTTTTGCCGCACTCGTCGGGACCGCGGAGAACGGTCTTTGGTCAATTGCGCCGCGCTCGGCCGCTGGTTGCACGCGACGATATCTGGAACACACGCTCGTGGTCGAAACCACGTTTGAAACCGACGAAGGCCGTGCGCTTCTGCTGGATTTCATGCCTGTCCGCGCCGGCACGGCCCAGTTGGTTCGCATCGTTCGCGGCGTTCGCGGTCGCGTGCCGATGCACATGGAATTTGTCTTGCGCTTCGACTACGGGCGTTCGGTTCCCTGGGTTACCCGCTTGCAAGAGGGCGTGCTGCGGGCGATCGCGGGCCCTGACATGGCAATACTGACCACCACGGCGCCGCTTCGCGGCGAAGACCTGAAAACCGTCAGCGACTTCGACATCGCGGAAGGCGAATCCCAGACATTCGTACTGACCTACGGACCTTCCTACGAGGACGTCCCCGCCTGCGCCGATCCCGAACAGGCGCTCGGCGAGACGGTCAGTTTCTGGCAAGAATGGGCTGGCCGCGCCAAGTTGCAAGGCGACTACGCAGACGCGATCGAGCGATCGCTGATCACCCTGAAAGCGCTGACCTACCAGCACACCGGCGGGATGGTTGCTGCTCCCACCACCTCGCTGCCGGAACAACTCGGCGGCCAGCGGAATTGGGACTATCGCTATTGCTGGCTTCGCGATGCCACGTTTACCCTGCTCGCGCTAATGAATGCCGGTTTTTACGAGGAGGCGCAAGCCTGGCGCGACTGGCTGGTGCGGGCGGTGGCGGGAAGTCCCGATCAAGCGCAGATCATGTATGGCATTCGCGGCGAGCGCACTTTGCTGGAATGGGAGATTCCCTGGTTGGCAGGATACGAGGGCTCCAAGCCGGTGCGGGTGGGCAACGCCGCCTCCGAACAACTGCAACTGGATGTATATGGCGAGGTGGCCGATGCGATGCACCATGCTTTCCTCGGGGGCATTTCGCGCAGCGATGGCGACACCAACTTGAAGGCTGCGCTGATCGATCATCTGGCAACTATCTGGGACCAGCCGGATGAAGGCATTTGGGAGGTGCGTGGCCAGCCCCGGCACTTCACCTATTCGAAAATCATGGCTTGGGTGGCCTTCGATCGCGCCACCAAGATCGGCGAGAAGCGCGCCCAGAGAGACGAACTAGAACGTTGGCGCCAGCTTCGCGACCAGATCCATCGCGACGTGTGCGAAAAGGCCTACGACCCTGAGCTGGGCAGTTTCACTCAGGCTTACGGCTCGAAAGAACTCGACGCTTCGCTGCTGTTAATTCCACAAGTTGGTTTCTTGCCCTGCACCGACCCACGCGTCCGCGGCACGATTGAGGCCATCGAGAAGCATCTGATGTCCGATGGTTTGGTTATGCGTTATCGCACCGAGCAGGTGGATGACGGGCTTCCTCCCGGGGAAGGAGTGTTTCTGGCTTGCAGCTTCTGGATGGTCAGCGCCCTGAAGATGCTGGGCCGCGTCGCAGACGCCAGACAACTTTTCGAGCGTCTGCTCGCGCTGCGCAACGATGTCGGTTTACTGGCGGAAGAATACGATCCGCACAACAAGCGGCAGGTGGGGAACTTCCCGCAGGCCCTTTCGCACATTGCCCTGATCAATGCGGCATTCGATCTTACGCGCGATCCAGCCAGTGCCAGAACCGGGCCTGATGGGCTGGTGAGCCCGGGTAGAGCGGCGCTTTAGAGGCTGTTACGAAACTCGCGCGGGAATCCAGCAAGACTCTAGGCGAAAACGGGAAGCAATGAGAAGATGCGCTTGCGAGTGCGAGGGCATTTTGTATGGCTTACATTCGGGGAGAAGCGCGGGAACAGGTCACGATGTTTCCCGTGACCTTGGAAGAGTTGATTCCGGCCGACCACCTGTGTCGAGTGATCGAGGCCTTCGTCGATCGACTGGCGATGGAGCAGTTGGGATTCGTGCGTGCGGAGCCAGCAGAGACGGGGCGGCCGGGCTACGATCCGCGCGATCTGCTGAAGTTGTACCTGTATGGGTACATGAACCAGGTGCGTTCGTCGCGGCGGCTGGAAGCCGAATGCCAGCGCAATGTGGAAGTGATGTGGCTGTTGGGACGGCTGCACCCGGACTATAAGAGCATCGCCGAGTTCCGGCGGATGCATAGTGAAGCGGTGAGCGAAGCGGGCTGCCAATTGGTGGCTTTCGCGCGCCACGTGGGACTGGTGCGGGGTGAGACCGTGGCCATCGATGGTTCAAAGTTTCGCGCCGTGAGCAGTGCCCACCGGGTGCGCGAGCGCGATGGGGTGAAGCGCTATCTGGAGCAATTGGATCGGGCCGACGAGCAGGAAGAATGGGTGATTGACCCCAGCGCGGTGGCTGCGGCGCTGGAGAAACTGAAGCAGGATCCCGAGCCGGAAGCCCGCTTCATGCGTACCACCGACGGAGAACGGCCAGCCTACAACGTGCAGTTAGCGGTGGATGCGGAACACGGGCTGATCGTGGCCCAGAAGGTCACGACGGAAAGCAACGATGAGCGCAGCCTGCTGCCTATGGCCGAAGCCGCCAAACACGCCGTGGGCGATCCGGCGTCGCTGAACGTGCTGGCCGATGCCGGTTATTCCAACGGTGAGCAGGCCCAAGCCTGCGAAGCACAAGGCATCGTGCCCCATGTGCCGGCTCAGCGCAGCGTGAACAATCGGGGAGATGGCAGCCTATTCGACCGCAGCCAGTTTACGTATGACGAAAACAGCGACACCCTTCGCTGTCCGGCTCAGCAAATCCTGCGCCGCAAACAAGTACAACCCCACAAAAAGCGGGTGGTCTATATGGCTTCGCCGCAAATCTGTGGGAGCTGTCCGCTGAAGTCGCAATGCACCAACGCGCCACAACGTTCCGTGCAGCGTCACCTTTACGAAGAGGCCTTGCAGCGCATGCAGCAGCGCGCGAAGGCAGAGATAATGCGATGGCGCCGTTGTCTAGCGGAACATCCCTTCGCTGCGCTCAAGTACCACATCTTCGGCCATCCACGATTCCTGCTTCGCGGACGGATGGGAGCGCAGACCGAAATGAGCCTGGCCACCTTGGCCTACAACCTGAAACGCATGCTGAAGGTGCTGGGTGGAGTTGCCTTCCGGACAGCGCTGGCCTCCTAACTAAACTGGCGTATCTGCAAGCCGCAACCCCGCCGCCTTAAAGCAATCTCGGAAAGCTTCCCCGGAGGTTAAAGATGCCTTCGTTCCCTCCGTGCTAGCGTTGTTTCGTAACAGCCTCTTTAGCGCCGTGTCCACCGCCCATAAACGAGCCACTTGAGCCGCTGCGGTCGATGACCGTAGTGGCTCAAGCGATATTGTGCATGGCCACCTTGACGCCAGCCTAAAGGCTGGCTCTACCCGATCTACGCTTCTACTCCGGCGGGCTGGGCGTTGCGTTTTGGGCGCCGGTTTTCCTGCAGAATTTTCTTGCGCAGGCGTAGCGATTTCGGCGTGATCTCGACCAGTTCATCGTCGGCGATGAACTCGATCGCTTGCTCCAGATTTAAATTTTTGAACGGCACCAAGCGGATAGCTTCGTCCGCCGTGGACGAGCGCATGTTGGTCAGCTTTTTCTCGCGCACGATGTTCACAGTGAGATCGTTGTCGCGCGAGTTCTCGCCCACCACCATGCCCTCGTAAACTTCCACTCCCGGGCCGACGAACATTTCGCCGCGCTCCTGCAGTCCCCACAACGCGTAAGCGGTGGTGTGCCCGCCGCGATCGGCCACCAGCGCGCCGGTCACACGATGTGGGATATCGCCCTGCCACTCGGTGTAGCCATCAAACAGGGAATTCATCACGATGGTGCCGCGGGTGTCGGTCAGCAACTCGCTGCGCAAGCCAATCAATCCGCGGCTGGGGATGACGAACTCCATGCGCACCCGCCCGTAGCCATGGTTGTGCATCTTCTGCATCTGCGCCTTGCGCGCGCCCAGCTTCTCGATGACGACGCCGACAAACGCTTCCGGCACATCGATGGTCAGCCGCTCTATCGGCTCCATCAGCTTGCCGTCAACGTGCTTGGTCACGATCTCGGGCTTGCCCACGGCCAGCTCGAAGCCTTCACGCCGCATCATTTCGATCAGGATGGCCAACTGCAGCTCGCCCCGGCCCATCACTTTGAACGAGTCGGTGCTGTCGGAATCGTCCACGCGCAGGGAAACGTTGGTCAGCAGCTCTTTCTCCAGGCGCTCGCGCAGGTTGCGCGAAGTAACGTACTGGCCTTCACGCCCGGCGAACGGCGAAGTGTTCACCATGAACTGAATGGCGATGGTCGGCTCGTCGATCGTCGTGACCGGCAGCGGCGACGGGTTTTCAATGTCGGTGATGGTTTCGCCGATGTTGATGCCGGTCACGCCGGCAACGGCAACAATGTCGCCCAACTCGGTGGCGACAATGTCGGTCCGTTTCAGGCCGGAGAACGAGAACATCTTGGTGATCTTGATCTTCTCCATCGAGCCGTCGCGCTTGGCGATGGCGACATCTTCGCCGGTGCGCAGCGTGCCATTGAAAACGCGCGCGATCGCCAGCCGGCCCAGGTAATCGCTGTAGTCGAGATTGGCGACCAGCACTTGCAGCGGCCCATCGGCATTGCCCGTCGGCACCGGAATCGTCTCCACGATGGCGTCGAACAGCGGACGCAGGTTCTCGCCCGGCTTATCGATGTCGGTCGTCGCCGTGCCCGTTCGCGCATTGGTGTAAAGGACGGGGAAGTCGAGCTGATCTTCCGCCGCGTCCAGGTCAATGAACAGGTCGTACACCTCGTTCAGCACTTCCTGCGGACGCGCGTCAGGCCGGTCAATCTTGTTGATGACCAGGATCGGCGGCAGCTTGGCCTCGAGCGCCTTGCTCAAGACGTAACGCGTCTGCGGCAGCGGGCCTTCGCTGGCGTCCACCAGCAGCATCACGCCGTCCACCATCTTCAGCGCGCGCTCCACTTCGCCGCCGAAATCGCTGTGCCCAGGCGTGTCCACAATGTTGATCTTGATGGTAGCCTGCCCTGAGCTTGCCGAAGGGTGATAAAAAATGGCGGTGTTCTTGGCCAGAATGGTGATGCCGCGCTCGCGCTCCAACTCATTGGAGTCCATCACGCGCTCGACGTGGGTCTCGTTGGCGCGGAACGTCCCGCTCTGGTTCAGCATGGCGTCAACCAGGGTGGTCTTTCCGTGGTCCACGTGCGCGATGATGGCGATGTTGCGAAGACTCTTGCTCAAAACTTGGTGTCCTTCCTGTTGGGGAAAACCGCGTGCGATGAGGCAAACGGAGGGCTAAACGGGCTGCTATCAGTTTACAATACCCGGCGTAGAACCTGTTCACCACGGAGCACACTGAGCGCACGGAGAATTAAAGGGCGTGGACGAAACGAACGTATCGAAGGTTACTATTGGGATCCCTCTACATTGATGTTGCTTGGCGCGGCGGTCGAGCAACAGAGTTCCGTTCGCCCCGTTTTGTGCAAGGGCATGACTAAGCCGTGCGATCACGATCTCTTTTATGCTGTCATCCCGAGCGGAGTGAGGCTGACCGCGCAGCGAGCAGCCTCACGAAGCCGAGGGACCTGCTTTTCTCCGCGCATCGTAACGCTGCCGGCGAACAGCAGGTCCCTCCACGCGGACTAAAGCCCTTGGTCGGGATGACAATTTCAACCCGCACTCCCCAAGCAGCTTGGCCCGCGTCAGTTTAAGATAGCCATACCTTGCACGACTCAGGGAACTTGATGCGCACACTCACGCTGGCCGTTTTGTCGCTCTCGCTGTCTTTTTTTTCCGTCCCAGCTCGGGCGCAGGCTGGCAATACACGCGCCACGTCGTCGTCCACGCTCTCAACTTCACCCACTGATTATTCCGACGACCAGACGTTCGCCCAGTTTCAACGCATGACCCCGGGCATGAAGCCGCCGAAGGCAACAAGCGCGCCTGATCCGAAGTTTCCTGACTTGCCTGCTGATGCAGAACCGCAGGGCACGGTCGTGATGCTGGTGGGCATCAACGCCAAAGGCCGTGTCCAGGCGGTGCGCGTACTTCGCAGCGACGAACACGCTTTTGAGACGAGCGCCGTGGACACGGTCAAGAAATGGAAGTTTCGTCCCGCCCAGAGGAATGGCCAGGCCGTGCCGGTGCAGGTGACCGTGGAGATGAGGTTTGAGAGATGAAGCAGTTGCCAGTAGCCAGTTGTCAGTCGCCAGTGACTCCTAACCCCTAATCCCTAATCCCTGACCCCTTGCCCCTGTCATAATTAAGCTGACATGCTGAATCAGATTGCACCGCTTACTTCCTCTCCGCCGAAGTCCTCCGAAGACGCCGTGGATTTGCTCATCGGTTGCCATCAGCGCATTCGTCACTTCACCGGCGTGGCCATCAAGCTGGCGCATGCGCAGGGCGCAACCAGCGAAGAAATCGAAAAGGCTGCGGCGGCGGTCCACCGCTACTACAGCGTCTCACTGCCCTTGCACGAGGCCGATGAGGAGCAGGGCCTGCAACCGCGTCTGCGAGCTGTCGCAGACGAACCACTGCGCCATGCGCTGCTGGCCATGGCCGACCAGCACCTGGCAATCGACGAACTGCTGGAACGCTTGCTGCCTCTGCTGGTGCTGGTAAGAAATAATCCCGATACGCTGGCTGAGGTTGGCGGCGAGATGTGCTCCATCACCAAGGCGCTGGAGGAAACATTTCGCGCCCATCTGCAGATGGAAGAAGAGGCGATCTTTCCGGCCATCCGCAGCATTTTGCCCAAGAGTGCGCGTGCGGAAATACTGCACGAAATGCAGGCGCGGCGGAAACAATAGTCAGTTGCCAGTCGTCAGTTGCCGGTTGGTTTCGATAAGATATCGCGATACCCGCTGGGCACGGATGCTGGGGATCGTCCGGAAGGAACATCTGCCCGGCCCTTTGGGAACGTATTAACCTATGGAACCGATCGAAAAAAGCCCGCTGACTCGCGATCCGGGGGACGAGATGCGGCTGGTGGCGCGCATCCGCGCCGGAGACCAGCAGGCGATGTCGGAGCTTTATGACCGGTATTCCAAGGTGGTTTACGCGGTGGCTTTGCGCGTGCTTCAGGATGCCGGCGCCGCCGAGGATGTGCTGCAAGACGTTTTTCTGCAGCTCTGGCGCAATCCCGACGCCTTCGACGCCAGCCGGGGAAGCCTGGCCGCGTGGCTGGCGGTTATCGCCCGCCATCGTTCGATCGACCGTCTGCGCAAGCGGCGCCCGGAAACCGACATCGAGGATTGCGTCATTGCCGGCGGTCCCGATCTGCGGGACGAGACTGAGCGGGCGCTGCTGATCGAGAAAGTGCGCGCCGCGCTCGAGGGGATGAGTCCGGAACAGCGTCAGGCCATGGAGCTGGCATTTTTCCAGGGACTGACCCACACGGAAATCGCCGAGAAAACCGGCGAGCCATTGGGTACCATTAAGACGCGCATTCGCAGCGGCCTGCAGCAATTGCGCGCCAAGTTTGCGTGAGTTCGGGTCTGGTTAGTTCGAGGTAGAGAGGGCCTGATCAGCGGGTAGTGCGGGACTGGTCAGTTCGGGTAGTGCGGGACTGGTCAGTTCGGGTAGTGCGGGCCTTTAGGCCCGCGTGCCGGGCGGCATAATTGAACGGGGCTTTAGCCCCGGGTTCTTGATGAAGACACACGATCAATTCGCGGAAGACCTGGCGCTCTACGCGCTGGATGAGCTGACCGGCAGCGAGCGCCAGGAACTGGAAAGCCATCTGGACACCTGCGCCGCGTGCCGCCGCGAATTGCAGGCGTTGCGCGGCGATCTCGGATTGCTGGGCTTGTCGAGCAGCGGGCCGCAACCGCCGGCGCGCAGCAAAGATCGTTTGCTGCGGGCCATCGCCGCTGAACCGCGCGGGGTTTCCTCGACGGTGACGCCGCAAGTTCCGCGGCGTGGGTTTGCCTGGGGATGGGTGCCCGCACTCGCTGCGCTGGTGCTGCTGTTTGCGCTCGCTGGACTGTGGCGCAGCAACGGCCGCATCAAAGATCAACTCGCCGAGTTGGCCGGACACAATCGGGACCAGGCGATCCAACTCGACCGCCTGAATGAAGAGTTGACACTGCTCACCGCGCCCGACGCGGTTCACGTGTCGCTGAACCCGCAGAACTCGCCCAAGCAGCCGACTGGCACCGCGATCTTCAGCTCTTCGCGGAACCGCATGATGTTCATGGCGAGCAATCTTGCTCCGGCACCGCCGGGCAAGGCTTACGAGTTGTGGATCATCCCCGCCAAAGGCGCGCCCATGCCTGCCGGAGTTTTCAAGCCCGATGAGCATGGTAACGCCATGATGATGGACCACAAGATGCCCGTCGGGGTCGAAGCCAAGGCATTCGCCGTCACCCTTGAGAACGAAGAAGGCTCTGACAAGCCGACCTCGCCGATCATGCTGATGGGCGCAACCGGATAGGCGAGTAACCTAGCGAGCCCCGCAAAGCGGCGGACATGTGTCGCGCACAACCGGCTGCCGCCCCTACGGGGCTCACCTGTCAAACAACGGCGCGCACCCAGCGTTACACGCTGGGCTAGATTATGACGTCCGCTTTGCGGACTCGCATCATTGATCAAATCAGCCTTGCGGATCCACGGCTACGCTGGACGAGGGATTCATGAAGGACGTCGAAGAAGGCATCGCTAGCCGCAGTGTTTAATGTGCCTCGAACGCGTTATCCGTTCCGCTCTGAGCCCCGCAACGCGGGGCGAAATAGTCTAGCCCAGCGCGAAGCGCTGGGTAAGGTGTGGTATTGATCCGGGAGTGCCGTAGGCACGACACGCCTCTTATCCAAAAACAAACTGCGGGTCGTACTGAATTCCAGATCGTTGCAACAACGCAATGAACTCCTGCTCGAAACTTCGTGTGCGATGATGCTCTGCCTGATCCGCGATGTATTTGACCACCGTTCCCCTTTGTGACTGGCTGACGCTAAACGCGCCGTATCCCTCCTGCCACTGAAATTTGCTCGACGTCTGGCGCAGCCATCGCGATGTATTTGCCTTCAATTCCTGCATGGCTTTGGCCAGCGTCATCGTCTGCGGCAACAAGATGAGTACATGTACATGATTGGATGTGCCGCCCCGCCGCCACAACGTGGATGCTCTTCGCATGCGCCAGGACAGCGAGGTATCGCCACAGTTCATCGGGTTTGCGGATCAGGTCAAGGCGGTCCTTCGTGCTGAATACGCAGTGCATGAGATTGTGGGAGTATGTATGCGACATTCGACGAGCCTATTCGTTATAGGCGCGATCGTCAGTGACCGCGCGCACGCGAGGCCGTGCCGCCCCTACGGGGCTCACATTTTAAGAAAACGCCGCGTACCCAGCGTTTCACGCTGGGCTAGACTATTGCGTCCGCTTCGCGGACTCACATCGTGAGCGAAGTCGAGGAGTCCTGCACACCCGTCTTTTGCACCGGATTCAACAAGCGGTTACCCTTTCTCACAACATTTCCACAGTTGTGAGGCGATTTTGCCTCACTTGGTTCCACTCTTTCCTGCACACTAGTACTGTATGGCCAACCCCGGAGATTTTGCCTACACCGTAAAGCAGCAGGCCGACATCGTCCGCATTGTGGGCGAGTACATGAGCCTGCGCAAAAGCGGCGCGCAAAATTTTCAGGGCCTGTGCCCCTTTCATCAGGAAAAAACCCCGTCGTTCTCGGTGCATGCCACGCGGCAATTCTTTCATTGCTTCGGTTGCGGAGCCTCCGGCGATGTCTTCAGCTTCGTGCAGAAGATTGAGAACATCACCTTCCCGGAATCTGTCCGCCTGATCGCTGAAAAACTCAAGATCCCGCTTCCGAAGATGAGCTACTCCTCCCCGGAAGAGGAGCGCCAGGCCGGCATGCGCGTCGGCCTGATCGAGATTCACGAGCGCGCCTGCAAGTTTTTTCAGGAGCAATTGCGCCGGCCCGAAGCCACCCACGCGCGCGAGTATCTAGCTTCGCGAGGAATCAGTCCTGAGATCATCGCCGAATTTCGCATGGGCTACGCGCCCGATTCCGGCTTCCTGTTGCGCGACGCGTTGCGCGGGCAATACAACGAAGCGCTGCTGCGCGAGTCCGGTCTGTTCTCGTGGAAGGACAAAGAACAGTTGTCAGTTGCCAGTAGTCAGTTGCCGGAGGGCTCCAACCCAGGCGTTCCACCGGCAACTGACAACCGGCAACTGGCAACTATTTATTCCCGCTTTCGCAATCGCGTGATGTTCCCCATCACCAACGAATCGGGGAAAGTCATCGCCTTCACCGGCCGCACGCTGGCGAGCGACGAGAAGGCCGGGCCCAAGTATCTGAACTCGCCAGAGACGCCGATCTACTCGAAGTCGCGCGTGCTGTTCAATCTCGACAAAGCCAAGGAAGCGATTCGCAAGCTGGAATACGCCATCCTGGTCGAAGGCCAGATGGATTGCATCTCGGTGTACACGGCGGGCAACAAGAACGTGATCGCCAGCTCGGGCACGGCCTTCACCGAGTTGCAGGCGCGGCTGCTGGCGCGCTTCAGCAAGAACATCGTGGTGAATTTTGATCCCGACACCGCCGGCGCGGCGGCGGCCGAACGCTCGCTGGCGCTGCTGGTGAGCGAAGAGTTCCAGATCAAGGTCCTCACTCTTGAGACTGGTTTTGATCCCGACCTGTTCATTCGGCGCAAAGGGAAGGCCGCTTACGACGAGGCGCTTCGTCACTCGCAGAAATATTTCGATTACCTGATCGAGCGCTCGCGTGCGTTGTTCCCCGCGCGTACTCCTGAGGGCAAAGTGAAGGCGCTGAATTATCTGCTGCCGCACATTCAGCGCGTGCCCAGCCGCATTGTGCGCGACGAGTGGGCGAATGAAATTTCGCATCGGCTGGGAATCGAATCGGCGGTGCTGCGGCAGGAGCTGCGCCACGCCGCGGGGGCGCGTTCCGCGTCGCGGGTGAGCGCTCCCGGTGTCATGGCGCTGGCGGACGCCGAGCGGGTTTTGATTCGCGCGCTGGCCAGCCAGGAGCTGTCGGGTAGTCCGGTGAGCAGCCGCGATGGGCAGGACCCGGACTTCGAGCCGGCGCGACAGGCACATTTTGCGCTGTCGCGCGAGCGATTGCATGCCGGGTCGGCGGGCGAGGCTCTCATTGATTCTCTCTTGAGCGCACAGGAGCAAGGGCTCGATCCAATGTCGCTGCCGCTGGAAGATGACGCTCGCAGCCTGCTGGCGACCGTGCTGATGGATGAACACGAAGAGCTGACGCCCGAACTGCTGGAGAGCGCAATCCGATCGTTGCGCAAGCGGAATGGACAGCGCGACCTGGAACAACTGCAGCGAAAAGTCAAAGAGCTGGAGTCGCGGCCGGACGTGATGTCGAAGGCGCAGTTAGCGCAGGAGCGGCTTCGCCTGAAGCAGGCCATGCGCGCTGGCGAGATCACGACGACCGATTGACGGTCGTAAGCGGGTCGCATCCGCGTAGAATGTTCTCTGCACACTGGAGGCAACCATGCCGGAAGTCGCCTACACATCCAACGTGCGCATCGAGCGCATCAAAGGCCCGCTGCGCCGTGCCTACCTGCCTGGAGAGCCGCAGCCCATCATGTTTAGCGTGCACGGCGGGATCGCCAAACATTACGGTATCGACGAGAGCCGCCTGCCCGAGCCCCATGCCGCCACCATCGACTACGTCGTCGCCGCGCTCGGCGGTTGAATGCTCGGCACCTTTGCCGGCGCGCTGGATGCGCGCAAAATCGATGCGAAAGACGGCCGCCTGAGTTGCGAAGTGCGCGGTGAAGTCGAGGACGACGGCGGTGTGCTGGTCATCAAGCGTGTGCATGTGACCCATACTTTGCGCGCGGACGACCCTGCCGCGGTCCGCGAGATCGTTGAGCGCGTGCACGGTGTGTATGCGCAGCGCTGCCCGGTATATCGCTCGCTGATTGCCGCGATCGCCATCACCTCCAGCGTGGAGATTCTGGACGCTGCGGCGGGCGGTGACAAACAACCCGTCGGCATGTGAAATCCGCGTGCAGGTGGCAGGCGTTCAGAAACCGGCGCACGTATTCGCCATCGCAATGTCGCGGCATCCATCGACGCCAAGCATCTAATAACTTACCAATAGGCTGTTGATGCCGAACGTGGGCGTTAGCAGTTTTTTTGCCCTATGACCCTTCTAACCCGTATTTCAGTTGCTGTCGTCATTGGCAGTTCGTGGATCGCCAGCTTTGCCCAGCAAACCAACTCAACCACGGCAACTCCGCAGAACGCGCAAAGCGAAAATCCACAGCAAACGGCCCCCGCGAGCACCGACCCATCAGCGCCAAGCGGGACCGCTCAAGACCAGTCGGCGGTCCCCGCCTCGAAACAGCAACCCAAGCGGATCCTCGGCGTCATGCCCAATTTTCGCGCGGTTAGTGCGGGCGCAATTCCGCCGCCGCCCACACCCAAGCAGAGCTTCAAGATTGCCACCCAGAACAGCTTCGACTACTCGTCGTTCATCTTTGTGGGCATCACGTCCGCCCTGGCGGAGGGAACAGATGCCCACCCGAAACTAGGCAAAGGCATAGGCGGCTTCGGGCAGTACTACTGGCGGGGTCTTGCCGATAAAACGGATGGCAACTACTGGGTGATTTTTGTCCTGCCCACCATTTTTCATCAGGACGAGCGTTACTATGCCAAGGGCGAAGGCGGATTCTGGAAGCGCGGGGTTTATGCTGCATCTCGCATCTTCATAACGCCGAACTATCACGGGCACAACAGCTTCAATATTTCGGAGTTGGCCGGCCGCGGCATCGCTCAGGGTATTTCGACCACTTATTATCCCAGCAGCCACAACGGCGAGAGCCTCGCCGCTAAGTACGCGTTCGCCCTTGGGCGCGACGCCCTCACCAATGTCTTTCGCGAGTTCTGGCCCGACATCGCCACGCACGTTCTGCATCGTCACCCGTAATCCGAGACGATGGCCGGAAGGCTTGGGGGCTTTTCAGCGCTCTTACTAAAACTTAAGTGCTATAAAAGTCTCGGTTATCATCATGATTTAAGTGGCAGAGGTAAATACCACTATAAGGCCACATCACAGGATGCATCTAGAATGCGTCTGGAGGCCAAAGGCGAGCCTTTGACGTGGCAGGTGACACCAAAGTACCTCCGGACGACCAAGCGTCGCCCTACGGGCGTTTAAACGCAAATTCTGTGGTCGAAAATCCGGTGTGAGAATTCCTGATCTGGGCCAAACTGCCTGCCTGCCACGGTTTGCGGGTTAATGTTTGCGGCACATTTAGGCCAGCCGAATTGCGATTTCCCTAACGCCAGAGCGCAGGGACGTGAGAGTATTCTGCTTCGAGGTGAAGAAAGAAAATGGCCGCCTCTTCAAACGACTGGAAAATCTCAGAAGCCGCATTGCTGACTTACTGTTACAACCTGGACTGTTTGACTCCTTTTCATCTGGTACCGCGCAACGAAAATGAGGGGAAGTTTTTCAGCGAGCTGATGGTGGGTCCGTCCCTCCGCGGGCCATCAAAGCTAATGTTGATCTGCCCGCGCTGCGGCGCTTTTGTTGAGGTCCTGACCTCGACTCTAGAAACCTGCACGTGTGGTCAGGAACCGCACTCCCCGCCGCATAAGCTTGAGTAGTTTTCGTTCGTGCGACCAGTTCAGCCCTGCACGCTGACCTTCACCATTTTCTTTCCCGCGCGCAGCGTGAACTCCGCTCCCAGTTTTACGGCGACGACCAACTCGGTCTTGAGTTCGCCATCCACTCTGACCGCGCTCTGTTTCACTTTGCGCAGGCCGTCGGTGACCGACGTCGCCAGCCCGGTCCGCGCCAGCAGCTTGTCTAGCTTCACTTGTACGCGGCCGTCGGTGGTTGATGCATTGGGCGCGGCAACTTCTTCGGAGCGCACTGAGATGACGGGCAGGTCCTCGGGCGTCTCGTCCTTCTGAAACATGCGCGACCAGTCTTGCGCAGCCTGGTCGGCCGCCTCGCGCGAGTGGAAGTCGGCAACGATGCGCTTGCCCAGCTCCTGCTTCAGCTTCATGGGGTGCGCCTCGCCGCCGGCAACCTGCTGCTTCATGCGCTCGATCTCGGCCAGGCTCACGTCGGTGACCAGCTCGTAGTAACGCCACATCAGGTCATCGGAGATCGACATCACTTTGCCGAACATTTCCTGCGGCGCTTCGGTGATGCCGATGTAATTGCCGTACGACTTCGACATTTTCTGCACACCATCGGTGCCCTCCAGCAGCGGCGTGGTCAGCACAATCTGCGGCGGCTGGCTGTAATGGCGTTGCAGCTCGCGGCCCATCAGCAGGTTGAATTTCTGGTCGGTGCCTCCGAGTTCGACGTCGGCCTCGAGCGCCACCGAGTCGTAGCCTTGCGCGATGGGATACAGCAGTTCGTGCATGGCGATGGGCTTTTCTTCGTTGAAACGCTTGTGGAAGTCTTCGCGCTCCAGCATCTGCGAGATGGTGAACTTGGCCGCCAGGCGGATAAAGCCTTCGAAGCCCAGCTTGCCCAGCCACTCGCTGTTGAAGCGAACTTCGGTCTTGTCGCGGTCGAGGATCTTGAAGACCTGTGCCTTGTAGGTCTCGGCGTTCTGGTCGATCTGCTCGCGCGACAGCGGCGGCCGCGTGGCCGACCGCCCCGTGGGATCGCCGATGAGCCCGGTGAAGTCGCCGATGAGGAAAATGACAGTGTGGCCCATGTCCTGGAAGTGTTTGAGCTTGCGCATGAGCACGGTGTGGCCCAGGTGCAGGTCGGGCGCGGTCGGATCGAAGCCGGCCTTCACCCGCATAGGTTTGCCGGTGGCGAGAGATTTCTCGAGGCGCTCGCGCAGGTCGCTCTCGCGGATGATCTCTGCCGCGCCCTTGCGCAGGTAGGCGAGCTGCTCGTCAACCGGAGGGAATGAGGGCATAAGAAGAGTTTACAGCCAGTTTCAAGTTTCAAGTTTCGAGTTTCAAGTTTAAAGTGGCTTGAATTTTGAGAGTTTCAAGGTACAAGTTGGATGGTTGAGTCTTGACTTGAAAGACAGGATTTGCATTTGTGAAATTATCATTACGAGCTCCCGGGGTTGGCGCGAGGAATGTGCTCTTGGAGTCTCCAACCTTCACTCGTGGGCTCGAACCTTGAAACTCGAAACTGTTTCTTACACTCGAAACTGTTTTGCGACTTGAAACTTGAAACCAGAAACTGGAAACTGTTTCCATGTTCGCCCGCAAGATCCGTGTCGAATACGAAGAAGCCGGCCAGCGGCATGCGTGTCCGCTGAAGTGGCTCGACAGTTTCAGCATGCGCAACTTCACCAATGACCAGGTGTTTGACGATACAATTCCGGCCGGCGACGGGGAAATGGAGATCGGCGCGCGCGTCCCTTTAGAGCGCCTGCAGAGCGCGATGGAGGATTGGTTCCGGCGAAAGGGCTATCTGCCCAAGGGCGCGAAACTGGTAGTCAGTGAATAGGAGAAAGTTTCAAGTTTCGAGTTGCGAGCAAGATGAGTCGGATGGTGGCGGCGAACGGCAAAAAGCAGATCCCTCGCGCTAACCCCAGGCGCTCGTGATGACAAAGCGCTATTGGGATCGGATGGGTTGAACCTGAAAAAACTTACAACTTGAAACTCGAAACTCGAAACTTCCTCATGACGACCCGCGTTGTTTTTATCGTTATCGCTCTAGCCATCGTTGGCGCACTCTTCTGGGCCTATCACCACGACAATGAGCTGCGCAAA
This sequence comes from uncultured Acidobacteriaceae bacterium, assembly GCA_963798185.1. Lineage (GTDB taxonomy): Bacteria > Acidobacteriota > Terriglobia > Terriglobales > Acidobacteriaceae > Bog-257. The sequence goes on from CAWCSJ010000016.1 coordinate 55,690, forward strand.
AACTCGCTCGAGGTCAATCTGGGCGATGCCAACGAGGTGGTGCGGGAACTGCTCGGCGATCCCAGCAGCCAGGGTCCGTGCGGCTCTCTCACCGCCGTGCCTACCGGCTGCGCCGACGAATACGTTTACCGGTACTACTATTCCATCTTCAATCCGCAGTATGAGGTGGTGTGGTTCGACGGTTCAGGCAAAGTGCTGGGACTGCAGCAGGTCAAGAGGCCGTGAGGAACCGCGGTCATGGCTGCGGCGACTGCTTCGACAACGACGCCGCGTGCGATCTACTGCTTCAGCTTGGCCGCCAACAAATCGACCTTTTCAATCACGGGAGCAGTCGAAAAAAGCTCGCCGGCCTTGGCCATTAATGCGGCTGCAATTTTTCCCGAGAGGTGCGCCTGTCTTCCGGCCTCATCGGCGAACGCATCGAAGACGCCGAAGGTGGACTTTCCGATGCGCAGGGCGAACCACACGGTGGTGGCCGGTTCTGCTTCAGCCAGAGGCAGCGCCCCGCGTAGGAACTCCGCCACTTCTTCCTCTTTGCCGGGCTTCGCTTCCAGGCGCACCAGCAGCGCTAATTTGACCATGTCAGTTTCCTCATTCTTCTGACGGAGAACCAGAGCTCCGTCGGGACTATTTCGCCGGCACGGGCTTCGGGCCAGCCGCCTTCACCTCGGGCGGCGCGTCGAACTGCTCGAAGTTCTTGGCGAAGCGGGCCGACAGATCGGCGGCCCTCTGGTCGTAGGCGGCCTTGTCTTTCCAGGAATTGCGTGGATTCAGCAGCTCCGCTGGAACTCCAGGACACGATTTCGGGATGCTCAATCCGAATGCCGGCTCAATCTCGTACTCAACCTCCGCCAGTTTGCCCTCGACCAGGGCATCGACCATGGCGCGCGTGTAGGGCAGGCTCATGCGCTTGCCAACGCCAAACCCTCCACCGTGCCAGCCGGTATTCACCAGCCAGCATTGGGCGTTGTGCTCGCGCAAGCGGCGGCCCAGCATCGCGGCGTAAACTTTCGGCCGCAGCGGCATGAACGGCGCGCCGAAGCAGGTGGAGAAGGTTGCCTGGGGCTCGGTCACGCCTGCTTCGGTGCCCGCAACCTTGGCCGTGTAACCCGACATGAAGTGATACATCGCCTGCTCGGGGGTTAGCCGGGAAATCGGAGGCAGCACGCCGAACGCGTCGGCCGTGAGGAAAACCAGGTTCTTGGGATGCCCGCCAACGCCGGGGATGACGGCATCCTCGATGAACTCGATGGGATAGGCCGCGCGAGTGTTTTCGGTCTGGGTGTCGTCGTCGTAATCAGGAATGCGCGTCACCGGATCGAGCACCACATTTTCCAGCACCGAGCCGAAGTGGAGCGCGTTGTAAATTTGCGGCTCGTTCTCTGCCGACAGCCGAATGCATTTGGCGTAGCAGCCGCCCTCGAAGTTGAAGACGCCGGTCGCGCTCCAGCCGTGCTCGTCATCGCCGATGAGCCGGCGGGTGGGATCGGCCGACAGCGTTGTCTTGCCGGTGCCCGACAATCCAAAAAACAGCGCGGTCACGCCATCGTCGCCAATGTTGGCCGAACAATGCATGGGAAATACATTGCGTTCCGGCAGGATGAAATTCATCACGCCGAAAATTGATTTCTTCATTTCGCCGGCATATTCGGTGCCGCCGATGAGCGCGATTTTCTTGCTGAAATTGATCAGGATAAAGACTTCGGAGTTGGTGCCGTCGCGTTGGGGATCGGCCTTAAAGCCAGGGGCGGCGACAATGGTGAATTCGGGCCGGTGCGTCTTCAGCTCGTCCGCGGTAGGGCGAATAAATAATTGCCGCACAAAAAGGTTGTGCCAGGCATATTCGTTGATCACCTGAATGGGCAGCCGGTATTTCGGATCGGCGCCAGAAAACAGGTCCTGGACGAAAAGCTCCTTGCCCTTCAGATAGTCGAGCACCCTCTCATAGAGCGCGTCAAACTTATCGGACGCGAAGGGCTGGTTCTGCGAGCCCCAGGCGACTTTGTTCTCGGTGACCGCGTCCTGGATGGTGAACTTATCTTTGGGAGAGCGGCCGGTGCGTTTGCCGGTCCCGGCCACCAGCGAGCCGCGCGCCGCCAGCTCCGCCTCGCCGCGGCGAAGAGCAATTTCCACCAGCAGGGCCGGAGACAAATTGCGGTGCACATTGTCTCCTCCCAGCAGTTGCGATACTTCGGGAGTTTGCAGAACGGAGGACATGAAAGGGCTCCTAAGACCGAAGCGAAATAGAAATTATAGAGATGCCATAGGTGAAGTCCGGGTTTGGATTCCCGAATTGTCATCACGAACGGCCTTTAGGCCGTTAGGGATCTACTGTTTTCCCATGGCGGTCGTTTCAACCGCAAACAAAAGCAGATTCCTCGCTTCGCTCGTAATGACAACGTCGGGTGCTAGGCAAAATCATGGCACGTCATTGAATCCTCAAACGATGCATCAGCGGCCTACAAGTTGTTCGGCCTTTTCCACAATGACCTGCAGATGATCGAGTGTTTCCTGCACGGTTAGGCTGTACATCTCGCGACCGTTATCTTCACCCGATTCGATGGCCCATTTCAAGTAATGGCCGGCAATCTGCACCGCCATGGGATCGGTGATGACCTTGCCCGTCTGCCGATGGTACTCGACCCACGCCGGGTGAGGAAGCGCAATCCAAACCGCACGGTCGCCGACCAGAAATTTTATGTCAACCGCATCCGCGTGACGAGTCGCGATGGCAACAATCAGCGCCTGATACGCGCAGTGCACGGGCTCGCCGGTCCAACGATCGGCAGCTTGGAAGTCGTCGTACATGACCTTAGAACTATAGCCGACCAGTTGCGAATGGAGCAATCATGCGAAAGGTAGTCACGCGAAAAAGTAGAGTTTCTTTTCGGGAATGATTCCGCCCCGAGATTTTTTGTTTCTACCCTTTCGCAAAAGCGGCAAAAAGTTGGGGCACCCAAAGTCATCCCTACGAGGGTTCTCTGGTCTCGCCGAGAACCACCTTCACCTCCATCTTGCGCTTGGCGCGATAGATGGTCACGGTGACAGTGTCGCCGGCGCGATGCTTATTCATTGCGTTGGCCAGGTCCTGCTGCTCGCCGATGGGCTCGCCGTTGATGGCAACAATCAAATCGCCACCAATCATGATCGGCCGGTTACCCAGATACGCCCGCTGGTTGCCGCCGCGCAAACCCGCCTGGTCGGCGGCGCCACCGGGAATGGCTTGAATGATGAGCATGCCGTAATCGGCGGGCAGGTCCATCTCCTGCGCCAACTCCGGCCCAATCGGCAGCGTGCTGATCCCCAGGGAAGGCCGCCGCACCGTGCCCAGCGTAATCAGGTCGTTGAGCACAGCCTTGGCCACGTTGATGGGAATGGCAAAACCGATGCCCGCGCTCTGGTTCGACCCGCCGGTGGCAATCATGCTGTTGATGCCGATGACTTCGCCGTGCGAGTTCAACAACGGGCCGCCCGAGTTGCCGGGATTGATCGCCGCATCGGTCTGGATGGCTTCTTCGATGTTCGAACCATTGGGATTGCGGATGGGGCGCAACGAACTGATGATGCCGCGCGTCATGGTTCCCGCCAGTCCAAACGGATTTCCGATGGCGAAGGTTTTCTGGCCGACTTGCAGGTTCTTGGAATCGCCGAGCACGGCCGGAACCACGCCGGGCGCGTCGATTTTCACCACCGCCAGGTCATGGGCGCGGTCGCGCCCGATCACCTGCGCCTTGTAGGTTTTCTTGTTGTGCAGCGTCACTTCCACCTGCGTGGCATTGCCCACCACGTGGTAGTTGGTGAGGACGTGTCCATCTTTGTCGATGATGAAACCCGAGCCCTGGCCTTCCTCGGGCACCGGCCCGTAGAAGAAGTCGTAGCCCATGGTCTTCGAGGTGATGTTGACGACCGATGGAATGGCCTTGTGATAGACATCAATATTATTGCGCTCGTCGGCGTCGAGGGTCTCGGGACCGGCCGCTTCACTGAGTTCGACATGCGTGGGGCGGGAGATGAGGTCTGCCGGCGTGACGCCGACGCCGCTGTGATGGGTGGTGAACCAGTAGAAGGCGCCAGCCAGAATGAGTCCGAGAAAAAACGGTCTTGCGAATCTCATAGTGTTTTGTGGAGTTAGACGACTAACCGGTAAAAGTGTATCAGTGGACAAAAGGCAGTTGTCAGTTGCCGGACGCGAGGCGCTGCAATTCGCCCCAGATGCGCTCGACCTGCCGCTCCGTGTCTTCGGTCGAACGGGAATTGTCGATGATGAAATCCGCGTGCCGAGCTTTCCCGTGATCGGAGAGCTGCGAAGCGCTGCGGCGCTCGACTTCGGTGCGCGCCGCCAGCGGCGAGACACTACTGCGCCGTGCGAAGCGTTCCACCTTCTGCTCGAAGTCGCAGGTCACGACGATGACCTTGTCAAAGTCCTTGTCAGCGCCCGCCTCGATCAGCAGCGCGGCCTCGACCACCGCGACGCCATGGGGATCGTCCTGCTCGATTTCTGACATCCAGCTATTCTGGCGCTTCACCACCTCGGGATGCACGATGGCGTTCAGCTCGGCGATGCGGCTGGGGAAGACCACGTCGGCGAGCTTGCTGCGATTGATGGACCCATCTTCATTGAGGATCCCGCGCCCGAAGCTGCTAACCACCTTGTCGTAGGTGGCAGTGCCTGGCTCGTAGAGCTGATGCGCGAGTCCGTCAGCTTGCAAAAAATGTGCGCCGCGCTGGACCAGCATGGCCGCAATGGACGATTTGCCGCAGGCGATGCCGCCCGTCAGTCCTACGCGCAACATAGGCGTGTACGCATCATGGAGAAGTTAGAAAACGGCCAAACTTTGGCGGACGATTTTGGTGGGAGCCTCCTGCTTTAGCAGGAGGTAGCTGGACTTTAGTCCAGCGAGAAGGCGGTCGATTTTCTGAAATGGGCTTTAGCCCCGGGATTTCCAGCGCTAAAGCGCATGATCGAAATCGACTACGTTTCCCGGAGCGCTAAAGCGCTCCTTCCCCCGCATAAATGCGGGGGCTCCCACCGAAAATCCTTCTCCGCCCCCATAAATGCGGGGGCTTCGACCACGAACTCGAGTTCACGGCTATCTGCGTGTTTTCCGCGAACCCTGCAAGCATGTCCACCGTTGCCAATCTGTTTTAGCTTTGATGCAGTATATACAGTTGTTTCTGCGCGTCTGCGTTTAACGCGTCGCCAGCGCCCCGACTGCATTTCCCCGCCGCAATTTGGCGGCCTTCACGGTATTGCTCATCAGCATGGCGATGGTAAGCGGTCCCACGCCGCCGGGCACGGGAGTCATCGCGCCCGCAACCTCGGCAACTGTGGGATGAACATCGCCCATCAGAGTTGAACCTTTCGCCGCGAAGTCGCGTTCGCGCTTCTCGTTGCCGGCGAAGAACTGCTTGAACTCCCCGGGATCGCTGACCGTGTTCATGCCAACATCGATCACAGTCGCGCCCGGCTTCACGAAGTCGGGGGTAATCATTCCAGCCTTGCCGATGGCAGCCACCAGAATGTCGCCGCGGCGACAGACCGCCGGCAGGTTGCGCGTCTTGGAATGGCACACCGTGACCGTGGCATTGCCGTTGAGCAGCAGCATCGCCACTGGCTTGCCGACAATGTCGCTACGGCCGACAACCACGGCTTCGGCGCCCGCGATGGCAATCCCGCTGCGCTTCAGAATTTCGATGATGCCGGCCGGCGTACACGGTACCAGTCCCGGGCGCTGGGTCGAGAGATAGCCGACGTTCATGGGATGAAATCCGTCCACGTCTTTCTCCGGCGACACCGCCAGCAGCACCTTCTTGGCGTCCACCTGCGGAGGCAGCGGCAACTGCACCAGGATGCCGTCGATCTCATCGCGACGGTTCAGGTCTTGCACCAGTGCCAGGAGTTCGTCGGTGGTGACGTCGTCGGGCGGCGTGTGCTTCTCGCTGTAGATGCCAAGCTGCTCGCAGGCCTTTACTTTGTTGCGAACGTAAATTTCCGACGCCGGATTGTGGCCCGCCAGCACCACCGCCAAACCGGGACGAAGTCCGGCAGCGGTCAGCTCTTTCACTTCTTCGCCGACTTCGCTTCTAATTTGTGCCGCGATCCTGCTGCCGTCGAGAACAATGGCCGACATCGGTCCTCCCTGGGGTGACGATTTTATCTTATCGCGTTGCCTGAAAGTTTCACATCGGGTGGATAAGCGAAGGGTGGAGCATGCCTTTCACAGGCTGCGGAAAACTCTCGAGAACGCTTTTTGGTGGGAGGCCCCTGCTTCAGCAGGGGCGGGACTGTAAGTCCAGCGGAGAAGCGTCTATGCCGCGACGTGCGTCGCAACATCGAGTTCTGGCCGGATCCAGCCACCCTCCATACGCTTTGGCATCGCATGTGGAATCAATGGAAAATCTGCTTGGAGCCGAGATCGAGGTTGACGACACGTTGGCACAAACTGGTAAGTACCGCAAACGCAGCGGCGAGTGGGCTCTCGTCGCTTGCAAGACACCGAGGGTCAACGGACAGTTTTGACACAGTTTTGGCGGAGTCTGCACCGAAAGCGGCATCGCTCCGTGGTTCCTTTGGTTGAAGTGATTTAGAATCAGTGAAGCAGTAAAGTCGGGGCGTAGCGCAGCCTGGTAGCGCACCTGCCTTGGGCGCAGGGGGTCGCTGGTTCAAATCCAGTCGCCCCGACCAAATTTTGCTCCTGCGAATGTACAAACCTGGCCGCTCTCTCTACGTCGGCCAATGAAGTCAAAATCCCCACCCAACCAAAAGAAGGTTGGATGGGTACCCATTGTTCATTTCCTTAGCAAAGTGCTTGCCTGGACCACCCGCCCTTCGCAACAATGCATGCCGCGGGAGGTGCGTCCCGGCCCCGCTCCCTTTTTTCGCTCTCGTCATCCAATTCGGGTGCTCTCCTAACGCCAATGACTTTCAGGTAGACGGGGTCACGCAATACACACGATCATGCGGCCGGGGCGGTCGATGTTCCCGTCTCTCGGTCACCGATACCAACACAGCAATCGCTAACGAAAGGAACGACAAAGTGGCAAAGATGAAAGCGGTTCAAGTGCCTAAAGCGGGAGCAGACTTCGAAATCGTGGAGCGCGAAATTCCTCAGCCCGGCCCTGGGCAGGTCAGGATTCGTGTCGAAGCCTGCGGAGTGTGTCACAGCGATGTCCTTACCAAAGAAGGGATCTTCCCTGGCATCTCGTATCCTCGCGTTCCCGGACACGAGGTCGCCGGCGTCATCGATGAGGTTGGCGCCGGTGTAAAAGAGTGGAAGAAAGGCGAGCGCGTTGGCGTGGGCTGGTTTGGCGGCCGGGACAATACCTGTCCGGCCTGCAGACGAGGCGATTTCGCGAACTGTGCGAGCGTCATCATCTGCGGGATCACCTATGACGGTGGCTACCAGGAATATATGGTTGCACCCGTCGAAGCGCTAGCCCACATGCCGGAATCGCTCGATCCCGCGGAAGCCGCTCCGCTCATGTGCGCCGGAATTACAACGTTCAACGCCCTGCGCCGAAATGGTGGGATGCCCAGCGATCTAGTCGCGGTCCAGGGGATAGGCGGCCTGGGTCACCTAGGGATTCAGTTCGCAAAAAAGTTTGGATACCGGGTAGCGGCAATCGGGCGCGGAGCAGACAATGCGTCCCTCGCGAAGAAGCTGGGAGCGGACGTATACATCGACAGCACGGCAGTCGACGCCGCGACTGAGTTGAAGAAGCTCGGTGGCGCTCGCGTCATCCTGGCTACCGCGCCGAGCGGGAAAGCCATGTCGTCCCTGGTTGACGGCCTGGGGGACAATGGCACGATGCTCGTCATCGGCGCGTCGCAAGACCCTATCGAGGTGCAGTCCGGGAGTTTGATTTTCGGCAGGAAGCGCATTCAAGGATGGTCGGCGGGAATACCAACCGATTCGGAAGATACGCTGCGCTTTGCTGAAATGACCGGCGTACGCGCCATGATCGAAAAGTATCCGCTGGCGAAAGCGGCGGAAGCCTACGACCGAATGATGAGCGGGAAAGCCGAATTCCGGGTGGTGCTCACGATGTAAGTAGAACCTTGCCAACCGCACGCCGGGGGCCGGCTCGCAAACCGGCCTCTGCTCGCTGGGAAAGCGAGCAACTCACCTCTTACTGCAGATCACGCGTTCCTACCGCTTCCCGTAATTGCTTCTGCGCGGTCAGGTTCAAATCCAGTCGCCCCGACCATTCCTTTCAAGCAGAAGCCGTTTTGAAAACGGTCAGTCGCGCGAAGGTGCTTGTCTCTGGGTCATTTCCTCTCACAGACCCTTCATTTGCTCCAGCCTCTCCGGGTACCTCTCCCCGTGTAACTATGCACCACGACGTTTGACTAAGCCATACGAGTGGTAGAAAATACTTGTGATGTCCCGCCGAGGGCATCTATTTTCCCGCAAGAGTGGGCCTGTGGCGCAGCTGGGAGCGCGCTTCCATGGCATGGAAGAGGTCGCCGGTTCGATCCCGGCCAGGTCCACCATAAAATCAACAACTTAGAACAACCTCCTTTCTCGGATTGGTAGCATTTGGTAGCAAATTCTCAGAAAGTTTAGCCGGCCTGCATTGCTTCTGGCTCCTTTCTGAGTTCTGCATGAATCGCGTTGATCGTTGCCTGAACGCTTTCCGGGATCTCCTGCATGCACACGTCCCGTAGTTGTGGCGGCACGTGAATGCCGAAGCAGTCCCTGAACGTCTTTGACCGTGCCCTTCTTCTGCGCCAGCGTGGCAATCGTGCGCCGGATCACTTGAAAGGTCAGCTTGGGCAGCCCGAGGTCTCGTGCCAGCTTATGTAACACCCGTTTTCGATAATTGCCGGTGTCCATAAACCCACCTTTCGCACCGGGAAAGATGAAGGCATCGGGTGAAGAATCTGGGCACTCTTGCTTCTACAGCCGAAGGTCCTCCACCAGTTCTTTCGGCAGGTGAACCCATCCCAAACTCTTTCTGGTCTTGCCCCAGTCCCTGATGACGCCGTGGTATGCCGTTTCGGATACTCGCATTTTCGATTCAGCATAATTGAAGCACCTCCATCGCAGAGCAAACAGTTCACTGGGACGCAAGGCATTGGTCATGTCGAGCTCCAGCAAGACACGATCCCTCAGCCCCAGGAGCAAGAGTACATTTCGCAGCTGCTCCCAGGTCAGAGTGGTTCTGTCCGTGTCCCGCAACTGTGAGGGGACTGTTACTTTTCGCGCAGGGTCTTTGGTGAGGAAGTCTTGTTCGACCGCCTCGGCAAAGATGTCCCGCACGTAGGCCTTGATTTGAAGCACCCTGTCCCTTGACCTGGTTTTGGCTAACTGGTTCAGGTGGAGCTGCAAGGCGAATCGGTCGAAGTTCTCCAGCCGAATTCCATCGAACGCGTCGACTAGATCCTTCTGGATAATTAGCCTCTTCACCTTTGCGGTCTCTGGCTTCCAGTTCGCCTCCTTCAACGGGAAGAACCGGTTGCGCACGAACCAGCCGAACGTGACAGAGCTATCGTTCATGACTCTGCTTCCCGAATCCATTCCCATTTGCTTCGTTATGTTCTGCTCCAACCGTTCCCGGGCCTGAAACTTCGTAAGCTCACACTTCGGGCCTAGAACGATTGCAATTACATCGACCTTCTGTTCGTTTGTGATTGGGTCGAGGACGGTTCGCCGGTAGTAGCCGTACCATTTCCTGCCCCGGAGAACAACCCAACCCCTCTGGTGCGATTTCCCCATTCATTCCTCTGTTTCTGTGGGGGAACAAGTGGGCTACGCCATTTTACGCCCGGAGTTTTTACGCCGAAGCGCAGAGAGTCGCTCTTGCTCGATGATGAATTCTTCGATTTTGCTAGCTCGGTAGCGAAGAATTCCTGCTCTGCCAGGGCCGTCGCCAATGCGAATCACGGGCAGCAAGGGCAGCTTTCTGGACGAGTGATCCCAGACCCAGTCGATCGAGGTACTTAACCTCTTGGCAACTTGTTCTGGCGTCAAAAGCGGATCGTGTTCGTGCCCCGCGCTCGCGCTTTCGATAGATTTTGGATCCCCAATCATAATTCGCAGCACTCCTCAATCGCAGTTCACAGCTTGGCAAGAATCTGGGCGCGTAGCCTCACACTACGCAATGTGGGCTAGGCAAAGCCGATCGTCCTGTTATCTAAGCACGAGTTTCCGTCCAGCCCGAACCGTTGTGTCTTCCCGTTCCTGGCGGCGCGCCGCGACCAGGAACGTTCCCAGTGCTCTTCTTAGCTTCAAATTCGGTGTCGGTCAAATGGGAGACTCGGTATTTGATGTCTGTTGGTGGCGGTTCTGGGATTAGTTGTACGAGCCTGCACTGAGTCCCGAGCGTCTGCCGGGAATAGATGTCGTGCGTAAAAGCAATCAGTCATGGAACAGAAACGCCGACTTGTAAGCTATTGATTCTTCGTCGGAAATCTGGTTCTCTCCCTCGGGACGTCGCGCCCACATCGTTCCACCGCGACACTTCGGTTTTGATGTGCTGGACGAGCAACTCCGCCCGGTATCGCGATCGTCGATACGCCTATTTCACCAATCACACCTTGACTGGTCACAGCGCCGCATGCGCCCTGAAGTTGCGGCCACGGGAAGTGCCCTGAAAATGCGTTGGAATCAGGTGAATCCAGCATTCCGATTTTGCTGGCATAACGGCTAGGGATGCTTTTGATTGTGAGTGCGTGGTGTATTCACGTCTTCAAGGCATGTTTCCCCGATCTGGTCGAGGATCCGCTGGGATGATGCGTCTGGCGGTCCAATCAATACGTGTTTTGAATTGGTCTCGATTCCGTGACAAAAGCCGCATCGAACGATGCGGCTTTTGCTTTTGTCGCGGCGCATTCCTCAGCGCTGGCACATCTTCACCTAGCATTAATCATCATCAAGCCAAACAGAATGGGAAGGTACACGGTACTGGCTCGCGACAACGCATGCGCGAATCTATCTGACTTGCTGCTGTCCCCAGTGAGTGCGCGTGCGAAACGTATCGAAAGCAGCAAAAATCCCAGACTGAGAATGAGAGCAGCGATACTATAGCTGCGGCTTACGATGTGTAAATAAACAGGAAGCAGGCTCACCGGAACCAGCATCAGCGAACATGCAAGCACAACGCGTCCCGTCCACCGTCCACCTCCCTCCACAACTGGCAGCATTGGCATGCCAGCACGCTTGTAGTCGGTACGGTAGAGCCACTCGATAGAGTGGAAGTGAGGCAATTGCCACAGAAAGAGGACGGCTGATAAGGCCAGAGCCTCCGATCCAAGGCGCCCGCGAGCTGCCGTCCAGCCGAGCAGCGGCGGCATGGCACCTGCAAGAGCGCCCATCGCCGTGCAAAGCGGCGTATGCTTTTTCAACGGAGTGTAAACGCTAAGGTAAACGGCAGCACCGAGCAAGCTCAGCAGTCCCGTTAACACATTCGTCGTGAAAGATAATAATGCGGTACCCCCGATAATGCACGCCATGCCGATTGCTAGTCCTTCTCCAATCCACATGCGATGGCTCGGCAGGGGGCGTTCCTGGGTACGCAGCATGCGTGCATCGGCCTCACGTTCGATGACCTGATTCAGTGCCGCTGAGCCTGCGATGACTGAACCTATTCCGAGCAGAGCGCAAAACAGGCCCCAGCCGTACGACGGAAGCCGAATCTGACGCGAACCCAAGTAATAGCCAGCCGACGCGGTCAGAAGGAACAAAGCGGTTAATGGCAGCTTGAGCAGAATGGCGTAATCGGCGAGCCGATGTGAAGCCAATGAGGCCCCGCTCGGATACATCCGTGCTGTCACTAGAGACATGAGTTTCACCCCCACAGAACAATTGGGACATTGTACGTCACCGGTGTCGATATCTCCGAACAAAATCGGGGGCTATTAGTCCGCGGAAATGGGGATGATTTCGGCGGCGCACAGCAGTTCGTTGCGATTGGCAGTGGGGCAGAACTCAGAAACCTCGCACAGCTAATTGCTGTATGGTTGATCGTCATCTGCCCCCTTTACATCTTCCACTGCGGCGGGACGCCACAGCGTTAATCACAAAGCCCCATGTGTATGCGGACACCTCCGAACTGGAGCTTATGTTCTCACCTTCAGAGTTTGCGCGCATTTTGCGTCCATGGCTGGAAGTAATGCCCGAGCACATCCTGTTCGGCACGGACGCCGACTTCTTCAGTCCGGGCAGGTTGCGATCTTCTCAAGTGCCTTGCGGATCACCGCTCCCAGGCGTGGAGAGGCCTCCGGGTTTACCTGCGATGGCGGTTGCGGCTCATCGCGCAGAATGGCGCTGCAAATCTCGCCCGAGCTCGACCCGTCGAACGGCATCTTGCC
>CAWCSJ010000017.1:0-124741 GCA_963798185.1 uncultured Acidobacteriaceae bacterium
CGCAGGCTGAGGGCATCGTGCCGCTTGGCCAGTCGAAGACCCAGTTCATCGCGCAGCAGATCGCAATGGTAATAAGCGGGAGCCGGTAGCCCGAGCGCGCGCAGCAGCAGCAACTGCCGCGCCGTGGACTTCAGCAGGTCGGCACCGCGCACGACTTCAGTAATCGCCATGGCGTCGTCATCAACCACAACCGCCAGTTGATAGGCCGGCACGTCATCGCGCCGCCAAATGACGAAATCGCCGAAGTCCTTGCCGGCAATAAAAGTCTGTGGTCCCTGCCGCCCATCGTCAAAGGCCACGATCTCGCCGTCAGGCACGCGGAATCGCCAGTTCACACCCGCTGGTGCCTCGTGTTGGGCCGCCTCGGCGACCTTTTCGCGGCAGCGCCCCGGATACAGCGGCTCATCATCGCCTTCATTCGGCGCCGCCGCTGACAGCGCCAGATCTTTGCGCGAGCAATCGCAGGGATAGATGAATCCGCCATCCCGCAACTTGCGCCATGCACTCAGGTAGAACTCGCGCCGCTGGCTTTGTTCATATGGCGCGAACGGGCCGCCGATGTCGGGGCCCTCCTGCCAGCGAATGCCCAGCCACTTGAGGTCTTCCATCATCGCCCGGGCAAATTCTGGCTTGGAGCGTTGCGGGTCGAGGTCTTCGTTGCGGAAGATCAGGGCCCCGTCGTGCTCAACGGCGCGCCGGTAGGCCGTCCAGAAGGTGCATGCGTGGCCGATGTGCAGCAGTCCAGTGGGCGAGGGCGCCAGCCGTCCGCGATACAGGGTGTTGTGCCCATTCGGCCTTGCATCCATTCCTTGATTTTAGTCAGCTCCGTGACCTCCATCACTGACTTTGCGGGCCTGGAACCTGTCTAATGATTGTCTGGCCGGTTCCGATGCAAGAGTTCCGGAGGAACGAGGTGTAATGTGAGGTGGCATCTCCTCGCATGGATGGGTTTCGTGCTGCTTGGCATGAGCGTTGCCGCACAGCAGCCGCCGGGCGCGGCCCGCTCAACCCCAGGTCCCGTTACGCACGTCACAATCAACGGAAAGCAAATTACGGGTCAGGACGTGATGGTCCGGAAGGGGATCACCTATGTGAGCGTCCCCGCCATGGCTCGCGCTCTTGGCGCTTCAATGTCGTCGAAAGAGCAGGGAACCGTGGTCAGCGTTCCCGCCCCGACTGAGATCGAAAACGTGGACGTACCCTCCGCGTTGAGACTTTCCGATGCTTACCGAAAGGCGGCGTTTCGCATTCCCGACGCCGTCGAGAGCCTCAGAACCATCATGAACAAGCATCTGGCGATTATCCCCGTCGCCAGCTTCGATGAAGTGGACCGCCAGATCGCTGAGGCGGACTTCCGCGCTCAAACCGACGCCGACAAGGCGGTCTCGTATGCTCTAAGCAAAGCTAACAACCAGCTGGCGATCAGTTACTTCAAGATTTGGCAACAGGTCCCGCCCGAATACGTCAAGCGCGAACAGCTGGAGTCGGTCTTGTGCTCGATGGAGGGCAAGTTCGCCTTGCAGGCCGGGCGACTGTCGGGCAAAGAAAGTTGCAGCGTTTTCCACTTCCAGACAGAGGAAGCCGAGGCGGAGCCATCCGATTGAGATACAATGTATCTCAGAGGTTTCTTGATTATGGCCAGTACGATGGTCCACATTCGAGTGGACGAAAAAGTGAAGAAGAAGGCCGCGAAAACACTGGCGGCCATGGGAATGTCGGTGTCCGACGCGGTACGCATGTTACTGGTACGGGTCGCCGCTGAGAGCGCACTGCCGTTCGCCGTCAAGGTGCCTAACGCCACCACGGTGAAGGCCATGCAGGCGGCCAACCGACGCGAGGGGAAGCGTTTCGAGTCTCCCAGCGCTCTATTCAAAGACCTGGACACTTAAGTTGTCGAGTTTCGGCCTGCATTAGGAGCGCTATGGAGGAACCAACTCTTGTATTTAGATTGTGCCGTCCCAATGCGTTCCACTGCTCAGCCTGTGACGGAGAATTCGATACTGAGGGCTGGGCGACTGATGTCATTGAAGCCTTTCGCTATCACGTCCGCCGCCATCATTCACAGCCGGATATAGCGCAGAAACCTCGCTCCCGCACTTCCTCTTCCAATTTGAGGGCTGGCGAAACACCAGAGTAGCGCGGCAGAATGCCTTAAGACTTGCGTAGCCTGTTAAGCACTGCGCAATTTCGGCGCAATGTGAAGCTCACCGAAAAACGCGGCAAGAATATGGCAAAGCTACGTGAGTTGATCGCGCTTCTTTCCGCAGGCGATCCATTACCCTCGCGCGACAAAGACCATCTGCTCGGCGGCGAGTGGCGGCAGTTTCGAGACTCCCACATCGAACCTGATTGACTCCTTATCTACAAAGTCGATGGCGACGATCTGTATCTCGTTCGTACCGGCACCCACTCCGACCTGTTCTGGCAGACAGTCGCAGCCAACCAGTCCAGAACGGGCCACCATGGGTTTCTTAGTCACAATGAAAAACCGTTCATCCGAAGGTTACTCGCTTGCCCTATCTGTCTCTGGCGGAGCGAAGCGCTCCAGGTTGAAACTTTACCCAGACTATCGCGTGGATGGTACCCGTGCAGATCGATCTTCATTGACCCACAGTCTAGGAGGTATTGGAAAATACGCGATGGTGGCTTATGGATTGGCCGCTTGCATCGTTTGCCGTAGGCTTTGGAAACGGTGGCTGAGTTCTGCAGGGTTTGGCCTGAACGACGGAAGTGGCGCCAGCATCATATCCAACGCGCAAAGCAAGCCTACGCTCGCTGCAAACCTGCCTCCGCTCGCCCGGATGCCGTCGGTTATGGCGGTCTGGTCACTGTCCGTGGGATGCCGCCCCAGTAAACATTCCAGCATTACTACACCCAGGGAAAAAACGTCGGAGGCGCACGACAATGTCTTTGCCCCCTTGAACTGCTCCGGCGAAAAGTAACCCAACGTTCCCATAGTCCTAGGTGCGAAGCGACGGTCGCGTCGATCTAAAGTACGAATATCGTTTTGATCTAAATTTCTGGCCACGCCGAGGTCAATGAGGACGGCGCTGTCCACTGAGCCGAACATGATCTGGTCGTCGGAGTTTCTCACCATGATGTTGGAGGGCTTTATGTCCCCATGAACAACGCGTCGCGACCAAATTTCCGCAATTGCAGCCGAGACATCGCGTCCTATCGCCAGCACCTCGGATTCCCGCAGCCGTCCGCCTTTCAACTGAACGCTCAGGGATTGTCCTTCTATAAATTCCCACGCCACGTACCGCGTGTGCCTACCGGCCACGTCGCAATACCCATGCTCAATCAGCCGAGCCAGGTTGGGATGCGAGACGTTCTCCATCGCGGTGATCTCGGGCTGTACGGGAATCTGTCTGCGATCGAAGTACAGCTTCAGAGCTACAACGTCATTTGCCGCGGTGCCGTCTGGCCGAGCAGTTCTGGTCGCCCTGAAAACTGTTCCCTGGCCACCAACGGCAATTTCGCGACCGATGATGTAGCGCCCACCCAGCGCAGCATCTATATCTGCAGGGTCAAACTGGCAGATATACCCGTGGACATGCATGCGATCTACCACGTAAGCAGACGGCTTACGCTCCCCTTTTCACAGAATCTGAAAAACGAGTATACCCGCGAATAGCAACATGCGGAGACGCTTCTTCGGCGGCCTAGATGCCTCAGCGCCGCGAAAGTGAAAGATTCCAGCCCACGACGATCACGTAAGTCTGAGTTTCCTTCTCCATCCCTCCCGATGCTCCAGTCAGCCTTGCGAGAGTCAGCGTCCTCCAATTGGAGATCCGTGGCAAGATCGCGATCCCAGTTCCCAGATAATGCACCACGCCGTTTCTTGCCCGGACAAAAGGTAAGGCCAATGAAGCTGGATTCTTCTCACCCTCAGCAATATGCTGCTCGCAAGAGTCGTCACCTGTTCACTCGGACTAGAAACGGGGCACCGTGGGTTTCTTAGTCACAATGAAAACCATTCATCCGAAGGGATGCTCCAGCGACGGGCTCTGCGGCGTGAACAGTTGGGCGCCGTCGGCGGTGATGTGCATGTCATCTTCCAGGCGGACGCCGAACTCCCCGCGGATGTAGATTCCCGGCTCGTCACTGAAGCACATATTGGGCGCCAGGGCGATGGTGTCGCCGCGCACCAGGTAGGGCCACTCATGGCCGTCCATCCCGATCCCATGACCGAGGCGATGAGTAAAGTGCGCGTAGTTGGGCCCGAAGCCGGCGCTGTCGATCACCTGGCGCGCGGCCGCGTCCACGGATTGCGCTTCCACGCCGGGCTTGGCCGCTGCCAGCGCCGACGCCTGTGCCTGGTGAACGATATCGAATACGCGACGCATTTTATCGGCGGACGGGCCTGAGGGCTTGCCCAAAACAAAGGTACGGCTGATGTCGGACGCGTAGCCCTGCACGCTGCAGCCGCCGTCGATCAGCAGAATGGCGCCTTCACGCACCACTTGCGGCGTGGCCGAGCCGTGCGGCAGCGCCGAATACTCGCCGACCTGTACGCTGGCTTCGCCCTTGAAGCCGAGGCGGGAATGGGCGGTCGACACCAGCGAGGCAAAATCATCCTGCGTCATGCCGGGCTGTAAGGCCTCATAGGCGGCCTTGTAGGCCGCCAGGGTGACCTGATTGGCCAGCAGCATGAGCGCCAGTTCGTGCTCGCTCTTGATCATGCGGCAGCCGGCGGTGACCGGAGTGGCGCTGGAGAGCGTTAATTGCGGCGCCAGCTTTGCAACTTCGGAGCTGAAGACGTAGGTGACGCGCTCCTCGATCCCGAGGTTGCCGGAGAGGATGCCGCGCGCGCGCAAGCCTTGCGCGACACGCTCATAAGGGCTCTCGTCCTCCTGCCAGGTTAGGACATCAGCGTCGCCTGCCAGCGGGCCTTTGGCGATCTGCTCACGCGCGCGGTCTTCTTCAAACGCAGGACAGACTATGAATGGTGTGCCCTTCTGCGGCAGAACCAGGGCTAACAGGCGCTCGCTGTTCCACCAATCGATGCCGGTGAAGTAAACGAGCGACGTGCCGCCGAATAGAAAGATCGCGTCCAGCTTGTTCTGCTGCATCAACTGGCGAGCGCGCTCCAGGCGCTGGCGGCGCTCGTCCACAGTGATGGGCTTGGCTTCCGCGGCGCGCGATTGCAGCGCTGCCAGCGAGGGCGGCAGCTTGCCATTGCTGGCCTCGGTGGTGCGGCGCTGGGCAAAACCAGGCAATGCGCCGGCACTTAAAATCGCTGCGGTGGTCAGAAACTCTCTTCTATTAGAGGCCATGGGCAGCTAACTTTGTATCACAGCTCCAGGGACAAATTCAGGCAGCCCAGCTGTTACACCGGGTTTTGTGCTCCTCGTCGGAGCGCTGCGCGACGCAATGCTACGATAGTAGTTTATGTCTGCTCCCGAGTCCCTGTTCGTACGCGCCTGTCGGCGGCTTCCGGTTGAAACCACTCCCGTATGGTTCATGCGCCAGGCGGGGCGTTACATGCAGGAATACCGCGACATCCGCAAGCACCATTCGCTGGTCGAAATTTGCAAGCAGCCGGAGCTCGCCGCCGAAGTCACTATCACTGCCGCTGAGTTTCTGAAGGTTGACGCCGCCATCATCTTTGCTGATTTGCTGTTGCCCCTCGAAGTCATGGGCCTGCCGTTTCATTTTTCCGCGGGCGAAGGCCCGGTGATTGAGCAGCCGCTCCGCACCGCGGAAGACGTGAAGCTTCTGCGTACCGATCGCGCGGCCGAACTGGGATATGTCGCCGATGCGGTTGCGCTGGTGGTCAAACACTTTGGCGACAAGCTGCCGGTGATTGGCTTCTGCGGCGCGCCCTTTACCCTGGCCAGCTACATGGTCGAGGGCGGCGGGTCGCGTCATTATCTGGAAGTGAAGAAGCTGATGTACAACTCGCCCGAGGTTTGGGACGAGTTGGTCACCAAGCTGACGGACGTGCTCGTCGAGTATGCCTCTGCGCAGGTCCGCGCGGGCGCTGACGTGCTGCAGATCTTCGACAGTTGGGTCGGGTGCCTGAGCGTGGACGACTATCGCCGCTACGCGATGCTGCCCACCACGCAACTCATCCGCCGATTGCAGAAAGAAACCAACGTCCCCATCATTTACTTTGGCACCGACAGCGCCACACTGTTGCCCTCCATGGTGGAAACCGGAGCCGAGGTCATCGGCCTGGATTGGCGCATTCCGCTCGACGAAGGCTGGCGCACCGTGGGACATACCCGTGCGGTGCAGGGCAACCTCGATCCGGTGCTGCTGTTTGCGTCGTGGCCGGAGCTGAAGCGGCGCGCCGAACATATTCTTCGCCTGGCGGACGGGCGGCCTGGGCACATCTTTAATCTTGGTCACGGTATTTTGCCGCACACCCCGGTCTCTAACGTGAAGGACCTGGCGCAATTTGTGCACGAGTTCAGCTTGACGGCCAGTCCGGCGAGGTCTGAATGAGCCAACAGGCAGTGCTGCTCATCGCTCACGGCAGTCCGGAGCGGGTCGAGGACATTCCCGAATTTCTGCAAAACATTTCGCGCGGCCGGCCCATGCCCGAGGCGGTGGTACGCGAGGTGCAGCATCGCTACTCGCTGATTGGCAGCTCGCCCCTGACCAGAATTACGCGGCAACAGGCCGACGGGGTGGCGCGCGAGTTGGGACTTCCGGTTTACGTCGGCATGCGCAACTGGCATCCATTTATCGCCGACACGTTGCAGCAGATGGCCGCCGACAGGGTCACCAGCGTGGTTGCCATCTGCCTTGCGCCACACAATTCACGCACCAGCGTGGGACTCTACAAGCAGGTCCTGTTCGGGAACAATCCGGCGTTCGCCATTGATTTCGTCGAGGAGTGGCACGATCATCCCTTGCTGATTGCGGCCTTTGCCGAAAAGCTACGGGCTGGCTGGACGAAAGCTTGCGCTGAACATGGATCGAAGTTGCCGGTGTTGTTCACGGCGCACAGTGTTCCGACGCGTACCGTTGCCGAGGGCGATCCTTACGAAACGCAAACTCGCGAGACGGCGGCGCTGGTGGCCGCGCAAGTGCCCGAAATTGGCGCGTGGCGCTTCGCTTTCCAAAGCCAGGGAATGTCGGGCGGCGAATGGCTGGGTCCAACCGTGGAAGAGACTATCGCGAGTTTGCGCGATGCGGGCGAGACAGGTGTATTCGTGCAGCCCATCGGCTTTGTCTGCGATCATGTGGAGATTCTGTTCGACGTTGATATCCTGTTCCGGCAATACGCCGGCGAACGCGGCATGAAACTGTACCGCGCTGAGTCTTTGAACGATTCGCCGCTATTCGTGCGGGCCGTGGCTGACCTGGCACGCAGTCGGCTCAGCGCCGCCGCGCAGACTGAGAATTCGCTGAAGAAAACCGTATGAAGCGCATCGCCATTATCGGTGGAGGCATTTCTGGGTTGAGCGCTGCGTTTTATCTCCAAAAGGCGCGCGCCGCCGGGGCCGACTTGGAATATGTCCTCTTTGAGAGTGGCCAGCGGCTTGGCGGCTCCATGTATTCCGACCGGGTGGAGGGCTGCCTGGTCGAGGCCGGGCCAGATTCTTTCCTCACCGAAAAGCCGTGGGCGGTTTCGCTGTGCAAGGAACTCGGCATCGCCGACCAGCTGATCGGCTCCAACGACGCCCAGCGCAAAACCTACATCGTGGTGAACGGCCGGCTGGTGGTCATGCCTGACGGACTTATGTTCATGGTGCCCACCCAACTGCTTCCGACCGCGCTGTCGTCGCTGTTCTCGTGGAGCACCAAGCTGCGCATGGCGCGCGAGCTTCTGCATCCGCCGCGGCCCATGCAGACCGACGAAACGGTTGCGGAACTGGTGGAACGGCACTTCGGAGCAGAGGTTGTGGACCGGCTTGCCGATCCGCTGCTCTCCGGCGTCTATGGCGGAGATGCCGCGAAGCTCAGCGCGCGCGCCGTGCTGCCGCGTTTCGTCGAAATGGAAGAAAAGTACGGCAGCCTCAGCCGGGCGATGTTGGCGGCGCACAAGAAAATGATGGCGACACGCAAAGAGCCGTCCCGGCCGCTGTTTACTTCCTTGCAGGACGGCATGCAGCAGATGGTGGACGCCATCGCCGCCCGTCTCGATCCCGAATCCATTCGCCTGCGGACCCATGTCCTCCGCGTTTATCCCGAGGACTCGTCTTCGTCTTGGCGCGTATCAATTGAGATGAACGGCGACGAACGCTTCGACGCCGTGCTCATCGCCACTCCTGCCAATGTTGCCGGCACATTGCTGGACGGCGTGGACCGCGACCTCGCCCGCGACCTTCTCGACATCACTTATAGCTCCTCGGTCACCGTGACCCTCGGTTACTACATGGACCAACTGACCTCTCTGCCGCCGGGATTCGGTTTCCTGGTGCCGCGCAGCGAAGGAACGCGCATGCTGGCCTGCACCTTCGTCCATAACAAATTTCCGCACCGTGCGCCCGAAGACAAAGGCATCCTGCGCTGCTTCCTGGGCGGCGCCCGCGATGAAGCCGTGCTCGCGCTCAGCGATGACGAGATTCTGGAGACAGTGCATCGCGAACTCAGGGACATTCTGAAACTGGACGCGCGGCCGATCTTCGCGCGTGTGTACCGCTGGCGCGGCGCCATGGCGCAGTACGAACCGGGACACATCGCGCGCGTGCAGCGCATTGAAACGCGGGTAGCGGAAATTCCCGGATTGGCGCTGGCCGGCAACGCCTATCATGGCATCGGCGTACCCGATTGCGTTCGCTCCGGCATGGAGGCAGCCAACACCCTGGCGCAGGCTCCAGTCGCATCACTATCACCGCAATCGCGATAATCCTCGCGTTCCCTCATTGGTACATTCGTCACTTGCAGTTCTGCCCGCCGTCACTGACAACCTGGACAGTAAGTCCTATCGTGAAGATAGTCACCTGCCACGACTGACAGGTTTCGGAGGTGACGCAATGCCATATATCGTGATTATCGTGTACTGTGCCGCGGTGGTAATGTTCCTCCTCGGGATCACTTTCTATCAGGAATTCCATAGCGAAAGAGCAGCCAGAAGAAAGGGTAATGCCGGGAAAATCTTGCACCAAGCAAGGCACTAACGTCTCCGTCTCAAGACTGGTTTAGGATGTTCAGGGGACAGCCGCTCGACTGCAGCGCGTCTCGCAAATTCCCGGGGAGTTCTGCATGGCAGATGTGCGTCGAGGGCTGATCATCGTGAACACCGGCCCCGGCAAAGGCAAGACGACGGCGGCCATGGGCACGGCTTTGCGCGCCGTCGGCAACGGCATGCGCGTGCTCATGCTGCAATTCCTGAAGGGCTCCTGGCATTATGGCGAACTGGACGCGGTGAAAGCCTTCGGCGACAACTTCATCATGAAGCAGATGGGACGCGGCTTTGTGAAGGTCGGCGGCGCCGAAACCGATCCCGAAGACGTCCGCCTGGTGGAAGAGGCGTGGGCCGAAGCGGAGAAGGAAATACTTTCGGGCCGGTGGGACCTGGTCGTTCTCGATGAGATTAACTACGCCATCACTTACAAGATGCTCGACCCGGCGAAGGTGGTCGCGACCCTGAAGAAGAAGCCCGAGATGGTGCACGTCATCCTCACCGGCAGGAACGCCCACCCCGATATCATCGAGATCGCCGACACCGTGACCGAAATGAGAGAAGTGAAGCACGCCTACACCAAGGGCATCGAGGCGCAGCGCGGCATCGAGTACTAGCGGAGTCCAGCGAAAATCATTCACCACGGAGACACGGAGGACACGGAGTTTTGGTTTTTAGGTTTTTCCGGGTATGGACTCATATCGGGTGTTTTGAAGGAGCGCACCTTCTGATGCGCCGTCATGACTATTTATTTTTGTCATCCCGAACCGACTTTAGTCGGTGAGGGATCTGCGATTTTCAGGACCATGTCTCGCGGTTTGACGATCGTCATTGCGCTTCTGCTGCTGGGCTACATGCTGATTTCCACTGCATGCCACAGTCCAGCCAGTTCAGCCGAAAATACGCCGGCCAGCTTTGACTACTATCTCCTCAATCTCTCCTGGGCGCCGGAGTTCTGCGCCAGCCACGCAGGCAACGCGCCGTCGAGCGAGTGCGATCCCAAGCGACACTTCGGTTTCGTCGTGCATGGTTTGTGGCCGGAGAACGACGACGGTTCCCATCCGCAAGATTGCGCCCCGGCGCGTCCGGTGGCGGAGCCAACGGTCGAACGCATGCTGGCAATCATGCCGGCTCGCGGACTCATTCAGCATGAGTGGACATCGCACGGCACCTGCACTGGCCTGGCGCCAGCGGATTATTTTGCCGCCATCGAGAAGGCTTTTCGCCAAGTACAAATTCCGCCAGAGTACCGCGCACCCGCGCAAGCGATTCAAGCCGGTCCGGCCGAGATCGAGCAGAAGTTTGCCGTCGCCAACCATGCCTCGGCAGCCGACTTTCGCGTTTCATGTAGTGGCGCGGAATTCGTTGGTGTGGAAGTTTGCCTGACCAAGGACCTGCAGTTTCGTCAATGCGGCCCGCGGCTGCGCGATTGCCGGGCGCAGCAGATTACGGTCCAGCCTGCGCCGTAGGTCAGGGCAGACAAAACGCACATCCTCAAGCCGTTTCAAGTGCGGCCAACGCCCGTTGTTAGACGGCCACCTGCGGAGGGGTGTACAAGTAACCCATGCTTCCGGAAGACAATGTGCTCTATGGCGAGGATGATGTTCGATGGCTATCGGGGGCCATTGTGACTCCTCTCAATATGTTTGTGTTCCCGTATCTGTGGTATTCAGTGTTGCTGGGGGCGGTAGCCTACTACACCTTTAAGACAGGCCACTTACCCGATTTAGGGAAACTTGGTTTCTACGCCGTGTGGCTGCTTGGCATGACCGTCTTTGTCATTTGGATGTCCAATCGGACGAAGCGAGTCGGCATCGCCGGGGGACAACTGGTGGTGTCCAATTATTTTCGCGAGGTGCGAATACCATTTAGGCAGGTGGCAGTCGTCGAGGGGGTTTGGTGGTACTGGCGGCGGCTGGTGCGCATTCGTTTCGGTCCACCGAGTGAATTCGGCGAGACGATCTATTACCTCCCCAAGTGGGCTCCCCTACGTGCTTTGTACTCTAACCCCGCTGACGAATTACGCCGAATTGTCAGCGAGCATCAATCTCTGGCTAAGTGGAATGTTCCGTAAGTGGCGGGCCCGGCTGGACTCGAACCAGCAACCCTCAGCTTCGAAGGCTGATGCTCTATCCAATTGAGCTACGGGCCCACAGCGGCGCGAATGGTTAGTTGCGATCGCCCATCTTCACCATACACGACAAGCGTTGGCGGGCATCATAGGTTGGCCCGTCTTACATCCGAAAGCCTGCCCAAACTCTGACATATTTTGCACCACGCCATTCACCCGGAACTGGCGGGGCGAGTGGGGATCGGTTTGCACCTGCAGCCGGAGTTGCTCGGGCCGGGTGCTGCCACACCAGTCCTGCCCGAACGCCAGAAAGAATTGCTGTAGCGGCGTATAGCCGTTCTGCTTTGCGGTGGTGTCGATGTTCTTGGCCTTGGCATCGGCCAGGAATGCAAGATAGGCCAAACGCAGGCCGCCGTTGTCGGCGGTGTTCTCGCCCAGGGTCAGCTTGCCGTTGACCTTTACGTCGTCCACGGCAACGAAGTTCCCATACTCTTTGACCTCGCACTCCGCTTTCTGGTCAAACTTCTTTCCGTCCTCCGCCGTCCACCAGTCTTCCAGGTTCCCGCTGCCATCGAATTGGCGTCCTTGATCGTCGAAGCCGTGGGTCAATTCATGGCCTACGATGGCGCCCCCGTGGCCGTAGTTCTCAGCATCGGTCGCGTGACTGTCATAAAAAGGCGGCTGCAGGATGCCGGCAGGAAAATTGATGTCATTCATGCTGGGATTGTAATAAGCGTCCACGGTCGCGGGGCTTATGCCCCATTCTCCGCGATCCACAGGCTTGCCAATTTTGGCCAGTTGCCGGCGATTTTCAAACTCCGTGGCGCGCATCGCGTTGCCAAACGCATCTTCCCGCACAATGATCAGCTTGGAGTAATCCCGCCAATGATCGGGATAGCCGATCTTGTCGGCCACGGCGTGCAACTTTTCCTTGGCCCGAACTTTGGTCGCCGCGCTCATCCAATCCAGGGTCTCGATGTCTTGATCCATTGCTGCCTCGATGCCCTGCACCATTTGCAGCGTGGCCTGTTTGTTCGCCGGGGGAAATTCCTGCGCCACATAGACCTGGCCGATGGCCTCGCCCAAGCCCGCATCGGTGGCTGCCACGCAGCGCTTCCAGCGGGCCTTTTCTTCCGGCTGGCCACGCAACTTGTGGCCGTAGAAGTCGAAGGCTTCCTGGTCGAAGGCCTTGGGCAACACGTAGCTGGGGGTGGAATTGATTAGCTGCCAACGCAGATACGTCTTGATCGTCTCCATGCTGGTGGATGCCAGCAGAGCGTTCAATCCCTTGAAGAACTCAGGATTTGCGACATTCAGTTCGGTGATTGAAGGAGCGCCGGAGACCGCCAGAAAATGGGTCCAGGCCATGTCCGGGGCCAGGGTCGCAAGCTCCGAAACCGGCATCAGGTGGTAGACATTTTTCGGATCGCGCTGTGACGTGATGTCCATGGAGACCTTGGCCAGCGCAGTCTCCAATTGCATAATCGCTTGCGCGTCGCTGGCCGCTTTGGCGTCCGGCTCGCCCATCAGTTTTAGCATGTTGGTGATGTGCTGCACGTACTGAGCGCGGGTCTTCTCCGGGGCGTCTCCGGTGCGGAAGTAGTAATCGCGTTCCGGCAGGCCCAGACCACCTTGATCGACTACTGCAATCTGCTTTCTGGCATCCTTGAAATCCTGCTGTTCTCCGAAGCTGAGAAATGCGTTCACGCCGATGAGTTGATAGTGAGCGAGGAGCTCAGGCAACTCGTCTTTGCTTTTCAGCGCGGCGATGCGGTCAAGCTCGGGCTGCAGCGGCTTCAGGCCCATCTGGTTGATGGCGTCTTCATTCATGCACGAAGCATAGACGTCGCCGATTTTCTGCTCGTTGGGAGTGCGCCCAGCGCCGCCTGCTGCGGCCTTTTCCAGTATGTTATGCAGAATGTTTTCGTTGTACTCAAACACCATGGCGCCCGTTCCGTAGCCAGAGCGATCGTTCGGAATGGGATACAGTTTGGGAAAGTTGCCACAGGCGTATTGGAAGAAATCCTGGCATGGGTCGGCCGTAGTATCCATCAAACGAGTGTCGAGCCCGGGCAAACGTTCTACTTTTTTCTGCGGGCTGGCCGCACCCGCGGCTGCCGTCTGCGCCCACGAGAGAGCGCACATCGCCGATGCGACCATGAGCGTAATTGCCAAACCCGTTGCCGTTCGCTTTATCATCGTACCGTCCCTTTCAGATTCCTTCCGCTAGACGCGGTCACATAGGTTTCGTTAGCCCGAACAAAGGCTAGTTTGCTGTGGAATGCCAGCCAGGTGCATAACTGGAAGAGATCAGAACCAATGGTAGGCCCGGCTGGAATCGAACCAGCAACCCTCAGCTTAGAAGGCTGATGCTCTATCCGATTGAGCTACGGGCCCACAGCGGCCAAGTCGTTGAGCACGCGCGACTCGCCAACTCATTATCGCAAATCAGGTAGCCGATTGGCAGGCAGAACCGGTTCTCCGCGCTGAATGCGTTGCAGAAAGGCGATGACCTGGCGCTCGGCCCAGCGGCCATCGTAGCCATTGGCTTCGGCGAGGAAGGCGCAATGTCCGCCGTGCGCAGTTTCGACGTACACGATATGCGGATTGTGCTGCAGCTTCTCGCGGCTCGCCGGCAGAATGCGGATGAAAGGATCGTCGTCGGCATGCACAATCAAGGTTGGTACCGTAATGCGATCAATCACATTCGACGCCGACGCGCGAGTGTAATAGTCCTGAGCGTCGAGAAAGCCGCAGTAACGCGCGGTGATCTGGTCGTCGAAATCACGCAAGCTGCGCAAGCCGCGCAAATAGCGCAGATCGTAAACTCCGGGATACAGCGCCGCCTTGCGTTGCATGCGCCGGCGCAAGCCCCAGAGGAATTTCATTTCGTAAATGCGATTGGCGCGATCATGCAACGCATCGGCCGACGGGCCAAGGTCCATCGATGGAGAAACGCCAATCCCAGCAATTACCTGCGGCGGCGCATTCTCGCTCCACTCGCCCAGAAGCTTCAGCACCAGGTTCCCACCCATGGAGAAGCCTGCCAGCGCCAGCTTCGGCAGGCCTTCGTCGGCAATTAGCGCTTTCGCCACAGCTCCCACATCGTCAGACATGCTGGAGTTGTACAGCGTCGGTCCCAGTGACTCGGTGCTGCCGCAGTTCCGCATGTTCATGCGGACTACGTTCATCCCGGCACACCAGGCCTTGCTGCCGGTGCCGATCACGTACCCCGATTCGCTGGAGCCTTCGAGTCCGTGCACGATGACCAGCGTCATAGCGCTGCGGCGGTTCGGCTGCCAATGGCAGTGACACAGCACCTGAACTTCTGGCTCGACGCGGAACAGGCGATCTTCTGGAGCAGGCAGTTGATTGCGGCGGGGAAGAAAATTGCCAACGATAGTCTGCGCGTGGCCGCCGCGGAGTCCGCGGCGCGGCCGGAACGGTTCGCCAAAGAAATCGCGGCCAACGGGTGTCGCCGCGGAGGACGAAGCGGTATCGGCAGTAAACGACTGCTGCTTCGGCGCGGCTTTCTGCGAGATGGAATTACGCTCCGGCATCTATAATGGTTTTATCATTCCTGATCGGTCAGGTGCCTCACTGATCCGGTCGGCGCGTGTAAGACTTACGCAAAGTTACACTTCCCTGGAATTGATTGGAGTCGTGATGCCGATTTTCGAATACCGCTGCGAATCGTGTGGACATAAATTCGAGGCCATCCTCTTCGGTGAACAGAAAGCCGAATGTCCCAGTTGCCACACCGGCAACCTCGAAGCTCAGCTTTCGACGTTTTCTGTCAGCACGAAGAGCAACAGCGCGGCGTCAGCGGGTTGTGGAAAGTCCAATTGCTGCATGATGGGCGGCTGCTCAGACAACTGAACGCCTTGCTTTGACCGGCCTCAGCACTGCGAGGTGAGCGCGAACGAGCTCAACTACGCGCAAAATGCGCGGTTGCTGAATGTTATAATTTTTCCACACGGTGGGTGTAGTTCAGTGGTAGAACTCCGGACTGTGGCTCCGGCTGTCGAGGGTTCGAATCCCTCCACCCACCCCAAAAACTTCGGGCATTCCAGCCAAGCGAACGTCCGCGATCAATAGTTATTTAAAGTATTCCGCCCGCCGCACAGGCAAGTTCCATTAGTTTTTGCGAAGCGCAACACGGGAACTTATCCGCGTGAATCGGGTTTCAGCAACCGTAGTCAAATAACCTGTAGTCAGATTGACACTCGATTGCAAAGGCAGTGACGTGGAGCGACTGTTGCGAAAACTCGGAAGTCTCTGGATGACGATGGTAACGTCGAACGCCCCGTTTACTGCAGCCACCGCTTATGTGGCGGCGGTGATCATGCATCGAGTGTCGAGGAGTGTTGGACAATGATGATGAAGATGAAACTCGTACATGCAGCCGCGATCCTCGCGCTGCTTGCCGGCAGCACTGCGTTATACGCGCAGATGGGTCCGGAACAGGGCGGCGGCCAGATGGGCCACGGCCCACGCCAGCGCATGACCGCCGATCAACGCCTGCAGCACATGACCCAGCAGTTAAATCTGAGCGATGCTCAGCAGCAACAGATCAAGCCCATTCTGGAGAACGAGGACAAGCAGATGCAGGCCCTGCACGAGAATTCCTCTCTGTCGCAGCAGGACCGCATGACGCAGATGATGCAGATCCGGCAGGGCACATCGGAGCAGATCAAGCCGATCCTGAACGCCGATCAGCAGCAAAAGTACGCGCAGATGATGAGCCGCCAGGGCCACGGCCCACACGGCCCGGGACAGAATCAGCCGCAAGGAGAAGCTCCGCCGCCCCCGCTATAGTCTGACGAAGAGTGGCATATCAGGGTTGGGTGCGAGTTTCCCTCGCCGTCATCCCGAGCGATGAGCTTAACCGGCGTCCCCGGCAAGCACAGGTTTGTGCTTGCGGGGGCCTTGGTGCGAGAGCCCGGGGATCCCTGTCCGCGTTTTTGTCCTACAATGTGGCACGAGGAAAGACTGTGATGCCTCGCCGTGTGTCTGCGTTCGTCAGCCTCTTACTGTTGCTTCCGCTCGCCGCGCTGGCGCAGTACGGAGGTCGGCACGGCGGCGGCTCCACAAGCAGCGCCGGCAAAACCTCAGCCCCGCCAGACGATCCCGACTTGGCGGGATTCAAACATGCGGTTGCGGTACAGGCCACCGAAGAACAGACTGCGCAGTTTCGCCTGATGACGAAGAGCACGGAAACCGCGCGACAGCAGGCCCACGAGCTTCAGCACCCTGGTTCGAGCGCCGGCGATTCAGTGGCTTTAACCCACAAGGCGACGGCGCTGCAGAGCGCGGTCGAGGAAGTGCAGACCGAAAACCGCGGCTTTCGCCAGTCGCTTTCGGATGCACAGGAAGCTGGATTGAAGACCCTGACCAAGAAACTGGCCAAAGCGGACGCCGCTGTCAGCAAAGCTGCAAAAGCTCTTTCGCAACAACTGGAACAAGGCCCGATTAACTCCGAAGGGCTCACGAACGCGGCCGCAAACCTGGAAAAAGCGCTGCTCACCCTTCAGTCCGACCAGCTTAGTCTTGGGAAGGAGATGGGTGTCACGTCTCCCTGAACTTACCGCACCGGTACGCCACTCAGGCGAACGGTTTCCAGGTCGAGCCAGCGTTCGCCATTGCCCTTGACAAACGTGACGTCCCCGATCCGGACCGTGCGCGTCTCGGTGTATGCCTGCCAACGCTGACGAGCGATGACCTCCACCTTTTTCGCTTCTTCCACCGTATCTGTTTTAGCGATGGTGAGGTGCGGCATGTAGGGCCATGGCTCTTCGTAGGCGAGCGCGTCCCGATTGAGCAGGTCGTGCAACTCACGCATCCGGTAGGCGCCACGCGCTACGCGCAAGAAGATGGTGGGCGTGATAGGGACAAAGCTCTCCACGTCTCCCATGGTGATTTCGAAGGGCACGACGGTTTGGCAGACGTCCCTGAACACTTCTAGAGCTTGCTGTTCCGTGCCCCGCAAGGGCCGTGGAGGCAGCACCGTGAGGTGGGCATCGGCATGGGTATGCGCTGGATGCAACTCGCGGCGCAACTCTTCCACGAAGATCCCGACCGGGCAGCGAACGTACGCGACCACGGCGTATACAAGGCCAAGCATGAAGGTTACATTATAACGGCCACTTCGCCGGAACGCTTTCCCTACTTGCGTTTCGCCTCTTTAAGGAATGTGCCTTCCCGAAGTTCGGTGAATGCCTCTCGTAGCTGTTCCTGGGTATTCATCACGATCGGACCATACCAGGCGACGGGCTCCTCCAGTGGCTTTCCCGAAACCAGCAGAAATCGCATTCCCTCATCTCCAGCTTGCACCGTGACTTCGTCGCCGCGGTCAAACAGTACGAGTGAGCGATTTTCCGCCTCCACCGGCGGGTTCGTGTCTAACCATTGGATCGCTTCCGTCGGGACCGCCAGCGGGCCCGAGGCATTGCAGAATTTCCCGCTGCCCGCAAAAACGTAGGCGAAGGCATGACGAGTCGTCTCCACCGGAAGGGTTTTCCTTCTGCCCGGGGAAATTGATATATCCAGATAAATCGGATCGGCAGCGACCCCGTCCACCGGGCCATGCTTCCCCCAGAAGCTCCCACTCACCACCCGCACGTGAGTCCCGTCGTCATCAGTGATTTCAGGTATCTCAGCCGCCTTCACTTCCTGGTAGCGTGGCTTGGTCATCTTCAGCGACGACGGCAGGTTTCCCCACAGCTGAAATCCATGCATACGCCCTGCATGATCACCCTTTGGCATTTCCTGGTGAATAATTCCGCTGCCGGCGGTCATCCACTGCACGTCCCCTGCGCCGATCACGCCGCTGTTGCCCATGCTGTCACCGTGGTCAACGGTTCCAGCCAGTACATAAGTAATCGTCTCGATTCCCCGGTGAGGATGCCATGGAAAGCCTGCCAGATAGTCCTCGGGCACATCATTGCGGAAATCGTCCAGCAAGAGGAAGGGATCGAAGTCATGAGTGTTTCCGAAACCGAATGCTCGACGGAGATGCACACCTGCACCTTCCAGAGTCGGTTTCGATTCGATAAGCCGCTTAACCGGTCGGATGGACATAGTCACTCCTGTGTTTGCGTCCGCGATCCGTCTTAACAGATTCAGCATTGGATGAGATTGGGCGGTCTCTGGCTTCACCAAACATCACTCCGAGCGGCTGGCGCTCCAGACGTAGCACTCAGAACACCGTACAGTTTCTGGTTCGGGCGAAAACCTGGTTTTGTGTGCACCTCGCCGGCATGATTTGTCATCTGCTTTTAGGTCGGAAGATTTGCACCTGGCCGCCACGTCCGATCGCCTTCCGAGAGGAATTGTGGAACCCGGACATGACCCGCAGTTCTGCATTGCTGTAGCTCCTCTGACGTAGGTGGTGCCGACAAGTGCATGAGGAGGTTATATGTCGAATGTCCTGGCGCCTGGCTCACCCGCGCCTGATTTCACCCTGCCGGTAACTCCCGACCAGAAGCTCTCGCTCCATGAATTGCGCGGGCAACCGGTGATATTAGCTTTTTATCCCGCAGACTGGAGCCCGGTATGCGGCGATCAGATGGCGCTCTACAACGAGGTCCTGCCGGAGTTCCAGAAATTCGGCGCGGAGTTGATGGGCATCTCCGTGGACGGGGCCTGGTGCCACCGGGCCTTCGCAGAAAATCGGCACCTGCATTTTCCGCTGCTCGCAGATTTTGAGCCTAAGGGAGCGGTCTCGCGCAGCTACGGCGCCTATCGAGCACAGGATGGAATTTCGGAGCGCGCCCTGTTCGTCATCGATAAGAACGGCATCATCACCTGGAGCTATTGCTCGCCGGTCGCGGTGAATCCCGGAGCCGACGGCATTCTGGAAGCCCTGGAGGGCCTGAACCAACAGGAGAAAATGTATGGCTAACCTGAAAACGGCAGTCACGCCCGAGGACCACATTCAGGGACCGGACGACGCACAAGCAACGTTAGTTGAATACGGAGACTACGAGTGTCCCTTTTGCGGCCAGGCCTATTACGTTGTGAAGCGCATTCAAAAACATTTTGGAAAACGCCTGCGATTTGTGTTCCGGAATTTTCCCCTGACTGAAATGCACCCGCAAGCCGAATCTGCCGCGGAAACGGCTGAGTTCGCCGGCGCTCACGGTAAATTCTGGCAGATGCACGATCTCCTGTACGAGAACCAGGAGCGGCTGGGTGGTCCGCTTTACTCGGAGCTCGCCGCGGAGCTGGGTCTGTCTCCGCAAGCACTCTCGCAAGCGCTTGCTGAGGGCACATACCGGGCCCGCGTCCGCGCCGATTTCGCCAGTGGCGTTCGCAGCGGAGTTAATGGCACTCCGACCTTCTTCATCAACGGAGTGCGTCATGATGGGTCCTTTGATTATGAAACCCTTGTACTGGCGATTCAGGAAAAGATTGGTAAGCGGGGAAAAGCCGCATGAAGCCGACGGGTGTCTGGCTCGTGTTTGCTGAGGAGGATTGCGTCTATGGCCGCGAAAAAGAAAGCTAAGAAGAAACCGACCAAGTCAGTGCAGGCGACTCGTCGTAAAGTGACGCCGATGAAGAAGACGGCCAAAAAGAAACTCGCTGGCAAAAAGGCCGTGAAGAAACATTCGGCGAGGCAGGCTGCTCACAAAAAGGTGACAGCGAAAGCCGTGGGCAAAAAGTCGAAGAGTTCGCGTCCGAGACCGATTCGGAGGAGAGCCCAGGAAGTGGAAACCGATGCATTCTCACCGACGGAACCGATACCCGGTTCGGCCGGGCAGTCGGGCGATTTGCAGGGCTTGTCCGACCTCGAACTCACAGATTCCGAGAGTGTGGACGAATTGCTTGAGGAAGGAAATGCGTTCGAGGCCGACGTGGTGGCTGGCGTTGAAGAAGCCGATTCTCCGAAGGAGGTTCGCACCCATGAGGTGCCGGAGGACGATGTTCCGGGCGAGTATCTGGATACAGACTAATCCAACGCACGCCGAGGTCTTATCAGCTTATTGAAACTGCTGCGCTAATGGTTCCATTGGTTGAAGTTGCTCTTCGCCGGCACCACCAGTCGGAGGCGATCTTCACCCTACAGGCCTTGGGACTGGAGCAATGGCGTTCCCGGTTTCGGAGCGCTGAAGCGCTCCTCCTTTGCATAAGTGCGGGGGCTCCTACCAAGTGCAGGAAACTTAATGGAACAGGGTCGCAAAAAATGCGCCGACCTTGCTGAAAAGCCCGTGCTTCTGTTCCTTCTGGGCGGTCACCGGCGGCGGCTCCGCGTTGGCTTTCTGCGGCTTTGCCGGAGGCGCCACCACGGGCTCAAGCTGCAATGCCTGGTTATGCTCCAATTTTAAGGTCATCACCATTTCGGCGAAGCTCGGCGCGGCGGGATCGTTCGCGCGAAAAATCAGCGGCACGCTCATCGCGAGGTGGACGTCGGGGTCGGCCGGAGGCGACGGTTGAGCGGCTGGCGCCGGCTTGGACTCCGCTGGAGGAGGCGGCGGCGGTGCAGCTTTCGCTACTTGCGTCGGGACCGGCTGAGACAACGGGCATCCACAATTTTGCCGCGCTCGCCGTGGCCTCACTGAGATGACCGCCCTTGAATAAGACGGCTTCGTTCGGTTTCACCTGATAGGTAGCGTCGCCCATGGTTTCGGAAACCACGATAGCGGCCACGTTCCACGGCAACGACTGAACGCAGGTGTCGCCTTGCGGCGTCACCTTCACGGCAATGTGGACCGTGCCCGGACCGGGCAGCAGCAGGCGCAAATCCGGAGTCAGCAGCGTGTCCGCCGAAGAACCCAGAGGATAATTCAGCTCCAGATTGCCGCTGTTCAAGCTGAACAGCAACTCGCGCCCATTCTGCGATGCATTGACGGAAAGATTTGTCCCAGAGCAAACCAGAAGGCTGCCACCGCGTTCCAGCTTCAGGGTGGCATTTTGCGCTCCGGCGGTAATTGAGGAGCCGCTCAAAACGCTGGTGCCGGAGCCGACCAGAATGACCGATCCCTTTACCCTGGCGTCGGTCGCGTACAACTCGCCCAAAGTTTGCTGTGCCGCGAGCGGGCAGCACATCCCGAGGCCGAGAACAGCGAGTACGAAATGAAAGCGTTGGAGAGACAACAGCATGAGCGAATGAGCGTCAGAAAATGGGGTAATCCTGACGATAGCACTTTGAGGGACGTACAACAATCCGGGGCATCGCCTGTTTTCGACATGATTATCGCGCCTGCACATCA
This sequence comes from uncultured Acidobacteriaceae bacterium, assembly GCA_963798185.1. Lineage (GTDB taxonomy): Bacteria > Acidobacteriota > Terriglobia > Terriglobales > Acidobacteriaceae > Bog-257. Next base: position 21,365 of record CAWCSJ010000017.1, read on the forward strand.
AGATTTGAAGCCTCGTGCGCCAACGATTACTCTGAAAGCATCTGCATGGCAAATCACCGCCATAACGGGCGCCCGTATCCGAGACTGGTTCTCGGCGAAACCCTTAGTGTCGCCGTGCAAAGTTTTCGCACCAACAAGATGCGATTCATCCTGACGGCGCTGGGCATGGTGATCGGGACGGCATCGCTCATCCTCGTGGTCACCGTGGGGCTTACGGGCAAGCAGTACATCATCCAGCAGATACAGAACATCGGCTCAAACATGATGGTGGCGGAGTACGAAGGGGGCAGCACTTATGGCAAGCAGAGTGCGAGCGACTACCTGACGCTCGCGGACTGGGACGCGGTGCGTCAACGCGTGCCCGGCATCAGCGTGTCCTCGCCGATGATCGAGTTTCACGACCGGCTTCCAATTCCCGGCGGCCAGGAGCGCGAAGTTGTGGTGCTGGGTGTGCAGTGGGAGTACCGCTACGTTCGCAACCTGAACATCCTGGCGGGCCGTTTTTTTGATGATGGCGACACCCGGGCACGCAACAAAATCGCGCTCATCACCCAGTCGCTGGCCAACACTCTCTACGGATCACAGGATGCAGCCATTGGCCGGCAGATTAAACTCAGTGGTCTGCCTTTCACCGTGATCGGGACCTTCAAGGAACGGGTCAACACCTTCGGCAATTCGGAAATTTCGGATGACACCATCCTGATTCCCTACACGGTGGCCCGCTTCTTTACCGTCAACGACGCGGTGAAGCAGTTGTTCTTTTCGGTGTCTGACTCGGCCGAGGTCCCGCGCGCAACTGCGGAAATTCATGATGTGCTGCAGTCGCGACACCGGCCTGAATCGGTGTACAAGGTTTACAACCTGACCAAGCTGCTCTCGGTTGCGGCCGCAACCGCGAACACCTTGACGACGGTGCTGCTGCTGATTTCCGTACTCACGCTGCTGGTCAGCGGAGTGGGCATCATGAACATCATGCTGGCCACAGTGAATTCGCGCATTCGCGAAATTGGCGTGCGCAAAGCGGTGGGGGCCACCAAATCGGAAATTCGCGCGCAATTTATGGCGGAGGCCGTACTGATATCGCTGGCCGGCGGATTTCTGGGGACGTTCATTGGCCTGGCGCTGCCCTTCTCCATACGCTTCATCACCGACTACCGCGTGCCGATTTCGGGCTGGTCGGTCATCATCGCGGTGCTCGTGTCCAGCCTGGTCGGAGTGATCTTCGGCACTGCGCCCGCCGCCCGCGCCGCCAACCTGGATCCGGTGGAAAGTTTAAGGTACGAATAGCGCGAATTGACGAGCGCCGCCTGCAGGCCAACACTTAGTCGCTCAGACCGTTGTATATACGTTTGTATAGTCTCCTGTTATGATAAATACGCGCGTACGTGGATTTGACTGGGACACCGGCAATCGCGCGAAATGTCAAAAACACGGCGTTTCCATTGGGGAAATCGAGTCACTGTTGATGGGCAATCCGCGAATTGCGCCCGATCCGAGGCATTCGCAGGACGAGGACCGCATAATTGCCGTGGGCCGAACCAGTGCCGGGCGGCCGGTGTTTGTGGCCTTCACTCTACGGATAAAAGACGGTCATCTCTTTATCCGCCCAGTGACGGCCCGCTATATGCACGCAAAGGAGATCGCTGCCTATGAAGCCTACGAAGAAGAAGAAGGTTCCGAGGCTCAAAACCGATAAAGCCGCCGAAGCATTTCTGGCGCAAGATCTGTCAGATCTCGATTTCTCGCAGTTTAAACTGGCGCGGTTTGAGTTTGATAAAAAAGACGAACAGATAAACATGCGCGTGCCCCGGACCCTGCTCGCGGCGCTAAAGGCCAAGGCAAAGGCGAGGGGTATTCCCTACACCCGCTTCATCCGTGAAACCCTTGAACGGGCCATGACCGCACCGAAGTCCTGATGGGCGCGGCGGAAGTATTTGCTCGGATGCCTACGGCTTGCCTTCAGTGATTCGCTGGGTGACCAGCCGGGCGGCCTTCACAGCGCTGACTACCTTGCCGGAGAAGACGAAGATTTCTCCCTTTTCCCGCTCCAGAATGTAAAGCGTCCGCCGGTCCTGGGCGGGATTGTCTTCCACCACGCGAATGGTAAATCGCGAACCCAGATAAATCGCGTCCTTCGACGCCGGCACGGCGAGAGCAGAATCTTTTCGCATGGCCTCGAACCGGGTGTCTGCGAACGGCTCGAAAGCAGGCCGGTTCAGCAGTGGCTGAAAAACTTCGGGGATCGGCTCATCGGGATTCGTAGTTGTCCAGTGATTTGTGTTCTTGGCTGAACCGAACAGCGACTGCGGCGAACTGCCGTAAGGATCGAAGGCGGTGAACGGCCCGTCCACCACAACCAGCGATACGCCCCGCAAGTCCGGCGGAAGTTGAATCAGAATCTTCTCGGCCACCTGGTATTTCACGCCCTTGAAAAGTCCGCGACCCGGCCCTAATCCGTAGGTCGCCCACACCACATAGTCATACTCCGAACGCATGTCCGAGGTGAACGCTCGCTGCTCAAACGGGATGTTGAGCGCCTTAATGCTCGTGGACAACAACTCCCGCAAAATGTCCGGATCATAAATCTGCTCGTCCACTTCGTAGCACTTGTCGATGAAATCGAAGTTCATCCATTCAGGGCGGCACGGCTTCACCGTGAGGTGGTACTCAGCCATCACTTTCTCAAACAATGCCGGCGGCGTTTGCGAGCCTTCATGAGGAATTGCGTAATAGTGCCGGCTGTTGCGCACGATGGCGGGCGCAAATTGGTCGAGAAACTCGGCCCGCGCTTCCAGGGTTTCGCGGATGGTCTCGGGGCTGCGCGGATAGTGATAACCGGAATGAATGCGGTACTGATTGATGGCGGACGCGGCGCGCAGAATACCGAGCGGATCGAACAGCCGAACCTCGTGGCCGGCCTCGGCCAGACTGATCGCGATGGCGGCGCCGTACACTCCCGCCCCCGCAACCGCAATTTTAGATTTCATTCAGACCTCGACGTCATTACTTACGACCCAGCTTTGGGCACAACCGGCACCAGAATTCCTTCGCGAATGAAATATTCAATACCGCGCCAGCGAATGGTCTTGCGGTTAAAACTGACCACCCAGATGATGAAGGCCATCGCGTCCCACAGCGGGATCAGCGGCATTTTCTTCCACAAGCCGCGCTGCTTCATGCCCCAGACGCCGATCAGCCAAGTCATGGCAACTCGCAGCACCGCATAGCCGCCGAGATATCCGACCGCGACCGCCATTGTCGGATGGACAGCAATCGCGAGCAGCGCCCACGGCAGGCCCCAGGTAAAGATCAAACCGAAATGTCCCCACGGCCGCATGAGACGCATGACCGTCATCCAGCGAACGCGCTTGTAAAACAAATCGCTGAGCGACGCGAAGTCAGCGACAGTTTGCACCGGGTAGGGAAGCAGTTTCACCTCGTAGCCAAGCTCGGCGATCAGGCGGCCCACGCGAAGATCGTCAGCCGGACGATTTTCGATGGCCTCGTAGCCGCCGAATGCAGCGATGTTCTGCCGCCGCGTCACGATGGTCTGCCCGAAGGTGAACTTCACCCCGTCCAATTGCCAGGCGACCAGGATTCCGGCGAAGAAGTCGGAGATCATGCCCACCGATTGCAGTTCCTGAACCAGTGAAATCTCTTTGGTGGAGATATACAGAGAAGTCGCACCGCCAACTTTGGGATCGCGGAAGGGCGCCGCTACAGTGCGCAGGTAATCAGGGCCGACGCGAATGTCGCCATCGGTGATGACCAGCAGATCGTACTTCGCTTCGTTGACCAGGCGGACCAGCCGGGCAATTTTGTCGTTGATCGCGTTACGGCCGGAGCCAAACAGCAAACGAATGCGGCGCTGGGGAAAATCTTGCACCAGCTTTTGCAGCACCGGCAGCGCGGGATCGTCCTCATCCACGCAAAAAAGGATTTCGTATTCGGGATAGTCCTGGCGGCAAAAGCTGGCGTAATTTTCGTAGGCGTCGGGATCGAGCCCCTTGATGGGCTTTAGACAGCTGATGGGCGGCGTGTAATCAGGGCCCGGGGGATTTCGCTTCCAGCTCAGGAAAAATCGCGTCGAGCTGTAAAGCGCCAGCAGATAATAAATGCCGGGAATGGCGGCAACAGCGAGGACTATGTAGCGGAAGACTGTCAACCCGTCGGCTCTCCAAACGTGGGCTTAATTTGTTTCACGGGACTGAGGAAACCAATCTCTGGGACAACTTCCCGGCGGAAAAATTAGGAACCGCATCGATTCTGGTTCCGAGCCACTCAGAAATGTCTTGAAAGGTGGAGTGTAACATGTGAGGAAATCTCCGTCGAACGGTGACACGGCATGCGCGTTTGCGTAACCGGCGGTACAGGTTTCCTGGGCGCGGCCCTGGTGCAAGACCTGCTCGCCAGGGAAGTTCCGGTGCGAGTGCTGGCCCGGCCTTCGCGGCGCGCCGACGCGCTGGAGAGCCAGGGCGCGGAGGTTGTGCGTGGAGACTTGGCGGACGTCGACTGCATCACCCGCGCCGTGCAAGGGGCCGACGTTGTCTATCATCTCGCGGCCAAGGTGGACACGCCGGGTAGCCGGGCCGATTTTTTGGAAGCCAATGTTGCCGGAACCGAGCGAGTCCTAAACGCGTGTCTTAAACGGGCGTTGGCCGCGTCGTGTATGCCAGTTCGCTGGCGGTATATGGCATGGCGCCAAACGGTCGGCCGATCGATGAGAACACTCCCTGCGACGAGTCGCCGCAGTTGCGCGACTTCTACGCTGAATCGAAGATCCTGGCTGAGCAACTGGTCGTCAGCTTCGCGCGGGAAACGACTGCTGCCAATTACGATCGTCCGGCCCGGGATTGTCTATGGTCCCGGCAGGCCGCTGCCGGTGGCGCTGCTAGGATTCACCCTGGCCAAGACCAACTTTGTGTTCGGCAACCCGAAGCATCGCATTCCGTTGAACTACGTTGAAAATTTGGTGGATGCGATGCAGATGGCGGCGCAATCCGGTGGTGGGCGGCTGGAGCAATTCAATATCGTCGATGACGATGAACTCACGCTGGCGAAATATCACGCGGCGAAAACCGCGGTGGACAAAACGGCGACGCACTTTTTGCCCGGCTGGCCGGTGCGGCTGGCGGGGCCGTTCGCCGAGATCGCCGTCCGCTTGTTGCCAGTCGGAGGCAGTGTGCGATTTTCAAAGCATCAGATCGAGCGAGCGTTGCAGGACCGCTGGCATGACACGCAACGCATCCGCCAAGCAACGGGGTGGTCGCCGAAAGTGCCGCTGGACGAGGCATTGCACCGCACCTGGAAAGCTGGCCGGTGAGCGCCGCGGGTCCATGCAAGTCAGTCTTTGAAGGGGCACGGCCTTAGCCGTGTCCTTTCACCTGGGTCGTCCTTTCACCCGAATCGTCCTTTCACCTGGAGCGTCATCTTCGCGCGCAATCGTCTCGTGCGGTACGACTGACGCCGGATTCGCTGAACCGCCGCGCCCGTGAGCGTATAATCTTTTTTCTCATTTGAAAGGATGGGCATGGACTTTCAACAAATCCTCTCTGATCTCAACCACCAACGTAATCGCCTCGACCAAGCGATTGCGGCACTCGCAGGTCTCGGCTCCCGCGCGGCCGGCCGTCGTGGACGTCCGCCCGGCGCCAAAGTCGCGAAACCAGCACGCGCCGGCAAGGGCGGCGGCATCACCGCTGCAGGACGCAGGCGTCTGTCCGAAATGATGAAGAAGCGCTGGGCTGAGCGGAAGAAGAAGACGGTCGCCAAGAAAGCCGCTCCCAAGCGCAAAGCCATGAGCGCAGCTACGCGCAAGCGCCTGTCCGACATGATGAAGAAAAGATGGTCGGAGAGAAAGGCCAAGGCCGCCTAGCTCAATTCCCTGGAAATAATGATGGGACCCCGTTTACGCGGGGAAGAGGAGCGCTTGGGCGCTCCATTTTTCATGCGTAGTCGATGGGATGGCGCTCGAGCCAGTGTTGGTCGCGTACCTCTCCCATCTGCTTCAGGGAAGAGCGGCCCATGCTGGCCGTGAGTTCGCGGGTGCCCCAAGCCAATCCAGCACAAAATCCGATGGCGCTGCCGGCCAGGCTCCACGCAATGGTTTTTGGCAGGCGGTCGCGCCGCCCATTGGCATAGAAGCGCAGCACGCCGACGCAGGCCCCGATGGTAGCCAGGCTCAACGATGCGCGCGCTGACTGGGTCAGAACGGTGGAGAGAGGCTGTCCGTTGAGATGGGACTCGCGGCCGCTGCGCAGGCCTGAAACTCCCGACCTAACCAGGCTTCGTCCGTAGCGGAGGGTTGAGTGTCCATCGGGTTTCATAAGACAGTCTCCTTGGGTAGCCGCATCGCGGAGTCGCTCAGCGATGGACCGGTAATTTTCACCGACTAACATATCTATCTCACGCGGGAGCCATGCGAGTCTGTGCCCTGCGTCACGTTGCGCTGGGTCTTTATCACAGCCTACTTATCAGAGCCTACTTATATGGATGTCGTGCGAGTTGCAGAGTTTCGGGTGAAGCGGATGCGGAACTCGTTGACGTGAAGACTAGAATCGAAGCAGCCCGAGTAAAACGCCCACCGAGCGCAGCCATTGCGACGCGGCTTCCAGCGCCAAACTCGCATAAGGAGCGCTTTTCGAAGCAGATTGGAAAACAGAATGAAGATCGAGATCGTTCACTGTCCGACGTGAGAGAACAATAAAACCCAGGTCGCGAGTCTCGTGGCCCTCATCAAAAAGCGCCTCAACATTGAAGCCGTCCTCAGGCCTGGAAAGACCGGTCAGTTCGAGATTATCGCTGACGGCGAGAGGATAGCTGAGCGCGGTGGGAACTGGCTGACACGAAGCTTTGGCGCCGGCTATCCCGACCTCGATAGCGTGGTCGAACGGCTCGAGCAAAAGCAGAGTGGCCGGGTCCGCTCAGGATAACGAAGGCTGGGGAACGGCGCCTGCAGATTGCGCGACCCTCAGAAAAATTGGCGGGGCCGGAGAGGGACAGGCGACCATTGTCCGCACCAGGTCACCTGTATTTTGCCACCAGCCGTGAAAGGCTTGCCCGCCCTCATGAACCACCTGTAGAGGCTGCCACCGGTCGGGTGCGGGCGCTTCCGGAAACACGAGGCTCGGGCCTTCAGCGTGTCCGCTTTTTACCGGCCGCCAAAGCGCAGGACGAACGATCACACTGCGGGTATTGAGTCGAAGCCCAGCGCGCAGCGCTTTCAGGGCGCTTTCCTTCGCGCTCCAAAGCAGGGCCACCAGCAGGGTACGCTCCGCCACCGGCGTCCGCGCAATCAACTCTTGTTCTTCCGCCGCAAAATAATCGGCAATGAACGCGTCGCTGCGCGGCTCAACGATCTCCAGATCGCAACCTACCTCGGCTTCCGCGAGCGTGATCACGCAAGCCGCCACTCCGGCGCGATGGCTGAGTGAAATGGCGACCTCAGCCGGTTGGTTGGTAAGGAAAACCTCGGGCGCGCCCGACAGCGCCGGACGTATCTCGATGGTGGCTAGACTCGCCGGATCCGTGGGCAGGTTCAGGTAAGCCGCCAGGGCGTGTTTGGCGGTCCAGCGTCCCAGTCGCCAGTCGGCGTGGCGCTTGGCAAAACGCATGCCATCCAGACGAAGCCTTTCGCCGGCGCTCAACCAATCATTCGCCGCCGGCAGATCGGCTTCGGTCTGTTCCATCCAGGTGACGTCCATCATGCGTGCCCAGCAGGAGAAATCAGCACTTCGACCATCTCAACCTCTTCTTCTTCCGGCTTTCTGGCCGCTGCTTCCTCGGCTAACAACTGCTCCGTCCGTTGCATGCCGCGTTCCACGGCGTCGATCAGGTAAGGACGCAGGGTGGCGGGGGGAAGAATCTTGTGCAGCGCGCCTACTTCGAGGGCGCGATGCACGCAGTGCACGCGGTCGAACTCCTGGGCCATCTCGCCCAGCTTCTCGGAGTGAATGACCTTGAAGAGCTCGTTGTATTGCGCGCGCAAGGCCGCTTTCTCCTTGCCCTCAACCTTGGCCATCGCCTGGGTCAGCGCCTCCAGACGCGCATCTTTGCGGGCCCGGGCCTCGACTTCGCCGGCAAACACCACCGCCGCTGCCGGCGCGCCTCCAATTACGGAAGCGTAAGTTCCTTCCAGCGCCACCACCTCCAATTGCTCGTTCAGCGCCCGCGAGAAGACCACGTACGCTCCGCCGTGATAGCGCGAGACCACGCAGAAGACCATGGGCCCTTTGAAGTTCACCACGGCCCGCCCGATCTGCGCGCCGTATTCCAGTTGCAGCTTGCGCATCGACTCCGGCGATCCGTCGAAGCCTGACAGATTGGCCAGAATTACCACTGGCCGATTGTTGGAGGCCGCGTTCAGCGTTCGCGCAATCTTCTTCGACGAGAGCGGGAAGAGTGTGCCGGCGGTCCAATTATCGGGGCCGTCTGCCGGGACAAATCCCAACCGCGGCACGGGGTGGGATTCGATGCCGATGACGCAAACCGGATAGCCGCCGAGATGGGCGTCCCAGATTACGGCAGTTTCGGCGCCGCGCATGCCGGGCCAGCGCTCCAGCGGAGCATGGTCCTGGTCAACTACCGCCTTCATTACGCTGCGAATGTCGAACGATTTCTTCCGCCCGGCGTTGGTCTCGTTGGAAAAGATCTCGCCCACGCGCGTGAAGCTGCTGTCGGGGCCGTTGGCGTGCGGATAGGTCTGCACGTCGCGGTCGAAGGGATCGTGGGTAACGGCCCGGCGCGGGAAGCGCTCGCCGGGCGCGAGATACGTGTGATCGTAGTGGCGCAAGAGAATGTGGCAGGCCTGATCGATGTCGCGGGCCCAGTACTGCGCCTGGCCGTTGAGACCCATGATGCGGTCGTATCCGCCAATGCCTTCGTTGTCCTCGGCCGAGACGCTGCCCGAGTAATCCAGGGCGCGCTTGCCGGTGAGCACCATGGCCGCCTTGGGGGTCATGATGAGGATGCCGCGGGTGTGCATCAGCATGGTGGCTTCGGCATTCCAGTAGGGTTGCGCCCCGACATTGATGCCGTTGATGACCAGATTGATTTCGCCGCCGGCCTGGGTGTACTCGATGATGCGACGCAGCACGCGGGCAATCCAGTCCATGTTCTCGACGCCGCTTTCCATCGAGATTTTCGCGCCGGCGGAGAGAGCAAACCACTCCAGCGGCACGCCCATCTGTTCGGCGAGATCGAGGGCGGCGAGGATGCGCCGGCATTCGGACTCGGCCAGCGCGCCGAGATCGCGGCTGGGATCTCCCAACAGCACCACGCGCGTCATGCCATCGGGATAGGTCGCGGTGAAGTTGCGGATGACGCCCACGATGATGTTGGATTTGTTGGTTCCGCGCGGACGATCGACGGGCATCAACCGGCCTTGGGCGTCAAGGTCGAACTCGACAAAATCGCCGTGCGGGAATTCGCCGCGACTATTCTCGCGGTCGGGCGTCAGCATACGGATGATTTCGTAGGGATAAATCAGTCCGCGCTTGCGCATGCGAACAACTTTCTGGTCATACTCGGTAAGCGGCTTGAGCAATTGCAGCTTGCTGAACGGACGCAGGGTCATCAGCAAACCGGCATCGCCGGGGGCCGAGATGCGCATCACCGTATCGCGTAGCTCGCCGTCCGGCGGAATTGGCATGCGGGCGCGAACCACCACTTGCTCCAGGCCCAGGCCATCGGTTGACAGCGACAGTTTGTGCGCGATGTCGTGGATTTCATCCGGCTTGAGATCGAACACCGGCCAAACGTACAGGAAGATGCGGTTCCAGTAGAGGCGTTCGTGCGGGGCGCGGCGCGACTGAAACAGCCGGATACCGGCCACCGCTTCGGCGAACATGCGCTCCAGATGCGGCAGTTGCACGACGCGGCCGCTCTCGTCACGCACCGGCGTCAGGTCGCGCACCTCCGCGACTGCGAACAGGCGCTCGTCTTTGGGATTATCGTTCGCCCGAGCATGCAGGAGATAAACGTCTTCCACTGAGGGCAGACGTTCAACGGTAAAGTTTTTCAAGCGCCACAAATGCAGCCGCTCGGCCAGCATGGGATGGACTCCGCGAAAGAGTCTTACCTCTTCATAACCACTGGCGGCGGGCTGATAGGTGAAGTGCTGCATGCCGGCCATGCTGTCGCCGCAAGCTGGTCCGGCGACCGCGACCACGATGCGCTGTATGGGCCGGGGAAAGCCGGCCTGGTTGATCCAGGAGCAGACTTGCTGCTGCGTGCTTTCCGGGTCGGCAAGCGCGCCGGGATTCCACAGATATAGATCGATGACAATGTCGTCCTCTGCCGGCACTTCCGCCAGGCAAGGACACATTGCGCCGATCGCTTCTTGCGACCGCTCGTAGGCGGCATGCGCAGCGAAGACATGGGTACGCTTTCCCTCGTGCAGGTATTCCGCCGCGACGGAGCAGTGTCCATTGACCGGCATTGCGTGAAAGTTGGTGAGCGATTGCCCCAGGTAATAGCGAGACGTCATTACCTCCAGCATCAGCTGACGCAAGGCGGGATCGGCGACGGCAAACCGGCCCGAGAAGAAACTGGCCAGCGGTTGCGGGCACTCGATTAAGGCCCTTACGCGCTCGCGCTTGTCCGGGCCCTGGGGATTCTCGGCTAGATACGCGAGATGTTCTTCGGCTTGCGCGTACACCTGTTTACGTGTTTCCTCAAACAGACCCTGCTCGAAGCAGCGATAGTGCAGCTCGCGGGCAAGATCGCTGACCGCGGGAAACTGACCGCGGGTAATGGAGATGATGCTGTCCAGCAGCGAACGGAACGATTCGCCCGCGCACGGCGCGAAGGTATCCACACCTGCCAGACGCCGCTCCAGCACGGCCAGAATCGGCGCCACTTGCCGCTCCACGCGTTGGTGCGACTTGTAAATCCAGAGCAAACTTTCTTCCAGCTCCGGCGAGCGGTCCAGGGTCTGCACGCCGTAGTGGGCCAGGGTGCGGCGCAGCGCTTTCATAAACGCCGGCGGCAGTCCCTCGCCCTGCGTTTCCAGCATGCGCGAGTAAGAAAAGAGGTAGGCTTCCGTGCTCGGCGCTTCACTGCCGGCGAGATCGTGCTCGCTGGGCTTGCGGCGAAACAGCGAGCATATATCGACAAAAATCTTGAGGACCTCATCTTCGCAGCGTCGGATTTCCTCGCTGTCCTCGGGTGCTTCCTTGAACTGGTTCCATTGTGCGAACAACCGCGCCGTCTGGGCGGGATCGGCATCGAAGCCCAGCATGAGATGCCGCAGCTCTTCCAGATCCAGTCGCCAGCGAGATGGCGTGTCCTGTCCGGCCTGGCTCGCAAGGCGCGACTCGCCAAACGTCACACGATCCGTCGCCACCGGCGTCTGCTCATCGGCAATGGCGTCGATTTGCAGCAGCGCGACTCCAGCGTCCACCTGCACGTGCGGTATCGCCATCACTTGGCGGACCCTTCCGGCGAATGGAGCCACGACGGCCATCTCCATTTTCATGGCTTCCAGCACAGCCAAAGTGTCGCCGGCCGCGACCATGTCGCCGGCTTTCACCGCGATCGAGGCGACCACCGACGGCCCGGGTGCGTGCACCATTCCGCCGTCATCCCGAGTGATCGAGTGCGATACGCCATCCACCTCGATCCGGTAACTCACTCCCTGAACAATGGAGACGACGTGGAAGCGCCGCCCGAAGACGGTGAGCCAATATTCAAACTTGCCCAAGGGATGGATACGCGCCTCGATGCGCTGTCCGTCCACCTCTACGCGGTACTGCTGAGGGCCAAGGCAGCAAATTTTGAGCGAGTATCGCTGTCCGCGATAGCGAAGTTCGACGGTGCGGCCCAACTCATTGCTCACGTGTGGCCGTCCGCGGACGGCGGAGGCATAGAACTGTGTCTTCTCTACCGCCAACTCGGCGCAGTAGGCTTCGATGGCCGCCTGTAACAGCGCGACATCGGCGTAGCTGCGGGAACAATGCCCGTTGTTGGCCGACAGACGGTCCAGCCACCCGATGTCAACTTCGGCGCGCTGCACGTCGGCGCGGTTCAGCAGGTCCAGCAGGAATGCTTTGTTGCTGGTGCCACCCTTGATGACGACAACGCTCTCGCGCAGCACCCGTTGCAGCCTCGCCACTGCCTCTCTGCGGTCTTGTCCGTAGGCAATAATCTTGGCGATCATGGAGTCGAACTCTGGCGGGATGGTATCGCCCACAGCGACGCCGGTATCAATGCGCACTCCGGGGCCGGTCGCCAACCGGAAGCGCTCGATCGTGCCGGGAGCCGGCGCGAAACCGTTCTCCGCATCTTCGGCATTCAGCCGCACTTCAATGGCGTGCCCGGTCGTCCTCGGCGGCTCGCCTTCCAGTCGTCCGCCACGCGCGACGTGGATCTGCAGCTTGACCAGGTCGCAACCCGTCGTGCATTCGGTGACCGGATGCTCGACTTGCAGGCGAGTATTCATCTCCATGAAGGAGAAACGGTGGCTCTCCGGCTGATAGAGGAATTCGACGGTACCGGCATTGCGATATCCCGCCGCCTGGCTCAAGCGCACCGCCGCCTCGCGCAGCGCCTGGTCTTGCAGGGAAGTGAGCGCCGGCGAGGGCGCTTCCTCCATGACTTTCTGATGACGCCGCTGAATGGTGCAGTCGCGCACGCCCAGCGGCCACGTGGTGCCGTGATGATCGGCGATGATCTGCACTTCGATATGGCGCGCCCCGGTCACCAACTGCTCCATGAAAACGGTGGCATTGCCGAAGGCCTTAAATGCCTCGGCGCGCGCGCCCTCAAAAGCCAGCGCGAGCTGGGCCGAAGAATTCACGCGACGAATGCCATGCCCGCCGCCTCCGGCGGTGGCCTTAATCAGCAGCGGATAGCCCAGGCGCTCAGCCTGATGCTGCGCCTCGGCCAGGGTTTCGACCGGGCCGCCGCTCCATGGCGCAACCGGTATCTGGGCCTGCTCGGCCAGAAGTTTGGAGCTAATCTTGTCGCCCAGGCGGCGCATGATGTCGCCATCCGGACCGATGAACACGATGCCCAGCTTGCGGCACAGGTCGGCAAAGTCCGGGTGCTCGGCGACAAATCCCCAACCTACCCAGACTGCTTCGGCACGCGCTTTGGTCAAAACCTGTTCCAGCAGGTCGTAATCGACGTAGCTGCTCTTGGATTGACCGGTGGCAGGGTCTTTGACGAACGCGGGGCCGAGAGACACCGCTTCGTCGGCTTCGCATACGAACATCGCGTGACGGTCGGGCTCGGTATAGAGGGCGATGGTGCACAGCGAGGTTCCGTATTCCTGATTGAACTCGCGTGCCGCATGGATGAAACGCATTGCGGCTTCACCGCGGTTCACGATAGCTACACGTTGAAATTCGGGCTGCATGATTTCTCCGATCAAGCAATCGTTAAGCTGATACGGTCAAGTTTCTTCACGCCATCACGGCGTGCAATGCCTTCAAAGGCTCGGCGTCGGGGCTATTGGGCATCGCTGCCGTGCGATAGCCGCTGAGCTGCACATAACAGTTACCTTTGCCGTCCACCACCTCGGCATCGAAGGCCTTATGGTCCGGATGAGGAGTGACCACGGCGTAGAGTGGGCCTTCGGCCAACTCCGGCGCGCGCAGCAGCGACACCTGACGCACCGCCAGCGGCAGACCAAAGCGGTCTTCGACGCTCATCTCCCAAAGCCCGGCGGTCTGGAAACAAAGCTCGATCAGCCGTGGCGCCATAAGCGTTGGCAGGTCGGGCGGCTGGTGGTTGCTGGGCAAGCTTGCCGGCATCACTCCAATCATTTGCTTTCCATTCCACCAGGCCCGCTCGATGACCTGGTACGCCGGCCCGTGGAAGTAAACGCGATAAATATCGGCGGCCTCCAGGATGTGGCCGGAGGGCGTTAGCGGCGGCTTCACGGTCACAGGTGTTGGCGGTTGCTTCGACAGGCGCACCCGGGCGGTGAAGTGAATGGTCTCTTGCGGTTCGGGATTGTTGGCCAGCATGCGACGGCCAATGAGTTGGCAATCGGCCAGCAGGTTTTCGCCTTGCGGATGGTAAACCGCTTGCAGCGTCAGGGTGCGCGGCTCATCGTGGTAGAACTTGAACGGCGAGAGGAAACTGATGCCTTCCACCGCTTCTACATGCCAGGCGGGATGCACGCACAAAGCGGCCTCGGCGAAGCCCTCGATGCCCATGACTCCGGGCAGCACCGGCCTGCCGTCGATCCGGTGATCGTACAAGAAGGGTTGCACTTTGGGATCGAGCGTGGTCTCCACGGTCAACCCGCTGTGAATGCCCATTGCGGTGATCTTGCCGAGCATCGGCCCTTGCGCCGCGGAATGCTTCTCGGCGACCGCGAACGCCTCGGTGTCAAGTCCGCCGGTGACGTCCCATTCATTCAGAAGAATGCCCAGTCGCTGGCCGATGACGAGCTCGCCGCGCGTGCCGCCTGAGGTCAGCTCGCGGCGGATCAGCGGAATGCCCGCTTCGGGCGGCAGCATGTCGATGCCGGCCAGTTCCATCATCTTGGGGATGGAGCCGCGCGTGGCCATGCCGATGCCGCCCCACGCTGTCCAGTCGATGACGATGCCCCGCGTACCCAGCCGGGTGGTGCGGAAGCTCGACGTGATCTTGCACAGCAGATCGTTGGCGGAACTGTAGTCGGTCTGGCCGCCGTTGCCGAAGCGGCCGGCGATGGAGCTGAACGCCACCGTCGCGGCCAGCGGCATATCGCCGATTGCGTGCAGAAGGTTGAACCAGCCATCGCTCTTTACGTCGAACACCAAGTCGAACTCGCGCTGGTCCTTGTCGGGGAGGAAATGGCTGCGCTCGATTCCCGCCGCGTGCAGCAGCACGTCGATGCGGCCGTTGCGTTCGCGCACCTGGCGGATAATATCGGTCACGCGGGCCGCATCCGTCAGGTTGACGCCGAAGTAGTACGCGGTGCCTCCGGCGGCACGGACTGCGTCGATGGCGGATTTAGCAGCCCGCGCGCGCTCGAGGGCGGCAAGCTCTTTCTCCACCAGCGCTGGCGTAGCGCGCTCGCCACGGGCCTGGATGCGCGCGAACAGATCGCGCTTCAGCCCGTCTTTGTCGCTCACGAAACGCGCGAGGTCGGGATTGTTGGGATCAGGCTCGGGCACCAGATCAAGCAGGTAGAACGTGCCGCCTGAAGCTGCCGCCAGGTCGGCGGTGATGGCGGAGACTATACTTCCCGCCGCGCCGGTAATCAGGAAGACTGTTTTGCTGTCCAGTTTCAGTCCGGGCTGTCCGTCGGCTGCGGGCTGTTCTTGCAGGCCAATCGTCCAGCGCTGCCCGTCTTTGTAGCCGATCTCTACCGCGCCGGGATCGCGCAGAGTTTCTTCGAGCAGGATTCCGGCGACATCAGCGGGCTGGCACGAGACTTCGAAATCAATCGTCTTGGCCAGAGCGTCTAGCCGCTCGCGGGTATAAGTTTTGGTGAAGCCCGTGACCGCTCCGCCCAGGGGCGCGAGCGCTCCAGCGGCGTCGTAGCCGTGCTGTCCGCCCAGCCGCGTCGCCGAAACCAGGAACGTTCCCGGCTTCGCAATCTGGTCGAACAAAACCCGCATGGTGGTGTAGAGAGATTTCACGCGCACCCACAGGGCCTGGTGCCAGGCGGGCAAGTCCATCTTGCTGATCGGGCCTTCATCATCCAGCGCGGACAGCCAATAGACTCCCTGTACCGGACCGGTGGCGAGCCACTCGGTGAGGCGCTTGGTCAGCGCATCGGCGTCGGGCGCGTCGTTGATCGATAAGACTTCCACACCCATCGTTTGCAAGCGTTTCGTCAGCGCATTCGCCACTCCGCCTTGGTCAGGCATGATGACCACGCGGTTTCCGCGGGCCAGGGTCACACCGGTTGGCTTGCAGACATTGAGCGGCGGCCGCAGATTGGGCACCGGGACGCGACGTGGAATCAGGTTGGCGGCGTCGAAGCTGGCGACGGGCGGGCGGGGAATTGCGACTGTTTTCGGAGCGGGAGTCGCCGAGACCGTTGCAGTGGCTGCCGTTGCCTGCAGGCCGTCATGCGCAAATTGAATGACATGGGCCAGGGTGGGGAAGTCGCGCAGCTTGAGGTTCTCATTGCGCGGAATGCTATACGCCGCGCGAATGGCGGCGAACATCTCCGCCTGTTTAACGGTATCGATGCCGAGGTCGGCTTCCAGGTCGAGATCGAGGTCCAGCATGTCCTTGGGATAGCCGGTCTTCTCGGCCACAATCTCCAGCACCTTATCTTTAATCGCGTCGTCGGTGATGGCCGCTTGAGGGGCGACAGTTTCCGGCTCGCGGGCGGGTGGTTCGGCGGCGATGGGCGACGGCAACGGCGTGCCAGCCAGGTCGGGCCGCTTGTCGTACACGAACTGAATCACGTGCGCCAGCGTTGGATAGTCGCGCAGCTTGCGGTTCTCATCGCGCGGGATGTTGTAGATTTCGCGGATGGCGGCAAACATCTCCGCCTGCTTGACGGTATCGACGCCGAGGTCGGCTTCCAGATCGAGATCGACATCGAGCATGTCTTGCGGATAGCCGGTCTTCTCGACCATCAACGCGAGAATGCGTTCCTTGACGTCATTGGCACCGCCGATCTGCGGAGAGGTCGGCGGCGGTGTGGCCGGCTGCGTTGCAACTGGAATCGGCTCGGCTGCGGCTGGTTGGTTTGCAGTTGCTGCTGGCTCAGTACCCGGAGCCAAGTCCGGCCGCTTCTCATACACGAAGCGGATCACGTGCGCCAGAGTTGGATAGTCGCGGAGTTTGCGGTTCTCATCGCGCGGGATATTGTAGATTTCGCGGATGGCGGCAAACATCTCTGCCTGCTTGACGGTATCTACGCCGAGGTCGGCTTCCAGGTCGAGGTCGACATCCAGCATGTCTTGCGGATAGCCGGTCTTCTCGACCATCAAGGCGAGAATGCGCTCTTTGACCGACTCACCAGCGCCGCCTTCAGGAGATCTCACCGGCGGCGCTGGTGCAGTCGTTTGGATCGCGGCGGGAATCGGCTTCGCCGCGCCTGATTGGTTTGCAGTGGCTACTGGCTCAGTGCCCGGCGCCAGGTCCGGCCGCTTCTCGTACACGAAGCGGATCACGTGCGCGAGGGTTGGATAGTCGCGGAGTTTGCGGTTCTCATCGCGCGGGATATTGTAGATTTCGCGGATGGCGGCAAACATCTCTGCCTGCTTGACGGTATCTACGCCGAGGTCGGCTTCCAGGTCGAGGTCGACATCCAGCATGTCTTGCGGATAGCCGGTCTTCTCGACCATCAAGGCGAGAATGCGCTCTTTGACCGACTCACCAGCGCCGCCTTCAGGAGATCTCACCGGCGGCGCTGGTGCAGTCGTTTGGATCGCGGCGGGAATCGGCTTCGCCGCGCCTGATTGGTTTGCAGTGGCTACTGGCTCAGTGCCCGGCGCCAGGTCCGGCCGCTTCTCGTACACGAAGCGGATCACGTGCGCGAGGGTTGGATAGTCGCGGAGTTTGCGGTTCTCATCGCGCGGGATGTTGTAGATTTCGCGGATGGCGGCAAACATCTCTGCCTGCTTGACGGTATCGACGCCGAGATCGGCTTCGAGATCGAGATCGACATCCAGCATGTCTTGCGGATAGCCGGTCTTCTCGACCATCAACGCGAGAATGCGTTCCTTGACCTCATCGGCGGCGCCGATCTGCGGAGAGGCCGCTGGCGTTGCTGCGGTCACCGGGATCGCGGCAGGAATCGTGTTAGCTGCGGGCGTTGCGGTCGAGGCTGTGGTTGAAACCGTCTCGGCCAGGTCGGGCCGCTTCTCGTACACGAAGCGGATCACGTGCGCCAGGGTTGGATAGTCGCGGAGTTTGCGGTTTTCATCGCGCGGGATGTTGTAAATCTCGCGGATGGCGGCAAACATCTCTGCCTGCTTGACGGTATCGACGCCGAGATCGGCTTCCAGATCGAGATCGACATCGAGCATGTCTTGCGGATAGCCGGTCTTCTCGACCATCAACGCGAGAATGCGCTCCTTCACCGACTCGCCAGCCTTTTGTAGTGTGGCCGGCGCCGGAGCCTTGGCCTCCACTTTCGCCTTCACCGCCGCGGGAGCTGTGGCCGCGACAGGTGCCGCCACCTTCACGGGTTCTGGCTTCGCCGTAACTTTCGGCGCCACAGATGCCACCGCCGCCGCGACCTGCACTTGCGGTTTCGTGGTTGGCGTGGGCACGCTTGCGACATCCTTCGCCGCTCCTGCCATCCGCGCCGCCAGTCCTTGATCGCGCACACGGAGCGTGCGGTGGACCACTTCCAGGTCGGCAACCGGACGCCCGGCCATGCGACTTAGCCATGCGATCCAGGCGTTCTGGTCTGCAATGCGATAGCTGTAGCCGAGAGCATTCGGCGCGGGGCGAACGCCGTTCTTGGTCGGCACCCACTGCAGCAGAATCATGCTGATCTGCGAACCGAATCCGGCGCCCAGGTGCATGGCATACTGCACGGGGTAGGCGCCACCCTTCGACAGGTTCAACCGCCCCAACTCGGGGTCAACTTCCTTGAAGTTGGCAACCGGCGGCACCAAACCGGTTTCCAGCGCCTTCACCGCGAGCACATCTTCGATGCCGGTCGCCATGGCGTGACCGGTCAGGCCTTTGGTGTTGGCGATGACGATTTGATCGGCGTTGCCGCCGAAGACGCGCCGCAGCGCGTGGATTTCCGCCGAAGCGCTGCCCCCACGCGCAGGCGTGTAGGTTTCGTGGGAAACGAAAACCATCTGCGGCGCGATCTGGGCGCGGGTGACGCCGCTGCAGGTTTCGGCTCCGGCCACCAAATCCTCCATCACCTGGCCGATGTGCTGCACATCGAGCCGGGTGCCATGGAATGCGCTGTTGGCGGTCACCGCGCTCAACACTTCGCAAATGGGCTGGATTCCGCGTTCACGGGCCGCATCCCGGCTCTCCACCACCAGCGCGGCAGCGCCCATGCCCATGATCAGGCCATGGCGGCGACGGTCGAATGGAATTGCAGCGTCCTCGACGTTCTCATCGGTGGCGGCGGCGCCGCTCGCCAGAAAACCGGCGCCCATCCAATCGACCAGGTTGTCGGAAGTGACATCGTCGGCCGAGATGACGATGACGCGGCGGCACCGCCCGGCGCGGATCCAGTCCTCGGCCAGCGAGACCCCTTGCGCCGTAGTGGCACAGGCGGCGTTGATTTGCGTGTTGGGACCGCGCGCGCCGATTAGTTCGGCGAATTGCGAATGTCCCATGGATAGAACTCGAAGCAGGAAGCGGCGGTCGAAGACGTAGGGGTTCTTCTCGATGGCCAGACGCAATTCCTGAATGCGCTGGTCTAGTTCCTGCCCGAGGGGCGAATTACCATTTCCGTTTGTGCGGGTGCGCAGGCCTTCCAGCAAAGCCAACTGCGCGTGGCGCTCGTGGTCTTCGTAATAGCCGCCCAGAATTTCGGCGAAGGAATCGTAGCCGGGGAACGCGGAGCCAAAGATCACGCCCGTATCGTCGCGCATGGCGTCGGGCAATCCCCAGCGGTCCGGCAACTGTGTGTTCTTGGTTGTGGTCTTGTAGCGCATGACCAGCGGGATGCCGGCGTCGCGCATCGCGTCGATGCCCGCAGCGATGGCCAGGCGAGTGACCCGGTCGAAAGCGGCGAGGTGCTCGGCGGGAACGCCGAATTCGCTTTCCAGATCGAAGGCGCCGCCGCGGCCCGCCAGCTTGATGACGTCAGCGACGTCGATGATGGACTCAAAGGTGGCTTCGCCCTTATCGCTCTTCACCAGCCGCCGAATGTGTTTGTCGAGCATCTCCTGGCGGAAGCGCGCGGGAATGGCGCTGATGAACTGATCGCCGCGCAGGATGCGCTCGACGTTGCCATCGTCGAAGATGCGCTCGGTCCCGGGCAGGCCCAACGATGCTCCCGTGATGCACACAGGAGTGTTGTCCGGCCGATTCTGGTCGTGATTGAGCTGCCAGCCCGCGCGTTCGAGGGTCTCGGCAAACAGGCGGCCGATTTCGCTATAGCCGTTACCGTTCACGGGGAGTGATGGCGGCGTGAAAGAGGCCGGAGCAGTCGCGGCCAAGGGCGTTGGTTTTGCGTCGTTCACCGGTGCGGCAATTTCCGATTGCGAGACCGCAGGTTTCGTTGGCACGGCGATCGCCTCCTCTTTTCGTCCGCGGCCCAGTCCCGCGGCGTACATTGCGCAGAGCGCCTGATTGAAGGCCGGAAGGTCGCCGACCTTGGGATGGTTGGTGAACAGCGAAACCACGTCGCCGCGCTCGCCCAGTACTTCTTCGGCAAATCCCTGTAACGCCTTCTTCGGCCCGACCTCGACGAAGATCCGTGCGCCGGCGCCGTAGAGCGTCTGCAGTCCCTTCACGAACTGCACCGGCGATGCGACCTGCAGCGCCAGCAGTTCCACCATCTGCGGAACAACATCAGGTCCGGTGGGATAAAACTCGCCGTTGAAGTTGGCGACGATCGGTATCTGCGGTGATTGCATGTGCAGATGCGACAGCATCTCGCGCAGCGGATCACTGGCCGGGGCGACAATCGAGGTGTGAAACGCGTGACTGACGGGCAAGGGCACTATGTTGTACCCGGCTTGCAGGAACATTTCCATGGCCTGCTCGACCGCCTGGCTGGCGCCGCCGATGACCGACTGCTGCCCGCTGTTGACGTTGGCGATCACCACATAGCCGTCGATGGTCTTCAGGATGCGTTCGACTTCGGCCAGCGGCGCAAACACCGCTGCCATCTTTCCGGTGTCTTTCACGGCCACGCGGGTCATGCCGCGGCCGCGCGCGCTCACCGCCGACAACGCGTCCTCGAAGGTGAGAGAACCAGACGCGACCAGCGCGCCGTATTCGCCCAGGCTGTGTCCCATGGTCATGTCGGGCCGGATACCGTAGGCGGCCAGCAGCCGGGTCAAGGCCAGGTCGATGGTCAGCACCGTGGGCTGGGTAATTTCAGTCTGGCGCAAGTCTTCTTCCGCCTTGGCAACTGCGGCTTCGTTCGTCGAGTCCACGAAGACAAACTCACTCAGCGGCTTGCCCAGCAGCGGAGTCATGATGCGATCGGCTTCGGCAAACGTTTCGGCCACGATGGGCTCGGCGGCGCGCAACGGCGCCAGCATGTTGACGTACTGCGAGCCTTGCCCGGTGTACAGGAACGCCACCTTGCCGGCGGGGCCGTGTCCGCGGAAGATGCCTTGCGGACGCAGGGCCTTCCAGATCGGGGCCTGGTTGGCTTTCAACGCCTTCAAGGCCTTCGCTGACTTGTCGGCCAGATCGGCAGCGTCGGCATAGTCGATCACCAGCCGTTCCGGGGCGCGCAGGTCGGCTTCGGCCGGAGCGGTCAGCGCAGGAGCTCGACCGGCTGCGGCATCCTTCTGGATTGCCTGCAGACGCTCGGCGAGTATCGCGTCGGAGGCAGCGCCGATCACCAGCGCACCGCGTAGTGGAGCTTTGTAGGCGGCAGGGGCAGACGGTGGAGGCGCAACCGTTGCCGCGCTGAGAGCTCTCTCCGCCACCACGGGCGACGGTGTCGTGACCGCTACCGAGTGCTTGCCATTTCCGTTGAGCCGTCCGGGGATGTATTCCTCCAGCACGGCATGGAAGTTGGTGCCGCCAAAACCAAAGGCGCTGAGGCCGCCTCGCCGCGGCGTGTCTGCCGGGGTCGTCCACGGACGCAACTTGGTGTTGACATACAAAGGAGAGTGGGCAAAGTCGATGGTGGAATTGGGGTGCTCGCAATTCACGCTGGGCGGCAGCACCTTATCGCGTAGCGCCAGGGTCAGTTTCAGCAGCCCAGCCGCGCCGGCCGCTCCCTTCAAATGGCCGATGTTCGATTTGACCGAGCCCAGGGCCACCGATCCATTCGGGAGATGATGACTGCTTAGCACTTCCGTCATGCTCTGCAACTCGATGGCGTCGCCCACGCTGGTGGACGTGCCGTGGCCTTCCATCAGGGTCGCGGTCGCAGGAGACAGTCCCGCGCTTTCCCAGGCGCGCTCGATGGCGAACTTCTGGCCAATCGGATTGGGCGCGGTGATGCCTTTTCCGCGGCCGTCGCTGGAGCCTGCAATCCCGCGCAGCACCGCGTAAATTTTGTCGCCATCGTGTTCGGCATCGGCCAGACGCTTCAGCAGGAAGATGGCGGCGCCTTCGCCCATCACGAAGCCGTCGGCGCCGTCGGCATAGGGCCGAGTGCCGGTCGCCGACAGCGCGCCAATCTTGCAGAACTTAACGAAGGTTGGGGCGCCCATGTTGCGGTCAATCCCGCCGCAGACTGCGATGTCGAAGTCGTTCTGGATCAAGCCCTCGACCGCCGAACTGATGGCCGCCATCGCTGATGCGCAAGCGGCGTCAACCACGTAGTTCGGCCCGTGGAAGTTATAGAGATTGGCAATGCGGCCGGCAATGCAGTTGGCCAGTTCGCCGGGCATGCTGTCTTCTGTAATCTCGGGGAGCAGCTTGCCCATGCGATCGTGTAGCTCTTGCGTGATACTTTGCCGGGCCGCCTGCGGCAATGCGGCGAAGCTGGCGCTTCCGGCCAGCTCGCGGGCGTATTCCGGGAAGTGCACCCGCAACGACGTGAGGTAGTGCCGTTCTCCGGCCATGGCATTGCCCAGGATCACGGCCGTACGATCGAGATTCAGCGGCCGCTTCGGAAAGCCGTAATCTTCCAGGGCTTCGCGGGTGCATGCGATGGCCCATTTTTGCGCGATGTCCATGGCATCGACCACGCGGGGCGGAATGGGCAGATGCCACTTCCCGGGCTCCCATATGTACTCTCGTACCCAGCCACCAATTTTGGAATAGGTCTTGTCGGGCGCGCTGTGATCGGCGTCGTAGTACAGGGCCTGGTCCCAACGGTTGGCCGGAACTTCAGTGATGCTGTAACGGCCGTTCTTCACGTTTTCCCAGAAGGCCGGAACATTCACGGCGTCGGGCAGGACAGCGCCTGCCCCCACAATCGCGATGGCACGATGAGCGGAGTTTTCCATAGCTGGTCACTTCCTTCGAGAAATTGTCAACGCGGACGAAAGATGGCGGCAGTCGGGCGACGAAGAAGCAGGGTCGGAGGTTGGGGTCGTGTCCGTTTCTCTCCTCAAAGAGAGAACGATCCTCACTCACGGCCTGGGCCGACGCGAGAAGAGCCCGAGAGCATCTCTACAGTGACAGGCCGCGTGGAATGTTGTCAGTGATATAGCGCGGAAAAGTTGGTGACGCAGGCCACACCGTAGGGTGATAAGTTGCGAGTCGCAACGCATTTAGTCAGTGGTGCAACACATATATTGTGAGTTGCAACAAGCACTGGAGGGGCGGGGATGCGAACCCGGCGTCTTGAGTCCACGGTCCCGGAATGATTAAGGCTTGGGGGGAGGAGCCGAAGTTCCGGTTCCGGTGGTGTCCTTGGTCTTAGCATCCGGCGATTTCGCATTCGACGCGGTGCTGCTGGGAGCTGCCGGCTTCTTCTTGTGAACGGTCTTTTTTACCGGCGCTTCGTCATCTACAACAGTTTTCTTGGGAGGTGCGGCCGCCGCCGCCGCTGCCGCCTGACGGTAGGTGCGCACTTGAGTTCGCAGCTGGTTCAACTCCGACTGGGTGGACGAAGTCAATTGTTCGAGCGCGTCCCCCAGGTTGCGGCGCACGGAATCGATGGTGTCCAGTTGCTGTTCCAGGGCCTGGAAGTCGCCCTTCGGCCCAAATGCCCCGGTCGCCTCCGTCAGAGATGCGAAGACATCGTAGAGCGCGTTGACATTGCGATAGAGCTTAAACCCGGCATTCAAGTCCTGAGGCGCGGCGCGCACCGCGACGATCAGCCCGGGCAGGGCAGAGGTAAGGTTTCGCTGAAGGGAATCGGCATTGGCCTGGGCTTGTCGCTTGGAATCTGCGTCGACTTTCCACCTGTCGATTCGCAAGTGCTCGAGTTCGAGGTTGGCCTGGGATGCCGCCGTCTCCAGCCGATTCAAGTCGGGCAAAACCGGGGCCATGGATGAACTGGTGGTGGACGGCGCGGGCGCCGGCTCGGAAGGCTGAACCTTTGCCGGAGCTTGCGCCAACGCCGCGGCGCCGGCCAGGAAAAGGCAGATGACAAAAGTTTTGAGGTTCATGTTAGTGAGACGGACTGCAAACGATTTTCGTAAACGAGAAGGAGGGCGCAAAAACGATTTCACAAGCCTACTTGGATGCTACCGCAGGAGAAGAGGATCACGCCACCAAGCAATGAACGCGTGATAAGGTTCTAGGTAGCAGAAGCCTCGCTGGATACCCCTCAGCTATGCTGGCCGACGAAACCAAAAGTCGCATAGTCCAGTACCGTGGGTTGGCTCTCGGGCTGTTTCAGTCGGTTCGCTTTTCAGCGGCAGTGAATATGACATTCGCAATGGCTTTTCCCGCCTCTATTACGCTTTTTTTCATGCGAGCTTAGCGCTATTACTCAGTCGAGATGTAAACATCGAAACCTTCCGGAAGAATCATGGTATGGTCCACACGGCGATCGACAAACTGCTGGGAAAGTACGTAGGTCGACTCTTTCGTGAATTGTATTCGGCTCGATTACAATCGGATTACGAACCGGATGTGATCGCTGCTAGGTACCAAGGCCAACTTGAGCGGGCACGATTCGATGCAAATAGCCTCTTGACGCGAGCAAGCGCGAACTTTTATTGGATACAGCAAGAGTCTCTGAAGGTGCTGAGTGGCGAGAGAGAGCGCATATGACCGAAGCTGAATTTCAGAAAATAGTCCAGCAGCGACTAACGGACGCCGGATTAGGCGCGGTGATTGACTACGAAAGCAGCCAGTTCTTGACCGTTCCGGAGGGTCTTTTCGCAGAGGTCGTCTTGACAGACGCATCACATCAAACTGAGGCTTCGCTGGTCCTGACGGAAATTGCGGATACTCTGCGGACCCAAGGTGTCGAGCTTAGTACCATCGTGCGTTCGCTATGGCAGGTCAGCGATATCCGGTACGTGGGCCCAGCCCGGAGCCCCGAAGGGGGACTTAGGACTGCTCTAACCTTCAGCGTGGAGCTGGAGTCGGGTCACAGAAACCACTTGGTCCCAGTACATGTCACGATTGCCGCCCTGACCGTTCTGCGGCAGAAACTCGGCAAAGAGAAATTTGTTATGCACTTCGGTTGGTCACCTGAGAAGGGTGATGTCGACGAGAGGAACATAAGTGCGGCAATTAAGAGTTACCTAGAGGTTCTGCTCGAGAGGGGAGGGATGTCGTATTGGGATCCTCTGGTTAACCGAGAGCTTGAACTGAATGAAGCCGCGATGTCCTACGTATTGGGACACGGTCCGGCGTTTCAGGAACTACACGCCGCGATAACCGATGCTTTCTCCGAGCCAGTGGTCAAGAGTTTTCTCAGATCACTGAGCCTGTCCGGGGGTACGCTGGCCAACTTTGAAGCCGTACTGACGGAGCTTTCGAATATGCTGGGGGGCGCGTTCGACCCACGGCAGCGATTCAGCATCAGTGCAGGAGAACTGTTCAGCAGCTTGAATGCCGGGGAGCGCGAGTTGATTAAGCAGTATGTAGCGCTCTGTGTGCAAAAGGCCAAAGAGGAACATCCCGAACTCGCCGAGATGTATCCGCGTATGTTCGTAAACGTTTGAGGGGCGAATCTGAGTCTCTTCTTTTTCATGGGCCGCGCGCCCCTGCCAACCCCGGTAACCCGGATCGCATCTCACGGAATTGGCGGTTTCTCCTGCCGCCATGCCTATTAAATCTAAAGCAGTTTGGGACGACTTTCTGAAGTATAATCGGCGAGTTTTGACTACGACCGCTTAGTTAGAGGGACCCACAAATTATGTCAAGCAGCGCATTGCGCCATCAGCACGCCAAAGAAGTGCTACCTCAAGCCTCCACCCACATCGTCCAGTTCTATGAGAAGGACGACTTTCTGGTGGAGTCGGTGGCCCGTTTCCTTGATCCCACGCTAGCTGCGGGCGGCGCCGGGCTGGTGGTTGCCACCGAGGCGCATCGCGACGCCCTGGCGGACGAGCTCAGAGCTCGCGGCTTCGACCTCGATCGCGCCATGCTGGAAGGCCGCTACGTGGCGCTCGATGCCGCTGCGACCCTGGCGGAGTTCATAGTAGAAGGCTGGCCCGAGGAGGCCGGTTGCAAGCAGGTGCTTTCCGCAGTGCTCGAAAAAGTTACGCGTTCTTCCAACGGCAAACGCCTGGCCGTGTTCGGCGAGATGGTCGCCTTGTTATGGAGCGACGAGAAACGAGAGGCGGCGGTCCGGCTGGAGCAAATCTGGAACCAGCTTGCCGAGACCCACTCCTTTGCGCTTTTCTGCGCCTATCCCATGGCGGGCTTCGACCAGGAAAAACATCGCAAGCTGTTCTTCAAAATCTGCGGAGAGCATTCCGAAGTAAACCCAACTGAAGACTATCCGGGCCACGGCTCGGAATCGCAGCGGCGGCGCAAGGTGGCGGACTTGCAACAAAAGACGCGTGCCCTGGCAAATGAAATTCATCTGAGCCAGGAGCGTATTCTGCTGCTGCAGAATGCGGCGGGCGTCGGCACCTGGGAGATGGACTTGCTGGATGAAACCTTGTCGTTTTCCTCCAAGGCGGCGGGCATGTTGAAGCTGCACGCGGGCACCATTCCGTTGTCGCAGTTTGTGCAGATCATGCCCTACTCGGGAGATCGGGATCGCCTACTGGCGTCGCTAAAACGCGCCCGCACCGGCCGCAAGGAATTTGTGACGGAGTTCCGGACCAGCGTGGGGCCGGAGACGCGGGTGTTTTCCATCCGGGGGAAGACCGCTTACAACGATGGCCAGCCGCTGGTGTTGGGAGTACTGAGCGACGTAACGCCGGGAGCGTAGCTGAGCGCTGCGCCTTCCTTCCGAATTGTCATTACGAGCGCAGCAAGGGATCTGCTTTTGCTTGGAGTGCGACGACGGTTAGATAAAAGCAGATCCCTCACCGACTAAGTCGGTTCGTGATGACAAAAATGAAGGTCTTGTAGAACGGCGCACCTGAAGGTGCGCCCCTTCCTTGCGGCACGGCTGAATGCCGTGCCCCTTTCAATCAGTACTTCACAATCTTCGTAAAGCTCGCCGGGTCCAGGCTGGCGCCGCCCACGAGCGCGCCATCAATTTCACTCTCCGACATCAGCGCTGTGCAGATGTCCGGCTTCACGCTGCCGCCATAGAGAATTCTCAAGCCCTGCGCGAACTCTTTGCCGAACGCTTCCTCTGCTTCATGACGGATCACCATGTGGGCATCGGAGGCCATCTGCGGCGTTGCCGTCTTTCCCGTGCCAATGGCCCACACCGGTTCGTAAGCGACCACCATTTTCGCCGCCTTCCTCGCCGAGACGCCATTGAAGGCGCGCGTGCACTGGCGGCGCAGCACGTCTTCAGTCAGCCCAGCCTCGCGCTCTTCCAGCACCTCGCCGACGCAGACGATGGGCGTCAGGCCACTCTCCAGGGCGATTTTGAGCTTGCGGTTGACGGTGTCGTCGGTTTCGTTGAAATACTGCCGGCGTTCCGAGTGCCCGATGATGACGTGCGTGACTTGGATCGCGGTCAGCATGGGGGCTGAGATTTCGCCGGTGAAGGCGCCTTCCTTCGCCCAATGTACGTTCTGCGCACCGATGGCGACATTCGATCCGCGTGCCGCCTCGACGGCGGCGTGCAGGTCAACGAACGGCGGGCAGACGACGATCTCGTCGCGGGTGTGCCCGGCGACCATGGGCAGGAATTCGGCGAAGAATGCGGCGGTCTCTTCCGGCGTCTTGTACATCTTCCAGTTGGCGGCGATGAGCTTCTTACGGGTCATGGATTAGTCCACTTTCAATGATGAATTGGCGGCCAGGGCGCGAGCGGTATGGCTATATTGGGTGAAAGCTTCGTTGTCGAAGAGTACGAACCGGACTTCGCGGACGTGGCTGGCTTTCTGAAGCGCCTCAGCCGCGCTGGTAATGGCGACTTGCGATGCCTGACCAACGGGGTATCGGTAGGCGCCAGTCGAAATCGCGGGAAAGGCGATGGATGCCAGCTGCAGCTCATCGGCAACGCGAATCGATTCGCGATGGCAACTGGCAAGCGTTTCCGCCTCACCGCGGTTGCCGCCGCCCCAGAAAGGGCCGACGGTGTGGATGACGTAGCGCGCCGATAGCCGACCCGCGGGGGTTGCCACCGCTTGTCCAGCCGGAAGACGGCCGATGCGACCAACAATTTCGCGGCAAGCCTCAAGGATCGCCGGCCCGCCGGTGCGATGGATGGCGCCGTCCACGCCTCCGCCACCCAGCAGCGACGAGTTGGCGGCGTTCACGATGGCATCAGTCTGTTCGCGTGTGATGTCGCCGGGGCCGAAGACCACGAGAACGCGGTCATCCATGGTTACGCGCAGGACCTGAGGGCTGCCATGCATGGCGGTCACTTGTTGCTGAGCGCTTCCACGCCGGGCAACTTCTTGCCCTCCAGAAACTCCAGCGACGCACCGCCGCCGGTCGAGATGTGCGTGATTTTGTCGGCCACGCCGGCTGCTTTGACGGCGGCCACGCTGTCGCCGCCGCCGACGATGGAAACGGCCGCGCCATTGTCAGCCACAGCGAACGCGATCTTCTTGGTTCCCTTGGCGAAGGCCTCGATCTCGAAGACGCCCATGGGTCCGTTCCACACGATGGTGCGGGCCAGGCCGATTTCCGAGGAGAAAAGCTCGACGCTTTCCGGTCCAATGTCGAGCGCCATCATGTCGGCGGGAATCGGCTTGCCCACGCCGATGTTCTGGATGCGAGCATCGGCGGCCATCTTGTCGGCCACCACGTGGTCCACGGGCAGCAGAAGCTTTACGTGGCGTGCCTTGGCGTCGGCGAGAATCTTCGCCGCGAGATCGACCTTGTCGGCTTCCAGCAGCGACTTGCCAATCTCGTGGCCCTGAGCCTTGAGGAACGTGTAGGCCATGCCGCCGCCGATGATGAGCACATCCACCTTGCTCATCAGGTGAGTGATGACGCCGATTTTATCGCCGACCTTGGCGCCTCCTAGAATAGCGACGAACGGCTTTTGCGGATGCGACAAGGCCTTGCCCAAATATTCCAGCTCTTTTTCCATCAGCAGGCCGGCGGCTTTCTTGTCCACGAAATGAGTGATGCCTTCGGTGGAGGCGTGGGCGCGATGCGCCGAGCCGAACGCGTCGTTCACATAGAAGTCGCATAGCTTGCCGAGTTGCCGCGAGAATTCCGGATTGTTGGCTTCCTCTTCCGGGTGAAAGCGCAGGTTCTCCAGCATGAGCGACTGCCCGCGTTCCAGCTTGTCCGACATCTCTTCGGCCTGCGCGCCAATACAGTCAGGAGAAAAGCCAACGTTTTCGCCTCGCCGCAAGACGCTATCGAGCAGGACACGCAGCCGTTCGGCTACTGGCTTCAGGCTCATCTTGGGATTGGGCTTGCCCTTGGGCCGCCCGAGATGCGAAGCCAAGATCAGGCGCGCGCCGTGCCGCAGCGCGTACTCGATGCTGGGCAGCGTCTCGCGAATGCGGGTGTCGTCCATGACGCGGCCGTCGTCGAGCGGGACGTTGAAGTCAACGCGCATGAAAACGCGTTTGTTGTTCAGCGGAAGATCGCGAATGGATAATTTCGACATAGGATGAACCAGTTGTCAGTAGTCAGTTGTCAGTTCTCAGTGACGTTTTATGAATGAGTTCCGGGAACTGGCAATTGCCTTCCTCTTGTGTCAGGGCACGACTTTCAGTCGTGCCGTCATGCCTCACGAATTCCTTGGGGCTTCAGCCCCTGGTTGCCATCACGAGGCGAAGGATATGCTGTTTCCGGTCGTCGTTCCAAGCGCAGACAAGAGCAGATTCCTCGCTTCGCTCGTAATGACAAATTCAAAAAGCAAAACGCACAACACACCGGGGCTAAAGCCCCAATTTTATTGCGCCTCGTTCGGCACGACTAAAGTCATGCCCTGACGCGGGCGCCTGATACAGCGGCACGACTAAAGTCGTGCCCTGACGCGGGCGCCTGATGCGAGTCGGCTGAAATGAGCAAAGATCACAGGGCTTAAAGCCCTCAACTTTTCTGCGCCTTATTCCACACGACTAAAGTCGTGCCCTGATACAACCCGAAAACTTACTACCTCATTACCGGCAGGCAGTTACGACCGACAACTGGCTACTGACAACTGTCCTACAGTCCCTTCTGCGCGATGTAATGAATCAAATCGCGGACCCGGCAGGAGTAGCCCCACTCGTTGTCGTACCAGGAGATCACCTTGACGCAGTTGCCGGCCACCACGCGGGTCATGGGCGCGTCCACGATCGACGAGCGCGGATCGCCACGGTAATCGATGGAAACCAGCTCCGCGGTCTCGTATCCCAGATAGCCCTTCAGCGGGCCCGCTTCCGAGGCAGCCTTCATCGCGGCGTTCACCTCTTCTACGCTGGTCTTCTTTTCCACGAAGACCACCAGGTCAACCACTGAGACGTTGGGCGTCGGCACGCGCATGGCGAAGCCGTCGAGTTTGCCCTTCAGTTCAGGGATCACCAGATAGACCGCCTTGGCGGCGCCGGTCGAGGTCGGAATCATGGACAGCGCGGCCGCGCGGGCGCGCCGCAGGTCCTTATGCGGAAAGTCGAGTATGACCTGATCGTTGGTGTAGGAGTGGATCGTGGTCATGGTGCCGCACTGGATTTTGAAGTTGTCGTTGATGACTTTAGCAATGGGCGCGAGGCAATTGGTGGTGCACGAGGCGTTGGAAATCACGTTGTGCTTGGCCGGATCGTACTTGTCTTCGTTGACGCCCAGAACAATGGTGATGTCTTCCCCGGTTGCCGGCGCCGTGATGATGACTTTCTTCACTGTCCCGCGCAGGTGCTGTTTGGCCAATTCCGCCTTGGTGAATTTACCGGTGGACTCGATAACCACCTGCGCCCCTACCGACGCCCAATCGAGCTTGGCGGGATCTTTTTCGGCGAAGACGCGAATGCTCTTGCCATCCACGCTGATGGAATCGGCGGTGGCTGAAATTTGGTTCGGCAAGTTGCCGAGGATGGAGTCGTACTTCAGAAGATGGGCCAATGTCTTGGGGTCGGTGAGATCGTTAACCGCAACAAATTCCAGGTTCTTGTCGGTGAGCGCCGTGCGAAGAATGTTGCGTCCGATGCGCCCGAAACCATTAATGCCTACTTTGATTGCCATTTTGCCTCGAGAAAAAATCGTCAGATTGAAATGCCATGACTGCGTACTACAACCGTACTACAGGGGACAGGGTTGCGGGTAAACCAAAAAATCGTAGCATCCGCGGCAGGGGCAGGCAAACGAGACAATCACACGTGGGAGGAATGTGGAATATCGGACTAATTCAAGAGCGATCTCAAGCCCAATGCTGAAACCCTAACTTCGGCTAATGTTTGTGGTCGTGGGGTTCGCGCTCGTGGTTGCCATGCTGATGGTCATGAGAGCCATGCTCCCCGGCGTGTTCGTGGTCGTGAACTCCCTGGTCGGACTGGTGGTCGTGTTCGTGGGTATGCTGATGATCGTGAGGATGGCTATGCTCGTGAGTGTGCTCGTGGGTGTGGGTTACGCCATCGTGGGTGTGCTGATGGCTGTGCGTGTGTTTATGTTTGTGCTCATGCTGATGGGTGTGCTCGTGCTCGCCTTTCATCTGCTCTCCCCGTTCTGGACCGGCCTACCGGTCTTCAGCCGAGGGCGATTATGCATCGCCCGGGCGGGGAAATCAATCGGCACATCCCTGTTTGCGGCAACCTGTTAACCCTTGGCGGATGGCCCACTTCGGCGAAGACGTTCGCCTAACCCTTGCAATAACGCGATCCACGGTCCCGGATGGGCCCAGATTCGCGCTGTCATTACCAGTTGGTTCAGCATCCCCACTCCGCTTCTCCGGGCTTGGCGAAATAGCGACGCGAGTCATCTTCCATCCGGCCGTTGGTTTCCAGTTCAAGGATGGCCAGGCGTGCGGCCGCAACCAGGCGACGGCGTTCCTCGGTCGGAACTGCATTCAAGGCTGCGCATTCCTGTTCGGCTTCAGGCGACAGGGCCTCGCGGTAGTGTTGGAACAATCGGGCAAACTGCTGGACGAAAACTTCCTGGGTCGACATTGCTTTGGGCGCCTCTCCTGCGCACACCGATTGGACATTGCGGGCTGTAAGGATCGAATAAATGTTGCGTAAATAGTTTGTAAGTCACCCCTCAAGCACCTGCCGTTTCGGGTCTTTACGAAAAATTTATAAACTCCTTAGCTGCCATTTATTTGCCGAATGCTCCAATGAGCTAGCCGAGCTATGCACGGACACGCGCATGGAAAGGGAGAGTCATGAGCGTTCTATTCATGTTTATCTGCGCCATAAGTTTGTTGTTCTTCACAGTGTTTCTGCTCCAGTGCTCACGGGCCCAGCGGAGACCGCGCAGGGCATCGCCGGTTGTCGTCAAATTAGGCACGACGGAAGCAGTCGATTCCGTAGCCGGACGCAGGACGCTGATCTATCTGGAGCAGCAGATGGCTGAGTTCCTGTCGAGCCATAGCCGTGGGATTGCGGCCTTGTTGCTTTCCGTGGGTTTGATCGGCGTTGGCACTCAGACGAAAGCGCAAAGCATCGACGAGCCGGTGTCAGAGGCAAGTGCCGCAGAGCCGACTTCGGACGGAAGCGCTTCCGATCCGCAGATCCCACCGGCAGTTCAGCAGCAGTTGGATGCCATGCAGAAGCGCATTGCGATGCTGGAGGCGGAGCTGAACAATCGGGCACCCCAGGGTTCGCCTGTGAGCTCGAAGGCTACCGCTCCCGTCCATGTGATCGGCGACCAGACCGCGCCCGTACAAGGTGAGTCCGCTTTGGCACAGCCAGCGGCGGCGACGAACGAAAAGCCGGCGCCGTTTGCCTTCGGCGACTTCAGTTGGTTGAACGGCAATTCGCGCGTCAAAGATGTGCCGTTTGATACTAAGTTCTTTACCCCAGAAATCCGCGCAGACGTGGATTATGTTTACGACTTCAGGCACCCCAAGGATGACACCATCGGTGGGTCGAGCGAAATCTTCCGGGCGAACGAATTCCAGGTGACACAGCTGGGGATCGGCGGCGATTTTCACTGGGACAACGTGCAAGTCAGGCTGATGACGCAGTTCGGCATGTACTCCACGACCACGCC
The DNA here is from genome assembly GCA_963798185.1 of uncultured Acidobacteriaceae bacterium. Lineage (GTDB taxonomy): Bacteria > Acidobacteriota > Terriglobia > Terriglobales > Acidobacteriaceae > Bog-257. The sequence continues at coordinate 54,461 of CAWCSJ010000017.1, forward strand.
GCGCAACGATGCCAGTCCGGCACGTGGACAATGGCAGCTTGCCGATGCGTATCGCTACGTTTCCGAGGCTTATGCCGGCTATCACCTGGACGTGATGGACGGGATCAATATCCAGGCCGGCATCTTCATGTCGTATGTGGGCCTCTTCAGCTATTACAACTTCGACAACTGGGCGTATCAGCCGTCATACGTGTCGTCGAATACGCCCTGGTTCTTCAATGGCATGCGGGTCCAGATATTTCCCAACCAGCATTTGAAGATTGAGCCGTGGCTGGTGAACGGATGGCAAGCCTATGGCCGCTTCAACAACCGGCCGGGGATCGGCGCGCAGATCCTGTGGCGGCCCAATAGCCGGCTTTCGATTCTGGGCAATCAGTACATGCTGGGCGAGGACGCCTTGGGCATTCCGAATCGTGTGCGTTACCACACTGACGACAGCCTGGAATACAAGTACTACCAGAATCCTTCCCGCTTCCTCGATATGGCCGCGTTCTCGGTTACCGGCGACATGGGATGCGAGCACGGCGGCGGCGTCAGCTGCGCCGGTGATTCCGCCAAGGGTCCGAAGCAGAGCTTTCTCGGGTACATGTTCTACAACCGCCTATGGTTTCACAAGGATTTATATGGGCTGACCATTGGCGGCGGCCAGATCAACAATCCTGGCCGCTACCTGGTGCTACTGCCGCCTATCAACGGCGCCACCGCGATCTCCGGTACGCCGTACTTCACGGAGAATCCCGGCGATCCGTACAAGGCGTGGGATGTCTCTGCCACGGTGGATTACATGCCGAGCCAATATGTCACCTTCCGCATGGAATACAACCATCGTGCGTCCAACGTGCCCTACTTCTCCGGACCGGGTGGGATCACGCCTCCCAATGGCAATACTGGAGCGCCGGGATCGCTGGTTTCGGGGTGGACGCCTGACCTGCGTTACAGCGAGAACCGGATGACCGGCGCTCTACTAGTCATGTTCTAAAGGCCGAAAGGCACCGGAGCCCAGTTTTGGCGGCATTCGGTTGGCGGTGAAAGCCGGTCATCTCTGCGACTCCGCGATGTAAAGTTCACGGTGTTGCGAAAGAGGTGGCCCGATGTGCAGGAGAAGCGTTAAGCAATTTATGGCGGTGCTCTCGATTGGCGTTGTTGCGGCCTGTTTTGTACCAGTCCAGGCGCAGCAGACGGAAGCCAAAGGCCAATCGGCCGAGACGGTAACGGTAGCGGCGAAGACCATGGAGCAGTTGCAGCAACATCTTGCGGACCTTGAAGTTGAGGTGCAGCAGTTAAAGTCGCAGATGAATGACATGCAGTCCACCATGTCGACGTCAAAAGGGGATGCGGGCGCAGCCGGTGATCCGGCCCACAGCACCGCGGATAGGGTTGCGCCCGGCGCGTCGCCGTCACCGGCAAACGCAGTGCTGTCGGCGGATGATCGCGGTGTGCTGGACTACCTGAAGGGCACTACCATCAATGCCTCGATTGACGGATATTACGACTGGAATTTCAACCGACCGGTGGGCCGAGTGAATCTGTTGCGCGCCTACGATGTCAGCAGCAATGCATTCAGCCTGAACCAGGCAGCGGTCATTCTGGAGCACGCTCCCGATGTTGCCGCCGGCCGCCGTTTTGGAGCGCGCCTCGACTTGCAATTCGGCCAGGCCACGTCCACGTTGCAGGGAAACCCGAGCAACGAGCCGCGTCCCAGTATCTACCGCAACATCTTTCAGGCTTACGGCACTTACGTTGTGCCAGTCGGCAGCGGCCTCACCGTGGATTTCGGTAAGTGGGCCAGCTCGCTGGGCGCGGAAGGCAATTACAGCCAATTTCAAATGAACTATTCGCGCGCGTACTGGTTTAACTTTCTGCCGTTTTACCACATGGGTATTCGCGCCGAATATGTGGTCAACAAAAAGCTGGCCTTGAACTACTGGATCGTGAACGGAACCAACCAGGTTGAGCCGACCAATGGTTTCAAAGATGAGCTGTTTGGATTTGTGCTGACGCCCGTCAAGACAGTCAGTTGGACGATGAATTACTACCTTGGCCAGGAGCATCCGGACGCCGCGCCGGTTGCCACCTGTGGTCCAGTGCCCGTGCAGCCCGGCCTGTGCTTCGAGAAGATCAGTCCTGCTCCCAACGGAAAGCTGGACATCCTCGACAGCTATGTGACGTGGCAGACGACGCCGAAGCTGACTCTGCAACTGGAAGGCGATTATGTAATTCAGCGTCTATGGGCCAACGCGGGGCCGGGCGAATCTTCGGCTCCGGCGCACACCGACGGCGGCGGCGGCTGGGCAAAGTACCAGCTCACGCGGAGGACGTATATCGCCGGCCGTGGCGAGTATCTGTCTGACCGCGGCGGCCTGTTCAGCGGAGTTACTGAGGCGCTGAAGGAAGTGACGGCGACCTACGACTTCACGCTGGCCAATGGCTTTGACATGAAGTACGAGTACCGGCGCGATTGGTCGAATGTGCCCATCTTTCTCACTCGTCAACAAGGTGTTTTCAGCAACGACCAGGACACGGCGACCCTGGGCGTGATCTGGTGGTTCGGCCGCAAACAGGGGCCATGGTAATAAGCAAGCGAATCAGCGGAGAAACATGCAACAGATTGTGTATGTAGCAAAGACACCCGAGGCCTGGTTTTGTTGGTAGTCGGTTGCCAATAATTAGCCGGTCGTCTCTGGCGACTCAGCGATGTAAACTTCCACGGTGACTTGAACAAAAAGAGAGAACCGTGAGCAAAAGCCTGCCTTTGTTACTTCGCCACGCTATGTACAACCTGCGCGGCGGTTTCCTGATTCGCCCGTTGACGATTGCGATATCGCTGGGTTGCGCTGGCGCATTTCTGTCGTGGTTGGAAGAAGAGTTTCCGGTTGTCAGCGCGTGGGTGCCCACGGCCCTATTCCCCTCGCACGCCGACCCGCAGACCGCCCAGGTCATTCTGGCGGGTATAGCCGGCTCCATCATGACGGTGGTGTCCATCGTGTTCGCCATCCTGTTGATGACGCTTACGCTTGCATCGATGCAGTTCTCCCCGCGCATCATTGTCAGCTTTTCCCGGGACCGGGTGACGCAATGGACGCTCGGCATCTTCCTGGGCACTTTCTCCTACTGCATGGCGGCGCTGCCGGCGGCCCGTTCGTTTCCTCACCCCTTCGCGCCCGTCGCCACTGTGCTAGGAGCGATGTTGCTGGCGCTGGTCTGTGTCGGATTGCTGCTGTTCTTCATTCACCATATCTCGCAGGCCATTAGCGTTAATCACATTGTCGATCGAATCGCGGCAGAAACCGAAGCCATGATCGACGAGATGATGCCCCGGCCGTACCAGTCGAATCCCTTGGAAGATGCTGCCCCACTGAGACCCAACCCGAGCGAGGTGGCCATCTTGAGCAATGTTTCCGGTTACATCCGCTTCATCGATAAGCGACGGTTGGTGGCCGTTGCCAAGCACTATCACGTCAGTGTTCGCGTTCTACGCCGGGTCGGCCACTTCGTTCCAGCAGGAATCCCGCTGACGATGGTCTCAAAGGGAAACCGCCTGCCCCCCGAAGGGGCCTCGGAACTGCTGGCTGGGTTCGATTGCGGCCCGACTAGAACGTTGCAACAGGACGTGGAGTTTGGTGTCCTGCAGATTGTGGATGTTGCGTTGAAGGCGATCTCGCCCGCCGTGAACGACCCCACCACCGCCATTAGCTGCGTCGATCAGTTGAGCCGCATTCTGATCCGTTTCGCGTCCCGGATGCCGCCAGAGGAACTACTCTACGATCCGCCGGGCATAGTTCGCGTTAGCATCTGCTGGATCCACTTCGAGCGCCTGCTGGAGGCAGCATTTGAGCAGATTCGCATGTATTCCAAGACCGACGTGGCCGTTAGCTTGCGGTTGCTGCGGGCGTTCGGTGACATCGCCGCCTCGACGGCTGATCCGGAGTTCCGCCGGATACTCGTCGAGCAAGGAATGAGGACGGTGGCAGGCTGCGCCGAAAAGCTGAACGAACAGGAACTGAGAGAACTACGCGCTCGTCAGGCCGCGCTGGAAAGCTTCGCCCCCATCCCGCAACTGTAGATTAGGACCGCTGGGGGATGACCAGGTTATCCTGAAATCCCCGCGGAAATAAGGGGCTTGGAAGCGTAGCAGGGCTTTTTTCGATCGAATACCCAAATTGGGCCTTTACGAAAAACTTACTAACTTCTTAGCCGACCTTTATATCCCCAATGGTTCAATTAAATGGCGGCGTGGTAATACGCAAGCCAATCAGAGGATAAACATGCAAGACGTTATCTATGTCGCAATCACGATCGCTTTCTTCGCCCTGTCGCTGGGCTATGTCCACTTCTGCGAGCGCATGAAGTAAAGGGGAGCTATGCACACGGAATCAATCATCATGATGACCGTCAGCGCGCTGATGATGATTTACCTGGTCTACGCGCTGCTGAAGCCGGAGAAATTCTGACATGACCGCTAATGGATGGCTGCAAATCGCGATTTTCCTTGCGCTGATCCTGGCTGTCACCAAGCCCATGGGCGTGTTCATGACGCGAGTGTTCGCGCGCGAGCATACATTCATGGACCCGGTCATGCGGCCCATCGAGCGGCTGATCTACCGCATGACCGGGGTTGACGAAGATCACGAGATGCGCTGGACCGAATACGCCACGGCCATGCTGCTGTTCAGCCTGGTGTCGATGCTATTGCTGTACCTGATAGAGCGTATGCAGTTGCATCTTCCGTTTAATCCGCAGAAGTTTGTGGCGATCCCCGAAGCCCTCGCCTTCAATACGGCGGCATCGTTTACCACCAACACCAACTGGCAAAACTATTCGGGCGAAGTGGTGATGAGCTATCTGACGCAGATGGCGGGCTTGGCCTTCCACAACTTTGCTTCGGCAGCGACCGGTATTGCGCTGGCGATTGCGTTTATTCGCGGCATCGCCCGCCGCCAGATGCAGACCATCGGCAATTTCTGGGTGGACATGGTGCGCTCTTGCCTGTGGGTGCTGTTGCCCGTCTGCGTGGTGGGAGCGTTGGTTCTCGTCTCCCAAGGCGTGGTGCAGAACCTGAAGCCCTATGACACCGTGAAGCTGGTCGAGCCGCAGCAGGTGCAGCACGTCAACGCTGACGGCAAGCCCGCGGTGGATGCCGCCGGCAAGCCGGTGATGGACACGGTCACGACGCAAACCATCGCGCAGGGGCCGGTCGCTTCGCAGGAGGTGATCAAGGAATTCGGTACCAATGGCGGCGGTTTCTTCAATGCGAACAGCTCGCATCCCTTCGAGAATCCGACGCCGCTGTCGAATTTTATCGAGCTATTCCTGATATTCGCGATTGGCTCGGGGCTGACCTACACCTTGGGACGCATGACGGGCTCGCAGCGCCATGGATGGGCAGTATGGGCGGCGATGGCGATCCTGTTCTTCGTGGGCGTCACGGTGGCTTATTGGGCTGAGGCGGGCGGCAATCCGCTGCTGGCGGGCGTGGACCAGCGGGTCAGTGCGTCGCAACCGGGCGGCAACATGGAAGGCAAAGATGTCCGCTTCGGCATCACCAACTCTGCCCTGTTCGCCACGGTTACTACCGATGCCAGCTGCGGCGCCATCAATGGCTGGCACGATTCGTTTACCCCGCTGGGCGGAATGGTTCCACTGGTCAACATCATGCTGAGCGAAGTCATCTTTGGCGGCGTCGGCGCTGGAATGTACGGCATGTTGATCTATGTGGTGCTGGCGGTCTTCATCGCGGGGCTGATGGTGGGCCGCACGCCGGAATATCTGGGCAAGAAGATCGAAGCTTACGACGTGAAGATGGCCATGCTAGTGGCGCTGGTGTTTCCGCTGGTGATCCTGACGTTCACGGCGATTTCGTCGGTGCATGGATTCGGGACCTCCAGCATTCTGAATCCCGGGCCGCATGGATTCAGCGAGATCCTCTACTCGTTCACGTCGCAAGCCGGCAACAACGGCTCTGCCTTCGGGGGAATCAACGGGAACACGCTTTGGTACAACGTCACCGGCGGCTTCACCATGCTGGTTGGGCGTTTCCTGATGATCATTCCCATGCTGGCCATCGCCGGCAATCTGGCGCAGAAGAAATATGTTCCGCCGTCACTGGGGACGTTTCCGGTGACGACACCGCTGTTCACCGTACTTCTGATCGGCGTGATCCTGATCGTCGGGGCGTTGACATTCTTCCCGGCGCTCAGCCTGGGACCAATTCTTGAACACCTCTTGATGGCGGCAGGCAAGACGTTCTGAGGCTTACAACATGGCAAGAAGCAAATCGAAAGCTGTCTGGCAAGGCAAGATCGTGCGGCGCGCGCTTGTGGATTCCTTTCTGAAACTCGACCCGCGCCACATGATGGGTAATCCGGTGATGTTCGTGGTGGAAGTGGGCAGCGTGATCACTACGATCTTGCTGTTCCGCGGCGGCACCGCTTTCAAGTTCAATCTACAGATCACCCTGTGGCTATGGTTTACCGTGCTGTTCGCCAATTTCGCCGAAGCCATGGCCGAGGGTCGCGGCAAAGCGCAAGCCGACACGCTGCGCAAGGCCCGCTCGGAAACCGTTGCCAATCGCATCGTCGAAGACGGCAGCACTGAGCAGGTGCAAAGCTCGAAGCTGCGCGCCGGCGACGTGGTTCTGGTGTCTGCGGGGGAACTAATTCCGTCGGATGGCGAAATCATCGACGGCGTGGCTTCGGTGGACGAGTCGGCCATCACCGGCGAGTCGGCCCCGGTCATCCGCGAGTCAGGCGGCGATCGCTCGGCAGTGACCGGCGGAACGCGCGTGCTCTCCGACCAGATCAAGGTGAAGGTCACGTCGAACCCGGGCGAAACGTTTCTGGATCGCATGATCGCCCTGGTCGAAGGCGCAGAGCGGCAGAAGACGCCGAACGAGATTGCGCTGAATATTTTGTTGGCGGGCCTGACCATCATCTTTCTGCTCGCCGTGGTGACGCTGCAACCGTTTGCCATCTACTCAGGCTCGCCGCAGACGGTATTCGTGCTGGTTTCGCTGCTGGTCTGCCTGATTCCCACCACCATCGGCGGTTTGCTGTCGGCGATCGGTATTGCCGGCATGGACCGGCTTATTCAGCACAATGTGCTGGCCATGTCGGGCCGCGCGGTGGAAGCGGCCGGCGATGTAAACACCTTGCTCCTCGACAAAACTGGCACCATCACGCTGGGTAATCGCCAGGCGGCGGCGTTTATTCCTGCTCCGGGCGTGACGGAAGCGGAAATGGCCGATGCCGCGCAACTGTCGTCGCTGGCGGATGAGACGCCCGAGGGCCGCTCGATTGTGGTGCTGGCGAAAGAGAAGTACGGCTTGCGGGGGCGCGAGTTGTCGTCGCACGAAATGGAATTTGTTCCGTTTACGGCGCAGACCAGAATGTCGGGCGTCAACATGAATGGCAATCAGATTCGCAAGGGTTCGACCGACGCCATCGAGCGCTATCTGGCCTTGAACGGCGTCACTATGCCCCCCGAGGTGGTTGCCAGCGTCGAACTGATTGCCCGCTCGGGAGGCACGCCGCTGGTAGTCGCCGAACAGCGACGGGCGCTGGGAGTGATCCATCTCAAGGACATCGTGAAGGGCGGCATGCGTGACCGCTTCGATCAGTTGCGGGCGATGGGAATCAAAACGGTGATGATCACCGGCGACAATCCGCTGACCGCGGCGGCGATTGCGCGCGAGGCCGGCGTGGATGATTTTCTCGCCGAGGCCACGCCCAAGGAGAAGATGGACCTCATCCGTCGCGAGCAGGCGGAAGGCAAACTGGTCGCGATGACTGGTGATGGAACGAACGACGCTCCGGCGCTGGCGCAAGCCGACGTTGGCGTTGCCATGAACACCGGCACGCAGGCGGCCAAGGAAGCCGGCAACATGGTTGACCTGGATTCCAATCCGACCAAGCTGATCGAGGTGGTCGCGATCGGCAAACAGTTGCTGATGACGCGCGGCTCGTTGACGACATTTTCCATCGCCAACGATGTGGCCAAGTATTTCGCCATCATTCCGGCGATGTTTGCTGGAACGTTTCCGGTGCTGAATGCGCTCAACATCATGCATCTGCGCACCCCGGCATCGGCCATCCTGTCGGCCGTGATTTTCAATGCCGTAATTATCATTGCGCTGATTCCGCTGGCGCTGCGTGGGGTGAAGTATCAGGCCTTGGGCGCGGCGGCACTGTTGCGGCGCAACCTGTGGATCTATGGGGCGGGCGGCATCATTATTCCATTCCTTGGGATCAAGCTGATTGACATGCTTATCACCGGGGTGGGACTGGCGTGAGAAATTCTTCACCACAGAGGCACAGAGACATAGAGGGAATTCAAAAAGAGCTTTCACCACGGAGGACACGGAGAGCACGGAGAGAAGTAACAGAAAGGAAAAAATGCATTCGGTGACTTGGTATTGGAGATACTCATTTCTAACGTTGAGATTTTAGAAACAAGAACTTCGTGAGACTCCGGTGTCTTCGTGGTGGATAAAGATTTTAAAGACCGGAAATAAAAATTCCGTGACCTCCGTGTCCTCCGTGGTGAAAGAAAATATTCGCAGAGGTAAGAATTGTGAAACAGAATCTTAAGACTGCAATCCTGATGACGATCGTCACCACGGTGCTGCTGGGACTGATTTATCCCCTGGTGGTTACGGGGCTGGCACAATTGTTGTTTCGCGACAAGGCCAACGGGCAACTGGTCTCGCGCCAGGGGCAAGTCATCGGTTCGCGGATTATCGGGCAAGCTTTTGTTGGCCCCGGATACCTGCACTCACGGCTATCGGCGGCCGGCAATGGCTATGACGCCCAAAACTCTGGCGGATCGAATCTGGGTCCGACGAACCAGAAGCTGATCGATCGTGTGAAGGCCGATACTGCGCGCCTGCAGGCGGAGAACCCGGGCCAGCCCGTTCCGGTGGACCTGGTGACGACGTCGGCGTCAGGGTTGGATCCGGATGTGTCTCCAGCGGGAGCGGAGTTTCAAGTTCCGCGCATTGCCCACGAACGCGGATTAAGCGAAGAACAGGTGCGGCAGATTATTCAGCAGCACACCGCGCAGCGAACCTGGGGATTGCTGGGCGAGCCGCGGGTCAATGTTCTTGAGGTGAATCTCGCCCTCGACCGGGCAAAAGCGATGGCCGCAAAATAGAAGCCCCTCAGGGCCCAGCACCGATCGCTCCGGTTTGCGCAGCCGATTCAGGCAACGACAAATTCACGCTCCATTCACATGAATCGCACCGCTCCAGATTGTCTCCAGCAGCGTCCCACCCGTAGACTAAGCAGGCTGGAATACAGGAGCGGACATTTGTCTGAGGCAATCATTCAAGCCTGCGCCGTCGAGAAATACTATCCGCAGGCAGACGGCAATCGCATCGAGGTCATTGCACCGACCGATCTCAGCGTGTATCCGGGAAAGATTGTTGCTTTGCTGGGTCCGTCAGGCTCGGGCAAATCGACCTTGCTGCGCATGCTGACCGGCCTGTCAAAACCATCTTCGGGACAGGTGCTGTGGCACGGCAAACCCCTGGACGGCCAGATCCCCAAGGTCTCTATCGTATTCCAGAGTTTCGCACTCTTTCCCTGGCTCACGGTGCTGGATAACGTGGAAGCTCCGCTCATCGCGAAAGGCGCGGGCGCCATTGAGCGCCATAAGCGGGCGCTGAAGATGATTGACACCGTCGGCCTGGACGGATTCGAGACTGCCTATCCGAAAGAGCTGTCGGGCGGAATGAAGCAGCGGGTCGGTTTTGCACGGGCGCTGGTGGTTGAGCCGGAGGTGTTGTTCATGGATGAACCGTTCTCCGCGCTCGACGTTCTGACGGCGGAAAATCTTCGCTCCGAATTGCTGGAGTTGTGGTTAAGCAAGAAGATGCCCACCACTGCCATCTTCATCGTCACGCACAACATCGAGGAGGCGGTGCTGCTGGCCGACCGGGTCATCGTGTTGGGCAGAAATCCGGGGCGCATCCGCTCGGACTTCGAAATTGATATTCCGCAGTATCGCGACCGCAAGTCGCCGCGCTTTCTGGCTTATGTGGATTACATCTACAAGACGCTGACGCGGCCGGAACAGGAGGCCTCGGCGCCGGGGAAGCCGGTTGGGGAAGCGGCCGACGGACAGACACGCGCGCGGGCAAAGTTTCAGATGCTGCCCCACGCCCGTCCGGGTGGAATTGCCGGCTTCATGGAGTTGCTGGCCGACCGCGGTGGTTCCGAGGACCTGTACAAACTGGCCGACCAGCTCTCCATGGACGTGGACGATCTTCTGCCGATCGTGGACGCCGCGGTCATGTTGGGGTTTGCGAAAGTACTGGAAGGCGATGTCACCATCACGCCCGAGGGCCGCGCCTTTGGAGAGGCTGACATCCAGGGACAAAAGGCCATCTTCCGCAAGGCGGCGCTGGAACATATAGCGCTGTTGCGGCTCATCGAAAATACGCTGCACGCCAAGCGCGACCGCGCCATCGGCGAGGAGTTCTTCCGCGACATACTCGACGAGCACTTCAGCGCCGATGAAGTGGAGCGCCAGTTTGAGACCGCCCTGAACTGGGGCCGCTACGCGGAGATCTTCGATTACGACTCTGAAACCAAGCGGCTGTTCCACAATGAAGAGGCGGACACGGTTCCCTCGCTGGACAACCGCTGATGGCGCAGAGTAAGTGGCAGCCCATCAAGATATGGGGCAAAGGTCCGTGGTCACTGCTGCCGGAGCAGACCTGGTCGGTGCTGACGGACGGCGTGATCTTCGCGGCTGGCCTGTCGATTTTCTACGTCATCCTCCTCCTGGGACGTACCTGGCTCGGTCCCTTCAATCCGCACGTTGAGATTTCACGCGATCCCACCAAGCTGCCTATGTACGCGGCTTACTCGCTGCTGCGCATCGCGGTGGCCTACGTTCTTTCGCTGGCCTTCGCCCTGGGGTACGGCTACGTCGCGGCTTATAACGCAAAAGCCGAGCGCATCATGATTCCGCTGCTCGATATTCTGCAGTCGATCCCGGTGCTCAGTTTCCTGCCGGGAGTGATGCTGGCCATGGTAGCGCTGTTTCCGCACCATCAGATTGGTGTGGAGCTGGGGGCCATCCTGCTGATTTTCACCGGGCAGGTATGGAACATGGCGTTCAGTTTCTATTCGTCGCTGAAGAGCATTCCGCGCGACATGCACGAAGCCGCCAAAATCTATCGCTTCAACCGGTATCAGAGGTTCACCCAGTTTGAACTGCCCTACGCTGCGATTGGCCTGATATGGAATTCCATGATGTCGGTTGCCGGCGGGTGGTTTTTCCTGATGGCATGCGAGATGTTTGTGCTGGGCTCGCGCGACTTCCGCCTGCCGGGTCTGGGTTCGTACCTGCAAACTGCGGCCAGCGCGGGAGACACGCAAGCCATCTTCTGGGGCGTCGGCGTCATGGTTGCGGTGATCGTGCTGCTTGACCAGATTGTGTGGCGCCCGGTCATCGCCTGGGCCGAGAAGTTCAAGATGGAGCAGGTGGAGAGTGCGGACGCGCCGCGCTCGTGGTTCCTGAATGTCATCCAAGGCTCGCGAGGGCTGATCCGGCTGCGCAAACGTCTGGTCAGGCCCGTGCAAGAGCGACTGGCGATGCATTTCAGCCGGCAGCACGACCAGGCGGATGACACTCCGCCGGCAGCGTGGAAGGTGTGGACCGGCCGGGCCATCGTCGCGATTGCCATGGTGGCAGTGCTCTACGCCGTGACCAGGGCGATTATCATGCTGACCGGCCTGCATGGCTGGGAGTACCGCGAACTGCTGACCGGCGCGGGCGCAACTTTCCTGCGCGTGATTGCCGCGCTGCTGATCGGGGCGGCGTGGACCATTCCCGCAGGAGTGGCGATCGGCTTCAATCCTAAACTGGCGCGCATTGCGGGACCGCTGGCGCAGATCGCAGCGTCGGTCCCAGCGACTGCGTTGTTTCCCATCGTATTACTCGTGCTCATCAAAATTGGCGGCGGCTTGGGGTTGGGATCGATCGTGCTGCTGCTGCTGGGAACGCAGTGGTACATCTTATTCAACGTAATTGCCGGCGCCATGGCGATTCCCACGGACCTGCGGGAGGCCTCGGAGTTGTTCCGCTTCAATCGCTCGCAACGATGGCGCAAGCTGATCCTGCCGGGCATTTTTCCTTACTTGATCACGGGGATGGTGACGGCCTCGGGCGGCGCGTGGAACGCCAGCATTGTGGCCGAATACTTTCGTCTGAAGGACAAGACGTACACCACGGTCGGCTTGGGTGCGACGATTTCGCGCGCCACTGACGCCGGCAATTTCGATCTGCTTCTGGCTTCGACAATCGTGATGGCCATTGTGGTGGTGACGGTGAACCGCCTGCTCTGGCGGAGGATGTATCGGCTGGCCGCGACGCGGTACACGCTGGAAGCGTAGGGGCCGCTGTTCGCTATTCGCTCTTCGCCATTCGCTCAGAGTTGGCGGCACTCAGCACTCAGCATTCAACTGATCCTAGCCACTATCCACTACCCACGATCCACTATTCACTGCTCTTCAACACCAGTTGCTCCGCGGGCGAGAAGGCGTGGTTGCGAATCAGCAGCGTGCTCAGCAGGGAAGTCAGTCCTGACGACGCCAGAATCATGGCGATCACCACGAACTGATAGATCGCTGCGTAGAGCGGGTTCGAGCCCGAGAGCAACATTCCGGTCATCAGTCCCGGAATCCACACAATTCCCAAGGAACGCAGATTGTCGATCGCCGGAATGAGCGAGGCGTGGATGCTGGACTCGGCATAGGCGGCGACGGTGTGTTCGGGCGCAGCGCCCAGCGCGAGCGCGGTTTCGATCTCGCCGGCATGCGCCAGCACTTCCGAGCGAAAACGGTTCAACGCCAGCCCATTGGTGTTCATGGCGTTGGCGATGATCATGCTGCCTACTGGGATGAGCGAGGTGATGGCGGTGTCGATCACCCCGGCCCAGGTCATGACGGCGGTGACCAGGCCAGCGCCGGCGGCGATCGAATAGGTAGATACTTTGCGCGCGCCTGGGATGTTGCCGGCGCGCCTGGCGGAGATGGAGCCTGCCGCGATAATCATGCCGGTCAGCAGAAAAACGCTGGTCCAGCGCGGACTCTTGAGCAGCAGGGCCAGGATCGATCCGACGGCGACAATCTGGACAAGGCCGCGCACCAGGGCAATCGCGGCATCGCTTTCCAGATGAATGTTGCGACGTCGCGCCAGCAGAACCACCGCCAGAGCCAGCACCGATGCAATGGCGGCCTGGGCGAAGCCCAGCGTCAATTGTGTATGGAAGAGTGATTTAAGCACCCAGTACCTCCGCCGGTTTGCCATATTGAATGAGGCGACCGGCATCCAGAAGAGCCACCCGGTCGCACATGCGGCGAGCCTGGTCACGATCATGTGTGACCATCACGCAAGTCAGTGACGTGTCCTTGACCAGGCGGCAGATCAACTGCTCGATGCCGGTCTTGGCCTGCTCGTCGAGCGCCGAGGTGGGTTCGTCGAGCAGCAGGATTTCCGGGCGATTGGCGAGCGCTCGCGCCAGCGAAACCCGTTGCTGCTCGCCGCCGGAAAGGTTCGCGACCTGGCGCGCAGCGGAACCCGGCAGGCCGACGCGCTCCAGCAACTGTGCGATGTCTTCGTCAGCGAACACCTCGCCGCGTTGCCGAGGCCCGAAGCGAACGTTGCCCGCCACCGTGCCCGGAAACAGAAATGGCCGCTGCGTTACCATGCCGACGCGGCGGCGCAGTTCGCGAGGGGCGAACTGGCAGTAGTCCTGACCATCGAGAAAGACAGTGCCGCTGGTCGGCTCATCGAGACGGTTCAGCAATCGCAGCAACGAACTCTTGCCTGAGCCGCTGGGCCCAACGATGCCCAGCATCTCGCCGTGATAAACATCGAGCGAAATGTCGGTAACGATGGAGACGTCTCCCGCGCGGCGTCCCAGGTACTCGGCGCGCAGGACCACGGCGCCGTTGACAGTTTCTGGCACGACGCTCATGGTTTGAGCTGTCCGTAGAAGATCTTGGTGTCGTACTCGAGGGTGACGTGACCGTTGTCGGCATGAGACGAAAACAGATGCGGCAACTCGCCGATCATGGCTTCGTACTTTTCGCCGGCCTTGGGTACGTACGACGACGACAGCAGCCGGCCGCGCAGGCCGTCGAAGTCAAGCTGCTGCTGGTTGTGCTGCTCGATCAACTTCACGTCATCGGGCGCGAAGAAGCGCTGTAGGGCGTCGTAGCTGGCCAGGTACTTGTGCGCGACCTGTTCGTAGTCGGTGGAATGGCGCAGCACGAAATCTTCGTAGGCGCGCAAAAACGGCTTGGAGACGGTGTCGCGATCATTCCAAACCAGGACGACCCAACCTTGCGGCTTCAGAATGCGGGCAAACTCGGTGCGGGTTTCATCGGGCCGGAACCAGTGGAAGGCCTGGCCGGCGATGACGAAATCGACGCTCGCGTCAGCCAGATTGGTGTTTTCGGCGCTGCCGTCAACCATGCTGAAGTTGGGATACGCCGCCAGGTAGCTCTCGCCGCCGGCGCGCATCTCGCGATTCGGTTCGACTCCCACCACGCGATTGCCGTTCTCCAGAAATATCTTTGCCAGCAGCCCGGTGCCGCAACCGACATCGGCGATGGTGTGCTCGGGACGCAGCCCGCAGGCGCGCTTTACCGCCTGCACTACGTCTGGCGAATAATGAGGGCGGTATTTTACGTAGTCATCGACGCGGTCGGAAAATCGCGCTTTGGGATCACGAGTCGTTTCAGGCATGGGTTAATCTTAACGTGACTGATGAAACCTGAGCGCTCGGCGAAAACACCCCTGGTCAATGCCATCTCTGCCGTCATCCGCAGGATTCCGCGGGGGCGGGTCAGCACCTATGGCGCGATTGCGGCGGCCGCCGGTTATCCACGCTGTGCCCGCCACGTGGGACGGGTGCTGCAGCAGGTGGACGGGCTGCCCTGGCACCGCGTTCTGGGCTCCGGAGGCCGGAGTTCGATGCCCGGCGAATTCGCCCTGGAGCAGCGTTTCCGGCTGGAGGCTGAGGGCGTGCGCTTCCATGGCAAGCGGGTGGACATGCGAAACTTTGAGCACAAGTTTGGGAAAACCAGCCGCCAAGCTCCGGCCTCCAAAGGAAATAGATAGGGGATACCGCGAAAGTAGCAGGCAGTTGAGCGTTTTCCTGTGGACAGGCGTGGCCCAATATCTTACGTTGGAGACTGCTTTACAATATTCAACAAGTTCTATGAGTTCCCCCGACCCCGTTAAGACCTCCATTATCGCGATGACGTTGTTGTTGGCGATGCCTCTGGTGGCGCAACGCTACCAGGAACGTGACCATCACGTTTTTCACCCACCCGTTCAGGCCAAACATCAGAGTGTAGCGGCGACAGCCAATGCCACGCAAACGCGCGTGGGTACCACGGGAAACGCGTCGGCGGCGCACAGCCGGCCGGCAAACGTAAACCCTTCGCGGAGCAATGATTCTCTGCACCCGCAAATGCCGCCGAGCAGCCTAGGCACACCTCGTTCGCAATAATCAGTTTCCCCGCCGCAGCCGTAACCGGAAATTAACATTCGAGGCAGGGCCGTCGTTATAGAATCGGCGGTTATGCAAGATAAGCCACTGGAGATAGAGAAAGTCGCCAACGGGACCGACGTGGTGCTGCGGATTCACGGTCCACTCTTGCTGGGGAATTTCTTCCCGCTCCAAACCGAGGTCAGGTCGAACTCCACGGATCTGCTGATCATCGACGTCACCGACATGCCCTATATCGATTCGGCGGGAATCGGTTGCCTGGTAGGGTGCGCACGTTTCCCGGGAAGGCTCGGGCCGCAAGCTGGTCCTCGTCGGCGCCAACGACCGGTTGCTGACCTCGTTGAAAGTAACCAAGGTGGACCACCTGTTCACCTTTGCCCCCACGGTGGAACAGGCGCGCAGCGCAAGCCAGCGGAGGGTAGCTCCAAGTCTGCTTCTTGGTGGGAGCCCCCGCATTTATGCGGGGGAACGAGCGCTTCAGCGCTCCGGAAAAATGTGCGCCCCTTCATTTAAGCGCCCAAAGCCCACGTCTGATAAAATTTTCGGCCATGTAGGCTCGACGTTCGCCGTGGGGCCGCGAACACTCCCTAACGTAATTTGGAAGGCGCGGAGCACAACGGCGGCGTTCGATCTGAGGAGGTTATTTATGTCAACCGCAGTCAGCACAGCGCAATTGGACAATCAGGTCCAGGAATTTGTCAGCCGCCCACGCAAAATGTTTATCGACGGAAAGTGGGTGGAG
Organism: uncultured Acidobacteriaceae bacterium; assembly: GCA_963798185.1. Taxonomy (GTDB): domain Bacteria; phylum Acidobacteriota; class Terriglobia; order Terriglobales; family Acidobacteriaceae; genus Bog-257. The sequence continues at coordinate 70,729 of CAWCSJ010000017.1, forward strand.
GCAGCCTCGGGAAAAACCTTCCCGACGTATAACCCCGCTACCGGAGAAGTTTTGGCGCAGATTGCCGAAGGCGATCGCGAAGACATCGACCGCGCGGTGAAAGCGGCGCGCAAGGCGTTCGAAAGCGGCCCCTGGCCGGATATGACGCCCTCACAACGTGGCCGGCTGATCTGGAAGCTGGGCGACTTGATCGCAGAACACCTGGAAGAATTCGCGCAGCTGGAAAGTTTGGACAATGGCAAGCCGCTATCGGTGGCGCGCGTCGCCGATGTGCCGCTGGCCGCCGATCTGTTTCACTACATGGCCGGCTGGGCGACCAAGATTGAGGGCAACACCATTCCGATTTCGGCTGGGTCGAACCACGCGAGGTTCCTGGCTTACACGCGGCGGGAGCCGGTGGGCGTGGTGGGACAGATCATCCCGTGGAATTTTCCGCTACTGATGGCAGCCTGGAAGCTGGGTCCGGCGCTGGCGACCGGTTGCACGGTGGTGTTGAAGCCGGCCGAGCAGACTCCGCTGAGCGCGCTGTTGCTGGCGGAATTGATTGCCGAAGCTGGCTTTCCGGGCGGCGTGGTGAACGTGGTGCCGGGGTATGGCGAAACCGCCGGAGCGGCGCTGGCGGCGCATCCCGACGTGGACAAGATCGCGTTCACCGGCTCGACCGAGGTGGGCAAGCTGATTGTGCAGGCGGCGGCCGGCAACCTGAAGAAGGTCTCGCTGGAACTGGGTGGCAAGTCGCCAAACATCGTGTTTGCAGATGCGGACATGAAGGCGACCATTCCCGGAGCGGCCAGCGCCATCTTCTTCAATCACGGTCAGTGCTGCTGCGCTGGATCGCGACTGTACGTTGAGCAGAGCATCTTCGACCACGTGGTGCACGGCGTGGTGGAGCAGGCGAAGAAGATTAAAGTAGGCCCTGGCTTTGATCCAGAAACGTCGATGGGACCGCTGGTCTCGGAAGAGCAGATGAATCGCGTCTGTAGCTATCTGGAGAGCGGGTTGCACGAGGGCGCGGAAGCCGTGGTAGGCGGGCACAAACGGCCGGGCTCGGGATATTTTGTGGAGCCGACGGTGATGGTGAAAACCAAGCCCGACATGAAAGTTGTGCGCGAAGAGATTTTTGGCCCAGTGGTTTGCGCTATGCCATTCCGCGACGTGGACAAGGTGATTGCGGAAGCCAACCAGAGCGAATACGGCTTGGCGGCGGCGGTGTGGACTCGCGATATCGGCAAGGCCCATCGTATTGCCGAGAAGCTGCGCGCGGGGACAGTGTGGATCAATTGCTACAACGTGTTCGACGCGGCGCTGCCCTTCGGCGGGTATAAGCAGTCAGGCTGGGGCCGCGAGATGGGCCACGAAGTGTTGGAGATGTACACCGAAGTGAAAGCGGTGTGCGCGGCGATCTAGGCGCGGCAAAGCGTCCGAAGGGATGGCGCTTTGGTAGAGCGGACCTTCAGGTCCGCGTCCAAGGCTCTTTGTAGACTTGCGCCGCTGCGGTGACGACCGCAGCGGCGCAAGTTCTTTTTGGTCGCTTTGACGCGGCGCTAAAGCGCCGACCCACTAATCCCCGCTCGTAACCTCGCTGAGGCTATCCACGGCGACGCGAGCGGCGGCGATGTTTGTCAACGGCTGCCCGGTAGCGCGCGGATGCATGGTCACGACATTCGCGGTGTGCCGCAGTTTGCCGGCGATCCAATTACGACGCTCGACGAAAGTTTCCGGCTCGTAGGTCACGCCATTTGCCAGACGCCGATCTTCGCGCTTTGGAAGTCCATAGCAGTACCGGGCCGACCACGCGGCGGACCATGCGAGTGAACATTCCAAAGGCGCCTTCGATCTCTCTCCGCAACTCACCAATACGTTTCGCGATCGGCGGATTTGTCGTGCGAAGCCGCTTCTCCATCGCCCACAGCGCGGCGTTGTAAGTGGTGCGCAACTTCGTGGCTTCCTGGGCGAAACGGCGTCGCACGCGCAGGTCGGGATGATTGTGATAGCGCTTCCAACCCTGAAAGATGGTTTCGCAAATGCGAAACAAGCTGGGGCCGTTGCGCTCGAAGTCATGCCGGAAGGCCCAATCGAGAAACTCCTTCGACTGGTCGCGCGATATCGCGGCGTGCTTGTAGTTGAATTTGAACTGCCCGTGAATGTCGGCGAGGTCCACGCCGTCGAGCATGCGGCCCTCCTGCTGCATCTGGCTATGCAGCGGAGTCCCGGGCACCGGCGTGTACAGCATGAACTGGTGGAAATCGGTGCCGTGCGAAACCGCGTAGTCGATCTCCTGGTGAATGTTCTCGGGTGTGTGGTGCTCCAGGCCAACGATCGTCGAGCCTAGAATCTTGATGCCGTGCGTACGCAGTTCCGCCGCCAGTGCCCGCGTATCGGAATTCTTCAGCTTGGTGTAACTGGAGTTCGGCGACTCAAGCCCCACCCAAATCCACGAGACGCCCAGTTGCACCAGTTCTTCCATGGTGTATTTGCGGATGGCATTCACCGAGGAGAAAACATAAAGCGCCCAGCTCTTGCCGGCGGCCTTCATGCGGTCCAGAAGCTGCATGGCGCGCGGACGATTCAATAGGAAATTTTCGTCCATCATGAAGAATGAGCTCACGCCCAGGGCCTTCTCCATCTGTTGCATGACGTCGAAGAGCTGATCTCCGGTTTCGTAGAAGTGGATGCTCTTGCCTTTACCGCCGAAGAACGACGAGGTAGTGCAGAAATTGCATCCCAGCGGGCAGCCGACCGACGGAATGATGGTGGCCGCGGTATCGCATTTGCTGTCGGGCACGCTCATTCCGAGAATGCGAAAGCCAAATCCCGAGACGATTTCCGGGTGAGCAATCGGGGCTTCCGCATCTTCTCCAAGAAAACGGCGCATCCACGCGATGCCCTCGCCGCGAACGATGTGATCGGCATCAATTAGAGTATCCAGTCCAGGGATAGCAGCGACGTGTCCGCCCACAACGATGATGGAGTTGGGCGACAGGCGGCGGACCTGGCGGCACATTTCGCGCACCTTGCCGAAGTTCGGAATGATTCCAGAAATCCCAACGATGTCGTAATCGGAGGAGGTAAGTTCGCGCTCAAAATCTTTGAGAGTCGGGAAATCGAGTAAGGTACAGGGTGCGGAAATATTTCGTTGGATCATCATCAGGCCCCAGGAGCGGTGAAACATGCGCAGCGAAAAGCTGCCCTGCTCGCGGGTGACCTGGTTGTGATACAGCTCCATGGGATTGATGGCGCGGCTGCCGAATTCGTCATCTTGCGCGTAGGGGCCGAAAACCGAGCTCAGCAACACCCGCGCCTGAGTCCCTTTGGGATGTGGAGCAATCCAAACAGAGTTTGATAAGGATGCCATGAGTTCATGCTAGGGAAGCAGGGATATTGGTTCAGTGATACGGGCCACGTTCTGATTGAAATGACAAAACTATTACATTCACTCATCATCTTGGGAAAACGGGACCAACACGCGGAATGCCTCTGATCGGAAGTGGTGAACATCGGGACATCAATCCATGGCTGATTGCCATTGCGGTCATGTCGAGCACCTTCATGGAAGTGCTGGACACGACGGTGGTGAACGTTTCCCTGCCGCACATAGCGGGCAGCTTGTCGGCCAGCAACGATGAAGCCACCTGGACGCTGACGTCGTACCTGGTGGCCAATGCCGTGGTTCTTCCGATGACCGGCTGGCTGGCGGGCCGCTTCGGCAGAAAACGGCTGCTGATGCTCTCGGTGAGTGGATTCACGGTGGCGTCGTTTCTATGCGGCCTGGCGCCGTCGTTGCCGTTCCTGATTGTGTGTCGCTTGATTCAAGGCGCGTGTGGCGGCGGCTTGCAACCGCTTTCGCAGGCGGTGCTCTTGGAATCGTTTCCACCGGAGAAGCGCGGCCAAGCGATGGCCTTCTGGGCGCTCGGCATCGTAGTGGCACCCATGCTCGGTCCGGTTGCGGGAGGCTGGCTTACCGACAACTACAGTTGGCGGTGGGTCTTTTACATCAATATTCCGATTGGCATCATCGCCCTGATTCTGACGGAACTGTTCATCTTCGATCCGCCGTATCTGCGACGCGAAAAAACCGGCATTGACTATTGGGGAATTGGGCTGCTGACGGTGGGCATCGGAAGCTTGCAGATCATGCTGGACAAGGGGACCGAAGATGATTGGTTTGGCTCGAGGTTCATCGTAACGCTCGGCATTCTGGCAGTGGGCGGACTGGCGGCGCTGATCATTCGCGAACTGAACGCCAAGCATCCGATCCTGGATCTCACGATCTTCAAGTATCGCTCGTTCGCCATCGGCACATTCCTGATGACGCTGATCGGCTTTGTGTTGTACGGCAGCACGGTGCTGTTGCCGCTGCTGATGCAGGTGCTGCTGGGCTACACGGCTACGCACGCCGGCATTACCAACCTGCCGCGCGGCCTGGCGTCGTTCCTGATCATGCCGATTGTCGGGCGTTTGACGGGCAAATTCGATCAGCGAAAGTTACTGGCGATTGGGCTGGTGGCGTCCGCCATCGCCATGTGGAAGCTTTCGCGCTTCAGTCTGGATGTGGCCTCGTCGAATTTCTGGTTGCCGCTGGCGATTCAAGGCGCAGCGTTGGGTTTTGTGTTCGTGCCGCTTACGACCATCACCAATGGAGGCATCCCGAATGAACGCATGGGCAATGCCACCAGCCTGTTTAACCTGATGCGAAACATCGGCGCCAGCATCGGGATAGCGATGGTGGAGACCTTGCAGTTCCGCAGCTCGCAGAAACACATCAATACGCTGAGTGCGCATGTGTATCCCGAAAACAGCGCCGCGCAACAGATGTTCGAAGCGATGAAAGCGTTGTTCATGCATCAAGGCTCCAGTGCCGCCACTGCGACACAGCAGGCCTACGAGGCGATGTGGGGAACGGTGCAGCGGCAGGCGGCAATGCTTTCGTATAACGACACGTTTTTCTTTATGGCGATGATGTTCGTTGCCATGCTGCCCTTCCTGTTGCTGCTGAGGAAGCCCAAGCCGGCCAAAGCCGGAGCGGCGATGATGCATTGAAGAGTCAGCACCCAGCGAAGAGCGCAGCGAGGAGTCGAGAAACCCTATCGCACGGTAGCCCGCAGGTATAGGGGTCCTTCGACTCGCTACGCTCGCTCAGGATGACACCTGAGTTTAGACGTTACTGCGGCGCTGCTTCGGTTGCCGGCTGCGATAGCTTCTGCAGCCGCTGGTCAATGCGGGCCATCTGCTTCTCGCGCATCTGGTCGGCCTGGGTGCGCTGCTCGGGCGTCAACACCTGGGTATAAATCTGGTGTTGGGTTGATGCCTTCTGGACCATCAACTGCACCATGGCTTGCGATTGTTGAGTGGCAATCGCCTGCACCTTGGCCTGGTCGAAGGCGCCGTTGGCCGTGGCCGCCAGCATGGCCTTACGGTTTTCCGCCAGTTGCTGCATCAGCGGGCGATTGGCCGCGCGCTGCGTCTGCATGATGGTCTTGATCTGTTGCTTCTGGGCATCGGTCAGATTGAGTTGCTTGGCCATCCAGGCCATGTGATTGTGCCCGTGACCGCCCCATCCCTGACCACCTCCACCTTCATTTTGCTGGGCGTACGAGAACATCGCCGTGCCACACAGCACCAGCGCTAACAGCGCCACTGCGATGCTCCAAAATTTGGTTTTCATAATCTTGTTTACTTCCTCCCTGACAGGTCTGCTGTCATGTACTGAAACCCCGGCCCCTCAACTTCGACGGTAAAGTCTGATTGCAAAACTGTTAAGTTTTGTGCCGCGCCTGCCGTCGCCGCCATGGTCCTTACAAGTAATTGCGGGAATGGGAGGGAAGGGTTCCCGAAATGTAGAGTGCTTTGTCCAGCCTTATTGTGAGGAGAATCACATCTGCAAGTGACTCCTGTCATAGGGGGTTCCGTAATCGTCGCCTTACGCTTTCAACCACTCTATGTCCTTATCTTTGTCTCCGAGAAGGTGAACTGTGAAACGACTTGTTCTACCTGTCTTTCTGCTGGTTGCGCTCTTTGTCACAACAGGATTTGCTCAGAACCTCACCATTGGCTTCACCGTCTCCAACACCGGCGCCCTGAATGTGGACTCGGTGGAGCAACTGCACGGCTTCGAACTCTGGCGCGACACCGTGAACGCTGCCGGAGGCATTAAGGCGGGTGGCAAGAGCTACAAAATCCAATTCGCCAGCTACGATGACGAATCCAATAGCAAGCGCGTGCAGCAGCTTTACTCGCGCCTGATCCTGCAGGACAAAGCCGACTTTCTGTTCAGCCCGTACTCTTCCAGTCTGACCGCGACGGCTGCCATCGTTACCGAGCAGTATGAAAAAATCATGCTGACGACCGGCGCTGCCGAAGGCAAGACTTATACGCTGGGCAACCACTACCTCTACCAGATGTTCACTCCGGGATCGGAATATCTGAAGGGGGTACTGGACGCGCTGAAGACCAAGGACCCAAAGGCGGCGGTTGCCTTTGTCTATGAGGACTCATCGTTCTCGGTAGCGGTGGTCAATCCCGCTAAGGAATATGCGCAGAAGCTTGGCTTCAACGTGGCTTTCAGCGAAGCCTATGCTCCGAACACAACCGACTTCAGCGCCATTATCGACAAGGTGATTGCATCGAAGTCCACCGTCCTGCTGGGTGGCGGGCACTATGCCGACGGTTCCACGCTGGCGCGGCAAGTTTACAGCCACAAAGTTCCGTTGAAGATGATCACCCTGCTGGTTGCCCCCGATAGTCCGCAGTGGGGCGAGTTGGGCGATGCGGCGGTGGGCGTGATCGTACCCTCGCAGTGGGAGCCGCAGACCACCTACAAGGCGCAATATGGGCCGAGCGGCGCCGATTTTGCCAAGGCTTACACCGCAAAGTACAAAACCGATCCCAGTTACGAATCGGCTGGCGGCTATGCGTCGGGCCTGATCCTGCAACACGCAATTGAACAGGCAGGCAGCACAGATACGGCGAAAGTGGCGGCGGCGCTGAATGCCATCGACATCGTAACGTTCTATGGCCGGACCAAGTTTGCGGCCGAGTCGAATCAGCATGGTTTGCAAATCGGCCACGCAATGGTGCTGGCGCAATGGCAGAAGGACAAGTCAGGCAAGCTGGTAAAGCAAGTGGTCTGGCCGCTGACAGCCAAGAGCGCCAATCTGGTATATCCGATCCACTAACTTTGCAGTACATTGATTGACGAAGTAAGCGTGCCGCACCGGCGAGCGGGGCGGCGCAAAGGGCGAGAAATGTCTGGCATTTTGGCTTCGATGATTGATGGCCTGTTGATCGGGTCGGTCTATGGGCTGGCCGCGATGGGACTCAGCCTGATCTGGGGCGTGATGGATGTCATCAACCTCACCCATGGCTCGGTCATCGCGCTGGGAATGTTTGGCATGTACATTTTGTTCGCCGCTTTCCCAGTGAATGCCTACTTCCTGTTGCTGCCTATTCTGCTGGCGGGATTGGTGCTTGGGCTGATTATTTATTGGATCTCGGTGCATTGGGTAATCGGTCGCTCGCAGTTGTCGAGTCTGTTGTCCACCTTCGCCGTGAACATGATGATCATCGGGATCGGCACTGCGATTTGGAGCACCAGTCCCTACAACGTGAACTTTTCACTGCGTGGGTTTACCGTGGGAGCCTACACTTTCACCGGCAACCATATTGCGGCCGCGACGGCAGCCGTCATCATCGCGCTGGGGCTGGAACTGTTTCTGTATCGCACGCGGCCGGGCAAAGCCATCCGCGCGGTGGCCGACAACCGGGAAGCGGCGGAGTTGATGGGCATCTCCACGACCATGGTGCTGGCCCTGGCGTTTGCCATCGGCATCGCGCTGGCCGCGTCTTCGGGCGCATTGGTGTCAACGCTGTTTCCCTTCACCATTCTTTCCGGCGCTGGTTACCAGATGAAGAGCTTCGTAGTGACCGTGCTGGCGGGACTCGGCAAGCCGCTCGGGGCGCTCGCCGCCGGCGTATTGCTGGGCTTGCTGGAAGGCGCGGTCACCCCGTTCATCGCCGTCAGTTGGATCCCGCTGATTGAGTTCGGACTGTTCGTGGTCGTGCTGGTGGCCTTCCCTAAAGGCATATTCACGAGGGCGACGGCATGATCTGGCGGCGTCCAGTGTTCTGGATCACCCTGATTTTTGCTGCGCTGATGGCGTACATCCCGTTCCATGCCAACGATGTATCGTTGCGCGAAGACCTTGTCCTGGTGGCGATCGCCATCATCCTGGCCAGCAACCTGAACCTGATGATTGGATACACCGGGTATGTGAATTTCGGCCACGTTGTGTTTTACGGGCTGGGCGGCTACGTTGGTCTCTATCTGGCCACGGTGCGAAATTGGAGCCTGGTACCGGCAGCGCTGGCCGCGGGGGTTGCGGTCAGCCTGTTCGCGCTGACGTTAGGATTGGGCATTCTTCGACTGCGAGGCGCATATTTCGCGCTGGCCACGATCGGAGTGCTGCTGGCGGTGCAATCCTTCGTCTCCAACTTCGATCCCTGGGGCCGCTCCACAGGAATGTATGTCGACTTCGCCGCATACCAGAAACTAGGGGGAGCGCGTCACGCTCTTTGGATGACCTACTTTCTGGTGATTGGAGTGATGGCACTGTCGATGATTCTGAGTCTGGGCATCAAGATTTCGAAGTTCGGCCTGGGTCTGTTCGCTATCCGTGAAGATGAAGATGCCGCGGTAGTTTTAGGCGTTAATACCACCGTATTCAAGGCCATCATCTACAGCGTGTCGGCATTTCTTCCCGCCGTAGCCGGCACGCTGATGTTTTACAAGAACGGCATGATCGATCCCTCGATCGCATTTGAATTCATGCTCTCGCTCGAGGGAATTGTGATGCTGATGCTTGGGGGTAAGGGTACGGTCATCGGCGCAGCTTTGGGCGCAGGCTTGTATGAGAAGTTGCGCTCCTATCTGCTGACTTCACCCAAGCTCTCTAATTTCCAACTGGTGATTGCCGGCGGACTATTGCTGCTGGTGGTTCTGTTTGCGCCTGGCGGCCTGATCGGCTGGCTCTATCGTCTGTTGCCGCGTTCACGCAAGGTGATCGAATGAATGCCCTACTGGAAGTGAGCGGCGTAAGCAAACGATTCGGCGGACTGCAGGCGGTCTCCGACGTGAGCTTCACCCTCGGGGAACGCGAGATCCTCGGGCTGATAGGCCCGAATGGCGCCGGAAAAACTACCCTGTTCAACCTGGTGAACGGCGTGTACAAGCCGGACAAAGGAACCATAAAATTTACCGGCCAGGACATCACCGGTCATCCTCCCAACGAGGTGGTCCATCTGGGGCTCGCGCGTACCCACCAGATTGTGAAACCGCTGCAAGACATGACCGTGCTGGAAAATGTGACCGTCGGCGCCTGCTTCGGCCACGAGTACCTGCCGCTGAAGCCGGCACGGAAAGTTGCTCTGGAAGTGCTGGAACGGGTGGGACTGTCCAAAAGCGCCGAGGTGCTGGCGCGCTCGCTGACCATCGCCGGCAAGAAGCGTTTGGAAGTTGCCCGCGCCCTGGCGGCGCGTCCCAAACTGCTGCTGCTTGACGAAGTGCTGGCTGGGTTGAACCCCACCGAAATCGCTTACATGATTGGCATTGTGCGAGACATCCGCGACAGTGGCATCTCGGTATTCATGATTGAACATGTGATGCAGGCCATCATGAGCCTTTCTGATCGCCTGGTAGTTTTGAGTTTTGGTCAGAAGCTGGCAGAAGGTCAGCCAGAGGAAGTCGCGCGCGACCCACTGGTGATTGAAGCTTACCTTGGCGACCCTGACATCGCAGAGAAGTTGAAGGACAAGAACTGATGGACGTGGTTCTGCAGGTGGAAAAACTCGAGTCGGGCTACGGCGAGGTGCAAGTGCTGTGGGGCATATCGCTCGAGGCGCGGGTCGGCAAGATGACGACGGTCATCGGCGCCAACGGCGCCGGCAAGACCACCACGCTGCGCACCATCATGGGCAGTGTGCCTTCGTGGGGTGGCCGCGTGCTGATGAACGGCGAAGACGTGACCCGGTTGTCGCCGCACGCTAAAGCCCGTCGCGGGTTGGTGCTGGTGCCCGAGGGCCGGCAACTTTTTCCCGACATGTCGGTGGAAGAAAATCTTGAGATGGGCGCATATTCACCGCGTGCACGCAAGGGAGAGAAGGAAAACCTGGAGCGCGTCTATGATACTTTTCCGCGCTTGAAGGAACGTCGCAAGCAAAAGTCATCCACTCTCTCGGGCGGCGAGCAACAGATGTTGGCGATGGGCCGCGGATTGATGCAGGAGCCGATCGTTCTGATGATCGACGAGCTATCGTTGGGCCTGGCGCCGGTGCTGGCGCAGCAATTGTTTCTGACGTTGAAGCAGTTGAGAAAACAAGGACTGACCATCGTCCTGGTCGAGCAGAACGTGCATCTCTCGCTGGCTTTGAGCGACTATACCTACGTGCTGGCCGAGGGCCGGGTAGAGATTGAAGGCGATTCGCGCGAGGTCGCCAACATGGACGAAGTGCGGAGAGCCTATCTGGGACTGTAACTCGCATGTGGCGCGGCTGATTTTCGCGTGGTCTTGCGATGGCATTCGCCGAACAGCACTATCCCACCTAGCGCGAGATCATGATAACGCCGAAGTCTTTCATAGCAAGAGTGTGCGCAGCGGTCGTCGCATATTTTATTCTGGCCACACTTCGAGATGAACCTGGGTGCGACAGCCTCGGTCGAACGAGCGTTCGATAGCATGGGTTTGATTCTCCCACCAAAGTGGCAACGGCCGCCGCTGTTACCCTGCAACAGCCTGGGTTACTTCCGCTTAACGGTTTAGAATCTGTAGCTTGCCGGACAATTGATCGAAGAAAAGGAAAGCTAAGGTCACTCTGTCATTGTGATGAAGGTCACATTCACTCGTGAGCCATGTCCGCCAGCCTTCCCCAGGCTGTCGCTTACAGTTCCGCTCCGAGGCCCAATTCGTCAGATGGGATACACCGATCAGGGAACCCGATGACACCAGGCTTTCCCGTCTGGTCCTGAATTGCGCCTACTTGCTTGGAGGCAGAAGATGCGAGATTGTTTCCGGTCATCGGTAATTTGCCTGCTGGCGGTTGCGTGTCTCTTGATTCCGGTGGCGGTATGCGCCGCTGACTCAAGTGCAACGGCCGCGGCGGATCCCACCAACGCGGCGAGCAGCGCCGCACCCACGAACAGCGGTGCCAGTGTAGGAACGGCAGCCGTTATCAGCCCATCCTTGGTCGATCTCCTGGTAAAAAAGGGAATCCTGACCACCGCGGAAGCCAACAGTCTGCGCAGCATGCCCGGCTCGGCCGGCATGCAGCAATTGCTGCTTCTATTGAAGGCCAAAGGTGTTGTCAATGACTCGGAAGCGGCGGAGCTGAAGAGCGCCGCGGACGCTGATACATTGCACACGCTGGTCGATACAGAATCAGGACCGACGCAGTATGCCATGCTCACCACCCCGGGAGCCGGACAAGCGGCAGCGCCGAAAGAAGTCCCAGGTCCGGTAGTCATCCCCGCTATCGCGCCGGTCCGGGTACTTCCGATCGATGCGCCAGTCAAAGATGGACTGGTTCCGGCCTTGAAGCTGGGTGCAGTCAGATTGACGCCCTACGGCTTCATTAAGGCCACCGCGGCTTACGACACCAGTTCTCCCCGTGGAGACGATTTTCCGCCTCCTGGTTTCCTGAACGCCGACACCGGCCCAAACGACAACCCCGAATTCCACATCAAAGCGCGGCAAACTCGTTTCGGCTCCAAGTTCGAATGGCCCGATATCTCGAAAAACATTACGGTCACCGGACAAATCGAGGCTGATTTTGAAGGCAACTTCAGCCGTGCCGACAACCGCAATGTCTCCACCATTCGTAGCAATGCACTGCAGTTGCGCCTGGCTTACGGGCGAATCGACTGGACCGTGGCGCCGAACACCGACGTCTTCTTTGAAGCCGGACAGGATTGGACGATCTACGGCTCGAGCGCGATGATGAACCTGTTCGAGACCACGTTCTATGGCGCCTATTGGGGCAATACTTACGAACGCGCTCCGCAGATGCGTCTCGGTTTCGTGCAAAAGCTGGGCGGCTCGCGTAACTGGAAGCTGTCGCCAGAGATTGCAATTATGACGCCCGCCGAAGGCAACACCCCGGCCGATGTCACCACGTGCACCGTCACCGCACTGAATACACCCACCACTTGCACGGTCCTCGACGGAACCGGCAACCAGTTGGGGTACGGTGAGCGTCAGGGCGCGGACTATGCCAAGCCCGATCTCGAATCCAGAGTGGTGCTGCAGTTCCAGCTCGACAAAGCTCCGGGCGTGGTCCCGGCCCAGATTCTCTGGAGCGGCTTCTACTCTGGGCGCCAAGCCACGGTGCTGGCCTCCGCAGTTCCCGCGGCGTACAAGGTTGCTTTTCCTCGCGGCGTTGACGTCAACAGCAACGGGTACGGCAATCAGGTGGCCGTCTCCCTCCCCACCCGCTGGGCTACGGTAGTGGCTAGCGGATACATGGGAGCTGACCTGAGATTCATGTTCGCTGGCCAGCTCTTGTCCAACTACAACCAGTCGACAGGGCTGCTCGACAAAGCGAACGGCCTGTCGGTGGATGGCTCTTCAACCGTAGTTTTCGGAAAGACCGCCGCTGGCAATTCCGTGGTTGCACCACAAGAGGCAGTACGCGGCTACGGTGGATTTATCCAGGCTGGCTTCCCCATCTCGCGCTGGTTCAATGCTGATCCCAAGGGCCGGAACGCGGGTTGGCAAGCCTATTACGAGTACGGTATCGACGCCGCCAACGCCAATGACTTCCGGTACGCGAAGGCCATTAGCGCGGAGGCGGGTGGTGGGCCGATCAGGAGCGAGCTCAACGCCATCACCGTGTTCTACAAGATGAACCCCTGGGTCCAGTTCGGCTTCGAAGAGAGCCACTATGCCAGCTATGCTGCCCAGAACACCAAGGGTGTTTGCACCACGAAGATCGCCGGGTTGCCAAACTGCACGTCGCTTGATTGGCGCACCGAGTTCGGACCGGTGTTCACCTTCTAATTGCAGTTAGCGGAACAACACTGGGGTGGCCGCGGAAGCGCGTCACCCCGTTTTCTTGCCCCAAGAAATGCATTTACGATTACGAAAACGTGAGGCAACATGGGGAGTGCGACGGGCGAGGCCGCAGCCGGCCGATGGGTCATCGATCACAATTCCATGTGACCCACCTCCGCGTTCCTATTTGACGGGCTGCTCTACGATTTCGTCAGGTGTTACTCCGCGGATGAATTCTTGTTACCCGTCCGCCGACCACTCAACTCAATGGCTTTGCCAAAACATGGTTAAGGAATAAGAATGGCTGCATCGCTTCTCGCGCCCCCGCGACTTTCCTCGGAAGACATCAAGTCTGCGCTCGCCGGAATGATTGCTGAGGAGCGCATTCTGATTCGCCCCATCGACTTGATCGCCTGCGCCGCGGATGCTAGCTTCTACCGGCTGATTCCGAAAGCCGTGGTGCGGGCGCAGGGCATTGACGAGATTCGCGGATTATTTGCCTTCAGCAAACAGACGCAGCTGCCAATGACCTTTCGAGCCGCCGGTACCAGCCTGTCGGGTCAGTCGATCTCGGATGGATTGCTGGTGGACGTGGCGCGCCACTGGCGTGAGCTGCGAGTGGAGGAGGGCGGGCGCAAAATCCGCGTGCAGCCGGGCGTCATCGGCGCAAGCGCCAACCATGCGCTGGTCCCCTATGGCGCCAAGATCGGCCCGGATCCTGCATCCATCGCGACTTGCACGCTGGGCGGAATACTTTCCAATAACTCCAGCGGCATGTGTTGCGGGGTGGAGCAGAACGCTTATCACACGCTGCACTCGATGACATTCCTGTTGCCTTCAGGAACCGTGATTGACACGGCGCTGCGCGACGCGGATGAGGAATTTCACGCGCGCGAACCGGAACTGGCGCGCGGAATTCTCGCCTTGAAAGAGCAGTTGCAAAACAATCCCGGCTTGCGGGAACGAGTGCGCAACAAGTACCGGATGAAGAACACCACCGGCTACTCGCTGAATGCGTTTCTCGACTACGAAACCGCCGTGGATATCTTTCAGCACGTGCTGATTGGCTCCGAGGGCACGCTGGCGTTTATCGCCGAAGCGGTGCTGAACACCGTCCCCGATCTCCCGGTGAAGTACACCGGCCTGCTGCTGTACCGGGACTTGTACGCCGCCGCAGATTCCATTGTGCCGTTGCGGCAAGCTGGCGCCAAGGCACTGGAGATCATGGATCGGGCCTCGTTGCGTTCGGTTGAGAACCAAACCGGCGTACCGCCCTCGCTGCGACTGTTGCCAGAGGGCGCGGCCGGCCTGCTGGTGGAGTTTCAATCCGCCGACGAGAAGGAACGCACCGAACTGGAGAGACTGGCTGCGGATGCGGTCGGCGGCCTGCAACTGCACGAGCCGGCACAGTTCACGCATGTCGCGGCTGAACAGGCGCTGCTATGGAAAATACGCGCGGGCATGTTTCCATCCGTCGGGTCCGTACGCCAGAGCGGTACCACCGTCATCATCGAAGATGTGGCGTTCCCCATCGAAACCCTGGCGGACGCCGCCCATGACCTCACCCGGCTCTTCCGCAAACATCAGTACGACAACGCCATCGTCTTCGGTCACGCCAAGGATGGAAATCTGCACTTCGTCATCACCCAGAGTTTCAACAACCACGCCGCGGTTGACCAGTATGCACGCTTCATGGATGACGTGGTTGAGTTGGTGGTGTGGCGCTACGAGGGCGCGCTTAAGGCGGAGCACGGCACCGGGCGAAACATGGCTCCCTTCGTCAAGACGGAATGGGGAAGCGACGGCTATGCCCTCATGTGCCGCCTGAAGGAACTGGTCGATCCCAATAATCTGCTGAACCCGGGTGTGATCATCAATCCTGACCGGAAGGCGCACCTGGCCAATCTGAAACAGTTGCCCTCGGTCGAGCCTGAGATCGACAAGTGCATCGAGTGCGGTTACTGCGAGCCCAAATGTCCCAGCCGCGAGTTGAGCTTAACGCCCCGGCAGCGAATTGTGGTGCGTCGCGAGATGGCACGCTTGCAGGACAGCGAGGAGCGCGCCGAGGCTGCGTCATCCGTGTCCATCGCTTTTGGGGACCGGGCGGCTGCGAAGCAGTTGTATGCCGCGTTGGATGCAGAGTTCCCCTACATGGCGCTGGACACCTGTGCCACCGATGGCCTCTGCGCAACCGCATGTCCCGTGAGCATTGACACCGGGCAACTGGTCAAGCGCTTTCGCGAGATTCGCTCCACGGCGGCCGAGAAGCAGTGGGCCGAGCGCATCAGCCGGCATTTCAAGCTGACGGAATGGACACTACGATGGGCGCTGCGACTCGGACACGCCGCACAGTCGGTGATTGGACTGGACGGAATGCAGCGCGTGACTCGGATGCTGAAGCATTTTGCCGGAGCCAGTCTGGCGGAATGGATGCCTGACACTCCCCATGCAGCAGGCCGCGTGCCGAAGACTAATAGCGCCGGCGCGAAGGCCATTTATTTTCCGGCCTGCATTTCTCGTGTGATGGGACGTTTGCCCGGCGAACCTGTCGATCGTTCTCTGATGGAGTTGACCGTAGAGTTGGGCCGCCGCGCCGGAATGCCGCTCCACATCCCGCGCGACGTCGCTGGCACATGCTGCGGCACGCCGTTCTCATCGAAGGGATTCAGCGGCGCTCACGCCATCACCATCAATGCAGCCGTGGAGCGCTTCTGGAAATGGTCGGAGCAGGGAAGGCTGCCCATCGTAATCGACACCAGCCCGTGTACCTACGGATTCAAGACTGCGCGTCCGCACTTGACGCTGGAGAACCAGGAACACTTCGACCAGATGAAGTTCGTGGATGCCATTGAGTTCGTTCACGACGAGTTGTTGCCGAAGCTGCCGGTCAAAACGAAGTCACGGTCGGTGGCACTGCATCCGGTGTGCTCGGTTACCAAGATGGGTCTAACGGCGAAACTGGAGGCGATTGCGCGCGCCTGCAGCGAGCAGGTAACAATTCCGGTGGATGCCGGCTGTTGCGGTTTTGCAGGCGATCGCGGATTTCTGTTTCCTGAGCTGACCCAGGCGGCTACCAGGCACGAAGCGGATGAAGTGAAAGCCAAGCAGCCGGATGAGTGCTATTCGAGCAGCCGCACCTGCGAGATCGGCATGAGCCGCTCCACCGGGCAAATCTACCGTTCGTATATGTATCTATCTGGAGAAAGCGACGCGGTAGGAAACTTCGCACGAACTCTAAGGCCCAACGATGTGGGCGCGCCCGGTCTTGGGATGAACTACCATCGCCTCGCCCGCGAAACCGACTCCGAGTGTCTGACTGGTCAAGTTGAAGGACTCGTCCTTCAGCAGCTCTGGCGGAGCCTCGCTGCTTAGCCTGTACGCGCGAGCCGCAAAACAGCGCGTGGGCGACCTGAGGCCGGCGCCCTCACAGGCAGGAAGGATCGACAGGCGATCCGCGACCACACGCACGCCGTCAGTGAATGCTTTCATCGGTTCCCACTTCGCGCTGCAGTCGGCAATGCCGATGAAGTGGATGTAGGTGTTGGAGCCGCTGTAGGTGACCACGACAACTAAGGGCGCGTCCGGGGAGGCGTACACGGCCGTTACCAGCGATACGTCAGCGGTGCACGATTTCGTATCGGCAGAAATCGCGAGAGGTCCCTGCCAAACTGTAGGTTTGCCCGGCCGATCGGGCTCCGCAAGATGGAAACTGTAAGCTCCCAACCGCGCCACCTGGGTGTTGTCGAAAGCAAGTTGACGGAAGCCGCCGGTCTGCTCCTGCGAGGCAAGCGGGCTAAGCGAGGCTATGACGAACACCACCAGGGCCGAGCAATCTCATGGTGAGGGAAGCGCCACGTAGGCGTAGGTCACGCGATCGCGGTCGGCAGCGTTCCAGGCCCAGTTGATGGTGGCGTTCTTCATTCCGGTCGCGCCCAGGCGGCCCCAGTATGCGGTGGGGTATAACCCATGCGCCAACGGTCCCTGCACCACCACCACGACGTGACCATGAGGCGTATCTTGCAGACCTCCCACAACGAAAAAGCCCTGGTCGGCCTGGGCCTTTGCCGCAACGCCATCGGCGAGGGTCGTCCACGGCGCCGCCTGGATTGCGTTTACGATGTCGTCTGCCATGCCAGTCACCTGAATTCCCAAAGCGCTGGCCACGGCCTTCAAGAAGCCGCTGCAATCGCTGGTGTGCGCGGCAAAGTTTGCCTCACACGCGTCGATGATTGTTTGCTGCGGTGTCGTATCGGCCATCAGTTCCTCGCGGTGGAATATCGCATAAACGCGCCCCGCTCCAGTCCGGATTCTGGCAGTGGGGCAATCACATGTACTACTGAATCTCGATCACGCTGCCGCTGTCTGCTTCCTGCAATTCCTTGGTGCGCTCGATTACGCGCTGGGTAAACGCGAACAGCGATTTGGCGTGCGGAGACTGGTCGCCCTCGAGCACGACCGGCTGTCCGCTGTCGCCGCCCTTGCGAATGTCTGGATCGAGTTCGATGCTGCCCAGAAACGGCACCCCGAACTGCTGCGCGGTGCGCGCGCCGCCGCCCTTGGAGAAGATGTCGATCTCGTGCTGGCAATGCGGGCAAATGAAATAGCTCATGTTCTCGACGATGCCGATAATGTCCACCTTCACCTGCTTGAACATTTCGATCGCCTTGCGCGCGTCCTGCAACGCAACATCGCTTGGCGTGGTGACCACGACCGCGCCCGTGAGCGGCACGGTTTGCACCAGCGAGATCACGACATCGCCCGTACCCGGCGGCAGATCGACGACGAGATAGTCGAGTTGCCCCCATTCCACCTGGCCAAGAAACTGTTTGACGATGGAATGAAGCATGGGGCCGCGCCAAACCAGCGGTTTGTCGCCAGGACTCAGGAAGCCGACCGACATAACCTTCAGGCCGTAACGCTCCGGCGGAAGAATGCGATCTTCGCCAACCACGCTCGGGGCCATGGTGGTGCCCAGCATGAGCGGGACGTTGGGACCGTACACGTCGGCATCGAGCAGACCGACTTTGTGGCCCATGCGCGCCAGCGCGATGGCCAGGTTGACCGCCAAAGTGGTTTTGCCGACACCGCCTTTGCCCGAGCCCACGGCGATGATGCTGTTGACTCCGGGAAGCGGCTGCGGTCCAGCCTGCGGCTGGCCGGGCATGGGTGCATGCTGATGACTCACGTGGGTTCCTGTAGTAATAGGGATGAGGTGCGCAAACCACGATTATACGCTGCGAGAAGGGAACAGCTCAGCGGTAAACTTCGCGGCGATGACCTATCCGAACTACGAGAATCAGCAGTCGATCATCTTCGAGTTTGGTGATGATGCGATACTCGCCCACGCGATATTTCCAGTATTCTCCAAATTTCGAACCTTTGAGCGCTGCCCCGATTGCTCTTGGATTGTCCAACTTGGAAACCCGTTCGTGCAAAAACTTGAGAATGCGATTGGCGTGCTGTCGATCCAGTTTATTGAGGTCGCGGGTAGCTTCTGGCAGAACTTCAATGCTCCACATAGCCGGTGTGTTTTAGGCCCGCTGCCGATAATGCCGCGTCAATTTTTCCCTGAACCATTCCGCGGTTTTCGGCTCGACCGTGCCGGGGACGGTGCGCGGTCCACCCCGTACTTCCGCAGGAGCCGCGACAATGGCACCGTTCGCGTCTTTCCCGTGCGGAAAGCTTCGAGCCTTTTGTCGGCAGTCTCCACGTCTTCCAGGTCTTCGAGATGTTCGAGGATCGCCTGTCTGACGTAGTAAGACTCGGTGCGGCCCGTACGCTTGGCAAGTCGCTTCAGCCGCTGTTCAATTTCTTCGGGCAGACGGATAGCCAGCACGTCAGAAACCTCAACCAGAAGTATAGCAGTCGCAGACATGCTCACTTCCGCTCGTAGCGAATCTTGAATACCTGTGCCCACTCGCCATCCTTCTGCATGAAGACCGTGAACCAGTAGGCGTCAATTCCGTCGCGCACGACAGTAGAGCGGACGTGCCCGGTCTTCCCACTCGGATACATGATGTCGAACTCGTGGAGGAATGTCTTGCCATCGGGATCGGGAGTCGCTGTCCCGATGGTCAGCTCGCCTTCGGAGTTGGTGTAGTAAAACGAGATGGCTTTGGCTACGGGATTGTAGGCATAGAAACCGTTGTAGTGCGGCTTGCCATTGAAGTCGGTGTTGAAGTCGATGGCCTGATGGTTCGGTGCCCAGCGAATATGGTTCTCGACGTGAGTGAGGGTTCCGTCGGAGGGATTCTTTACGTCGGTGACCCAGGTTCCCCCGACCATCCATGCAACCGGCGCGAGCGGTTCGGCCGTGGGCGCCGGGGTAGCGGGCTTCGCTTGGGCGAATGCGCCGCCGGTGAGAAAGGCAAACGAGAGAAGCAGCACGACGGGCATTAATCGTTTCGTTAAGTTCATTCCTGCTCCTATGTGGCGAGCCAAATCTAACAATTCTTCACTTGCCAACCGCCCGCCGACCGAGCATAATAACATGTTCGCTTTTTCTTCGCATACTGAGGGTGTAGTGCAGAACTATCTGCCGTTCGACTTCGAGCCCACCGACGAGCAGCGCCGTGCCATTGAGCATCTGACCGGCCCCATGCTCGTGGTTGCGGGCGCCGGCACCGGCAAAACCACGGTGCTGGCCCGGCGCATCGCCCACCTCATCGAGAGCGAAGCGGCGCGGCCGAAGGAAATTCTTGCCGTCACTTACACGCGCAATGCGGCCGCACAACTAATCACCAAAGGTTGGCGAGATCCTCTATCCGCATCTCGACCAAGCCAGACCGCGGTACGCAAGCTGATGGCGAGCGGACTGCGGCCTCATACATTTCATTCCTATTGCTATGGATTGTTGCGCGACGCCAACATTCACTTTGAGCTGCTCGATGACAAAGACCTGCAAATTTTGTTGCGGCGCCGCATTCAAGACCTGCCACTGAAACGCTTCATCAAGGCTTCAGACCCAGGGCAGTTTCTGAAAGACTTGCTGGAATTTTTCCGCAGTTGCCACGACGAGCTTCGCACGCCCGGAGATTATGACGCGTATATCGCGCGAGTGGTGGGTGAGGAAATTCCACTGCCTCGCGTAGGGAAGTCGAAAGACGCCAGCACGATGCCACACGAGGAGGTGTTCGACCGTTGCCGAGAGATCGCGCGGGTTTTCCATTATGTCGAAGACCTGCTGAAGCACGAAGGTTTGGGAACATTCGGCCACATCATCACGCGCGCCGTCGATTTGCTCACGCGCCGTCAATCGGTGCTGCAGCGCGCGCAGAAGCATGCCCGCTTCATCTTGATCGACGAGTTCCAGGACTCCAATGTCGCCCAGATTCAGCTCGCCAAGCTCCTCGGCGGGCAGGAGGCAAACGTGTTCGCGGTTGGCGATCCCGACCAGGCGATCTACCGTTTTCGCGGCGCCACCAGCGGGGCCTTCGACCAGTTCCTCAAGACCTTCGACCCGGACCGCGTGAAACGCGTGACGCTCTCGAAGAACCGCCGCTCTACGCCGCCCATCTTGAGTTGCGCTTATCAAACGATTAGGGTGAACCCGACCGTTGCCAGCAAGGAATTGCACGACGGAGGCTGGCCACGCGCGCCGCTGGGTTGCGCGCGCCTGGAACAAGACCCGGCCTTGGCGCACGCATCGCCGGTACGGGCCATTATTCATGGCGGCAATGAACAGGAAGCGAAATTTGTAGCCGACACCATCGTTACCCTGCAGCGGGAACGGCCCGCGATGAAGTTCAACGACATCGCGGTGTTGTACCGCACTCATGCCAATCGCGAGTCGGCGCTCACCGAACTTCGCAGTCGAGACATTCCGGTGCACGTGCAGGGCGTCGATCTTTTCGACACTCCCGAGGCGCGCGATGCCATGGCAGGGTTGCAGATCATGGAGTCGCCCGATCCCATTGCGCTGGTTCGGGTCGCGACGTTTCCGCAGTTCAATGTGGATCCGAACGAGTTTCGTGCTGAACTGGCCCTTGCCGGCAAGAAGGCTTCGGTCGAGGCGGTGCTGGAGAAGGTTTCCGGCGGCTTCGCGGTGATGGAATCGGTGCGCGAGGCGCGACATGATCTCGCCAATGCCAACGGTTCGCTGACCTCGGCGATGAAAATTGGGCAACAGGTATTCCAGCTTGCGGACTCGCTTCCGCTGCGGCGTTTGCAAGAACTGGCAGAGCAGTGGTGCAACAAACCCAAGCCGCTGGTAGGGCAGGGAACGCTGCGGGAATTTCTCGAGTATGTCGAGTGGTACCGCGAGGCGGGTGGATGTCTCGCTGAAGATGGCGCGGAGGACGATCCGGTGGCTGAGCTAGCGCCTACCGACTTCAGCAGTCCGGCCCCCGAGGATGCAGTGCAGTTGATGACCGTGCATGCCGCCAAGGGACTGGAATTCCCGTGCGTCTTCGTTTTGCGCGTAAGTTCGCAATCGTTTCCTTGCAACTACAAGGAACCGCTGGTTGAATTTCCTCAGGAACTGCGCAGCAAGGAAACCGCGGCCGAAGAGTTGCCCAAGGTACTTCACGAAGAGGAAGAGCGCCGTCTGTTTTACGTGGCTATGACGCGAGCCGAGGACCAGCTCTACCTGTGTGGCAAGATCAGCAAGGCGAAAAATGATCCGGTACCGACCAAGTACATGCGCGAGTTGGTGCACGTGGGGAAGTCGGTGCTGAAGGGTGCGATCGAATCTCGAGTGTTGCCGCCAGACGAAATTGTTCCAACCCTACACGCTTCGGCGGAGCCACAGCCGGTGATCGCGCAATGGGTACAGCTGCCGGCACGATGCGATGCACCGCTCGGCGAGTTGAGCGCCAGCGCCATCGAGCAGTACGAGCGTTGTCCTCTGGCATTCAAGCTCAGCCGCGACTGGTGCATTCCTGAGGCACCCGCGGCCATGATGCAGTTTGGCTCGGCCATGCACCTCGCCCTCAAGGCCTATTTCGATGGCGTGCGCGCCGGGCATCCGCCGGATGAAGCGGCGGTGATCGCGTGTTTTCGCGACGAATTCGGCAAGGCGAAGATCGAAGAGGACGCGCAGCGTGAACTTTACGACAAAAGCGGCTGCGAGCAACTGCGGCAATTCCTGAGCTCCGAACTGGCCCGGCCGTCGGGAGAAATTCTGAACAACGAGCGCTTCTTCCGCGCCAACATTGGCGGAACGCTGGTGAAGGGAAGAATGGACCGCCTGGAGCGGATCGACGGAGACCGCGTCAGCATTGTGGATTACAAGACGGGAAAGCCGAAGACGCAGGAGGACGCAGACGACAGCCTGCAACTTTCCATCTACGCGCTGGCGGCAAGGAGCATGGGATTTGCCGCCGAGTCACTGGTGATTGTCAATCTTGCCAATTGCAGCGCAATCGAGTCGCGTCGCTCAGAGAAAGAGCTTGCCGCCGAAGAGGCCAGAGTGGGTGAGGCCGCGGCCAACATTGCCGCCGGAAACTTCGATCCCAAGCCTGGCCGGCATTGCCGCTTCTGCTCGTATCGCAGCCTCTGTCCGGCGACGGAGCTAATTGTTGTGCAGCCGGCCGCAACAACGGCGGCAGTGAACTAGATTGGTCCGCAAGGAAAGAGCGGTGTTCGGATAATACGGATCTTCGGGCCGGCGTTGAGACGTGCCCGGTGTTTTGTGAGTTGTCATCACGAACGGCCTTGGCCGTGAGGGATCTGCTGTTTCCTCGGCGGTCGTTCCAGCGCCAACAAAAGCAGATTCCTCGCTTCGCTCGTAATGACAACTCCAGAGTTAATCCAGGTGACAGCATCGACGGATTTCAAGCCCCGCTCATTTACCATCATGGCGGAGGTGCCCGGCACGTGCGAGACTTCAACAGTTTGTCGCAGAAGGAAATTCTGGCGCTGGCCATTTCGCTGGAAGAAGAGGACGAACGAATCTATTCCGACTTCGGCGAAAATCTGCGGGAAAACTTTCCCGGCACAGCGCAGGTATTTGAAGAGATGCGCCAGGAAGAAATCGGCCATCGTCGCCGCCTGATCGAGCTTTTTCGCCAGAAATTCGGCGAGCACATTCCGCTCATTCGCCGCCAGGATATTCGCGGCTTCGTGCAACGCAAGCCAATCTGGATGAATACGCCGCTGCGTCTGGAGCAGATCCGCAAACAGGTTGGCACCATGGAAGTGGAGACGCGGCGTTTCTACGAGCGTGCCGCCGCGCTTGCCGGCGACGCCAGCGTGCGCCAGTTGCTTGATGATTTGGCCGTGGAAGAGGCGACGCACGTCGAACGGGCCGAACAGCTGGAGAAAAGCGAGCTGAAGCCCGAGGTCCGCGAAGAGGAAGCCAAAGCGCAGCGCCGGCTTTTCGTATTGCAGATCATACAACCGGGACTCGCCGGCTTGATGGACGGCTCGGTGTCCACGCTGGCTCCGGTGTTCGCGGCTGCGTTTGCGACGAAGAATACCTGGGACGCGTTTGCCGTCGGTTTGGCCGCGTCGCTGGGGGCCGGCATCAGCATGGGCTTTGCGGAGGCGCTGTCCGACGATGGCAGCCTGACCGGGCGCGGCACTCCGTGGTTGCGCGGCCTGGTGTGCGGGGCCATGACGGCGCTGGGCGGCATTGGCCACACCTTGCCGTATCTGATTCACGATTTCCGGTTGGCCACCACCATCGCGATCATCGTTGTGCTGTTCGAACTGGCGACCATCACGTGGATACGCAATCGCTACATGGATACTCCGCCGCTGTCGGCGGCAATTCAGGTGGCATTCGGCGGCGCGCTGGTGTTTGCTACTGGAATTCTGATTGGTACGTCGTAGGGGCGTGGGAGTGCCCTTTCAAGGCGTACGGTCCCACATTTGATAAACCGGCCCTTGGCGGATGTGCGATATTCGATGGCGTGATCTTGACGCGTCCAACTCGTCTTGCGACCTTCATGCTTGGCGCGGTTCTTGCTTTGTGCCTCCCGCTTTCAGCGCAAACCTATCTCGGCATGGACCGCAATGATTATCCTGGCGACATGAACATGACGATCCTTCGGAAGACGTTTGATTTCACGGGATATTGGTTGAACAACCCGCCTGGCGCAACGAGCAATACCTGGCAAGGCAAGCGCAACACGATTCAA
Source organism: uncultured Acidobacteriaceae bacterium (assembly GCA_963798185.1). GTDB lineage: Bacteria > Acidobacteriota > Terriglobia > Terriglobales > Acidobacteriaceae > Bog-257. The sequence goes on from CAWCSJ010000017.1 coordinate 94,850, forward strand.
GCGATGGGCTACGGATTCCTTCTGCTGTTCAATGGCCGCGATTACCGGCAGCTCAAGGCTTCTGGAAATGCGGCCCAAGTCGGGAGCGGCGACGCTGCAACGGCCGTGAAGGCGGCCGCGCGTGACGGCTTTCCGCGAGGCTCGATCCTGTTTCTCGATCAGGAGCAAGGCGGGCGGATGCTGCCTGAGCAGCGCACCTACATTCATGCCTGGGTTGATGGCGTGGTGCGCGCAGGCTATCGCGCGGGCATCTACTGTTCGGGCATCCCGTTTCGCGAGTCGGCTTCGGTTTCCGTAGTGACGGCGAACGATATTCGCGACCATGCCGGTGGCCGCGAGATACATTTCTTTGTCAGCAACGATCAATGTGGTCCATCGCCGGGCTGCGTGTTTCCGAAGCCGCCGCCAACTCCGGGCGCGAGCGGCGTGTCCTTTGCCGATACATGGCAATTCGCGCAATCGCCACGGCGTCCCGAGATGACTACGGCCTGCCATCAAACCTATGCGCCCGATGGCAGTTGCTATCCGCCAGCCAGCTCGGGGATTTACGTTGACGTGGACACGGCGAACTCTCCCGATCCTTCGCACGCGCGAACGAAATAGCTCAGGGCACCGGGGCTGAAGCCCTTTTTTAGACTCGAGATTTTCGCGGGCCTGAAGGCCCAAGCTTCCACCTTTGCCCGGGCTAAAGCCCAGTCCGTAACGGGGTCGCTTGCGGCGCGGCTGAAGCCGTGCCCTGATACAAATCGATTTATGAGATAGCTGCACACCTGCGTTATCGCAGCGCTGCTTCGGCGGCGGGCGCCGTCAAAGTTTGGATTTGCGGTTTGTCCAGAGATCCGGAGATCGCGTAGGAGCGGCCGCCTGCGCGTTCCAAGCGGAGGGCCAGGCTGCGGTCGTAAAGCGCGGTGCCCTTGACGGTGTAGTTGGCGCCGCCCGATTGCAACTTGCAGTCGGTAAGGGTGAACTTAGCGTTCGCGAGAACGACCTTGCCGGTGAACTCGGAAAACGTCAGGGGTGAGCCTCGTCCGTCGAGGACGAAATGTCGCAAAACGCCGTTATTCCAGGTGAAGTCGGCTGTGCCGGTTGCCGAATCTCGAAGGTTGGCGCGCGTCATGCCGCGCATGGTCAGGCTGTATTGGGCGTCAACCGCGCCGGCGGCCCAATTGTCGTGCATCAGAGTTGCCAGTTGCGCCATGGAAACGCGCGTGATGTCTCCGGCGCCCGCGTAAGACGGGGGCGCAAGGGTGAAATCGGCGGTCCAAGTACCGCTGTGGTGGCCGCCAAGGATGTCGGCGCGCAAATCGCGCACCCGCAGCTTGCCAGCGTCGAGCTCCACCGACGCGCTTACATTGTTCGCGAGCGCAGTCCCAACTTCAAAGTGTGAGCTGAAAAAATGTCCGCTGGCGCGCAGCTTCAGCAACGCATCTTCGTGCCTCTGTCCTATCTCCAGCAGGTGATACCACGGCCGGTTGAAATAGCTGGGGTTCACCAATTGATTCAGCCGCGCCAGTGACGCGTCTTCCGTACGAATGTCGAAGTGCAAGACGCAACTTTCGGGAGCGGTGCAATGCACCGGGAAACTGGCCGAGCCGCTGAGTTCAGGTCCCTTGGCGAAGCCTGCCGTAAACGCAGCGATGGTCACCTGCTGATTGGCCAGGGTAGCGGTAGCCGAGGAAATCAGCAAAGGTTCGGCAACACCTTGCAGCTCGGCGGTTACGCTGCGCAGTTGCACATTTCCCGAGGTACCAGGCGGCGAAAATCCAACCCATGTACCGGCCACGTCGAGATCAACCTGAGCGATTCCTGCCAGCCCCACGCCCGGAGTGCCGATGCCCAGCGCTTTGGCTATGTTCAGCAAGCGAGCCATCTCGGCTTCGCCCTTGAGATCGACGCTGTAGTGGTCCAGATCTAACGCCGCGCTGGCAGTCGCGGGCGAAATTGACCCGAGCGCAAGCGGAAAGGGTTTCACCACAAGACGCAATTCCGGATTGGCGGGCGGTGGCACGGCTTTGCGTCGGGCGAAACGCTTACGACTTGGGCTGGCGGAAGCCGCTGGGCTGGGAATCGCGATCTCCACGGTCCCGATCTGCAAGTCTTGCTTTAACACGCCGGACTGGAGCGCCAGAAGATTGGTGCGTCCGCCGCCTTGCCAGACGGGAGTGCTCTGCGGCTGCTTGCGAACGGAAAACGCTCCTTCAAACTCTCCGGCTGCCGTGAGATCGGGGGGCAGGTCTTTCTTGGCATGGCGCGCGAAGGCGACAATTTGGGCCGCTGGAATGTGCTCCGCCGAGACACTCAGATCGTACGCATCGCCAGCCCAACCTTGGGCGTTGCCGCGAACTTCGAGCACGCCCGCACCAACAGGTGATTGGCATTGCAGGTCGCGCAATGCGTCTTCGGGCGAAGAGTAAGTTCCTGTGCAATGCACCAGAAGGCGCAGCGCTTCACCCAGCGCGATGTCGTAACGGCGAAAGTTATTAACCTGGGCATCCAGAGTGACGGCGAGCGCGCCCGGGGTCCCGGTCAGAGACGCATTGGACTGAACATTGCCGCGCCAGCCCCGGTCCCGTGCGTAGATCAGTTTGGTGAGCTGGCCCAGCGGGCCGCCGTTGAAGGTGAACTTAAAATCGACCGGCGTGTCACGCAAACTTGCGGCTCGCTGGAAATACCCATCCAGCTTCACCGTGCCGGTGTCATGGACGTCGATGTCGGTGCGCATGGGACGCGCGTCTAAGCGGATGCCCCATTGATTTTCCGACTCCAGCCAAAGAGCAAAATCGGCCTCGGTGAAGGCAAATGCTTTTTTCACCTGGCCGAGCTTGAAATTGATGCGGCCGCCCGAGGCTTTCACATAAGGGAATCGGGGACGCGCTCCCGGACGCGTCTCCGTGGTGGGCGCCGAGGTGACCTGCGAAGCTCGTTCCACCAGGTCCTCCACGTTCCAGCGGCCGTCGGAACGGCGGACGAGATTCAGGCTCGGAGTATCGAGGTCAAGCGTTCCGATCTCCAACCGGCCGCGCCAAAGCGAGGTCAAGCGAAGGAAGGCCGTGACGGTATCGGCGCGCAGCATCGGTTCGGCGCCGTAGCTGGGGTTCTCGGCGACAACAAAATTGGAGAGCACGATGCCGGGGCGAGGCAGAAGTTTGAGCGCAATTCCGGAGACGGTAACGTCGCGCCCCAGTGACCGGCTAATGGCCTCCGTCACCCGCTTGCGGTAACGGTTCACGTTCACAAACGGAGGCACCAGCACCGCCAGCAGGACGATCAGCAGGATCGCCCAGGTCATTCGCCGTGCGGTGCGCCCCGGCATCAGCGCACCACGTGGAACATGCGGGACCAGCGCGTCTGATCAAAGAAGTGGAACAGAATATTGAACGTCCACTGGATGCGATCTCCGAGGCTCTGCCGTTCGTACTCATCGCGGGGGGTAATGAACGACCAGTAGATGAACATGGGGCGTCCGATGACGTTCTCGCGCGGCACGAAACCCCAGTAGCGCGAATCCAGACTGACGTCGCGATTGTCGCCCATGGCGAAGATGCTGCCCGGCGGAACCACCAGATCGCCATCCTGCACATGCGACGGCATAGTGAGCCGCCACTCAGGGGTTACATCTTCGTAGTCGCTGACCCCCACGCGGGGAAAATTATCACGGTAGCCGTTGAAATCGCCTTTGCGGACGACGTAGGGCTCGTCCAGACGTTCTCCGTTGCGGTACACCACGCCGTCCTGCAAATGAATCCGGTCGCCAGGAACGCCCATGACGCGTTTGACGATATACAGGCCAGGCTGCGCTGGGGAGATGAAGACGAAGACATCGCCGTGACGAGGGTCGCGATAAGGGATCAGCTTGCCAATCCAACTGGTTTTCGGGGCCAGCAACATGCGGTCAACGAACACGTGGTCGCCGATGAGCAGAGTGTTCTCCATCGAACTCGATGGAATAGTGAAAGCTTGCAGCGCGAAGGTGATGATGAACAGCCCGGTCACCAGGACGACGGCAATCGAGGCGATAAATTCCGAAGTTGTTTCCTTAGGCTTTTCCGGCTTTTGCGGCTGGCCGGCCTTCTCCGGTTTTTCTGCTCTCTCAGCTTTGCTGGGAGCAGTCTTTACAATTTTTTTGGTAGCAGCCAAATGGACTCTTCCTTGCTTCCAAGACACTATTGCACGCTTCGCAGCATGCGGCGCCAGCGCACGTCGCGTATCATGTGCGTAACGTCGTAGGCCAGACTCGAAAGTTTATCAGACGGAACGCCGCCGGCAGTGGCGGAGGTGGACCGCAGCACTGACCAGTAGATCACAAGCGGACGGCCAACAACGTTTTCCGCCGGCACGAATCCCCAATAGCGCGAGTCGGAACTGTCGTCGCGATTGTCGCCCATAACGAAGTAGGAGCCTTCGGGCACGATCAACTGACCGTCGTCGAGCAGCTTGCGAATTTGCAAATACCATGGCGACGACATTCCAAGCACGAACAAATTGCTGTCGGGAAAATTGTCGCGGAATCCATCGCGCTGCTCCCAATGAAACGTAGCGTAAGCATCGTCCTGACGAACACCATCCACGTAAACATGTTTATCGATGAGCCGCACCCGGTCGCCGGGGACCGCCACCACGCGCTTAACGAAGTGCTGCCGGGGATCGAGCGGATAGCGGAAGACGATGATGTCCTGCCGCTTAACCGGCTTGTAGGGCATCAGCCACCGCCATAACACCGAGTGTCCGTCGTGCACCTTGTCGACCAGCAGGTAGTCGCCCACCAGCAGGGTTTTTTCCATCGATGGCGAGGGGATCTGGAAGGCCTGCACAATGAAAGCGATGACGAAGACCGCGATCACAATGGTAATGGCGAGCGATTGCAGCGAATTCATGCCCGAATGATGGCGCGGGGGAGGGTGCGGGCTGGAGGGTTTCGGCTCCTGGGCCACGGTCTCGACGGGCACATCGGTACGGACTTCGTTCATGAAGGTTGCGAGAACTTGCCAGGGGGGTCGGTGTCCCGTGTCCCAGAAGCTCTCTTTAGCGATTGTAGAAAATCCCAAGCCTCGCGCGCAGCCCTTTGCTCGGCGAACTTCTTGGTATTGCCCTCGGCGCGGCAGGAAAAGCCCTTGTCCCCGTTGGGAGCGGCCGCAACCTGCGCTTCCATGGTGAATACCTTGCGATGATCGGGACCTTCTTCTTTAATTAGGACATAGCGCGGCTGCGAACGTCCACTGGCGTGCACCGCTTCCTGCAATGCCGATTTGTAATCAATCACCGGCAACTCCGTACTACCGTCCTGGTGCACTTCGGCAAGGCCGGGTTCCAGGATGGTTTGCTCGATAAAACGGTGGGCCACTTCCAGTCCGGCGTCGAGGAACAGGGCAGCAATGACAGCCTCCAAAGCATCCACCAGCAGAGCAATCTTGCCGCGCCCGCCGCTGCGCTCTTCCCCCTTCCCCAGGCGGAGATATTGTCCAATTTCCAGCTCCCGAGCTGGACGAAGCAGATGGTGGGCGCTGACCAGGTGCGCGCGCAGCTTGGACAGTTCTCCTTCCTGATATTCGGGAAAGCGCTGAAAAAGTTCGCGGCTTACAACGAAACCCAGCACGGCGTCGCCCAGAAATTCCATCTGTTCGTTATCGGGGGCCGGAGCGGCAGTCCCCCCGGCCGCGTTTTGCGATTCCTGCTCGCGAGCGTAGGAGGCGTGAGTGAGGGCCTGCTCGAGGAAAGCCCGGCTCTGGAAGCGATGTCCGAGAGCCTTTTCCAACTCCGAGAGGTCATGAGGGTGAGTGGTCATTGGCGTTCGATGGCTTAAGCAGAGCCGCGATCTTCGGACCTCAATGCGGCGGGTTTGGCGGCGGCTGGGCCGGCGAACTGGGATTTGAAGGCGCCTGGGTCGGTGTCGGAGACGGCTCTCGCGCTGCCGGTGCGTTCGCAGCCGGCGCGTTTGAAGCGGGCGCACTCGCAGCAGGAGCGGGGGTAGAAATACTGCTAGGAATCCCCGGACCACCGGTAGAACCTGAACTACCGCCGGACACCAGCTTCTGCAGCCGGTCTTGTTGCTGCTTCGCCAGATTCTGGACAGGACTTCCCGCCGGGGCATACTGCACGGCCTTATTGGCGGAGTCGAGTGCTTCCGGATACTTTTTCAAATGGTCCTGCGCTAACGACAGGCGCAGATATACAGATGCCTCGGGTTGTGCCTTGCTGATCTCCGCTGCCTTCAGGAATTCCTGCTCGGCGGCGGCATCATCCTTCTTGTTCAGGTCAACCATGCCCAGGGCGTTATGGGCCATGGTTAAAATGCTCACCTTCACAGCCGCGATCCGGTCGGGGGGTGCGTTGGGGGGGACCATCACTTGGTCAATGTTGTCGATCGCGGCCTGGGAATCCTTGGCCGCTTCAGCCAGCCGCTGGTCGCGGTCCATATCCGTGTCGCGAGTGCTCTCAACTAATGTGGCGCCGATCTGCACCAGCGAAATTGGGTTGGTCGGATCAACCGCAATGGCTTTGCGCCCCAGTTCGATTACCTTCTCCGCATTGTTTTGCTGACCGTAGAGGTTCATGGCGCGAACGAAGAGAAGTGCCTTCAGTTCGCTAGTCGGAAATTTCGCGGCAAAAGCGTCTGCCGCCGCTTCCATTTGAGCAGGATCAGTCTTGGCTGTTGCATCCTGATAGGCCTTCAATTCATCCTGGGTCTTCGCTTGCAGTAGCTTGTGCCCGCTGGGGGTCGAAGACGGCGCCTGCGAGTTGCTGGACGAAGTGCTGGGCGATGGGTTCGGGGCCTGGCTCGGCGTCGGCGTCGGGGTGTTGGTCTGAGGAGGCTGATACGGGGGCCTCATCTGCGCCACCGTCATGGTTGCCGCCAGCAGCAGAGCTAAAATTGCGAAATTCGATCTCATTATCGCTGTCCTTTCCTGGGGAAGAATGCTCGCCTTCCCGTCGTTCCAAGAATTACTGTTCCCGCTTTCCGTTGGGGGGCTGGTATGGTTCTTTGAGGCCGCGTTCGGCGGCCTTCTGCGTGTCGGGCGACGGGTCCCCGGCGCTGAGTGCCGCTTGATATTGCGCGAGCGCGTTTTCCCGCTCCTCCTGCAAATCCAGAATGCGACCCAAATAAATGTGGCACCAGGCCGCTATATGAGGGTCCTTGGCTGCCTCCAATGCCTTCTGAAAGTTCTCCTGAGCGCCCTGCATATTACCGCTCATGGTGGCCGCCCGCGCCAGCACGAAATAGGCCCGCGCGGGATCTTCCTGTTCATTGAGCGCTTCTTCCGCCAGTTTCTGTGCACCCGCGGGATCGCCACTCACCAGTTGCCGCTCGGCCAAATCCACCTTCTGCTGAGATGCAGGTTTCGCCGCCCGCATCAGCTCCGGCGCAGCTTGTGATGCAAACTCGATCTGGCTGACGCGCCGCTTTTCGTGGTCCACATCAATGTTATGCAGCCAATCCGGGAAGGCATCCTGCAGGCCGGTATTCTCCTTCTCAAAGTCCCGCAAGTCGTCATAGAAAAGTCTGGTGAACACAAAGCCCTCAGCTTCGTCCCGCTGCAACATAGCCTGGCGTTCCTTGTCGGGTAATTTGGGATCAAATGGCGGGCGCACTTCAATTGCCCGGATCAAACACTCGACCACCAGCAGCCCGGGATCGAGCTTGTAGTCTTCCGCCATGGGCGCTTTCTGGACGGCCACCAGGATTGGCTTCAGCCGCTGCAGCGCCGTCGCCCGCTTGGCAATCAGCGGATCGAGAACGTAATGAAGATAGGTATGCCGCAGAGCTTCAATGTGAATGTTCTCGCCGCTGGGAGAGATCACCAGGTAGTAATAATCTTGAAGGTAATTGCGCGAGTTCACCTGCCCGGGCGCGCTCATCGGCTCCAGATACACGGTGAAGCTGCGTCCCAGATATCCGGAGAACGGCATGCGCAGGTAGGTGTCGGTGGAGGTGATCATGCGCGCGACCGGCTCGTGGTAGCGATCAATCAGCGCGAGATATTCGGGTTGGTGCTTGAGCCAGATGGAATGCAGATTGGCAGCCGCATAATATTGCTTGAGCAGAGGCAGGAATCCCAGCACGTAGTTCGAATCCGGGGGAATGTCGGATTCCTTACCCAGGAGAGCGAAATCTGGCGGCGGTCCCAGGTACAGGGCCAGGGAAACGTATTGTGCCAGGTCGTGCGCCGCATCGCTTTGCTGGTGATCGCGATAGAACTGGCACATTTGTTTCGCGGCGGTGGCTACGGCGGGTGCCTTGCTCGCTTCCAGAAGGTCAGCACGAACTTCCATGCGGATGGGCGATGACGATTGCAGCTCCTGATCGTATCCGCAAACGTTCATGGCGGCGACTACGCTGAATAACGCCTCACTGACGTCAAGCGTGGCCTTGGACTGCGCCGGGGCGGCGCAGGCCAGCGACGCCAGCACAAACGGCAGTACAAACCAACGGCAAAAACTGCCCAGAGGAGCCTCCTGAAACGATCTCGGCAGGGAATCAGTCTCTAGTTTACGGGGTGAGATGTTGGCGCGCAAACGGTCCGGCGACTCCCATTTTCACGAGGAGAAATGGCTTGGTCCGCTACCTCATCCCTCGACCTGCACCTTGGAGAACGACAGGATTACCCGGCTCGCCGTGGGCTGTCCGAAGGCGGTTGCGGGATGAAAGGTGGTGAAGATGAGCATGTTCTTCAATTGCGGCAGAATGGCCTGCGCATTCTCCGGTGCCGACAGGATGCGGTAATCCAGCACCCGGCCATCGGGCCCGACGTAGGCTTCCACCACCAGCGACTCCGCGCTGGCCACGCCCGACAATTCGAAGGGAGTAAATTGCAACTCCGCCGGCGTGTAGAGCATGGTCGGCACGTCATTTGACGCCGCCCGCACCTGTGCGGGATACAGGAAGCTGATGAGCAGTCCAAAGACGATCATCGTGGTTACCACGCCTGCAGTGGCAGGAACCATGGTGGCATTGAAAGCGTTGTCCCAACGCACGCGCAGCATCTCCCAGCGCGAACGTTGTTTGTTGGCCAGTTCCTGCGAGGCGGCGACGCGAAGTCGCAGCGCCAGGTCGGGCGGCGCCACTTTTCGCCCCAGCGACCCTACCAGCATCTGAATCCGATGGGCAGACGAATAGGATAAGGCGCAGTCCTCACAGCCCCGCAAGTGTTCATTCACCTGAGTCAATTGGCTGCGCGACACGGCACCGTCCAGGTACGACGACATGAGACGCTTCGCAACTGAGCACTTCATGGCATGACCTCAACCTTCTGACCACCAACAGAACCATCCTTGCGCTGTTTTCGATGGCGCGCTCCGCCGGGATTCATCCCGAAAGCCCCCACATGGCGCTCCATGCGTTTTCGCAAGGCATCGCGCCCGCGCACCAGCCGTGACTTCACCGTTCCCAGCGAGACATCCGTTACCTCGGCGATTTGCTCGTACGAGAGTTCCTCAATGTCGCGCAAAATCACCGTCGTACGGTAGGGCTCGGCAAGGGCCTTCAGTTCGCATTCCACCCGGGCCCGTAATTCCTCGTCATACACGTTTTGCAGCGGAGACTTGCCTTCATCCACCAGCGTGTCTTTCATTCCGAGGCAAGGCTGCTCGCTTGCCGTTCCATTCGCCGGCTCGATCGACATTTCCTGCAGCTTGTGCCGGAACCACCAGCGGCGATGGTTGGACGCCTCATGTACCGCAATGCGATAGATCCAGGTCTTCAGGCTGGAATCGGCGTTGAAATTCCTGATCCCGCGAAAGACCTTGATGAAGACTTCCTGGGTAGTGTCGGCGGCGTCGGACGGATCGTCGAGAATCCGGTACACCAGACTGTAAACGGGTTGGTTATAGTGCGCGATGAGCCAGTAAAAAGCATCTTCCGATCCGGCCTTCAATTCGGCCACGATCGAGGCTTCCGCGGTGCGGACATCCAGCGCACTTGCGAGGTCACTCAAGGTTGTTGCTCCCGCCATGAGGCGTACCTCAATAATAAATAGATTCGGAGCCTGCAACAACTTTCCGCGACAATCCCGGCGCTACACCGATCCCGTTTCGCAGACCACTACCATCCCGTCACCTTAGAAAACGCGGCTGGTTCTCTGGTGCGGGACTAGATGAGATAGACCCCGGAAGAGGTCCAAATGTTCCCGGGAAAGATCGGTTTAGACAGCACAGGCATCCGGTTCGCGGAAAATTGACCGGATGCCTGTCTCAGGAGTTCTAGACCAGGACGGGTTGTTCCGCTTCTTTCTTCACCCGGCTATAAAGCACGTCGGCGGCGTAGTCCATGTCCGCGAGCAGACCGACCTGCGCGCGGTGAATGGCCGGCAGTCCCAAGTCCGCTTGAAACGCCGCCAGTTCAGCGTCGTTCGCCCCTCCCGCTCCAACCACCCAACGCAGACCCTCTTCGGCCACCTTGAGGGCGGCCTCGCGAGCGAAGATGCGGCCCAGCGCCGCTAAAGCTGCAGGGTCGAAACGGGGGCTGGCTTTTTCGTTGAGCCGGCCTTCTGCGCTGCGGGCGGCGCGGCGAGCGAGACTGCCCGCGCATTCGGCATAAGCAATCAATTCGCCCAGCCGCAGCAGGATGTGCTGGAAGCGGGTAAGGCGGGTGGCCCGCGCTTTTTCCATCACTTCGGCCAGCGCGTGCAACGCCAACGCAGCGGCGTGGGCGCCAACCTCGGGATGCTGAAGGTGCAAGGCCTCGAGTTCGCGTGCGCGGTCGTGATAATACTGGCCGCGGGTCTTCAGGTGCAGCTGCCAGCGGTCGCGGCTGATGGTCATCTCCATGATCTCGGAGGTGCCTTCGTAAATCCTGGTGATGCGAACGTCGCGACTGATCTTCTCAACCATGTATTCGTGGGTGTAGCCGTAGCCTCCCAGCGCTTGAATGCTGGCATCGGCGGCCGCATCTCCCGCTTCCGTCGCCATGTACTTGGCGATAGCGCCTTCAGTGTTCAAGCTGCCGTCGGTACCGGCGTCAATGCGCTCTGCGGTTTCTTCAATGTAGGAACGCGCCGCCTCTAACCGGGTCACGTGGGGCACGATCAGCTTGTGCGTGTATCCCTGCTTTTCCGAAAGCGGCGCGCCACCCTGGATCCGCTTGGTGGAATACGGAATCGCACGATCGAGCGCCGACCAGCCGGCCCCCAGGCCGAAGGCCGCGACCATCACGCGGGTGTAACCGAAGACCATCTGGGCCTGCACCAAGCCCTGGCCCTCGACGCCGCCGACGAGCCGGTCGACGTCAACGTACACCTCGTTGAGTGCCAGCGCGGCCGTGTTGCTCAGACGGATGCCGTGTTTGTCCTCAGGCTTATCGTGAGCAAAGCCCTTGGTGCCGGCGTCTACGATGAACCAGCTTGGCCCGGCGGGCGTGTTGGCCAGGATGGTGTAAACGTCGGCGATTCCGCCGTTGCTGATCCACTGCTTGCTGCCGTTGATTTTGTAGCCGACGATCTTTCCGTCCTTTTCGACGCGATCGGCCGTAGTTTTCAGCGCGCCCAAATCGCTGCCCGCTTCCGGCTCGGTCGCGCCATAGGCGAACAGGATGCCTTCCTCGGCAATGCGACCCAGCCATTTCTTTTTCTGCTCGGGGGTGGCGCCGAAAGTGATGGGATCGCTGCCCAGAAAAGTGGCGAACAAGGAAGTGGCCACGCCGAGATCGATCCGCGCCATGGCTTCGCAGATGCAATAGACGTCGAAGGTGCTTCCCCCCATTCCGCCGAACTCTTCCGGAATGAACAGGAGTTGAATGCCCAACTTGTCCGGGTTGCTCATGTGACGGACAATCTCCACCGGACATTCATCGCGTTCGTCCAGTGCGATCAGTTCTTCGTCAGGCAGGCGTTTCTTAGCGAAATCGCGCAGCGATTTCAAACTCAGTTGCAATGTCTTCTTGGTAATCATGGTCGGTGCCTCTCCTTATTTCCTAGACCGAAACCTGTTTCATCTCACGGACCTTGGTGGTCAGCTCGGGCAAGAACTCCAGGATGTCGGCGATGATTCCCACGTCAGCCACTTGGAAGATGGGAGCTTTGGGATTCTTGTTGATGGCGACGATGAAGGGGCTGCCCTTAAGTCCCGCCAGATGTTGGAACGAGCCGCTGATGCCGCATGCCATATAAATCTTCGGCTTGACCGTCTTGCCGGACGAGCCGACCTGGCGGGATTTCGGCAGCCACTTGGCATCGACCACGGGGCGGGAGCAACTCACGGCCGCGCCGAGCGTCTCGGCCAACTCTTCAGCAATAGCGATGTTGTCTTTTTCCTGGATGCCACGGCCAACCGAAACCAGAACTGCGTGCTTGGTGATGTCCACATCGCCCGACTCGGCGACGACGGTCTCCAGATAACGCCGTCCCGCCGTCAGAGCGCCAACGTCCGACGACTTGTCGACGATTACGCCGTTGATGGGAGCGGCTTCCTGTGGTTTGAATGCCCCGGGCCGCAAGTTAATGACTGCGCCGGATGAAATATCGCAAGCCACATGCGCGCTTACCTGTCCGCCGAATTCCTGACGGACCAGCTTGAGATCGGTCCCGTCAAGTCCGTCGATGCCCAGAACGTCGGAGACGAACGCCGAGTTCATCTTGATGGCAAGACCCGGGGACAAATCGATGCCAAAGTGAGAGTGCGACACCAGCACGATGCCGCCCTGCGGCAGGACATGCAGCAGAGCCTTGCGGACCAGTTCGGCATTGGGGTAAGCAAGTGACTGGTTCGCGATTTTCCACACCTCGGCGTAGGAGCCACGCAGGGTTTCGCAAACCGCGTCAAGTTCCGCGCCCCAACCTGTGACCACAGCGACCGGTGACACGGCCGCGTCGATCTTTTTCGCGGCGGATGCGAGTTCGGCCGCGGAATCGTCGGCGATGCCGCCCTTGTGTGCAATGTAGGCGAATATGCGTGCCATCAGTTCAACCCTCCCTTGGCTTTCATCAACTCAATCAGTTTGCCGATGATCTGTTCCTGGTCGCCTTCGAGCATCTCGGCACCCTTGCCGAGAGCGGGCACAAAGTAGTCCAGTGCGCTTGACCTTCGCTCCGGCATTCCCGACCGTACCTTTATCTATATCGAGGTTGGACGCACCGAGCGTTGGCACTTCGAGCGACGCCACCTGCCGGATGCCTCGCATCCCGACGTAACGCGGCTCATTGATGCCGGTCTGAATCGAGAGCACACACGGAAGATCGATCTCATTCATCTCCTTGTTGCCGCCTTCGATCTCGCGGCTTACCTTCAGCTTGCCGTCTTCCACGGAGATGGAATTCACCAGTGACGCGAACGGATAGTCGAGCATCGCGGCCAGCATGCCGCCGACCTGCGCGCCGCCGTCTTCGGCCTGTACACCGGTCAGAATCAGGTCGAAATGACCGTTATTCACGTAGGCTTTCAGGATGGTCGCAATGCCTCTGCCGTCGGAGCCGGCGAAAGCTTCATCGGAGAGCAGAACGCCACGGCCGGCGCCCATGGCCATTTCCCGGCGCAGCACTTCCTCGTCGTCGTCGCTGCCAACCGTGACCACGGTGACGTTGCCACCGACCTTGGCAGTGATTTGAAGCGCCTCTTCGACGGCGTAGTTGTCAGGTTCGTTGATCGAATACACCAGGTCGTCACGTTCGATATCGTTCCCGGCGGCGTTGAGTTGAATTTCGTTTTCCGAGGTGTCAGGTACTCGTCTTACGCAAACCAGAATTTCCACGGTCGCACTCCCCTATGGTTTTTTGGGTCAAAAATTATCCGAGGTTCTATGCGAAAACCTCACTCGTCAGCTTGTCCTGCTCTACTGGTGCGGGCGCAGGCCGCACCAGTTGTTTGTCCACCAGTTCGGCCAGGTCGATGGCCGTCATCTTGCCTTCCATGCCGGCGACCTTAATCGCATCTTCTATGTTCACCATGCAGAAGGGGCAGGCGGTCACGATCACATTGGCCCCGGCGTCGGCGGCCATCTGCACTCGCTTCACGCCCATTCTCTGGTCTTCCTTCGGCTCGTAGAACAGCATCAGCCCGCCACCGCCGCAACAGAAGGAACGGTCGCGGCAGCGGCTCATCTCAACTCGGTTCAAGCCCGGAATCGCATCCAGCACGGCGCGCGGATCGTCGTAAACCTGGTTGTGCCGGCCCAGATAGCAGGGATCGTGATAGGCGTAAATGTCGTCAGCATTCTCTACCGGGTTGAGCTTGAGGTTGCCGGACTTCACTTCGCGGCAGATGAGCTGACTGATGTGTTCAACCGGCGGCACATTCTTGTAGTCATGTTTCAACGCGTTGAAGGCGTGCGGATCGGCGGTTACGATGCGCTGGACTCCAGATGCCGTGATGGCCTCGACGTTGTGGTCGCGCAGCGCCATGAACAGCAACTCTTCGCCGAACCGGCGGGCTTCATGTCCACTATCCTTTTCCGCCGCTCCCAGGATCCCGAAATTCACTCCGGCCGCGTCAAGAATCCTGGCCGTAGCCCGCCCAATCGACTGCATGCGGTCATCGTAGGAGGTGATGCTATCCACGAAGTACAAGGTGTCGGCGTGGTTCTTGGCGTCTGCGGTCTTGACGGTGCAGGTCGGGGAAAAATCTTTGGCCTTGGTCCACTCTGCCCGTTTCTTCTCCATCTTGCCGTAAGGATTGCCGCGGCTCTCCAACGCCTTCAGCGGCTTTTGCAGCGATTGCGGCACGTTTCCGTCGTCGATCATGCCGCGCCGCAAATCGACAACCTTGTCGATGTACTGGATCAGGAGCGGGCACTCCTCCTCGCAAGCGCCGCAGGTGGTGCAAGACCAGATTTCGTCTTCGGAATAAATGCCGGCGGGCGAGATCAGGGGCGTGCCGTTGCCTGCGTGGCCGAACATCGGATAATGTTGGAAGGCGTAGTCGCGCGCCTTGATGGTGAGGAACCTGGGCGACAGCGGCCTGCCCACCGCATTGGCAGGGCATTGGTCCGAGCAGCGCCCGCAATCGGCGCAGGAATAGAAATCGAGCATGTGCTTCCAGGTGAAATCCTCGAAGGTCTTCACGCCGAAAGATTTCACCTGGTCCAGATGGTCATCGCTGATGCCCCATCGCACCGGTTTCACGGTCCCGCGCTCCAGCTTTGCGAAGTAAACGTTGAAGAGCGATGTTTCGACGTGGAACTGAATTCCGAACGGCCGGTAGCAGAGCAGGAAGTAAAAGGTCAGCACATCTAAGAAATATGCGGCGAAGTGGAGGCTCTGGAGGGCCGACAACGGGGCCAAAGTTATCAGAAAAGCTCTCAGCATCCACGGTAGTGACAATACGGCGAGGAATTCAGCAGGCTGGCCCTGCAGCGCTTGTGAGGCTGAGTTGCTCGCCTCGAAGAGGCTCTCGGTCGCCATCAGCAGCGCAATTAGCGACAGCAGGAAGACGGCGTCGCCTGGGTGGCCCTTACCGTACCTGGATGGCACCGCGTAGCGCGCCGGCTTGAAGACGATCCGGCGAGTTGCGGCGACGATCATGCAAAGGAAGACAATAGTCGCGGCGTAGTCTTTGACGATGTCGTAGATGTGCCCGATTGCCCCCGACGAACCTGGCAAAACGAAATTCGGGACGATGCCGAGGATGAGAAGAGAAAAGGCCTGCGTCGCCAGGATAAGGAAGCCCGCAAAGAAGAGGATATGCATGATCCCCGCTGTGGGGTAGCGAGGATGCTTCCACTGTCCCAGCCAAAATTTCAGGATTCTCTCCAGCCGGACCCAGGGTTGATCCAAACGCCAATCGCGTTGCCCACGCATGAGCGGCAGAATGCGACGGGCCGCAATGTAGAAGAAGCACGCCAGGCCCAGAAGATTGAGCAGCAAGAACAGCGTCCGTCCGGTTATCAGCCAGTACGTCACTTGCGCGGGGGACTGCATACTTTCGACCATGATGCTCAATAGCTCCTACTGAGCCAGTTTCGTTACTCCCACAAGTATGTTCTGAGGCCAATAGACGAAGCGGCAGCCGACGCGCGGGTGAGGACTCCGGCATGCTGGCTCTTGCTTTCGCCCTCGTACAACTGAGGAGTAGCTCAGGAGCTGGTGCGCTGACCCGAGCACCCGGGAGTAAGTCTCAGTGTGAAGGGGAAGAGAACGCATGTCTGTGATGTGGAGACGGTGTGCCTGTGACGCAGGGTACCTTAAGACGTGACAATGGGGCCCGCGTCAGGATGGCCGAGTGAGAAACAGAACACTGCGTTCCGCTATAGTATGAAACTCAGTACCATGACTGGCGAAGTGACTCGTACGCAGGCCGCAGCGGCCGGACCGGGTGCCACGCTGCTGTATGACGACTGGTATCCCGCGCTGCGGGCCTCAAAGATAGCCGGCAAGCACATGGCCACGGCCATGCTGCTGGGTATTCCATTGGTCCTGGGACGTACCGCCGACGGCCGATACTTCGCCATGCGCGATACCTGTCCGCACCGCGGCATTCCGCTTTCCTATGGATGGTTCGATGGCCAGCAGGTCACCTGCAAGTATCATGGCTGGTCGTTCGAGGCGGTATCGGGTCAATGCCGCAAAATCCCTTCACTGACCAGCCACGACTCGCTCGATCCGTCACGCATTTACTCTGCTGCGTTTCCTTGCGTGGAGCGCGACGGCAATGTGTGGGTGTATGTTCCCCAGCCGGGCAGAGGCAAATTGCGTGCGGAGGATGCGGCGAAACTGCCACCGGTGCCGGAAGTCCCAAAATTCAGTGACCGTTATCGCCGCGCGCACCTGTGGGCTGATTTGCCCTGCAACGTGGACCACGGCATTATCGGGCTCATGGATCCGGCCCATGGGCCGTTCGTTCATCAGGCCTGGTGGTGGCGTTCGAAGCAAAGCATCCACGAGAAGGAAAAGCAATTCGAGCCTATCGACAGCGGCTTTCGCATGATCGCGCATCAGCCCTCGGCCAACAGCGCGCCGTACAAGCTGCTGGGAGTTTACGGTCAGCCGATCACCACCACTATTGACTTCGTGCTGCCTAATCGGCGTTACGAAATCATTCGCTGCGGCGAGAAATGGTTCGCCAGTCTCACCACGGTCACGCCGACGACCGAAAACAACTGCCGTATCGACGTCTGCGCAGCATGGAACGTATTTCTCCACGTGCCATTTCTCACTTCGATCGCCAAATTCTTCGGCAGACGCTTCGTACGGCAGGACCAACTCACCATGATCCAGCAGGCTGAAGGGCTGAAACATAATCCCAGCCTGATGCTGATTGATGATGCCGACCGGCCCGCCAAATGGTATTTCGAGCTGAAACAGGCGCGGCTGGAGTCGCAGGCCACGGGCACTCCCATGCGACATCCCATGAGCGGGCCGGTTACGCTGCGTTGGAGAAGCTGAACCGACAGCTCAGTGGGTCGTCGGTGTGGGACTCGCAGGACAAGTAGCGCCCTCCAGGATGGACGGTGATTGGTTTTGCGTGAAGCACCAATTCACCAGCCCAGGCGAGAACTCGTTCACCACGCTGACCGGCACATCTGCTTCTTTGACCTCTTTGAACTCGAAGGTAATGGTTCCGTCTGGCGCGACCGTCGCCAGCAGATACCCATAAACATCCGTTGTGGCGACAGTGGCCGCAGCGTGGTCCTCCGGCAGGCGATAGCGTACAGCGCCGGCAGTGCCCACAATCCATCCCGGCAAAACGTCGCCGGCATGGCAGGCGGTCGCGTAGATGTTGTTCAGCACGAAGTGCGAATGGCTGGCCAGCACGTACACGTTCTTCTTGGTACTCTGCCGGAAGGCCGTCAGCTCAGCATAAGCAATGCGTCCGCTGCTTTGCTCCTGCGGAGACTCGTTCATGCTGTGCCCGGCTGACAAGCTGTCGGGCAGCGCTTCGTGCATACCCAGAACGATGGTGCGGACCGAGCGGTCCTTGGCATCGTTGGCCAGGACACCCTTCAGCCAGGTCATCTCGCCCGCCTCGAACTCGTCGGTCGAGGCATTGTCCATGCTGATGAAATCGATGCCGCGCTCGATCCAGTGATAGTACGTCTTCAGAACGTGATCGTTGGGATCGTCCGCCAACCGCTGCCGCCGCAGCACAGGCTGGTCGAGCCAGTCGGCAAACTGTGCAACGTATTTCCCCCTCGTCATGGGCGAAATCATTTCGTGATTGCCAATCGCCAGGAAGACGGGCAGGTCTCCGAACGGTTTCAATTGGTGCTGAATGAAGTCAGGCCAGGCGGTGGCGAGGTAATCGCTAATGGTGGAGGCGGGATGAGTGTGGAGGTAGTCCTCGTCGAAGGTATAGATGGCGCGATAATCGCCGAGATGCCAATAGAACGCCGCCCCGTCGTGGTGGACTCCCTGAGCGATCGCCGGCATGACGATGTCGCCACAGTTGCGGGAATCGCCGGACACCGCGAATTTCCAGCTCGCAGCGTTGGACCGGTCTTGCGCTGAAAGTGATACGGCCGCGCACAGGATGAGCAGCAGAGGCAGGATACAAACTCGAGCTGAGAATTCCCGGCTACCTGGCGGATTCGAAAACGACATTTTGTTCCAGCAACTAAGCATATCCCTTGCCTGCGGCTTGGAGCGGGCCTCCCTACATTAACTGATCGCATATTCTGCGTACAGCACTTCATTCACCGCTCAACGCATTGATATTCGATTGCTAACCAGATAAGCTGGGCCGTCTCATTCCTGTGCCAATTGGAGAATCCATGCGATCTGGAACTCGCCGGATGGTTACGTCATTGTTCGCCGTTTGCGTGCTTTTGAGCTCCGCCCTATTCGCCCTCGCCAAGCAGGATGCAGCCAAGCCCGACGAATCGCGCCTGAAGCCGGCCTATCGCTTCGAGCGCAATCACTGGATATACGTTCACCTGGAAGGCTCTCCGGCCGACATCGGATATCAGCACGGTTATCTATTAGCGCCCGAGATCGAAGATGGCGTTAACACGGTGCGAGTGATCACCACGCATAGCACCAAACGCGATTGGAATTTCTATCGCAACACCGCGCAGAACGTGCTGTGGAAGCACATCGACGCGGAGTATCAACAGGAATTGCAAGGCATCGCGGATGGCCTGCAGGCGCACGGCGTAAACCTGGATGTGTGGGACGTGGTGGCGTTAAACGCCATGGAAGAACTTCCCGACTACTACGTTCCCTGGCTGAACAAACAGGAAAAACGGGCGGGCGCGCCGGTTTTGAAGGCGCCGGGAAACTGCAGCGCGGTGGTTGCGACCGGCTCGATGACCAAGGACCACAAGCCGGTCATTGCCCATAGCAACTGGAGCGACATCGCCACCGGTAGCCGCTGGACCATCATCTTCGATATTGTCCCTACCCATGGCTACCACATGTTGACCGATGGTTTCCCCGGCGTGATCGTGAGCGACGATGACTTTGGCATCAACTCCGCCGGACTCATGGTCACGGAGACCACCATTACCGGCTACGCTTTGTTCGACCCCAATGGCGTACCGGAGTTCGTGCGGGCGCGCCGGGCGATGCAGTATGCCAGCTCCATCGATGACTATGTGCGGATCATGCTCGACCAGAACAATGGCGGATATGCGAACGACTGGCTGCTGGCCGACAACAAGACGGGCGAGATCGCGCGCTTTGAAATCGGCCTGAACCTGCATCGCGTGTGGCGAACGAAAGACGGCTACTTCGTTGGTTCAAACTTTCCCAGCGATCCGGAATTCATCAGGAAAGAAACCGATTTCGATCCCAACAACATGGGCAACTCACCCAATGCCCGTCACAAGCGTTGGGAGGAACTGATGGCGCAAAACAAAGGGCAGATCGATGTCGAGCTGGCCAAGCAATTTCTTGCCGACCACTGGGACAGCTTTCAGGGCAAGGAAGACCGCGATGAGCGCTCCCTGTGCGGCCATATGAATGACTCGCCACGGGGCGCGCCCGAGTGGGCGCGGCCACCGTATTCTCCCGACGGCGCGGTGACGGCGCAAGCCGCCGACAGCACCATGGCGAAGAACATGAGTTTGCAAGCCAAAGCCGGCTTCCCCTGTGGAGAAGATTTCATCGCCGATAAATTCCTGAAAGACCATCCCGAATTTGATTGGCAGCGGCCCGTCTTGCGGGACATGAAGGGCAATCCCTGGGCTGAGTTCAAGGCGGCGGATAAGCAGTAAGCCATTTTCGGGATTGATTCATCAGAGGCCACTTCATAAATCGTCTTGTATCAGGGCATGTCTTCAGACGTGCCGTAACGGGTCAATCACGGCTTGGGCTTCAGCCCCTGAGGGATTTTGCAGGGGCTGAAGCCCTCACCTTTGTCCCTGCCCTGACGCAAATCTGAACGATTATGGAATGAGTCGAAATGTAGCGCTACCAAGGCTGCGTCCACAATTCTGAAACTTACGTGTTGCAACAAGCATCTAGTCAAGCGGCCGGGGCTGACTGACGGCCCCGTCTCGGAGGATGCTCATGTTTCGCAAGCTGGTTTCTACCCCGAATGACTACACTCTGACCATCGTGCGCCTGCTGCTTGGCGTGATTTTCTTTGCTCATGGCGCGCAAAAAATGCTGGGCTGGTTTGGAGGCTACGGCTTCCACGGCACCATGGGATTCTTCACGCAACGGCTGGGAATTCCGGCGCCACTGGCTTTTCTGGCAATTTGCGCCGAATTCTTCGGTGGCCTGGGACTTCTGGTTGGTCTGCTCAGTCGCGTCGCGGCGCTGGGCATCATCACCAACATGCTGGTCGCCATCGCCACCGTTCACCGCGCGAATGGGTTTTTCATGAACTGGACCGGCCAGCAAAAAGGAGAGGGATTTGAATTCCATCTGCTGGCGATCGTGTTGGCGATCGTTGTGCTGATCAAGGGTTCGGGCGCGGTTTCGATCGACCGCGCGATAGCTGGCGAAAAATAACTGCGCGCAACACAGCTATCCTAGCGAACTGCGGTAAGGCAGCAGCACTTTTACGATACAGCCTCGGGTATCGCGGCGATTGGCAAGTTCGATGGAGCCGCCGTGGGCCTCGGCGATCTGCTGCGACAGGACCAAGCCGATCCCGGACCCCCCCGGCTTGGTCGTATAGAACGGAACAAAAGCATTGCTTGGATTGAGCAGACCAATGCCGTTATCTTCCACGATCAATGCCAGCTTGCGATCGTACTGTTCCCATCGAATGGAAACCTTGGGAGCTGCGGATTCCTGATTCGCTTGTGCGGACTGCGCCTGCTGCAGCGCCGCGTCCACGGCGTTACGCACCAGATTAATCAGCATCTGCTCGATGAGGTCGGGATCGATCATCAGGTCCCGCTCGGTGCCCGGCACGATCTCGACGTTAAGACGAGTCTCCAGCACAGCCACGCGTTCCAGGAGTGGGCGCAACTCCACAGGTTTCAGCGTGGGCGACGGCATCTGTGCCAGCTTGCGGTACGACTGCAAGAAGCGGTGCAGGGAAGCGGTGCGCGATTCAATGATGTTCAGCCCGCGCTGAAAATCCGCGTTCTGCTCCTCCGGCAACTCGGGCAGCGGCAGACGCGACGCCAGGCTCCCCGCAATCGAAATGATCGGCGCCAGTGAGTTGTTAAGCTCGTGCCCCAGAACGCGGATCAAGCGCTGCCACGCGCTGCGTTCCTCTTCGCGCAGGGCGCGGCTCACGTCGGAAAGTACGATCAGTTTATGGGGGACGCCGTTCTGGCGAAACGAACTCTGGCGCACCATCCAGCGCGCGTTGGGAGTGGAGTAGGGAAGCGCGACCAGCGTCTCGTTTCTGGCTTCGAAGCAGGCATTCAGTTCGAGCTCCGCCGCGGTTTGCCCTAACAGCCGCGCTGATGGCTGCTGCAAAAGCCGTTCGCCGGCCGCGTTTACCAGTCGCAGGATGTGGTCGGGATCGAAGGTAAATAGCGGAGCATCGATCTCATCGACCACGCGTCGCAACAGTGCCGTCGCCTCGACGGTCTGAATGCGCTGCTCGGTCAGGATGTCGGCCAGCGCATTGATTTCGAGCGCCAACTCGCCGAGCGCATCGTTGGCTACGGCCCCGCGCGCGCGAAAAGAATAGTCCTCTTCCCGCAACGCGCCCACCACGTTGGTCAAAGTCTGCAGCGGCCTCACGATTTGGTCAAGCAAGGCCAAGGTGAGAATCAACCATAGGAAAAACTCCAGCACCGTCAGAGTGATCTTGACGTCGCGAGTCCACGCGTGGGTCCAGATGAGAATGGTGCCAAAGGCCATACCCGGAAGAGCGGCCAATACGGCGAACAGAGCGATACGTCTCTCGAAAAGTAGCCGGGATTTGCGAGAGCGCGGGCGAGGAGTTCGGGCTGCGGACTTGGAGTCGTCGCTGCCTGAACTAGAGTCCATACCGCTCCATCCGGCGGTAAAGAGCGCCGCGGCTCAACCCCAGGGCCTCAGCCGCCTGACTGACGTTGCCGTGGAAGCGCTGCAGCGCCTTGCGAACCAGGATGCCCTCGACTTCTTCGATGCTGAGTTCTTCCAGGTTCTGTCCTTGCGGGCGTTGCACGTTCAGACCAAGGTCCGAAACTTGAATCTCGCCGCTGTGGCACATCAGGACCGCGCGTTCCAGGGTATGCTCCAGCTCGCGGACGTTGCCCGGCCAAGCGTATTGCATCATCGTCTGCAACGCAGCCGGGGCAAAGCCAGTGATGGCCGCACGATAACGTGTCGCATAACGCGACAGAAAATGCGCCGCCAGCGCGGCCACGTCTTCGCGGCGATCGCGCAGTGCCGGAATGTGGATCTCAACCGTGTTCAGCCGGAACAGCAAATCTTCGCGGAACTGGCCTGCGGCAATGGCAATTTGCAGATCAATGTTGGTCGCGGAGATGACGCGCACATTGATCCGCTTGGTCCGGGAGGAGCCTACGCGCTCGATCTCGCCCGTCTCCAGCACGCGCAACAGTTTGGCCTGCTGCCGCATGGGAACGTTTCCAATCTCATCGAGAAAGATAGTGCCATTGTCGGCCAGCTCAAAGCGCCCGATGCGGTCGGTGCGCGCGTCGGTGAATGCGCCCTTGACGTGGCCGAACAGCTCGCTTTCGAAGGTGCCTTCGGGAAGCGCGCCAGTGTTGACTGCGACCAGCGGCATGGAAGCCCGCGCCGACATAACATGCAAGGTCTGGGCCACAACTTCCTTGCCGGTG
This sequence comes from uncultured Acidobacteriaceae bacterium, assembly GCA_963798185.1. Lineage (GTDB taxonomy): Bacteria > Acidobacteriota > Terriglobia > Terriglobales > Acidobacteriaceae > Bog-257. Next base: position 117,906 of record CAWCSJ010000017.1, read on the forward strand.
CCATGTTCACCGGTGACCAATACATTAGCGTCGGAAGGACCAATGCGTGCAATCGTCTGCAAGACCGGCTGCATGGAAGGCGCTGCGGCTATGAACTGGGGGCGCCCTTCGGCGCGTAGCAGTTTCGCTTCGGCCTCCAGGCGCTGGGTGCGTTGCAGAGCGCGATGCAGTTCGACCTGGGTGCGCAAAATGGCCAGTAGGCGCTCGTTCTCCCACGGCTTCTGAATGAAATCGCGGGCGCCGCGTCGCATCGCCTCAACCGCCAGTGCAACGTTGCCCCAGGCAGTCATCACGATCACCGGCAGGTTGCTGTCGAAGCTGACGATTTCCGAGAGTAAGTCCAGCCCTTCCTGACCTGAGGTGGTGTCGCGGGTATAGTTCAAGTCGATCAGTACGGCGTCGTAGAAGTCGCTGGCGAGGGCCTCACGCACTGCGGCCGGCGATTTGGCGGTGTCAACCTCAAAGCCCTCCGGACGGAGCAGCAGTTCGATGGCTTCGAGAATGTGGGATTGATCATCGGCCGCAAGAATGCGGCCTGCTCTGTGCCGATCACGAGCGGTGGGCGCAGAGTCTTGCACCACCCCCGCCGGGCTTTGGCTTTGGGTCTTGGACAACGTGCTCTCCATCACGGTGCGGTGCCGTTCACCGCATCCTGGATCTGAATGCCATTATCTTCCAGCGTGGTCCCGGTGGCACGCTGCAGCTCGAGCTTGGACTTCTGGTACGCCGTTGTGGCATTCACCAGATCAAGTTCGGCAACCGCGAGGTCGCGCTGGGCGGTCAACGTCTGGAAACTCGATCCGGCGCCGAGGGTCTGCTCTTTCTGCATGATGCCGAATGTCTTGTCTGCCAGATCGCGCGCTTTCTTCGCCGCTTCCACACGGGCGCGGCCCTGCTGCAGAGCGTATTGCGCGTTGCGCACCTCGATGCGTATTTGCTTCTTCAGTTGCTGCAGCCGCAACTCGGCCTGGCGGTATTCCAGTTCTGAGCGATATTGGTCTGCCTTCGCTACTCGATTACGAATAGGCAGCGAGAGGTTGAGGCCAACAAAATAATCGGGCGCGGAATTATTGAAGGCGTCGCCCAAAGACCCCGCAAAACAACAGGGCGCCGTCGTGGTATTGGGAGTCAGATAGTAGAACGGATTCAATTCTCCGGCCAATCCAGTGCCGCCGTAGAAACCCACCAGCGCAAGCGTTGGCAGCAGTGCATTCTTGGCGGCTTGCCGGCTGATTTGGCGGTTCGACAGATCAATTTGCGACTCCGAAAGCTCCGGCCGGTCCCGTAAGGCCATATCAATCAAGTCCTGGATCGGTTTTTCTGGGGCCGTGTTGGTTGATTCCAGCCGGTCCGTGGGAATCACGGGCATCGCCTCTAGAACGGGATCGTCCAAATTCTTGGTGAGCGCGTTCTTGATCAGCGACTCTTGCAACTGCAGGTTTGTCTTGGCGACGGTCAGGTCCTGATCGCGCCTGGATACCTCGGCTTCGGCCTTCATGACATCCATGGCGGGAACCGCCTGCAACTGTAGCTGCTTCTGGGCGTTGGCCAAACTCTGCTGGGCAAAGGCGAACGACTGCTGGTTCACACGCTCTTCTTCGTAGGCGCTCACCAGGTCCCAATAAATGTTGGCAATCTGCGTGACGGTCGCCACCACCTGATTCTGGAACGCGATGTCGGAAATCTTCTTGTTGTTCCGCGCGATGCGCAAGAAGCGCAGGTTAGGGCCGGTCCCAAATCCCGCCAAAAGTTGTTGCGTGAACTGTGCTTTGTAGTAGCTCCCCAGCTGGGGACTGAGGCTGCTGAAAATGCTGTTGGTCGTCTGGCGGTTGTTGTCGAGCTCGAACGAGAAAGTGGTGCCGGTGGGCAGCGATTGTGTGTAATTGAAGTTCGCCTGGGTGGTATTGAGATGCAGTTCGGGAACGCCGTAAATCTGCAGGTTGGCAAGCGGCGTAGTTTGATGTTCCAGGCCGGTAATCGCCGTCACCGTCGGGTCATACGACTGGACCGGAGTTCCTGCGCCCAGGGTGGACTGCACCAGACCGGCAGCGCCCGCGCCCGCTCCGCCCGCGCCTCCGGTCGTACCGCCGGCGCCCGCGCCCGGTGCGCCAGTTCCGAAGCCGCCTACACCACCACCGGGCGTGCCTCCCACAACACCGGTGTTTACGCCGCGGAAAGAACCGCCCGCTTTGGTTCTCTGAATGTCGGTGTCGGCGATGGGCAGGTTATAGCGCGCGATCGCCAGATCGAGGTTATTTTCCAGCGCCAGGGCGATCGCATCCTGCAAGGAAAGATACAGCTTGCCGTCGCGGATGAGATGGTCAATGCGTGGCGAGTTTCGCAAATCAGGCGCGGGCACCGTGCTCGGCATATATGCGGCCAACGGATTATTCGAATGGGGAATCGCCAGGCGAGCGGGAGTGCGTATGGAAAACTGTGCAGGCGCCGCGGTACTAGACGGCTGCGGAGTCGGAGCATTCGGCATTTGCGCTGGGCTTGGAGTAGTGGGCGCTGGGGTTTGCGGATTCGGCGTTGGCGCTTGAGTTGAATCAGCCGGCGCTTGCGTTTGCGCTTGAGCCCCAACCAGCACACAACAGAGAAAAAGCGCCAGGATAGGCGACTTGGAAACCCGTTCCATCATGAACGAACCGCCTCTCCACTTGGCGAGAGCGCTGGATTCGAAGTGTCGCCCACCAGCCATCCGTCTCGCATTTGGATGGTACGGGTGCCATACGACGCATTGACATCGGAATGCGTGACCTGCACGATCGTCGTTCCTTCACGATTCAGTTGGGAGAACAACTCCATGATTTCCTTGGCCTGGCTGGAATGCAGATTGCCGGTAGGCTCGTCGGCCAGCAGCAGCGCCGGCTTGTGAATGACTGCCCGCGCAATGCCCACCAACTGCTGTTGCCCGCCGGAGAGTTGGTTGGGATACAGGTCCTTCTTGGCGACAATTTGAAAATGGTCGAGTGTTTCCGCCACCATACCTTGTCTCTGACTACGTGGGATGTCTTTATACGAGAGAGGAAGGTCGATGTTCTCTTGCACCGTCAAATCGTCGAGCAGGTGATAACTCTGAAAGACCATTCCGATATTGCGCTTGGCCAATTCGGCGCGCTCTTTGCGCTTCATCGAATGCACCGCGGCCTCGCGAAACCAGTACTCGCCCGCCCATTGATCGTCGAGCAGAGCCAGGACGTTCAGCAGCGACGACTTGCCTGCCCCCGACGGCCCCATGACCGTGACAAATTCGCCTTCGCGGATGGTGAGGTCAACCCGGCGCAATACCCAGGTCTGCCCGGCGCCAGTTTTGTAGCTGCGTTCGATGTTGTTGAGTTGGATCATGATGATAAGCAACTAGCAGTTAGCACTTAGCATTTAGCTCTTAGCAATTAGCTCTCAGCAATTAGCCTTTACCAATCCGTGCGGCGCCCGGCAAAAAGTACCTTAGGGGCTAAAGCCATGAACCGTTCAGAACTTCGATCGGCACGACTAGTGTCGTGCCCTGACACAATAGCGACTACTAGTTGGAACGACCAGTTTATAAATGGCTAACGGCTAACGGCTAATTGCTTTTATGTCGTCTCCTGCATCAGCCTCCGCAGCTCTTCCTCGGCGACCACTTTTCCGTCGAAGAGGTGCACCTCGCGCTCGGCATGCGCGGCGAAGCGCGGATCGTGGGTCACCATGCAAATGGTGGCGCCTTCACGATGCAGCTTTTGCAGCAACTCCATCACGGCCTCGCCGTTGCGCGAATCGAGGTTTCCGGTAGGCTCGTCGGCCAGCAGGATGGACGGCGAACCGGCCAAAGCTCGGGCTACGGCAACACGCTGTTGCTGACCGCCAGACAGCTGCGAAGGATAGTGCCGCAGCCGGTGGGCCATGCCGACGCGCTCCAGCGATTCCAGCACCCGGCGCTTGCGCTCGGCCGTAGGCATTCCATCGCGATAGGTCAACGGCAACTCGACGTTCTCATAGACCGTGAGATCGCCGATGAGGTTAAAACTCTGGAAGATGAATCCGATTTCACGATTGCGAATGCGCGAGCGATCGGCGAAATCCAGGTTGGCTACTGGCTGCCCGTTGAGTCTGTAGTCGCCGCCAGTCGGGGTGTCGAGCAACCCGATGATGGAGAGCAAGGTGGACTTGCCGCAGCCCGAGGGGCCGGACATGGCGACATACTCGCCTTTGCGCACCATGAGATGGACGCCAGCCAGGGCGTGCGTCTCGACTTCATCGGTGTAAAAAACCTTGGTCAGGTTTTCGATCTCAATTAGCGGAGTTGCTGCTGCATCGTTCATGTTTTGATCCTTTGATCGCGGTTTGCTCTTCGCTTTTCGCCCGTTGCTGTTCGCAGAGCCCTCGCTTCAATCCGAAAAGCGAATAGCGAACAGCAAACAGCGGCCTTCCTTACTCCAACCGCACGCGGTCGGTGTTGTCCCAACGCGACATGTCGGAAAGAATGACGGTATCGCCCTCGTGCAGGCCGGAATCGATTTGAATCAGGTTGACTGAGGCGCGTCCGGTTTTCACCTGCACACGCGTAGCTCCCTTTGCATCGGGATCAAGCTTGAACATGGAAACCGTACTGCTCTCTTGACCGAACGCCGGACGCCCGACGTAGAGCACATTTTCCAGCCGCTCCAAGTCGATGGTGCCGTCCACGCTCAGGTCAGGGCGCGCGCCTTTCGGCAGCTCGCCAGTCAACTTCACATCCACCGTCACAGTGCCATTCTGCACGCCGGGATCGACGCGACTCACTTCACCTGGAATCACGCCATTGTGGGTGTCAACCGATGCGGGTTCGCCGATCTGCACGTCGCGCGCCTGGGTCTCCGGAATCTTCAGTTCCGCCATGAGGTGGTTGGGTTGCACAATCCTTGCCAGCTCGGCTCCAGGCAGTACGTGTTGGCCTACCTGCAGCGGCAGGTCCACCAGCACCCCTGCAACTCCGGCTTGTACTTTCAAGCGCTGCAACTGTTTCTGCTTGAGGGCGGCGAGTGCGCGCATTTCTTCCACCTTGGCTTGCTGCACGGCCAGTTCGGAGGCGATGGCTTTCTGATTGATTTTCAGTCGCTCATCTTCAATGTCGTTGCGGGTGACCAGTTCGTCGGCCTTGCCCGCCGAAGCTTTGGCAGCCAGGCCGGAAATCACGCCAAGATCGTAAAGCGCCTTATCGGTTTGCGCCTGGCGCTGGGCTTCGGCATAGTCGGCGTTCACTGTGGCGGCGCCGGCTTTTTGGGTCATCAGGTCGCTGTCGAGTTTCACCTTCAGGCTCTGGTACTCGGCTTCGGCGGCCTTGACTTGTAACTGCGCGTCCAGTGCCTCCTGCTCGAGTTGAGGATTACTCATCTCCACCAGGACAGTGTCGGCCTCCACGAGCGAGCCGGGAAGTTTGACGATGCGAATGACCGTGGCTTCGGTCTCCGCGGGAATTTGCCGAACATCTTCATGGCTGGGGATCAGCGTACCTAGACCGCGCACCTGGCGTAGCATGGAACCACGCTTCACGCTGTCGGTCCAAATGGTGCTGCGATCCACAGTCGGGGCGGCCGGTTTCAGGCGCGAAATGCCGACAGTGACACCGATCAAAACCACCAGCGCAACGCTGGCCCACATAATCTGGCGGCGGCGCTTTTGGCGCTTTAATTCAGGGCGGGCGATATCCATTACGCCTTCGTAAGTGCAACTGGAGAACCAATTCCGGGTCGGGTTAGTTCTCGCGTTCTCAAAGAGTTAAGCGATTGCAAGTTTTGCTGGAACATAGGGCTGTGTCCCTGCACGGATTGTAATGTCCAATTTTGGACAGTACAACATAAACCCGTTTGTTGGCGAACCGGCAAGAGTTTTCAACCGTTGAAGCGACCCTCAGATGCACGAGAACAATCATTCATCTCGACGCAGGCCAGTTGGCTGGAATAATCTCGGTTTTCAAGTCTAAGGTCAGGCGCGCCTGCTTATGACTGCAACCAGCATTGCGATTCCGACTGAGGTGGTGAAGGCGCCGGCTACGTCTGCGCGGCTGGTCTCGCTCGACGTCTTTCGTGGCGGGACCATCGCGGCCATGATCCTGGTCAATAATCCAGGAAACGGTGCTTCCTATTGGCCGCTCCGTCATGCGGAATGGAACGGCTGGACACCAACCGATCTGATCTTTCCTTTCTTCCTTTTTATTGTCGGAGTCTCGCTGGTGCTCTCGTTCCAATCAAGACTGAGGCGTGGAGACTCCACCCGATCGCTGGTCTGGCATACGTTCAAGCGCAGCCTGACGATCTTCGCACTCGGACTCCTATTAAATGGACTTCCTTCTTTCCATCTGGCGACGTGGAGAATCCCCGGCGTCTTGCAACGCATTGCGATCGCCTATTTCGTCGCCGCGATGATCACGCTTTATTGCAGAACCTACGCCCGCGTGCTATGGATTGGAGCGCTCCTGGCGGGCTACTGGATGGTGATGCGATATGCGCCAGTGCCCGGCTACGGAATGCCGGTCCGCGATATGCCTTTTCTCGACCCCAACGCCAACCTGGCGGCTTACCTCGACCGCAAACTCATGATGGGCCATCTGTATCAGGGAACGCGCGATCCCGAAGGCCTGCTCAGCACCTTGCCGGCGATTGCGACGACGCTGTGCGGCGTTATGACGGGAACCTGGCTGAACTCGAACTACAGCCGTGCGCAAAAAATGACAGGAATGCTTGCCATGGGCGCCGCTGCCCTGATTGCGGGAGAAGTCTGGAACGTCTGGTTTCCCATCAACAAAAATCTGTGGAGCAGTTCTTACGTGCTGTTTACCGCGGGATGCGCGTTGCTTTGCCTGGCGTTCTGTTACT
>CAWCSJ010000018.1:0-87881 GCA_963798185.1 uncultured Acidobacteriaceae bacterium
GTCCGGCTCGGCGAATAACAGCGCTGAGTAAATCTCTCGTGGTCACGTAGCTGTAAGGTCTCCTTTTTGTTCCAGAACAGCGGAGTGTCTGGCGCTTCGGGAAAGCCCGCCGTAAGGCGTGCCTTGAAGTAATTCTTCAGTACAGAAAGTGGGCTTGCAGCGAGAGGGAGTCGGCGTGACTTGAAGAACTTCGTATCGTGAACCTCAATCGTTCCAGTATCGAAATCTACATCTCCACATCGAAGACCAAAGATCTCTCTCACACGAAGCCCCGCACAGTAAGCAAGGACCAGCATCGTATACACCGTCATTGGACGTAACGGCGCGCAGGGTGACGGGAACCTCAGCGCTGCTTCGAGCAGTTGGAGAATCTGCGTCGTGCTGTAGATATAAGGTCGGCATCGCTGGCGCGATCTCTCCCGCGCTAGGACACGGTCCAGCTTCGGTAGCTCGATGGCAATGTCAGTTCGGTTAAGAGCCTTAGCCAGAACCCTGCCGAGGTGAATGCGCTGCAATTTACCCGCCGCCGACGGCGCAACGGCAGTGTATTCGCGCACCAACGTTGAAAGCGACTCGTTCTCTGCGCCAGGACGTTGTTGCAGGAAGCGGTCGAACTGCAAGAACCGATATTCATGGCTGTATCGGAAGCCGAGCGTGCGCATGCGTGCCACATGGTCACGCATCGCCGCTCCCAAGTGGCTGCCATAACGTGGCAGCGGCCGCAGTGCCTCCAACGTTTCTGTGGGACTGGAGCTAAGCAGCGCCCTGGCGATAGGAGCGGTCAGCCGGCATCCAAATCTTCGACGCAGCTCCGCGAACGGGTTGACCGCAACAGCTTTTCGGGTGACAAGCCAGTCGAGAAAGCGATCGATCCATTGAGCGTTCACCAGCGCTGTTTGCACACAAGTCTGCGCGCTTCGTGCACGTATCCACGCCTGGACTGCTTCCTGATCGAATGTCGAGTTATGGTTGACGAAGATCTGGAACCAGCGGATCACCCTGCGATACGCCTGCTGTTTGGTAGATGGTGGCAGCTGTCGAATATATTCATTCAGAAGTGCTTCATCCTTATCTGGCCAGGCCCGCATCAGAATCCTTTCTGGGCACTTCCAGGCTAATCATTCGCAGATCTTCCGTTTCTAGCTTCAAGTACACGCGTGTAGACGAAGTGGATGTATGCCCGAGAAGGTCAGAGATGGACTTCAGCGGAACCGAGGCGCGAAGCAGGCTTATAGCGCGAGCATAACGGAACGCATGTGGTCCATGCCGTCCCTTCACCTCGATCCCAGCCTCTTTCAAGCGAGCGAGGATGACATAGTTCAGCGGACTGGTACCTGAAAATGGGCGGAACGGAGCGCGGCTCCTTAAGAAAACCTGTCGGAACGCAGTTTTCGGCCGACCGTGCTTCAGATACTTGATGAGAGCGTCCCCTACGGGGCGTACCAGCGGAAGGAATGATTCGGTTTGAGTTTTCGATCTGCGTACCCGCAGCCTCTCCTCTTTCCAGCTAATGTCTTGCAAGGACAGCCAGACCACCTCACCAGCGCGCAACCCATACGTCGCCAACATCAGTAGCATGGCGTAATCTCGCAATCCCTTGGGACTTCGATCGCTACGCGTGCAATCGAGGACGGCTTTTACTTGCTCTTCAGTAAGTGCGCGTGGAATTTCCGCGTCGCCATACAGAATGGGACCTGATACGAAGCCAGAGAGATCTGCGCGGACTCGATTTGAGGCGTGCAGATAGCGCAAGAAGCTCCTCAAGCATTGGCATACTCCGTGCCGCGTGGCACGCCGCAGCCCCGGCATCCGCCATGAAAAGAAAGCATCGATGTCTGCGACGTTCAGTACGGCAAGGGATTCGGTACTCGCCCGCTCTTCAAGCCAATGCAGAAATATTCGGGCAGCTCGGCTGTTCTTGCAGAGGGTCTTTGAAGATAGGCCGCACACCTCGGTAAGCCAGCGCCCATAGCCTTCCAGAAGCTCGCGTTGGAATCGCTCTGACTTGGTCAATAGACGTTCTTCCGGATGGCCACTGCCCTTGAATCGCTCGCAGCACTCGATAAATTGCTGCGGTGTATCTGGTCCGCCACTGGCCAATATCGCGGGGTTGGTGGCCATGCCGTGCGCAGTACTGTTGCAGCTTGGTTCTCAAGAAGTCCTCAACATCAGCCTCACGGACGGCTTGCGGCGATACATTGAGCTGTGCAAGATGTGCCAGAAAATGCTGCTGAGCTGCAAGATGCCTACCAATGACTCGGGCGTGGTACCCGCCCTCTTGCAATTCACGTTTGCACTCGAGCAGAGCGGGCAGTTCTTCTGATCGCTGATTGAACCTGGTCTCCGAGACAAAGGTCGGCCGCCGGATTGATGTACTGGGTTCTTCCATGCGATGGGGAAACCCGACCCAGAAGAAAATTATGCTGAGGAAATCTTGGTTGAAATTAAGACCGGATGTTGATGCGACATTCTACTGCTCATAATTCTTTACTTCGCATAATCCCGCATTTATGTGGAGGGCCGGAAGCGCACGGAGTCTTGGGACGACAAACAAACGGGTGCCAAGCACTACAGGGATCTCGTCTACGTCGACAGGATTGAGTTCCTGGATTCAAAGGGCAGCGGGAACGGCCATCGGGATCCGCCGACACCGCGCCCGACGAGACAACAGCGACAGACAAGAGAGTGCCGTTCTGACGAACGATAAAGATTCCTCGTCCCTGTATTTCGATGCCTGTGCTAAGCACTGGTGCCATCAAGTGACATTCGAAGCAAATCGCATCGTATGTGGGCCCGTCGAGTAACTCAGATAAGTCCGTACTCCTCAAGCAACCGTCCGATGGCCGTCTTTTCCACCCAGTGTTTGGCAAACAATGGTATCGGCAACTTCTCACGGTCGCGCAGGAACACCGTCGACTTAATGAGTTCGCGGACATCGTAGATGGAACCGAACACCTCAGGAACTCCCCGCTCTATGTTGAGGAGCTGATACACCGCTTCCATTGCCGTCCGGACGGAGTATTCCGTCGTAAAGATGCAGTCTCGTGTCGACTCTGCGAACTGGCCGATGAAGGCGAAGTTCTTCACTCCATCGGGCACGACCTTGGGCCGGTCCGTGCCATTGCGCGTCAGGAAGAAGGCAGTGACAAAGGGCATCATGCAAGGACGCGTGATGGCACCGTCGGCGGCCAGTTGGTCGATTTCATCAAGAGGCACGCCGAGATGGTAGAGCCACTCTTTTGTGATCTCCTCGCCCGTGCAGTTTCGCATCGGCTTCTTGACATAGTCTCCGGGCCGGTCGGTGAAGAGCGCGTAGAACCATACGACGGTCTGGTCCGCGGGCTGCTGTTTGAAGTGTGGCTGACGGTTGACTGTCCAGCTTAGAAGCCATGACGAATCGCGCACGGTGACGATGCCGCCTGTGACCACCTTGCCTGTCCTGGTTGGCCGCTTCGCGATTTTCTCAATGTACGCGGGTATCCGGGGGTCGAGCGTGGTGATCGTGGCGGAAGCCCACTGAGATTCTTCCGTCCTGGTGCAGAACTTGTCGGGCCTTCCAAACGAGGGGTCCTGGGCAGCGATATTTCGCCAGAGATGCCAGCTGCCGCCGTCATGGACGATAGGGTCAAATTTCGCAGGGGTGTGATGGTCGCCCCAATCGGAGTTCTCCACCAGCGAGCCATTCGTCACGAAGACCAGATCGTCTTCCGTAAGATCGATCCCGCCCTGTTGTCCCTTCTGAATCCATTCGATCCGCCGGGCGACCTTGTGATCGGATGCAATATCGAAGACGACATTCATCACCTGTGTGTCGAACAGGACCTTGACGCCCTGCTGACGCAGCCATGTGGTCAGCGGCAGAACCAGAGATTCGTACTGGTTATACTTGGTGAACTTCAGCGTACTGAAGTCAGGCAAACCATCGATGTGGTGAATGAAGCGCTGAAGATAGAGCTTCATCTCGAGCGCGCTATGCCACTCCTCGAAGGCAAACATCGTTCGCCAGTAGAGCCAGAAGTTCGAGTCGAAGACGTCCTTGCCGAAGACTTCATTGATTCGCTTATCGTAGAGCTGTTCGGGAAGCTCAAGAATAAGAGCGACAATCTCCCTTCGCGCTTTTGATGTAAGCGTGAAGTCCATGCCGGTCTTGGCATCCTGACCTCGCTCGATTGTGGCCCGCTGCAGCGAACGGTTTGGATCGTCTTTATTGAGCCAGTAAAACTCGTCGAGTACCGAAGCACCTTCGATCTCCAGGGAAGGGATCGATCGGTAGAGATCCCAGAGACACTCGAAGTGGTCCTCCATCTCGCGGCCACCGCGGATCAGCCAGCCGGTCTCTGCATTTCCGGCGCCGTCCAGCGCGCCACCTCCAATAGTCGACGCCTCTAGAATCGTGATGCGATCGCCTGCCATATGGCCATCGCGGACCAGAAAGGCAGCAGCTGCCAGTGAAGCCAGACCGCCGCCCACGAGATAAGCGGATTTGGTCTCAATATTTGCAGGCTTACGCGGACGTGCAAATGCTTCGTAGTTGCCTTTGCTGTAATACATCATCGTCTCCTGTTGTTCTGCTACCGCTTCAATCGAAGTATCCGCTGTTTCATCCGTCCGATACTTGCGCACCGAAGAGAGGGAGGAGTCTCGGCAGCGGCAATAAGCCGCGCTCTGAGGATCCCGCATCCATGATGGCACAACGAAGGTGTTGAGAGCTTGTAGGTTGTCGTGTGAGACGCAACCCGAAGCGATCAGTGGGCCTCGCGACTTAGACCCGAAATCCCGCCAACACATAGTTCGTATTCCCCAAATCACAACCGAGCTCAACAAATCCTCAGGTACCTGAAGGAGGGTGCCTCGCCATGCCAACTGAAGACACACCGACATCGCCCTCGGGACTGGATGTGACCAAGCTCCTTTCGGAGCTTGAAGTCCCGTTTTCACCCGACCAAGTCCGGTGGCGGGTTACCAACACAACCAACGACAAGAAGCGCGGTCAGATCGTGCCGTACGCCGATTCCCGCGCCTACACTGACCGGCTGAACGCGCTCTTCACGCCACAGGGCTGGACGCGTGAGTACAAGGTCGAGACGATGACCAATATCACCCGCGTAAAGAAGGGCGAGAGCATCGTCTCGGGCAAGGTGCTGGTCACCTGCACGGTCACGATCCTTGGCATTGGGTCGCATTCAGGCACTGGCGAAGAATGGGCCGACGATGACAACGGGATGACCTCAGCCGACGCCCAGGCATTCAAGCGGGCCTGCTCTTGCTTTGGTCTTGGCCGGTACTTCTACGATATCCAAGCCAGTCTGGGTCGATCTGGACCAGAACCGCCAGCCTGTCAGAACACCGGTATTGTCAGCCTGGGCTCTTCCGGAGAACTGGCGCAAGGGGATGCGGCCGCCGGGCAAGAACGGGAATGGAAAAGCCAACGCACCGAACCATGGCATTGGTTCGAACGGGGGCAGCAACGGCAACCATGGCCAGGCTACGAAAAGCCAAACTCGGCCAACCGATGGCGGCGGGAACGGTCACGCCCAAACCGCAAAGTCTAACGGGTCGGCGGCGGCTGGCTCCGGCGACGATCTGGACGCGCGCATTCTGGGAATGGAGAAGGCCGTCGGTACGGCGCTATTCAGAGGCATTCTGCGGGAGTACGGGCGCGCCAACCAGCCTAAGCTAATCCGCGACGCAGCCATCAAAGGGAAGGTCCTTCAGATGCTGGAGTCCGCAACACGCGGCCTGGACCGTTTGGAAGCTGTTACCCAACGGCTCGACCCGAACACGGTGAAGGGGCTGCTCGATAAGCTGCAAGTCCCACCGCTGAACGAGATCGCGGACATCAAAACCCTGCAAAACGTTGTCCTCGGACTCGAAGAACTCGCTGGTCCAACCCAGCCACACGCAGCCTAAGGAACCAAACTTCAACCTCTGGGAGGAACCATGCGCAACGCTGGCCGCCTCAAGCTCGGCTATTATCCGCTGCCAATCGACGAGGCCCGGAACATCCGTTCGCTGCTGGTCTCGTCAGCACCGTATGCAGCCATCGATCCCTGTGTCGGTGACGGTACGGCGTTGATCGAAATCACCAAAGACACCGGCGCATGCCTCGCGGGCATTGAACTCGATGCGGACCGAGCTGCGGCGGCCGCCAGCAAAGGAATCTCCACCGTCCACGGCAGCGCATTTGAGTGCCGTGTGCTGGCAGAAACCTGCTCGCTTCTGTATCTCAATCCGCCCTATGACAGCGAGTTCGGGCCGCACAGTAATAAGAGGATGGAGTTGGTGTTCCTGGAACACTGTTATCGCTGGGTGACCAGCGAGGGTGTGCTGGTGTTTGTGGTTCCGGCTCCTGCAGTGGGCACATGCGCGCGGCTTTTGGCCAGCCAGTTTGACCGTATCAGCGCCTTCCGACTGGAGCATCCGGAGTCTGTCCGGTTCAACCAAGTCGTGGTGTTTGGCAGGCGGAAGAAAGCACATCTGCGTGGGGAGCCCAAAGGAGCAGAGGAGTTGCTGCGGATTGCGTACAAGCCGCAGTTGCTGCCGGTACTTAACCAAGAAGTAAGTGAGCGTTACGCGATTCCACCATCATCGCCCGCAACCATCACCTATGGGATCAAGCGACCAACACCTTACTGGCAGCGGATCAACGGCCGAAGGGCTCAACCCGGGTGACTGAGGCTTTCAAACCTTGGGGAGGCGGCACAGTTTATCGTCCTTGGGATCGGCTGGCTGGCGCGCATGGGAACTGGGCTATAAATTATCCAACTCTGGCATGGAATCCAAAGCGCGATCTCACCTTTATTCTGGAGGATTTACATGGTCTCCTCGCTTCGAACGCTGCTGCGCGGCGCATTCGGATGCCAGCCTAAGCTGATTTGCAGTGCCAAACTTTGGCATCGGGGCATCGATGAGCTTCGTCGGCGCACACGCAGTAGGCATGAGAGCGGTGCCTTTCTGCTTGGCGTGAACCGTCGAGGCATGCGCACGATCCAGCAGTTTCTCTACTACGACGACGTTGACCCGGATTGCTTTCGAAACGGCATCGTCGAGTTCGATGGGACGAGGTTTGGTCAAGTTTGGGAAGTGTGTCGCAACTTGAACATGGAGGTCGTCGCCGATGTGCACGTGCATCCCGGCGGCTACGAGCAAAGCAGCAGCGATCGCCACAACCCCATGATCGCGGAGGCCGGCCATTTGGCTCTCATCCTCCCGTACTTTGCTGCCCGGGCGCACATGCCCGGCAGGATTGGCATCTATGAATACCTTGGCTCCCGCGAATGGCAAAACCGGAGCAAAGCAGGAAGTCAGATCTTCCACGTCGGATGGTGGCCGAAATGACCCGCACACAGGTTGAAATCGATTCGGAAACGTCGCGCATCCGGGCGGCCCTGGTGAATTCGGGTCACTACTCGTTCCCAGAGGCGGAGGAGAAAATCCTCCACTCCAGGTTGCACCTCGACATCGGGGCCGACGCTGCCCAGACGCCTTCGGGACAGTCTGCGTTTCTGACCGCAGTGCTGACTGGAGCACGATGCTTTGGCGAAGTGACTTTCAATGGCGATATTGATCCATCTTTGCTGAGGCCACTGCCGATTCCAGCGACAACGCTCGCCGAGGCGGCAACATTCTTAGGGGCCCGCTTCGCAGAGGAACCTCCGCGCAGTCGGACTGTTTTGATCGGCACAGGTCTCAAATCGGCCGGCGAGTGGTCGGTGCACGCGTCTTGGGACAATTGGACCGCAATTGTCGCGCCATCGAGCCATCAAATCCAAGTGGGTCATAGCGACTGCGCACTGGCGGGCGTCGCAGCAGGCGCACTGGCGGTGGGACAGGCGTTCCTTGCGGAACAAGGCGATCGCTTCGCCGGTAAAAGGCGTCAAGCCCTTTCCCTTTGGTCTCCTGGACAGAGTCATTCTTCCACTCGCGAAGTGGACCCGGTGTTTGGGAAAGTCCATTTGCCGACACAACTTTGGCTCGTCGGTTTGGGCAACTTGGGTCAGTCGTACCTGTGGTCTCTTTCCCAACTGCCATATCGGCTGTGCGACGAAGTTCTTCTGTTTCTTCAGGACGACCAGAAAATCGGACGCGAGAACTGGGGAACCTCCGTCTTGGTCGAGCGTGGGCGGTACAACGTCCTAAAGACGCGAGTCTGCGAAGAGTGGGCTACTGGACTCGGTTTCGAAGTCCGCCGGATTGACCGCAGGATGGATGAGAATCTCTTGCGGTCCGACCGAGAGCCCGGTATTGCACTCGCCGGGCTTGACAAGATGGCTGCACGGAGGACGCTGGGAGGCCGGGGCTTCGAATACATCGTCGATGCCGGACTCGGAGCCACTGTGGATGATTACTGCAAAGTCCGAGTCAATGTCTTCGATTCTTCAACGAGCCCGGCCACACATTTTCGCGACGTAGAAGATCAAACCACTCAGATAGCAGAACGGTTGAAACGGCTGCCAGCCTATCGCGAACTTGCCCGAGAGCACTGAGACGACGGATGCGGCTCCGCCATGCTTGCCGAAACCAGCGTCGCAGCACCTTTCGTAAGCGCGGTGGCCGGCGCGCTCGTTATTGCACAGGCAATCCGTATTGCTTCTGGACAAGCCCGATCTCGCCACGGTGACCGCAGACCTTCGCGACTTAACGAGCATCAGAGCGGCGCTTGGACACAAACCCGATCGAATCATGAAGTTCGAGTACGCTCGCCGGAGTGTAGCGAAGTCGTCGAAAAGTCACGCTCCACGATTGGTTCGGGGCCAGTCGATCCGCCAACGCTCGCCTGGCGCTCGCACCCAGAACAGGGGTTTCACCGGAGTGCCGCGTGCGTGGTGATAGAGCGCAGCAGTGCGCCCGTAAAAGCCGCGTGTATGCCACGACTCGCGCCACCCGAAGCGCTGGCAGTCGAGGTGATGGCAAAACTCGTGGCAAAGGGTGCTGAGGAACGTGCCGAACGAGGTGACTTGTTTCCGGATGGCGGTCCGCATCCAGAGACGGATGAGTAGGGTTTCGGGATGGTAGTCCCCGAACAATTCAATAGCCGAACCGCCTTCGCGGACTCGAAGCGGGCGGGCTGCAAGTACTCGGATCCCGGGCTGCCGAACTTGGTAGAAACCAGATGCAACCGATAGAAACTCCGCACATGCTTGGCGAACGGACGAGGCCGTGCTGCCCTGCATGGCGGAAGCGATAGACTTTGCCGACGCTTGCAACCGGTCGTCCTCGGGGACTTCCAATGCTCTGAGCCGGTCGCTCTCAAGAAACCTTGCCCGTAACGCTGCTGTGCTCGGAGGTCGGTCGGTAAGCATCCTTGGAAATTGTCGGCCCAGCGTGTCGAGGTGTCCCAGGCTGGGTTTACAGCTGTTTTATCCAGTCGCCTGTCTTCATGACGCGGCTGAATCGCATCTGCTGGGTGACCAGGATCGCCCGATGCAACTCCTCGTCGGAAACCTCTCCCGCGTCGTTCTTGATTGCCAGTGTGCCGGTTCCGTCGGAAAGAAATTCCACTCCAAAGCCGAGGTGCATTGCCTGGCGTGCCGTCGTGTCGCAGCACATCTGGGTCATGTAGCCGGCAATGACAACCGTCTCGACACCGCGCTCGCGCAGCCATGTCTCGAGCTCCGTGCCGGTAAAACTGCCGGGTAGCGACTTGTGGATGAGTACATCATGCGGCCGCGTCGCCACATCCGGATGCAGTTCCCATTCCTTGCTTCCTTTGCGGAAGACCGGGGCGTCAGGCTGCGGCGACGCGTGCTGAATCGCGACCACCGGCACCCCGTGGGCGCGCGCCGCATCCATGGCAGACAACACGTTCGCCAGACTCCCTGCGGGATATGTAATGGGCAGCTTGCCCGTGAAGTACTCATTCTGGACGTCAATAACCAAAAGTGCGCGTTTTGGGTTCTCAGTCATAAAGCTCATTGTAGGGCAGCAAGGTCAATGCCTTTAGCCTTTGATGGAGAACAGGCTTGGCTTGAAGTACTTGGCTTGGCCGACCCGCCGCATCCAGTCCATTTCCTCTGGAGTCATTGGGCCCTTGTCCAACGCGTCAAGCGCGGCTGTCAGATCGGAGGCTGATCTGGGTCCCGTCAGGCAGAGGTCAACCGCCGGGTTCGTCAAATTGAACCGATAACAATCACCCGCCGAGGGAATCTTATCACCGGCGGGAACCTTGTCAGGTTTCATCAGGTCGCCCCAACAGGTAGCCGTGAACGCCACGATTCCGGGTCTGACCTCAGGCGCCGGCAGTTTTGGGAAGATGTCTCGTTCAGCGCCGGGATGCACCGCGTTGTAGCGCACATGAAGGACATCGACATCGCCATTATGGTTGGCAATTGCTGCTGCCTGTGGCCGATTGTGGGTCGAGACAGCGATAGCGCGTATCAGACCGCGCTCGCGAAGCCGCAACGCCTGGTCGAAGATTGCAGGACTGACGTCCTTGTTCCAGAGCCCCAGCAGGAGAATGTCAGCGTGATCCATGCCAAGCGACTTCAGGGCGCGCTCCAGACTCCACGGGACCATTGCGGCGACACGCGAATAAGACTGGATAACGAGGCGGAACTCATCGCGACGTGATCGCAGGCTGCGCAGTCCGGCGCCGAACTTGGCAGTACGCATCGAGCCCCAATACAGGTAGTTGACGCCCCGCTCAAACGCCATCTGCACGCAACGCTCGTCCGCGCCATAACTGGATGCCAGACCGAGACGGCCTACTTTCCAGCCTGTCTTACCCAACGTTGTGGTCTTCCAGTCGGTCATCCCTTGTTCACCGAGGTCCCAGAACTCAGAACCTGCACATCAGGAATTGCTATGGAACAGTTATACCCGAGCCAGTCTCAGCCGGTTTGTAAGGCAACCCTCTGCGTCGCCCGTGATCGCGTCAAAGTCCGGAGCCGACGCAAGTACGTCTTCACCGACCAGATCGATCAGCTTATCCGAGAGATCTATCTCAACCATCGAGACGCGAAGACGCGACCCGGCATCCGGCTACTGGCCAAGAAGGTCGGTATGCCGCATTGGGCGCTGAAGAAGCGTGCCCGCGAATTGGGGCTGGCGCGAACGAAAGAGCTGCCCTGGAGCGAGGCGGAGCTGGCGATTCTGGCCCGGTATGCGTGGATGAGCGACGAGCGAATCCGTCTGAAGCTGAAGGCTGCCGGATACTCCCGCACGGTAACCGGAATCCACCTCAAGCTGAAGCGGATGCGGTTCAAGCATGACGGGAGCTTCTACTCCGCCTACAGTCTTGCGCAAGCGCTGGGGATCGACCCTCACGCCGTGACGCGCTGGATCAAGAGCGGCCATTTGAAGGCCAAATTCCGAGGCACAGCACGAGGCCCACAGCAGAACGGCGACAGCTACCTGATCCAAGAGAAGGATGTCCGCCGCTTCATCCTCGAACACCCCACCGACATTGACCTGCGCAAAGTGGACCAACTCTGGTTCCTCGATCTCATTACCAACGGATTAGTGCGCGCCGCCTGAGATCTCTCGTTCGTAAACTGCTTGACCGCGAAGACAAACCCGTCTGTTGCGGTCGGGCGCCGCGCCGCCGGAAGCGGCATAACCAACTCGGGAGAGTCGCAGACCTCTTTGTCTGCTGGCTCTCCCGATTTCCATTCTTGGAGGAAATACGATGCAAGAGACAACCCTTATCGAGCAGGACCAGCCAGTTGGGGCAATTCTCAGCCCCGTACCGGCCCCAGCTCCGACCATGACGCTGTGCTCCTACGGCACCAAGCTGACCCGGGAGGAACTTGCCCGAGTGGCGACGCCCGCGGCCACAGCAACCCACAAACCCATTCCCCACATCGCCGTGGTGGAGAAGCTGATCGAAGCACTCGGCTTTCGCCAGATTGGCGTGGTGCGGGAGGAGTACGCCGTTTCATCCGATGGGATGCGGATGTTCGGCGTAATGGACCTGAGCTCCGGCTTCGAGGGCTGCCGTTTTCATGCCGACTGGCCGATTATGCCGATACCATCTGGGCTCCCAGTGCATTCCTGAATATCGGCACTGAGTTCTCCGCTTCACAGTGGGATTTTGTTCGGCATAATCCTCCCATCTTTGTCCTGGCACGAGAGCCAGGAAGCGGAGGATAGAAATGCTAGACACTGCTTTGCCGGAGAGACAGATTCGAGGCAATCCGTTGGAGTCGCATCTTCGAACATTTGCGACGTGCCTACTGGACAGTGGTTATCGTAAGAAGACGATTCAGGACAAGTTGTACTTGCTCGCCGCGCTCGGGTGGTGGCTCGGAAGGCGCCAGCGCGCAATTTCGCAGCTTGACGAGGGCCTCATAGGCGGTTTTGCCAAACAGAAGCGGCGAATTCACGCTCTTGATTTGCCAACTCTGCACCAGTTTGTTGATCACCTGCGAGAACGTAACGTCATCCCTCATCGCAAGCTGGCTCCTGATAAATCACCTTTAGCGGGCATCTTAGGCGCGTACGAGCAGTATCTGCGCCAAGAGCGAGGGCTCGTTCCTTGCACAATCCGCCGCCACCAGTCTTATGCTCGGATGTTTCTCGTCAAGCGGTTCGGAAAGAAACCGCTCGTTCTTAAGGAGATAAAAGCGTCTGATATTTCCAGGTTTATCCTGCGGCATTGCCCGTGTGTCAGCCTTAAGACAGCCCAGTGGATAACGACAGCTCTCCGCTCTTTCTTCCGATTTCTGTTTCAGAAGAGGAACATCGACACCGACCTGGCAGCTTCCGTATTAGGAGTGGCGCATTGGGAGCAGGCCACCATACCCAAGTACATCAGCTCAGAGGAAGTCCAGCGCGTGCTAAGTGCCTGCGATCGTGGAACCTCGATTGGCCGCCGTGACTACGCCATCCTTCTTCTGCTTGCCCGTCTTGGCCTTCGTGCTGGCGAGGTCGTTGCTCTGCAACTTGATGACATCAACTGGAGGAAGGGCGAAATCCTCGTTCGGGGTAAGGGGCTGCGTCAGGATTGGATGCCCCTGCCTGAAGATGTGGGCAAGGCTCTTGCGTCATATCTTCGGCGAGATCGCCCTGCGTGCCACACACGCAGGCTGTTCGTTTGCATGAAAGCCCCACACCGTGGGTTGGCTGCTAAGGGGACATTGCCGACGATCGCCCGTTACGCAATCGAGCGTGCAAAACTAAATCCTTCCTCTAGGGGTGCTCACTTACTTCGTCACAGTCTGGCAACTTCCATGCTTCGCTCCGGGGCGACGATGGGGGAGATTGGAGAGGTGCTTCGACATCGAAATCCGAATACAACGGCAATCTACGCCAAAGTTGACTTCAACAGCCTGCGATCGCTGGCTCAGGTCTGGCCGATAGGGGGTGCACAGTGACAGCGCTGAAACAAGCATTAAAAGACTACATCCATGTCCGCCGTAGTCTTGGATTCCAACTTCGGAAACCCGCGAGTTTGTTACGGAATTTTGTCGAGTTCCTCCACGCTGCAGGCAGCTCATACATCACCACGAATCTGGCACTTCGCTGGGCCACGCAGCCTACCAAAGCTGAACCTGCCTGCTGGGCTGCACGTTTGGGTATGGTTCGACGCTTCGCCATCTGGTATAGCGCCATTGAACCTCGCACTGAGATCCCCCCTGCAAGCCTTCTTCCTTATCATCATCGACGTAAGCCCCCTCACATCTACACCGACGAGGAGATCGACAGAATCCTCCGCCGAACGCAACAACTGCCTTCGTCCAAGGGACTCCGTGCCCGCACGTTTACAACTCTCTTTGGTCTGTTGGTAGCAGCCGGAATGCGCGTCAATGAAGTCGTTGGCCTGGATCGAAGCGATGTCGATCTCGATCGCGGGATTCTTCACATCCGGCGGACGAAGTTCAGGAAATCACGCTATGTGCCAGTTCACGTCACTACTGTAGCCGCTCTGAAACAATACGCTGAAATCCGAGATCGCCTTTTTCCGGCGCCATCAACTCCGGCTTTCTTCGTCTCCGAACGCGGGAGGCGGATTCCTGCTACAACGGCGCAATACAACTTCGCCAAGGTATCGCAGCAAGTTGGCTTGCGCATGCCGGCCAAGTACCACGGTCGCGGTCCACGGCTGCATGACTTGCGCCATCGATTCGCCACACGCACGTTGATCCAATGGTATCGCGCCGGCCTTGATGTCGAACGAGAGCTTCCCAAACTGAGCACCTATCTGGGGCACGTCCACGTGACCGATACCTACTGGTATCTCGAAGCCGTGCCCGAACTCCTCCAACTGGCGACCGAGCGATTGATCCCACGGGAGGTGCGGCTGTGATTTCCGCCAGCTTCCCCTCTCTCCTCCAATCTTTCTTTACCGATCGCCTGCTTCGTCAACGCGCAGCCAGCCCGCACACCATCGCGGGATATCGCGATTGCTTTCGTCTGCTTCTGCAGTTTGCTAAGGAACAGCTCGGCAAAATGCCTTCTCAACTCAAGATCGAGGATCTGGATGCACCTTTCATTGCCCTATTCCTCGAACACCTGGAACGTTCTCGCAAAAACAGCGCTCGTACTCGGAATGCCAGGCTGGCAGCAATCCACTCGTTCTTCAGGTATGTCGCATTGGAGGAGCCCGCACATGCGCTACATTGCCACCGAATCCTGGCCGTACCCAACAAGCGTCACGAACAACGGCCGATCGAGTTCCTAACTCGAGAAGAAATCGATGCCTTGCTCACCGTTTCGAATCCTTCTAGCTGGATCGGACGCCGGGATCGAACTCTGGTCCTGGTCGCGGCTCAAACGGGTTTGCGGGTATCCGAGTTGATCATGCTGAACTGCCAGCACGTCGTACTGGGGACAGGAGCTCATGTGCGCTGCTTGGGTAAAGGTCGAAAACAGCGTTGCACGCCGCTTCGTCCAGAAACGGCAAAGATGCTCGATGTTTGGTTACGCGAACGTCAGGGCCGTCCCGAAGACCCAGTGTTTCCCAGTGTCCGTGGCGGTAGACTCAGCCGCGATGCGGTCGAGCGTCTGATCACCAAATACACCCATCTTGCCGCACGGACCTGCCCTTCACTCAGACGGAAAAACGTTTCCCCACATGTGTTGCGGCACAGCACTGCGATGGATCTTCTTCAGCATGGCGTGGACCGCTCAGTGATTGCGCTCTGGCTGGGGCACGAATCCGTGGAAACAACACAGATGTATCTCCATGCGGACATGCGTTTGAAGGAGCAGGCACTCTCACGCACTGAGCCGCTGGGCATGAAGCTCGTGCGCTATCGCCCGAATGACCAACTCCTCGCCTTTCTGGAAGGCCTTTGATTATGCCGACTCAGAATGCGACTCGAGCTCCTCCTAAGCGCTGTGTCAGGTAAGTAGTCGGCATAATCGGGGAGTCGGCATGAAAACGGTTATGCCGCGCGCGGCATAACCGTTTCGCCATCGGCCTGAGGAACAGCCATGACAAGAGCTTTCCGGCTGAGTTGCACCGTTGGCCTCAGAGTCTTCGTTTGCGAGAACCTTGCGTTTCACGGGGAATACACTCCCGTGCTCGCGAAGCATTCCAAGCACTTCTCGCTCGAAGACAGCCTGGCCATCGGCGTCGATCGGATGCAGCGGAACTTTGGTCCTTTGAAGCAGCAGGTGGACGAATGGCGCGCCATGCAGTTGTCCACGGCTTCTGCGAAGCTGTTGATCTACCAGGCGTTCATCGAGGAGGAGTCTGGGTTTCCCAAGCACTTGGCGCGACGTGTGCACGAGCTCTACTTTCAACCCGTGCATGAGGAGTTCCAGGCGCGAACCATGTGGAGCCTCTCGAACGCGTTCACCAGTGCGTTCAAAGAGCTGGAACCAATTCCGCAGTACAAGGCCACGGCAAAGCTGGCGGGATTTCTGCAGGCGGTTCGACCTTCGTAAATCTCAACAGCATAGTCGGAGTACGGTTCCGACGCTCTGCTCCTCGTCCTTGCCGCTAAGGTAGATGAGGCGGCAAATGGACCGTGCTCCGGGTATAGACCATGACGCTTCATCTGCCAAGCTGCTGGTTGGAAAACAGTACGACGGGTGGTGCGAAGGTGGGGATCCGTACAGATGAGTGGTTCCAACGGCTGATGAAAATCCTTTGACAGCGTCGCTAACAAGCGAGACGGGTATACTATGGCGCCGCTTTGGAGGTTTAAAAGGAAATTCCGGTAGAGTTAGTCCCATGATCTCAGAGGCCCGATCGCCGCAACCGGTTTTACTAGACGAGGCTGTCCAACTCGCTCGAGGTCTATACGGGTTGGAAGTGAGCGCCAGTTCTCTGCCGGGGGAATATGACAGCAACTTCCATCTCATCACCGCCGATGGCGGCGCTTTTGTTCTGAAGGTAATGCACTCAAGTCGAGACCGCGTATTCATTGACATGCAATGTGCGGCACTGACACACCTTGCACAGCACGTCCCTGAGCTGGCGCTGCCGCGCGTTCAGTTGACACGCTTGGGTGAGACATTTGCGAAGACGTCTTTGCGCAATGGGGACGAACGCTTTGTGTGGCTCCTTGGCTTTCTTCCGGGACGGGTTCTGGCCGAGGTGCGCCCACACACGCCCGAGTTGCTTCGCAGTTTGGGCCGTCTGCTCGGCCAGATTGACCGTGCCCTTCAGGATTTCTCCCACCCCGCGGCCGCACGCGCGCTGAAATGGGATTTAGCGCAGGCCGAGTGGATTCGCGAATACCTCTTCCATATCGAAGATCAATCGCGCCGGGCGATGGTTGAACAAGTCCTCGAGCGGTATGAATCGCAAGTCGTTCCCCGGCTTCCGACACTGAGGAAAAGCGCGATCTACGGCGATGCAAATGATTACAACGTTTTGGTTAGCAGCCCAAGCGCGCCATCAAGCGAGGTAGTCAGCGTCATTGATTTCGGCGACATGCACCACGGGCTTGTCGTTGCCGAACCGGCCGTCGCGGCGGCTTATGCCCTCCTCGGCAAGAGCGAGCCACTCGCGGCGGGGGCCGCGCTGGTTGAGGGATTTCACGGCGTGTTTTCTCTCCAGGAGATTGAGCTGTCAGTGTTGTTTCCGCTGATCTGCATGCGCCTTGCGGTAAGCGTCGTGAACTCGGCTATGCGCAAGACGCTTGTGCCGGATGATCCCTATGTCATCGTCTCTGAAGCTCCTGCGTGGGAAGCGCTCGCCCGGCTTGCCGAGATTCACCCGCGCTTTGCACATTACGTGTTTCGGAAGGCTTGTGGTTTGCCGCCGGTACCGAAAGAACAACATTGTCAGCAATCGTTGGCGACTTATGGAAAAAGCGTAGCGTCCGTTGTGGACCTGGATTTGCGCACCGCGCCGTGTCTTGTATTCGATCTCAGCGTCGCCAGCACATTCCTAGGGGCTGATCCGAAAACCGCGGAAACGCCTGCACTGACAGTGGCCATCGAGCGCGAGTTGCGGATCGCCCACGCTTCCGTAGGTGTTGGCCGGTATGATGAGCCTCGCCTCCTGTACACATCACCTCTGTTCGGGGAAAGCGAGAGCCCCGTTGACGAGCGCCGCACCGTGCATCTAGGAATAGATCTCTTCCTTAAAGCTGGCTCCAACGTTCGTGCGCCGCTGGACGGCACGGTGCACGCAATTGCCGACAACGCCGCTCCGCTCGATTACGGACCAGTTGTTATTTTGAGACATCTGGCTGGCAATGCGGTGGAGTTCTTCACTCTCTACGGCCACCTGTCGCAAGAAACCATCGCAAAGCTCTCCATCGGCCAGCCTGTAATTAAGGGCCAAGCCTTCGGCAAGATCGGCACCGTCGCTGAAAACGGAGGGTGCCCGCCTCATTTGCATTTCCAGATCATTGCGGACTTGCTGGAGCTAAATGAGAAGTTTCCCGGCGTGGCTCGTGCTTCCGAGCGCCCGATTTGGACAGACCTATGCCCAGATCCCAATCTTCTGCTTGGCATTCCCGTCGAGTGTTTCCCTCCCCATGAGCCGAGTTTGACCAACACCTTATTGGAAAGACGTTCGCTGATGGGGCGAAATCTCAGTATTTCCTACGAGCGTCCGTTGAAAATCGTGCGCGGGTGGCGGCAGTACCTATATGACGATACAGGCCGGGCTTATTTGGACGTCTACAACAATGTGCCGCTGGTAGGTCACAGTCACCCCAAGGTTGTGGACGCCGTGCGCAAGCAGTTGGGCCTCCTCAACACAAATACCCGTTACCTGCATGACAATGTCGTTCGTTACGCAAAACGTCTCACGCAGAGATTGCCCAAGCCACTCCAGGTTTGTTATTTCGTGAATTCTGGGAGCGAGGCGAACGAGCTTGCCCTCCGCCTCGCGCGGGCGCACACGAAGTTCGATGACATCATCGTTCTAGAGCATGCTTATCATGGCCACACCACAACGTTGATCGACATCAGCCCTTATAAGTTTGATGGCCCCGGTGGTAGGGGTTGCAAACCCTGGGTTCACGTGGCGCCGATCGCCGACGATTACCGCGGTATTTACCGACGGGGAGAAACCGGCCTCGGCGCCAAGTACGCCCGCCACGTCGCAGAGATTCTGCA
This sequence comes from uncultured Acidobacteriaceae bacterium, assembly GCA_963798185.1. Taxonomy (GTDB): domain Bacteria; phylum Acidobacteriota; class Terriglobia; order Terriglobales; family Acidobacteriaceae; genus Bog-257. Next base: position 18,466 of record CAWCSJ010000018.1, read on the forward strand.
TCGCCTCCAAGTAGAAGGCCGGGGAGCTGCCGCATTCATCGCGGAAACGATGCCTAGTGTGGGTGGGCAGATCGTCTTTCCACCCGCGTATCTTGCAGAAGTCTATCGTCATGTTCGCGCTGCGGGCGGTGTTTGTATTGCGGACGAGGTACAAGTCGGTTTCGGGCGACTCGGCACTCATTTCTGGGGCTTTGAAACGCAAAGCGTCGTTCCCGACATCGTCGTGCTCGGGAAGCCCATCGGAAATGCTTTCCCACTGGCCGCGGTGATCACCACCCCAGAGATTGCCGCCTCCTTCGATAACGGCATGGAGTTCTTCAGCACATTTGGTGGTAATCCCGTGTCATGCGCCGCCGGCCTGGCGGTTTTGGACGTACTCGAAGAAGAGCAGTTACAACAGAATGCTCTTCGCGTTGGCAACGGCTTGCTCTGCAGGCTGGAACAGGTTCGAGAGCGGCATTCGCTGATTGGCGATGTCCGTGGCTCCGGGCTTTTTCTCGGTTTGGATCTGGTGCGGGACCGTGTAACGCGTGAGGCAGCAACCGAGCAAGCTTCGTATGTCCGCAACCGTCTCCGGGAGCGCGGAATTCTTACGGGGACAGATGGTCCGTTTCACAACGTAATTAAGCTTCGGCCCCCGTTGATATTCTCCGACGCGGACGCTGACTTGTTCGTCACGACCCTGGAGGCGATCCTCGACGAAGACCCAGCTCAACCAAGCACAACTTAGCCGAGGGTAGCGAAGACGCGATCCACCACCGTCGGCTGGGCGGATTCCTGTCTAATTTCTGGGCGAACTGCAGAGCGGGGTGCCAAAGAGGGGGGATAGCACTGAAAGCCGTGGGACAATGAATCCCCAACCAGATGAATGCCACAGGTCCTGACAAAGCGATCACCGAAGAAGTCTCCGGCCTGATCGAGCGCGTCACTTTCCACAACGACGAAAACGGCTTCTGTGTGCTCCGGGTGAAAGTCACAGGGTACCGCGACGAGGTGACGGTCCTTGGATCGTTACCTTCCGTAACCGCCGGGGAGTGGCTCGAGGCCGAAGGCTGGTGGGTCAGGGACAAGGAGCACGGGCTTCAATTCAAGGCCAGGCTGATGAAAACTGTGCCGCCGACGACGCTAGAAGGCATCGAGCTTTATCTCAGTAGCGGCCTCGTCAAGGGAATCGGGCCGGTTCTGGCTAAGAAGTTGGTCGTGCGGTTCGGAGCCGAAGTCTTGGGCGTGATCGAGAACCGGATCGCGGAACTGCAATCCGTCGATGGGATCGGGCCAAAGCGCCAAGAGCGAATCGCGCACGCTTGGCAAGAGGCAAAACAAGTCCGTGAAATCATGCTGTTCCTGCACAGCCACGGCGTGAGCACCAGCCGGGCGGTGCGAATCTTCAAAACCTATGGCGAGCAGGCGATCGAAAAAGTGCGGAGCAATCCGTACATGCTGGCGAAGGACATCTACGGGATCGGATTCGCGACCGCCGATCAGATCGCGCAGAAGATTGGAATCCCTCGGGATTCGCTTGATCGGGCGCGTGCGGGAATCGACCATGTCCTGCTAGAAGCAACCTCGGACGGACACTGCGCGCTGCCGCTACAAAAGCTCAAACTGACGGCGGTCAAGCTGCTGGAAATCCCGGAAGCGACGATCGAGCAGGCCCTTTCCCACATGCTCACCAGCGGCTCCCTGCTGCTGGAAGAGATCGACGGCGATGCCCTGATCTTCCTGCCCCACCTCAGGAAGGCGGAAGAGGGCATCGCGGCCAAGATCAAGACACTGACACAAGGGCCAATGGTTTACCCACCGATCAATTTCGAGAAAGCCGTCACCTGGTGCCAACTGCGGACAGGCAAGACGCTGGCCCCCAGCCAGCGTGACGCGTTGAAGACCGTTCTGGAAAACCGGGTCGTGATCATCACCGGAGGACCGGGTGTCGGCAAGACGACGTTGGTCAACTCCATCTTGACGATCCTAAGGGCGAAGAAGGTGAAATGCCTGCTGTCCGCGCCGACGGGTCGGGCGGCGAAACGACTCACCGAGACCACCGGTCTGGAAGCAAAGACGATCCATCGCCTGCTGGAAATCGATCCTCGAACGGGCAGGTTTACTCGCAATGAGTCCAACCTGTTGGCCTGCGGCCTGTTAGTGGTCGATGAGACCTCCATGGTCGATGTCCTGCTGCTGCATTCGCTGCTTCGAGCAATTCCGCACCGCTCCGGCCTGGTTCTGGTGGGGGATGTGGATCAGCTTCCCTCGGTGGGGCCGGGGACGGTACTGCATGACTTGATCGAGAGCGGGGTCGTGCCGGTCGTTCGCCTCACCGAAGTCTTCCGGCAAGCGGCCAACAGCCGGATCATCACCAACGCACACCGGATTCGCCGGGGTCAGATGCCGGACATGCGTGCAGCAGACCCGAGCTCCGACTTCCATTTCGTGGAGCGGGAAGATCCGGAGAAGATCGCGGCGACACTCGTCAAGCTGGTGCGGGAGAGAATTCCGAAGCGATTTGCTCTCGATCCTATCCGCGACGTTCAAGTTCTTTGTCCGATGAATCGGGGATCACTTGGTGTACGCGAACTGAACACAGCTTTACAGCAGGCACTGAACCCGGCCAGACCCGGCCAGGCCGGCGTCGAGCGGTTTGGATGGCGGTTCCAGATCGGCGACAAGGTCATCCAGACCGAGAACGACTACGACAAGGACGTGTTCAACGGCGACATCGGGATCGTCGAGCGGATTGATGCCGTCGAGCAGCAGGTCGCAGTGCGCTTCGACGAAAGGATGGTTAAATATGACTTTGGGGAGCTGGACGAGGTCGCCTTGGCCTATGCGATCACGATCCACAAGTCGCAAGGGTCGGAGTTCCCGGCTGTGGTAATTCCGCTGGCCACGCAGCACTACATGCTGCTGCAACGCAACCTGGTTTACACGGGGATCACGCGGGGCAAGCGTCTGCTCGTGCTGATCGGGCAGAAGAAAGCTCTGGGCATCGCCGTCCATAATGATCGTCCGCAAAGGCGGTATTCGGGGCTGCTTACGAGTCTGAAGGGCAGGAGGGGCATAGACGGGAGTGCCATTGAGTCAAAAACCGACAGCCAATCGCGGGTGGTATCGTAAACGGCTGACAAGACGCACACCGAGATGGTTATGAAGAGTTTCGCCCAAAACGAACCGCTGACCGAGGCCGAGCTCGATCGTCTCGCAGAATTCCTCAAGAGTTGCAAGAGCGGCAAGGCAATGAACGTCGAGCAACTCGATGGGTTCTTCGCCGCCCTCATCGCGGGACCGGAGACCGTGATGCCGAGCGAATACTATCGAGAAGTCTTCGGAGGCGAGATGGCGGATGCCTGCGAGTTTGGCAGCCTCGACGAAGCCAATGAAATTCTAGGACTGATGATGCGGCACTGGAACACCATCGCCTCCGTCCTGCACAAGGGCGAGGTCTACCTGCCGCTCCTGCTGGAAGACGCGGACGGCATGGCGCCCGGCAACGACTGGGCTCGGGGCTTCATGCGGGGCATGGGCATGCGCCACGACGGCTGGGCGGAGTTGGTCAACGACGAGGAGCAAGGCGGGTGCCTTATCCCAATGATGATGCTCTACCACGAGCACGACGAAGACCCGGAGATGCGCCCCAAGCCGATCAGCCCAGAGAAGCGCGAAGAAGTCATCGTGCACATGGCGGCTGGGCTCGTGGCAGCTTATCGGTATTTCAGGGAACATCCCCGAGCCCAGATGGGTACCACTTTTACGCCCGAGCCTCGGCGCAACGCTGCCAAGGTCGGGCGGAACGAGCTGTGCCCGTGCGGCTCGGGCAAAAAGTACAAGCGTTGTTGTGGCGGGCCGACCATAAACTGACTGGGACTGCTAATGCCTCGAATGGAAGCGTCATGCCCTGCTCCAGTGCCTCAGTTGGGCTGGGTTGCAGCCGCAGGGCGCTCCCCCTTTTTTCACAGGCATAAGCGCCAGTGTTCATAAACGTTTGTAACGCACGTCACGGCCTTTCCCTTTTTGGGCAAGGAAGCAGGCACCCAATCCTGGAGGCCGGTCCGCTATGAAAGCAACGAATTCCAGCTACGGCGTGATCTCCCATACGACACCGCAACCGTATTGAGTCTGCTCCCAACAGTAGTCTGCGCCGTAGGCGGTGGTGCTGAAGAAATTGCCGGTTGCGTTCCATTGTTACGTTGCCCATCGGATAAAATCCATCTCTCCCCGTGAAGTCGTGGAGCGAGGTGTAATTCCAACTGCCGTTTGACAGGGAATGACGGCGAGCCACTCACCTACTACAGGCGCGCCGAGGTGTTTTGTCAACCTGCTCCTAGCGTTGCCTAATTTGAAAAGCGGACCTTGCCTGCTGCAAAGTTATGGCCGGTAGAGAAAGTTGTCAGGTCAAGAACTTCTAGGAGGTCATTGTGTCGCTGCAATATGATCGCGAGGAGTTATACCAGAAAGTTTGGGAGCGACCACTAGTCAAAATAGCACCGGAGTACGGGGTCTCAGCCGTTGCGCTCGCAAAGGCTTGCCGCAGGTTGTTCGTGCCTGTTCCTGGCCGCGGTCACTGGGCCAAGCTGGCCTGCGGCCATCCGGGCACTCCCAAACAGTCACTTCGAAAGCTAGATAAGGTCCCCGTCGTGTTTCGGTCGGCACAGTCCGATCAGAAGAAGGAGGCGATGAGGGAAAATGAAATTGATCCCGAGTTCGCTGCTATCGAGCAGCTACTGTCATCCGGTGCACTTAATCCTCCGGCGATGGACCCATCGGCTAAGCCTCACGTCCTGATTCGGCGGACCTCCACTCGACTTCGCAGTCGCAAGCGGAAAGACGAAAGAGGCGTCCTCTTGCCTAAAGAGCCTGGTGGTCTCGACGTTGCAGTGACCGCAGAAACGATCGATCGCGCGTTGCAGGTGATGTCCCAAGTTCTGGGTGTTCTAGAGAGCCGAGGCTTCACGATTGAGGTGACTGGGACAAATCGTACGGCAGCTTGCATCAATGGCCAGCGCGTCCATTTCGGAATCGAGGAGACAATTCGCCGAGATGTCACTCAGAAGCCGCGAGTGCCGCAGCCCAAAGAGAGTTGGGATTACGACCGCATTGTCACCTATCAGGCAACAGGGAAATTGCAGCTCATAATCTACTCGGGCACCTGGCGCTCGAACGCAGTACGCAAGAGATGGACCGATGCCAAGATCCAACGAGTCGAGAATCTCATAGCCGATTTCGTGGTGGCCCTGATGCGCACGGCTGTCGTGCTGCGGCGAGAGGAAGAGGAGAACAAGCAACGCGAGTTGGAACGACAGCGACGAGCACAGGAGATGATCAAACTGCGTGAGCAGATTGAAGCAGAAGAGAAAAGGGTTAAACAGTTCGATCAATGGGTTGAAAGCTGGGAACGAGCCGAACGGCTACGCCGATTCATTGCCTTTTATGCCGAGACAACGTCTAAGTGGTCAGCCGACAGGCAGCTGCATTACAAAGAATGGATTGAGTGGGCCAACCGCCAGGCCGACCGGGTTGATCCGTTCATCTCAGAGAAACCGGCATCTGTATTGGATCGCAAACACGAGTTGAGCTGGTAAGTCTTCGGCAGCGCGTCTCGGCCTAACTCCTAACCCCTACCCCTACCGTTGAACGAGCTGAACGGCTTGATTGCAAGGCTATGCCGTTTCGGCTGAATTTTTCAGTCTTCCGGAGGGGACGGCGTCCCCTACGAATAAAGTTAATGTTGTTGTACAAACTATTTAATATGTTATGCTTAGCATAAATAAAACATAATATACTTGTATTAGAACAGCATAATTGACTTGTGTTATGACGGCATAATATACTTGTATTAGTACAACATAATAAACTTGTAATTGAACGGATAAGGGAAAAGTCCAATGGCGACGCCGAACGAAAAACTGGCTGAATCCCTCGATGTGCTCAAAGCGCTTCAGGAGGGCGGGAGACGTGTGTTCCGGTCGGACGAATTAAGCCGCGTCCACCGCGAACGGCTGCTTGAGAACGGCTTTGTTCAGGAAGTGATGAAAGGCTGGCTCATCGTTTCCGGCCCCGGTGTGCGTAAGGGCGACAGCACACCCTGGTATGCGTCGTTCTGGGAATTCTGCAGTCGCTACTGCAATGATCGTTTCGGCGAGGACTGGCATCTCTCGCCTGAACAATCGCTGGCGCTGCACGGTGAGAAGACCGTCATCCCGCAACAGATCGTCATCAACAGCCCGAACGGCACGAACAACAAGATCGAGCTTCTGTTCGGCACTTCCCTTTACGACCTGAGGGCGGCGAAGATGCCTGCCGCAGCGAATCTGGTCACGCGCGACGGCTTGCGGGTTTTCTCGGCTCCGGCATCGCTCGTAAGGGTTTCTGAAACCTTTTTCGCGCGCAACCCTGTCGAGATGCAGGTCGTGCTGGCGAGCCTTTCGGATGCGTCGGACGTGCTGCGGCTGTTGCTGAACGGCGGTCACTCGGCAAAGGCGGGATACATCGCCGGAGCCTTCCGGCAAACTGGGCGGGGAGGGATCGCGGATGAGATCGTGAGCGCCATGAAGGCCGCCGGATACGACGTCCGGGAAAGCAATCCTTTCGAGGCCGGGCAGGTGTTCGGAACGCCGCGCCCCACAGCGGCTCCTATCGTGGGGCGAGTGCAGATGCTCTGGGAATCGATGCGCGGCACCGTTCTGGAAACATTCCCGAAAGCGCCGGGTCTGCCGAAAGACAAGGGCGCCTATCTTCGTTTCGTCGACGACATCTACAAGAGCGACGCTTATCACTCCCTCTCCATCGAAGGCTATTCCGTTTCACCCGCGCTTGTAGAGAAGGTGAGGCAGGGCAACTGGGACCCGCAGCATGATGAGGACGACAAGAGGAACCGCGACGCGCTGGCGGCGCGCGGATACTACCAGGCCTTCCAGCTTGTGAAGGCAGCCGTCGAGAAAGTGATCGGCGGCGAGAATCCTGGCGCGCGCGCGCGCGCAGCACACAAGGAATGGTATCGCGAGCTTTTTCAGCCCTGCGTCGCGGCCGGCCTGATCGAACCGGGCGCTCTCGCGGGATACCGGAACATTCCGGTCTATCTGCGGACATCGCGCTACGTCCCGCCGCGCTGGGAATCAGCACGCGAGGCGATGCCGGCATTGTTCGATCTGCTCGAAAAAGAAACCGAGCCCGGCGTTCGCGCCGTGCTCGGGCACTGGCTGTTCGGTTATATCCATCCGTATCCGGACGGCAACGGACGGATGGCCCGATTCATGATGAACGTGATGCTGGCGTCCGGGGGCTATCCGTGGACAGTCATCCGGGTGAGGGACCGTGACGCTTATCTCGCGGCGCTGGACAGCGCCAGCATTGACCTCGACATAAAACCGTTCTCCGCTTTTGTCGGGGAGCGCGTGCGCTGGTCGCTTGAACAGCACGATCTGAGTTTTCCGGAGAAGGAAGCGCGGTACAACTTCGACCGCGGTGTCGTCATGTTCTGGGCGCAGGATGGAAAGAAGCGCGTGCGCTGCGCCATCAGCCGGGAAGCCCTAGACGATCATTTCGGCGGAGACGACAAGCCGAACAAAGAGGAAGCGTTTCAGGAACACCGTGAGGCCATCGAGCAGGAGGCGCGGCGCAAATACCTGGCTGGTGACACGGAACCTGACGGCTCTGTTCTCATCCGCACGGGCGAGCTTTAGAAAGCGCAGCCGCGAAGCCACGAGGCGGGCGAGAGTGCGGGCATAGGGAAGGCGGGAGGAGATGGAAAAAATAGGGGACGCTGCAAGGACGGAAGCGAAGGTTGTGCGGTTGGGGAAAAGGACGTAAAGGCGCATCTCCCCTTTGACCCCAGGACCCGGCCGTCCGCGCATTCGATCACCGATATTGGGAATCGGGAGATTGGCACCGCAGCCCGACCTGATTTCATCAACGACATTGTTCGAGAACTGACGGAAGGAGAATAAGCCAATGGCTCTTTCCTACGCGGTACGGCGGCAGCTGCTAGAGGCAAGCTTGCCGGAATCAACCGAAGTTCGCCTGGAGTTACAGGATTACCTGGCCCGGACCGGCATGGCACCCACTGACTTTGCTCGCCGCATCAACTATGCCCGGGAGACGGTTTGTGATAAGGGGATGTTACGCCACTGATCCCGACCGAAGCCTAGCGGAACTGCCACATCAGGTCGTCAGGAGCGGCTTCTACATCGCCCCTGGCAGCGACCAGCAACCCTTCTGCATAGAGTCTTCCAACGGTTCCGATGGACAGAAACGTTGGTCGGCTCCACGTATGGACTAATGCCTGGCAAACAACAAGGGTTTCGCCTTTTCCAACGTCCATCTTGAACGTGCCAACCGTTACCCTCGCTCCGTCAATTACGCGCTCCTCAAAATATTCGGCCGGAACACCGGCCAGATTCGCGGGTAAAGAAATGCGCCAGCTCGCAAGCGCCTCTTGGATGCTGCGGCACACACTCTCCTCAAGCGAGTTACGAAACGGCGGAGTGCAGTCGCATCTGCCTATGGCGATCCGAAACGTCTTCATACAAGTCTTTGAGTTACTTGTGACATGGGGATGTTTCAACAGCTAGCGCATAGGAGCATTAGACAAGGCGGCGGCTAATTCAGCATCGCCAAACACAACGAACATCTTGTTGCCACGTTTCACAAAATAAATACGACGGGGGCCCTCGATGCTGCCACACTGCGGATTGCCGCTGAATGAGTAGTGGTAATAATTGCTGTGCTTCTCCTCCTTGGCAGTCACATGGTCGAAGACGAACGGCTTCGGCAGGAAAAGAACCTCAAAATCGCCCCGGTCTGTTCTGAATAAGGCAGCCGCATTCCCGTTCCCCTGCTGCGGGTTGGCGCACGTTCCTGCCAACTTGGACGGCAATACGCACTGCACTTCAAAGGCATGGTTCGAGAGGTCCTGTCGGAGAAGCACGGCGGAGGAATAAGCGGGGTCAGCGAGTTGAAGGGAATTGGCCAGCTCACGCGGTCCGCACCGTTCCTGCGCGACGGCAGCCAATGCCGCCAAGCTAAGCAGCAAAGCGTAAGCAACGTTCCGTACGGCCATAGACGCTCCAAATTATAACTGTTGGGAACAGGCCATATCACCACCAATCGTGAAGCGGGCGGGTTACTTGCGATAAAGCGAATGTTACAACAGTCAACCCAAGGAGAACTCAAAGGCTCCGGGTGTAATCAGAAACCGCCTTGAACCCGGTACTATTCAGTGCTGCTATCATCCGATTCAGGTTCGCGCCGCTATCCGCAAAGAACGTAATATACTCGTCGTGGTCGGCCTAAATCGCGAACGGCTCAGGAATCGGCACGAAGACGAAGTCCATACTGGTGGCAGCAGCAAAACAGGTTGCTGCAGCAGGAATGCCGTAAAAGCGCCGGCTGCTGGCTGCCGCAAAATCATCAGGGTGTATGCGAAACCATCTGACCAGATATTTTTTATGGGACGCTACAGCAAAGGCGAGCACTTCAAGTTCGAGACAGTCAGCGCTCAGTCCGGGGAGCGCGAATGGATGTAGCTCCTCGTGGATCACAACGACGATGATAACCGACTCGTGTTTGGGAAACTCGATTCCGAACCTATCGCCATGACCGACATGTACCTGGGAGAGGAGCTGGCGGTAAGCTACGACAACATTCGTGACTCTGTAGTTTCAAATAGTCCCGCAAGGGGCTTTCTTTGGAATCCCTGTACTCCGCCCTTGACACAGCTGAGTTCGACGCCGCTTTGCTTAAGTATGCTTAAGTAATAGGACTCCCGCACTTGCATTCGGGTTCGTACGATTCCCATGTACCTGCGATTCCTTCGTGTATCAGGAGTCTTGTTGTCTCGTTCGAAGCGCCGTCGTAACCCAGACGAATCCAACGTCTTACTTAACCCACAGGGGCTGATTCGGGGTCGACCTGCGATGCACTAGATGCACTTTTGCAGGGAGATTGTCCCGGCAAGATACTGTGAACGCAGTCTGCCCGAAACCTTCAGTTTGTGGGCAACCCAGCGAGGTTCCGGCTGGCACCGCAGAATCACGAAGTTGCGGCAATTGATTTAGAAGGGCAATTGGGCAAGCGCAAGACCGCCCCGTCTTGCTTATACCTCTGCTTGCACTGACCAGAACGCCGGCGGAGAACTCAGCGTCAAGTCGATTGCCGCCAAACCGCAAATGAGCCGGCATCCGCTGGCTGTGGTCGATCCCCAACTGGGTGCTAACCGGGGAAAATGAATGCAGAGGTAAATCACCTCGCCCGACGGTTCATTCATCCCGATGCCAGCTTTTCACGTAGCATTGGTTTGGCATTTCAAGATTCTCGGCGAGATGCACAACGGGTCTTCCAGCTTGCAAGGGAACTTCGCATGAGCCCATTCAGGATTCTCGATTCCAAATCCTTAACGGAGCCACCGCAAACTCTCATCAACAACGTTGACGTGCGTGGGTTGGAAGCGGAGTTGAAATCCCGCCTTGAGGGCGAGGTCCGCTTCGACGCCGGAAGCCGCGCGGCTTACTCCACCGATTCTTCCAACTATCGTCAGGTGCCAATCGGGGTCGTGGTTCCCCGGAGCGTGGAAGACGTGGTGCAGGCGGTCAGAGTCTCGCGTGAATTTGGCGCGCCCATTCTTTCGCGCGGAGCAGGCACCAGCTTGGCTGGGCAGTGCTGCAACACGGCCATCGTGATGGATTGGAGCAAGTACGTCAACGAAATCCTGGAGATCGATCCGGCCCGAAAAATCGTGCGGGTCCGCCCCGGCTGCGTTCTTGACAACCTTCGCAACGCGGCTGGCGAATACGGGCTTACTTTTGGCCCTGATCCGGCGACCCACCAATATTGCACGCTTGGCGGAATGTTGGGGAACAACTCTTGTGGCATCCACGCGCAGATGGCCGGCCCGGTCTCCAGCAATGTCGATTCCCTTGACCTCCTGACCTACGACGGCACTCGCATGACCGCAGGCTGGATGACTGAGTCTGACGTGGACGAGTCGATCAGCCGCGGAGGCCGCGTTGGCGAAATTCTGTCCCGGATCAAGGCGCTGCGGCTGCGCTATGAAAACGAAATTCGCGCGCGCTTCCTTGAGATCCCTCGCCGCATCTCGGGCTACAACCTCGACCAACTCATTCCGAACCAGGGGGGCCGCTTCAATCTCGGGCGCGCATTGGTGGGCTCTGAAGGCACGCTCGTCACCATCCTTGAAGCGACCTTGAACCTAGTGCGCAATCCGCCGTATCAGAGGTTGGTTGTGCTTGGCTATCCGGACGTTTATCAAGCCGGCGACGATGTGGCCGAGATCGTGGAGTTCCAGCCGATCGGCTTGGAGGGCATCGATCATAAGCTGATCGATAACATGAATACGAAGGGCATGCACACGAAGTCCTTGCGGCAATTGCCTGAGGGTAAAGGTTGGCTGATGGTGCAGTTCTCCGGAGAATCCCAGGAAGAGGCTGATGCCCGCGCGCATGACCTGATGGCAAAATTGAAGCGCAAAGTGGGTCCTCCGAATGTCCATTTCTACGACGATAAGAACGACGAGAAAGCGGTTTGGGCGCTGCGGGAATCAAGTGTAGGCGCCTCGGCCTTTGTTCCTGGAAAGCCTCCGGCTTGGTCGGGCTGGGAAGACGCCGCAGTTCCGCCCGTCCGGGTCGGCGATTATCTGCGCGATTTCAGCACCCTCCTGGATAAGCACGGACTCGACTGTGCGCTGTACGGACATTTCGGGCAGGGCTGTATCCATTGCCGAATAACTTTCGACCTGACCAGCAAGGAAGGGATCAAGAACTACCGCTCGTTCGCGGAAGCAGCGGCTGAACTCGTGACCAATTATGGCGGCTCGCTTTCCGGGGAGCACGGCGATGGCCAGTCGCGCGGTGAACTGTTGCCGATCATGTTTGGCAAAGAGATCATGAGCGCGTTCCGGGAGTTCAAGAGCATCTGGGACCCTGACTGGAAGATGAATCCCGGCAAGGTCATCGACGCCAACCCGCTAGACTCCGATCTGCGGCTGGGCGCCGGCTATCGGCCTTGGGAACCGAAGACTCATTTCCAGTTCCCTGAGGACAATGGCAGCTTAGCGCACGCCACTTTGCGCTGCGTCGGCGTGGGAAAGTGCCGCCGTGAGAGCTCGGACGCTGTCGATAACCAGACGATGTGCCCCAGCTACATGGCGACGCGCGAGGAAATCCACAGCACGCGCGGTCGGGTCCACCTGCTCTGGGAGATGTTGCAGGGCTCGCCCATTGAAAACGGCTGGCGCGATGAGAATGTCAAAGACGCCCTCGACCTCTGCCTGTCCTGCAAGGGCTGCAAAGGCGATTGCCCCGTCAACGTAGACGTCGCGACGTACAAGGCGGAGTTCCTCTCGCACTACTGGGAGGGACGCATTCGGCCTCGTCATACGTATGCCTTTGGCCACATCGATAAGTGGTCGCGAGTTGCATCTCTGTGGCCGGGGCTGGTGAACCTGCTGACATCGACGCCGGGAACCCGGGAGCTGATGAAGGCCGCAGTAGGCATGTCGCCGGAGCGCTCCATTCCGCAATTTGCTCCGGAGACGTTCAAGGCGTGGTTCGGCAAGCGGCCACAGCGGGACGACCGACGGCCTAAAGTCTTGCTGTTCGCTGATACGTTCAATAACTATTTCCTGCCGCAAACGGCGCGGGCGGCAGTCGAGGTCCTCGAACACGCGGGCTACGAGGTTGTAGTTCCGACGGGACATGTCTGCTGCGGTCGGCCTTTGTACGACAACGGACTTCTTGACGAAGCAAAACGGTACCTCCGTCATGTGATGAACGTGCTCATGCCCTATGTCGAGCAGAGGATTCCGATTGTCCTGCTGGAACCAAGCTGCTGGTCCGTGCTGCGCGACGAGATTCACGGTTTGTTTCCCGGGCGCGAAGAGACACGCCAAATCATGGAAAACACGTTCCTGCTGAGCGAGTTCCTGGTCGAGAAGGCGAACTATCGTCCACCCCAGTTGCATATGGACGCGGTGGTGCATGGGCATTGTCATCACAAGGCCATCCTTCACGGCGCCGAGCACGAACGGAAGCTACTGGAGCAGATGCACCTGAAGGTTCACATGCTCAGCGACGGCTGCTGCGGAATGGCAGGCGCGTTCGGGTTCGAGGTGGACAAGTACGACATTTCCGTCAAGATCGGCGAGCACGCGCTTCTGCCGGCAGTGCGGAAGTCGCGACCCACTGAATTGATCGTCGCCGATGGCTTCAGTTGTCGCGAGCAGATTTCGCAACTGACCAGCCGTCAGGCGCTGCACACCGCGGAAGTGCTGCAGTTGGCCCTGCATCGTGGACCCGAACCCGTTAGAGACGATCTACCCGAGGCGGCACTGGTGCGCGAACGCGAGTACGCATTGCGAAACTCTAAGTTGCGGACCCTGGCAACGCTGGGAACCTTCGCCGTCGGCGGAATCGCTCTAGCCTGCATCATGCGAAACAACCACCCAGGGTAGGCAACTACTCGAATTTGCCAAGCTTTCGTTCTCCGCCAACGGGCCCTGGAAGTCGTTCGCTCGGTTGGGAAACTCGTTGGGTACCGGAGGTTCCGGTGGTACAAGTCGTACTTGTTGGCTCAATTCACTGATTACATATCGTCGGTTGAAGTCTACAATGAGCGCCTATCACTGCTTTTGGCGCCCAAGGCTGCGCATCTAGTCAAGGAGGCCGTATGAGCACCACCCAACCTGCAGTCGCAGCCCCTTCCAACCAGCGGCTTTGGATCTTCGATCTCACGGCCGGAGAGCGCAGCACTCTGGTCGCAACCTTCGGCGGCTGGGCGCTCGACGGCATGGACGTGATGGTCTATAGCTTCGTCATTCCCACCCTGATCGCGCTCTGGCACATCAGCAAGGGACAAGCGGGATTGCTGGGCACGGTGGCACTCCTGATTTCAGCCGTTGGGGGCTGGCTAGCCGGACTGCTGGCCGACCGCTTCGGCCGCACCCGCGTTCTGCAGATCACCATCCTGTGGTTCGCGCTGTTCACCTTCTTGAGCGGATTCACCAACTCCTTCTGGCAATTGTTGCTGACGCGCGGACTGCAAGGCCTGGGCTTCGGTGGGGAGTGGGCGGTAGGCTCGGTGCTGATGGGCGAAGCCATCCGCGCACAGCATCGCGGCAAAGCGGTGGGCACAGTGCAGGGCGGATGGGCGATAGGATGGGGCATCGCGGCCATCTGCTATACCGTCTTGTTCTCTGTACTGCCGGCCGCGACCGCGTGGCGCGCCATGTTCTGGATCGGCATTCTTCCCGCGCTGTTGGTCTTCTATATCCGGCGCAACGTTCCTGAGCCCGAAGTCTTCAGCCAGACTCGTGCGCGCGAAGTCAAATCCGGCGAAGGCAGCCATTTTCTGGAGATCTTCAGCCCGGCAATTCTGAAGATCACGCTTCTCACCGCGTTGCTGGCAACCGGCGTACAAGGCGGGTATTACGCCATCACGACCTGGCTGCCGACCTTTCTTAAGACCAGCCGGCACCTCTCGGTGCTCAACACCGGCGGCTATCTGTTCGTCGTGATCGTGGGCTCGTTTGTCGGCTACATGATTAGCGCGTGGCTGGCTGATCGCCTTGGCCGCAAGCGGACGCTGATACTGTTTGCCGTCTGCTCATTTGTCACGGTGGCGGCGTACACCTTTCTGCCTATCAGTAACGGGTTGATGCTGGTACTGGGATTCCCGCTCGGTTTCTTCGCCTCGGGATCGTTTAGTCCGGTGGGCGCATTTTTCACCGAGCTGTTTCCCAGCCGATTGCGCGGCTCGGGCCAGGGGTTTTCATATAACTTTGGGCGTGCCGTGGGTGCACTGTTCCCAACGTTGGTTGGCTATCTCAGCGCGCGCATTACCCTGGGACACGCCATCTCTTCGTTTGCCGTAGTCGCCTATCTGGTCATGATTCTGGCGGTACTCCTGCTGCCCGAGACGAGAGGAAAAGAGCTGCAGGTGTATGAGTGACCCGGTGGACGGAAACTCGATTCCAAACTGCCAGGGACCGAACCCTGATCCGGGAACGCCGATCCATGTGACGCCAGCCGGGGCCTGGGACTGCCACGCGCACATCTTCGGTCCGGGAGAACAATATCCTTTTACTCATGACCGGAGCTTTACGCCGCACGAGGCCAACCTCGCCGCGAGCGTGCAGCGATTGTCGGTTCCATACACACTGGGTTGGACGATCACGGCGTGCGCGATACCCAGATAGGAAAGAACTTCTGATGTCCAACATCGAAACACTGCTCACTGGCTTTCCCGGGAAGAGCAGTCGCGGCTTCCTAGGCTGGAGCGGTTGCTACCTTGTAACCACCGCACGTGGGCGGCGACTGCTTTTCGACACCGCCGGCTACAACGAGCGTGCTACCGTCATCAACTCGCTGGCGAAGCTCGGCGTCGCTACTGAAGATGTGGACTTTGTGGTGCTGAGTCATCTGCACTTCGACCACGCCGCCAACTGGGACCTCTTCGCTAATGCCGAAATCATCGTGCATGAGCGCGAGATCGCGTATGCGGATTCCCGCGGGGCAGATGAGGCGGTGCTCCGGTATCACACGCCGGTGTTGCGGGCGCACCGCCGCCTGCGCTTGATTTCCGCCGAGACTGCTCTAGAGGATGGCGTCCAGGTCATACATGTACCCGGACACACGCCCGGATGCATTGCGCTGGCGATGGCTAGGGAAATCCTCTGCGGCGACGCCCTGAAAAGCCGTTGGGACTTGAAGGGCCCCATGGCTTCACCAGTCTGGGATGCCGACTTGGCGCGCCAATCCATTGCCAAACTTAAGCAACTAGGAACGCGTCTTTATCCCGGCCACGATATGCCGCTCGAACTTGTCGCGGGGGAGTGGCGCGCCTGTGGGCCACCTAGCGTGAAGGTCTTGTTTCCGGATGGCAGCGAGCAGGTTATCTCGCCTCCCAACCTGTAGGCGATTGAGAAGCCTACAACGCGGCCCACCACGACAAGCATTGCACGCGCACGCCTGCTGCTTTGAGCCGCTGATTGACCTCTCGTGCAATAGCTACGCTGCCAGGTGTGTCGGAGTGAATGCAGATGGTGTTCGCTTCAATCGTCAGTTCGGAGCCGTCGCTAGCGATAACCCTGTGCCGAACCGCGATCTCAATGGCTTGCTGCGCGGCGACCGCAGGATCATCAAGTAGCGCCCCAGAAAGAGTTCGTTTACGCAGAGTGCCGTCCGGCTCGTAAGCGCGGTCAGCGAAAGCTTCGGCAGCGAATCGCAATCCAATTGAATGCCAGACTTCCAGAACCGACGAGCCGGCCTGGCCGACCATGACGAGCTGTGGATTGATCGCCTTCACGGCGCGGCCTAATGCGAGCGCAACCTCGCGGTTCGTGTTGGCCGTGTGATACAGCGCGCCATGCGGCTTCACGTGCCCTAGCCGCATGTCCAGGGATTCCGCAATCTTCACCAGCGCCGCGATCTGCTGGCCCACAGAACCCTCGATTTCCTTCGGAGAAAGTTGCGATTCGACGCGTCCAAAATTCGCGGGATCAGGATAGCCCGGGTGCGCCCCGACTGCGACCTTCAACTTGCGAGCGGTGGACAGCGTCTGACGCATCGTTTGTTCATTGCCCGCGTGTCCGCCGCACGCGACGTTGGCGGAGGTAATGTAGCGCATCAGCTCGAAGTCAGCTCCATTGACCAGCGACTCTTCAAACTCGCCCAAGTCGGCGTTGAGATCGATAGAAATATGCGCCATCTTGAATTGCCTCTCTAACTCAACCTCAACAACCCTGATCGTCCCGATCACGAAACGAAGATTTCTCTCAACCAGCGCTCCTGCTCGCCTATCGCTTGGACTGCTTCTGCAATGGAAACTTCGACGAGGCCCACCTCATCGCGGGGCCGCAACTGGCCGACGCGATGGACATCGGCCGCAATCACATTCGCGATCTTTGGGTATCCACCGGTGGTCTGCTGATCGACAAACAGAATGATCGGTTGGCCATCCTGCGGCACCTGGATAGCCCCGAGCGGGATGCCGTCTGTAAGCAGCTCGGATGGTTCGCGCGGACGCACGATCTCCCCCTTCAGCCGCAGGCCCGTGCGGTCCGACTGCTCGCTGACGATGTATGTGCTGGAGAACAATTTCTCGAATGCCTCCGGCCCAAACCAGTCCTGCTGCGAGCCTTTGGTCACACGCAACGGTCGCGGAGCGCGCAATGAGTCAAGCGCACCCGGACGCAGCGAGTGGACGCGGAACGAGCCGTGCTGCCGAACATGCAACACGTCGCCGTTCTGCAATCTGCGCCCCTTGAACCCTCCAAAGTGGCCGGCGACAAAGGTTGACGCGCTGCCCATGACCAGCGGAGTGTCGAATCCACCTTGGACAGAGAGGTAGCATCGCGCGCCGGTCATCATGCTACCGATTCTTAGGACTGCTCCCGCGGGGAGGTCAAACGCTGCGTTGACTGGCACTTGAGCGAAACCGGCTTTGCATTCGCAACTGGCGCCTGTGAGCGCGACGATGGCGCTCTCCTCGAGTTCCAGGGTTGCGCCGAGCAGCGTCATCTCCAGCGCAGGGACGTTCTCATCGTTGCCCACCAGAAGATTGGCAATGCGGAACGACAACGGATCGGCGGCTCCGGCGGGAGAGATGCCGAGGTGAGCATAGCCGTAACGTCCAAGGTCCTGGACGGTTGTGAAGAACCCCGGCTTTGCAACCCGAATCGTCATGTAAGCCGAGCCTCAGCACGTCTCGGCATGTTTTCGAAGGTCGCCCGATCAATCGAGGAGAATTTCATCCTGTCGCCTGGTTGCAGGCGAGTTGGCGGTGTTGCTTCGGGATCGAACATACGCAGAGGCGTTCGTCCGATCAGCTTCCATCCTCCGGGAGAGTCAACTGGATAGATTCCCGTCTGACTGCCGGCAATCCCAACACTTCCGCCGACAATGGATGGCCTAGGGGTTGCGAGCCTGGGCATGTGCAAAACCTTCGGCAACCCGCCGAGGTAAACGAAACCTGGAGAGAATCCGAGGAAATATACGAGATACGTCGGGGAGGAATGTAGTCGGACAACCTCTTCCATCGAAAGCCGAGAATGCTGTGCGACATCCGGCAGATCGGGG
This sequence comes from uncultured Acidobacteriaceae bacterium, assembly GCA_963798185.1. Lineage (GTDB taxonomy): Bacteria > Acidobacteriota > Terriglobia > Terriglobales > Acidobacteriaceae > Bog-257. The sequence goes on from CAWCSJ010000018.1 coordinate 36,549, forward strand.
CCGAACTCGATGTCGTAACAGACCGGAATGGTGACCACGTTGGCGCGCCTGTCGATCGCAGGGTCGCTGGCAAGTGCCAGTTGTTGAACAACCGAGCTCAGTTCGTCGTGCGTCAACCGTAGCGGATCGAAATCAACGAGCAGGGACGCGTATCCCGGATGCAGGTTGCGGATCCGCGGATCATGCCAGGCCTGGAATGAATGAAACAGCGCAATCACGCGCTCGTGGAGTGCGGGCGAGATTGCATTCCCGAACACAACCAACAACGACGAGTCGCTCGCCGGAATGATCTTCATAGGTTCCTGCACCTTTCTCGCAAGAATAGACGATCTCCCCCCACGCCACATTTGTTTTTGGAGATGCGCTGTAGGCAACTCTTCCCTTACCGATACTTTGTGCTCTTAGGGAATTGTGGCAACCGATCGCTGGGCGCTCCCCTTGCTCACATTGAGGGTTCGACATACCTGAGACCACGAAAGCCCATCAGAGCGCAGCGCGGCCACACGCAGAGCATCTACCTGGGCTTGGGCTTCCGAACTTCTTGCCCTTCGCGCGCCGTTGCGCAGTCCGGCCTTGACTCGTTACCGGATAAGGAGTTGCTACCGCTGGTGAAGAGGAAAGGCTAGACCTGACGCCTAAACCCCTGCGCAAACGCGGCAAGCTGCATTCGCGCAGCTTCTTCTTCGCGGTCACCCGCTTGCCTCCCGGCACGCACAAATAGCATCCACAAGGCGTCGGCTTCGTCTGAAATTCTTGCCAGGAAACGTTCAGCTATAGCAGTTTCCTCAGCCGTGCAGAGGGCCGCCAAATCAACTCCGAGAAGAAACGCAGGAACTAAGCTGAAGTCAACAAGGTTAGCGGCTTGCACCTCGTCAGAAAAAGACCGTTCGCTGCCTTCTTCATATTGAGAGAGGATTCCACGGAGATCGCCCAAGTCGCGCTCGCGCTCATAGGGCCGGTCAAGAAACGCGACAATTTTGAGAAACGCAAGTACGCGAAGCGAAACCACGTCTACGCTGAGAGACTTGCTAATCTTTACTGTTTGGGCTTCCGAAAAGACATGCTCAAAACCAACCAAGCTCATTGAGAATTGGCTTTTGGGCCAAACGAGTTGCTTTGCTTCGCGTAGCTTTACTCCGGCTGGAACGAGATCAATCAGAGTCGAGCGGGGGCTTTGCCACCTGTGTTCCTTTTTCTTGTCGCGTTCCCAACCGAGCTTGCCAATTTTCACTTCTAGTTCTGCAAAGTCGTCGAGGTCAAGCGCTACGGTCAAATCAATATCCGTTGTGTAACGTTCGATCTCGGGAAAGTGGAATCTGTACGCCATCGCCCCGATGATGATGAGTTGCGTATTTAGTTCGTCGCAGAGTTCTTGGAGTTGCTTCAGATCGGCGAGTTGTTCTTCGGTTAAATCAATCATGCATGAACTCGGCCCGTAGTTGTTCAGCTGCCTCGTGCGCCCTGGAATCAGGTGAGCGCATCAGCTCGGCGTAAATCAGCCAGGGATGGGCGACGGTTATCCCGGAGATTTCCCTCCAGAAAGGCAGCACTCCGAAGGGGCGGAGAAGCGTTATTGGGCCGTTTTTGTCAGGCAGGAGACGGAGCCTACGACTGACCTGGTCTGTGGCCGTTTCAATGAAGAGCGGGATCTCTGGAGCCTTGTAATAATGCTGGAGCTGATACGCCGCTGCCGCTCCTGTGAGAGACCACCTCATCGCTAGCGGGGTAAGAGCATCCTTCAATCGGGGCAGGAACTGTTCTGGAGTTGATTCGGCGGCGCGAAAGCGATTAATGAAGAGCTTCGGTCGAAGAGTGTTGTCGTAACCGACGAGCAGAATTTGGTGCAGCTCTTTCTTGTTTCGCACCTCATAGCCGTGAACAGTTTTTTTCAGTATCTGCTCTTCAACGAGTTCCTCGCGGAGTCGAGCGACACTGCTCTTGCTTAGGCCTGAGGCTTTTGCCAGGTCACGGACGGTGCTTTCGCCAGCGTTTGGATCGGCTGCAAAGGTGAACAGCAGTTGAATTCGGGCTGCCCCAAGCGAAGCCGATTCTCGGGAGGCCAGGGATTCTCTGTTGCCGAGAACGGTGTGTGAATAATTGCTCCCGAGGGTGAGGTGCATGTTTCCGACGCGATCGAGGAAGTTTATTCCTGAGGCCACAAGGCGTTCAGCAGAAGGGCGGGGAACGTAGCGGGCAAAGAGAATGACTGGGTGTTGGTACGCGTCTGTCTGGTGTTTCGCTTGGGCGATAAATGCGTTTAGAAGTGAGCGGTCGAGGTAAGAGCTTTTCTGTTCGACGAGGAAGTTGAATGTCCCCTTCGGTGTGCGGATGCGAAGTTGGCCGTCGATTCCCTTGTCTTCATACGGGTTTCTCGCGGCTGAAAAGTCGAGAGCTTTCACGAATTCCAGGCCGCGTATCTTTTCAAGATAAGGGGCAAATTGTCTTTCAGGCGCTGCCATTTGTCCCATATTATGCCATGTCCATTACTAATGGACAAGCGTTAAGAGAGGACGGTAGTGTCTCAGTTTGAAATTTCTGACGGGGAATCCGAGTGGCCGTACCATTACCACATATCCCACATATCGCTGTACCGATCACAACCCAGCCACGACATAACCAAACTCAGTACCCCAATCCATGCCAAAGCTAACAAACAGCGTCCAATTACTTTGACCCACCAACGAAGGTGTTTTGTCGTGTCGGGCTGCATTATGAAGCCCACTTCTTGTAGGCCCCGCGTTTCGATGGGCGAAAAGCTTCATCCGCCAGCATCGCGATTTCTTCCAGCGACCAAATGTCGTCAGGCCCGAGCGGGTGGACTGTCGTTGTACGGAGTGCAGCCTTGCAGGCCTTCGACACGCGCCACCTAGGCAGCGGCCTGCCGTTCACCGGAACCTTGAGTCCTCCGGTTGATGTGGTGGATACGCGTTGTGCCGCCTCGAGCTTGGCTCAGGCGTATGTCTTCAACGCGACTGTCCTGCCGGTTTCCAGCCTCAGGTACCTCACGTTGTGGCCAGACGGCGAGAACCAGCCGGTGGTTTCGACGCTGAATGCAGGGGACGGATCCATCACCAACAACATGGCAATCGTGCCCGCCAGCAACGGAAAAGTTGACGCCTATGCAAATGGGCTCACGCAACTGATCCTCGATAGTCCGCGGCCGCAGGAGGTCCGGGGCATTTCGGGCTAAATTGTCCGTGACGAAATTACATCAAATAGGATGTTTTTACGTAATAAAAAAACGATATGTGACTAAACTATTTCATTTATGATACTTTTTCGTAATGAACATTGCCGCGCGACTGGCGAGGTTCGAGGATCGGGGATTCAACCGTGAAACCGCTGCGGTGAATGTCTTGCTTGAACAGGCATTGCAGGCTTTGCTCTCGGCCTTTCCCGATACGTTCGTCTTCTTTGGCGGTGCAAGCTTGGTTCTGTTTTACGGCAGTCCCAGACACTCGGGAGACTTGGACCTACTGATCAGTACGGAGAGCTGCTTCAGGACTCGGGTGCTCTCCTGAGCGACAGCCTGACGATTCATCTCGTCGATGGATCAGCAGCCGAGAGACTGGAAAACCCCGAATTCATCACCCAGCGAATTGCTCAGGTTAACTCGCGAACCTGCACGCCCGAGTTAGAGCCTTATCTGCCGAAAGAGGTATTCGAGGAACTCGCGAGGTCGGACTTCGAGCCGTTGCGTGCAGCACTGCGGAAGTTGTTTTCCGCATGGCTTTAGGGAGGTGGGGAATGGACTGGGCAAAGCTGATCAAGGACAGGGCACGGGCTTCCGGAGTTCTCCGAGTTGACGATCTGGCTCGCGAGTTAAACGTTTCCGAAGTCGCCATCGGGAACGCACTTCGCCGACAAGAGGAACGCAGCCTCGTTGAGCACCTTGGGAAGAAGATATTCATAAACCGGTTGACGGCTGATTTCTCAGGGAGAGAGCTAATAAACATCCTGAGACCGGAGGCATACCTGTCGCTCGAGACTGTTCTGCGTGATTCGGGTGTCTCGACGCAGAGTCCAACTGCCCTGACCTGTGTTACTCCGGGTCGTCCAGGCGAGTTCCGAGCGAAGTCCGTGGCAATTATCTTCCGACGAATATCGAAGGATCTCTTCTGGGGATTCCAGAACAAACGAACTCGATACGGCAACTACAACGTTGCTGATCCCGAGAAGGCGTTGTTGGATTGGGTGTACTTGGGGCGACAGCAGGGAAGCATAATCCATACCGACGAACTGGACTTGCAACATCTCGACTTGAACAAGCTCTTACGGTTTGGGGCCAAGTTCCCAAGCCCGGTGAGACACCAGATTCTGGAGGCGGTTGCTGCTTTCAATGCTGCACAACATTCCATGCAATGATGCCTATGGATCGATCTGACGCAGGAGTCACATTGCACATCAAGTCACTGTGTCGCAGTTGTGTCGTTGAGTTTCTAGCTTATTCCAAACAAACAAGCGCTATAAACGTATCTGTGCGAACTGAGGCCGTGAACACCTGTAGCACGACGCCGCGAAGGTTAATTCCCGCCTGCTGGACGATCGGCGACGGGCAACTCGGTTGAGAGAATATTGAACACTTCTATTTGTCCACGGCGGTGGAAAAACCTGTGATTCTCCCGCAGCGAGACTTTGGCAACGCCCCAACCTGCACTTACTATCATCTGGGAATGAAGCTCCTAATCTTCGAAGTCTGTGATGTTGATGCGGTACGAGCGCGCCTGCCAGCGTGAATGTGTGTCCACGGAGGTGTCCACATGTAAACAGGATTGGACTAAGCAGCATTTAATTCAGTAGTTTAGGGCCATAAAGAACCTCCTGCATCGGAAAATAGCCTGAGGCTCCCAGACGCTAGTGTGGCCTGGAGGTCGTGGATTGGTCCGCTGCGGGCAGGGGATGGTTTTGCAGCATGAAGAAAGCGCCGCCGGGGAGCTTCACATTTGTTTTCGCGGAGACCAAATATGATGTTCCATCTTTGCCGCGAACGATGCGAATGTCCTTGAGCGTGCCCAGGTTTTCCACGATTTCATCTGGCGACCCAACGGTCTCACCTTGCGGGAATTTGTCCGCCGACGTTACCGAGCCGGTTCTGGCCCCGGTACGACCGTATGGGGACCGGCGCGGACCGCCGATGGCGGGTGTCGCATCGGCAGAACTGCTGTTCTGGTTCGCAGCGGGCGCCAAGGTTATCTGCCCGGAGATGAAGGCATGCAAAGGAACCCTGTGCTGTTTCCACGCGGCGGTTTCGACCAGCAACAAAATCCACGATGGCTTGTCTCCTTGATGTGGGGCAACGTTGACGATTCGGCCGAACAACTTGGTTTGAGCCGGCATCACCAGCTTTGGGCCTACGAGTATGGCTTCCAGAGTTGTGAATTCGACGGGGATCGCCTCGGTGGGCCTTGTCCGCACGTACCGTCTTGGCGAGCTCTGCCGGGATGGACAAGTCACCAGCCGGTTTGTCGACAATGGAGTCTTGCTGCGCCGCGAGCAGCAGTGCAGCCATTATCATTATCCACAGCGGTATGCACCCCATTCGCATACGGCCCCACGAAAATGATACGACGACCGGCGCCTCGGTGTTGTCACCAAGTCGTGACAAAAGCAGAGGGTGGAACTGCTATCGACGCAGCTCATAAGGGCAAACACAAATCTGCTCAGGGACTAAGGAGGCGATTCCACCACAGGGGTTACGGGGTGATGGGCATATAATCCGGCCATCACCGGAGGTTCACGATGGCGCGCTTGAACGTTTACATCTTTCACTGCTCACGATGCGGCGAGCCCGCCTATTCGCTGTTGAAGGAAAGGACGCCGGGAGGCGTCGAATCGGGGGACACGATTTTCCCCACGATTGACGTCACGGCAATTCGCGCTCAATGCTCGGCTTGCAAGCACACCCAGTTTCGCAATGCTACAGAGAACGCCCACTTTGCGCTGCTGGAGTGGAGTTAAGGGTGGACCTGCCTACATTTCTGCGAAGTTACTTCGACAGCGCGCCCAACGCGGCCCTGAACATGGCATCGAAATTCTCCTGTCCGGCTGATTGCGCGGCGCGTTCCACAGCTTTCTCTGCGACCGCGCGTTGATAGCCCAGGTTCGACAGCGCCGAGATTACGTCTTCTTCCACGGCGGAGTGTGGGACAGCCGGCTGTGCTGCGCCAAAGCCTTCCAGCTTGTCGCGCAGCTCTACGCACATACGTTCGGCAGTCTTCTTGCCGATGCCCGGAATTCGAGTGAGCCGGGCGAAATCGTTGCCGCGGATCGCACCCACCATGTCACCCGCCGCCATGCCACTGAGGATGGTGATTGCCAGCTTGGGTCCGATACCGCTTACCGTAATGAGCTTCTCGAACAGCTGCTTCTCTTCCCGCCGCAAAAAACCGAACAGCGCCAGGGCGTCTTCACGCACGTGCGTATGAATGTGCAGGGCGACATCGCTGCCAGGCGCTGGCAGTTCAGAAAACGTGGGCACGGTGATGGTGACGTCATAGCCGACGCCGCCAGCTTCAACGATAGCCTGGTTGGGATGCTTGGCGATGAGCCGTCCGCGAAGGTGCGCGATCATGCAGGATGATTGTAAATTGATTGCCAACGTCGGATGCTACTTACGATGCCGAATCGCCCGACCGCGAAGAAGAAGCCCGCGCTACCGGCGGACCGACTCACGGCTGCAAGGCTGAGGCGGGCTGCGGTCCTTTCTCGGGACTTTTTCAATCGCGATCCTGTGACCGTGGGGCGCGAGTTGCTGGGCAAACTGCTAATTCGGCGGGAAGGCCGGACGCTACTGGCCGGCCGTATCGTGGAGGACGAAGCCTATCTCGGCGCAGAAGACCCTGCGGCGCACGCGTATGCCGGGCGCACTCCGCGTAATGCCGTACTCTTCGGGCCGCCGGGACATGCCTATGTGTACTTCATCTATGGCAATCACTACTGCCTGAACGTTTCCTGCATGCCTGAGGGAAATGCCGGAGGTGTGCTGCTGCGAGCCATGGAGCCGGTGTTTGGACGGGAAGCGATGGCGCGAGCTCGCCGCCTGGAGTTGGCCGACGCCCCACGACCCTCGCAATTACGACTGATTTCCACTGGTCCCGGACGGATGTCGCAGGCGCTTGGCATTACCCGTCTCCGCGACAACGATAAAGACCTTACAGCGCCGGCATCGGACTTGTGGTTTGCAGACGATGGTTATCGCCCGGAGCGCATCGCCGCCACGCCGCGGGTCGGAATTACCAAGGCGGTCGAGCAGCCGCTGCGATTTGTAATTGCTGGAAGTCCGTTCGTCTCGGCGACGCGGACAGTTTGATCGGGTCGCGCTGCCGCATAAAGAGTTCTGCGTTGAGCGACGGGGCTTATTCAAAATCCTTGAGCCAAAACTCCAGCGGACCCCGTTGCGCGTCCTTCACGCGTTCGGCTTCCATCTTGCGCAGTTCTGCCCGGCGTATCTTTCCAGAGATGGTTTTGGGTAGTTCATGGAATTCAAGCTTCCGCACTCGCTTATAGGCAGCCAACTTTTGCTTGGCGAATAACAATACCTCGCGGGCAATCTCTTCGGTCGGCCGTGCGTCGGCCACGATCGCAATGAAGGCCTTCGGCACATTGGTACGCAACGGATCTGGACTGGGAACGATCGCAACCTCGGCCACCAGAGGATGCTCCATCAGAACGCTTTCCAATTCAAAGGGGCTGATGCGATAGTCGGAGCTCTTGAACACGTCGTCCGCGCGGCCGACGAAGAAGAAATAGCCTTCCTCGTCAATCAAGGCTTGATCTCCCGTGTGATACAGATTGTTCTGCATCGCCACACGGGTCAGCTCCGGATCATCCATATAGCCGGTCATCAGGCCGGTAGGCCGGGGATCGAGCTTCACCGCGACCTCGCCTTCGGGGCATTCCTTGTCGTGCACGTCGACCACGCTGATCCGAAATCCAGGAAGCGGACGCCCCATACTGCCCAGTTTTACGGGCTGCCCGGGCGAATTACCGATTAGGGCTGATGTCTCGGTCTGGCCGTAGCCATCGCGGATGATCAGGCCCCAAGCCTTTTCAACTTGCTCGATTACCTCCGGATTCAGCGGCTCGCCCGCGCTTGCCAATTCACGCAAGGCACGCGGCTTCTGTCCGAGGTTTTCAAGAATGATCATGCGCCAAACCGTGGGAGGAGCGCATAGCGTCGTGATTCCGGCGTCTTCGAGCGCGCGCAGCGCATTTGCTGGGCGAAAGCGGGGAGCATCGTAAACGAAGGTGGTCGCGCCGGCATTCCAGGGAGCGAAGAAGCAGCTCCAGGCATGCTTGGCCCAGCCGGGCGAGCTGATGTTCTGATGAATGTCGCTTTCCTGAATGCCGATCCAGTACATGGTCGAGAGGTGGCCGACCGGATAACTCTGATGAGTGTGGAGCACAAGTTTGGCTTTGGCAGTAGTTCCGGATGTGAAATACAGCAGGAATGGATCGTCTGCCCCAGTGGGAATGATGCGGTAATCTCGAGGCTCGTCATAGGCGTCGTCGTAGCGCGTCCAACCAGCAGTCTGGCCGCTCACAAGAATCCTTTTGATCTCAACATCGCGGGGGATGCGATCCATTGCGGTCTCATCGGTGACCACGATGCGCGCGCCACTACGCGCCAGGCGATCGCGAATTTCACTTTCGGTGGCCAGAGTTGTGGTCGGAACCACGACAGCCCCGATTTTGATGGCCGCCAGCATCAGTTCCCAAATGGCGCTGACATTGGGAAGGCACAAGACGATACGGTCGCCAGGCTCGACTCCTTGTTGTTGCAGAAAATGCGCGACGCGATCGGAGCGCTCGGCCATCTCCTTGTAGCTGAACTTGACTTCGTCTTTGCCCTCACGCTGGAGCCACAACGCTGTATTGGTATTGCCCTGCGCGTAGACGTCGAACCAGTCGCGGGCCCAGTTGAAGTCCGTTAACTCGGGCCAGCGAAACTCCCGATAGGCCTTTTCGTAGTCGGTACGGTGGTCGAGCAGAAACTGACGTGCAGCGATGAACTTCTCAGTGGGTGACATCTGCGTTCCAAATGGAAGAGAAGATTACAGCCCCACACTATATACCGTGCGAAGGAGTGGAGAAGAACATTATTCGGTCGGGCTACTTCACCGCTATATTCACCAGCCTGCCCTTCACCACCATCACCTTCACGATCTCTTTGCCGGTGATGGCGGCTTTGATTTTCTCGTCAGCGAGCGCGAGTTCGCGGACCCGTTCCTCTTCGGCGTCGGCGGGGACGACGATGCGGCTGCGAATCTTGCCATTCACCTGAATGGCGATTTCAACTTCTTCCTCCTTCGCCAGTGTGGGATCGTACTGCGGCCATGGCGCGCGCAACAGGTCGGAGGTTTCGCCCAGCATCTCCCACAATTCATGCGCGAGATAAGGTGCGAACGGCGCCAGCATGAGCACCAGCTTGCGCTGCGCATCGGCGAGCAGGGACACCGGAGCTGCCCGCCCTCCCCGCTGTACGCTGTCCTCGTAGACGAGAAGTTCGTTGAGCAAACTCATTAGGGCCGAAATCGAGGTATTGAAGTGCCAGCGTCCGCCGAAATCGTCGGTGACGCGGCGAATGGTCTGGTGCAAAACCCGTTGCACCTTGCGCGCCTCAGGCGAAAGCTGTCCCTCGCCGTTGGCATTCCAAGCCGGATGATCCGGCCGCGCATTGCGCGCGACAAATCTGTACACCTTCGACAGGAAGCGACTGACACCCTCCACGCCAGCATCTTGCCAGTCCAAGTCCCTGTCCGGCGGTCCGCCGAACAGCGTGTACATGCGGGTCGAGTCCGCGCCGTAGCGTGCGACCATGTCGTCGGGCGACACCACGTTGCCCAGGCTCTTCGACATCTTGGCGCCGCCCTTGATTACCATGCCCTGGGTGAACAGACGTTCCGCCGGTTCGGAATTCTTAACCAGGCCCATATCGCGCATTACCTTGGTCCAGAAGCGCGAATAGATAAGGTGGAGGATGGCGTGTTCGACTCCGCCAATGTATTGGTCGATGGGAAACCAATATCCCACAGTGTCAGAGTCGAGCGGCTTGGTGTCGAGATCGGGATTGGTGTAGCGATAAAAGTACCAGGACGAATCGACGAAGGTGTCCATGGTATCGGTCTCGCGGCGCGCCGGACCACCGCACTTCGGACACTTCACGTTGACGAACTCCGGCACTTTGCCCAGCGGCGATCCGCCTGCCAATGTAATGTCCACATTGTCGGGCAGCAACACCGGGAGATCCTTCTCGGGGACAGGCACGATGCCGCAGTCCGCGCAATAAATCATGGGAATCGGCGTGCCCCAATAGCGCTGCCGGCTGACTCCCCAGTCCTTCAGACGATACGTCACCGTTGCCTTGCCGAAGCCATGATCGGCGGCGAACTTCGACATCTTCACAATCGCTTCCTGGCAGGGCATTCCGGTGTATTCGCCGGAATTAATGACCAGGCTGTTCATGTCCGTGAACGGCAAGACCGGCTCGTCGGGTTCGCCTGACGGCGGTGGGTCTTCCTCGCGGCGCGGCAGGATGACCACGCGAATGTCGAGGCCGTACTTCTTGGCGAACTCATAGTCGCGCTCATCGTGTGCCGGGACCGACATGATGGCGCCGGTGCCGTAATCGAGCAGAACGTAGTTCGCCACCCAGATGGGGACGCGCTCACCGCTGAACGGACTGAGTGCGTAGCGCTCAGTAAAGACCCCGTGTTTTTCGATGGCGCCAATGTCACCAACTTCTTTGGCTTTACGCTGCTCGACAATCAGGTCTTCCACCTTGGCGAGCAGGCCTGGATCGTTCGCGATCAAGTCCGTCGCCAGCGGATGCTCGGGCGCAAGCTGCAACGAGGTCGCGCCATAAATCGTATCCACGCGCGTCGTGAACACGGAGATCTTGTCGCCTGCCGGTCCGGCGGCGCCGTCGAGTTTGAAATCAACCAGCGTGCCTTCGCTGCGGCCGATCCAGTTGCGCTGCATGGTGCGCACCTTCTCCGGCCAGCCTTGCAGAGTATCTAAACCCTGCAACAATTCGTCGGCGTACTTGGTGGTGCGCAGGAACCACTGTTCCAACTCGCGCTGCTCCACCTGCGTGTTCTCGTGCCGCCAGCAGCAACCGTTGGGCAGGACCTGCTCGTTGGCCAGCACGGTGGCGCACTCGGGGCACCAGTTGACTTTGCTCTTCTTGCGATACGCCAGTCCCTGCTCGAAGAACTTAAGGAAGAACCACTGGTTCCAGCGGTAGTACTCCGGCAGGCAGGTGGTGATTTCCTTCGACCAATCGTAGGCAAAGCCGAGGCGCTTCATCTGCGCCTTCATGCTGGCGATGTTGCGCAAGGTCCATTCGCGCGGCGGAGTCTGGTTCTGGATGGCCGCATTCTCTGCGGGCAAACCGAACGCATCCCAGCCCATGGGGTGAAGCACGTTGTGGCCCTGCATCCACATGTAGCGCGCCAGCGCATCGCCGATGGCGTAATTGCGAACATGCCCCATGTGCAGCGCGCCGGAAGGATACGGCAGCATTTCCAGCACGTAATATTTCTTGCGCGAGCTGGTCGGAGGCTCGGCACGATAGAGATCGGGATTCTGCGCCCAGCGCTGGAACCACTTTTGCTCGATCGTCTGCGGATCGTAGCGGTCAGCCCGGCCGGCTACGCCGTTGACAACTTCAATTTGGGCATTCGACGGCGGCTTCGGATTCGGCTCTTTAGTTTTGGAGTCGGCCATAAGTGTTCGTTTGATGCTAGTGAGTAAACCTTGATTTTACAATGTACGGGCGCGCGGCTTGCGTTTGGAGCCTGGCATCGCCTTCGCTTCTGCGACGAGTGTTTTCAACGCATTCACATTCATCAAGTCATCAAGGGGATCGTCAATCGGTGTTTCCGCAATAAATGCAGCATGGCCCAGGCGCGCATCATTCAGCAGACGCCGGAATGGCTCCAGGCCAATCGATCCTTTGCCAATGTGTTGATGCCGATCAAGCTTCGATCCGCGCGCGGCCTTGGCATCATTGCAATGCCAGACGTACACATGCTTCAGCCCAATCGTGCGCTCCAGTTGACCGAGCGTCTCCCGGAACCCTTCCTCGCTCACAATGTCATATCCCGCCACGTGCGTGTGGCAGGTGTCGATGCACGCCCCCGCAGGCACGAAGCCGCCCAACAAGTACAGTAACTCTGCAACTTGTTCGAAGTTGCCGCCCAGCGAGAACTCCGATCCGGCAGTGTTTTCGATGAGGATGCGCAAATTGCCGGCCGCCAAGTCGAGTCCGTTCACTGCCTGCTCGATGGCAAGCGCGACTCGTCGCAATCCTTCTTCGCGGCTGGTTCCACGGAACGAACCGGGATGCAGCACAAGGAATTCGCCGCAGAGAGCCAGCGCCCGCTCCACCTCGCCGCGAAAGGCGGCGATGGACTTGGCGTGAAACTCAGGGTTGCCACCCCCCAGATTCACCAGATAGTTGGCATGGATGACTAGCGGCTTCAGTCCGTACTGCTCGCGCAAGCGACTCATCTCGTCGCACTGCGAGCGCGCCAAGTCGTAGGGCTTCCACTGCCGCGGGCTGGAAGAGAAGATCTGAAACGCATTACACCCCAGCCGATAAGCACGTTCGGCCGCATTCTCAACACCGCCCGCCGTCGAGGTATGGATGCCGATTCTCTTCGCAGTCAGCTTAGGAGGCTGCTTCGGTGGAGGCAACAGCTTCAGAATGTCTCGTTCTTTCTTCTCCGAATCGCGGGCCATCAACGTTTGATTCTAAATGCCGACGTCGTAAACGCTCAGCCGGGCTCTCCATTCCCAGGGCCGCGCCTTCCGCGATACACTATGGGGCACGGAAACAAGGGGTCCCTGATGCTTATCGTCATGAAGGCGCACGCCTCCGAAGAGCAAGTGGAGCGCGTATGCGAGAAGATAGAATCGCTGGGCTTTCGCGCGCATGCCATGCCCGGAGCGCAACGCACTGCCATCGGCGTCACCGGCAATCAGACTGAAGTTGAGACCGGCACCTTTGACGAGATGGAAGGGGTGCAGGAGGTCATCCGCGTAAGCAAGCCTTACAAGCTTGTCAGCCGCGACTTGAAGGAAGAAGACACCGTAGTGCGCTTCCCTGGCTCGAGTGCGACCTTCGGCGGCGAGGAGGTAGCAGTAATCGCCGGGCCGTGCGCCATTGAGTCCCGCGATCAGGCATTTGCGACCGCCGAATGCGTCGCTCGCGCCGGCGCCCGCTTTTTCCGCGGAGGCGCGTACAAACCCCGGACCTCTCCGTACACATTTCAAGGTCTCGCGGAAGAGGGCCTAAAGATTCTGGCTGAAATCCGCGACCGCTTCGGCCTGCTCATCGTTACCGAGGCCATCGATAACGAATCGCTCGAACTGGTGGAGAAGTACGCTGACGTTATCCAGATTGGCGCGCGCAACATGCAGAACTATTCGCTGCTGAAGCGGGCGGGCCGGGCCCGTAAACCGGTGCTGCTGAAGCGGGGCATGGCAGCCACGCTGGAGGAATTGCTGATGGCTGCCGAGTACATCATGAGCGAGGGCAACTATAACGTCATTCTGTGTGAGCGCGGGGTGCGCACCTTTGCCGATCACACGCGCAACACGCTCGACCTGAGCATTGTGCCGGCGGTGCAGCGTTTGAGCCATCTGCCGATCATCGTCGATCCCAGTCACGGAACCGGTAAGCGCAATAAGGTAACGCCCCTGTCGCGCGCCGCAGTCGCGGTTGGCGCTGACGGCTTGATCATCGAAGTCCACCCTGATCCCGACCGCGCTCTCAGCGATGGGAATCAATCGCTCTTTCCGCAGCAGTTTGACAATCTCATGATTGAGGTGCGCCAGATCGCAAACGTGCTGGGACGTTCCGTTGCAGAACCTGTTACCAGCTCGGTCGTTGCCCGCGGCCAGGCAACCGCCGGGTCGGCGACTGCGCGCTGATGCGCAGCACCAGCCGTTGGAAGGTCGTCGCGCTGTGCGTGGCCGCCCTGGCGGCATTGCCCGCCTGTCATCAACGCTCGACCGTCGAGCCCGGCTACCACGAGTACGCCTACGTCACCAACGGCAGGAGTAATTCCGTCAGCGTTCTCGACCTGCTGCAGCTGCGGAACGTCAAAACCATCCCGGTCGGCGCTAGTCCAACCGGCGTCGCCGCCAGCCCAACGCGCAACGAAATTTACGTTGCCAATGCCGACTCCAACAACATCAGCATTATTGATGCGGAGCGCAATGTAGTCGAAGCGACCATCGGCGTTCATCGCGCGCCCTTCTTCGTCTCGGTTTCCCCCGACGGCAAGCGCGCTTACGTCGCCAACTCCGGCTCGGCCAATGTTTCAGTCATCGATCTCGATATACGTGCGGTGATTGCGACGATACGGGTGGGCGGCTCGCCGGGTCTGGCCAGAGTTTCGCCCGACGGCAAGCTCGTGGTAGTTAGCAATCGCGCCGACAACACCGTCTCCATCATGGAGGCTCAGACGCTTGCGGTACGCAGCACCGTGCCGGTCTGCCAGCAGCCGCAAGACCTGGTTATCCTGCCCGACTCCACAAAGGCGTTCGTCGCGTGTCCGGGTTCGAACCAGCTTGCTTCTGTCGATCTCACATCGGGCCGGATGCTGACGCTACTCGACGTGGGCAAGACGCCCGTGCACCTCGCGTTGAAGCCCGATGGCGGTGAGCTGTTTGTCAGCAATTTTGGCGGCAACAATTTTTCCATCGTGGAGACAGCCAATAACGAGGTGGGCGGCAGCTACCTGATCGGCGACAAGCCGGTTCGCGGAATCGTTACCTCCGATAACAGCCTGCTCTACGTCAGTAATTTCGGAGCGGATACGGTCAGCGTCTATGCTATCGACGAGGGTCGTGTTATTGGCACTGTACAGGTGGGCAGTCATCCCGATGGGCTGGCGCTAAGTCCCGATGAGGGCCATTTGCTGGTGGTAAATTCCCGCTCGGGTGATGTCGCTGTAGTACGCACCGTGAAGACGCGCGACAATTCCAAAATCAGTGCGGCCCGTGCTCTGGTGACGCTGATTCCGGTGGGAAACCAGCCCAATGACATTGCGATAAAGGCCTTCCAGGTGGGAGGGCCGAAAAAGTAAGCACGGGGCTCCGAATTTCTGAATCTGCTTATCCAACCAGCCCGCATTGACGCCACAGGTTCTGCTACACTGCGATTTCTGAGGTCACCATGTCGAATCCTGCGCAGCCATTGATTCAGTTAACCAATACCGCCGACTATCGCGAAAGCTACGCCAACAGCGTCCAAGTACGGGTGAACGTGTGGGATTTCTTCCTGATTTTCGGCACCCTGCAACAGCAGGATGAGACCCGGGTTGACGTCCGCAACTTCCAGGGAATTTACTTGAGCCCGCAGCAGGCCAAGGCGCTGCACACCATCCTTCAACAAAATCTGGTGAACTACGAGAACACTTTTGGCGAGATCAAGCTCGATCCTCGTATGGGACCAGGAACGGGTCCAATTCATTAACGCTGGGTTTTGAAGGGACGTCCCTAAGGCATGCCCGTTCGAGCGCGCGTCCCTCATACCGTAAACCGCTGGCGCGAATACCTTTTCGCTTACGCGCTCATATTTGCATTTCTGTTTGTCACCCACGGGCCCTTGCTGCGGCTGCCGTATTTCTGGGACGAAGCTGGCTACTATATTCCGGCGGCACGCGATCTGCTACTCACCGGCTCGCTTATTCCGCACAGCACGCTGTCTAACGCACACCCGCCGATGGTGATGCTGTGGCTGGCGTTCTGGTGGAAGTTGAGTGGCTTTACACCGGCGGTGACACGAACTGCGATGCTGCTGATCGCCGCGTTTGCTCTGTTGGGACTGTGGCGGCTAGCTCGCGATGTGGCCAATGAAGAGATTGCCTGCGCTACCGTTTTATGCACAGCCGTGTATTCCGTTTTCTTCGCGCAAAGTTCCCTGGCTCACCTCGACATGATGGTTTGCGCGCTGACCCTTTGGGGATTGGCGATGTACATCGAGCGCAGGCCGGTGGCGACGTTGGCATTCTTCGCCATCGCCCCTCTCGCCAAAGAAACTGCGATAGTCACTCCTCTGGCGCTGATGGTTTGGGAGTTACTCTGTCCGCTTCTGCACGACAAGGTGCACGGAGTTGAAGCCGTGTGCTTGTACCGGCGGCGACTGATGGGCCCCCTTTGGTTTCTGCTCTGCCTGGTTCCGCTAGTGCCGTGGTTTCTGTATCATCACTACCAAACCGGCTTCTATCTCGGCAACCCGGAATATCTGCGTTACAACCTGAAAGCTACGCTTACTCCACTGCGCATCGTCCTGGCGATCCTGGTACGGCTCTGGCACACGCTTGGCTACCTGAACCTGTTTGTGCTGACGCTGGCCGCAGCCTATGCCATGAGCCGTTCTCCACGTCAGGAGGCCGGCGGCACGCGCCGCCCGCGGATTCCCATCGGCGCGCAGCTTGTGTTTGGGGTTGTCATCCTGGCGCATATACTCGCGCTATCAGCGCTCGGGGGCGCGCTGCTGGCCCGTTACATGCTTCCGGCGGTGCCGTTGGTAATCCTGATTTGCGTTTCAACTCTGTGGCGCCGTCTCCGGCATTGGGCTTGGTGGATTGCGGTCATCTGTGCCGCTTTTGTCTTCGCTTTGTTAACTCCGCCACCTTATCGCATCGCTCCTGAGGACACGTTGCTTTATCGCGATTACGTCATCCTCCACAAACAGGCGGCCGATGAATTGACGGCGCGCTTTCCGCACGCACGTGTGCTCACGGCGTGGCCGGCCTCCGATGAACTCACTCACCCGTTCCTGGGATACGTCAGACAACCGCTCACCGTAGTGGCCCTCGAGAACTTCTCGGCATTCGAGATCGAACGGGCTGCGCAAGCGACCGACCAGTTCGACGTCGCTCTCCTGTTTCCGACCAAGTGGCAGCCTCCACATCCTCTGTTTCAGAAATTGTTCTTCGGCGAAGAGCTGCAGGACCGTTTCTTCGACTACCACCAGGAGCTTGCCCCTCAACAAATGGCAAACATTCTCGGCGGCCGGATGGTTCGCTACCTGAATCGCAACAACGAATGGATAGCGATTGTGGTGATCGAGAGAATCGAAAATGCCTCAGCACGTTTTCCTGTTCCCGGCAATCGTGGTCGTTAGCCCGGCGCTGCAGCTCCTTTCACCAGTTAAACTGTGAGCAGATGGCACGCAACACCATCCTGGAATACCTCGATAACTTCCGCCGGCACTCTCGCGAGGCGGCCTACGTACACCATCGCGGCTATCGCGTGCAAAGGTGGACCTACGGCGAGGTGCTCAGCAACGCGTATCGCTTTGCGCGCGAACTGGAACGACGCGGCATCGGCAAGGGCGACAAGGTTTTGATTTGGGGCGAGAACTGCGCCGAGTGGGTGGTGGCGTTTTTCGGATGCCTGCTGCGCGGCGTCATCGTGGTGCCCATCGACAAGATTGCGGCCCCGGACTTCGCCCAACGCGTCGCGCAACAGGTCGATGCCAGGCTCTGTGTTGGCTCGACGCAGAACCACATTCCCGGCCTGGCAGCGATCAACCTGGAGAGCCTTCGCGAGCAGGTTGCCGGATACTCCGATCAGCCCGTTTCTCCGCCGCCGCTAACGCGAGACGACATCGTGCAGATTGTATTCACCTCCGGCACAACTGCTGAGCCGCGCGGTGTCGTCATTTCTCATGGCAACATCCTGGCCAACCTCGAGCTGCTGGAGCGCGAGATCGGCAGATATCTTCGCTACGAGCGCATTTTTCATCCGCTGCGGTTTTTGAACTTGCTGCCGCTAAGCCACGTTTTTGGGCAATTCCTCGGCATCTTCCTGCCGCAAATGTTGGCCGCCACCGTGATTTTCCAGGACTCGCTCAACCCCACGAAGGTTTTGCAGGTCATCAAGAAAGAACGCGTATCAGTGGTGGTCGCCGTTCCGCGCCTGATGGAGTCGCTGAGAGATAAACTACTGCGCGATTTCGAAGCGGCGGGCCGGCAGGACTGGTTTCAACGGCAGTTTGCAGCCGCGAAAGACCGGCACTTCGTGTTTCGCTGGTGGCGGTTCCGGAAGATTCACAGCGAATTCGGATGGAAATTCTGGGCCTTTATCTCGGGCGGCGCGGCGCTTGACGCCGAGACCGAAGAGTTCTGGCGCCGGTTGGGCTTCGTCGTAATTCAAGGCTACGGCCTAACCGAGACGACATCGCTGATCTCACTGAACCATCCATTTCGCACCGGCAAACGCTCCATCGGCAAAGTGCTCGAAGGCCGCGAGGTCAAGCTCGATGAGAACGGGGAAATTCTGGTGCGCGGCGCCAACGTCGCCACTGGTTATTGGCAAGGAAAAGAACTGAAGCCAGTTCTGAGCAAGGAAGGATGGTTTCGCACCGGCGATGTGGGCGAACTCGATGCCGAAGGGAATCTCTATTTCAAGGGCCGCAAGAAAAACGTCATCGTCACCGGCGAAGGGATGAATATCTATCCTGAGGACTTGGAGACTGCTCTACGCCAACAGCCCGGCATACGCGATTGTGTGGTTGTCGGCTTGGAGCAGGGCGGGAATGCGGAGCCTTGCGCGGTGCTCATCTTGCGAAATTCGAAAGATCCAGAGGCTGAGGTTCGGCGGGCCAATCAGCAGCTCGCGGCATACCAGCAGATACGCCGCTGGTTCATCTGGCCTGAACATGACTTCCCGCGCACTCCCACGCAGAAACCAAGAATCGCGGCGATTCAGGAGCAGGTTTGGCAGCACTTCACCTTTAATGACGGAACCGGCGCGCCACAAAGCGCTTTGGCGGACCTGATCGCGCGGGTCACTGGACGGAGTGCCGGCCCTCTTTCCCCCGATGCCAAACTGGATGGAGATCTCAATCTAAGTTCGATGGACCGCGTCGAACTGATGAGTGCGCTGGAAGACCGCTACCAAGTCGATCTTAAGGAGGCGAACTTCACCGGCGTCAGCACGGTTGGCGATCTGGAGCGCCTTCTGCAAGAGCCGCAGAAGTCGTTGCAGAGTGGGTATCGCTACCCGCGGTGGGCGCAGCGGTGGCCGATACCTTGGATTCGCAACTTCATCTACTATCTGCTCACTTGGCCCGCGACCATGATCATGGCGCACCCCAAGATTGTTGGCCGGGAAAACCTGCGCGGCATCGATGGGCCTTTCCTGATCAGTTGCAATCACGTTACCTATATCGATGTGGGGTTCGCTCTCATCGCGCTTCCGCCGCACGTAAGGCACAAGCTGGCCGTCGGCATGTGGGGAGAACTGCTGTGGGAGATGTGGCGGCCACCGGCGAACTGGAATCTCTTCGTGCGCTTTGCCTACCGAGTCGGTTACTACCTGGTGGTTGCTCTGTTTGATGTTTTTCCGCTGCCACAGCAGTCGGGTGTGCGCGAAAGTTTTGCTTATGCCGGCGAGTCGGTGGACCGAGGATACAGCGTTCTGGTCTATCCCGAAGGCGTGCGCACTCCGGATGGAAAACCGTCACCCTTCCGATCCGGGGTCGGAATGTTGGCGTCGCGGTTGAACGTCCCGGTTGTTCCCATGCGAATCGATGGCTTGTATCAGATGAAAATGGCCGGCCACAAGATCGCACGCCCGGGAGAGCTGACGGTCGTGATTGGTAAGCCAATGCATTTTTCTCCCGAGACACCGGCCGAGGAAACCACCAATCAGATTGAACATGTCACCTGGAACTTGTGACGAATGTCCTAGCTACTGGTGCGCGTAACCTGTTGCAATAGAGTGTTTGCGGTCGCCGCGTTACGCGTCATCGGAATACTCATATTCCTGGTTTTGCCGAAGGAGTTCGGATGCGGGAAGCAGTCCTCAAATTGTGGCCTGAGATCGATTGGATCCAGGCGCCCGAGCTGCGTGAGCAGGTCACGAAGACCTGGCAGCGCGCGCTCGAACTAAGCCCGCTCACGCCCGAAGATCTCAATCGCATTCCGTTCACCCTGCTGGTCGCAAACTGCCCAACGACGTTTATGGAGCACAAGCGCTGCGTGGTACACATCGCACGCAAGGCGGCAGAGAGCATGAAGGAGTTCATGGGGCGCGCGTTGCCCATCGACATGGACACCGTGATTGCGGGCGCAATTCTGGCCGACGTCGGGAAATTACTGGAGTACGAGAATGTGAGCGGCAAGACCCGCCAGAGCAAGCGCGGAGAGTTGTTGCGCCATCCGTTCACCGGCGTCGCTCTGGCGATGGAATGCGGCGTACCCGATGCGGTGTGCCACATCATCGCCGCTCATGCTGCGGAAGGCGACCTGGTGAAGCGCACCACCGAGGCCTACATCGTGCACCATGCCGATTTCATGGCCTTCCTGCCATTCAAGAACCTGGCGAAATAGAAGGAGAGCTTCGTATGCCATCTACAACAGCGCCCGCGCCAAGCAAAGTGGCGGCCAAGCCGACGATCACGGCGACGATGGCGCAGTGGGCCGCCGGGGTGAAATTCGAGCACCTTTCCCGGGATGCGGTATATCAAGCCAAGCGTTTCCTGTTTGACAGCGTGGGCTGCGCGATTGGCGGCTACCAGCAACATGACGTCACGATTGCACTGGAAGTGCTGAACGAAATTGCTGGCCCCAGCGGCGCCACCGTGATCGGGAGCGGCCAGCAGATGGATGTGGTGTCGGCAGCGCTGGCGAACGCGCTGATGATTCGCTGCATGGACTACAACGACATCTACTGGAAGCAGGACCCATCGCACCCGTCGGACATTTTTCCTGCGGCTATGGCGGCTGGCGAGCGCGCAGGCAGCGATGGGCGCGAACTCATTGTTGGGTTGGTTTTGGGCCACGAATTTGAGATGCGTCTGTGCGAAGCGGCATTCCCCGGTATTCGTGAGCGCGGCTGGCACCACGCCACGTTGACTGCGTTCGTCTCGCCAATCGTCGCCGGACGTATGCTGTGTCTCAGCGCGAAGCAAATTCAGCACGCCATTGGCATCAGCGCCAGCGCGCGCGCCACGCTGGGCGCGGTCACCGCCGGCAAGCTGACCATGATGAAGAACACCGTCGATCCCATGGCCACGCAAAGTGGAGTACTGGCGGCCTTGCTGGCGGAAAAAGGATATACCGGACCTGAGCACGTCATCGATGGTAAAGAAGGGTTGGTCCATTGCTTCGGGCCGGAATGGAAGCTTAATATTCTGACGGACGGGCTGGGCGATTCGTGGCGTATCACACAATGTGGGATGAAAGCCTTCCCCACTGAGGCCCTCACCCACACGCCCATCTCAGCCGTGCTTGCGCTGGTGAAAGACAACGACCTGAAGCCCCACGATATTGCCAAAGTGCATATTCGGACCACGGCGCGCGGGGCCGACATCCTCAGCGATCCCAGCAAATACGATCCGCATACCAAGGAGACGGCCGACCATTCGCTGCCGTATGTGATCGCTGCTGCCATCGCCGAGCGCCAGGTCACTCCGTTGCAGTTCACGCCGGCGAAGATCGTGGACCCTTTGATCCGGGCTCAGCTCAACAAGATCGTCGTCAACGCCGATCCTGAGATCGAGAAAGTATTTCCGGCGTTACAGCGGGTGATCGTCAGGATCCATACCATCGATGGCCGGGAATACACTACTCAGCTTGATTATCCCAAGGGCGATCCGCGGAATCCTCTGACTGACAAGGAAGTGGAGGAAAAGTTCGAGCCTTTGGCGGAACCGGTAATGTCGCGCGCAGCGCGCCGTCGCGCCATGGATGCGATCTGGAATCTGGAGAAGCAGCCGAGCGTGGCTTCGCTGATGAAGCTGTTCAAGACCGACCGGGCGGGAGGTGGCCGCTAAGATGGGTCAGACCGTCGTTGAAAAGATCGCGCAAGCGCACATGACGGAAGGCCCGAGGCGGCCACTGCGCGCCGGTGACTTCCTTTCCATCCGCCCCTATCACGTGATGACTCACGACAACACCTCCGCGGTGATGAACAAGTTCAAGGGCATCGGCGCGAACCAGGTACACAGTCCCGCGCAGCCGGTGATCACCGCTGACCACGATATTCAGAACATGGAAGCATCGAATCTGGCGAAGTATCGCAGTATGGAGGCGTTCGCGCGCGAGCAGGGCATCGACTTTTATCCGCCGGGCACAGGCATCGGCCATCAGATCATGGTGGAGAAAGGTTACGTGTTGCCGGGGACATTCGTCGTCGCCTCCGATTCGCACTCGAATATGTATGGCGCACTGGGTGCGATCGGAACGCCGGTGGTTCGTACCGATGCTGCCGCAATCTGGGCGACGGGTGAATTCTGGTGGCAGATTCCACGTACTGTGAAGGTTGTGCTGGAGGGACGGCTTGCGCCCGGCGTGACTGGCAAAGATGTGATCGTAACGCTGTGCGGACTCTACAACCAGGAAGAAGTTTTGAATGCGGCCGTCGAATTTACTGGCCCCGGCGTGGCCTCGCTGAGCATGGATGCGCGACTGACCATCGCTAACATGTCCACGGAGTGGGGAACGCTGGTCGGGTGGTTCCCAGTGGATGAAGTGACGCTTCATTACCTGGAAGCGCGCAATCGAGAATTGCGGGAGCAGGGAGTCAAGCGTATTCCCGAAGACAAATTTGAGCAGTGGCGCACCAATCCTCCCGCGCCCGACGAGGACGCGACGTACGCGGGGCGTATCACGCTGAATCTTGCGAAGGTCACGCCTCACGTTTCTGGTCCGGACACGGTGCAGGTGATGCAGTCGGTCGCCGAAATCGCGAAAAAGAAAGTCGCCATTCAGAAGGCTTATCTGGTGTCGTGCGTCAATTCACGACTGGAAGACCTGGAAGCGGCGGCCAAGGTGATGCAAGGCAAGAAGGTCGCGGAGGGCGTGCAATTCTATCTCGCCGCGGCGAGCCGCGCCGTGCAGAAGGAAGCAGAAAAGCGCGGCGTGTGGCAAGCATTGATCGAGGCGGGCGCACATCCGCTGCCCTCGGGATGTGGACCGTGCATCGGCCTCGGTACCGGGCTGCTCGAAGCGGGCGAGGTTGGCATCTCCGCCACTAATCGCAATTTCAAAGGCCGGATGGGCTCGCGCGATGCGCAGTGCTATCTCGCCAGTCCCGAGGTCGTCGCCGCTTCTGCTGTCGCAGGTTATATCTGTGGACCTGCGCAGGCCGAATATCGCGAGCTGACGAAACATTTTGCAGAGTTCGCCAGGAGTGCGGCGCTAGCTGAGAAGGTCGAAATCCTGTCCGGGTTTCCGCAGCGAGTGACCGGGCGACTGATCTTTCTGCCGCAAGATAACCTGAATACCGACGGCATCTACGGCAAGGACTACACCTATCGCGAAGACATGACCCCGGAGATGATGGCGGGCGTGGTGATGGAAAATTACGATCCCCAGTTTGCGAAGCGCACGCGTAAAGGGGACGTCATCGTCGGTGGTTTCAACTTCGGCACGGGTTCCAGTCGCGAGCAGGCGGTGACCGCCCTGAAATACAAGGGTATCCCGGTGGTGATTGGCGGCAGCTTCTCGCAGACCTATCTGCGCAACGCTTTCAATAACGGATTTCTTTGCATCGAGACGCCCGGGTTGGTGAACCGGCTACGCGCGAAGTTCGCGGATGCGGTCGCCAGCCAGCAGAAGACGATCATTCCAGGGGACGAAGTAGAGATTGATTTTTCCACGAGCACGATACGCTATGCCGGCGAGCAGTTCGCCTTTCCTGCGCTGGGCAGTGTTCCACAATCGCTGGTGATTGCGGGGGGAGTGGAAAATCTGGTGAGTCGAAAGCTGGAAGATAAGCGAAAGGTGATATCGGCAAGTGGAGGAGTGTAGCATTCATGGCAAAACATAAGGTCGTATCCATGCCGGGCGATGGCATAGGCAACCAGGTCCTCCCCGAGGCGATTCGGGTGCTTGATGCTGTCGGCTTCGAGGCCGAGTACATACACGCCGACATTGGTTGGGATTGCTGGATCAAAGAAGGCAATGCTCTTCCCGAACGCACCATCGAGCTTCTGCGCCAGCACAAGGTTGGACTGTTTGGCGCCATCACGTCCAAGCCGAAGAAGGAAGCGGAGTCCGAACTTAGCCCGGCATTGCGCGGCAAAGGCCATCAATACTTCAGCCCGATTGTGTCCATGCGGCAGCTCTTCAACCTCGACGTCTGCATGCGGCCATGCCTGTCGTTCCCCGACAACCCGCTTAACTTCATCCGCAAGAGACCCACTGGCGGTTTTGAGGAACCCGAGGTGGATGTGGTGGTCTTCCGCCAGAACACCGAAGGTTTGTACGCCGGAGTAGAGTGGACGAATCCTCCGCAACCTGTGCGTGACGCATTGCGCACCCATGCGAAGTTCAAGCCGTTCGACAACGTAGCGGGTGAGGACCTGGCAATCTCCGTGCGCATCATTACCCGGCCGGCGGCACGCCGGATTTGCGAAGCCGCATTCCATCATGCGCGCCAACACGGCTATAAATCGGTGACTATCTGCGAGAAGCCCAACGTGCTTCGCGAAACATCGGGCATGATGGAGGAAGTCGCCAAGGAAGTGCAGAAGCAGTACGGCGATATTGCCCTGTGGTCCACCAACATCGACGCACAAACCATGTGGCTGACCAAGAACCCGGAAGACTATGGTGTGATCGTCGCCAGCAACTTGTTTGGCGATGTTATCAGCGACGCGTTTGCGGGGCTGGTTGGCGGACTTGGTTTTGCGGCCTCTGGCAACATCGGCCAAGAGGTCGCGGTGTTTGAGCCCACCCACGGCTCTGCTCCTAAGTATGCCGAGCTTGACCCGCCGATTGTGAATCCGATTGCCATGATTCTTTCGGCGGTGATGATGCTGGATTATCTCCGCGAGAACGATAAGGCACGCAAGGTCCGCGACGCCATCGCGGCGGTGGTGGCCGAAGGCGAGGTGCGCACTTATGACATGATGCGGCTCTCCGGCGGGGCGAAATCACTGGCTCAAGGTGCGGCCTCGACAACCCAGATGACAGACGCCATCCTGGCGAAGCTCGGGGTCCGTCTGGAGGTAGCTTCAACGGCTTCCTGAGTTGATGAAACTGGTTTGGGTAGAGCTGGCCTTTAGGCCAGCGTCTCAGCCATTTCACAGATGAGGGGCTTTAGCCCCGGAGGTATTCTTTCTTGACTGTTTCGGCAACAGACACCAGCCGAATCCGGCGAGCCGAGGCGGGACGCGCCGGCGACGACGTGCGCTCCGACTTGCACGTCAGCTTCGAAGAGCGCAGCAGTGGCGGAATTGAGATCGGCCTGCGTTCGCGCGTCGAGCTGTATTACGGCGAAGTCATCCGCCGGCAGGTAAGCGACGTCGTGCGCGCACTTGCGGTCGCGCACGCATTCATCGAGATCGTGGATGAAGGCGCGCTGCCGTTCGTAATCGCATCTCGCATCGAGGCAGCGGTGCGCCGCGCCGGGCTCGCACACGGCAAGTCAGCACTACCGGACGCGGTGCCCCTTGCTCCGCCCTCGCCACGGGACCGTCTGCGCCGCTCGCGCCTTTATCTTCCCGGTAACGAGCCCAAATATTTCATCAACGCAGGACTGCACGGGCCGGACGCAGTCATCCTCGACCTGGAAGATTCGGTGCACTATGCCGAGAAAGATGTGGCTCGGCTGCTGGTTCGAAATGCACTGCGGTCGGTGGACTTTGGCCCCGCAGAGCGCATGGTCCGAATCAATCAGCTTCCGCTCGGACTGGCCGACCTGGACGAGATTGTTCCGCAGTCGCCTGATCTCATTCTGATTCCGAAGGTCGAAACTGCCGAGCAAGTGAAAGAGGTCGATGCCGCGGTCGCTGCCTTCGCAAAGGAAGGCAGGGTCGCGCGTCCCATTTGGTTGATGCCGATCCTCGAGTCAGCGTTGGGCATCGAGAATGCTTTCACCATCGCGACGGCGGCGGAACGTATCGCCGCCATTACCATCGGATTGGAGGACTACACGGCCGATCTCGGCGTGGCCAAGACGGCAGGTGGAAGCGAATCGCTTTATGCCCGCCAACGTGTAGTCAATGCCGCCCACGCGGCGCACGTGCAGGCCATCGACTCGGTGTATGGTGACGTGGCCGACAACGAAGGGCTGCTGCACTGGGGCCACGCTTCGCGCGCGATGGGATTCGAGGGCATGGGCTGCATTCATCCGGTGCAGATTGAAATCATCCATCGCGCTTTTGCGCCTGCTCCGAGCGAACTGGAGAAGGCGCTGGCAATCGTGGCGGCTTATGAGGACGCGCAATCTCGCGGTCTTGGCGTGGTAAGTTTGGGCTCCAAGATGATCGACGCACCCGTTGTCCAGCGCGCAGTGAAATTAGTCGCACTCGCCAGGAAGATGGGCATCATTGCCGAGCAGGCATCAGCAGGGGAACCATCATGAGCGCGGGCGTGGCAACCGGCTTAGTCACAAATGCTGCTGGTCGTCGTGTGCCAACTCATGTCAATGGCCTCCCGGAGACCCCCTACAAAGGTGTGAATCAGCACACTCCCAATGGGAATAAAGCCGCGCCGCCGATTCGCAGCAGCAGCGACTATCCCGCCAACGGCGACAAGCGAGTCCCTGATTTGGGAACGGCGCTGCGTCTCTGCGGACTGCGGGATGGCATGACCATTAGCAGTCATCATCACTTGCGCAACGGAGACCGCGTCGCGCTCACCGCACTGCAAACCGCGGCGCGTATGGGCGT
Source organism: uncultured Acidobacteriaceae bacterium (assembly GCA_963798185.1). Taxonomy (GTDB): domain Bacteria; phylum Acidobacteriota; class Terriglobia; order Terriglobales; family Acidobacteriaceae; genus Bog-257. Next base: position 63,196 of record CAWCSJ010000018.1, read on the forward strand.
CCGGGACCTGGTCTGGTTTCCCAGCGCGTCGTTTCCCTGCCACGAGCCCGTAATCGACTCGATGAAGTCGGGCGCGGTGCACCACATCGAAGGCAGCATGAATGGGCCGCTCGGCGACTATTGCTCGCACGGACACATGCGCGGCCTTGGCGTGTTGCGCTCGCACGGCGGGCGCTGGCAGGCGGTACAGGATGGTGAAGTTCACATTGACATCGCGGTGATCGCCGCGCCTACCGCCGACTTTTTCGGCAACGCCGACGGCTCGCATGGGCGATCGGCTTGCGGCTCGCTGGGATTTGCCCTCGCTGATTCTGTCTATGCCGATCGCGTCATCGTAGTTACCGACAATCTCGTCCCATTCCCCTGCGTTCCCTGGCAGATCCAGGGCAACAATGTCGACTACGTGGTCGAAGTTGAGTCAATCGGCGATCCGTCAATGATTGTTAGCGGTACCACGCAGATCACGCGCAGCCCCGATCGTCTGCGAATTTCTGAACTGGTGGCGCGCTTTCTGCGCGACAGCCGAATCATGCGCAACGGTTTTTCCTTCCAGGCTGGCGCTGGTGGCATCGCGTTGGCTTTTGTGGACTATCTCGCCCACATGATGAAACAAGCCAACGTGAAGGCCAGCTTCGTGCGCGGAGGCTCAACCAAGTATCTGGTCGATCTGCTCAACCAAGGTCTGATCGGATACATTCTCGACGGCCAGACGTTCGACTTGGATGCAGTGCGGTCCATCGCGAACAATCCTCGTCATGTGGCTACGAGTCCGTTCACTTCGTACAATTTTCATGGCAAGGGCAACTTCGCTTCGATGGTCGACGCCGCCGTGCTTGGCGCAACCGAGGTTGACGTCAACTTCAATGCGAATGTTGTGACCCACTCCGATGGGCGCCTGCTTCACGGAATCGGCGGCTGGCAGAATTGCCTGTTCGCCGGATGCACGATTCTCGCGGTGCCGTCGTTCCGCGATCGCATTCCGGTGATCGTTGATGAAGTGACGACGCTGACTGGGCCGGGTGAACTTGTCGATGTCGTCGTGACCGAACGCGGCATTGCCATCAATCCGCGACGGCAAGACCTGCTCGATGCCGTAAAGGGCAAGGGCCTGCCGATTCGTTCGATCGAAGAACTGCAAGCCGAAGTGGAAAAGATCTGCGGCGGCAAACCTGCAAAAGCCCAACTGCTTGACCGTCCTGTGGCTGTCGTAAAGTGGGTGGACGGAACCGTGCTCGACACGGTGTGGCAGGTCGTCGATGACAATCCTTACGCGCCAAAGGTAAGTGGCGGCGAATAACTGCTAGGTTTCATGGATGGCCGCCGGGAGCCCATTTTCCGCCACGTTCCTGTTTGCTGAAAATCTTGCGGAACTACTGTTCTGACATTCAGTTAGCGGGAACCATTCGCGCCTTCGGCCAGACAGCATCTTTTGCCTGGGGCTGGCGTGGACCGCAGGTGGTGCTCCTGACAAACTGAGGCGCGCGATCGTCATCGCGCTTGAAAACGTAAGCGCGAATCTTATAGCAGATTCCTTCGCCTTCGCTGGCGTGCGTGAGGTCATTCGGCGGTCCCGTTAGTCCCACCTGTTCGCTAACTGTTGCCATCGGCAAGTTGAGGCCCGCGAGATTCGGGCTTACGACGGAGCTGTCAGGTGTGGCGGGCGCCGGGGTAGCATAACCGAGGGCGGAGGCTAACAGGATGAAGCATAAGGTAAAGCGAGCCATAAACAAGCCCTCCCTTGCGCGCATCATAGCACCGTTCGCGGGCGGTTGCAGCCGTTTGGACGCAGGCTCAGCCTTTTCCAGATACGACGAAAGCGGCACGGCCTTTACGGCCTAGGAGGGATGTTCTGGCCGGGCAAAACTGGCAATCTAGCGTTAACAACACAGCGAAACCCAGCCACTGAGATTTCTTTGTGGCGGCAAAGCGATGCAGGTTGTCATTTTCCTCCTTACTCACGACCTGCGGGTTTCTGAGCAGATGCAGGCAGGCTGACCCAGCGGAACTCCCGCTGGGTCTTGGTTTCTAGATCGAAACGTGGACCGTTATAGCTGCGTGCTGACCGCTACACACATCACATCCTCGGAGCGACAACTATGTTCTAATACTGGAGGCGGCAATGGGCTATCCTGTGCGATGGCCCATGGAGGATGCTGATGGATGAGCGAGACTTGTACGACGAGCGGCAAGAGACCAGGAAAGCCACCTTGAACTGCCCCCATTGCCATCAGTCCGCCGAATACGACCTAGGCTGGTTCGTTCGCACCAAGAAGCGCCAACTGCCTCCGCGGGCTGACGAACGTGACCGCGCCAAGTTTGCCAAAGCGCGCTCCTACATGGTCCGTCGCGACGATCTGGTCGCTTGCAAGAACGTCCGCTGCCGCAAGCGCTTTGAGGTCTCAGGCGTTCAGTCGGTTGCCTTTCTTGACGAACAGGTGAAACCCGAGACCCGGCAGTAACGGGCTCGCAGCGGGAGAAAACCTCGCGGTTCTTGGGCTCACATCTTCCCTTGTAGAATCCTGATGGACAGAATGAACTGGAGCAATCAACGCGCAGGCACCACGTCACTGCGCTCCAATATCCTACTTCGGAAGCTAAGCCAGTCATGACGCGCCCCCAGAAATTCTGGCAGCGCGTCACCGACGGCATGAAGCTCAACGAGCTATGGAACCAGTTCCAGGCTGACGCTCGTTCCAGTTATCGCCTCTACTCTAAGGACGTAGACTCCACTCGCATTGCGGGAATAAGCCGGGGCAAACACGCAGTCAATGTCGCGCGCCAGTTTTTCTGGGCGATGATGGAAAAGCTAACGCCGGCCCGGCGGGTACTGCTGTTGGTCGCGCTGGTCTTGCTCTTTACCAACATAGGAGGTTCCAGGGAGGGCCACGGAGACGTAAACGTCTTTTGGTTCAGCGGCTCTTTTTGGGGTGGTCTGCTGTTGCTCGTCCTGGTAATTCTGGAAGTAGCCGACCGGGTGGTCATGAAGCGCGATCTCCAAATCGCGAAGGAAATCCAGACTTGGCTGTTGCCGGCGAATCCTCCTGCGGTGGCCGGTCTTGAGATTGCGTTTGCCACTCGTCCGGCAAATACCGTTGCTGGCGACTACTACGATGTCTTTGCACGTCCCGCTTCAGGCTCGTCGCCCGAGACATTTCTGATTGCGGTGGCCGACGTCGCTGGGAAAAGCATCCCGGCTGCCATGCTGATGGCTACCTTTCAAGCCAGTTTGAAAACTCTGAGCACAACCACCGGATCGCTCGTCGAACTCGTGGGCCGGATGAATGCGTACGCGTGCAGCAACAGCCAAAACGGCCGCCGGTTTACGACGGCGTTTATTGCCGAGTACGATCCGGTAACCCGGGGCCTGACCTACGTTAACGCCGGCCATAACAACCCAATATTGCGGCGCCAGTCCGGGGGCATTGAGCGATTGGCGATTGGGGGCGTACCACTCGGTATTCTTGAGAATGTCGCATACGAATCAGGGTCGGTAACTCTGCAGCCGGGCGATTGGCTGGTGATTTTCACCGATGGCGTGGTTGAAGCGGAGAATCAGCAGCGAGAGGAGTATGGTGAGGCCCGCTTGTTTGGGGCGCTGCATGGCGGTTCGAATTATGCTCCCGCAGCGTTGCTGAATTACATCATGAGCGACCTTGACCGGTTTGTCGCCAACGCCCCGCAGCACGATGACGTTACGCTCATGCTGCTGCGGGCGACCTAAGCCTGAACGCGGCGTGTTTCATCCCACCGCTTTCTCAAATAGCGCGCTTACCCCTGCGATATTGGGAAGCAGCTCCGCAGGAAAGTTGTGGCGCCGTTGTAAGTACGCAGGATCGTTATAGGTGAGCCAAACCTTTCCCTCTGCGTCCTGCCAGAATAATGCCTTCAGTGGCAGGTCAATCGCGACCGTGGGAGCAGCCTGCATCAAAGGAGTTCCGCCTTTCGGACTACCAAAAATGAGCAGCTTGGTGGGCGGCATCGCGAGTCCAACCTTCGCAGCCTCGCCGCTGTGGTCGACACGCGCAAAGATGGTCACGCCGCGATCATTGAGCAGCCCTTCGAGGCGCTGCATCGTGTCTTCAACACTGTGTTGACTCGCCAGACTGATTAGCCCGTTCTGCACGTTCATATCGTGTGACTCCTCGGTTCTCGTTGCCGTTTCCATCGCGGCGGAATCATTATGACGCTGGCAATCACGGTGGACAAGCTTGGCTTGTAACTCTCCGTGTAAGAATGGAAGCGATGCCATCGAGCCGCTGGGATGCTGTCATCTTTGACTATGGCCGAGTGCTGAGTCTGGCGCCTTCGGAGGCTGAGCTGCAGGAATTTGCGGCGCTGGTTGGTGTTTCTGAGCCACCCTTTTTCGAGATCTACTCTGCCACTCGCCTTGACTACGATGCCGGGCGAGCCGATTTCAGGCAACATTGGCGCGCTTTCGCCGACATCGCCGGCGTTGCGCTTCGGCCCGACCAAGTAGAGCGCATCGTCGGGATGGAAACGCTTATGTGGTTGCGCCCCAATCCTGAAGCGCTCGCCCTAGCACGCGAGATAAAGGCCGAGGGCCTGCGGATCGCCATCCTCTCCAATATGCCTCACGACCTGCTGGCGGATGTCCGCAAATATAGCTGGCTGGATGAATTCGAGGTGAAGATCTGGTCGTGTGAGTTGGGAATCGTGAAGCCCGACCTAAGAATCTACCGCGCATGTCTCAACGCTCTCGGCTGCCCCGCAGAGCAAACTCTGTTCTTCGACGACCGTGCCAACAACGTCGAAGCCGCACACGTCTTAGGAATGGAGGCGCACATCTTCGAATCGGTGGAACAGGCAAGGGCGATTGTGCGAGCGGGAATGAACGTCAATAGTCAGTAGCCTCCTGTTTTAGCCAAAGTCGCGCTACTACCCTTGAATCGGATCTCAGCTGCACTTCAGCACTTGTGGTCGCTCATTCGCAGCAATTAATATTGCAAGATCGGATGAGTTGCTCGTTCCAAGGTTAGGACCGCTCCCGGCTCGAGGCCTTTATCGTGAGGCACCCAGGTTTTTTGTGAAGGAGGCTCCGCACATGCGAGGCACGCGTCTACTCCAACTAGCATTCCTATTGGCTTTTTTGTTGGCCCTTCCTCTGGTGGCGCAGGCCCCGACCGACAATGTGCTGACCAACGCGGACATCGTCAAGATGATGAAGGCGGGTCTTCCTGAGAGCATTATTCTGCGCGAAATCCAGATGTCCAGGACTGATTTCAGTACCAGCCCATCCGCGCTGATCGAATTGCAGAAGCAGGGCGCATCGGAAAAGATACTCGGCGCCGTTCTCGATAGCCGAACCGGCACATCTCCACGCCAGCCAGAACCGCACGAAATGCCCCGCATTGTTGCGCAAGTAGCGGCTCCGGCTCTTCGCCATTTGCCCTCCTTTGAGGCGGGCATGCGAATCAACTCAACTACTACCGGCAAGGTTTCGGTGGGACACAATCAGATCAATGTCGAGCGGTCCGGGGTACCGGTGTTCAGCCTGAAGTGGAAAGAAATTAAGAACACAAATAGCAGCAAATAAGACAGTTTGCTAAACTGACGGTTGAGTTCACCGACACCAAGCCACAAAGAGGAGACTTCTCTATGGCTTCCCTCGCAGATGCCATGGTCAGGCAGTTGTTGGACGGCCGGCATATCGCGTCGCTTGCAACTGAAAATCCGGACGGCTCCATCCACATAGTTGCGGTGTGGTACTGGTTCGACGGTACACATGTTTATGTGGCAACGTCATCGCGTAGCCGAAAAGCGCGAAACCTGCAATCCAGCCCCAAGGTCTCTTTAATGGTCGACGCTCGCGACCCTGTCGCCTCTTACGGCATGACCATAGCAGGGACCGCGCAGATCCTGACCGCAGACTTATCGCGGAAGAGTAATGCGGAAATTCATCGCAAGTATCTGAGCGAAGCCGCACTGGCCGACGCGAATGTGGGTCCGGTGTTCGCCGCATGGGATGATGTCACCATCCAGATCGCACCGGCCTCGGTTATCGCTTGGGACATGCGTCAGACAGACCGCCAATTCTTCGGTGGCTCGCTCGAGAGAAATCCCACTTACCTATTACCGTTGCAGCACTGAATGGCGCAAACAGTGACGCAAACCGCCGAGGCCACGCGCCGGTTCTCATTTTTCATGAGCGGTGAACCATAGGCCTGCTTATTCCGTATTATTCTCGCTGAAGACTTGCGCTTAGGAGAACGGGATGGCTACCGCTCCTCATGTATCTCACCAGGCAGATCGCAAGGTGCCGGCCCGCTGGTATGCGACAGGCTTTGCGGTCGTCGCTTTAATTGTTGCGGCCCGCCTTCTGCTTCACCTGCTTACCGCCAACCGCTACGGCATCTTCCGCGACGAACTCTACTACATCGCCTGTGCCCGGCATTTGGACTGGGGCTACGTGGACATGCCGCCGTTCATTCCGGCGGTGACACGGCTGTTTACTTCACTGTTCGGGTCTTCGCTGTTTGTTATCCGGATTATCCCGGCACTGGCGGGTTGTGGCGCTATCGCACTGACCGGATATCAGGCGTACCAGTTCGGCGGGCGCCGTTTCGCGATGGCATTGTCGGCTTTGGCGCTCGCGGTTTCCGCCGTGTTCGTGATCAACGGCCACCTGCTGGGCACGAACGATTTCGAAGCCCTATTCTGGATGGGCTGCGCTTCCGTCGTCATTCGCATCATCCAAACTGGCAATCAGAAACTGTGGCTCTGGTTCGGCGTACTGGCGGGACTTGGCCTGCAAAACAAATATTCGATGGCCGTATTTGGCCTAGGCATCGTTGTCGGATTGCTGCTCACGCCAGAACGCAAGGCATTTACGCACAAGTGGATTTGGATTGCCGGTGGGCTGGCCTTTCTAATTTTTCTGCCGAACTTTCTGTGGAACGTACATCGCGATTGGCCGTTCGTGCAGTTGATGCACAACATCCACACCAGCGGACGCGACGTCGCGCTAAATCCGGTGCAGTTCATCCTTGAGCAGATCCTGATGGTGAATCCGTTTGCGCTCCCGCTGTGGCTGGCCGGATTAGGCTGGCTGTTCTTTGGCCGCGAGGGCAGACGATACCGCACTCTTGGCTGGGCCTACCTGGTCACCCTCGCGGTCTTCATGACCTTGCATGGCAAGGATTACTACGCTGCTCCCGCCTATCCTATGCTTTTCGCGGCCGGAAGCGTTGCCTGCGAAAGCTGGATCGAGCGCACCGGACATGCTTGGCTGAAGCCTGCCTTCGTTCTCATACTACTGATTCCAGCACTGGTATTCCTTCCTCTGCTGGCGCCGGTACTCAGCCCTGACCGATTTGTTGCGTTCATACACGCTATTCACTTCACGCCGCCGATTAGTGAGCACAGCCACGCGCGTTCCCCGCTGCCGCAGTATTATTCCGACGAGCTGGGGTGGGAAGCCATGGTGGTCGAGGTGGCGCGCATCTATCACAGCCTGCCACCCGACGTGCAAGCTAAGACTGCGATCAAGACGAGCGATTACGGGCAGGCTGGTGCGATTGACTATTTCGGCCCAAAATACGGCTTGCCGCCGGCCATTTGCTTTCATCAGAATTACTGGTATTGGGGAGTTCATGGCTACACCGGCGAGAGCATTATCGTAGTCGACGAAGACCATCCTGAGCACCTCAAGAGCATTACCGAGCACGCCGAATGGGCTGGACACTTTGAGTATCCCTATGCGTTAGAGAAGTTCGACATTTGGTATGCCAAAGGGCTGAAAGTGAGCCTGCACGACGTCAGGGAGCATGAGAAAGATTGGGACTAGTTCGAAGGCAACCGTGCACGGCCGGGCACGCGCCGGCGCTGCGAAAGGGAAGGCGTTGTCTAAACGCTTTGCCCGCAAGGGCCGGATAGCGGCGTCCCCAGGCCGGAGGTACGCTGTGACCATGGAAACCGAACTTCAGAACGAAAACCATTGGCTACAAGTGATGGCGCGCGATGCCCGGCAGGACGGACGCTTCGTGTTCGCAGTGCGTACCACCGGCGTTTATTGCCGGCCATCTTGTCCCAGCCGTCGCCCGCGGCGCGACTCGGTTGAGTTTTTTCCCGATCCGCGTGAAGCCGAACGCGCCGGTTACCGCGCCTGCTTGCGTTGCAAGCCGACGGAAATCTCCGCCCAGGCACAATACGTGCTCCGGGCGCGTCAGTTGCTCGACCATGCCGAGGGGATCGTTACGCTCGCGCAACTCAGCAAGCGGGTCGGGCTTAGCCCATTTCACCTGCAGCGGCTGTTCAAGCGCGCAACCGGTCTCAGTCCGCGCGAGTACCAATCGGCGCGCCGCATGCAGCAGGTCAAGACCGAATTGCGCAAAGGAGAAGATGTGACGACCGCTCTGTACGAAGCAGGCTTCGGCTCGCCCAGCCGTCTCTACGAGAAGTCCGATCAGCACCTTGGCATGACGCCGGGCACGTATCGGCGGGGTGGTGCGGGGGCGAGCATCACATTCGCGATCGCGCCGACTCCGCTGGGAAGGATGCTGGTTGCTGCCACCGAGCGTGGTCTGTGCGTGGTGCGCTTTGGCGAGAGCGTGACCGAGTTGGAGCACGGCCTGCGAAATGAATTCCACGCTGCGACCTTGCTGCGTGATGATGCCGCCATGCGCCGATACATCGAGCCACTCTTGGCCAGCCTCGGCGGCAACAAGACCACAATCGATCTCCCACTCGATGTGCGCGCCACCGCCTTCCAGCGAAAAATCTGGGAGGCGCTGCAACGTATTCCCTGCGGCGAAACCCGCAGCTACACCGACATCGCGCGCGAGGTAGGCGATCCGAAGGCAGTCCGCGCCGTGGCTCGCGCTTGCGCTTCGAATCCTGTGGCGCTGGCGGTGCCGTGTCACCGCGTCGTGCGCCGCGATGGCCACCTCGCAGGATATCGCTGGGGTATTGAACGCAAGAAAAAGCTCCTGGAAGGTGAGCGGGCGAAAATATGAGCGGCGGTGAGGCAGCCGATTTGGCCCGGTTTCGGAAAAGTGTAAACTTTTGAAGTAGAGGCGACATGATTCAGATAGAGTTACAACCTGAGATTGAGAGTCAGTTAGCGGCTCAGGCGGAAGCGTGTGGTGTGGCGTTTCCCGAGTACTTGAGAGATCTCTTGGTGAAACAGGCGAAACGGCCTGCCGAGCGGGCCAATGGGCGGTCTGTCGCCGAGGCCATTGAGAATATCCGAGAGTTGCGCAAAGGCAACAAGTTGGGCGGTCTGAAGATCAAGGACCTGATTCATGAAGGCCACAAGTATTAATGGCAATATTTATTGCGGATGCGTCGGTCATCCTGCCGTGGTGCTTTGAAGATGAAGCCACGGCTTGGACCGACAGTCTTTTGGATCGCCTTCGCTCTGGAGATGCGATTGTTGTTCCGGCACACTGGCCTACCGAAATCTCCAACGGAATGCTCATGGCGCTTCGGAGAAAGCGCATTCAACCGGGCCGCCCAGAATTGTTCTGGGATGCGTTAGCGGCTTTGCCGATTGAGGTTGAACCACCTCTCTTGCCTCTCCAAGCTAAGGCAGTTCTCGCCCTGTGTGCGCAATACGGACTGACGGTTTATGACGCAACCTATCTGGAGCTCGCAAAGCGCAAGGGCCTCCCGCTCGCCACATTGGACGCGGATCTGAAAAGTGCTGCTTCTGCGGAAGGTGTTCTTCTTCTCACCGAACAGCCATAATGCTGCGCGCTGCATTCGCATTGGCGATTCCCATTCCGAAACTCTCCTACGCTCGCCCGTTTCCCATCCTCGCTCCGCTCATTTATACTCGCCTGTTTCACAGTATGTGCTGAAACATTCTGTGAAGGGTTAGGAGTTTCTGGTGAAGATCCTGGTCTGCATGAAGCAGGTTCCGCAGAAGGACGCACCGCTCAAGTTAAATGAGGGCGGCACGTGGATTCGCGAAGATGTGTCCTACGAAGTGAACGAGCCCGACGCCTACGCCCTGGAAGAAGCGCTGCGGCAGAAGGAGAAACACGGGGGCGAGGTGGTAGTGATCACCAGCGGCCCGGCGCGGGCGCAGCAAGTGTTACGCGAAGCCTTGGCCAAGGGCGCCGACCGCGCCATTCACCTTGAAGGCGACGGCTTCGTTACTCTCGATGCGTTTAACACTGCCAAGGCTTTCGCCGCGGCCATCAAGGACGAAAGCTTCGATCTTATCTTCACGGGCTTGCAATCCGATGACTATGGCTTTGCACAGACCGGCGTCATCCTGGCTCAACTGCTGGGCTGGCCGCACGCCACCATCATCATGCAAATCGAAAAGAGCGACAGCGGCATCCGGGTGAAACGCGAACTCGAAGCGGGGTTCTTTCAATTTGTTGATATGCCGCTGCCAGCCCTGCTTACCATCCAGTCGGGCATCAACAAGTTGCGATACGCGACCTTGATCGGCATCAAGCAGGCAAAGAACAAGCCGCTCAAGAAAATCAGCTTCGACGACGTCAAGCCCGCCCTCGGCGTAAACCTGCAGAAGATCGAGAAACTTTACATCCCGCAGAAGACCAAGAAGACCGAAGTGCTGGAAGGACCTCCGGGAGAAATCGCCAAGAAGCTGATGGACAAGCTGCGCAATGAATTGCGCGTGATTTGAGCTCTATTCAAGCGGCTCTGGCCGCAACGCATCGAAAGAGTGCGTTCCTGATCTTTACTATTCAAGTGTTGTTTGGCGCCTGCAATCGCGGCTGGCTAAAGCTTTTGCAACCCCGTTCATATTTGGCATCTAAACGGGTGAACCTATGACGAAAGGAGTTCGTCTATGCCAGGATTTGATCGCGATCAGGTTGCCATTGACAACACGGTTGAGAACCGCCGCCTCGGTTCTGTTTTGCTGACAGTTGGCTGGCTATTGCTTTGGATGGACGCGATTCTGGGCGTGTTCTTCTTCATCAGTCTGCGCAACGGTTCTTGGTTTTGGCCGATATGGCTAGGCATCGAGGGCGTTTTGGGTCTGGTGCTGGTGATGATGGGTACCCGTTATCGGCGAGCTGTCGGCGTTACTCGATTGGGACACCGCGAACTAGAGCATACGCTTGCGCAGCAGCGACGCGAGGATGCGGAAGAGAATCAAGTCGCCTGATCGGGCGACGGCACGCTAGTGCGAAGTTTGGGCGTGAAAGTGGCAAGTCGGCGCGCCCGCAGTGGCGGGCAGGAGGCGACCATGCCATCGTCGGAAGAGAAACGCGAAACCGGTTCCGCCTGCATGATCATTGGCTGGGTCCTGGTGCTGTTCGCATTTCTCGTAATGTTCTTTCAGCCGGCCGCACGCAAGCTGGGAGAAACACGGTTCGAGATCATCGCCGCCGTGCTGGTCGCAGCGGGCTTGCTGCTGAACATTGTGGGCGCTCGCATACGACGCCGTAATCGGTAATTGGGTCTGTTGCGGAGGTGGTTTCGTAAGCGTGACCATCGCCGCGGAGGCTATGTAGCAATGACAGATAAGATCGGATCGCAATGGCAGACACTGTCCTGGTTGTAGTAGAGCAACGCGAAGGCAAGTTAAATCGTGTTTCCTTGGAGACCATCACCGGTGCGCAGGCGATCGCCGCTGAAACTGGTTGGACGCTGGAAGCGGCCGTTGTGGGCAGCGGCGTCGGCGACATCGCCAAAGAAATCGCGGCAACAAAGGTGTCGCAGGTGTACGACCTCGAGTCGGCCAAGCTTGACCCTTACACGGCCGATGGCTTTGTGGCCGCGCTGCAACCCTTCATCGAGCAGAAACAACCCAAGCTCGTATTGATGCCGCACACTTATCAGGTGCGCGACTTCGCTCCCAAGCTGGCTGCCGCAGTGAATCGTACCCTCATCAGCGATGCCGTCGGCTACAAGTATGAAGGCGGCAACCTGCGGTTCACTCGCCAGATGTTCCAGGGAAAGTTCGCCGCGGACGTGGCTTTCGCTGGAGAGACTCCGCATTTCGCCACCTTTCAGAATGGCGCATTTCGTGGCGACCAGGTCGCACAAGGTGACGCGGCGGCTCCGGTGGAAACAATCAATGTCGACGTGCCCGACGGTGTTGTCCGCAATAAGCCCGAGGCTCCGTTCAAAGAGGCAAAGCAAGCCGTTGATCTAACCCAGGCGGCTATCATTGTCGCGGTCGGCCGCGGCATCAAGGAGCAGAAGAACATCGAAATTGCGCGGCAGTTGGCCGAGGTACTGGGCGGCGAGATCGCAGCGTCGCGTCCGATTTGTGATTCCGGTTGGCTGCCCATGGATCGGCAGGTGGGATCTTCCGGACAGACCGTTGCGCCCAAGTTGTATCTCGCGCTCGGCATCAGCGGTGCGATTCAGCACGTAGTGGGGATGAAAGGTGCGCGCACGATAATTGCCGTCAATAAAGACGCGGAGGCGCCGATCTTTGAGATTGCCGATGTTGCCGTGGTCGGCAATCTGTTCGACATAGTTCCGCCACTGATCGAAGAAATAAAAAAGGCGAAAGGCGCTTAGCACTCACGCGGTGGATTCTTAACAGAGTTAGAGACGGGCGCATGAACTTGCGCCTTTCTTTTTGCGTACATCCTATTTTGTACCCTTGGGGAAATTGCGTTTCTAGAATTCTGCAACGCGGGTCTGACAATGTCAGAATGTTGCCACCGCCCAGTAACGATAGAATAAATAAATTAGGATAAAGATTATTCTTTTTGGAAAGGCCTAATGATCGTTTTTCGTAAACCGCTCGAGAATGTCGAGCGCCCTGTAATGGAAGCTGATGTCGTAATCGTTGGCGGAGGGCCCGCCGGCATGGCTTGCGCCTTGCGCCTCTCGCAACTCATCGACCAACACAATGCCAGCCACCCTGACGCGCAGCTGACGAAAGAGAATATCTATGTTCTGGAGAAGGCCAGGGAAGTAGGAGCACACTGTCTGTCGGGCGCGTTGCTCGACCCTCGCTCCATGCGCGAGTTGCTGCCTGACTTTGAGAAGGAAGCGCCTCTGGATGCGGCAGTAGTGAAAGAGGCGGTCTACTTCCTTACCCCCACCGGCAAGTTCAAGTTTCCTATTACGCCTCCTCCCATGCGCGATCATGGAAACTACGTTATCTCCATCAACAAATTCGTGAAGTGGCTGGGCAGTAAGGTCGAAGAGACGGGGATCACGATCTTCACTAGCTTTGCCGGCTCCGAACTGCTTTTTGAAAGCGGGCGCGTAATTGGCGTGCGCACCGACGACAAAGGCATAGACAAGAACGGCGAGCGCAAGTCTAACTTTGAGCCCGGCTACGATTTGAAAGCCAAGGTTGTGATTCTCGCAGAAGGTACGCGCGGCTCGCTGACCAAGCAACTCATCGGACGCTTCCAACTCGATAAGGCACGCAATCCGCAAACCTATGGTGTGGGAGTGAAGGAGCTGTGGGAGCTGCCCGCTGGCCGCGTCGCGCCTGGCGAAGTCATCTACACCATGGGCTACCCGCTGACTTTCCACGAGTATGGCGGCGCATGGATTTACGGCGCCAAAGACAATCTGGTATCGCTGGGCTTCGTTACCGGCCTCGACTATCGTGATCCGCGCCTTGATCCCCAGCGCGTGCTTCAGGAATTCAAGAAACACCCATTCATCTCCGGGCTGCTGGAGGGCGGTAAGATGGTGCGCTATGGCGCCAAGTCGCTGCCCTATGGCGGCTGGTGGTGCATTCCGCCGCTGGTGGGCGATGGCTGGATGGTCCTCGGCGACTCTGCCGGCTTCTTGAATTCACAGCGGCTGAAGGGAATTCATCTCGCCATCAAGAGCGGAATGCTGGCGGCCGAGACCGCCTTCGATTGCATGGTGAAGGGCGATTTCTCGCTTAACCTGTTGGGGACATTCCAGGATCGCGTGGAAAAAAGCTGGATCAAGACCGAACTTTGGCCGGTGCGCAACTTCCACCAGGGCTTCGAGAGCGGGTTCGTGTCGGGCATGTTTCACGCGGGCATCCAGCAGTTCACGGGTGGCCGCGGACTGCACGCGCATTACACCAACGAAGCCGGACATCGTCGCATGGAACCGTTGAAGCGGCTTCCCGCGGACGGCGGCCCGGAGGCTCGTATCATTGGTCCCGCCAAGGGCGACGGCAAGCTGACTTTCGACAAGCTGACAGATGTGTATTACTCCGGCACCAAGCACGAAGAAGACCAGCCCGCGCATCTCGTGATCCACGATACCGACATCTGCAACGAGCGCTGCGTAAGAGAGTACGGCAACCCCTGCAAGAATTTTTGTCCGGCCAACGTTTACGAGATGGTCGAGGCCGCCGACACTCGCAGCGGATGGCAAATCCATCTGAACGCATCAAACTGCGTGCACTGCAAGACCTGCGACATCATGGACCCGTACGAGATCATCACCTGGGTGCCGCCGGAAGGCGGTGGCGGGCCGAACTACGACGGGATGTGATAGGGGCCGCTATTCGCTATTCGCTTTTGGCCGTTCGCTCTTCGCGGATGCTTAGGAAAGGCTTTGCTGAAGGCATTTCCTTTTCTCGTGCTGCTTTCTCCTGCGGCAATCATTTATAATCGGAAGTTACTGTTTCCGACCTCCGTGGCCTAACGGTATACCCAAGGCTGCGGCGGCGGTGTTCCGCGATTTCGCTTTTCGCCATTCGCTTTTCGCTCTTCGGCAGACTGCTAAGAGCTAAGGGCTAAATGCTAAGAGCTAAGTTGCGGAACCGAGGGTGTGGCGGGAAACGGCCATGCCTCCCGTGCTTGGAAAGGAAACGATCCGCAGCGCTGTGGTTCCCTGCGCGCTAGGTCTGCTGTCCCTTCCTTGCACAGTACAGGTTTTAGCTGAAAGCTGACGGCTGAGAGCTGACTACTGTGTTCCTCACCGACAAATTCGGGCGGCGCATCAACGACCTGCGAATCTCCATCACCGATCGCTGCAACTACCGCTGCGTCTATTGCCGCTCGGGCACCGGTGGGCCGCAATTTCCCGAGATGCCCATTGCCGATTACCTTCGCATGGCGCGGGTGTTCGTGGGGCTGGGAATCACCAAGGTTCGCCTCACCGGCGGCGAGCCGTTGCTGCGCAGAGGTCTGGTGGAGATGGTCCGCGACCTCGGTCGCATGCGCACTTTTGCAGGCCAGCCGCTTGATATCGCCATCACTACCAACGGACATCTGCTGGCCGAGATGGCGCAGTCCCTTGCCGACGCTGGCCTGACGCGGGTCACGGTTTCGATGGACGCCGTCGATGCAGGAGAATTCGCGCGCATCACGCGCGTGCCGAACGGTTACGAACGTGTGCTGGCCGGAGTACGTGCCGCGCAAAATGCTGGGCTAAGCCCGGTCAAGATTAACTGCGTCCTGATGCGCGGCTTCAACGACGATCAGATCACCGCTTTCGGCCGCTTCGCGCGCGAGGAGGGTGTTGCCGTCCGCTTCATCGAATTCATGCCGCTGGAAGAAGATCGCGTCTGGTCGCCTGCGATCGTCGTGACCCTGGATGAGATTGTGCGGCGCATGGCCGAGTTCATGCCGCTGCGCGAAATCGGCCACGCGCGCAGTGAGACCGCCCGTCGCTATGTCTTCGACGACGGCGTTGGCGAAATCGGGATCATCGCACCGGTATCGCATCCGTTCTGCGGGCATTGCAGCCGAATCCGCGTCACCTCCGACGGCAAGATTCGCACCTGCCTGTTCTCAGTGCGCGAGCACGATCTGGCTGGGTTGATGGCGAAAGGCGCCAGGGACGAAGAGATGGTCGAGTTCATCGTGCATGCCGTCGAGCACAAGGAGGAGCGCCACCATATCGGCGAACCAGGCTTCGTGCCGGCATCCAGGACGATGGTGCATATCGGGGGATAAGAGCACCCTTGCAGGCGGCACCCGCGGGCTGACTGAATGCTGACCGCTGAGTGCTGCTTCCCCTTGCATTAACCCTATCAACGCGCCACAATAGATTGTTCGGTTCTGGTCACAGCGTTGTGTGAGCAGCTTGGCAATGTCGTTTAGGCACGGTTCGTCTTTTTGTAACGTGCGCGCTGTCCAGGTCATCGAATAGAGTGAGTCGTAAAGAAGCGTCAACCTGTAGCTTCAACATCCCCGTAGGTCGGGCGCAGTAGGCGCAGTGGATCTACTGGAGCCGCGGGTCAGCTTTCAACATCCCCGTTCCGGGGCGTGAGATTCCGAACCAAACGGAGCCGCGCAGCTGGGACTGAAGGCAGAGACAATAAAGTGGCTACAGCACCGATTATCGAAGCGGTATCCTGCTCGCTCGAAAACTATCTTGTACTCCCGGATAGCTCCATGGACGCCCGCATTGCGGACGCCAAAGCTACTTTGGGCAGCGAGTGCATCATTCTTGGTCATCATTATCAGCGCGATGAAGTCGTGCGCTTCGCCGATTGCCGTGGCGATTCCTATCGGCTGTCGCGGGTAGCGGCACAGGCCAAAGGCAGGTATATCGTCTTCTGCGGCGTGCACTTCATGGCGGAGAGCGCCGACATTCTGGCGCGTCCCGGGCAGGCAGTCATCCTGCCTGACCTGAACGCCGGCTGTTCCATGGCCGATATGGCTGAGATCTCGCAGGTCGAAGACGCCTGGGAGCAGTTCGTCAACCTCGGTGTGACCGACGGCCAAGGCGCCGGCATCACGCCCATCACGTACATGAACTCTACCGCAGCCATCAAGGCATTCTGCGGCGAACGCGGAGGCATGGTCTGCACGTCATCCAATGCCAAGGGCGCCTTCGACTGGGGGCTCCGCCGCAACGGCAAGATTTTCTTCCTGCCTGATCAGCACCTGGGACGCAACACCGGTTACGCACGCGGCATTGCGTTGGATGAAATGGTGGTCTGGGACCCCTACATGCTGCAAGGTGGCCAGACGGCTGAGCGACTGCGCAAGGCCAAAGTGATTCTGTGGAAGGGACACTGTTCGGTGCACCAGCGTTTTCTACCGGAGCATGTCGATAGAGTGCGCGCAAGCTATCCCGGCATCCAGGTCATGGTTCATCCCGAGTGCCGGTGGGAAGTCTGCCAGAAAGCTGACGGAATCGGCTCAACCGATTACCTCATCAAAGTCGTACGGCAGGCGCCCGCAGGCTCGTCATTCGCCATCGGCACCGAGATTCACCTGGTGAACCGCCTGGCCAGGGAAAATCCAGACAAGCGCGTCATCACGCTCGACGATTCCGGCTGCCTGTGCACGACCATGTTCCGTATCTCGCCCCAACACCTGTGCTGGGCCCTGGAAAACCTGGTGGACGGCAACATCGTCAATCAGATCAAAGTAAAAGACAACGTAAAGAAGTGGGCACGTGTGGCGCTTGATAGAATGTTAGAGATACAGTGATCATTCGCAAACGTCCACGAGAAAAGTATTGGCGGCGTGTTTTCAGATCAAAGTAAAAGACAACGTAAAGAAGTGGGCACGTGTGGCGCTTGATAGAATGTTAGAGATACAGTGATCATTCGCAAACGTCCACGAGAAAAGTATTGGCGGCGTGTTCCGCGCTCTTGGTCAGACCTGCGGGCCTATCGCCGCCGCATGGTGATTCGCCACGAGGCGCGCAGTCAAGCCAAGTTGGGAAGTATAGATATGGCACGCACATTCACAGTTTCCGAAGCCGAGACACTATTACCGGTGCTGGAGTCGCTGCTCCGCTCCGCCATGCAGGCCAAGGCGCTGATCGAAGAAGTGGATGGCGAGCTGCAATCGCTGGCCAACCGCATCTTCATTAACGGCGGCACGCTGGTTGACGTGGTATCGGTGGCCCGGCGCAAGGCTGAACGCGAGAAGGCGGTGCAGCGCGCTAAAGATGCGGTCGCCGAGATCGACGCCACCGGCGTCCAGGTGAAGGACCTCGATATCGGCTTGCTCGATTTTCCCTGCGTCGTGGGTGAAGAAGTCATCCTGCTCTGCTGGAAGCTGGGCGAAAAGAAGCTCACCCATTGGCACGGCACCCAGGAGGGCTTTGCCGGCCGCAAGCCCATCGACGAGCGCATTCTCCGGGGCCAGAAGAAGAGCAACTAGCGCCCCGCCATGATCCAGCTCTCTTCCGCCGGGAAACGTTTCGGTCCCAAGCTCCTCTTCAATGATCTCGATTGGCTCATCACTCCGCGCGATCGCGTCGGACTGGTGGGCGCCAACGGCACCGGCAAGTCAACCCTGCTCAAGATTCTCGGCGGACTCGAATCGCTTGATTACGGTACCGTCACTTCCGCCAAGAACATGACCTTCGGGTATCTGCCGCAGGATGGTCTACAGCTCTCCGGCCGCACCGTGTTCGACGAGTGCATGTCGGTGTTCAGCGATCTGCGTTCTCTGGAACAGGAAATGGAAGAGTTGGCCCACAAGATGGGTGAACTGGACCACACGTCCAGCGAGTACGCGCAAGTGGCTGATCGCTACCAGCGCATCACCGGCGAGTTTCGCATGCGCGACGGCTACGCGCTCGATTCGCAGGTTGGTACTGTCCTCGACGGCCTGGGCTTCCGCAAGGAAGATTGGACGCGGCGGACGGAAGAGTTTTCCGGCGGCTGGCAAATGCGCATCGCGCTGGCCAAGCTGCTGCTGGCCAAACCCAACCTGCTGCTGCTCGACGAGCCCACCAACCACCTTGATCTGGAGACTCGCAACTGGCTGGAGCAATATCTCCTGCAATATCCGTTTGCCTATCTTCTAATCTCGCACGACCGCTACTTCCTGGACGTGACCGTGGATCGCATCGTCGAAATATGGAACAAGCGGGTGCAGTTCTACAGCGGCAATTACGAGAAATATCTGCAGCAGAAGCAGGAGCGCCGCGACTCGCTGGTGGCGGCTTACAAAAACCAGCGTGACCGCATCGAGCAGCTTGAGGCTTTCATCAATCGGTTTCGCGCTCAGGCGACCAAAGCGAAACAGGTGCAAAGTCGCATCAAAGAGCTCGAGAAGATTGAGCGCATCGAGATTCCACCGGACGAGAAGACCATCCACTTCAGCTTTCCTCAGCCCCATCCCAGCGGCCGGGTGGTCGTCGAGTGTGCCGGCGTGGCAAAGAGCTATGGCGCGAAAGAGGTCTTCCGCGACGTGGAGTTCACCATTCAGCGCGGCGATCGCATTGCGCTGGTCGGCGTGAACGGCGCCGGAAAATCGACGCTGATCAAGCTTCTGGCTGGCATCGAACCGCTCACCGCAGGGTCACTGCAGCTGGGCCACAATGTGGAACCAGATTATTTTGCACAGGACCAATACAAGGAACTCGCCCCTACGCAGCGCATGCTCGACGATCTCTCGAACGTGGCAGGGCAGAAGTCGATGACGGAATTACGCGGCGTTCTCGGCTGCTTCCTTTTTTCCGAAGACGACGTGTTCAAGCCGATAGGCGTGCTTTCGGGCGGCGAGCGCAACCGCTACGCTTTGGCCCGTATGCTGCTGCATCCGTCGAACTTCTTGCTGCTCGACGAGCCTACCAACCACCTCGATCTGCGCGCTAAAGACGTGCTGCTGGAGTCGTTGGAGAAGTACAACGGCACGGTGGTTTTCGTCTCCCATGACCGCTACTTTATCGACAAGCTGGCCACCCGCGTCTTCGAGATCGGCGATGGCCGGGTTGAAGTCTTTCCCGGCAATTACGAAGACTATCTCTGGCGCAAGCAGCGGGCCGGCGCATCCGATAACGCTTCTTCCCCGGCAAACGGCACTCCTGCTGACTGGACTCCCACATTGTCAGATGTTCCTGGCTATGCGGGACAAAAGCCCGCCTCGAAGAAGCGCGTGAACCCGATCAAGCGCAAGCAAATGGAAGAGCGTTGCAAGCAGGTCGAGGAAGAGATCGCGCAACTGGAGAGCGGTATCGCCGAGTGCGAGCGCGAATTGCAATCGTTTGTCAGCCCGGAAGAGACGGCGCGTTGGACCGACTTGCTGGCCCAGCGTCGCGCGGCTTTGCCCTCTCTGATTGCGGAGTGGGAAGAGCTTTCGCAGGTGCTGGAGCAGGCCAACGTCTAAGTCGAGCTGGCAACGCAGAGAGAAGGAGTGTCGGGGGCGGCTACTGCGGCGACTACCACTCGGTCCCGGCCTTCGGCTTTAGCGCGATACAACGCCTGGTCTGCCAATCTGACAATCTGTGTGGCGGTTGTGCCGTGCTGCGGAAATGCGGCGACTCCGACGGATACCGTAATCCGCCGCAAAGTCTCCCCGCGATGGCGGACTTGCAGGCTCGCCACTTGCTCTTTTAGCTTGACTGCCCGTTCGTAACCAGTCTCGAGACTGGCCTCGGCCAGAATCAGCAGGAACTCCTCGCCCCCGTAACGGCAAGCAATATCACCGCCCCGCGTGAAGGAGCTGAAAGCAGTTCCCAATTCCTGCAGCACGATGTCGCCCGCGTCGTGTCCAAAACTGTCGTTGAATTGCTTGAAATGATCGATGTCAATCATCAATACCGTCACTGGCTTTGCATTTCTGGCGGCGCGCAGCAGTTCCCGTTCCAATGACTCCTCCATGTGACGACGATTAAATAGCCCCGTCAGAGGATCGCGGACGGACTGGAATTTCAACGTCTCCCGCAGCGTGAGGTTGGCAAAAGCCAGCGAAATTTGCTCTGCTATCGTAATTGCCATTTCCTGCTTGCGCTGAGGCCCACCGGGATGAGAAGTGGAATCGTACAAGTCTGGATCGTCAATGCTAAGCACTTCCAAAGATTCGCCATGCGCGACCATCGGAACGCAGAGATGGCCGCAGGCGGACGTTTGGTCAATATGCTTACAGGCCAGGCTAAAGTTATTGGGCTGCACCAGGTGTACGCATCCTTTGCGCAAAGCCCAGCAGCTGTCGGGAGCAAAAGGCCCCTCCTTTGCTGCCCGGGAGCCCCAACTGAGAGTCACTTCCAGCAGGTTCCGCGATGGGTTCAGCATCAACATCGACCCCGAGGGAAAGAACTGTTGCAACACGCGCGAGGCCTGCTGGCCCGCCTCATCCAGCGTCACACATGACTGTAGCAGTTCCACCAGTTCGTTGATGGCTTCCATATCATGGGTGTAGTCGCAGAGTTCTTTTAAGGACCCGCGCAACTGATCATCCGCATGCGCCAATTCCTGGGTACGCTTCGCGACCCGCTGCTCAAGTTCGCTGTTCAGCGCAAACAATTTTTCCTGCGCGCGCATCCGCGATGCCACCACCCGTGCCACTCTGCGGGTAGCAAAGATGGCGATGGCTCCCGCCAGCCCGCCCACAATCACGATGGAAAGAAGCAGAATGCGCTGAGCTGTGACTTCCTGCTGCTTGGCTTGCTCGGTCGCCATCCGGACCTGTGCGGCCTGAAACCGCAGGAACTCGTCCCAGGCTGAGTGATATCGGTGCAGAGCAGGCGTGGTTTGCTCGATCATCAAGGCCGTCGCAGCCTCCCGTCTTTTCTCGATCAGCAGCAAGTGCAGCGCTCGCTCGTAACTGCCAACGTAAGTATTCCTGGTTTCTTTCACCGATTCCAGCAGGCGCTTCTCCTCGCCGGATTCACAACGGCCCTCGAGGGCCTGAATGAGGGTGGATATCTTGCGGCTGTTTTCTGCCCGGCGGGCCAGCAGTTCGTCAATCGCCTCTGGCCGCTGCACCAGGAAAACCTGCATGGTGGTTCGGCTGTTCTGGCTGGAGTAACGCAGCCCGTCCTGTGCCAATTGCAGTTCGAGCAGGCTTTCGTTGAGCGTGTCGTGCGCGCTTGCGTTCATGCGTCGCATGCGATCCAACGTCAAGTATGCGGTTGCCAATAAAATGATAATCAGCACCGCGAATGAAATGCCCAGTCCTGTCGCAAGTTGCCGGCTGTCCTGCAGCGATGTCTTCAGTGGTTCTATGGGCTCTTCGCCGAGGTTTTTCGATAGCGTGCCCTGAACCAAGCTATCTTCCACGCGCTCTTCGTGAGGGTCGGCGTCGCTCTGCGATGCGCTTTGACTGTCCAAGCTCTCGATGTCGGAATGCACTGCTCCTCCAGCTTGACGAGCTGTTCCACGGGCCGCACAGCTCACTCAAGTTGAGCCTACCGCCCCATGTGCTAAGTGGAAGCTTAATTTCCTTTGAGGAGGGGTTACGATGGTGCATGAAAACCAGATTTGGGAAACGTACCGCTTCAGGAACGTAAGGCTCCGGCGTTGATCATCCAGAAAAGACCACCTCGCCACGAGTTCCTGGTCGCAGGAAAATAACTACCAACTGGCAACTGTTTTACGGCTTCTGCCCGGCATTCCACTTCGGCGCAAAGGCGCTGTTGGCCAGCCAGGTTATGGGAGAGATCATCGACCCGATCGCACTGTCCAGATGCTGCCAGTCCACCTTCGTCAGAGTGTCGGTGGGCTGGTGATAATCCTTGTGCAATCCATAGCTCGACACCGTCTGTGCCACAATTCCCTCTTTTGCCAACGCATAATTATCGGAGCGCGAAAAAAAGTTCTGCTCGGGATGCGGGTCGGCAACGAGTTGGGCGCCATGTTCGGCAAGCTTTGGACCCATATCGCTACGCTCCCATCCCGTCAGCCATAGCTGGTCGCGTGCCACCTTCGGATCGGGACGGGCAATCATCTCGAATTCCAGGTTCGCCACAACATTCTTTAACTCGAGCGTCGGATTCTCCAGGAAGTATCGCGAGCCAATCATGCCCGCCTCTTCACTGCCCCATAGCGCAAACACGACGGTACGCAATGGTTTTCGCTGGGCAGCCATCGAGCGCGCCAACTCCATCACCGCCACGGTTCCAGAGGCGTCATCATCGGCCCCAGGGTAAGTCTGGCCATCCCTCACTCCCAGGTGATCAAGGTGAGCGCTGAGCAAGACGATCTGGTCTTTCTCGCTGGTGCCAACAATCTTGCCTAGCACGTTCCAGGTGTGTGAGGTTTTCCATGGCGTCATTGGCGCGTGCAGCTTGACGGTGGTGCCGTCGGCCAGCGCCCAGAGTTGCTCCGTCGCATTGGGGCGCGCGAAGATGACCGCTGGACCCGCCGGTTTATTGCCCATCCTCTGCTGCGCTCTGGGTAACCGCTTCGCCAGGCGGTCGATGGTCGCCTGCAAACCCGGCACTTCGGAAACAATCACGATTGCGGCTTTGCTCCCCACATATGGCTGCAACGCGGCCTGAAAATCTTTCATGCTGGTTTCGGGTTTTACCTTCAGCAGGACCACAGCGCCATCTCGCACCAGGTTTGGCGACGTCGTGGTCTGCGTCAGGTCCAATTTCTGCAAGGGCCCTTGCACCACTGGCTCCGCGAGTTGGAACGCCACAATCTCTTTTCCGTGCGTCCACACGATGGGTTGCGAGCTGGCGCCTTCTACGGCGTTGAAGGAAAGCACCGGCGCCTCGCTCGCGGTGCGCGATTCCACCGTCGCGGTTTGGATGTACTGTTGGTTCTCCGCGGCGGGCGCAATGCCATACTGCCAGAGTTTGCTCGCGATGAATTCGGCGGCGTGATATTCGTCGCTGGTGCCGCTGCCGCGGCCGTTGAGTTTAGGTCCGGCCAGGAATTCCAGGTTCTCGCGGACACAGGTCGCGCACAAAGCCGAGCCGGCACTCCCCGGGCCTGAAGGCTGGGCTGACTGGGCGACATGGGTCGGGGTTGCGTTCTGCGCACCCGCCGAGGCGGTCATAGTTACCACCAGCAGGACAATCAGCCATGTCGAGATAACTCGTTCTCGATAGAAAGAGAGCTTCAAGCGAGAAATTCCTTCCTTCAACCTAAATTCGAATCCAGCCAGCACGGATCGCCAGCAAACTCGCCACTGCCACCGCGATCCACAGCAGCACACCTTGCAGTAAGGGCCGCGGACCGACCCTCCGCAGTGTCGACGGCGAAAGGCTGGCCCCGATCAGGAACAGCGTGATGATTAGCATCAGCTTGCCCGCGTCACTCAGGACTCTGTAGGCTTTGGCGCCGGGGAAGAAGTAGGTGTTCGCCAGCGCCGCCAGACAAAAAAACAAGATGAACCAAGGCCATCGGATGCGGGCCTTGCTGCCCTTGGCCACCGCGGTTGCAACCGACACCGGCACGATCCAAAGGGCGCGCGCCAGCTTCACCGTAGTTCCCACCGCCAACGCCACTGCGCCATACTTCGCCGAGGCACCCACCACCGAACTGGTGTCGTGGATCGCCAGGGCCGCCCATAATCCAAACTGCGTCTGCGAAAGGTTCAGCCACAGACCGATGGCTGGGAAAGTAAGCAGTGCGACCGAGTTCAACACGAAAATCGTGCCCAGCGAAACCGACATTTCGTCCTCGGTCGCGCCGGTGATCGGTCCGACGGCCGCAATGGCGCTGCCCCCACAGATTGCGGTTCCGGTGGAGATGAGAAATGCCGGCCGAGGCGGCACTGAGATCAGTTTGCCCAACACGGTCCCGACCAGCATCGCGAAGGCAATACCCAGGGCGGTGTACAGGAATCCGCTGCGGCCAACGCGCAGCACCTCTTGCAGGTTCATTCCAAACCCCAGTCCCACGACGGCAGATTGCAGCAAAACCCGCGAAAGGCTGGTGGATTCGTTTTTATAGGGATGCGTGGCGACTGCGCCGAAAATTAAACCGGCCAGCAAAGCCAGTGGCGGTGAGGCCCACGGCGTCAGGCAAAAAAAGAGCCCCAAGGCAAACAGAAGCTTTGAATTCATCAATTGTAAAAAAATGTCGAATTTTCCGATCGCTCAATTGTACTTCGGCCCCAGAGCGCAGTCGTCCACGCACTGGCTTCAAACTGCCCATGACGGCCGGAAAAGGTTGGCGTGCACTTTATAACCGT
>CAWCSJ010000019.1:0-46220 GCA_963798185.1 uncultured Acidobacteriaceae bacterium
GGAGTGGAGTAAGAGACAGGGCGTAGTCAAAGCTATCTCCCTGTTTCTCCTCCCCGAACCGGACATGCACCTCTCAGCGCATCCGGCTCTCCGTTCAAGTGTTGCTCATAGCAAAGGTGACGTCAGCATAGCGCGATTCGATGATTTTGCGGGTTTCATCGCGCAGGATGTAAGGGTTCTCGGATGGCGTACGCCAAGTGAAACGCCCTTTGCGGCTGGTGATGAGACGCCGAAGCGCCACCTCTCCATACCGTCCCCGACTGTTTTGGCCCTTCAGTACCCATGTCTTGGCACGTTCCAGCTCTGGACGCCGGACATGGTCGCGCATCAGCGACCTAAAGCTACGCCGATACTTGCGCGCAAGCCAATAGCCCAGTTTCCAGAAGACGGTCCGGTCCACTTTTCTGAACATGGTTGCTGTGTAGTCGGTGTATTGATAGAAAGCCGCCCACCCGGCAAGTTGTCGGTTCAGACTCTCCATCAGATCCATCCGGTTCACGCTGTAATTGCCTGACAGTTGCTTGACCAGCCGCTCGGCAAAGCCCCGATACTTTTCCCACGGGATTGTCGTCACGGGCCGCATGCGGCCACGTGGTCCGCGCTTGCGAATAACGCGGTGACCGAGGAACACGAAGCCGTCGTTCACATGTGTGATATGGGTCTTCTCCATATTCAGTGTGAGCTTCAACTCGCCTTCAAGGAAACCTCTGCACGCTTCGCGTACTGCTTCAGCGTGCTCCCGAGTTCCTTTGACAACGATCACAAAATCATCCGCGTACCGGCAGTAAGAGATTGCAGGTTTCCATTGCCGGTGTTCTCGTACAGCAATCGGACGCTGCTTGAGAATCGCGAAGTTCCACGCCCACCGATCTTTTCGTACCTTCTTGCTCAGGTAATTCCTCTCCATCCACACATCGAACTCATGCAACATGATGTTGGATAGAAGCGGTGAAATCCCACCCCCTTGAGGAACACCTTCGCTCGCGGCACAAAACAAACCACGATCAACGCAACCCGCCTTGATGAACTTCCAGAGCAAGTTAAGGAAGCGCTGATCGGCAACGCGCTTACGGATTCCCTTTAACAACAGGCGATGATGAACAGTGTCGAAGTAGCTGGCGAGGTCGCCCTCGATAACCCAGCGTCCGGCAGTACTGCGTTCATCTCCGTCCTGTAGTTGAAGCCTCACCGTGCGAATCGCGTGGTGTACGCTACGTGCAGGCCGAAAGCCATAGGAGGCCGAGTGAAAGTCGCTCTCCCAGATCGGTTCCATCACCATCAGCATTGCACGTTGCACGATTCGATCCCGCAGACTCGGGATACCAAGTGGCCTGAGCTTTCCATTTGCTTTCGGAATATACACGCGACGCGCAGGCTGCGGATCATATGATCCCGCCAATAGCTCCTCGCGTATTGTCGTCAGCTCATGCTGGAGTTTCGCTTCCATCATGCGCTTGTCGACTCCGTCCACACCCGGTGTACGCGCTCCGCTGGATACCAGCGTGATGCGCGCCGCTTCACTCAGCCAGTTCCTGTCGGCAATCAGTCTCAGGAGTCGATCAAACTTGCGCTCTCTGTTCTCCATCGACCACGTCGCCAGCTTGCTTTGCATTTCACTGATTATCAAAGGTCTTCACCTCACTTTAGTCAGTTAGTTCACCAAGCAAGCCACTTCAACTGCCTCCCTTCGCCATGTGACCGGCTTTCCCGGCCGCGGACTACTACGGAGGCTCCGTCAGCCTGCACATCATCGGAGGCACACTTCCTTAGCATCCGTGCAGGCCCTCCCCAGTTCACATGCTGGACTCAACACATGGGCGAGGTTGCCTGTCGCAGTCTTTATCCTTGCCTGTTGCAAGTTGTCGCGAACGTCACGGTCTAGCTGCGCGCTCCCCGTGGCTCCCTGCCGACCAGCCTACATATCCAGTCGTCACTCGCGTCACCGAACCCAAGCTTTACGTTCGGCGACAATCCGCGTCCTGCCTGTTAAGCGATGTTGGCAGGGGTGACGTTTCAACCCTCAGATGCGTTTCAACAGGTTTGTGTTCCTCAACCGTCCCATGCTCAGCCTAGAGGTTCATCTTGGCGTAATCGCTTCGCCGCAAACCCCGTGTCCCGCGGACTTCGTCACCTTACCAGTGTCGGTAAGTCACCGCCGCTTCGGCTCATTTTCTCTCGCAGCAGAGAAAAGGCAGGCTCTTTATGGCAAAATCATCGAGCACTGCATTCCAGACATGCTCAAGCAACGCACCTCCATAAAGGCGGGCTACGTTGGCTGGGCGTACTGTAGGTGATGTCGGCCACCCAGAGCTGATCGATGCTGTTCAAGACCAAGCCTTTGGCTAAATTGGGGTAGATAGGAAGGCTGTGGCCGGAGTCTGTGGTGAGAATGAACTTGCGCCGCCGCACACAGAGCAAGTTGTCGATTCGCATCAGACGCAGCACGCATTTGTGATTCACCTTCCAGCCGCCGCGCACCAGTTCGGCATGTATCCGACGATAGCCGTAGGCGGGCCAACGCAGGGCGATTTGCTGGATCTCATTCCGCAAGTCCATACTGTCGGCGCTCGCTGGACGCCGCCGCCGAAAGCGGTAATATCCGGCCCGGCTCACGCCCGCAAGCTCACACAACCGGTTCACGCCTGCCCTCGTTTCGCTGGCTTCTTGGACCTGCTGGTAGATGTGCTGCCGCCATTGTCGGCGAGTGGCAGGGGACGTTCCTTGAAGCGCTGCAAGACTTTTTTTAAGAAATCAATCTCCATCGCCTGCTGGCCGATCTTGCGCTCTAACTCAGCAATTCGTTCAGCGTCCAGTCGAGGCTGGGGGTGCGCGCCCTTGCCGGGAAATGCCAATTCGCCCTTGGCTCGCCATTCGGCTTTCCAGGTCTCCAGCCGTTTAGGACTGAGCTGATACTGTCGAGCTATCTCAGCCATGCTCTTGCCCGAGTCCATCTCGCGCATGCAGGCAATCTTCAATTCGCGGGAATATTGTTGTCGGGGCACCAGCATTGTTCTCCTCCGTTCAATGTAGCTGGCCCCTTAATCTCCTGTCTCAGTTTTGGGGTGCAGTCCAGTTTTACGCCCCGCCGCCCGGAACCGGAAAAGTGTCACTATCGGCCAAAATCGGGGTCGAGTCCGAAGGCGGGGGGACCGTGGTTTTCATGTACCTTTATGTACCTTACGGGGACTTAGGCGACAGAGGTTAACCATCTGGTAACGGGGATGATCCCATAGTATAGAGAAAAAGGGCCAAAAAGTACGCCGACCCCAAAATAAAGTTCATTTCTGCACCATTCTGGGGCACTACCCCACCTTCCCTCCGGCCGACAGGACGGACACACCGGACGGTTTTCCCCTCTGCCCCAGAACGGGCTCCGCCACCCCCAGATTCCTCACTCCAAAGATACCAGCTTGGATAGGTACTCGATGGTTGTCTCGTACGCCCCCCGGAGCCTCATTCCGGTGTCCCAACCTAAGAGTGGACAGCGGCGCCGAATAGATAGCGAGCTAAACCATGCAAAGAACCAATCAACCCGTTCCATCCGCGCGACGCCGATGAACTGTAAACGCAGTGATACTATTGTCGAGGTTAACCTTCAAGACAAGGAAAGGATATACATGGACATTGAGAGCATAGTAGTCCAACTTAGACAGGAAGCTAGTCGTCTCGAGCACGCTATTACAGCTCTTACAGGACTAGGTTCCCAAGCTGCAGGGCGTGGTCGTCCATCTAGGGGCAGCCAGGCTAAGCCAGCGAGTGTCACCAAACGTCGCCGTATGAGCCCGGCCGCCCGTAAGCGTATCTCCGCGGCGATGAAACAACGTTGGGCAAAATGGAAGGGCAAGTCTGCACCGAAGAAGGCCACACCGGCCTCGACGAAAACTGGTCGCGGGCCGATGAGTGCAGCTGCCAGGAAGAAATTATCGGCATTGATGAAGGCCCGCTGGGCGGCGAGGAAGAACGCTTGAGTAGAAACGTTTCGCGAAATTACACTCGAAATGGCAGACATCGACCGTGCACGCAAAATCCAGCAATTGTCTTTGCAAAACAGTTTTCCTCACGATCCCCGTATAAAATTCACCTCGCGCTATGTTCCACAAGATGTAATTGGCGGAGACTATTTTGCCGTGGAAGCACTGACGCCGGATCACTATGGCTTCCTCCTCGCGGATGTCACCGGTCACGGTATTCCGGCCGCTCTTTATACGATGTTTCTGAGTTCCTTGTGGGCGAGCCATCGAGAGTTGTTGCTCAAACCGACTGAATTTGCGCGCGTGGTGGGCGATCGTCTTGAGCAGTTGATTGAAGAAAGCTCTCCCTTCGCGGCGGCCATTTGCGGCCTGTTTGATCTCCGGCAAGGAGAGACGCGTCTGGTCGGGGCGGGGAATCCAAACCCACTGATCAGGCACGTCGACGGTACATGGGAAGAACCCGAGGCTGGCGGCCTCCCACTGGGCTTAATGTGCGGCGCAGTATATGAGGAAGCTGTGCTTTCCTTGCATGCTGGCGACTCACTTCTTTTCTTTACTGACGGAGCTGTTGAAATCACTGCTTCCGATGGCGAAGAGATAGGCTCCGAGGGCCTCAAGCGCATCCTGGAAGAACTCGAGTATCCTTGTTCGGAGTTTGCCTTTGCTGATTTGGAAAACAGACTGCTGGCATCATCGAACCGCATTCGCTTTGACGACGACGTAACATTTCTGGATGTGCAGATTAGAGCAATTGGCAGTGATACTACTTAATATTCATAAGGAGATAGTTTCTCTGTGCGTAGCGGCCTGTTGGCAGAAACGGCGAGTGCAGAACAGGTAATCGATCATCCGGTCACGCCCCTGGCTCGTATGCGTCAGGGGAAACCCACGGTTGACAGATTGACACGTTGAATCCGCAGCCAACGTTATTTCGGCACTTCACCAGCAATTCTCAAATTATCAGACGGGCGGAACGATGGTTGCGCGGCTGCTTTGCCATTACGCAAACAAGCGCCTACGAGTCAAGGGCTCCGCTTTTTGCTCCCGCCGGCCGCAGTTTGTGCCACCCGGTGAACGCCAGATGGAAAAGCAGGTTCATGGGCACCATCAGCGATACGTAGACAATCGGGATCATGTAAACGTTAGTGCCCGGAAAGCAGTACCACGCCACGTACAGCACGACAATAACACTGCGCATGCCGCTGGAGGTCGCCAACACCCGGCGTGACTCGCGGTCGGGGCCGCCCATCAGCCAGCCAATCAACATGGACAGCAGCAGCAACAGCAGCATCGCCAGTATGGTCCCGCGGCCCCGGATTGCATTGAAGGCTCCACGGCGCATCAGGCGCGTCCCCCACATAAGAAAAATGAAGACAACCGTGGCCAGAACGTCCAGCGGCAATACCAGCCTGTGGGCAATCTTCGGCGCGCGGCGCGCCACCCACAAACCCGCGCACAGTGGCAGCGCAATATAAAGCACAATGCTAGTGACCAGAAGCAGCATCGGCCGTTGATCGCGCTGGGCCATCCCCGGCATCACTTCGATCGCCAGCGGGATCATGGCGAGGCTCACCAGCGAGAGCCCGAAGACCATGGCGGCGGCGAAAGCCAGTTGCTTTTTGGCCATTCGCGTAAATTGCAAGGCGATCGGCGTTCCCGGGATCGCGGCCAGCAGCAGGATGCCGATACTTGCGTCGGGGGTCAGCGGGAAGATACGAACCAGCAGGAAGCCTATGGCCGGTATGAGAACGCAATTTGCCAGCAGGGTGCGCGTAAGCAGGGCGCGGTTCCTCAGGATGCCGAGCAGCTCTCCGCGACTGACACGCAGCCCGATGGAGATCATCACGACTGAGACGAAAAAGTTGAGCAACGGCAACGGCGGAATCAGCATGCTCAAAGGCTTTCTGCAAATCTTTTGGTTGGGCGACCAAAACCAGGTTCACCATGTCGCCTGCGCGTCCTTCACCGGTGAAAACACGCAGAGAACGTTATCGCCAGAGTATTCACCGCCAACTGGTCCCCGCTCTTGCGACTGCAAGTCGAAGGCCCATTCGATCCCTGTCTCCTCAAAAGTTGAAGCCCACCTCAAGTACTGCAGTCGGATCGGTAAAGCCGGCATTGAAAATATAGGTCGTAAATTCCCACTTCTTATGGGACACGCCCACCAAAAACCCGCGCTGCGTGTCGAGGCTGGTATGGAAAGCCTTTGTGCGTTGCGCCACCAGGCCTACGCGGAACCAGTCCACCGGCGAGTACGTTAGTTGTGGCCAACTGTAATAGAAGTTCCCAGATTTATGCGTCGTATCGAATACATATTCATTCGAGATCGACAGCTCAATCGTCTTATAGGTGAGCGAGGCCTCGCAGCCGGGTGCGATCCCGTTGGTTCTTCCGAAAACGCCGCCGATTATCGGCGTCACTTCCAGCACCAGCTTCTTACCGGCGCTGAAGTTGTAGCCCACCCACAACGAACCCGTGCGCAGGTTCTCGTAGTTGTAGCGCGCCTCCAGATGCAGCCATCCGCGGTTCGCCGAGAAAACTGGATCTACATAGCCGGTTTCGTCCGGAATGATGTAGCCATCGACCGTGAGGTTGTAGTCCCACGGGTTCTTCGCGGCCGTGGGTGCGGCGGCCGGAGCCCCCTGACCTAATAGCTGGCCGCTCAACAGCAGCACCACGGCAATTACCGCCAGTTGTTGTGTAGCTTTCATCCCCCGAACACGATCGTGATCCCGACCATAGCCATGCCGAGCACCACCATCGCCAGAGCCACCCTTCCCGGGCGGAACCCCGAGTAGCGCCCGAACGCATAGCCCACCATGAATAGCATAACGATGGCAACCGCGTTGGAGACGCGCAGCGCCAGCCTGGCCTCGTGGATGAACAGAAACGGAATCGCAACCGGGAAAGTAGGCAGGAAGACCAGCAGGAAGACGCCGAAGGCGGCGAGCCAATCGTGCTTGGCCAGGCGGGGATGCGCGGGCGGTTCAGGCAGTCGATTTAGTTTTTCTCGCATCGCCTCGAATGCAAACTCCGGCAGAACGGACGCCAGCAGCGGCGGCATCGCATCGATAATCATGCGATGCGCCTCGGCACGGTCGGCAGCCTGGCGCACGGCACGCAGCGCCAGGATGTTGTTACCCTGCTCGCTGAGGCAGCCCATCAGGTAGAAGACCGCGTCAATGATGGCCCAGGCCAGATTGCAGCCCAGCGCGGCGATCAGCATCTCGCGGACCTGGCTGCGCCCTGCGTTGGCGACGCTGAACGAGCAGGTGAAGCTGAGCACCATGATCAGACCGAACAGCACTTCCGAGGTGCGCTCCATTGGATGGAGCAGGCGTTTGCGCGATTTGATCGAGCGATCGAGATCGATCATTTCGTCACCAGAAGGATCCAGGCGCTTCCTATCACCATTAACACTGCCATAAAGGAGAGGGCATCTGATCGCGTTTTACCTG
This sequence comes from uncultured Acidobacteriaceae bacterium, assembly GCA_963798185.1. Lineage (GTDB taxonomy): Bacteria > Acidobacteriota > Terriglobia > Terriglobales > Acidobacteriaceae > Bog-257. Next base: position 7,430 of record CAWCSJ010000019.1, read on the forward strand.
GCTGCGAATAGCGTCTTCTTCCTGCCAACCTATGGAACCCTACTAGTGGCTGTTTCCTTTGCCCAAACCGGAACAACGAAAATCAGGAAGTATCTGCTTAACCACAGTTTCATCTTGCCGGGCATGGTCACAGTCGTTGCTTTGCTCTCTCCCCGTTTTGAAGGATGCGCGGTCTCCTAACGTATGGGTTCAGAGCTCGCGCCGGCAGCGGCCGTAGACCCCAAATATTTGGCGACTGCAATCTCCAAGTTGAAGCATATGGCATCGTGTCCCAGCGCTTCACCGAGCGGAGATTTCTGGATGACTTCAAGCACGTTTGGGTTCATCCCAATCAGCCACAATCTGACACCAAGTTCACGCTGTCGCTTTTCGCCTTCGATAAGCATCTTGAGGGCAGTATATTCAATGTCGGTGACACTTCGGAGGTGAAGCGCAACGACTTTAGGCTGTGCTTCGTCAATCAAAAGTTTGATTTTCTGCGCGATGTGTTCAGCATTGACGAAGAATACCCGGCCCTCCAGTCTCAGCAGCAACAGGCCGGGAAATGTCTCATCTTCGGGATGTTCCTCTGAACGGGGCCGGAATACATTTGTTCCGGGCTTACGTCCGAGAATGTACAGCGGAGGGTCAGCGGCTTGGTGGGCAAGCGCCAAGAAAGAAACAATGATGGCCACAAGAATTCCCTTCAGTGTTCCTACCAACACGACTCCCGCAAATGCGACGAGTGCCCACACGAACTCCGTTCGACGTACCGCCAGAATTTGACGAAACTCCTTTGGCTTGATCAGTCTGATCGAATAAACAATGACTACAGCCGCAAGGGTGGCTTCCGGCATCAATCCCATCAGCGGGGCAAGCAGAAGCATCGTTACCAGCGCTATGGCCGCTGTGACAATTTCTGCTAGCTGTGTACGTGCTCCGGCCTGACGATTTACCGCTGTCTGCGTAGTACCGCCGCCACCGGGCATTGCGCCCAGAAGTGCGCCGCCGGTATTTGCCAGCCCGGTTGCTAATAACTCGCGATTCGCTTGCGGAGAAGGTTCGTCTTTGCCGACGAAAGCGCGGCCCGCCGCGATTGTTTCGGTGAAGCTCATCAGGGCAATGCCCAACGCACCCGGCCAGAGTTTAGGTACTAACGACAAGACGGGGGGAGTGAGTGATGGTAGGCCTCGCGGGATGTAACCGACCAATTCAACACCGTGCCCGGCCAAGTTAAGGAAGTAAGCGCCAGCGATACCCACCGCAACAGCGATCAGCGGTGCCGGCGCTTTTGGTGCGAGTCGCTTAAACGCAACCAAGAGTGCGATCATTGAACTTCCGACCGCCAGAGTTGTCAGCGACGTATGGGGAAGGCCGTGTAGGGTGGCAAGCAGATTCTGGGCGAACGTTCCCCTGGGGAAATGAATACCGAGGATCTTTGGGAACTGGGCCAGCACGATGACCACTCCAATGCCAGCCTTGAAGCCGATCAATACCGGTTCGGAGATGAAGTTGCCAACGAACCCTAACCGGAGGACGGACGCAAGCACGAGCATCGCTCCAACCAGTAGCGTAAACGTGGCGGAAGCAGCCAAGAGTGAGCCAGCATCTCCTCCCGGAACCACCGCGCCCAATTGGGCGCCAGCCAGAATCGCAAGCGTAGTCGTCGTGCTCACGCTCAGTACGCGCGACGTCCCGAGCATGGCGTAGATGACCATGGGCAGGAAGGCCGTGTATAGTCCCACCTGCGCTGGTAGGCCCGCGATCGTAGCATAGGCCATCGCGTTGGGAATGACCACCGCAGCTGTAGTCAAGCCAGCAATTACGTCAGGCCGCAGCCATTCCTTCTTATAAGAGACAATCCAATGTTCCATTGCAGATAACCGCTGTATTCCAACCAAAGGACTGGTGCGAAGTGTCCGGGGCTTTGATCTTGCGTTACTCCGTCAAGGATGAACCGGGGCAAAGCCACATTCGCTCTTACCAACTCTGAGCAATCAACTGGTGCTTCAGTTTCGGCTCCTGATACCCCTTTGGCTTTTGGCGTCCGGGCAGCTTCGGCGGCTTGTAGGGAATCTCCTCGTAAGGAATGCGACTGAGTACGTCGGCAATGCAATTCAGGCGCGCCCGCTTCTTGTCGTCGGAAAGAACGATGTACCACGGGGCTTGCGGAATATCCGTCGCCGCCAGCATGGCGTCACGAGCCCGCGAGTAGTCGTACCAGCGTCGATGGGACTCCAAGTCCATCGGGCTTAACTTCCAACGCTTCGACGTGTCCTTGATGCGGGCTTGAAACCGCTTGTGCTGTTCCTTCTCGCTGACCTCAAGCCAGTACTTCAGCAGAATGATTCCGTCATTGACAAGGGAGGCCTCGAAACTGGGACAGTTCTTGAGGAACTTGGTGTATGCCTCCTTGCTACAGAAGCCCATCACGTGCTCCACTCCGGCGCGGTTGTACCAACTGCGATCGAAGATGACGATCTCGCCTCCGGCGGGAAGATGTTCGATGTATCGCTGCAGATAGATTTGCGTCTTCTGGCGCTCCGTCGGAGCAGGCAGCGCCACTACGCGGAACACGCGCGGACTGGTGCGTTCGGCGATGCGCTTGATGATTCCGCCTTTGCCAGCCGCGTCGCGTCCCTCGAAGATGATGACGACGCGAGCACCAGTAGCCTTCGCCCACTCCTGCAGCTTCACCAACTCGGTCTGCAGCTTGAACATCTCGGCCTCGTACTCTTTGTTGCCAAGCTTCTGATTCGCTTCTCGGCTGTGACTCCCCGTGTTCTTGTTGTCGGTGGCAGCGTCGTGCATGTCTTTATTATTCTTTTTAGATTTCTTGCTCATGAAGTGCCTCTTTTCCCTAAAGAACCAATTCGCCTGACGACGAAATGGCTTACTCTCTTCCGTCAATCGCTTCTATACACTGCCCCTCGGCGCTACGGCTGCCAACCACCACCCAATGCCTGATAGAGCGCGGCGTAGTACTGCAGCTCCTGATACCAGGCCTGCGATAGCAGCAAAGCCGACTGGAAGTACTGCTGCTCGTTGTACTGCACCTCGAGGAAGGCGGTGTAGCCTCCCTGGTAGCGCACGTTCGATAGTCGCACTAGGTTCGCGTATGTCTGGGTTTGCTCCTCGATCTTCATGCGGAGTTTACGCGCCTGCTGGTACCCGATCAGACTGTTGGACACGTCACCGAACGCCAGCTGCACCGTCTGCTTGTATTGCAAGTCGGCCTGATCGCGCTGCGCCCATGCCAATCGATAGCTGCTGCGGATTCGGCCACCTTGGAAGATGGGCTGCACGGCTGAGCCGGCGATTGCCCAGAACGTCCCCGGCCCGGCGAGGAAGCTGTTCAAAGCGTTGCTCTGGGCTCCGAACGAAGCGGTGATGGGGAACTGGGGAAAGAATGCGGCCTTGGCAACGCCAACGTTCGCATTTGCGGCAACCAGGTTTTCCTCGGCTTCGCGCACATCAGGACGTCGGCGGAGCAAGTCCGAGGGCAATCCGGCGGGTATCTCCGGCAAATGCGGCTGATCAACAAGGTTCAAGCCGCGTTGGATCGGCCCCGGATTTCTGCCCAGCAGGATGCTGAGGTTATTTTCGCTTTGCTCGGTGAGCTGTTGGTACGTGATCACCCCAGCTTCAGCTTGTTGCAAAATCACCTCGGCCTGATAGACGTCGGTGATGGCAGCTTCGCCACCTCTGAACTTGATGTCATTGAGCTTCAGGATTTGCTGGTCGGCCTCGACCGTTTTCTTCGAATACTGAAGTTGATCGTCGTACTGAAGTAAGGCGAAGTAGTTCGTCGCAACCGAATCGATCAATGAAATCTGCACAACTTCCCTGGCGTATTCGGTGGCGAGAAGACTTGCACGCGCCGACTCTGTGGCGCGCCGATATTGGCCCCAAAAATCAACGATGTAGTTGAAGTTCAACGCCAGGCCCCCGTAGGTCGTAGCGTTGGGCAACAGGGAGTTGCGTTCATAGATGATGGAGCCGCTCCCACCCAGGGTTGGGAACTGATTGGCTCGAACGATGCCGAGGTTAGCATTGGCTTGGAGCACGCGCGTGGCGGCAATCCGCAGGTCGTAATTGTTGGCCAGTGCCTCCTTGATCAGTCCCTGTAGCACTTCGTCCTGAAACACCGAAGTCCACAGCGTATCGCCAAAAGATTGCCCTGCTTGTCCGGTCGCCTGTGGCGCGGTTGCCGGAGGAGAAGCTGGAGCGCCCGGCGCAGTCTCCTGGGGCTGTTGCTGCGGCGTGGTTGCTGGTTGTGCGGCCGGTGGCACCGTCGTCATGGGCGAAGGCGCAGCCGTCTTGGAAGGCTCAGCTTCGGGCGCAACTCCGCGGTAGTCTCCCGGCACAGCCACCGTCGGACGCTGATAGTTAGGGCCTAGCTTGCAGGCGCACAGCGCCAGCGTCAGCACCAGGGCAGCGCAGCTCTTCACGTTAGTCATCGCCGGCTCCGTCAGCGAGGCCTGGCGTCGGTGGCGCATCCGGCTTCTTCTCCTTGGACAGCCATGCTCCGAATTTCTCCACCACCTCAAATGACACGGGGATGAAGAAAATTGCAATGATGGACGCCGCCATCATGCCGCCAATCACGCACGTGCCCAGCACCCGTCGCGAGATAGCGCCCGCGCCGGACGCCGTCCACAATGGCACGCAGCCGAGGATGAAGGCGAACGCGGTCATCAGAATGGGGCGCAGTCTCAGCTTGGCGCCGGTGAGAGCGGCGTCGACCAGCGTCGCGCCCTTGTCATACTCGAGCTTTGCGAATTCCACGATCAGAATCGCGTTCTTTGCCGACAATCCGATAAGCATGACCAGGCCGATCTGGGCGTAGACGTTGTTGTCGAGACGGCGGAAATACAGCGTTATGAACGCTCCGAAAACGGCGATGGGTACGCCCAGCAGTACGCTGAAGGGCAGGGTCCAGCTTTCGTACTGCGCCGCCATGATGAGAAACACGACGAAGAACGCCAACCCGAATATGGCCCCGGCGGACACACCCTGCGCCGCCTTCTGCTCCTGGTACGACATGCCGCTGTAGTCGAATCCCATCTGGCTCGGCATGGTCTTGTGGAAGACATCTTCCAGCGCGGCCATGGCCTGGGCGGAGCTGTAGCCGGGCGCAGCCGAGGCGTTGATCTGCACGCAGTTGAACAGGTTATAGCGCATCACGAATTCCGCACCGCTGCGCGAGTACGTCGTCGCCAGCGTGCTCAGCGGGATCATTTCGTTGGAGGCATTGCGCACGTAGAACTTGCCGAGGTTCTCCGCTCGCGCGCGAAAGTCCCCGTCCGCCTGCACGTAGACCTGCCATTGCAGCCCGAAGCGGTTGAAGTAGTTGATCAGCGAGCCGCCCATGAATGTCTGCACCGTCTCGTAAAGGCTGCTGAGCTGGATCTGCTGAGTCATGGCCTTGGCGTTGTCAACTTTCACTCCAACTTGCGGCACGCCGAATAAGGCCGTGGTCATCACTCCGGCCAACTCAGGACGTTTCCGGGCCTCGGCTGTGAAAAGCTGTGCGTTCTTGGCAAGAAAATCGATGCCACTGCCTGACCGGTCTTCCAGAATGAAAGTGGCGCCTCCCGATGTGCCTACGCCCGGAATCGCCGGCGGCGGGAAGGAGAACGCGATGCCTGCCGGCAGCTTCCCCAGCGTCCGCTGCAAATGCGCCTTGATGCCTTCGTAGCTGGTTTCGGGTGTCTTGCGCTCCTCCCAAGGCTTCAGAGAGACAAAGAAGAACGAACTATACGTGGCGTTCACGCCGCTTAACATGCTGTAGCCCATCACCGAGCTGACGTACTGAACGCCGGGAGTCTCCATGATGGCTTTTTCGACTTCGCGTGCAGCCTCCGACGAGCGTTGCAGTGATGAGGCGTCGGGCAGTTGCAGGCCGGCGTAGAGATAGCCTTGGTCTTCATCGGGTAGGAAGGCCTTGGGAACGCGCTTGCCGAAAAAGCCGATTCCCACCACCAGCAATCCCATCATCACAAAGGCGAGGCCGGCTTTGCGGATCAAGTGATGACAGATGCCGACGTATCCATCCGTGGCGCGTCCGAAAACTTTGTTAAACCAGCGAAAGAATGCCCCCAGCGGCCCTCGGGCCGGCTTCCTGGGTTTGAGCAGCATGGCCGACAGCGCCGGGCTGAGGGTGAGCGCGTTGAACGCGGAGAAGAGCACGGAGATCGCGATGGTGACTGCGAACTGCTTGTAGAGCTGACCGGTGATGCCGGGAACAAAGGCAGTGGGGACGAACACAGCGGCCAAAATGAGGGCGATCGCGATTACCGGGCCCGACACCTCTTCCATGGCCTTGACCGTCGCGTCGTGCGGCGTCAGGCCGTGCTCGATGTGATGTTCCACCGCCTCCACCACAACAATCGCGTCATCGACCACCAGACCGATGGCCAGCACTAACCCGAAGAGCGAGAGCGTGTTGATGGAAAACCCCAGCACGGGGAAGACGACGAAGGTGCCAATCAGCGAAACCGGCACGGCGAGCAGCGGGATCAGCGTGGCCCTCCAGCCCTGGAGGAAGATGTAAACCACGAGGATCACCAATATCAACGCTTCCACCAGCGTCTTGTAGATCTCGTGAATGCCTTCGCTGACGGCTAACGTAGTGTCGAGTGCAACAATGTAATCCAGCCCCTGCGGGAAGCGCCCCTTGGCTTCCTCCATCATCTTGAGTACGTTATCGCGGGTTTGCAGCGCGTTGCTGCCGGGAGTGAGGTACAGGGCGATGAGGGCTGCGGGCTGGGCCGCTTGCGCTTGCTTGCCTTCCTCCGGCGCAGTTCCCAGTCGCGCTATATAGGAATAGTATTGCGATCCCAACTGCACTCGCGCTACGTCTCTCAGGCGCAGGATGGAGCCGTCAGGCTGTGCGCGAACAACGATGTCGCCAAATTCCTCGGCGGTCGGCAGGCGCCCCGGCGCGCGCACGTTATAGGTGAAGTTTTGCCCTTCGGGAACCGGCTCGCCTCCAATCTGGCCGGCGGGGTTGACTTTATTCTGCGCCTTAACCGCATTCGTGATATCGGAGACGGTGACGCCGAGGTTCGCCAGCTTGTCAGGATTCACCCAGATGCGCATCGCGTACGGCCCTGCGCCGAAGATCTGCACCTGTCCCACACCCTGAATGCGGGTCAACGCATACTGCAAGTTGATGGTGGCGTAATTCGCCAGAAAGATGTTGTCGTAGGCGCCGCTGGGCGAATAAAGGTCGAGCAACATAAACGGCGCGGTCGTGCCCGGCTGCACGATCACGCCTTGCTGCGTGACCTCGCTGGGCAGTTGCGAGTTGGCCTGCCCTTGCCGCATCTGGGCCAGAATCTGGTCGGTGTTGATGTCCGTCCCCAGTTGAAAGTCAATGTAGAGCGACATGCCGCCGCCCGAACTGGCGCTGAGCGAGTACATGTAGTTCATGCCGCTGACGCCGGACATCTGCTGCTCGATAGGAGTGGCAACTGATTCGGCGACGGTCTGCGCATCAGCTCCGGGGTAAGTGGCCTTCACTTGGATCATCGGATCGGCGATGTTGGGAAACTGCGCGGTCGGCAGACCGAGAATGGCGACCACGCCGACCAAGACCATGAGGATGGAAATGACAATCGCCACGATGGGCCGATTGATAAAGAACTTCGACATGGTCAGTTGCTCCCCGGAGCCGCGGTCTGCGCCACGTAGGGTTTGGGGACGACCGGCACGCCTTGCTTGGCGAGCTCAGGCGCTGCCGCCGCAAACTGCTGGACCTTCTGGATGCCCTGGACTACGACCATCTCGCCCGGCTTCAAGCCTTCGGTCACGATCCAGTTCGGCCCGATGCGATCGCCCACCTTCACCGGTCGAAAGACAGCTTTGTTGTCCGGTGTAACTACAATGACCTGGTAGTCGGTTTGCACCTCGATAACGGCGGCCTGCGGAACCAGCAGCGCGTCCTGAGCGTCACCCATTTGAAAGCGCACCCGTCCAAAGCCGCCGGGGCGAAGCACTGCGTCGGGGTTGGGAAATTCGGCCGCCACCTGGATGGTGCCGGTCGCCGTCCCCACCTGGCGATTCACGTAAATGAAGTACCCCTGCGCCGGGTATGGTTCGCCGTTGGCCTGTATGAATTCTACCGGCGTCTTCCGGGTCGAATTCCTACCGACCTTGCCGGAAATAAGCTTCGTCACATCCGACGCGAACGTTAGATAAATGCTCTCGCTGATGTTGAAGTAGGCCCAGATGGGATTCACCTGCGAAATGGTCGCCATCTTCGTACTGGTTCCCACCAGATCGCCAACCTGCGAGCTAGCGACACCAGCAATGCCGTCGATGGGCGAATAAACTTTGGTCCACGCGACGTTCAGCTCCGCGTTTTGCTGGGCCGCCTTCGCCGCCAGTACCAAGGCCTGCAAAGACTTCTGGCTCGCCAGGTCGTTGTCAAGCTGTTTCAGCGGAATGGCGTTCTGGGCGGCCAAAGGGGTGTCGCGGGCAACGTCCGTATCGACCTTGGCGAGGTTCGCTTCGGCTACGGCGACTTGTGCTTTGACTTCGTCCAGAGTGGCCTCGTACTGCCGCGGGTCAAGCTCGAAGAGAAGCTCGCCTTTCCTGACGAAGAAGCCGTTCGGGTAGACCTGCTTGAGCAGATAGCCTTGCACCTTGGGCGTGATCTCGGCGTTTACCGGCCCGTTCAGTTGCGCCACCCATTCGGTGTAAATAGGCACACGCTGCTGCAAGACCTCGGAGACCAGCACCTCAGGCGGGGCCGCCTTAGGTTTTTCCTCTTTCTTCTCGCAGGCGGTCAATCCCAACAAAAAGCCAACAAGACACACGGTCAACAGGGCCGGCGCGGGCCTAGGAGTTGTCCGGCGGCAGGCAGTGGGCGGCTGCAAAGTAGTGCGGTTCCTTTTGTGGCGGGTTCCGTTCTGCTCGGTTGTGGATTGCATCAACACACTCCTGGTTTGTGATCACCTGGGCGGGCAAGTTCAGGAGCACCGAAGTGCGCAGAATTCGCCGCCCGTGCACACAGGGCTTTGTCAGCTTAGTGTCTTTGTACTGTGGCGCAGAATAGGCGACTACTAGGCAAAGACCTAGGTGCGAACGGTGGAGGAAACGAAGCAGCGGCCCGATAATGCAGCGTTGATGGCAGGAATCAAATCTGTTTTCATGTGAGATTTCACGACGTATCCAAGTGCTCCCGCAGCCATACATGCCTCCATGAATTCAGAACTTTCATGGATCGTCAGGAAGACGATGGCGGCCGTAGCTCCCATCTCCCGAAGTCGACGGGCGGCTTCGATTCCTTTCAAGTCCGGCATCGAAAAGTCAGCAACGATAATGTCAGGACTTAGCCGAATCGCCTCGCTGATCATTTCGACGCCGTTATGAGCCACTCCCACTACCTCGAATGTCGGCTGCAGAAACCTTGTTACTTGCTCCAGCACGAGAGGGTGGTCATCGGCCAGCAGGATACGTCGACGATTCCCAGTGTTTTCAGGATTTGCAATTTCTAGCATGGGCCCTATACGATTTCGACAGATCGTCGCCAAGAAACATCTACAACAACAGGCCGATGTTAGGTTCGCATTCGGAGGCCGACAACTAGGCAAAACCCTAGCTCAGAAGCAAGACGCCGCAGTCTCACATCAGGAGGAGTGCTGTCCCTGCAAAGAATTGGGATCCGGAGAGATGAGACCCTCCTTGAGTGCGAAGAGCACCAGCTCGGCATTGCTCTTCAGGCTAAAGGTTTCCATTATGTGATGCTTGTGGAATTCGACCGTCTTCTTGCTCAGGTTCAGGTGTCCCGCGATCTCCTTGAGCGGACGCCCTTCGGCGCACATCTGCACAATTTCACGCTCTCTTGGCGTCAAATGTCTGGAGTACTGGCGGGCCCGGTCCTTCTGAACCGCCCAGTTTTCTGGTCTGAGCTTAGCCGTCACGTAGCATGCGCTGTTCAGCACTATGTCGATGGCCGCCAACAGCTCCGAGGCGGCCGACTGCTTGAGGACAAACGCTGCCGATCCCAACTCCACCGCTGCGGCAGCCAAGTTAGGATTGACCCGCATTGTCAGAAAGACGAGTTTCACTTTTGGAAGTTGTTCGCGTACCCGCTTGGCAGCATCCAGGCCGTTCAGAAGAGGCATGCCAATGTCCGCCACGATGATGTCCGGTTTCAGCCTCAGAGCTTCCGTGATAAGGGCGAGACCATCGACAACACTTCCAACGACGGTATAGTGCGTCTCTAATAGCAGCCGCAAGCCATCGGCAAAGATGACGTGATCGTCTGCAATCAGGATTTGTGGGCGAGATTCCATTCGCTAGGTTTTGTCAGTAGCTTCCATATTCTATAGATGTGTAACAGCCCAGACCCACCAGTTCAACCTAGGCCTCGACTGGCAGAGGCGACAGCGGCAGCGTTATCGGCGGGTTCACTCCGAATCTCACCAGACTTCAGTTCGATCGGCGTCCAGACGTCAATCCGTGTTCCCTTTTCCTTTTCTGAGTGAATCTCGAAACGGCCATCGACCAACCGGGCTCGCTCCCGCATGCTCCATAGGCCCAGTCCTTGACGGTCCGCACCGTCCTTTACACTAAAGCCCGCACCGTCATCCGAGATGCACAAGTGAAGCTTGCCATCCAGCATTTCCAGCTTCACTTCTGCATGAGCGGCGCCACTGTGTTTTTGCACATTCCGGAGTCCTTCCTGGACGATACGAAACAAACACAATGCAACTTCCGGAGACACGGACGGGGGCAGGTTGCGGTGAGAGAATGCTACCTGTGCTCCATGTTGAACATTAAATTCCTGGCAGAACGATCCCACTCCCGCAACGATGCCTAACCCTTCCAGTGTGGAAGAATGCAGCCGGTGCGACAAAGTGTGCATATCTTCACCAAGCTGGCTGGCTGATTGCAGGAGGGCTTGCATTTGCAGATCGGTTTCCGGCATGGACTCCGAGATTCGTTCGGCTGCCGTTTCCAGTCCGAACGATAGCACCGCCAGCCTCTGGCTGAAGTCGTCATGAATCTCGGCTGCGAGTCGACTGCGCTCCAGTTCCTGGGCGTTGATCAGCAGGCCGCTAAGATGCTCTTGAGCCTGCCGGGCTCGTTTGAGCTGCTGCCGCTCGAACAGAAGATAGATAGTCAGCAATCCTAGACTCACAACGATCAGCAATCCGCCAATCAAAGGCCGCTTATGTTGTTCCCAGACACTCGGCTTCCGGAACAGAATTGAGCTTCCGGCTGGCAGCTTACTTTCGTCCAGCTTCCAGCGTTCCAACTCGCGCCAGTCAAATAAGTAAATACTAGGAGCGTTAACGACGGGAATGTCCCGTGGCAGTTTTCCCCCTAATATCTCGACAATATCGCGCGCCGCAATCTTGCCTTGATCTTCAAAGCTCACCAACTGTCCGCCGACAATGCCGCGACCGAGATAGGTGTCCGATATACCAAACACTGGAGAGTTAGAGGCCGCAGTGATCTTGGGGAGGACGTCGATGCTGTTCAGAAACTCCCGCCCCTCGATATCCTTGAAGAAGGTGAGATAAAGAACGATGGAGTGGCTCGGGAGATGCCTCACCCTTTCCATCAGTTTTTTCATCGGAAGATCGGTAAGATACGTGATATCAAGCCGATTCTCGTAAGGATTGAGCTCCGACTTCACGAACGCTGTGAGACCTCGGTCATATCTGGACCGGCCCGCGATCACATACACCTGACGCGTGTCTGGCAGCAAACGGATGGCTGCATCCACCGTCTTGGCGGGGGCCCACTGTAACCACGAGCCTGTGGCGCGGGGATCGGTGCTTGTTTGGTCAGCCTGTCCTGGGGAACTGCAACAGAACACAACCGGGACACCAGGGTAGAACGTCGTAGACGGCTCTGCAAAAAGCCGGAGCGGGTCCGGACCCACTAACACAATCAGGTCCCAATTGAGGTGGCGGTACTTCCGGACAATGCCATCGCGCAATTCGTTCCGCGCGTCGTCTGATAGATCAATGGCGTCCAGATTCTCCCAATGTAACTCGGCATCGACGCTCGGGTCTGAGCCAAGCGCCGATAGAATCTGGTTGGTCACGAGCACCGGAGCAGGATGCGACTGTCCGATCTCGATAATCATGAGAACATTTTTCTTGGACTGCCCCTGGGAAGCCGGGACTAAAAGGGCGAGCACGAACGCAGTCAGAACGAGCCCATTGCGAATTGAACGCTTGACGAAGTCAAGTGTCGAACCGACGTTCTTACGTAGATGTACACTGCGCATACGCCCGGACGTTGGCCCGATATTGGAAGCCCCTAAAATTATTTACTTAGGATGGAAGAAAGGCAATACCACTAAGGGAGCAAGGGGGCTGCCCTTTGTCCTCAATTACAGCTCATCGGGCGTGATATACCGCCACGCTTCTCTCCGCCGTCGTTCCAGACAGCTCATAGGGATTTCCCTAGTAGCCGTAGGGCAGGCAACGGCGTGAGAGTGGATGTCGACCGATGGTTCCGACGACGAAAGTCGAATCATACGAGAAATCGACCGAGCCGTCCCGGAGCGCGGCACTATGGCCTACAAGCAATACAAGCTAGATTCGAGGACCTGGTTGATCCCTGCGTTGTACGCCGCAGCGGCAATTGCCGTGGGGCTGACTTTTCCACGGTTTGAGAGCCGAATCTTCCCGGGTCTAATGCACCCGATGAGAGTAGGAGTCGCGATCACTCTCTACTCTTCCATCGCCTCCGGCATGCTTGCGCTGACTGGTATCGTATTTTCGCTGACCTTCGTGATGGTCCAGTTCAGTGCGACTGCTTACTCACCACGTCTGGTAATGTGGGTCGCGCGTGACCCCGTGATTTCACATTCTTTAGGGGTCTTTACGGCTACATTTCTCTATGCGCTCGCGGCGCTCTCGGGGATTGGCCGGAGCGGATCGGAACAAGTTCCATCTATCAGTGCCTATCTGGTCTTCGGCCTCCTGCTGGCAAGCGTAGGCATGTTCATCGCCCTTATCCATCAAATCACGTTGCTTCAGGTCAACCACATGCTGATTTTCACCGGCGATCAAGGACGGAAAGTGATAGCGACAATTTATCCATCATTGAAATCGGAGGATACACCCACTGGAACGAAGGATTTTCGGGCATTACCTCTCACCCAGACGCTGATTCATCATGGACGGCCTCGCTCGGTACAAGCCGTTGATGTCGCCGCTTTGGTGAACCTGGCCAAAGCATGCTGCGGGACCATTGAGATGGTCGTGGCGGTCGGCGATACGGTCGTGGAATTGACGCCGGTTTTAGATGTCTTTGGAGCGCGTGAGAGGGTTGATGACCGCAGGTTGAGGGAAGGAATTGAGTTCGGCGAGGAGCGTACGTTCGAACAGGATCCCAAGTACGTGATCCGGCTTCTTGTGGACATTGCCATCAAGGCTTTGTCACCGGCGATTAACGATCCCACAACGGCCGTGCAAGCTCTGGATCAGATCGAGGACCTGCTGTTGCGCCTGGGCCAACGCCATCTGGAAATTGGAAAGTATTGCGACAGTGACGGTGAATTGCGACTGGTGGTCCCATTTCCCTCATGGGACGACCTGGTCCGGCTGGCCTTTGATGAGATCTGCTTCTATGGCGCTAACAGCGTGCAGGTTATGCGGCGCATGAACGCCCTCGTCGCTGATCTGACGCGGGCAGTTCCGGAACAACGCCGTGCAACCCTTAGATACTGGGACGGGCGTTTGAAAACCACGATCGCCCGCTCGTTCGCCGACGGCGAAGAAAGACTGGATGCATCGAAGGAAGACCGCCAAGGGTTTGGCGTACCCCGTCAAAATTCTTCCGCGTAACGGCGTCAGTTTTAGAAAAAGTTGCCGAAAGCAGAATTGTTTCCGCCGCTTGCTGCTTGACGCGGCATCTCCGGCTCATCACTTGGCCGAATCCTTGCTCCAACTTCCATTCGTATCCCGAGGCTCGACTCCAATTCATTGGCCCAGGCTCTCTGCCAATCTTGTCCTCACCCTGGTCCCGACCACCTAGGGCTTTGCCTAGTTGTGACGACACTTGGTCAAACCTAGGATTGTTTCTTAAATCGGATGCCGGACGAAGCGCGATCCCAGTGTTACGGATCATCGCTCCAAAGTAAGAAGTTCGTGCGGAGAAGGACTGACCGATGATTAGAAGCGGTGGTCAGTCTGCAAGGTTCATAACTAGAACAGATTCGGTGGAGGTAGCAGCATGAGGATTCTGAGACTGCTCTGGTATGTTTTTTTTCCATTCGAAATCGAGTGGCCACATCGAAGCAGAAATCACTTCGGACACTGACGCGCGACGTGCCAAATGGCATGCCTACGACGACCGTGCAACGCTCAAAGCTAGAAGATTTGTGGCGGAAAAAGACTGAGCAATGAGAACTTCTCTCCAACGATGGTTGTGGTTAGTGATCGTGTTGCCAGCTTGCACGGTGTTTGCCGCGGAGCCGGAACAAGGTCTGCCACAGTACGCCGTCAAAATCGACCGATGGGGGAGCTTCATTACCAATTCGATGGTCGTCAGTTGGATTGTCGCCATCGGTTTGCTCATCTTCGCCAGAGCCGCGACGCGGGACATGAAAGGAATTCCCGGCGGATCGCAAAATCTCCTGGAATGGCTGGTCGAGGGTCTTTACAACTTCTTGGAAAGCATCATTGGTTCGCATCTGGTCAAGCGGACCTTTTGGTTTCTGGCGACGATTTTCATTTTCATTCTGGCGGCAAACTGGTTGGGCCTCGTTCCCGGAGTGGGTACGATCGGGTGGGGACGGCAGACTCCGCATGGCTTCGTCGTCGACCAGCCGCTGTTCCGCGGTGCGAATGCCGATCTAAACCTGACGTTCGCCATGGCGCTTATCTTTTTCGCTTGTTGGATCGTGTGGGCGCTGCAGGACCTTGGTCCGCTCGGATTCGCAAAAGAGCTGTTTGGGCCGAAGGGTGACACAACCGGGTTTTTGAAAGTGCTGATGATCGTTGTGTTTTTCGCATCCGGCTGTCTGGAGATCGTGTCCATCCTGTTTCGGCCCGTCTCCCTGGGATTTCGTCTTTATGGCAACACCTTTGCCGGGGAGATCATGCTGGAAACGATGTCGCGGCTGGCGCCGGGCTTCGGCTGGTTGCTGCCCATTCCGTTTTATTTCCTGGAATTGTTAGTGGGCTTCGTGCAAGCGCTGGTTTTTATGTTGTTGTGTGCCGTATTCACACTGCTGATTTGTCAACAGGAGGAAGCGGCACCAGAGGCAGAGTCCCGGACTGTAGAAGGAATTTCGCCAGCTTGACCGTGTTCAATCGCGGAAGCAGCGGAAATCAAAGAAAGGTGCAACAGATGTCAATACCGATATTGGCAGCGGAAGTGGTTGGCAATCTCCACGTTGGTTTGGCCGCGTTGGGCGCGGCGATAGGCGTGGGACTGATTGGCGGCAGGGCCTCAGATGCGGTGGGACGTAATCCCGGTGCCTCCACGAAGATTATGGTCCAGGCAATTCTGGCTATCGCCTTCGCCGAAGCGATCGTGTTCTATGCCTTGTTCCTGGTGAAGCAATAACTATCGGAAGGGCGCGGAACTATGAATGCCTTTATTTTATTTGCCGTCGTCCCCAGCGATGGGCAGGTCGCCCAGATCGCACGGACCTTCGGCGTGGACTGGCAGCATCTGGTGGCGCAGATCATCAGCTTCACAATCGTGTGCGCCGTCCTCTACAAATTCGCGTATAAGCGCATTCTCGCGATGCTGGAACTAAGGCGTGAACAAATCAGGCAAGGTATCGCCAACGCCGAGAGGATCAAAGCGGAGCTAGACAAGACCGAAACCCAGCGCCAGGAAGTTCTGGCGCAGGCCCATGTCCAAGGCGCCACATTCATCGAGGAAGCTCGGGCTGCGGCGACCCGTGTGCAGCAAGAGGAAACCAAGAAAGCGATTGCTACCGCCGAACAGATCATGGCCAAGGCGCGCGAGGCAGCCGCTCAGGACCACGACCAAATGCTCGCTGAACTCAAACGCGAGATTGGCAGGTTGGTAGTGGAGGCTACGACCACGGTCACCGGCAAGATTCTGACCCCGGAAGACCAGCGGCGTCTGGCCGAAGAAACTTCGAAGCAGATCATGGCATAACGATGAAGATCACCAAGAAGGAAAAACGCGAGGCTAAGCAATTGTACCGAGCCTGTTTGGTAAACGGCTTACTCGACGAGAATCGCGTTCGGCAAGTCGTGCAACGCGTGATCGCAACTGGTGAACGAGATTGCCCACCCATCCTCGCGCATTTTCTGCGACTGGTGAAATTCGACTATGCCGAGCACACGGCCAACATCGAGAGCGCCATCCCATTACCAGTCGATTTGCAGACCATCGTCCAAAGCGGGCTGACGCAGCGCTACGGGCCGGGGTTGAACGCTACCTTCGTCGAGAGCCCGGAGTTGATTGGCGGGATACGGATTCAGGTGGGATGCGATGTTTATGACGGCAGTGTGCGGGCCAGGCTGAAAGAATTGGCAAAGAGCTTTTGATCGAAGGTAACCATGGCGAAGCTAATAGAAGAAATTGAAGCGCAAATCGCGGGTACAAAGACGACCGCGAAACAAAACGTGGGCGTCATCCGCGAAGTTGGCGACGGCGTCGCGAAGATTGATGGCCTGTCCGACGCCATGTTGAACGAGATGATCGACCTCGGGCACGGCGTTACCGGCCTGGCGTTGAATCTCGACGCGACCGAAGTAGGCGTCGTCGTTCTCGGCGACTACACGCAACTCAAACAGGGCGACGAAGTCCGCACTACCGGCAAGGTCTTACAAGTGCCCGTGGGCAAGGGCCTGTTGGGTCGAGTCGTGAACGTGCTGGGCGAACCTGTCGATGGTAAGGGGCCCATCAAGTATGACAAGACCTATCCGGTGGAGAAAACTGCGCCCGGGATTATTCGCCGTCGCTCGGTCGACCAGCCGGTGCAAACCGGGACCATGGCGATTGATGCGATGATTCCGATTGGCCGCGGCCAACGCGAGTTGATCATTGGTGACCGCGCGACCGGCAAGACTACGATCTGCATCGACACGATTATCAGCCAGGCCCGCCTCAATAAAGCCGCCGAAGCGGCCGGCGACAAAGACTACCGGCTGCTGTACTGCATCTATGTCGCGATCGGCCAGAAGGAGTCCACCATCGCGCGGTTCATCGCGGCGCTCGAAGCAGCCGGCGCGATGCCGTACACGATTATTGTCGCGGCCACGGCTTCGGAGTCTGCTGCCAACCAATATCTCGTGCCGTTTGCTGGCGCAGCAATGGGCGAGTGGTTCATGGATAACGGCATGGACGCGCTGATTGTTTACGACGATCTGTCGAAGCAGGCTGTGGCCTACCGGCAGGTATCACTACTATTGAAGCGGCCTTCGGGTCGCGAGGCGTTTCCCGGCGACGTGTTTTACCTGCACAGCCGGTTGCTGGAACGCGCGGCGCGGGTCGGCGAGAAGTATGGCAACGGTTCGCTCACCGCGATGCCCATCATCGAGACGCAGGCTGGCGACGTTTCGGCGTACATCCCGACCAATGTCATCTCGATCACCGATGGACAGATTTTTCTGGAAACCGATTTGTTCTATCAGGGTCAGCGGCCGGCTATCAACGTCGGCATCTCGGTCTCCCGCGTCGGTTCGGCGGCCCAACTCAAAGCCATGAAGCAGGTGGCCGGACATCTCAAGGGCGAGCTTGCTCAGTTCCGCGAGCTGGCTGCGTTCTCGCAGTTCGGCTCGGACCTCGATGCCAAAACACAGGCGCAGATCGATCGCGGCAAACGCATCATGGAGATTTTTAAGCAGCGACAGTACAACCCGATTCCGGTTGAGGTTCAGGTGCTCGTGATTTGGGCTGCGCAAAACGGTTACATGGATCAGGTACCCGTAGCGCGGGTCAAAGACTTCCAGAATAAGTTGACCGAGTACTTCACCACGCGCAAAGGCGAATTGCTCGCCCGTATCGGAAAAGAAAAAGCGATCAGTGACGCGTTGAAAGCTGAGTTGAAGACGGCCGCCGACGAATTCAAGCAGACCTGGAAGTAAACCCCAACTGGTGAAATATGCTTAGCCCGCGTGAACTTCGGAGACGCATTAAGTCGATCACCAGCACCGCACAGATCACACGTGCGATGGAAATGGTGGCCTCATCGAAGATGCGCAAGGCACAACAGGATGCGCTGATGACGCGGCCGTTTGCGCAACTGCTGTATCGCATCCAGCGGCACGCCACAACTCACGCCCGCGAGTTCACGCATCCGCTGCTGGCGGTGCGTCCAGTTCGCAAGCGCGCCGTGATCCTTGTCGGCACGGACAAAGGGCTGTGTGGAGCTCTCAACGCCAACCTGTTTCGGTTGGCTGCGGAGTTCGATACGGCAACCACCGTGTTTATCACCGCCGGCAAGCTGGCGGCGCAGTTCATCGCACGCACCCGCCGACAGTTGGCGGCGGAGTTTACCTTCACGGACGCGGTGCGGGTTGCCGAGGCCAGGCCGATAGCCAAGTTTGCACGCGACTTGTTCTTGAAGGGCGAGGTGGATGAGGTAAAGGTCATCGCGACACAATTCGTTAACACGATGACCCAGCACGCCGCTTGCTGGGAGTTTCTGCCGATTGGCGAAATCAAGGGGCTGAAAATTCCTGGTGCAGAATCCGAAGTGAACTTGGCCTCCCAAACCTCCGAGATCGTCTTTGAACCAAGTCCGCAAGTGGTTCTCTCGTATCTCCTGGAACACTACCTCAACATTTTCGTCTACAAGGTCTTGTTGGAAGCCAAAGCTAGCGAACAAAGCGCCCGCATGGTGGCCATGAAAAATGCCACAGACAATGCCAGCGGCCTGATCAACGAATTGACTCTCGAATACAACACGCTGCGGCAGGGCAATATTACTAAGGAGCTGCTCGAAATTGCGGGCGGCCAGCTCGGCAATGAGTAACGGAAGGGCGCGTCATGAATAAAGGCAAAATTGTTCAACTTGTGGGTCCGATCGTGGATGTCGAATTCACAGAAAACCTGCCGGCCATCTACAACGCATTGACGGTCGAACTTATGCGAGAGAACGAAATGGTCAAGTTGACCCTCGAAGTGCAGCAGCACCTCGGTGACAACTGGATCCGGGCCGTTTCCATGTCCACTACTGATGGTCTCAAACGCGGCTACGAAGTTATCGACACGGGTGCACCCATTTCCATGCCAGTCGGGGATGGGGTGATGGGCCGGATATTCGATGTGTGCGGCAACCCGGTTGACGAACGCGGGCCAGTCAAGGCAGAGAAGTATTACCCGATCCATCGCCCGTCGCCCAAGCTCGTTGACCAATCGACCTCGGCGGAAGTCCTCACCACAGGCATCAAGGTGATCGACTTGATCTGTCCCTTCCTGAAAGGAGGGAAGGTGGGAGCGTTCGGGGGCGCCGGCGTCGGCAAGACAGTCGTCATCATGGAACTGATCAACAACATCGCCAAGCTCCATGGCGGCGTGTCGGTGTTTGCCGGGGTCGGCGAGCGCACCCGGGAAGGCAACGATCTCTACCACGAAATGTCGGAGGCGGGCGTCATCAAGCAGGAAGACCTTGGTTCGTCAAAAATCGCTCTCGTTTACGGCCAGATGAACGAACCACCTGGCGCGCGCCTCCGCGTCGCCTTGTCTGCTCTCGCCATGACTGAATATTTCCGCGACGAGAAGAATCAGGATGTGCTGCTCTTCATCGACAACATTTTCCGTTTTTCTCAGGCTGGCTCGGAAGTGTCAGCCTTGCTCGGTCGCACCGCGAGCGCCGTCGGATACCAGCCGACTCTGGCTGCTGAAATGGGCACGCTTCAGGAACGTATCACTTCGACCAAGAAGGGCTCGATCACCTCGTTCCAGGCGGTGTACGTACCGGCCGACGACCTGACCGATCCGGCCCCGGCCACCACGTTCGCGCACTTGGACGCGACACTCGTTTTGGAACGGTCGATTGCCGAGTTGGGAATCTACCCGGCGGTTGATCCGCTCGCCTCGACGTCGCGGGCTCTCGCGCCGGAAGTTGTCGGCCAGGAACACTACGATGTCGCGCGCGGCGTGCAGGGCGTGCTCCAGCGCTACAAGGATCTGCAAGACATCATCTCGATTCTAGGAATGGACGAACTTTCACCCGAGGACAAGACCTCGGTGTTGCGCGCTCGCAAGATTCAGCGCTTCCTGAGTCAGCCCTTCAGCGTGGCGACCGTGTTCTCCGGTTTGGAGGGCAAACAAGTCCCGGTGGCCGAAACGGTCCGAGGCTTCAAGGAGATTCTCGAGGGCAAACACGACGCGGTGGCGGAAGGTGACTTCTACATGAAGGGCGGGATTGACGAGGTCAAACCGAGTTGAAATATGGCCCACACCTTAAAACTTGAAATCGTAACCGCCGAAGGCCCGGTGTACTCCGATGACGTCGAGATGGTTACATTGCCGGGCGTGGCTGGCCAGTTCGGTGTGTACCCAGAACACGTCCCCCTTATGACACAAATGGTGCCGGGCGAAATCATTGTGCGTAAAGACGGTCGCGACACGTTTTTTGCGAGCGGCGGAGGACTAATCGAAGTCACGGCCACAAGTGTTTCGCTCCTCACCGATTTAGCGGTTCAAGCCGACAAAATTGACGAAGCTAAAGCCGAAGAAGCCCGGCTACGCGCCGAGGCTCGGCTCAAAGAAAAGCTCTCTGACGAAGAAGTAGCCGCCATCAATGCTTCACTGGCTCGCTCCCTAGTCCAGTTGCGCGTCAAACGCCGGAAACGCAAATGATGCGGCGGGGCTGAGAGTGCCGAAGCGAGTTAGGAACCGCGTAGAGCCCGGTCGATACCCGAGGCAGTCTTGGCAAGAGTCGCTCCTGCCGAAGGGTGTATCCCATGTATGAGTAGTGGGAAGGAGGCGCGGCGCTGATATCGCCCCGTTCTGCAATTTCGTCCAGTCACTCAGTAAGCAGTACCGAGTTCGTGTCGGTTGACGACGTCAGGATTTCTCAAAAGAGCAGAATGTCTTTTCACACATGAAGAATAACTCGCAAATGCCGCTACTGCCTCTACTACAGGGGACAGCTTGCATCATCATTATCCTGTGGGGCGCTAGACTTCTATCCGATCTCCTCGGGCCTTTGCTGCTCAGTCTATTGCTTGCATATGCCGTGGCCCCATTTCCCAGGTGGCTTATGCATCGATTCAGGCTCTCGAGAGCCAAAGCGACTGGACTCACAGCAGCAGCGCTATCCGCCACAGGACTGCTAGTCGTATCGGCGTTGGAATTGGGCGTTGCAGGACTTACAATAAGACTTCCGATCTACGGGCAACGTCTCGCTGGCCTCTACGAACTTGTAACGGTGTTCTTGAGTGCTCACGGCGTTGAGCCCACGAGCCTAGCCGTCAAGAATGTGCTGACGCCTGAGCGGCTTAGCGAAATCACTTTTTTTCTAGTCCCCGCCGCCGGCGCGATTTTCGCCAAGGGCGCACTGATTCTGCTGGTGACATTCCTGTTGATCGTGGAAATGTTGCACGGTACTGAAGGGAAACCGGGCCCGCTCAGTGAAATCCTGGCGAAGCACGGGTTTCACTCGAGAAAGTACGTTGCCGTCACCGCCAAGACCGCAGGGATTAACGCCCTGCTTAATCTGGTCTTCCTGCTCGCCATGGGCGTTGACGGAGCATTTCTTTGGGTATTCCTGTATTTCTTCCTCGACTTTATCCCCACTCTGGGCTTCTCGATTGCACTCCTCCCGCCCACTTTCATAACGCTTCTGACGCAAGGCTGGAAGAGGGCCCTGCTGGTGGGTTGCGGCTTAGTCCTGACGAATCTGATTGTGGACAATCTAATCATGCCTATGTTCGCGAAACGTGAGCTGAGTATCTCTTTCCTCGAAATCACGTTGTCGTTAGTGGGCTGGACGTTCCTCTTCGGCCTGCCCGGCGCCATTATGGCAATCCCTATGACCTTGGCACTCAAAGAGCTCGTTGCGAAGAACTTAGGGCAAAGGGGGCCCGCGAAAGAGGCATCAGGATGACTTAGTCGATTTGCGGCTTGAGTTTCTGAAACTTTTCAATCCACTTGCCCTGGCGCGCCCCGAGTTCGCCGCTCAACCCGCTGGAAACAGCGAAGAGCGTGATAAAAGCGACCGCCGCGCCGCCGCCAACGGGCTAATAGCCGCCTTCTGCGCGGTGCTCTTACTGACTCAGATTACGACGAGACACTGCAAGCAAGCAACGCCGCTTCCGGTCTTGATTAGCGCCGTGGCACGCGAGAATGCAAGCCGTTGAGAGGCATACCCTCGTCAAATCATGTTGGCGCATTTTCCCATTATCTTTGCCGATTCACTGCAAAGTAATTCAAAGTTGCTGCAACGCAATTCAAACATTACCGCAATCCAATTCCAACAATTACAACATCGAAATCGCCCCACTGCCTTTCTCTGTGTAAAATCGCAGTCTGATGCCGCCTCCGCCTCTGCCGAAGGATACTCACATAAGGCACTCCTTAGGTCCGGTCGGGAGTGTCAAGGTGAAGGAATTATCTCAGTATCGCCCTTCAGATTGTCCAGATTTGTACTTCGTCTGTATGACTGAGGCATGAGTGCCCTGCCGACATCGCTGGACGATCTTGAATCTGAGGCTGATCTCGGTGAGCCGCGAGAATTTGATCGTCTACAGCCGCCCAGAGCCTCGTTCGAAAACGGCTTGTAAGTAATTAAAAGATCTGGTGAGCGCGCAAGAAATCATCACCGCCGAACCGCTCAACTCTGTCAGCTCGTCTCGAAACCCATACTTCTCCATTGATGAACGGTCGATTGTTGTGTTCTGTAACCCTAATTGCGATTGACGCGGCGGATAACGTCTTGGACGGAAAACCTCAAGAACGTCCAGTACTCAGCCCTTCTCAGAAGGCATCGGCACGGCGTCCACTGAAAGTATCCTATTTGGCCGCCAAGGGCGGGGTCTCTGTCCCCCGAGATCACGGAATGCCACCCTGGCCGATCCAAACCACGATCTCTCGATCAAAGAAGCCGGTCTATGCGGCGCTATTCCCGATCTGACCAACGCTGCCAATACCGAATATGAAACTGTCGGGGCCCCCCCGGGCTAAAAGGGCCGACACCACCAAACAAGCAAAGTTTCCGGCCTGCAGTGCCCGGCTACTACGTGCTTGTGTTTGGTAGACCAGGGTGGATATGCCAGCCTTGAAGAGGTGCAAAACAACAGATATGACCGGGTTGGGTGGCCTGAACCATTCCCCGACACGAATTGGCGGTTCCAAAATGGAAATGCGGCATGGCTAGCACAGGAGGACATTGTACCTTTGGCATCTATCGGTTTCCAGACCACGGTCTTATAGTTAAAACGGCTCATAACGACGGTCCACACGAAAGGAGACCAGCTCCGAAGCCCTGGCGCCCCGCTGGCGGGGGTCCTGGCTGCGAGAATACCTACATCTCGCTGGCCCAAAAGGCTTTCCGCAGCTTTTGAACTTCAAGGCTAGGGTCACACACGGAGCCGGAGTTTTCCGTTGAAGGGCAGGCACTAACACATGAAGCACCACGCCAAGGTTTCTCTGCCGACCGTTGTCTTTGACGAGCAATAGCCGATGTCTTTGGCACAGGCGGCAGGCGTGGCAACCTGAACCATGTCAAGAACCAAGAAAAGAGGTGTTATGGCAAAAAAACAGCGGTGCTGGCCGGAAGCAGCAGAGTCCGGCCGGACAGCCGCAACCACGACCATGGAGATTTCCTTCAAATTTAAGGCCGTGCGAAGGTGAAGATGACCAAATCACCCTTGGCTGTTCAACGTCTCAAGGCTGCACCGCACCAGCGGCAGCTTGGGCATAACCCGGAGACCGCAGTGAAAGTTCCTGCTGTGGCTTCCGATTTTGAATCAGGCGGGGACGATCAGATGACCGACTCCACATTTCAACCATTATCAACCCGCACTATATCTATGAATAAACGGCCTTGCCGCGATCTCGCGGGACGGACTGAGAGGGTGCAGGAGGCGGAGCGGCCATGCCGCACTCATCCCAGTCCAGCCCTCGAAACGCATCTAAGATGTGGCCAGATCGCCAAGTCCTGGAATCTTTCGGTTGACAGTGTTCGGCGGATATTTCTGGACGAGCCGGGAGTATTGCGTATTGTTCGCCTAGAGACTCTGCATAAACGTGGATACACTAGCCTGCGCATTCCGATCTCGGTTGCCGAGCGTGTCCACCGGAAGCTTTCGCGGTAGACCTCAGGGCCGTGCCCCCGGCACGGCCCACGTCTTCCTTACTTCCTTATCCAGCGTCGTCTGCTGCTTAACAGACCATTTTGCGTAGAACCGTTCGGTCGTGGCCAGGTTCTTGTGGCCGAGACAGCGGCTCACCACTCTGATGTCGACGCCAGCTTCCAACAGGGCGACGGCGAACCGATGCCGGAACCTGTGGGAAGTACCGTCTGGAATGCCCGCCTTGTGGAATACTGTGCGGTACAACTTATCGAAAAGGCCGGCGGCCGACTTCGGTGTGCTCGCGCCGGTCCAGAAGAAATATTTGCCCCGGCTTTGGTACCGCGACAATTCTCGTCCGAGCCACGCTGGGATCGGAACATTGACCCGGGTTCCAGTCTTGCGCCTGCGCGTATCGATCCTGTATTTTCCTGCTGCGTGTACCAGCTCATCTCGTGACAGACAGGTCGCGTCAACCAGGCTCAAACCAGACCATCGCTGCATCTGCATCAGGAGGCGTACCCGTTCCTGGTTGGTAGGCGTGATGCCCTCGCAGATCGCTACGGTGCTGATGATTTTCTTGACCTGTGATTCCGCGAACGGGTTGACCTCATAATCTTCATCGCGGATCTTGATGGCAGACAGCGCGCGCGCCGGATTGAACGAAATCCATTGGGCGTTTTCACAGTAACGAAAAAACGCTCGCAGCCGTGATTGGTTATTCCGCAGTGCAAAGTTGGATCGATAGAAGCTGCCCCAGGTCGCCCGCCACCCCGACAGATGTTCAAGACTGATTTCCCGCACGAAGTACAGGCCTTGGGCCGTGCAGAAATCCTGCAAGCGATTCAGAGTCAATCGGTACTTAGAGAGTGTGTCCGGTGCCGCCTGGCCGCCGGTTTTCTCGTTGATGAAAGCCCGGATGGCCTGTTCTATGTCCACAGGTCGATCATTTTGGACCGACTCGCCGGACATAGCAGCCTGGTACTGCAGCTCCAGTTCGCGCTTACCCTTCTCCGCTCCAGCCCACGATCGAGTCTTTGCGCTTCGCCTTAGTTGCCTGCCATTCCAACTCCAGCGCAGGTGCTTCCGGCAGTTGCACCGCTTCCAATTTTCATCGCCTTGATGGGGGCATTCCGCCCCGTGGCGCACGTAAATCGTGATCTGCGGCGTCATCCCCAAGGGTCCTTGATGGCTCATGCTCGCGGCAACGCTAGCACAAAATTAGCACAATTTCCAGTGATTAGATTGTAAGTTATTTATTTATATGGAGCTTAAGGTTGGTTGCGGGGGGTGGATTTGAACCACCGACCTTTGGGTTATGAGCCCAACGAGCTACCAGACTGCTCCACCCCGCATTTCGATAATAGCGGTTGCTGCATCTGCGGTCAAACAATGCGCAAGAAGTTGGCTTCAATTTGCCGGGCAGGCACGATGGCCATACACTCCAGTGACCGAGTACGCAAGCACCCTCCAGGAGAAATTCAATGCAGTAAGAAAACCCAGCAATCTTTTCGATGGGGCTCGCGCGCCATGCAATCTAGACCCGGCGCGTGCTGGCGGTTTACGCCATCTGACGGCACCGCAATCTGCCACACTGTGCAATCTGGGTACGAATCCTTCCGGCGCTTGACCGCGGATGTTAGCCTCTCTTCATGGCTGATGAGCAACGGGACGACAAGATACAGAGCGCAGCAATCGTGTGGGCGCGCTATTCGGAGATCGCCTTCATCATTCCCGCCGCGGTCGTGGTTGGACTGTTGCTTGGCAAACTGCTCGACCACTGGCTGCACACCCATTGGCTCTATATCGCCGGGGTCATCGCGGGCGCCGTCTTGGGGTTCGTGGAAATGATTCGACGGGTGACGCGAAAAGACAGCGCTTGATCTGTGCCCATCACGATGCTTGAACCCAGTTCCTCACCAGCGGATGTTTTTTTTGCCGGAGCGCTGCAGCGCATTCGCAAATACATGATCGCGGCTTCGGCGGTCGGATTAGTGGTATGCCTGATTTTCTTTCGCTGGCCGGTGGCGGCGGGATTTCTAGCCGGAGCGATCGTCTCCTATGTGAACCATCGCTGGCTTGAGGGCGCCATCGACGCCCTCGGAGAGCGCATTACCACCGGCGATAGCAAGGAGCGAGGCGGCGGAATCGTCGTGCGTGCGGCCTTGCGATATGCCTTCATCGCGATGGGGGCCTATGTTATATTTAATGTTTCTCGATCAGGTCTTTATGGATTCCTGGGGGGCGTGTGCCTTCCGATTGTAGCCGTGGCCTGCGAAGTCGCAGTGGAAGTGTTTGTTACCTTGCGGCGCGGATTCTGACTCCCTAATAACTTTGACACGTGTACTAGCTCGAATCGGGGTGTGTCAAATAGCGTTAGTTGCATTCTTGTTTCTTACGAGTAAGCCTTCATGCCTGAGCAACTTTGGATAACCGCCTTTCTGAATAAGCATTTCGCCGGCGTGGCGAATTCGATCCTCGGTATCTTTCATCTGCATGCTGCCTATCCACGAGCGCCTATCCCCAACTATGTGGCCATGCAGTTAGTGGTATTCGTGCTGATCATTCTCTTTTTTGTGGTCGTGCGGGCACGCCTGTCGGTGGACGATCCTGGGAAGATGCAGCATTTGATGGAGGAGATGGATTCCTTCGTCGCCAAGCAGAGCCACGAAGTGATTGGCCACGACTACGAGCGATACGTGGGCTATTTGACAGTGCTGGGCATCTTTATTTTGTTGAGCTGCCTGCTGGGGGTGGTCCCCGGGTTTGAATCGCCGACAGCGATTCCATCCGTGCCGCTGGGTTGCGCATTGGTGACCTGGTTCTATTACCACTTCCAGGGCGTGCGCGTGAACGGCTTCGGCTACGTGAAGAACTTTATGGGTCCTGAGCCGTGGCTGGCAATCCTGCTGTTTCCCATCGAGGTCTTCAGTCATCTGGCGCGAATTCTCTCGCTCACCATACGTCTTTACGCCAATATGTTCGCCAGCGATATGGTAACGCTGGTGTTCTTCTCGCTGGTTCCGTTGGCCATCCCGGTCGTGTTTATCCTGCTGCACGTTGGCGTATCGGTGATTCAGACCTATATCTTTGTGCTGCTGGCGACGGTGTACATCGGAGAAGCAGTGGCGCACGAGCATTAGAAAGACAGCGATTAGCTCTCAGCAGTTAGCCTTTAGCAATTGGAATTTTGGTAAGCCAGATTGCTAAGAGCTAACGGCTAAATGCTAAATGCTATTTTCAAGTTTGCTGTTCAGCGTGAGGGCGTCAGCTAGGTGAACGTCAACCACCCACTGGCAGCGATTCATAAGGAGAAACCATGAAGAAACTGATGACCGTACTCTTTTCGCTGGGAGCCATGATGTTGGTGGCGATGCCAGCGTTCGCGCAGGGCGGAAGCGCCGCTGCTCCGGCGACCAATTGGGTCCCCATAGCCTCCGGGTTCGGCATGGCCATTGCCGCCGGACTGGCCGCTCTTGGCCAGGGCCGAGTCGGCGGCGCCGCCTGCGAAGCCATGGCGCGCAATCCTGCTGCCCGGCCTGCCGTCCAGCTCGCCCTGATTCTGGGCCTCGCCTTCATCGAGTCGCTGGTGCTGTTCACACTGGTGATTATTTTCGTTAAGGTTGTCTAGTTTCCGCTGACGACCGAATCGCTGCGCCCCGTCTTCGGACGGGGCGTTTTGTTTTTGCAGGGACGTTTCACGAAATTGTCATTACGAGCGCAGCGAGGAATCTGTTGTTGTTTGCATCATGAAACCGATGGGCTGGTTGAAAAGCAGATCCCTCACGGCCGGAGGCCGTTCGCGATGACAAACTATAGGAGAGCGTGCACTCAGCTTATTTCAACAAGTCCTGCGCGCCTTGAAGTGCGTACTCGAGCACGCGGCCAGGCAGTACGCCAAGATAGATGGTCATGATCAAGCTGATCGCCAAACCAATCCCAAGCCCCACTGGAATGCGGGCTACCGGCGCTTCGTTGCGTTCGTCACGCATGTACATGTAAACGATGATGCGCAAGTAATAGTAGGCGGCGATGGCGCTGTTGATGACGCCGATGATGGTGAGCCAAACCAGCCCAGATTGCAGCGCGGCGGAGAAGACGTAAAACTTGGCGAAGAAGCCGCCAGTGGCGGGGATGCCAATCAGCGAAAGCAGAAAGATGGTAAGGATGCCGGCAAGCAAGGGCGAGCGGCGTCCCAGTCCGGCATAATCGTCGAGGGTAACGTACTTCTCGCCGGCCGAAGCGAAATGGCTGACGACGGCAAACGCGCCCACGTTCATCGCCGCATAGGACGCGGTATAGAACATGGCAGCGGAGATGCCGGTCTGCCGACCGGCCGCGAAAGCCACCAGCAGATATCCGGCGTGGGCGATTGACGAGTAAGCCAGCAATCGCTTGACGTTCTGTTGCACCAGCGCGCCAATGTTGCCCAGCGTCATGGAGAGCGCCGCCGACACCCAGACCATCCAGAACCAGCCGGGCGCACCGGTGGCAAACAGCACGCGCAGCAGCACCGCAAACGCCGCCGCTTTCGGCCCGGTGGACATCAGCGCAACCACTGGTGCCGGCGACCCTTCATAAACGTCGGGCGTCCACACATGGAACGGAGCCGAGGCGACTTTGAAGCCCAGGCCGACGAACATCAGCCCCACGGCGAGATAGGCTAACGTGGATTGCTGCGTATGCAGGACATTCGCGATGTTGTAGATGTTGGTGGTTCCGGTGGCGCCGTAGATCATGGCCACGCCGTAGAGGAAGAACGCGGTCGCAAACGATCCGAGCAGAAAATACTTCAGCGACGCTTCGGCGCTTTCCGCAGCGCGGCGGCGCATGCCGGCAAGAATGTAGGTCGAGATGGAAGAAATCTCCAACGCGATGAAGATCATGACCAGTTCGATGGCGGATGACATCAGCATCATGCCGACCGTGCCGAAGAGGATCAGAGCGTAATACTCGCCGCCGGCACGGATTCCCTGCACATAGAGGTAATCAAACGAGGCGAGGATGACGACCAGCGAAATCATCAGCACGACCACATGGAAGAACACGCTGAAGGTGTCAACCCTTACCATGTGGTAAAAGCCTTCGCCGTAGAAGCCCGTCTGGTAGGCAGTCGCAGCCAGCGCGGCGAGTATGCCTACCGTCGCCAAGATGCCCAGCCGCTGCTTCGAACTCTGTTCGGGAAGCACCGGGTCCACCATCATGACGATGATGCCGAAGATGCTGAGCACCAACTCAGGCAGGATACGGATGTAGTCCACAGTCGGAATCATCGTCCGATCACCTGCAGTAGAGCTTGCACTCCATTGCTCGCAATGCCGGCGCGTAACCAAGAGCCGGCGGCATGGGCCTGTACCGTACTGGAGAACTGCCGCAACGCCGCCGCGACCGCGGGATCAATCGAGTGCAGCCACAGCATGGGAGCAACTCCCATGACCAGTGCGGCAATCGCCAGCGGCCATAACGAGACGCGCTCGCGAGCGTCCAGGTCGCGCAACGATTGGTTTGCCGGATTGGTTACCGCCCCGTAGAAGACGCGCTGATACATCCACAGCAGATAGCACGCGCTCCAGATGACGCCAGTCGCCGCCAGAATGCCGTAGAGTTGCCTGGCCTGGAAAGCGCCGCTCAGCACCATGAACTCGCCAATGAAGCCATTGAGCAACGGCAATCCCACGGACGACAGCATGATGAACGCGAAGAAGGTCGCGTACACCGGCATCGGCGTAGCCAGCCCTCCGTATTCGCTCATCTCGTAGGTGTGGCGGCGATCGTAGATCATGCCCAGCAGCATGAACAGAGCACCGGTAGAAATGCCGTGGCTCAGCATCTGGTACACGGCGCCATCCATTCCGATCTGCGTGAAGCTGAAGATGCCCAGCACCACAAAGCCAAGATGGCTGACCGAGGTGTAGGCGACCAGTCGCTTGATGTTGGGCTGAATCATCGCCACCAGCGCGCCGTAAATGATGCCGATGATGGCAAGCGCGATGATCCACGGAGCGTTGCGCCGCGCCTGATCGGGAAACAGTCCCAGGTTGAAGCGCAACAACCCGTACGTTCCCATCTTCAGCAACACCCCCGCCAGCAGAACCGAGCCCGCCGTGGGAGCCTCGACGTGCGCGTCGGGCAGCCAGGTATGCAACGGAAACAGAGGCACCTTCACCGCGAAGGCGACGAAGAAGCCGAGGAACAGCCACAGCGCAGCGTGCTCGAATCCCGGCACCTGGCCTGACTGAATCTTGCTTTGGATGTCGATAAAATCAAACGTTCCGGTCTTCGCGTACAGCCAGATCACCGCCGCGAGCATGAACACCGACGCGATCATCGTGTACAGGAAGAATTTCACGGAGGCGTAGATCTTCCGTCCGTGCCCGTACATGCCGATGATCAGCGCCATGGGAATCAGCGTGGCTTCCCAGAAGAAGTAGAAGAGGAACAGGTCGAGCGCGACGAAGACGCCGATCATCGCGGTCTCGAGCACCAGCATGAGGATGAAAAATTCCTTCACCCGGTCGCCAATGGAGTTCCAGGAGATAAGCACACACATCGGCATCAGGAACGTGGTGAGAATGACCAGCCACATGGAGATGCCATCGATGCCGAGGTGATAGTGAATGTTGGGATGGGCAATCCAGGGAATGTTCTGCTCAAACTGGAAGCCGCTCTGCCCGCGAACCAGGTACCACGGCAGGTGCAGGGAGGCGAGCAGAGTGCCCAGGGAGACGGCCAGCGCGAAATAACGTATGTCGCGATCGCGGCGCGGAAAGAAGAGCAGCAGAATGGCGCCCGCCAGCGGCAGAAAAATAACGATGGTGAGGATGTTGTTGTTGATGAGATTCATCGCACACCCCTCCACACCATGAAGGCGATCACGGCCGCGGCCCCAACGGCGACCCAGCCCGCGTAGGAACGAATGTTGCCCGATTGCATGTGGCGCATCTCGTCGGAAACTTCGCGTGCGCCGGCGGCGCCGCCGTCCACCGCGCCGTCAATCAGCCCGCGATCAATGCCCTTCCAGAACACGGTCGTAGACAGCGCAATCAGCGGCTGTATGAAAACCGCGCTGTAGAGTTCGTCGATTTTGTATTTGTCGAGTACCAGGGTATAGAGCCCATCAGCAGCCTTCGCTATCTTCGCGGGCAACTCAGGCCGCTTGTAATAGAGCCACCAGGCGCTCAGCAGGCCAAGCAACGCGACCGCCACCGAGATAAATGTGAATGCCAACTCGCTATTGGATCCCGCTTGCTCAGCAGCGCCTTCGGCGGTAGCGGCGGTTGCATTGAAGACCGGCGAGAGGAAGTTGCCAAAATGGTCGGAGCCATGTAGCACGTGGGGCACGCCAATCCATCCACCAACCAACGAGAGCAGCGCCAGGATCATCAGCGGTACTACCATCACCCACGGGCTCTCATGCGGAGCGCCGTGTCCGTGGCTGCCGCCAGCGTGTGCGTCCTGCGCGTCATGGACCGCGCCCGTGTTCCCTGCGTGCTGCGCGTCCGCATCATGTCCGTGACCGGCGGTCTCAGGATTGGGCCCGCGGTACTCGCCAAAGAAGGTGAGGAACCATAGCCGGAACATGTAGAAC
This sequence comes from uncultured Acidobacteriaceae bacterium, assembly GCA_963798185.1. Lineage (GTDB taxonomy): Bacteria > Acidobacteriota > Terriglobia > Terriglobales > Acidobacteriaceae > Bog-257. The sequence continues at coordinate 39,206 of CAWCSJ010000019.1, forward strand.
GAGGTCATGCCGGCGGTGATAATGCCGACCAGCCACAGCGCATGATAGCCGCCGCTCCACGCTGACCACAGAATCCGATCTTTGGAGAAGAAGCCGGCAAAGGGCGGTATTCCGGCAATGGCAAAGGTTGCGCACGTCATGCACCAGAACGTGTAGGGCAGATACTTTCGCAGCCCGCCCATGTTGCGCATGTCTTGCTCGCCCCCGAGGCCATGAATCACCGAACCCGCGGCAAGGAACAGCAGTCCCTTGAAGAAGGCGTGGGTGACGAGATGAAAAATTCCGCCTATGTAATCCGCCACGCCGCAGGCCATGAACATGTAGCCGAGTTGCGAAATGGTGGAATAGGCCAGCACCTTCTTGATGTCGGTCTGCACCATGCCGATCGACGCGGCGAAAATCGCGGTCAGCGTGCCGATGATCGCGACCGCCATCGCTGCGTCAGGTGCGCGATTGAACACCAGATGCGAGCGGGCCACCATGTACACGCCGGCGGTCACCATGGTTGCCGCGTGGATGAGTGCGGAAACAGGAGTTGGGCCTTCCATGGCGTCCGGCAGCCAGACATACAGCGGAATCTGCGCAGACTTGCCGGTTGCGCCCACCAGCATCAGCAGGCCAATCGCCGTCAACAAGCCAGCGGCGCCAGTTTCGACGGGGTACTTGCTAATGAGTGGCCACAAGGTGTCGTACTGCAGCGTGCCGAAGTGTTTGATCAGCAGGAACAGCGCGATCAGAAATCCGAAGTCGCCGACGCGATTGGTGATGAATGCTTTCTTGCCTGCGTCCGCCGCCGACTTCTTCAGGAACCAGAATCCGATCAGCAGGTACGACGCCAGCCCCACGCCTTCCCATCCGACGAACATCAGCAGATAGTTGTTCGCCAGCACCAGCGTAAGCATGAAGAACATGAACAGATTGAGGTAAGCAAAATAGCGGTAGTAGCCGCCTTCATGCTCCATGTAGCCGACGGAATAAACGTGAATGAGGAAGCCAACGCCGGTGACCACCAACAACATCACCAGCGAAAGCTGGTCGAGATAAATTCCGAACTCCGCCGAGAATGGGCCGGCGCTCAGCCAGGTGGCATAGCGCTCGATGTGCGGGATCTGCTCCACCGGCAAACCCATGAACTGCGCCGCCACCCACAAGGCCATGGCAAAAGCCGCCGCCGTGGATCCCAGCGCAATGGCGTTCACCAGTGCTCTGGAAAAGCGCTTGCCCAAGAGCCCGTTGATAGCGGCTCCGGCCAGCGGCAGTAACGGAATGATCCACAAGTGCATGATTCGCTCTTCGCTCTTCGCTCTTCGCCTTTCGCTCTTCGCAAATACGGTTCGCATGCACCTCTGGCGGAAAGCGAACCGCGAAGGGCGAAAAGCGTCTTTCTACAGCTTCAGCAAGTTCACGCGATCCACATTCAGGGTTTCGCGGGTACGGAATACGGAAATAATGATCGCTAATCCGACAGCCGCTTCCGCGGCAGCCACCACCATCACGAAGAAAACAAAAATGTGGCCGTCAAGCGACTTCAACTGCGCGGCGAAAGCCACGAAAGTAAGATTGACGCCGTTCAGCATCAACTCAATCGACAGAAAAATGGTGATGATGTTGCGCTTAATCAGGAAGCCCGCAACTCCGCAGGCAAACAGGACCGCGCTCAACACCAGATAGTAGGAAAGAGGGACCATTTATTGCTCCCTCCGCGCCAGCACCACGGCGCCCATGATGGCGATCAGGATCAGCACCGACGTCACTTCGAACGGCAGCAGGAAATTGCGAAACAACAGATGCCCAATGGCTTGCGGATTGCCGAACACGTCGCTGCCATTCATCACCATAGGCCCACCGATGGCGATGCGGTCCAATCCGGCAAGATGGCTGACCACCCACACTGCGATGCTCAGTCCGACAATGAGGCCCGGGACGCCCAGCACCATGGCCACACGGCTGGCATGTTCGGTGCGCTCTTCCACACCGGCGTTCAGCAGCATGATGACAAAAACGAACAGCACCATCACCGCGCCGGCATAAACAATGACCTGCACGGCGGCAACGAACTCCGCGCCCAGCAGCAGGTAAATCAGGGCCAGCGAACCCATCACCACAATCAGCGACAGGGCGCTGTTGATGGGGTGCTTCTGCACCAGTAGGTTGATGGCCCCACCCACACACAGCGCCGCGAATATGAAGAACAGAATTAGGGACAGCATGTGAATCCGTTAAGTACAGCAACTAGCAAATGGCACTTAGCATTTAGCGCTTAGCAAAAACGACTCCAACAGGTAGAGCGCATGCGAACGCCTGAATCCTGTATGCATTTACTAATTGCCAATTGCTAACTGCTAATTGCTACCTCACTTCAGAGCCACGACCAGACTGGTAACAACAATATTGGCAATGGCCAGCGGCAGAAGAAACTTCCAGCCGAAGGCCATGAGTTGGTCATAGCGGAAACGCGGCAACGTGCCGCGGACCCAGATGTAGATAAACATGAAGATGAACACTCGCACGGCGAACCAAAACACCGGTATCAGCGAGTGCAAAATCGGCGGCCCGAAGACCGGCCCCGACCAACCGCCCAGAAACAAAATGGAGGCCAGGCACGCGACGGTCACCATGTTGGCGTACTCGGCCATGAAGAACATGGCGAACTTCATCGAGCTGTACTCGGTGTGATATCCGGCAACCAGTTCGGTCTCCGCTTCCGGCAAATCGAACGGGATGCGGTTGGTCTCCGCGTAGGCCGCCATGATGTAAATAAAGAAAGCGACAAACTGTCCCCGGAACAAATTCCATTTAGGAATGAAACCCAGCCACGTCCCCGCTTGCGCGTCGACGATGTCCCGCAGGCTGAAGCTGCCGGTATAGATGAGCACTCCGATCAGCGACAGTCCGAGAGCGATCTCGTAGCTAATCATCTGGGCCGAGGCGCGCAAGCCGCCGAGCATGGAATATTTGCTGTTCGATGACCACCCCGCCAGGGCAACTCCGTACACGCCGACCGAGGTGACACCCAAAATAATCAGCAGCCCAATGTTGACATCGGCGATCTGTAGCGGCGTGTTGATGTTGCCTACCTTGATCCACGGACCGACCGGAATGACCGCAATCGAGGTCAGCGCCGTGGTCAAGGCAATGATCGGCGCCAACATGTATAAAGGCTTGTGGGCGAAGGGCGGTGTGATGTCTTCCTTAAAGATAAACTTTAAGCCGTCGGCGAGCGGCTGCCAGATTCCGAACGGTCCCACCCGTGACGGCCCCCAGCGGTTCTGAATGTGGCCAACAACTTTGCGTTCCAGCAATGTTGTATAAGCCACGGCCGTCAACAGGATTGCAAGCGCGACAGCGACCTTGACCAGCGAAACCAGGATGTAAGTTCCAATGCCCATTTAGCGTTCAGTTCTCGGCTTTCAGCCGTCAGTAAAATCGCTGTCCGCTCTCGCTCCCCGCGGTTGGTTAAGGCTCTTAGGTCCCTTGCCTCGCCGTCGGGTCGTAGTCTGCCGGAATCTCCAAATCCGGCGTCGTGCGGTAGCGCTCCATCACACTGTTCAAAGTGGGCGAATAGCGGCCCAGCGTGCCCGAAGTGAATAGCGTGTCATTCGACGGCAGCACGAGTTCGGGATGTCCTGAGCCGGTCGCGCCGGTGATCTGCACCAACTGCGTGTGCACGTCGCGTCCGCTCAGCAGAGCGATGCGCGAAATGTCATACGCCGGCACCAGTCGCTGAATTTCGTCCAGCATCGCGGTGGGATCGTAGGGGCTCATCTTGGGCTCGAGGTTGTGGTCGGCGAGCCACACCGCATGCCGGTCAGCTTCGCCCGATTGCGCACCCCGGCTCTGGCCCATGTCGGCGCGCGTGCCTCCGCCGCCAAACGGCACCAACTTGTGCACGTCGTATCCCATACGAAGGGCGACGTTGACGATGCACTCGAAATCATTGCGCACGCCCGCAAATTCGCCGGCCTTCTTCAGCATCTGCACGTCACCACAAGTATTGGTGAATGTCCCGCCTTTTTCGTAGGCATTCGCGACGGGCAGCACCACGTCAGCAACGCTGGCCGTCTCGGTGAGAAACATCTCCTGTACCACCACGAAAGCCTTCGACAGCGCGAAGGGATCGACGTTGTAGCGCGCGACGGGATTAGATCCGACGACATAGAGCGCCTTCAGCTTGCCGTCTTTGGCCGCGTCCATCATTTGCAGCAGGTTCAACCCGGGCGACGGGGGAATCTCGTCAACCCAATCTTCGTGGAAGCGGGTCGCGCTGGTGACGGGAGCGTAGCCCGGCAGCATGTCGGGGTAAAGTCCCATATCGGCGGCGCCACGCGAGTTCGCATAGTCGCCCAGGCAAATGAACTTTGCGCCCTGCGCCAGGCCAAAGTTCACCAGCGCCGTGACGTCGTTGCCGCGCAACTCCGATCCAAAAATAACGACCAGGTCCTTTTCGTTCTTCAGCGCCGTCACGCATCTGCGACAACGCATCGCGCGAGAGTTGTGGAGTGACAGCGGCGTCGGCGGCTGCGTTGTTTCCGGCGAGGAACTGCACAAAGCTGCCTTCGGAGCCGGACGCAATCTGCGCGAACGCGGTCGCTTGACGGTGCAGCTTGATGGGATACGAATTCGCTACATAAAGCTTGGCGCGATGCAAGCGGACGTTGGTGCGAATCTGCCACGCCAAAAGCGGATGCTGCTCAGTCGGGTTGTTACCGATCAGCAGGATGGCAGGCGCGGAAAAGACATCGCGCATCGAGGCCGTGGCACTGGACTTGCCGGCCAGCGCCGAAGCGAAAGCCGGAAAGTCGGCGGTGCGATGGTGATCAATGTTATTGGTGCCCAGCACGACGCGCGCGAACTTTTGCAGCAGGTAGTTCTCTTCATTGCTGGTGCGGTTCGAGCCGATGACTCCGATGGCGCCGGGGCCGTCGCTGGCCAGTACTTGCTTGAACTTCGACGCAATCAGCTCCAACGCCTGCTCCCAGGTCGCGGTAACGAATTTGCCTTCATGCTTGATGAGTGGCTGCTGGAGGCGGTCGCCGTTGTGGGCGAAATCGAACGCGTAGCGCCCCTTGATGCAAAGGAAGTCGCCATTGATGCCGCTCTTGTCGCGGTTGTCGCCGCGCACAATCTCCATGCCGGTGTCGGCGCGGCGGACGCCCAGCGTGGTCTTGCAGCCGTCGCCACAATGCGTGCACACAGTGCCCACGTGCTTCATCTCCCACGGCCGCGTCTTGTAGCGATAAGCGCCCGAGGTGAGCGCACCGACCGGGCAGATGTCGATGCACATGCCGCACTCTTCGCACTCCAAGTGGTCTTCTTTGTTGGGCGCGATGATCGAACTGGTGCCGCGGTTCTGGACCCCCAGCGCCCAGACGTCCATGCCTTCGCCGCAAACCCGAATGCAGCGATAACAAAGAATGCAGCGCGGGCGATCGAAGTACACCACCGGCGACCATTGCTGCTCGTCGCGATGGTTCTTCATGTCCATGAACTTCGACTCGGCCGCGCCGTACTTGAAGGTCATGTCCTGCAGTTCGCACTCGCCACCGGCATCGCACACCGGGCAGTCGAGCGGATGGTTGGCCAGCAGCAACTCGAGCATCGATTTGCGTGCCTGCTTAATTTTGTCGCTCTCGGTAGTGACCACCATGCCCTCGGCGACCGGCGTGGTGCACGCGGTCTGCAGCTTGGGCATCTTCTCCACTTCCACCAGGCACATGCGGCAGGCGCCCTGCAGCGAGAGGCCGGGGTAATAGCAGAAAGACGGGATCTCGATGCCTGTGGTCTTGCAGGCCTCAATGAGGAGCGTCCCCGCGGGAACGGTGAGTTTCTTGCCGTCGACAGTAAGGGTTATATCAGCCATAAAAAAGCAACTAGCAACTAGCAGTTAGTCCTGCAACGCACCTTCTTCGATTTCCTGATTGGGAAGGGCCTGCGCACGTTCTTGCAATCCTCCTAGCTAACCCTCCATCATGCCGCCCTTTTCTCCCGAACCCGCACCCTTAGGCCGCGTGCGCCGGCGTAGTGGATGATTGCGGTAGTTGCACCGCCAGCCACTCAACTACATATTGCTTCGTTTGATGGTCTGGATCAAATTCACTGAAATCTACGTTAGTTGCGATAGCGTCCGGCACGGGCTCGCCAGCCTTTGCCGTCTCGCTCAGATACAACTCCATTGCATCACGCATATTCGCGCGTGTATCGTCCAAGCTGTCGCCTACCGAGCCACACCCAGGGATGTCGGGCGAAAACGCACTCCAGTTGTTTCCGCCTTTTTCGTAGACAACCAGATATTCTCGCGTCATTTCAATCCAGCCTTCTTCAGAATACTGTGAAGCAATCCCTTGCCGATCTCTTTTCCGGCGTGCATGGGCACAACTAGGAGTCCGGGTTTGACCGGATGGCGAAAATGCATGTGACTGCCTTTCTGCCCCGTCTTGTACCAGCCGTCCGCTTCGAGGATACGCAGTAGTTCTGTTGGTCTCACGGTCGTTTACACCGCGACCGCTTCCGCCACCTTCTCGTACGGGCACGGCTTGCCGTCGAGATGGTCCTCAAATTCCTTACGAAACTTCTGAACGTACGAAATGATGGGCATCGCCGCCGCGTCACCCAGGGGACAGAACGTGCGACCCAGCATGTTCTCCGCCAGATACTTCAAGTTGTCGATGTCCTTGGCCACACCGCCGCCCGCATGAAAGCGCGTCAGCGTTTTCTTCATCCAGTCAGTACCTTCCCGGCACGGGATGCACCAGCCGCAGCTCTCGTGCTGGTAAAACTTAGTCACGCGCAGCGCAAACTTCACAATGCACATCTGGTCGTCGAGCACGATCACGCCGCCGGAACCCAGCATCGAGCCGGCCTTCATCATCGAATCGAAATCCATGGCGACATCGATTTCGTCAGGCGTGAGGATCTGCACCGACGATCCGCCGGGCACCACGCCCTTCAACCCTTTGCCCTTAATCATGCCGCCCGCGACGTCGTAGATCATCTTCTTCAAGTTGTAGCCCATGGG
>CAWCSJ010000020.1:0-90465 GCA_963798185.1 uncultured Acidobacteriaceae bacterium
AGGAAGGGATCTTCTGAAAGGTGAGTGGGTACCCTTGTGGGCCGCCGGGATGTGCTTCGTCAGGGCCGCGCGCCTTTCGAGTTCAGGGTTTACCCATCAATTCGTTCAGGATTGTGCTCGACACAATATCCTAGAAGTGGGATAATCATGACACGGCCACCTGCACCGGGCGAAAAGCCGCTTTATTGGGTCGGTTCTTCGCTGAAAGACATTACTCGATTCCCTTCCGATGTTCAGCGCAGCGTCGGGTTTGCGTTAGGCGCAGCGCAGTACGGAGGCAAACACCGGGGAGCCAAACCATGGAAAGGAGAGGGGCCGGGAATTCTGGAGGTTGTCAAAGACTATGACGGCGACACGTATAGGGCGATCTACACGGTCCGCTTTGCACAGGCGGTCTATGTTTTGCACACCTTCCAGAAGAAGTCGCCGCGCGGGACCGAGACCAGGCAATCCGATGTGCACTGGTGCGGGAACGTCTAAAGGTGGCGCAACGGGACTACGAGGAGAGATATGGCTAAAGCAACCACGGAACGGGTGATACCCAGCAGCGGCAATGTCTTTGCCGACATGGGGCTGCCGGATGCCGCAGAACTCGACACCAAAGCTCGTCTTGGAGCCGCCATCAATAGGATCGTGGAACGGCGCAGGCTTACCCAGGCCGAAGTCGCGGTGGCGCTCAAAATCAATCAACCGAAGGTCTCCGCTCTGCTGCATTACAAACTGGAAGGCTTCTCCGTGGAGCGACTGATGCGCTTCCTAGTGGCGCTCGGACAGGATGTCGAAATCGTTGTGAAAGCCAAGCCCCGCACTCGGAGCGCGCGAATCGCGGTCTCCGCGGCCTGATTCTGCGGGGTGCGAAGAGCAGCCATGCCTGTGTAGGCAACTTGATGCCAGTTGGAAAATGCAAGCTTTGTTTGCAGGAGAAAGAACTCCGGGACAGCCATTTGATCGGGCGGGCCGTCTATCGCCTTTTTCGCGAAGATGAAGGCGAGGACCCCATCGTGATGACGCCGGATGTCGTGCTGCAAACATCTCAACAGGTGAGTGACTATGTGTTCTGTGATAAATGCGAAGATCGGTTCAACAAAGGGGGAGAGAAGTACGTAACCGGGTTGGTCTGGCGGCGGAGTCGTTTCCCATTGCTCGATAGGATAAAGCTTGCGCTCCACATGAAACGCGAGCGGACCCACATTGTGGTTTCTGGAGAGCGGATCGGGATCGACACAGACAAGGTTGCCTATTACGCCTTGAGCGTTGTCTGGCGGGCGGCTGTTCATACGTGGAAAACGATTGGGCAGCAAACGACATCAGTAGTTCTTGGTAGTGAAGAGGAGAATATCCGCAAATACCTCATGGGGCAGGCCTCCTTTCCTGACAAACTTGGCGTTATGGTGACCGTGTGTACTGACCGGGGATCCCAGATGCATTATCTGTCTCCAACGATGCTGGCGGAACCGAACACATTCCAGCAGTACGTGTTCTTGGTGCGAGGGGTGCATTTTGGGGTGATGATAGCGATGACCCCAAAGGCACATTTCTTGGAGGTGTGCTGTGTTCGTTCGTCCGGAAAGAAGATTTTTGTGACCGATATGGAGGACTTCACGAGAAATATGGTTAAGCCGTTTCATCAGACGGCAAAGATCGCGCGCAACGTGCGGTCAAGACTCCCCAAATAGGGAATCGCTGGAACGAAGGGCCGATCCCCCCGATGTGTTGAGATCAATGCAACGCCTTCGATTGCAGTACGGTGTATGTCGGCTCCGATTCCTTGCCTTTTGTGTTGAATGCTTGGACTGCCATCCCCTTGCTGGTATGACGGGCGTTGAAAGTGTCCCCCGCTCTGAGTGGCACACATTTTGACCAGCGCCACGCCCGATCACAAGCAATGATGTATGCGTTGCCGTCAGTGGCCTCAACGAGCATTGCGTTCAGCACATGCGGCCAGCGGATGGTCGTGTCGTAGGAGTTGCACTTCATTTGAAGCGCGGAAGTAGTTGTCGCATTGCCAAAAGTGACGTTTCCCGTTGTGGTTGCGGTCATCGACGTATTGGCTGAACCCGAGATATTGCAGCTTGTCGAGATTCCACCTCCGCTTTGTTGGATGTAAGGAACTGATTGTTCCTGCAAAACCCGTATGCGAAGACCTTCAGAAGGCTGCTCTACCGGAGGGGCGAACAATGCAGGGCTGATTGAAGGGTTGATCTCATACTGACTCAAAACGACGTCTGAAGTACCTCCTTGCTCAATGACGTGGCGCTTGAAGGGAACATTAATGCCATCAACGAGACGGTAGTCGGACAGTTCTGTCACAACATCCCCCGAGCTACTCTTGGAGATAGTGCGGCGTACGCGACCTGATTGGTCTAGTACCCAGACGATCTCCTTGCCTCCATTTCCAATCCGTAGTTTGTCATATGCCTCCGCCCCAACGTTTTCCGACCCGTCGTAGGACAACACCAAGGCGCTCTTGTGCTGAGCGATATAGGGAGAGTCGAACTGTACATTGGAACGCCAGTTGTCGAGGTCCGCAGTCGGAACGTCGGTAGTCATTTTGCCCGAAGCGCGGTAATTGAATGTAGGAGTGATGACGAGCTTATTCGGCTGCCCATTCACGATGACCGACAAGTACAGGCGATCAGGGTAATACACAATGCGCTCCACTTCCGACACCACCGTACCAGTAGGACCAGTCTGAGTGCGTGAAAGGACAGACCGAATCGCTTGAATCGACGCGAGCTTTCCTTCTGGGCCAATCGCATTCAGCGCGCGGTCAAGGAGCTTGGAAGGGTCGGGGCTGCGAGGCATCGCTGCTGGAGGAATGCCCGAGTTCTTTGATACCGCAAGCATCGAATTAAGCACTCCATCCTTAGCGCCTGCATTCTTCAATTCGATAAGCGCCTGGGGAGAGGTGTCAAACGCTGTGCGGCCTTGCTGTATTGCGAGAATGATCGTCTGCTCCGCAAGCCCGGACTTCGTCATCGAGATCACGTCTGCATTTGTGATGGGCGGTCGAGAATCTTGAGCAGTTACCGCGAAGGAAACAAACGCTAGTAGCAGATAAGCCAAAAGACGTTTCATGCGACAGTTCTCCGATCATTCTGTCGAGTGGTGAGTTACTCTGACTTCCAAAACGCTCGCTACTGCTCCAGTTCGGCGACGACTGAGACCTTCCCGCTTGAAACTGTGAGCTTTCGTTCCCAAGGCTTGTAGCCATGCTTCGCGATTGCAATTGTGTGGACTCCCGTGGCAATGGCGAGTTCCGAAGGAGTGTCTCCGACAAAGTTGCCGTCAACAGCGATCTCACCTCCCGACGGGTTCGAGGTGATCTCAAGCTGAGCACTTGTAGGATTGTTCTGCGACGCTGTGAATGATGCAGCAACGTTGGTTGGTGCAGGCGCGACAGGCGCAAACTTTACGAGATCAAGCGGCATGTTTCCGTTCACATAGGCAGTTATTTCAGTGCCTTTCGGGATCGTGGTGTCTTTGCCGTGCATGAAAAGAAAAAATGGCGCAGCAGGCCACACCACCAGGCTCGTTGCAACAATGGCGCCGGTCATTGCTCCTGTGTGCCCGCCGCCCTTTGTTTCCTTAACAGCCCTGATAGCCGCTTTCTCGCCATCAGCGAGCTTGACGTAGTCGATTTCGATGTCGAGCTTCCCGCCACGCGCCATCCGTTTCTTGTGCTCGGCGGCGGTAACAGTGCCGATGGCGATGTTGCCCTTCGGTATGACAACGGTGTCGTTGATCTTCACTTCTTCCAGTACTTCGAAGTCGATGTTGTCGCCAGTCTTGGCATCAGCGGAGCTGAGATTTCGGTCCAGCCGAAGTTTGATGGGAGTGCCGTCATCGAGAACGAATTTGGTCGAGATTGTCGTGGGCTGTTGAGCCGCGCAAATCGGCGAACACAAGAGAAGTGCGCACTGCAAGAGAGCCCAAGTCGGGCGGCCAGTGGAATGCATGATTCCTCCGATGGAAGCAGCCGCCTTGGTAGTGAGGGCGCAAAACCGCGATCGCGGCCGCGAATAGGAAGCGAGATCATTGTCCGCCTCGACCCATAGTGGAGCAATGACCCAATTGGGGTACGGGTGTCCCGTTTTGGAACGCCGCCACGAAGGGACGGGAGGTCCAAAGAGACTGCGTCTCCAACATGTGCCGGATGTAACAGCAGGTCCCTCCACTCGCCCGTCGCGGCGGGCTCGGTCGGGATGACAACCGTAGATTTGAAGCCCTCGGTCGGGATGACAAATCAAAAAGTATTGTGACGGCGCGCCTGAAGGTGCGCCCTTCAAACCGTCCCCGTTCCACTCGGGCTGAAGCCCTCGGTCGGGATGACAAATCAAAAAGTATTGTGACGGCGCACCCTTCGACTTCGCTCAGGGCAGGCTCTGAAGGTGCGCCCCTTCAAAGGCCGGAGATTTTGTTCCCGTCCAAGCAAAACACGCCCGGTTGGGGGACTGCGCTTTGTGAGACGCTTGCCAGACGACTTCAGAAGGCGAGCTTGATTTCTTTCGGGTAGAGGGTCGCGGCCAGGGTCATCTTGCCGGCGGACAGGTCAAGAGTACGCTCCCATTTCCTGAAGCCTCCCTTGAGAAGCGTGATGGTATGGCGACCGGGCGCCAGCTCAATCGCCGAAGGGGTACGATCCACGTAATTTCCATCGACGGAGACCCTCGCTCCAGATAGGGTCTGAGGTGATTTCCAACTGCGCGCTGATGGGATTCGCGAGCAGTACAGCAAGGTTTGGTGCGGCGGTGAACTTTGTGGGGTCGAGCTGCATGGTATCGACCACATAGCCGGTGATTTCGGTGTCGCGCGGAATCATGGCGTCGGCGCCTTCCATGACGAGAAGGATGGGAGCTACCGGGCCGAATACCAGAGTGCGCGCGACGATGGGGCGGTTCTCTCCGACGTTACCTTCGCCGCTGTCTTCTTTGACTGCCCAGAGTGAGGCTTTCTCGCCGTCGGCGAGGGTCACCGAGTCCATCTCGATGTCGAGTTTGCCGCCGCGCCCCATGCGCCGTGCGGTCTCGACGGCAGTCACCTTACCGACGGCGGTGCCGCCCTTCGCTATGACGACGAGGTCGCCGATTTTCACTTCGCTCACGACCACGAAATCAATGTTGTCGCCAGACTCGGCATCGGCCGAACTTATGTCCCGTTTGAAGCGAAGCTTGACGGGGGTACCTTTACTGAGCACGAGCGGGTTGGAAGCCGACGATTTCGCAGGCGGTTGCGGAGCGGGTGTTTGGGCGCGAGCAAAAGGGGCGACGGTCAAAAGGGCACAAATCAGAGCGAATAGGGTTCGGCCAGACATACTCTTGGTTCCGGTAGAGATAAACCGAGTCTATGCCTAATTGCCGCACTGTTGAAGGGTTTTCCGAGGCCAATTTTGCGATTCCGCCGGCATGTGCGAAAGTAGCGCGGTGCGCGCTGTTGCCCTGCTTGGACCTTCCGCCAAAGAGCACCACATCCGGCAATTCGAGTTGCCGGGTGTCGACCTGTTTATGGGCAATGAGCTGGATCCCACCGACCAACCCGAAGCGGTGCTCATCTTCGGCGGCGACGGCACCCTCCATCGGCATCTGGGCGGACTGGCGCTTAAGCAGATTCCCACGCTGATCGTGCCTCTCGGCAGCGCCAACGACTTTGCGCGTTCCATCGGCGTCGAGAGCGTGGAACAGGCGACTGCGGCTTGGCGGCGTTTCTGTGCGAGAGGCGATAACACGCGCTCCATCGATCTGGGGACCATCAAGCCGCTCGATGAGCAAAGCCAGTCCGGCGCCGAGGACCGTGTTCCCTGGCAAGACGAGTCCTTGGAGTCGCTGCACTTCGTGCCCGATGGTCCGCGGCGAGACCCATTGTCAGGCGCGAAGGAAGAATTGGGCGGGCTCATTATGCAATCGCAGTTACGCCGGTTGGCCGAGGCCGAACGCGCCGTCGCGCGCACCAGGTTTTTTGGCTGCATCGCCGGCACCGGACTGGATGCAGCCGTGAATCGCCGAACCTTGAAGCAGACGCAATGGCTGCGCGCTCACGGCGGCTACGTGCTCGCGCTGCTGCAGGTGCTGGGAGGTTTTCGTCCGCCGCACATCACGGTGTCGGTGGAAGTGGACGGTGGCTGGGAGACGCGCGTGGACCAGCCGGGCTTCCTAATCGCCGCCGGTAATGGGCCGCAATACGGCCACGGCATGCGCCTGACACACGAGGCGCGCATGGACGATAGCCTGCTCGATATCTGTTTTGTGCGGACGCTGAGTAAAGCGCGGCTGCTGCGGCTGTTCCGGTCGGTCTATCGCGGTAAACACATCGGAATGAAAGAGGTGGAATACTTTCGCGCCCAGCGGCTGCGCATTCAGACCGATCCGGTAACCGAAGTATTTGCCGACGGGGAGTATATTTGCCAGAGCCCGGTCGAAGTCGGAGTGCGCCGGAATGCCCTGCTGGTAATCGTGGGGAGATGAAATGGGGGAGGAAAAAAGCAGGTCTCTCGCGAGCTGAAGCCGCCTTCGACCGGCCCAGGGCAGACCCCGAAAGTGCTCTTCCAACCCCAAATCGGTAACCTCTATAGGCGGATCGGGGGTACCACCGATATTTTTGTGGAACTTATCGCCCGCTGATGGGTCTATACTGTAGTACAAATCGATGTCTAGCCTCGCTCCTACAAATCCGAACCCAGAAGGCGCCCCAAGCGTTGCGCCGCAAGACCAGGTTCTGCCCACACTATTTGGCGCGGGCGAGGGTCTGTATCCGCAGCGGAAAGACACGTTTGTGTACTCGTTCATCGTCCACACCCTGGCGGTGGCCCTGCTGATATGGTCCGGGCACTGGGCGTTCGAGCACAAGGACGAGATCAAGCAACAAGTGATAGGCGTAGTAACCGACATCAGCCCGTACCTGCCAATGCCGATTTCCAACACGCGAGCCGGTGGTGGCGGCGGCGGCGGCGACCGCGACAAACTGAACGCTCCCAAAGGCGCTTTGCCCAAGCTGTCGAAGGACCAGATCGTTCCGCCGGCGATCGTGGTGCGCAATGACAATCCGAAGTTGCCGGTCCCGCCTTCGGTGGTGGTGCCTCCTGAGATGAAGCTGCCGACGATCGGCGCGCTGGGCGATCCTCTGTCGAAGGTGATCGGGCCTCCGTCTAACGGGACGGGTTCTGGCGGTGGAATTGGCAGCGGCAGCGGTGGCGGCGTGGGTTCAGGTACTGGACCTGGTGTCGGCCCCGGTCACGGCGGCGGATACGGCGGTGGAGCTTATCGAGTAGGCGGCGGCGTAAGCGCGCCAAAAGCGTTGTTCGCGCCCGATCCCGAGTACTCAGAAGAGGCCCGCAAAGCCAAGTATCAGGGCACGGTGGTGTTGTGGCTGGTGGTGAGCGCCGATGGCAAGCCGCAACAGATCAAGGTGCAGCGCCAGCTAGGCATGGGACTCGACGAGAAGGCCATCGAGGCGGTCAAGCAGTGGCGCTTTGAGCCCGCCAGGAAAGACGGTCAGGCGGTGCCGGTCATGATTAACGTGGAAGTCAACTTTCGGCTGTACTAAGCCTTTTCCTCATCGTAAGAGACTTTTGGGAAGTTATCGTCCAAAGGGTTTCTTGAGCGGCGGCATTTTGCTCTTTGCCTTGTCAGCCCACTCCGCACCCTTATCAATCCAGTCGCCAGCCTGATCGCCGATGTCTTCCATCAGTTCGCGCGCGTCCTCATATTTCTTGCGGAGAGAGCGGCGCATCTGCTTGCCAGTCTTGGGCGTAAGCAAGAGGGTGACCAGCGCGCCCGCCGCCAGCCCGATGAACAGCATGGTCAAACCCACGCTGAGGCTTCTGCTATCTGACTGTTCGTACTCTTCGTTCGGTTCAAACTCACTCATTGGATCCGTCATTGGGATTTCTCCTGCAACAAATTTTACCGCGATTTGGCACGACGAAATTACCTTTCAACCATCTCTCCCTTTTGAGTGCACATTTCCCAATTTCGCTGCCCCACGTTAAAATTAAGTGTCTGTCTCTCGGGCCGCGTGTTTTTGCGAGGCTCCCAACGCGCCGCAGTCGGACGTGACGGGTGCTGTTCCGACCGGCGGCTCTCCCAGGGAAATAAGGAGTTATACCAATGGCGATTCCAGCCACACAAATGCGTCCGGGCATGGTCATCAAGCACAACAATGACTTGCACTCGGTGTTCAGCGTGGAACACCGCACCCCGGGCAATCTGCGCGCCTTCATTCAGGCAAAATTGCGTAATCTTCGCACCGGAGCCATGTTCGAGCACCGGTTCCGCTCCGGCGATGCCATCGAACGGATTACCGTTGACGAAGTGCAGATGGAGTTCCTGTACTCCGATGGGGACGACTACCATTTCATGAATACCGAGAACTATGAACAACTGCACTTAAACCGCGACATCCTGGGCGACGCCGTGGAGTACCTGATTCCCAATCTGCAGATCAAGATTGAGTTTTTTGATGGCAAGGCCGTAGGTGTGGAGTTGCCGCAGACGGTGGAACTCACCGTGGTGGAAACCGAGCCGGGGTTGAAGTCGGCGACCGCCAGCAGCGTGACCAAGGCGGCCAAGACCGAGACCGGCTTGGTGGTGCAGGTACCTCCATTCATTAACGAAGGCGAAAAGATTCGCGTGGATACGTCGGAAGGCGCATATTTGTCGCGGGCATAGTTGCGAAGCCGAGACCTCAAAATCCCCACTCGCCTTGCATCGGGCATAAGAGTCTGCGACAATCTTACCGAGCGTCTTACCAATGAGCCAAATAACAAAGCTATCAACCAAAGGGCAAGTGGTAGTTCCCAAATCTCTTCGGGTGGCACACCGCTGGAAACCTGGCACCGAGTTTGTGGTACGGGAGCGGGACGGAGGCATTCTACTCACTCCGAGATCTGCCAATGGATCACGCACTTGGGCCAGCCTGATTGGGTGCGCTGGCTACAACGGTCCGCGTAAGAGCCTGAAGCAGATGGAAGAAGCGGTTGCGGCCGAGGCGCGGCGGCGCAAATGACCGCCGTCGACACTAATGTTCTGGTACGTATCGTGGTGAATGACGATCCTGCCCAGTCGGCGCGCGCTGCTGAATTTCTACGCCGGCAGAATCGCGTTTTCCTGGCCAAAACGGTACTGCTCGAAGTTGAGTGGGTACTGCGGAGCGCTTATCGCCTCGGGCGGCGCGAAATCCATGCGATCCTTCGCGGTATCCTCGCTATGGGAAGCGCCGAAGTGGAAGATGAGGCGGCGGTGGTGCAAGCTATGCGGTGGTATGAGAAGGGGATGGATTTTGCCGATAGCTTGCACATCGCGTCAGCCGGGCCGCAACGGATCTTTGCCAGCTTCGACCGCGCCTTGCAAAGAAGGGCCGGACGTATCGGGATCAGCAAGATTGCGCTTCTTTAGTTTGGTAGTCTCAAGTTTGGTAGTCTCAGGCGGGTTATTAGATTACGGCAGTCCAGGAGAGGGCGAATGAAACGGTTCTTGTCTGTCGCGCTATGCATGTGCTTCGTGCTTTCCGCTTTTGCTCAAGAGAAAGAAGCGGAACGGCTCCAGGACTCCTACTCAGTTTTGAAGGAGGTTCTTGGCATGCCTGACAAGGGCATCCCGCGCGACCTGCTGAACAAGGCGGAGTGTGTAATTATAGTTCCATCGGTGAAGAAGGCGGCTTTCGTAGTGGGCGCCAGCTATGGCCGCGGGGTCATGACTTGTCGCAGTGGGCCAGAATGGCGAGGCCCCTGGAGTGCGCCCGCGTTTTACGCTATCGAAGGCGGTAGCTTCGGATTGCAGATTGGCGGGCAGGCTACCGACTTTGTGCTGCTGATCATGAATGAAAGGGGCGCGAAATCTGTACTGACCAGCAAAGTAAAACTTGGCGGCGACGCCTCAGTGGCGGCCGGGCCAGTTGGTCGCACCACCTCGGCTGAGACCGACATCGTGATGAATGCCGAGATTCTGTCGTGGTCGCGCAACAAAGGACTCTTTGCCGGAATTTCGCTGTCGGGTTCGACATTACGCTCCGACGACGATGCCAACAAGAACCTTTACGGAAAAGACGTGAATGCCAAACAGATCATCGTGGATAAAGCGGTAAAGACGCCTCCGGCGGGCAAGCCGCTGGTCAACCTGCTCAACCGAATTTCACCCAAACACGCGTAATAGCTGGATGGTAGGGTTATTGATGGACATGCGGTCCTGGACATCCCAGGGCCGCTTTTTTCGGAAATAGCGATTCTGAAATGGGTGGTTCGGTCTAAACCAATTACAATCGCAGCTTGCAGCAAGGCAGACAGTTTCGGCTGTCACTTCTCGTTTGCTAATTGCTAGTTGCTAGCTGCTAATTGCTTCCTTCAAATGGCTGACTTGCAAACCCGCCGCTACGTCATCTCAGGACGCGTCCAGGGCGTCGGCTTCCGCTGGTTCGTGGAACGGGAAGCAGCGCAGATCGGGATCGCCGGATGGGTGCGCAACCGGGACAACGGTGACGTTGAAGTGATGGCCACGGGCACGCGCGAGCAGCACAACGCGTTGCGGTCCCGTTTGCAGGAGGGCCCGCGCGCCGCGCGCGTGGATCAAGTTCAGGAATCCCCGGCACCGTTGTTGGAGGCGCAATCGTTCCGCATCGAAGGAGTCTGGTAAGCAATGCAGCCGCAAAACGCACACGACTGTGCCGACCTCAAGAAACTCATCCGGGAAGTGCCCGACTTCCCCAAGCCCGGCATTCTGTTCTACGACATCACTACGCTGCTGAAAGATAAGCTGGGCTTTGCCCGCCTGATCGATGCGCTCACCGAGCACTACATCAATGAGGACATTGATTTAGTTCTGGGCATCGAGGCGCGTGGATTCATCTTTGGGCCAGCGCTGGCCTACCGCTTGAACGCAGGCTTCGTTCCCGTGCGTAAGCCCAAGAAGCTGCCGGCTGAAGTTCTGCAATGGAAATACGAACTGGAGTATGGCCACGATACGCTGGAGGTCCACAAAGATTCGATCGCGCCGGGCCAACGGATTATGATTTGCGACGACCTGCTGGCGACCGGAGGCACCGCCAGGGCCACCGCCGAAATGGCTAAATCGCTGGGCGCAGAAATCTGTGGGCTGGGATTTGTAGTGGAACTGGACGGCCTGAAGGGCCGCGACAAGCTGAAGGGGTACGACGTTTTCTCGCTGCTGCATTACGAGATGTAGGATAGCCGTCAGCAATCAGCCGTCAGCTCTCAGCCACAACGCATCAATCTCCCTAAAATTGTCATCCCGAGCGAGGACTTCAGTCCCAGTCGAGGAACCTGCTTTTCTCGCGTATACCGCTGATCACGGCTTTTTACGAGCTGATTTCTAGTCTTTAATCGTGTGGCTTCCCAACTACTCGCCGACCCTCAATAGTGTAGTTCCCTTCTAGCACCATCCGGATCGCTTCGGTATACGCGATGTGTTCCTGCTCCAGGATTCGCGACGCCAGCGTGTGTTCGTCATCGCTGTCGAGCACGGGCACTACTTTCTGCAGCAGGATAGCGCCGTGGTCGAGGTCGGCGTCCACGAAATGCACCGTGCAGCCTGAGACCTTCACGCCATAGTCGAACGCCTGCTTCTGGGCCTCGAGGCCGGGAAACGCCGGCAGCAGCGCCGGATGAATGTTGAGGATGCGGTTGGGAAACTGCTGCACAAACCACGGCGACAGCAGGCGCATGTATCCCGCAAGGCAAACCAGATCGACCTGCTGTTCGCGTAACGCGGCCACCACCTCGCGGTCATGCTGCTCACGCGGCTTGCCCTTCGACGGGATCACCAGCGCTTTCAGACCGCGCCGCCGCGCAGACTCGATGCCACCGGCGTCCGTCCGGTTGGAGATGACGACCGCGATGTTAGCGTCGAGCTTGCCCGAGGCGACATTATCGGCGATGGCCTCAAAATTCGAGCCGCGCCCGGAAAGCAAGATACCGAGGTTCTTCATGGTGACAAGCGAATCATAAACGGGGCGGCGGCAGTTGTCAGTGGTGTGCTAGAGAAGAGTCTCAGTCGAAGGTTTTTCGCGGCCTCCGCGCTCCATGCCGGAAGTGAAGCACTTCGATTAGGAGCTTGTCCTCTTGTAACCGGTAATAGACCAGAATCGGACTGTGCAGCAATTTGCGAACGCTGGAACGTTTCCCCAGCACGCTGCCCATACGGGGAAACCGAGCAAGCAAATCCACGTGGTCGAGTAACGAATTGCCAAAGCGAGAGGCTGCCTCGGGGTCGTCCTCGGCAATGTGACCGATGATTCCAACCAGATCGTCTAGCGCTCTTTGCGTGTACTGGAGGCGGAAATCCACTTGGGCAGGAGCTTTCGCACTTCTTCCGCGCGCACGGTTCGCCCGGCCTCAGCGTCGCGGACGCCTTCGTCGATGGCGGCGAGGGTTTCGGCATCCTCATCGTCGAGAATGGGCACGGGATCTTCCAGCTCGAACTTTTTCACCTTCGCCATAGGCTGATGGTAGCTCTGATGCGTCCGTGGATGCAAACGGATTGTAGGCGTCAGCTCCCCGTGCTGTTCGACGGGTTGGCACTTGTTTGCACCTAACCCCGCCTCCGCTTTACTATCGGCCTGCGTGCCTCTGCCCAGCGACAAAGAGCATCCTGACCGCATCGTCTCGGCGGTGCCGGTGGACGACGACTCGTCGTTTGAGCTGAAGCTGCGTCCGCAGCGGCTGCGCGAGTTCATCGGACAGAACAAGGTCAAGGAAAACCTGGAGGTCGCCATTCAGGCGGCGCGCTCGCGCGGCGAGCCGCTCGACCACGTGCTGCTCTACGGGCCGCCGGGGCTGGGCAAGACGACGCTGGCCAACATCATCGCCAACGAAATGGACGCCCCGTTCCAGCAGACCTCGGGGCCAACGCTGCAAATCAAGGGCGACCTGACGGCCATCCTCACCAACCTGCGCGAGAAGCAGGTGCTGTTCATCGACGAGGTCCACCGCCTGCAACCCGCGCTGGAAGAGCTGCTCTACTCGGCGCTGGAAGACTACAAGCTCGACATCATCATCGGCCAGGGGCCGTCGGCACGCACCCATACCATCGAGGTGCGGCCGTTCACCTTCATTGGGGCCACGACGCGCGCGGGACTGCTGTCGGCGCCGCTGCGCTCGCGCTTCGGCATCGTGTTGCGGCTGGAGTTCTACACTCATGAGGACCTGAAGGTCATTCTGCAACGCTCGGCGGAAATTCTTGGCGTCGAGATCGACGAGGCTGGCGCCGTCGAGATCGCCACCCGTTGCCGAGGCACGCCGCGCATTGCCAACCGCCTGCTGCGGCGGGTGCGCGACTATGCGCAGGTGCGCGGGACGGGCAAAATCGACAAGCCGACGGCGCAGGCCGCGCTGACGATGCTGGAGGTCGATCGTCACGGCTTCGACGAGATCGACCGCAAGCTGCTGCTGACCATCATCGAGAAATATCAGGGCGGTCCGGTGGGCGTGAACACGCTGGCGGCATCGCTGGCAGAAGAGCCGGACGCGATTGAGGAAATCTACGAGCCCTTCCTCATCCAGATTGGATTTCTCGACCGAACGCCGCGCGGGCGAGTGGCGACACATCTGGCCTATGAGCATTTCGGTATCAAGAAGCCGCGAACGAATGCAGCCGGGCAGGAAACGTTGTTCTAGCGGCCGCTTTTCGTTCTTCGCTGTTTGCCAGAAGCGATGACTTGTGCCCGCGTCATGTCACGGGAGGACAAGTATGTTCCCGTATAGGGGTCCTTCGGCTCCGGCGCGCCAAAGCCGCGCCTCCGCTCAGCATGACACAAGGTCCTCTTGCATTCTGGTGAAAGGACAAAGAGCCAGCACTGTCGGCACAACAAATTCTGGCGAACGGCGAAAGGCGAAGAGCGAAAACGCTCCAACGAGTCCAAGTAGCGCGCGGCGCGTCTAATCGGTAAGCTAATCGAGCAAGGAGAAATGCATGGCACAATTGATGAAAACGTCCAATCCCGCCCTCAGCGGTGACACCTTCCGCACCGGCGAGGCAACGTTCGGCGAGAGCATGACCGTGTCGGGCACGGTCAACAAGACAGGCATCCTGCTGCTGTGCTGCGTGGCGACGGCGGCGTGGACGTGGAACCGCTTCTTCAACGCGCCTCCCGAAGAAGCCATGCAGACGGTGGGCCCGGCGCTCGTTATCGGCGGCATTGGCGGTTTCATTGTTGCCATCGTCACCATCTTCAAGAAAGAGTGGGCCGGGATCACCGCGCCGCTTTATGCGTTGCTGGAAGGCCTGGTGCTGGGCGGCATCTCCGCCATGCTGGAGACGCGTTACCACGGCATCGCCATCCAAGCCGTCGCGCTGACTTTTGGCACGCTGCTGGTTATGTTGCTCGCCTATCGTTCCGGCCTCATCAAGGTGACCGACAGGATGCGGCTGGGTATTGTGGCGGCGACCGGCGGCATTGCCGTTTTCTATCTGCTGCAGTTCATCCTGGGGTTCTTCGGCGTACACTTCAGCGCGATCAACGGATCAGGACCGATCGGCATCGGTTTCAGCCTGATCGTGGTGGCCGTCGCGGCGCTAAACCTGGTTCTTGACTTCGATCTGATTGAGAATGGCGCGCGCATGGGCGCTCCCAAGTACATGGAGTGGTACGGCGCGTTCGCGCTGATGGTTACGCTGGTCTGGCTTTACTTCGAGATCCTGCGGCTGCTGTCGAAGTTCCGCAACCGATGAAGAAGCTGCACTGAACGGTTGGCTAGGAGATCCAGCCCCTATGGCGGCGAGCGCGCAGCCGGAAACCGACGGATCGCACGACAGCCCTTCCCGCAAAGGCGCGCCGGTGGCGACAGCTCTGAAGTGGGTTGGAGGCGCGGCTGCAGTCGTCTCCCTTCTGCTGGCCCTGAATCAAGTCACCGGCGTGGTGCAGAATTTTCGTATTCATCACGCCGAATTCTCCGCGGCGATGAAGGCGGGTGACCAGCAGCAGGAGCGCGGGGACTATCCTGCGGCGTTCGAGAGCTTCAAACACGCGGCGGAGTTGGACCCTATCGATCGCGGGGCGCAAAAGCACGAAGCCGACGTCGCCATGCTCTGGCTCGAAACCGCGCATTCCAAAGATAAGAGTTTTACTGAACTCGCGAATGAACTGGTGCCCGTGCTTGACAGAGCACTGAGCAACGCCAAGGGTCCAGCGGCCGCTGACATTCTGGCTCATATTGGGTGGGCAAATTTCCTGCGCTACCGCGAAAATCCCACCAACCGCGACTTGGTCGCCCAAAGCTATCATGATGCCCTGAAGATCGACCCGCAGAACCCTTACGCGCACGCCATGTTGGGCCACTGGATTCTGTGGAATAACGGTAAGGTGGAAGACGCCAATCGGGAGTTCTCGGCAGCTCTGGCGAGCGGGCGGGAGCGCGGGTTTGTCCGGGAGCTTCAACTAAGCGCGTTCAATAACGAACATTCCGATGCCGAAGATGCACAACTGCTCCGCATCGCCAATGAAATGCGGACAAATCAAGAACCCGTCAAAGCCGCGTATCGCAATAACATCTATAACCGCGTCTTCTATTTCAAAACCAGCGATCCGGAGGGGCTGAGACAGGTCCTCACTGGGTCAGGTTTAAAGCCCGAAGAGACGCTGGCGACGTACGACTGGCTGGCCTCCCAAAGCACCGGCGATCAAGACGTGCGCCGGGTGCGGGAATTCGTGGTTGCATTCCTGGCAGAAATGGCAGGAAACAATGCGGAAGCTTTGTCGAAGTTCAAGGCACTCCAGGCGGAGCTACAGGGACAAGTTACGAATTCGTTGTTGAGCGATGTTGGGGGAGCGATCAAGGGGTTGTCCGGCAAAGCGCACTAACCTGTCGAACGCGAATGTCTTACACTCGCTTAGTTCCCATGTCCATTGCCATCCACTCCTTTGCGAAGATCAATCTCGGACTAAAAATCGGCCCGGTGCGCGCTGACGGATTCCATGAGCTGCGAACGATTTATCAGACGATCGCCCTGCATGATGTCGTCAGCGTGGAGGTGCAGAGCGGTTCCGGTATTGAGATTCGCTGCGACGATCCGCGGGTTCCGCTCGATGAAAGCAATACGTGCCACAAGGCAGCCGAGCGGGTGCTGAAGGCCGTCAGGGAAAGCCATTTGGCGGGCCGGGAACCTCAGGGGCTAAAGCCCGTTCCAGGGGGAGATCTCAGCGGCACGGCTAAAGCCGTGCCCTTTCAAAACCAGGCTCACCTTCAAGAACAAAATCAGGCTCAAAACCAGAATCGGGAGATGGCTCAAGTTGGCAAGGTCGTCATTGCGATCGACAAGCGACTGCCAGTGCAAGGTGGCATGGGCGCAGGCTCATCGAATGCAGCGGCGACCATAGTTGGACTGGAGTGGGCGCTCGGCGTGAAAATCCCCGCCGCCGAGAAGATGCGGATTGCTGCCGAGGTAGGCAGCGACGTGCCCCTGTTCCTGATTGGCGGAACTGTGCTGGGCGTTGGCCGCGGCGAGGAAGTTTATCCGCTGCAAGATCTGCCGCCCCTGCACCTGGTGGTGGTGACACCGCCGATTGCGGTGTCGACTCCCAAGGCATTTGCGCGATGGGACGAAGTGGCCGCGAGAGAAGCTGCATTGACCGGCGCTGGGGCCACAGGTACAATTGACAAGTTCAGTCGGGCAGTGGATGCCTGGCTGAAAGAACGTGTTTTCTCGCGAGCCGTATCGGCGAGTGAACCTGCATCCGGTGTTCCCGCGGCAGGCGGGGACCGGGCCGAGACACTGCTTCTCGACCTCGTCCGAGCCGGGATCGAGAACGACTTCGAACGCGTCGTCTTTTCTGAGTATCCCGATTTGCGTGAGGTAAAACGTGTTTTGCAGCGCGAAGGCGCGCGTTATGCGTCATTGTCCGGCTCCGGGTCAACGCTGTATGGAGTGTTTGGTTCGGGCGAAGAGGCGCAGGCGGCAGCCGCACGGATGAGTGCCTCGGGACATGCAGCGGTGGCAACGACAACATTGACGAGAGAAGAGTATTGGAAGCAGGGACTCTGGTTTAGTGGCTAGGGTTTTAGTGGCTAGACGGTTTGTACAGCGCATGAACAAGTCCCGCTGCGCGGGACGAAAGATGATAGCCCAGCGCTTCAGCGCTGGGTCGGCTAGAGATAGAAGACCTGAGTCCCGTAGGGACGGCACAATTGTTTCCCATCCTTTCGCCAAAAGCGGGCGGAAGGATAGGTCAAGTGCCTTTTCGACCGCGCCTGCGCAAAAGCGGCGTACGCGCGGTGACCGCGCCGCCGGGTTTGGTCGGGCGGCAGAGTGTAAACACTGGGCGGTCGACTAATGGTAGGTCAAGTGCCTTTGGAGCACTTTGTCTAGGTTCGACTCCTAGCCGCCCAGCCAAGAACCAGTTGTCAGTAGTCAGTTGTCAGAAATCAGGTTTCAAGGTTTGCAGGCCAAAAGCTAACAGCTAAGAGCATCGGCCAACATTACGAATAACCGTATTGGCTGAAAGCTGACAGCTGAGAGCTGAAGGCTAATTCAAGACCCAGCGTGTAACTCAACCAGGTGAAGCGGGGGTATTTGATTCGATGGAAACGGCGGCAAAACCGAGCGTAGTACACACGGCGGGCGTGGCTGGTGAAGGAACGGCGACGGTCGCGCAGCAGTCCGACAAGCAGACTCAGCCCGGCGGCGATACCAAGCCAAAACCGGTGCGGGCCCGGCAGGATGACAAGTGGAAGATTTTTTCCGGCACGGCGAACGATGCCCTGGCCAGAGACATTTGCACGTTTTTGGGATTGCAACTCGGGCAGGCTTGCATTTCCCGGTTCTCCGACGGCGAGACCTATGTGCAGATCGAAGAGAACGTGCGCGGGGCCGATGTTTTCATGGTGCAGCCCACGTGTGACCCGGTGGATTTGCACCTGATGCAGTTGCTGCTGCTGATTGACGCGCTGAAGCGCGCGTCGGCGCGCCGCATCACGGTGGTGATTCCGTATTTCGGTTACGCGCGGCAAGACCGCAAAGACAAGCCGCGGGTACCGATTTCGTCGAAGCTGGTGGCTGACTTGTTGACGACGGCGGGAGCCGACCGGGCGCTGGTAGTTGATCTGCACGCGCCGCAGATACAGGGCTTCTTCAATATTCCGGTGGACCATGTGTTTGCGTCGCCGGTGCTGGTGGATTACTTCCGGAAGAAGCAGTTCCCGGATTTGACCGTGGTTTCGCCGGATGCAGGTGGCGTGGAGCGCGCTCGCTTTTTCGCCAAGAAAATGGAATCGGCGCTGGCCATTGTGGACAAACGCCGGGTGGAAACGGATGTGACCGAGGTGATGCACGTCATCGGTGACGTGAGCAACCGCACCTGTCTCATCCTGGACGACATTATCGATACCGCAGGCACATTGGTGAAGACTTGCCAAGCATTGTTGGACGCGGGCGCGCGACAGGTTTATGCCTGCGCCACTCATCCGGTACTTTCCGGGCCGGCGGTGGAACGAATTTCGAAGTCGGGATTGGCGGAAGTGGTGGTGACCAACACCATTCCGCTGACCGAAGTGGGACGCAACGAGCCCAAGATCAAAGTGTTGTCGATCGCGGGATTGATCGGGCGCACCATTCAGTCGATTCATGAAGAGACTTCGGTCAGCAGACTGTTTTTATAAAGGACAAGATTATGGCTACAGCAACCGCAGACAAAACCGTAGAAGCCAAGCCGCGGCAAGGTGGCAGCAAGAATGACGCCCGCCGGCTGCGTGCCAGTGGCATGATTCCGGCCGTGGTGTATGGCGCCGGGCAGCCGGCCCAGCCGATCGCCGTCGATCCCAAGCAAATGAGGCGGATCCTGAATTCGGAGACCGGGCACAACTCGATTTTCGACCTCAGTGTGGAGGGTCAGGCCGCCAAGGTGATGATCGTGGATTGGCAGTTTGAGCCCATCAAGAGTGCATTGCTGCACGTGGACCTGAAGCGCATCGCCATGGACAAGGTATTGCGGGTCAGCGTTCCCATCGTGCTCAAAGGCGAAGCTCCCGGCGTCAAGTTGCAAGGCGGCATCCTGGAGCAGATGTTGCGCGAGGTCGAAATCGAATGCTTGCCGGGCGACATTCCGGGCCACCTGGTGGCCGACACCAGCACCCTGGAGTTCGGGCAAACGATTCGTGTCTCGGACCTGCCGCACGATCCAAAGGTGAAATTCATCACCGATGACAACCAGGCAGTTGCCCACGTTACCGCGGTCAAGGAAGAGGTAGTGGAAGCCGCGCCGGTCGAAGGCACGGTGGAAGCTGGAGCGACGCCGGCTGAGCCCGAGGTCATCAAGAAGGGCAAGCAGGAGACCGAAGGCGAAGCTGCCGAGGGTGGCGACAAGGCAGCGAAGCCGGAGAAGGCCGAGAAGCCCGAAAAGTCTGAGAAGAAGAAGTAAGCGCTGTGAAGCTGATCGTCGGGCTCGGCAATCCGGGCATCGAATACCAGTTCACGCCACACAATATGGGGTTTCTGGCGGTGGACCGCATTGCGGAGCAATGCGGCGTGCGGGTAAACAATCGCAACTGCCGCGCGCAGACAGGGCGGATGCATATCGCCGGCCACGAAGTCGTGCTGGCCAAGCCGGAAACCTATATGAACCTGAGTGGTTCTTCGGTGCGCGAGTTGGTCCGCGAGTACGAAGTGCAGCCGGAGCAGGACCTGCTGCTGCTGTACGACGAGATGGATTTGCCGTTTGGCACTTTGCGCGTCCGGCCGCGCGGACGCTCGGCGGGGCACAACGGTGTGGAATCAGTGATTGACGCGCTGGGCACGCAGGAAATTGCGCGAGTGCGGATGGGAGTTGCGCCCGACCGTCCGGTGGCCGATGGCGCGCGCTACGTGTTGTCGCAGTTTAAGAAGTCACAGCTTGCTGTGGTTGAGCAGGTTTTGGATTCGACGGCTGAAGCGGTGCGAGTGATTCTCGGCGAAGGCGTGCAGGCGGCCATGAACCGCTTTAATCGCAGGCCGGAAGAAACTAGTGACTAGGGGCCAGGGGTTAGTGGCTAGCTAAGAAGTGAAAGTTTCAAGGTTTGGAAGGGTCAGTCCAGCGATAGGGGTTTTTCGACTCCGGCGACCAACGACAGGTCGCCTGCGCTCAGGATGACAACAGAAAGAGCGGCAATTCATCCTTTCGCCAAAAGCGGGCAAGAGGATGGGGCACCGAGCTCAGGAGATAACAGAATGCAACGTACTTATGAATTGATGTTCATCGTCCGTCCCGACATGCTGGAAGAGGACCAGGACAAACTGATTTCCAGTCTGGAAACCCAGGTCGGCGGTGCAGGCGGCTCGGTGAAAAGCATGGAGCGCATGGGCAAGCGCCGGCTGGCATACACCGTGCGCAAATTCCAGGATGGCATTTACATGCTGATGGTGCTGGAAGGCGAAGGCGCCATGGTGAAGGAAGTGGAACGTCGGCTGCGCGTGACTGAGCCGGTGATCAAGTTCATCACCGTGCGGATCGATGAGGAGCAGAAGCGGCTGGCCAAAATCAAGGCAATCCGCGACACCAAGGTCCGCGGCAAGGGACGGCAGGCGGCAGCGGCGTCTGCGGCAGCCGAAGCGGCGGCAGCAGCGGCCCCCGAAGCTGCGCCTGAACCGGCTGCGCCAGCGGGCGCGGAATCCGAGCCGGTAAGCGCGTAAGCGATGGTGCGCAGAGGCCTGCGCGTCAATCTCGTACTACGGCCCTGCGGGACTCGACCTGACGGCGAAATTCTCCGTGAGGCCAACCGAATACAGAGAGAAGGAGAATCATGGCAGACGAATCCAATAGGAATGCGGGCGGCGCAACAACTGACGCGCCTGTGGCACGTGCAGACGGCGGCGCTCCTCGCGAAGGCGGAGGCGGCGGTGGCGGTTACGGTGCGCCCCGCGGACCTCGTCCCGGTGGAAGGCCCGGCGGTGGTCCGGGAGGGCCGGGCGGCGGTGGCGGCGGCGGGCGGAAGTTCTTCCGTCGCAAAAAGGTTTGCAAGTTCTGCGTGGAAAAGATCGATGGCATCAACTACAAAGACGTCCGGCTGCTCTCGGGTTTTGTCTCTGAGGCGGGGAAGATTGTGCCTCGCCGTCTGACCGGGGTGTGCACGCCTCATCAGCGTCGCCTGGCCGACGCCATCAAGCAGGCACGCAACATCGCGCTGCTGCCGTTCGGCGGAAGGTAGAGAAGCAGTAGTCAGTTGTCAGTTGTCGGTAGCCAGTTATCGGCCACGACGCGTCAAACTGCGAAGCTCGGCATTGCCAGTGGAATTTGCTGGCGCAAACTCCAGCTCCGAATGGGGCGGGAGATGATAGCCCGGCGCTTCAGCGCTGGGTAGATCGAGAAAAAGAGTCAAGTCCCGTAGGGACGGCACGCTGACGACGAAGGGATTTCAATTCCCTGAGCAAATTAAGATTCGACGGAGTTTTATTCAATGGAAGTCATTCTGAAAGAAGACGTAAGCAAGCTCGGCTCCCGCGGCGAAGTGGTGAAGGTCGCCGAGGGTTATGGCCGCAACTATCTCATCCCGAAAAAGCTGGCGATTGAAGCCACGGCTGCCAACCGCGCCGTGATCGAGCAGATGAAGGCCTCCGCCGTCCGCCGCGCGGCCGCCGAGAAGGGCGATGCCCAGGCTTTGGCGCAGCAAGTCGAGGGCGTGACGGTGAGCTTCACCCGCAAGTCGGGCGAGCGCGATCAACTGTTTGGCTCGGTTACCTCGGCTGACATCGCACACGAGCTCGAGCGTAAGGGCGTGCAGATCGATCGCCGGAAAATCCAACTCGATGAGCCGCTGAAGCATGTGGGCGAGTTCAACGTGCCGGTGAAGTTGCACAAGGACGTAACCGTGCAACTGAAGGTTGTCATCAATAAGGAAGCGTCGGCGGAAACTGCTCCCGCGGAAGCCGGCGCGGAAGCCTAGATCGCGGAGCTAGTAAAAAAGGAATGAGAAATCCGCGAACCTAAATTCCCACGCGATAGAACTTCCCTAAGGCGAGGCTCGCTGTGTCTCGCCTTTTGCTTTTGTGTCGGCCCGCACTTCGGTAATAAGCTGCTTGAAACGGAGGTTGGTCCGGCTACCAGATTCGGCGTACGCCATAGTGATCGAACACAGAGTCGGCACTGATAATCGGCCAACCGGTCGCCTGAGCTTGGGCGGCCAGTACCCGATCGAAGGGATCATTGTGATGCCGGGGTAGCAAGCCTGCCCGGATTGCATGGCTGGAATCGATAGGCAGCTCGGAGAAGCCTTGTGCGTCAAGAATTTCCTGCCATTGCGACAACACGACCTGGGAATTGAATTTTCCAATGTTCGTCTTAATCGCAAGCTCCCATGGCACCACCGCCGATATGACCATAGAGTTGGCGGTTGCACCTATCGCGCTTCGCGCCGTAGGCGACAACCGCATGGACCCGTCCAACCACCACCGCAGCGTATGCGTATCAAGCAGCGCGATCATTCGAATCCCAATTCCCGCATTTCCTCGTCGGTCAGCGGATCGAATGCATCCGGTGCGGACCAGATTTGTCCTTTGAGCATGTCAGGAATTCGCTTCTTACCTGGCTTGGCGATGGGTACTAGCTTCGCCACGGGCTGTTTGCCGCGCGTGATGACGACTTCCTTGCCGTTTTGGGCCTCTTTGATCAGTCGCGAGAGATTGGTCTTGGCCTGATGTACCGTGTAACTCATTAGCTAAGGGTACTTAGCTAAGTAAAACTCTGTCAACGCCGCTGGATTCCTTCCCCCGTGAACCATTATGGTCCGGCCACGTATCTACTAAGTGAGGCGTCTATAATGACCGCTCACGGTTTCCGCCCCCGCCCGTCTATGTAGTTGCAGGCACAAGAATTGGGCTTGCTAATTACAGAGCAGGTAGAAACCAGCATGCCGGCCGAAGCGGTAGCAGTTCCTCTCACGGTTGGCGCGGGGCCCCAGCCACGCGCCGGGTTTGCGCGTGCTGGGGTGCTTGGCCCGGGGCTTCGTCCTTCCGTGGCGTGGCGGGAGGCGGACAAGATGTCCTCAACTCCCTCCGTCCGAGGGTCCATAGTGGGGCAGGCCCAGAGCCGCATGAATGACACGGAGCTGATCCGGGAAGCACAACGTGGCAACCACGCCGCGTTCGAGGAACTGGTGCGCCAGTACGATGGCGCAGTGCTGCGCCTGGCGTATCACCTGACGCGGTCGGAGCAGGATGCTCAGGACATTTACCAGGAAGCCTTCCTCAAGGCCTATCGCAATATTGGCAATTTCCGCTTCGAGTGCTCGTTTTACACCTGGATCTACCG
Source organism: uncultured Acidobacteriaceae bacterium (assembly GCA_963798185.1). Taxonomy (GTDB): domain Bacteria; phylum Acidobacteriota; class Terriglobia; order Terriglobales; family Acidobacteriaceae; genus Bog-257. The sequence continues at coordinate 23,218 of CAWCSJ010000020.1, forward strand.
CATCGTGACCAACCTGTGTCTTGACCTGCTGCGCAAGCGGCAGGTGCGGAAAGAAGATCCGGGGGTAACGACCGACTCGGAAGGCGGCACCTACAGCCTTCTGGACCAGGTCGCGGATCAGCGATCGGGAGCCAGTCCGGAGCGCGACCTGATGCGGCGCGAGCTGGGGGCGAACATCGCCAGGGCATTGCAGAAGTTGACGCCGCGCGAGCGCATGGTATTTGAGATGAAGCACTACCAGGGTTTGAAGCTGCGCACGATCGGCGAGATTTTGAATACGACAGAAGAGACGGCGAAGAACACGCTCTTCCGGGGCACGCAGAAACTGCGCGCCGCGCTGAAAAACGTGAGGTAAGCATTTGGCACTTACCCTTGGGCAGTTAATTAGAGGTTGGTCAGACCCGGGGACCAAATGCCAAATGCTAACTGCCAAGTGCGGATTTGAAGATTCTCTGCCCAGGAAGAATTGATAGAGGGAAGTCATCATGAATTGCGAATGGGTACAACAGAACACGGCGCTCTATTTGTACGACGAGCTGGCTGACGACGCGCGGCACGAATTTGAGCAGCACACCCGGCGCTGCCCAGCCTGTGCGGCTGAGCTGGCGGCGCAGCAGGAGTTCCAGGAGCAGATGAACGCCCTGCCGGTGCAGGAACCTTCGGCGAGCTTTCTGGCTGGGGCGCGTATGCGCCTGCAAGAGTCGCTGGAGACCGCGCAACAGCATCGCGCCTGGTACCATCGCCTCGCCTTGGATCCGATGGCGTGGATGCGGCAAGTGCGTTTCTCGCCAGCGCTGGCCATGGTCATCTTTCTGGCAGGCTTCGGCGGCGGCCTCGGCGCCATGTACTCCGCGAAGGGTACCCTTCCGACTTCTACTACTTCTAATTCTCAGGTAACCGACGCTTCCATTGGCAACATTAGCTCCATAGAAAAGACACCGGGCACCGACAACGTGAAAGTTATCTATGACAAACGTACGCCGGAGTCGGTCCAAGGGTCGGTCTCTGATCCGAAAGTACGGGACATGTTGCTTTATGCGGCCAAGAGCAACGAAAATTCCGGTGTGCGTCTAAATTCCGTCGCTGTGCTGGCCAGCAAGGCTGACGAGCCGGGCGTGAGCGAGACCTTGACCTATGCGCTGCGTTACGACAGCAATCCCGGGGTGCGCCTGACGGCGCTGGAGGGAGTCGGCCCCCTGGTCAAGCAGGACATTCGGGTGCGCAATGCGGTGCTGGACGCCTTGCTGAACGATAGCAATCTGGGAGTGCGTAGCGGCGCCCTGCATGCGTTGGAGGCGGTCCGCACCGACAGCAGCGTGCGCATGGCCCTGCAACAGTTGTCGAAGGAAGATCCCAGCGAGTACATTCGCACCGAGTCCAAACGCGTGCTGGCCTCGATGCCAAATATTTACTAGGAGAGATACGGTGTTTAAGCTTCTCGTGCATTCGCTCCCGGAAAGAGGACTGGTTGACGCAGGGTTGGCAATTTAAAGCGGCGATGAGAAAAGCGAAGAGAGAAGACTTCGGCGCAGGGCGTGGCGTGAAGAGTCGCACGTGGACAGCGGCCGCAGGATTATTAGTGATGGCGGCTGCGATCCCGGTTTGGGCGCAGCAGTCACGAATCTACCGCGACGGCACTTCCTGGGTGGAGGAGATCAGCGGGACACTCCCCGCGACACGGCAGGTTCGCATTATTACCGACCTGGGCTCGGTGCAGGTGCAGGGTAATGCGCCGACGGTGACGTACGTCATTCGCAAACGCTCATTCGCACCCAGCCAGGAAGCGGCGCGGCGGCAATTTGAGCAAATGCACATTTCCGCAACCAAGAACGCGGAGGGCGACTTCATCGAAGGCAGGCTGGCGAGCCGTACCTTGAACCGATTCAATGCCGAGTTCGTGGTGCAGATACCACGGGAATTGGAAATGGTGAAGGTGGAAACCCGGGGCGGTTCTCTGAACCTCAGTTCCGTGGTGGCTACCGTTCTAGGCGCAACGGGCGCCGGCTCGGTGACGCTCGATAATCTGGACGGCTCGGTGAAGATCACCAGTGGCGGCGGAAATGTGGAGGTCGGACGCATCGGCTCCGACTTTTCGCTGACCACGGGCGGAGGCGACGTTCACATCAAGAATATCGGCGGCCTGACGCGTATCAATATTAGCGGAGGTAAGGTGTACGTCGGTTCCACGAAGGGAGCTGATATTCAGACGGGCGCGGGCAATATTGATGTGCGCAAGTGCAACGGTGATCTGGCCGCGGCCTCTGGCGGCGGCAATCTAACTCTGGGCGAGATGAATGGCGCGGTCCAGGCCGGAACGACCGGGGGGAGTGTGCATCTGGACAGCGCCAAGGGGCGGGTGCAGGTCTCGACTGGCGGCGGCAGTGTTGAGCTGTTCAACCTGAGTCAGGGTGCAAAGGTGGAAACCGGCGCCGGCGGGATAACGGCGGAGTTTGTGGGCAAACGCGGGACCTTCGCTGATTCATCGCTGCATACGGCGGCCGGGGACGTAGTCGTCTTTTTGCCCAGGGATTTGCCGGTCACGGTACATGCCTCAGCTGACATGGCGAGTGGGCATGGCATCGTTTCCGAGTTTTCCGGATTACGGATCACCAAAGAAGGCGGCAACTTCGCCCCCAGGTCGATGTACGCCGAAGGCTCACTAAATGGCGGCGGACCCGTCTTAAAAGTGCGTACGATTATAGGACAGATTGATTTTCGGCAGTCCCAGTGGCAGTCTCATTAAGGCAGGAATTATGCGCAAAAATACGAACGTTATGCGTGCTCTGATCGCGATGCTGGTGGCGGGCGCAATGGCGGCGCCGGCAGCGGCCATGTCCCCAGGTAGTCCAGCCAGTTCAGATCCGCACGAGACAGCCTATCTCGGCGTACACATTGACGAGGTCACTCCCCAGCGAGCTTCCGCGTTGAAGTTAGCCAGTCCGAGCGGCGTTGTCATCACCGATCTTGATCAGGACGGGCCCGCGTGTAGAGCGGGATTGAAAGAGAATGATGTCATCGTCGGCTTGAATGGCTCCAAGATTGACTCCCCTGAGCAATTAGTAAACGTGATCCACGTGACCCAGCCGGGCAAGACCGTGACCATGACCGTGGTCCGCAGCGGTCAAACAAAAGACGTGAAAGTGACCTTGGGAAAGTGGCCGCAAGTGACGCGCGCGACCCCTCACGCTAAGAGCATGTTTCCGGGCTCTCCCCGGTGGGTCGATCCGCACGCCGTTCCCGGCATGCCTGATGTTGAGATTCCATCGGTGGCGATGCTTTCTTCGCGTCATGGTGTGATGGTGGAGAGCCTGTGTCCGCAGTTGGCTGACTACTTCAGTGTGCCCCCGGGGACAGGCGTTCTGGTGCGCTCGGTGGAAAAAGGCAGTCCTGCCGATGCGGCTGGCCTGCGGGCTGGCGACGTGATTCTCAAGCTAAACAACGAAGTTGTGCACGACATGGCTGACTGGCTGCGGACTATGCGGGCCCCGGATGCCCAGATCTCGGTGACCTTTGTCCGCGAGAAACACGAGCAGACCGTGGTGATGCACCTTCCGCCGCGAGATTCCTCGCAGATGCGCGGTGAGGACTGGGGAGATTTTGAGGAGCAGATGCAAGCCTGGGGCCAGGAAATGGAGCAGCTGCGTCCCGATCTGGAGGCCAGCCGGGAAATGATGGCGGCCATGCAGCCTAACGAGAAAGAGATGGAGCAGATGCGCGCCGAGATTGAAAAGTCGATGAACATAAAACGGGAAGACATAGAGAAGATGGCGCGCGAGATCGGAAGGTCTATCGATCAGAAGCAGATGGAGAAGATGACTCGCGATATTGCGAAGTCTCTGCCGACCCAGAAACAGATTGAGCAAATGCGGCATGACGTCGAGGAATCGATGAAAAACTGGACGCCTGAATTCCAGAAGCAAATGGAAGAATTGCAGAAGCAGATGGAACAGCAGAAGCTCGACTTGCAGCAGCTAATGAAGGGCTTCGGCAGCGAGCAGCACGAATTCTAGAACCTAGCCAGCCCATTTCTATCAGTTGCTTTGTGTGAGGCGCGGCCGCAGACCTGTACGCCCGCGTTTGCAGGGGCTAAAGCCCTGAGCTTGCCGTCTTTCATTCGGCACGACTAAAAGTCGTGCCCTGACGCGGCTCTTCCCCGTGTGAGTTTGGCCTCACCTCGCACCTAACAGGCGGGCCCTAACGCCAGTCACAACAATTACGAGACCGTTAGTGGACTGTGTTTCAGCGTTTGCGGCTTGAGGGGGGTAGGCTTTTGCGCCACCACCTTCGATCGAGCCACTCAATGATTCCATACAGGACGAGGCACACCCAGGCGTCCACGAGAAACCCGAGATCGATCCTGCGAAAAGGTTGATGGCGGGCCGCCGGCGGCAGGTGCGGCATCAGAACGAAGAAGTACAGCAGGCTGCCCACTACCACCGCAACCGACTGCTTGAGAAGTCTTCGAAGCACCTACTGGTTGGACACCGGTACTGGCACATTCGATGCCAGGAAAAGTGGGGATTATTCGCTATTCGCTATTCGCTCTTCGCTTTTTGCTTTTCGCTTTTCGCTGTTGGCCTGAAGACAATCAACCCTCCACTCCTGGCACGAGGCAAACCGTCGGGAAGCAGCAGGCCTCCTCGCTCGCGGAGGTGCCTTGCAATAGCGAATGGCGAACAGCGAAGAGCGAATAGCGGCAGTTACGGCTGCTTCATTTACCATCCTTCTGTGCTCGATCTGGCTACCAATGTACAGTTTGTCAAAGGCATCGGGCCAAAGATTGCCCAAACTCTGCTGGAAAAGGGCATCACCACTGTCGAAGACCTGCTTTACTATCTGCCCTTCCGCTACGAAGACCGGCTCAATCCCCGCGGCATCGGCGAGCTGCGCGCAGGCGAGATGGCCAGCATTATCGCGGAGGTGCGCACCTTTGGCTTGTTCCGCACGCGCCGCATGCCCATCTTCGAGATGACGGTTGGGCAGGGTCGCGACACCTTGAAGTGCATTTGGTTCCATGCCACCTATCTGCAAGACAAGTTTCGCGCCGGCATGCTGTTGGCGCTCTACGGCAAAGTGGAAGCCGGCGATCGGGGAGGCCATCGCTTCCAGATTATCCAGCCCCAGTTCGAAGTTCTGTACGACCCGGATGCGACCCACGGCGACGGCACTGGCGACGAGCCCAAGTGGCAATCCCTTGAGGTGGGACGCATCGTTCCCATTTACGAAACTGCCGGGAATGGCCGTCTCACGGCGCGCTGGTTCAGGCGCGTCATCCACGCCATGCTGGAGAGTCTGGACCAGGATGTGCCGGACGCAATCCCCGCTGCGGTCCGCGAACGCATGGGCCTGATCGATCGCCGTCGCGCGTTCTGGCAGGCGCACTGGCCGGAGGTCGGCGAGAACCTGGCGAATTTGCAGGCGGCGCGTACGCCGGCGCACATCCGTCTCATCTTCGAAGAGCTTTTTTTTCTGGAACTGGGATTGGAACTCAAGCGCCGCAACTTGCGGGCGCAGACCGGAATCGCGTTCGAGATTAGCGACCGGGTCCGCGCTGCCGTAAAACGAATGCTGCCGTTCCATCCCACAGCGGCACAGAAGCGCGTGCTGAAAGAGATTGCCGCCGATATGGCCGAACCTGCTCCCATGCGCCGCCTGCTGCAGGGCGATGTGGGCTCGGGCAAAACCATCGTCGCGCTGGAAGCTGCTGTCATTGCGATGGAAAACGGCTATCAGGTCGCCTTGATGGCGCCCACGGAGATTCTCGCGACACAGCATTACCTTTCGGCGCGACGCATCCTCGAACCCGCTGGCTATCGCATTGTGCTGCTCACCGGCTCGCAGGAGTCCGGGCGCAAGAAGCAGGCGCGCCATCACATCGCGCGGGGCAACGCGCAACTGGTGATTGGCACCCACGCGCTCATCCAGGAAGCAGTCGAGTTCGACAACCTGGGGCTGGTCATCGTGGACGAGCAACATCGCTTCGGCGTGCTGCAGCGCTTCCGGCTGATGAAGAAGACCAACGAGGCCGAGCCCGACGTGCTGGTGATGACAGCCACGCCGATTCCGCGCACCCTGGCGCTCACCCTGTACGGCGATCTCGACACCAGCGTCCTCGATGAGCTTCCACCGGGACGCACGCCCATTACCACGCGGCGCGTCGGGGATGAGCGCTCGGAAGAGGTGTGGGAGTTCGTGCGCAAACAAGTCGCCTCCGGACGGCAAGCTTACATCGTGTATCCGGTGATCGAAGAGGGCGCGATGGAGGGGGAACTGAAGGCGGCCATCAAGATGTTTGAGCACCTTCGCAAGCGCGAATTTGCCGGCCTCCGGGTCGGCCTGCTGCACGGGCGAATGAGCGCGGAGGAAAAAGATGCCACCATGGCCAGCTTTCAGCGCGGCGGAATTGATGTACTGGTCTCGACTACGGTCATCGAGGTCGGCGTGGATGTGGCCAACGCCAACCTCATGGTCGTGGAGCACGCCGAGCGTTTCGGTCTCTCGCAGATGCATCAACTGCGCGGACGCATCGGACGCGGAAGCGCGAAGTCGTACTGCGTGCTGATGACGGGCGGCAAGGTTTCGCTGGAAGCCGAGCAGCGGCTCGAGGCCATGGTGCGAACTCAGAATGGGTTTGAGATTGCAGAACTCGACTTGCAGCAACGCGGACCAGGCGAGTTCTTCGGCACTCGCCAGGCCGGCATGCCGAACTTTCGCGTCGCTAATTTGTTGCGTGACCGGGAATTACTGGAGGCCGCGCGTCGTGAGGCGCGATACGTGCTCGCCGGCCCCAACCCCGATCTGAGCAAAGAGGAGATCGCCCGCGCCGTACAGCACCTGCGCGGACACTGGAACCGGAGATATGGGTTGGTAGAGGTAGGGTGAAGAGGGCACTATAGTAACCACTGGCCCGAATGACTATCGGGTTTGCTTTAGGACAAGAAATATGCTGCCTCTGGCGCAACTGTGGCATCATATGGGTATGCGGCGATCAGGCTTACTGGTTTTTGCGCTTCTTGTTCTGAGTGTCGCGGTTGTCCACGCCCAGAAGGGAGCCGAGGGCGGCTCTCACGGTGGCGGCGGACCGCACGGCGCAGCAGTTTCTAGTGGTGGAGGCCGAATGCCTGCCCACGGAACCAGACCAGGCTCAGCGACCGCATTTTTCCCGCTGCGTTCCGGCGGTCGCCATTCCCATGGATATGGAACCGCGTGGGTGCCATGGGGCGCTCCTTACTGGGATGACGACGGTTATTTTTGGAATGACTCCTCCTATGAGCAGCCACCTCAGCAACAAGCCGCGGCGCCGCCGCAGGTAGTCGTAGTGCAAGACCGGGAGCCTCGCCAGCCAGCAGCGCCTCCGCCGTCGCCCAAGCTGGTCGAAGTGCCGGATTCCAGAGAAGGCCCGGCTGCCCAGCCATTGCCTCCCGCGGTGTTCGTGCTACAGGGCGGCCAACGGCTTGAAAGTCGGAATTACGTGCTAACCGCGCAGTCGTTGGAAATTAACGAGGGCGGCCAGCGGCGCGAGATCCCGCTCCGTACCCTCGACATCAACGCCACCATCGCTGCCAATCGCGAGCGCGGCATTGACCTGACCATCCCTCATGACCGCACCGCGGTGTTCGTAAGCTTCTAAGCTCAGGTTGAAATTTTGCCATTCTGGCAGGTTTCGGTTGAGCTATGCTCAGGCTATGTCCAAGCTCCTCAATTATATTTTGACCTTCGTGTTGGCGTGTGCCCTGGGCGTTGCCGCCCAAACCACGCCGGCTGCGCCGCCTGCGACCGAAGGCGATTACGTCGCGCCGAACTTTCACTTCCGTTCGGGGGAAGTGCTGCCCAGCTTGCGGCTGCACTACACGACTTTCGGCACGCCGAAGCGCGATGCCAGCGGCCAAGTGACGAACGCAGTCATGGTCCTGCATGGAACCACAGGGTCGGGCAAGCAGTTCGTCTCGCCGCAGTTCGCGGGCGTGCTGTTCGGGCCGGGCCAATTGCTCGACGCGACTCGCTACTACATCATCTTGCCGGATGGGATCGGGCATGGGAAATCCAGCAAGCCGAGTGATGGGTTGCATGCCGGCTTTCCGCATTACGATTACGACGACATGGTGGCCGCTCAGCATCAACTGCTGGTGGAGGGGCTGAAAGTAAACCATCTTCGCCTGATCCTCGGCACCTCGATGGGCTGCATGCACTCGTGGGTATGGGGTGAAACCTACCCCGACTTCATGGACGCGACGATGCCGCTGGCGTGCCTGCCGGTACAGATTGCGGGGCGCAACCGCATGATGCGGAAGATGGCAATGGACGCGATTCGCCAGGACCCGGCGTGGGAGAACGGTGAATACAAATCGCCGCCGCCGGGCCTGAAGACTGCGCTCGGCATGCTGCTGATCATGGGCAGCAGTCCCCTGCAGATGCGGAAGCAATACCCCACGCGCGACGCCGCCGATACATTTCTCGACAACTTCATGCGCACGCGTTTTGCTTCGACCGACGCCAACGACTTTCTCTACGCCTTCGATGCCTCGCGCAACTACGATCCGTCGCCGAATCTGGAGAAGGTCCGGGTGCCGGTGATGGCCGTCAATTCCGCCGACGATTTCATCAATCCGCCGGAACTGGGAATCATGGAAATCCAAATCAAACGGGTTCCCAAAGGCAAATACGTGCTGCTGCCCATTACCGATCAAACGCGCGGGCATGGAACGCACACGCTTCCGGCGATCTGGCAGGGTTATCTGCAGGAACTGCTTGGCGAGTCGCAGCCCTGATTCTTCGCGGGGCCGTTCGAGGGGGCTACTTCATAACGAAAAGTGCCCGAAATGTCCCAAGAGCAGTACCGCGATGCCAAACAGGATGCGGTACACGACGAAAACCGTCAGCGTCTTGGTTTGCAGATACTTGATGAACCAGGCGATGGTGGCGTAACCGACTACCGCCGATACCACGATCCCGACGGCGAATCCGGTTGCCATGCCGGGCGGCAGGCCTTCCTTCATCACATGATGCAGCTTGAGCAGCGCCGCGCCGGCAATGATAGGCGTGGAAAGCAGGAAGCTGAAACGCGCCGCGGCTTCACGCGTGAAATTGCGGAACAGCCCCCCGGTGATAGTGATACCGGAGCGGGAAACGCCGGGGATGACGGCAAAAGCCTGCAAGATGCCGACCGTCATGGCGTCACCCAAGGTGATTTGCGGCAGAGGCTTCTGGAAGCGGCTGGCACGTTCGGCCAGCCACATAATGATGGCCACGATGATAAGCATGGAAGCCACCAGCGCCGGAGCGCGAAAGCTGGTTTCGATGCGCTTTTCCAGTAATGCACCGGCCAGTGCGGCAGGAATGGTCGCCGCGATCATGTACCACAGCAGTTGCCGTTCGCGGCGCTGCTCTTCGGGCGTTAAGTCGCGCATGTCGTCGCTGGTTTCCGAGAAGCGCACGACTTTCCCGCCGAAAGCGGCGCGCAATATCTGTATCCATGTTCGCCAGAAGTAAAACAGGATGGCGACCAGCGTGCCGCCATGGAGCGCCACGTCAAAGGTAAGACCGGGATCAGTCCAATTCGCCCATCCCAGGCGGGTGACCAGCCAGGGAACGAGGGCAAGATGTGCGGTGCTGGAGACGGGGAGGAATTCCGTCAGGCCCTGGACGATGCCAAGGACAATCGCTTCAAGAAGAGGCAAACTATTCCACCGTGTTCCCAAATGTGGGGATTTTGTTCTGCACCATGTATATCAGACGCTGGGCACGGTTGGACCAATCTTCGTCGTTGGGGTATTGCGAGATTAGTTTCTTGGCGACGTTGATGGCGCGCGCACCAGAATCCTCGGCCTTCTTCGGCTCATTGTTGATGTTGTAAATCACGATCAAGGCAGAATATCGCCATGCCGCCTTATAGAGGGCCTCGGGGGCCTTCGGAGATTGGGGATGTTCGGCGGCGTACTTCGCGTACAGCTCAGCTTCCTTCTCCGGACACTTGGCTTGCGCCTCCCATTCGCCGCAGAGTTTGTTGGCGATCAGGTGATAGGCAGCCAGATCGGCCCACTTGGTGCGAGGAAACTTCTTGATGACCTGCTTCATGAACTCTTCGTTGATCGGAATGTGGAGGGCAGGATCCTGCATTTTGGACGAGGGACGGGTGGCCTGATCCTCGGCGTCAATTTGCCAGCGGATGTCGGCGCTGCGATACAACGCTTCACCCGCCAGCGGCGAGTTGGGAAAGTATTCAGCAATGCGAGCGTAGATTCGCATGGCGTCTTGCGCAGCGCCACGCCGTCCGCCGCGACGGCTGGCTTCCAGTTCGGAATCGAAGGCCTCGCCGAAGAGGACCTTGTCGCCATCGGGAGTAGCCGTCGTGATGACTCCCTTGTCCAGGACCCAGCCGGTAATGTTGCGGTCGTTCTGTTCCGCGTCGTACTCGGCCCCCGTAGTGACGTCAACCGTGCCCACGACCTGCACCCAGCCCGGCGCGCGGTCCAGGACGGTAACCTCACGGCCCCGGCCGATGTTCGATAACTTCGCCGAAGACCTGTCGGGCGAAATGTAAATGATGCCCTCGCGCAGCATGACACCGCGCTCGACGGCAAACAGCCCCGAGGAGCACAAAACCAGGAACGCGAAAATGAAATACCAAGACCGTGAAAGTTTGTGAGCCACTCTATTACTTTCTAGTTGCTGACAGGGCTGAGCCCAGTCGTTGTTGACCTACTACGGCACGGCTGAAGCCGCGCCCTGATACAAAACGATCACTATGACTCGCGTCAGGGCACGACTTTCAGTCGTGCCGAACTTAGTGCAGAAAACATCAGGGCTTTAGCCCCTGCAAGAAAAGTGCCCGTGGCTGAGGCCGTGCTGATACAGCCATCCATCAGGTGCCGTTGGCAATTGCTATTGCTAGCTGCTCTCTTCCATCAATACCTGCGACAGCAATTGCGGCTCTACATTTCCGCCGCTGACTACGGCGACCGTCATCTTCGACTCGGGCAGCTCATGACCATGGAAGAGCCACGCTGCCAACGTGACCGCGCCACTGGGCTCGGCAACAATGCGCCCGTTCAGAATCGCCTGCCGCATCGCGGTGCGGATTTCATCTTCGGTCACGCTGATTATGTCATCCACGAATTTCCGCATGTGCTCGAAATTCAGCCGACCGACCGATTGCGTGCGCAGTCCATCCGCCAGTGTGCTGGAGACGCGCTCGGCCGGCAATTCCACAATCTCGCCTTGGCGAAAGCTCTGTTGCGCGTCGTTCGCCAGTTCGGGCTCGACGCCAATTACTTTCGCTTTCGAGCCGCTCAATTTGATCGCAGCGGAAATCCCGCTAATCAGCCCACCACCGCCGACCGGCGCCAGCACCAGGTCCACCTCAGGACAATCTTCCAGGATCTCGAGCCCGACCGTGCCCTGACCGGCGATAATCTGCTCATCATTGTACGGGGGCACAATCATATAGCCATGCTGGCGCGCCAGTTCTTCGGCCTTCTGCATGCGCTCGGCGCTGGCGGGCCCGACAGTAACGATCTCAGCTCCCAACGCAGCCGTGCTGTTCACCTTGATTTTGGGTGCGTTGCGCGGCATCACGATGATCGCTCTCACGCCCAGGGCGCGCGCCGCGTAAGCAACTCCCTGCGCGTGATTGCCGCTGGAATACGAGATAACCCCGCGCTGGCGTTCTTGTTCTGTGAACGACGCTATCTTGTTGTAAGCTCCGCGCAGTTTGAACGACCCGATGGGCTGCAGGCTCTCGGCCTTCAGCCACAACTGCCCGCGCAGGAATTCGTCGGCCGATCTCGCATCGCTAGGCACGCTCTGCTTACGGGCGGGCGGAAAGTAGCGAATGAGCGGCGTGCGGGCCGCTACGCCGCGCAATCTTTTCTGTGCCAGTTGGATTAGTTCGAGGCTCACCATTGGGTCAGAACCTTATGCAACAGCATGAACTTGCGGCTCATTTAAAAAAGTGCGGCCCTCGGAACGTTTTAAAACCAGAGCTCTTCCTCATTTCCTAAGCCGTTCTGTGTCAGGGCACGACTTCAAGTCGTGCCGACCGAAGCGCAGAAAAGATCCAGGGCTTTTAGCCCCTGCCAAGACAGATCCCCAGGGGCTGAAGCCCAAATGGATCTTGGACCCTTGCGGCACGGCTAAAAGCCGTGCCCTGACGCAAAACTATTCACGAAATAGCGACAGTTTCTAAAGCTTCCCAGCACCCAGGACCCACACTCCGGCGGGCAGGCGCATCGAGCCTTGGCCATCGCCTGCAGCATGCGCCTCGTGGATCATCAATGCCATCCAGTGTACAAGCGCCAGCCGATCGCGCAACTTGACTTTGACGCCAAAGTCCACATGACCGATAGCAGGGCTGATCAGCGCGTCCACCAAATATTTCTGGGGAATGTCACGTTGCAGCCACAACATCTCCGTCGGCGGAATGATGACGTCGTCGGAGCCGTGCAATAACAGCACGGGAACCTGTAGAGATTGGAGATGGCCAGCGGGAGAGGCGGCCGCCAATTCTTGCTGGTGCTTGGCGATTTCAGCGAGAATCTGAGGGGCGAAGCTCTCACGCTGCTTGTGATAAATGCGCTGCATGATCTCCTGATCGGCAGGGGTCATGGTTTTGGTCAGCGCTTCGGACGCTTTGCCCTGCTCGGCCAGCAGCAGCTTCAGCGCGTCGTGCGCCGCTGGAACATCCTGCGGAGCGAAGAAATCCTGTGGTTCGTCATAAATTACGACCAGCGGACCATACTCATGTGGCTGCATATGCTCGACTGATCCATCGGGGCGGACCGCCTCGCCGGTAGCGAAGAACCGCAGAACATGGGCGAGGTCGTAGTAACCGCCGAACGAAGCCACCCATGCGATCGACGGCGCGTATTGCGGATCGCTGGCGGCCAGAAGCGACAAGCCGCCGGAGAAGCTGATGGCCAGTATGCCGACTCTCTTGACGTTCAGCTCCCGCGCGAACGTCTCCGCGGCCACGCCGATGATGTCGGCAGACTCGCGCTCGACGCGATAGTCGGCGATGCCGGGGACCTGGGGTGTCATCACGAAGAAGCCACTGGCTGCCACGGCGCGCGCGGAGGCCACCATCCGAGGATCGTCGATTCCCAGCCTGTGCATGCCGTGAACAATGACAATGCCGGGGGCGAAGCCGATACCACGCGGCATGTAGAAATGCGCCGGAATCGACTTGCCTTGAAAGTTGAAGGTGGTGTCGCGCACATCAACGGGATGCACTTCGTAGCTGGCCAGCCATCCGGTGGCATTCGGATCGGAAATACGCTGCAGCAGAGAAGCAGCCTGGAGATATTCCTGGGCGATTGGATAGAGCGCGATCAAGGCAATGGTAAGCAGCGAGAGAACCCAGACGAGGAGGCGCGCCTTGTGCGATGGATGGCGGCCTTGCCAGGGGACGGTGGTCATTCGGAACCGCGGCGGTGTATCAAATTTCCAGGATTACGGGCATGATCAGCGGCCGCCGCGAGGTGTTTTTCACGATGAAGCGCTTCAGGTCCTGGCGAATTTTTTCTTTGATCATGCCGTAGTCGCCCTTCTCTTCATCGCTGGATGACTCGAGGGTATTCATCACCGCATGCCGCGCTTGCTCGAGGAAACCATCTTCGTTCGTGTTGCCGGAGAAGCCGCGCATCACGATTTCGGGCGGCGTCTCAACCTTGCCCGTCAGCTTGTTAATGGCGATGATGGGCAGCACAATGCCATCTTCGCTGAGGTGACGGCGGTCGCGAATGACCAGGTCCTCGACCACGTCGCCCATGGAATTGGAATCGATGCAGACGCGTCCCACGGCAATGCGTCCCGCCTTGCGCGCGCCCAACTCATCGAATTCCAGGATGTCGCCGCTCTCGATCATCATCACCTTGCCCACCGAGTTGTGCATGGCGCCGGCCATTTCGGCGTGCAACTTGAGCTGCCGATACTCGCCATGGATGGGGATGAAATATTGCGGCTTTACCAGATTGATGATGAGCTTCAACTCTTCCTGGCTGGCGTGCCCGCTGACGTGCACCGGCGGCGACGAGCCATCGTCGTAGATGACATGGGCGTCGCGGCGGAATAAATGGTCCACCACGCGGTAGATCGCCTTCTCATTGCCGGGAATGATGCGCGACGACAGCACCACGGTGTCGCCCGGCTGAATGCGCGCGTGCTTGTGATTGTCAACCGCAGCTCGCGAGAGGGCCGACATAGGCTCGCCCTGCGTGCCACTGATAAGCACGCAAACCTTGTCGGGCGGAAAGTCGCGAATCTGGGCAGGATGAATCAGCAATCCATCGGGCACGTCAATGTAGCCGAGGTCCTGCGCGATCTCCGCCGACTCCATCATGGAGCGGCCGACCAGCGAGACCTTGCGGCCGTTCTCAAAGGCTTGCTCCATGGTCAGCTTAATGCGGTGGATGGACGACGAGAAACAGGTGATGAACAGGCGACGCTCGGCGCGTGAGAAGATTTCCTGGAACCGCGCCCGCACGGCGCGCTCGCTGGGCGTGTAACCGCGGCGCTCGACGTTGGTGGAATCTTGAAAGAGCGCCAGCACTCCTTCCTTGCCATATTCCGCGAAGGAATGCAGATCGAAGAGGCGATTGTCCGTCGGCGTGGGATCGACTTTGAAGTCGCCGGTATGGATTATGGTGCCGAGCGGCGTGTGGACCGCCAGCGCAACGCAGTCCACCAGGCTGTGCGTGACCTGGATGGGATTGATGGCGAACGGGCCGATCTTGAAACGCTCGCCCGGTCTGATCTCGTTGAGCACGGCATCATCCAATTGACCGTGCTCTTCCAGCTTGCCTTCTACATAGGCCAGCGTGAATTCAGTGCCGTACACCGGAACATTGAGTTCGGACAGGATCCAGGGCAGCGCGCCAATGTGATCTTCGTGACCGTGCGTCAGAACAATGGCGCGCACATGGGCGCGATTCTCGATCAGGTAGGTGATATCGGGGACAACAATGTCTACGCCCAACAACTCGGCTTCCGGAAACATGAGCCCGGCATCGATAACGATGATGTCGTCACCCCAGCGAATCGCCATGCAATTCATGCCGAATTCGCCGAGCCCGCCGAGGGGTACAACCTGGAGTTTTCCTATTGGCATCTGCAATTTTCGATGCTAGCACAGGCGTGCCGGGAATGTTTCGCCACACCAAAGCAGCGCAGCCGGCAAAACGCCTATACTTGAGTACGCAAGCATGACCGACCAGACAAGAAAATCGTGGATGAGGCGCAGCGTGGAAGCGGCCGTACGCAACGCTTTCATGAAGGCCTACGCGACGGTCAAGGTTAATCCCGAGAAGTATCTCGAACATTTGCGCATGGCGTACGACCTGCCTGCCTTGACGTATCAAGGCGTGTATTCGGTCGATCCCGCCATGCTGGACCACATTGCGGAGCAGACCATCCGCGCTCATACGCGTCTGGCCACCGTCGAAGGCGCCGGTCTCGGCATGGGCGGCATGTTCACCATCTTGCCCGATCTCGGCATCCTGGCGGCAATCACCTTACGCATGATCCAGAAGCTCAGCCTGATATACGGCTTCCCCTACAACACCGAGGAAGAAGAAGCGGAATTGTGGGTTGCGGCGGCCAGTGCGGCCGGGGTGGACATCAGCCGCGAGCTGCTGGAGAAGCAGTTCGTGAAGAGGTTCGTGCCGCGCGTGATTCAGCGCATTGCCGTAAGCGCCAGCGGAGAAATTGTGGAGAAGTGGGCGACGCGCCTGATTCCACTGGTCAGCTCAATGATCGGGGCGGGATTGAACCACTACTTTGTGAAGGTCTGGGGAGAGCGCGCCGTCAGACATTTCCGCCAAAAGCATATACAAGTGCGGGCGCAGCACATCAACAGCAGAACTGCGAACCCGGCTCTTCCCACGGCGAGGCAGAGTTAATCGGCGACACGCACTGCGACTCACTGCGTAACCGCTTCCTTGACCGTCGCTGACGGGGCCTCCGTACCGAATTCGCCTTCCCACTTAGCCATCACTACCGACGCCAGGCAGTTGCCCAGCACATTGACCGCGGTGCGGCCCATGTCGAGTAGCTGATCGACACCCAGCAACAGAAATACCGACTCGGTCGGAAGTCCGGTGGAACTGGCGGTGGCCAACAGGATGACCAGCGCGGCTCGCGAGACGCCGGCAACCCCTTTACTGGTGACCATCAGCGTCAACATAATCAGCAATTGTTGTCCGAGGGAAAGGTGCATGCCAGAGACTTGGGCAACGAAAATCGCAGCCACACTCAAATAGAGCGAACTTCCTGTGAGGTTAAAACTGTACCCGGTGGGAATGACGAACGCGACGATCTGCCGCGGGACGCCGAGGGCTTCCATCGCCTCCATGGCTCGGGGCAGGGCCGCCTCCGAGCTGGCGGTGCCGAATGCAATCGTCACCGGCTCGGCCACAGCTTTAAGGAAGCGGCGCAGCGGAACGCGGAACAGCAACGCAATTGGCAGCAAAACGGCGAGGATAAAAACTGTCAGCGCGGCATACAGGGTGAGCATCAGCTTCAGCAGGCTGCCAAGGACGCCGAGTCCGGTGTGTCCCACAGTGTAGGCCACCGCCGCGCCGACCCCGAGCGGCGCCATATACATCACGATATTGGTGAACTTGAACATCACCTCGCTCAGGCTTTCGCAGAACGCCAGCATCGGCCGCCGTTTTGGTTCGCTGATCAGGGCCAGAGCGACAGCGAATATCAGGCTGAAAACCACGACCTCGAGCACTGCGCCATCAGCGACCGACTTCGCAATGTTCTCAGGAAAGATATGCAGGATGGTGTCTTGCGCGCTCAGCTTCGTAACCGGGACCGTGTCGGTCGCGGCCGCAGCCGGCAACTGCACTCCCACTCCGGCCTGGCTGATGTTGATGGCCGCCAGCCCGAGAAAAATGGCAATCGTAGTCACGATTTCGAAGAAGATGATGGAGCGCAGGCCAAGCCGGCCCACTTGTCGCAAATTCGAGTGGCCCGCGATGCCGACGACCAAAGTGCCGAAGATCAGGGGCGCGATGATGGTTTTGATGAGGCGAAGAAAAATGAGCGCCAGCACCCGCAGGTTGGTGGCGGCGTTGGGGAAATCGTGCCCGATCACCGCTCCCAGCAGCATCGCAATAAAGATCCACGCGGTCAGCGTCCGCCGCAGGCAGCCATAGACTACGAGCGCGGCAAGCGCAATCCAGCGCAGAGCGGCGCAGAGCAGCGTTGCTTGTCCGGCGAAGCGCCAGCACAACAGGGCAGCCAGCGCAAGGATGGCAGCGGCCAGAAGGGCGACATTCTGGCGTTGTTTGGTGTATTGAACCATAGAGCCGAAATTCACGACGAGTTGTCATCACGAACTGCTTCCAAGCCGTGAGGGACCTGCTTTTTTAAGGCCGTCGGTCCAGCCGTAAAGAACAGCAGATTCCTGGCTTCGCTCGTAATGACAATTTCATACTGCAGACCTGAAGGTCCGCTCTACCTACCGCAGAATATCCTCCAACTCCACTCCACGATTGGTGCGTTCATCACGATACTTCACGATGACCGGAGTGTAGAGCGACAGCCCCCACTCCGCGGCCTTGCCTTTGGTGATGGCGCGCGAGCCGGGCACAACGACTGCCCCCTCGGGCACGCGCAATGGGTCGGTCGGCGTCGCGCGATAGATTTCGCCGTGCACGGTGTCAAATAAGGGCGTGGAGCGCGTCAGAATTACGCCCGCTCCCAGCACGGCGCGCGCCCCGACTCGCGTACCTTCATAGACGCCGCAGTTTCCGCCCATCAGCACGTCGTCCTCAATAATCACCGGCGATGCGTTGATCGGCTCCAGCACGCCCCCAACCTGCGCAGCTGCGCTGATGTGGACGCGTTTGCCCACTTGAGCGCAGGAGCCAACCAGCGCGTGGGAATCGATCATCGCGCCTTCGTCAACATAAGCGCCGACGTTGATGAACATCGGCGGCATGCAAATGACCGAGGGCGCAACATAAGCGCCAGCGCGCACCGACGAACCTCCGGGAACCACGCGCACCAGGTCGGCGGCAGTGAAGCGGCGAATCGGGTAGGTGTCTTTGTCCACAAACGAGAGCCCGCGCGGGTCGCCGCTCTCCGCCAGCTTGCCAATGCGGAAACCTATGAGGATGCCTTGCTTCACCCATTCATTGGTGCGCCAGCGGCCATCGATCTTCTCGGCCGCACGAATTGTGCCCGCCGTGAGGGCATCGCGGAAGCGCGAAAAGACCCCGCCGGCGGCGGGAAACACAGCCGCATCTGTTCCCATCGCGTAGAGCGATTCGATTTCACGCTGCAGTTCGCGCATCGCGGGCAGTATAACCCACCGCGTGAGCTAGCCCACGTTAGTTGGCGTTGGCGGTGCCGTCCCCGAGGGACTCGGCATCATCAGAAGCGTACCCAGCGCTGAAGCGCTGAGCTTTCTATTTCGCGCCTGGGGCGCTGGTTTGTTTCCCAACTAAAAAATTTTGCAGAGGCAATGGAGAGCAGCTTCCTCACAGATGCAAAACGCCATCCCGTTGGGATGGCGTTTGCTTATCCAGCCGTTCAGCTCAGGCTGCCTTGACAATCCGCATGCCGTAGAACGATCTCCACACGAACGTGAACGATACCAGGAAGAAGGCAACCGCCAGTATGTGGCTTAGCCCAGCTCCCTGGGTCGCGGTCAATTGCACCGCCAGCTCCACCGCCAGCAACCCGAACAGCGTGGTGAACTTGATGATCGGGTTCATGGCGACCGAGGAGGTGTCCTTGAACGGATCGCCCACCGTGTCGCCGATTACCGTGGCATCGTGCAGCGGAGTGCCTTTCTGCTTCAGTTCGACTTCCACAATCTTCTTGGCGTTGTCCCACGCAGCGCCGGCATTGGCCATGAACATGGCCTGATACAAACCGAATGCTGCGATGGAGATGAGATAACCAATGAAGAAGAATGGCTCGATGAACGCAAACGACAGGGTCACGAAGAACACCGCAATGAAAATGTTGAACATGCCCTTCTGCGCGTACTTGGTGCAGATCTCAACCACCTTCTTGCTGTCGCTCACCGAAGCCTTCTCCGAGCCTTCCAGATGAATGTTGGCCTTGATGAACTCGACTGCGCGATAGGCGCCGGTAGTGACCGCCTGCGTGGATGCGCCGGTGAACCAGTAGATGATGGCCCCGCCGCTGATGAGACCGAGCACGAACGGAGCATGCAACAGCGAGAGCTTGCCCACGTTTTCCGACAGACCCTTGGTAAGGGCCATGATGATCGAGAAGATCATGGTGGTGGCGCCGACAACCGCCGTGCCGATGAGCACCGGTTTCGCCGTTGCCTTGAACGTGTTGCCCGCGCCGTCGTTCTCTTCCAGAAGGTGCTTGGCGCGCTCAAAGTTCACGTTCATGTTGTAGTCCTTCTGCAACTCGCCCTTGATGTTCGGGATGGTCTCAATCAGAGACAGCTCGTACACCGATTGCGCGTTGTCGGTCACCGGACCGTAGGAATCTACGGCGATAGTGACCGGCCCCATTCCGAGGAAGCCGAAGGCAACCAAGCCAAAGGCGAATACCGCGGGAGCCAGCATCAGCTCACCCAGCCCGTACTGGCTGACGTAGGACCCGATGGCCATCAGACTGACCATGGTGAAACCCAGGTAGTAGCAGGAGAAATTACCGGCCACGAAGCCAGACAGGATGCCGAGCGACGCTCCGCCTTCGTCGGCTGAGGTCACCACTTCGCGCACATGGCGGGAGGTAACCGAGGTGAAGACCTTCACCAGTTCAGGGATCACGGCGCCGGCCAGCGTTCCACACGAGATGATGGTTGCCAGCTTCCACCACTGGGTCGCATCGCCGCCCAGGATCGGCACGATCAAGTACGACACAATGTAAGTCAGAGCTATGGAAATGATCGAAGTGAGCCACACCAGCGAAGTAAGCGGCACCTCGAAGTTCATATCGTCGGCATTGCCGTAACGGGCTTTAGCAACCGCTTCGTTCAGGAAGTAGGCCACCGTGCTGGAGACCAGCATCATGATGCGCATGATGAAGATCCAAACCAGCAACTGCACCTGGACTTTCGGATCTCTCACGGCCAGCAGGATGAAGGTGATCAGCGCCACGCCGGTGACGCCGTAAGTTTCGAAGCCGTCGGCGCTGGGACCAACTGAGTCGCCAGCATTGTCGCCGGTGCAATCGGCGATGACCCCGGGATTGCGCGCGTCGTCTTCCTTGATTTTGAAGACAATCTTCATCAGGTCGGAACCAATGTCGGCAATCTTGGTGAAAATGCCGCCCGCAATCCGCAATGCGGCCGCGCCCAGCGACTCGCCAATGGCGAAACCGATGAAGCACTGTCCGGCGTAATCACCCGGGACAAACAGCAGAATGCAAAGCATGATCAGCAGCTCGACCGAGATCAGCATCATGCCAATGCTCATTCCGGCCTTCAGCGGAATGGCATAGATGGGATACGGCTTGCCCCGCAGACCGGCGAACGCCGTGCGCGAATTGGCGAAAGTATTGACGCGAATGCCGAACCACGCCACTCCGTAGCTGCCGGCGATGCCAATAAGACTGAAGCAGAGAATGATGATCACCCGCCCAATATCGAACTTCAGCAGCACGCCAAAGTACAGGATGATGATCACCGCTATGAAACTCTCCAGAATGAGGATGAACTTACCTTGCGTAATCAGGTAGGTTTTGCAGGTCTCGTAAATCAGTTCGGAGATTTCCCGCATCGAGCGGTGGACTGGCAAGTTCTTGAGCTGCATATAGATCGCCAGCCCGAACAACAATCCGAAGAAGCAGAACAGGATGCCGATCAGCAGTATCTTGTGGCCATCGATGCCGAGGAAGGTGACCGACGACAAATCGGGCAGCTTTAAGCTGGCCTCTCCGGCGGCCTCGGGCTGGGCAAAAGCCGTGGCGCTCAGCAGCAAGAGAGTGATGGTCGCGCTCAGCAGCTTAATTGGACCTCTGAAAGGGACGTTGGGAAGTGACAGCCGCCGCATAGCAGCGAGCCAGGTGTGCATATGATTCCTCCGCATGGGCCGCGCCCGTTTCGTCGGGACGCACCCTTAGAATGACGTTTAGCTTGTATCTGCTTTCCCACGATACATCGCAGGCAGCGTTTCCATGAGATCGAGTACCCCCCAACAAATCAGGCGCACAGGGTCCTAGCTTGCGCCTTCGCAGATCGCCAGAACAACCCATGCATGGACCTGTCGGGATCCCGGAAACGCGCTTCCACTTCAAGACAGAAGTGCTGAGGTTTGGCCGCGTCGGGAACACTTGCACCCATTCATGTCCCCGTAGAGGCACACGATGGGCGCAGCACAAAAGGCGAGATTTTTGTAACATGCCGAGCAAAGCGGGGTCAATGACCCATAGGTCACAGAGCGAGCTCTCATCTGTTGGCCGTAGCGAGCAAGTCGCTGTGCCATAAATGTTTAAGGAAGGCTTGGCTCAGGTTCGGGGATGGCAGGATGCCGCTTCGAAGGAATTCTCAGTTGCTCGCGGGTGAAGGCACCGCCGCAGGTGCTGCAGTGCCATTGCGCCCGCGCAATCGGTGCTGCGGTGGCGATTGGTTGAGGCTGCCAAGTTTTCGACAATTCACCGCCGCAGCTAGGGCAAATCATGATAATGGCGTTTCATTGCGGCTGACTGGCAAAATGGCGATGTGCAACGCCGAAATGCCTTCGTCGGTCAGGCCAAGCACTTTTCTGGCATGCTGCTTCGCTTTTTCTTCGGTGCGGAACCGCTTAGGAGGAATAGGTGTGGGGGTCCCGGCTGGAAACTCAACTCGGTAGTAATAAGTCATGCCTTATTATCTCACTAATTAAGCCCAAAAGCCCGTTAAATCGACACTATCTGGCCTCCCCATGATGGGGGACGCTGTCCCCATCCGGTCGCGCTAAGGTGTGGTGGCGACGGTATGGCGGTAAGCCGCGACATTGCGCGCATGTTCTTCCATGGTGCGTGCGAAACGGTGGTGGCCATTGTTGTCGCTGACGAAATAGAGGAAATCGCTGTGCGTGGGATGTAGAGCAGCCTGTAAAGAAGCGATCCCGGGGTTGGCAATCGGGCCCGGAGGCAGTCCAGGATACCTGTAGGTGTTATAGCGCGAGTCGAACTGCAGGTCCGACTGATAGATGGTGCCGCGATATCGTCCGGCCAGCAAGGCCGCGTAAACCACGCTGGGATCGGCGTCGAGCGCCATGTTCCGGGCCAGCCGGTTATAGTACACGCCGGCCACCAGGGGACGCTCTTCCGGCGCTGCAGTTTCCTTCTCCACAATCGAGGCCATGGTCACGATGCGCCCGGTATCAGCGTTGCCCAGCAGCCCGATTTTTTGCGCCTCCTGCCTGAAATGGTGCACCATCGCCGCCACCATCTCGTGAGCGCTATCGATTCGCGTGAACTGGTAAGTATCGGGAAACAAATATCCCTCCAGCGACTGCGCATTGGGATCGATGTCGCGGAGAAGAAACAGATCCCCTTTGGCTGCTATAAGAAAGTCGGCCGCCGAACCCAGGCCTGCCTGCTCGACCGCGTTTGCGATGTCGAACATGGTGAAACCCTCAGGGATGACCACGGTGCGCGCATAGACGTCGCCGCGAATCAAACGGCGCCTCACCTGCAAGGCGCTGGCAGGCTGGTCGAACTTGTACTCGCCCGCCTTGAGGGTTTTGAGCCCTTCGGCGTATTGCAGCATGAGAAATGCCGTCGAGCTGCGAATGATGCCCTCGCGTTGCAAATCCTGAGCAATATGGCGGGTGGTCCAACCCGGCCGCAGCAATATGAACTGGGTTTGTGCCGGTTTCACCGGCAGCAGGGCCGCCCAAGTAAACCAGATCGCGAAGGACACTACCAGGGCTGCCACCAATTTGAATAACGTGCGCATGGAATACAGCAGTTTAGATGATCGGTGCCCCATGCGCGCTGCTCGAGAACTTCCCGCACCAATTCGGGATCACGGGTTCCTGTTCTTTCGGTATTCCAGAAACGATTGCAGGATCAGCACCGCCGCCAGTTGGTCCACCACTCCCGCGCGGCGGTGAGTGCTCATCTCGGTCTCCCGCAATAGCCGGTTGGCTTCGACGGAGGTCAGCCGCTCGTCGAAGAGGTGGACCGGCAGCTTGAACTTACGGCGCAATTCTTCGGCAAAGACCTGTACCTTCTCCGCCTGGATACCTTCGATCCCGCTCATGCGCAGGGGTAATCCCATTACCATCTCGGTGATGTGGAATTGCTTGATCGCGCGCCGCAAGTGATCCAGATCGTTGCGCTTGGTGCTGCGGCGTAAAGTAGGCAAGCCCTGGGCCGTAACCCCCAGTTCGTCGCTGACGGCCAGGCCGATATTGCGCGCGCCGAAATCCAACGCCAGGATGCGGGGTGGTTGATTAACTGGCTGCCCTGCCGTAGTATTTTCCATCTTCGACACAGCAAAAGTATCATGTTCGGAATCTGAGGGTTATGCGAGTACCATAGGCGAAATGCCAGATCAACTGCTGGACAACGCGGAGCCGCAGGGGACGCAGGAGGCCGACCCCAACCTGGATGCGAATGCGGCAGGTGGCCGCGCGCCCATTCCGCAAGTGTCGATCAATCGCTCCACGGTGGCCGAGCTGGAGCGTCACCGCATTCTGCGCGCGCAGGAATCAGCACTGCTCATCCTGGCGATTGGCGCCGTGCTTACCATGCTGTATGTCGCCAAGCTCATTCTGGTCGTAGTTCTGGTTTCAATCTTGATCGCCTTCGTCCTGGCGCCCCTGGTCGACCTGCTCGGCCGGTTGAACATACCGAATTCTCTGGCGTCGCTATTAGCCGTGCTGTTGCTGGTGATTGCCGCAGGCGGCGCCACTTATCTGTCTTACAACCGCGCCTTGTCGTTCATGCAGGAATTGCCGCAGTACAAGGCCAGGATCCAGCAGATGATGGTCGGCTTGCGCGAGGAAGCCGAACAGATTCAGCGCACCACTGAGACCGTGCTGCCTTCGTCGGAAGCCGACAAGAAGACCGTGACCGTCCGCCAGTCAAGCGACTGGACTGACATGGTCAGCAAGAACGCCAGCTCGGTATCGGAGATGGTGCTGACTATTACGTTTGTACCTTTCCTGGTTTTTTTCATGCTGAGCTGGCAAGACCACGTGCGCTCCGCCTCAGTAATGCTATTCAGCATGGAGAACCGCAACACGGCTTACGTAATGCTGGGCCTGATTGCGCGCATGATTCGATCGTTCATTGTCGGCAACTTCATCATTGGCATCTTCCTGAGTGTATGTAGCATTGCCATTTTCGGAATGCTGGGCCTGCCCTACTTTTACTTCCTCGGGTTCATCAGCGGATTTCTTAGCCTGATTCCTTACCTCGGTGTTCTGCTGGCCGTCATTCCGCCGCTCATCGCCGACCTTGGGCACCTGACAACGGCCACATTCCTCGTCGTGGTCGCCGCTGTCCTGGGGCTGCACTTGGTGGGGATGAACGTTCTCTATCCCAAGATCCTGGGCAAGCGCCTGCAACTGAACCCGCTGGCGGTCACCATCTCTCTGCTTTTCTGGGGATGGCTGTGGGGCGCAATGGGATTGATCCTCGCAGTTCCGCTGATGGGCGCCGTCAAAATTATCTGCGACCACATCGAGCGGCTGCGGCCATATGGCGCGTGGCTGGGAGAATAGACAGCTGGACCTATCCTCCCGCGATGGCCCCGATGATGAGAAAAGGCTCCTTACCCGAGACGACCGCATCAGGCAGCGGCGCGTCCGGCGAATCATGCGACAGGTCTTCTTCGCAGGCGAAGAATCGCAGGAACGGCCGGCGCTCTTGCGTAACATGGTCGCGGATGGTGCCGCGAAGCATCGGGTAGCGGGCTTCGAGCGCGTCGAGGACCGAGCGCTGCGTGACTCGACCCTCGACCTCGAGTTCCACCTCGCTGCCGACGTGCGCCAGCGTCCGCAAATGTTGCGGCAGTTCGACGCGGATCATGGCAGCGTTTGCACCTCGACCGAAAGAACTGCCGGGAGATCGCGCACAATGGGCGCCCAGTTGTCTCCGGCGTCCTTCGACGCGTACACCTGCCCGCCAGTGGTGCCGAAATAGATGCCGCAGGAATCGAGCGAATCCACCGCCATGGCATCGCGCAACACGTTCACGTAACAGTTACTTTGCGGCAGGCCTTTCGTCAGCGCTTCCCACTCATTTCCGCCGGTACGGCTGCGGTACACGCGCAGTTTGCCCTCGAGCGGATAGTGCTCGCTGTCGCTCTTGATGGGGACAACGTAGACGGTCTCGGGCTCGTGCGCGTGAACGTCGATGACGAAGCCGAAGTCTGTGGGCAGGTTGCCGCTGACCTCGTGCCACAAGTCGCCGGCATTGTCGCTGCGCATGACGTCCCAGTGCTTCTGCATGAACAGCACGTCCGGGCGCGATGGATGCATCGCGACGTGGTGAACACAGTGGCCGATCTCGGCCGTCGGGTCGGGAATGTATTGCGAACGCAGTCCCTGATTGATCGCCTTCCAGGTCGTTCCGCCGTCGTTGGTGCGGAAGGCGCCTGCAGCCGAGATAGCGATGTAAATCCGGCCGGGATCGCTGGGATCGAGAATGATAGTGTGCAGGCACATTCCACCAGCGCCGGGCTGCCACTTGGGTCCGGTGCCGTGGCCGCGCAATCCGGGAAGTTCGTGCCAGCTCTTGGCTCCGTCCGTGGAGCGGAAGAGCGCAGCATCTTCAATCCCTGCATATACCGTGTCAGCATCGGTGAGAGAGGGTTCGAGATGCCAGACCCGCTTGAACACCCACGGTTTCTGCGTGCCGTCGTACCATTGGTGCGTGGTGAGGGGCTTGCCGGTCTCCGGAGACGTGTCGTAAACAAATTTATTGCTTGCGGGCGGCGGCTCCGGGCCGGGTTCGGGCATTTTTTCGCCGCCTGGCGCCTCCCAGGTTTTGCCGCCGTCATTGGAGCGCTGAATGATCTGCCCGTACCATCCGCTGGTCTGCGACG
Organism: uncultured Acidobacteriaceae bacterium; assembly: GCA_963798185.1. Lineage (GTDB taxonomy): Bacteria > Acidobacteriota > Terriglobia > Terriglobales > Acidobacteriaceae > Bog-257. The sequence goes on from CAWCSJ010000020.1 coordinate 49,196, forward strand.
CATACAGCCGGTTCGGGTCAACCGGCGATCCCTTGATGTGATAGAGCTCCCAGCCCGCGAAATGTGGACCGCTGACGTCCCACTTTTCGCGCTTGCCGTCCGACTCCAAAATGAATCCGCCCTTGCGTGTGCCCACCAGTACTCTGACTTTGCTCATTCTCTCTCCTTGCTGCCCGCGTCGCGGGTGTCATTGTTCGACGGTTGAACCGGCAAAAAGATGACGTGGCTGTTAAGAATTATTTTGCGTGTTTTCTGAGACTGACAATATTAGCTGACACCCGAGTTAATTGCCTATGGCACATTGTCTTCAATCGCGTCAGGGCAGGACTTTCAGTCGTGCCGAACCAAGACCACGGAAGGCATGGCTTCACCTCCCATTTGGGTTCTGTGCCCGTCGCCAGTAGAATCAGACGTTGGCATTCATGCCGCCGTGGGCGGGAAAGAGGAGTTCCTGATGGCACACATGGTGAAGTGCATAAAGATGGGGCGCGAAATGGAAGGTCTGGAGGAGCCGCCATTCGATGGCGACCTCGGACAGCGTATCTACAACAACGTCTCCAAGCTGGCCTGGGAGCAGTGGCAGGAACACATGAAGATGCTGCTCAACGAATATCGCCTGCAACCCTGGAAGAAGGAGCACCAGGAATTCATCGTGCAACAGATGGACGCTTACTTCTTCGGCGAAGGCGCGGAGAAACCCAAGGAGTACGTCCCCCCGAAGCAGTAGCCAGCGGTCATTGCCAGGTGAAGGCAAGCGGAAAATCCTCCGAGTGTCTCGAAACATTTTGAGATTCCTCCTTTTGTGCCAGGTCCGCCGCCTGACTAATGTTGGTTGGATGGTAGTGCCCTTACATTTTCTATTGAGTTATTTGGATTACTCGGGATGCAAATCACTAACGTGCAGATTAATCTTAGAAAGATTCTGTGCTGGATTTTTGCATGCACGGCTCTGGTGTACTTGCTCATTCCGAACTTAAGTGTCCTGTTCGCGATTCGTCGACCGAACCCTTTGCAGTCGGGTAGCTTGTTCCTAGTCGCATTTGCAGCGATTGTCCCGATTATCTGTGGAATTGCTTGGTGGACTATATGGAAGGAAAAACCCTCAGCGAGAGCATGGGGAATAGCGGCGAGCTTGGTAGAAATTATGATTTTCGCCCAGCCAATTTTGTTTTCTGTGCCAACTGCGTGGCCTCGTCACTTAGGCGCGCTGTTTATCGGTATCGTTGGACTGGTAGTGTTTTCGCGGCGCGATTGACATGAGATTCCCATCGAATTGGAACAGAGACTCCTTGCTGGGTTCGAGAGTTGGATCCGGTAACTCTCAGCCGTGAAAGCTACTGCCAAATCCGACCTGTTTCGCCTGCTGCCGTCGCTCGACGAACTGCTGCGCAATCCTGTGATGGAGGCCCTGGTTCAACGCGAAGGCTGGAGCGCCACGGTGGCCGCGGCCCGCGCGGCACTGGAGCAATTGCGCACCGACATTACGGCCGGCAAGCTCGACGAGGAACAGATCAAGACCCGGCTCGATGACCTACTACGAATAATCGAACAAAGTGTGGAGCAGTCGATGGCCTACTCGCTGCGACCTGTGATCAATGCGACCGGCGTCATCCTCCACACCAACCTGGGACGTGCGCCGCTCAGCCGCGCAGCGCTGGAGCACGTCGCCGAGGTTTCGCGCGGATATTCGAATCTCGAGTACGACCTCGACAGCGGCGAGCGCGGCAAGCGCGATATTCATGTCGAGCGCCTGTTTGCGAAACTGCTGAACACTGCGGAACGCGAAGTCTCGACCATCGTCGTCAATAACAACGCCGCCGCAGTTCTGCTGGGACTGAACTCATTGGCCGAAGGCGGCGAGGTACTGGTCTCGCGCGGCGAACTGGTCGAGATTGGCGGCTCGTTCCGCATTCCCGACGTCATGACGAAGTCGGGCGCCGTGCTGCGTGAAGTCGGCACTACGAATCGCACGCGCGCTGCAGACTACGAGAGCGCGATCACTGACCGCACTCGGCTGCTGCTACGCGTTCATCGCTCCAATTTTCAGATCGTCGGCTTTACTGAACAGCCATCACTGGAAGAACTGGTCGCCCTCGGGCGCAAGCACAGCATTCCGGTAATGGAAGACCTGGGCAGCGGCGAACTTTTCGATCTGCGCAACGTTGATGTACGCGGGGAGCCCATGATCGCCGACAGCTTGCGCGCGGGCGTCGCCATTGTGACCTTCAGCGGGGACAAGCTGCTGGGAGGGCCGCAGGCGGGCATGATCAGCGGCGATCGCGGGCTGGTGGCGAAGATTCGAGCTAATCCACTGTTCCGCGCGCTACGGGTGGACAAGATGTTCTATGCCGCGCTGGAAGCGACGCTGCTTGCCTATCTGCGCGAAGACTACGATTCGATTCCAGCGCTGCGCATGATGCGCCTTTCCGAAGACAAACCGGAGCGACGCGCTAAACAAATCGCGGAGCGACTGCGGGCGAGTTGTCCGACATTGCACGTCGAAGTTGTTGAGTCGCGCTCGGTGCTGGGTGGCGGCGCTGCGCCGGGATCGACTTTGCCGACGCGAGCGCTGGCCCTGAAAAGCGAAAACTACACCGCCGATGAACTCTGCACACGGCTGCGCCAGTGGGAGGATCCGATCATCGCGCGCGTGGAAGAGGCACGCGTGCTGCTCGATCTGCGCACGGTCGAGCCGGAGCAGGAAGATGCGATCGTCGCAGCTCTGCAAAGCATCTCGAAGTAAATGGCGACGGTTTACACCATTGGACACTCCACGCGCACGTTCGATGAGCTGGTCGCGGCGCTCAAGGCGCACAACATTCGAACGCTGGTGGACATCCGCTCATTTCCTGTGTCGCGACGAATGCCGCACTTCAATCGCGAAGCGCTGGACGTCGAATTGCCTAAACACGGCATCGCCTACGTCTGGATGAAAGAACTGGGTGGCCGCCGCAAAAAGATCCGCAATGATTCTCCCAACACCGGCCTGCGTAACGATTCATTCCGCAATTACGCCGATTACATGCTGACCGACGAATTCGCGCAGGGGATCGAGAGATTGCTGGGAATTGTCGGAGAAACAGCAGGTCCCTCGACTGCGGCGGCCAAAGACGGGCCGCCTGCGCTCGGGATGACAAATGACAACGGGAATAGCACCGGCAACACCGGCATCATGTGCGCCGAGCGCGTCTATTTCCAGTGTCACCGCATGTTGGTAAGCGACTATCTGACGGCGCACGGTCACACCGTCCTGCACATCGACGACGATAAACACCCGTTGCGCGAGCACAAACTAATGGCCGAAGCGCGGCTGGCGAACGGGCAGTTGCTGTACAACGCGCAGGAGCTATTCTGAATTACGCTGTTCGCTTTTCGCTATTCGCTTTTCGCTAATTCAAAAGCAGGTCCCTCCGCTCGGACTGAAGTCCTCGGTCGGGATGACAGTCGAGAGGAAACTGGAATGTCTGCCGCTACGCTCGACGTGCTAAAGGCTAAATGCCAATTGCCAACTGCCAACTGCCATCTTGCGCCTAGCGGAGAGCGAAAGGCGAATAGCGAACAGCGAACAGCGGTTTTCTAGCGAACCGCGGTTTTCTTGCGCGCATCCCTCGATTGCCGCTACCCTAGAGACTCGCGTATGAAACAGGCCGTCTTCCGTGAACGCAACAAGCGGTACTATCGCGTTCTGCACGCCCCTATCTGGATTTGGGTCTTCTGGGTGCTCCCAGGATATCCCCTTACCTACGACCTTTACACCCATGGGCCGGACCGCCGCCATTGGATTTGGTTGGCCATCGTGGTCGCGGGGGTGGCGTGGCGCGGCTTCAAAGGACGCATCCCCGGTTGTGAGCCGGCGCCCTACATCACGCACTACGGCGTGCATCAACCCAACCTGCCGTATCGCGTCGTGTGCTACACGGCGGCGTGGATCGACCTCATCGTTCCGTACACGCTGAATCTCATTGGGCTGATGGTGGCCTCGATCAATGGACGCTGGCTGCTGCACGATCTTTACCGCTACGGGTACTATCCGCTGGCGCTGGCCGTGGTTCTAGCGACGGTTTTTGACTGGACGCCGCGCGCCAGGCGCGACACCGTGGGCGAGGGCGCCGAGCGCGCCTGGTTCTACATTGCAATCTGGACCGTAGTGCCGACCCAGGTCATCAACTGGGCTGCGTGGCGCTTTGGCAAATACATGGACTTGGCGCCGCTTCCGCTGGCCCGGCTTCGACTGGCGATTTGCCTGCTCTCGACCGCGCTTTTCCTGCTCTTGGGTTATGCCGCCAAGCTGCCGCGCACGCAGCGGCACTACGAAGGAGTGGCTGCGGCGGGAGTATAAAGGCAGTCATCAGTTCTCAGTTCTCAGTTGCACCGTCGTACTCAACAAAGAGAGCGAGAGCTTTGGCTCCGTTACGGTTGACCTCGGGTGGGCGTCGCCCTTGCAGCATCTCCGCCGCCCGGCAATGGCGCCGGCGTAAGTCCCATGAACGTTGTCCCCAGAAACTTTCCCTGAGCGTCGAAGTTCCAAGTGAACAGCGCCGTTCCGGCGTGAGCGCAAGCGTGGCAGCCATTGATCAGGGGATAGCCGAGGATGAACTGCAATCCGTTGTTGGGGCCTTGTTGCGTGTTGGGCCAGGTAGTTCCGTCGCGGTCACCAGGCCAGACACCGACTTTGGGAAACTGGTTCAGCAGGTCTTGATACTGAAAGCTCTGCTCCATGCCCTTCTGGTCGAGCAGCTTCAGGTCTTCGGCATTCACGATCGCCGGCGAGCCGTTAACCAGGACCAGGCCGTTGTTGGTATTGGCGCGCAAGGGGTAGACGATCCATGCCACATCCACCGGGCCGACCGGGTTAAAGCCGCTCATGATGCCTACGTCGCCACCGTTCTGCCGGTAGAGTATCTTCGTAAAAGCCACTGCGGCTGCCGGCGCACCAGCCTTCGACATCTGAGCGATGAAGCACTCGGCGAAGCTGGGTGGTTGCGGAGCGTTGTCGCAAGCTTTGTGGGCGTTGGTGACGAAGGTGGCCGGCATTTGCCAGACCGCCGAGTTGCCGATCTTGCCTCCCGCAGCTGCGGTCGCACCTGCCTGGCACGGGGCAATCACTGAACTTAGCAAAATGGCAACTATGGTGAGTAGCGGTGCTTTCCGCATCAGACGGCCTCCAGCAGCGAGAAGATTGGTATAGAGGAATGTACCGCAGCGGCCAATTTGAGTCGAGCCATCTTGGCGGGAGAAGAGTGGCAAACGCGCAGGCGCGGGAGCCAACCCGCAAACGCAAGAAAGGCGGCCTGTTGGCCGCCTTCTTCTAACCTATTAGCTCGGTATTTTTAGAGAACCTGTACGTTCTCAGCCTGCCAACCCTTAGGCCCTTTGACTACGCTGAACGAGACAGCCTGGCCTTCCTGCAAGCTGCGGAAGCCGTTGGTCTGAATTGCAGAATAGTGGACGAATACGTCCTCTCCATTCTGACGGCTGATAAAGCCGTAGCCCTTCGCGTCATTGAACCACTTAACTGTTCCTTGTTCCATGGTGATACAAGTTCCTTCGATGTTGATATAGCTGCAATTCGATCGGGATGTGAAGCGGCAGGGAGTGCGGTAAAGCAGGAACTGCTGCGTACAACGTCGATCAATCGAGCAAAATCATCATATCAGCCTACCCCGCAAAGACCCAAGCAATTCTTGCCCAGGTGAGCACGCGTGGTTCTCACGGAAAACGAGAAAACCATTATTCTCAATATGTTAACTTGTTGGAACCACTGGTAGGACGGTGGCTGCATGATCGTAGGAACCGGCATCGACATTGCGGAGGTAGATCGCATCAAGGCGGTCATTGAGCGTTTTGGCCGACGCTTCCTGGAGCGGGTCTTCACCGCAGAGGAAATCCGCTATTGCGAGTCCAAAGCTAACAAAGCAGAGCGCTACGCCGGACGATTTGCTGCAAAGGAGGCGGCCATGAAGGCAATCGGAACCGGTTGGAGCCGCGGCGTGACCTGGCAAGACATCGAAGTCAAGCGCATCCCCGGCGGACGGCCCACCCTCGCCTTCCATGGCATGGCGGCCGAGTTCTTCCAGAGGCTTGGGGCCGTCCGCGCCCATCTTTCCATCACCCACACCGGCCAGCAAGCCATGGCACAAGTCATTCTGGAATCGGATGGACCGGCTGGCGATCTTTAGTCACCGAACCTCGCCGCGCGAACGTGCCTCCGCCCGGCGCTTCGCTACGGCTCTGATAGCCAATGCTAAATTCCGGCGCTATCAGCTACAATCACCCTTCTTATTGCCATGTTGCGCTTTTCGACAGCCGGTGAGTCGCATGGAGAAGCCCTTGTCGCGCTGCTCTCGGGCATGCCCGCCGGGGTGGCCGTCGATCTGGAATTCGTGAACCGCGAACTGTGGAGGCGGCAGCAGGGATATGGTCGCGGCGGACGCATGCGCATCGAACGTGACCAAGCCCACATAGTAAGCGGCGTTCGGCACGGAAAGACCATCGGCTCGCCGATTGCCATGCTGCTGGCGAACAAGGACTGGCAGAACTGGACGGAGGCGCTGCCGGTCGAAGAGGGCGATCCGGCCAAGCACAAGCGCGTGGCTTCGCCTCGACCGGGGCACGCCGATCTCGCCGGAGCCGTGAAGTACAACTTCGCCGAAGCTCGTTATGTACTGGAACGGGCCTCGGCCCGTGAATCGGCGGCGCGAGTCGCGGCCGGAGCTATCGCTAAACTGCTGCTGCGCGAGCTTGGCATCGAAGTACTGAGCCACGTGATCGCTGTCGGCAGCGCCCGGCTGGAAGCGCCTGTGGACTGGGAGGCAATCCGCGCTCTGGCGGCGAAAGAAGAGATACTGCTTAGCTGTGCCGACCCTGAAGCCGAGACCCGCATGAAAGAGCAGGTGGACGTCGCGTTGCGCACCGGCGATTCCGTCGGCGGAATCTTTGAGGTCGTGGCCCACAATGTGCCGCCAGGACTTGGGACGTATGCGAACTGGGACGAGCGTCTAGACGCCCAACTGGCCGCCGCGGTGATGTCGCTGCAAGCCGTAAAGGCTGTGGAGATTGGCGATGCGGTGCGCGGCGCGGCTTCCCTGGGTTCGACCGTGCATGATGAAATAGGCTACGAGCGGGAGCAGAAAGGCCCGTTCACCGGCTTCACGCGGCGCTCGAATCATGCGGGCGGCCTGGAGGGCGGGGTTTCCAATGGCGAAGAGATTCGCGTGCGCGGCTACCTCAAGCCGATTTCGACATTGCGACGCCCCTTGGGGTCGGTGGACTTCGCGACCCGCGAAGCGGTAAAAGCCGCCTATGAGCGGTCGGACGTGTGCGTCGTCCCTGCGGCGGGAGTCGCCGCAGAAGCGATGGTGGCGCTGACCTTGGCGCGCTGCGCACTGGAAAAATTCGGCGGCGACTCGCTGCTCGAACTGCAACGGAATTTCGAAGGCTACTGCCAACAGTTGCGAAACTTCTAAATGGTTTACTCAATCGTGAAATTCGGGGACCCGGTTTTGGAGAAGCCAGCAGCCCCTATCACCGTCTTTGACGACGAATTGAAGAAACTAGTCGAAGACATGTTTGAGAGCATGTACGCGGCCCACGGCGTGGGCCTGGCGGCTCCGCAGATCGGCATCAGCAAGCGCGTTGCGGTCATCGATGTCACCTTCAAGGAAGACCCCGATGCCAAAATTGTGCTGGTGAATCCCGAAATCATTCACACCGAAGGGCGCATCACCTCCAACGAAGGCTGCCTGAGCCTGCCCGAATTTCGCGAGAAAGTTACGCGGCCGCGCTCAGTTACGGCGCGCGGGCAAAACGTCGAGGGCAAGACCATTGAGGTCACAGGCGAGGACTTGCTGGCGCGCGCGCTGGTGCATGAAACCGACCACCTCAACGGCAAGCTCTACATCAGCCATATCAGTGCCCTCAAGCGCGACCTAATGAAGCGCAAGATCCGCAAACTGGTGAAGCAGGGCGAATGGTAGTACGCCGATGATGGACGTGGTTTTCTGCGGAACGCCGCAATTCGCGGTGCCCACCCTGGAAAAGCTGGTGGCTGCCGGCTGCGGGGTGAAGCTGGTCGTTACACAACCCGATCGCCCCAGCGGCCGTGGCATGCAATTGGCGGAGTCGCCGGTGAAGCGGACCGCACTGGCGCTGGGCCTCCCGACAACCCAGCCCCAGAAGATCAGGAACAACGATGAATTTCGCGCACAGTTAGAGAGCATTGCGCCGGAAGCGATCATCGTGGTCGGCTATGGCCGCATTATCCCGCAGTGGATGATCGATCTACCCCAGCTCGGCAACATCAATCTTCATGCCTCACTGCTCCCCAAATACCGTGGGGCCGCGCCCATTCAATGGGCGATTGCGATGGGAGAAAGTGTCACCGGCGTGACCACCATGCGCATCGACGCCGGACTCGACACCGGAGATATCTTGCTGCAGTCGGAAGAACGAATCTCGCCTCAAGATACCGCCCTAACGCTGGCCCCGCGGCTGGCACAGACTGGCGCCGAGCTGATGATCGCGACTCTGGCAGCGCTGCAGAGCGGGACCATAACGCCGCGCCCGCAAGATAATTCCCAGGCCACGCTCGCTCCCATCCTCAAGCGGGAAGACGGAGTCCTTGATTTCTCGCGCAGTGCAAAGGAGGCATGGAACCGCTTGCGCGGATTTCAACCTTGGCCCGGAGCGTTCACCAGCTTTCGAGGCAAGACGCTGCAGCTCCATGCGGCCATACCAGCTCAAACGTTTGCTATGGTCGCGGCGGCCCACTTCGCAATCCAAAGCGATCGTTTGCTGATGGGCTTCGCACACGATTCCGCACTCGAGGTCCTGGAGCTGCAAGTCGAAGGCAAGAAGCGCATGAGCGCCCACGATTTCATCAACGGCTATCGTCCGCGTAGCGATGAGGTTCTAGGCAGCTAGTCCGCTTGCCTGGCACATCGGTTGCAGCGGTTTGTGCGTGTTACGATTGGCGAATCGGCAACCATGATGCGTCTACTTGGAGTGCTCCTTTGTTACAACGATGGTGACCTGCTGGAAGATTCGATCCGTTATCTCCTTGAGCAGAACCACGATGTAATCGTCTGGGACCACGGTTCCACCGATCGCACAGCCGAGGTTATTCAGAGTTTTCGTAGCGAGCTGCTTGAGGCTCGCCGCCTACCACGGGAGTTTGACTTCTACGAACTCTACCCTGCTATGTCCCGCCATCTGCTGGAAAATTATGTATCCAACTATGATTGGATTTCCTGGCCGGACTCGGACGAGTTTCTGGAGGGCCCCTCGCGCCGCGTTCCTTATGCTGACTCGCTCGCCGAGGTATTGGAATCCCAGTACAACTGGATCCAGTTCGATAATTTCAATTTCTGGTTCACCAGTGCTGACGACCAAGGGGTGAAGTCTGCACCGGCCAGGATTCGCCACTATGCGCTTTTTCCCGACTGCGCACCTCGGATTCGTTCCTGGCGCAGCTCGGCAACCAACATCAGGGTATTCAACCATAATCCTCCGCTGGGCGAACCATGGCCCACTCATTTCAGGTTGCGTCACTATCCCATGCGCTCGCGAGAGCAGATGATGGCCCGGCTGCTGCGCGACCGGGCAGGCATACTGCGTGACGGCAGCAATTATCATTACGAGAACATGAAGCTCCGGTTGGAGCGTCTGGAAATCCCGCCGGTTCGTCTTCACTACGACGGTGGCCACGCAGATCTGAATCCGCAGCCCGTCTTCGCCTGGCGTTCCATTTATGGGTATGAATCGCCAGGCGAACCAAGATCGACCGATCAAGAGCAAGTCTTGACGACCTCTTCCCAGAGCGATGAGAGCCCCAACCTGAAAGCTCAGGATTTCGTCTCGCCCGCTTCCTTCTGGGTGCCGGAACGGTTTGTCGTTTCAGCGTGGGTGGAACATGCGCCCTTTGCTTTCTGGCTGATCGAGGCCCTGCGTCCGCGAATTCTGGTGGAACTGGGCACGCACACGGGTTACTCCTATCTGGCATTTGCGCAAGCGGTGAAAAGGTTAGAGCTTTCGACCCGCTGCTACGCCATCGACACCTGGAAGGGAGATGAGCATGCTGGCTATTATGCCGAGGACGTATACACCTCACTCCGTGATTACCATGACACGCACTATTCCAGTTTTTCGCAGCTCGAGCGCACCACTTTCGACGACGCCGCAAAGTATTTCGAGGATGGCTCAGTCGATCTGCTTCACATTGACGGGCGGCACTTCTACGAAGACGTGAAACATGACTTCGAAACCTGGAAGCCGAAGCTCTCAGACCGCGCGGTCGTTTTGCTTCACGACATCAACGTCCGGCGGCGCCAATTTGGCGTGTGTTGGCTGTGGAACGAATTGCGCGAACAGTATCCGCACTTTGAATTCGTGCACTGCCAGGGCCTGGGCGTGTTGGGAGTTGGCAGCTCCCAAGCGAATCTGCTGAATGCGTTGTTTGCCGCAGATAATGACCCGCAGCTGGCTCTGCAGGTACGGGAGATGTATGGCCGGCTAGGGACGTCACTGAACGAGATCGCGCGACACCAGGGAGAGATGTCAGCCACCAACCCTCTGGCGACCGCCCTCGCCGAACAAACGGGAGAGATCAACCGGCTTCAGGAGGAGCTGACGCAGCGGTCTTCCGAGCGTGACCAACTGCAAGCTGAATTGTCGCTACGCGCCCTGCTCTATGACGGGCTGAATCGCGAGATCTCCGAAAGAGAACGCCAACCGGAACCTGCACACATCACCCCGTCGAAGCATTCCCCAAAATCAAAGCCGGTCGCCGGCGCGCAGCCGCCGGGGTCCACATCACGTTTGCGCCGCCTGGTTAAACAGGCGTGGTGGAGGCTCAGCGGACAACCCTCTGGAGGCCGCGCGCAACGCGAGCAACTGCAGCGCGACCGCGAAGTGGTCTCAGAGTCGGGCTTGTTCGACCAGGATTGGTACCTGCAACAGAATCCTGACGTTTCCTCTTCGGGTATCGACCCGCTGGAACATTACATCGTCTTCGGAGGTTCAGAAGGTCGCGATCCCGGGCCTGCTTTCCAAAGCCTTTGGTACCTGGCCCAAAATCCGGATGTCGCCAGCAGTGGTATGGACCCTCTGGTTCATTACCTCAAGTTTGGAAAGGCTGAGGGCAGGCTGCCCGTCGCGAGCGTTCTGAAAGGTGGCGCTCTCTCCGCAACACGCTCCGCTGTTCCAAGGAGCCTTCCATCTCGCAATGAGCGGTTGAAGGTTGTGTTCATTTCCGGCAACTCAGAAGCGGTAGGACATCGCTATCGAGTCCTGAACCTGGCTGAATCGTTGCCGCCCGGGCTTTGCGAGCCCATCATCATTTCCATCGGCGATCTTCCCCAGCGACTCGCCGAATTCGAGGACAACCAAATCACGTGGATTTGGCGGGTGCCGTGGTCGGAGACAATTGCGCAGGTGGTTGGAACCAGCCGTAAGCGCCGGGCTCCCGTCGTCTTTGATATTGACGACCTGCTCTTCCGGCCGGAACTCGCCACCGTCGAAATCATCGATGGCATTCGCTCCATGGGCACCTCAGAACAGAGTATGCGCTCCCTGTGCGAAGGTCTTCGGCGCACACTGTCGGAGGCCGATCACTGTACAACCACGACCGCTACTCTGGCGGGTGATGCGCTCGCACTATCCAAGCCGACGACGATCATTCCTAATGGATATGAGCAGGAACGACTCGATCTCTCGCGCGCTGCGTGCCGCGAACGCGACGCGGATGCTCAGGATGGTCTGGTCCGCATCGGATATTGCTCCGGCACGCCGACCCACCAGCGTGACTTGGCCGTGGCTTCGCGCGCCTTGTCGGAGGTCCTTGCGGAGTTCCCTCACGCGCGACTGGTTCTGTGGCGCTCTGGCGTCAACCTTGCTGAGTTTTCCGAACTGCAAGCGCACATTGGACAAATCGAATGGCGAGAACGCGTGGGACGCGATGAGACGTCGCGCGAATACGCCAGGCTCGACATCAACATCGCCCCATTGGAGGTCGGCAATCCTTTTTGCGAAGCCAAGAGCGAACTGAAATTTTTTGAAGCGGCGCTCGTGCGCGTGCCGACCGTCGCCTCACCAACCCAACCCTACGCCCAGGCAATTCGCCACGGCGAGACCGGCTTTCTTGCCAGTGACCATCAGCAATGGTCCGCCTGCCTTCGGGACCTGGTTCAAAACAGTGAGTTGCGCAGGCGGGTTGGAGATCGCGCCTATCAGGAAGTTCTCCGGCCCTATGGTCCTGAACAGCGCCGGTTGCTCCTAACTCGGCTTATCGGACTTCTGTTGGAGCAAGGGCGGGGCGATGCGGTCCTCATCGGTAACGCTGAGGTTCGTGGTGTTTAGCAAATAAGCTGGGCTGCACGGATTGCTCCGCGAGTTAGTGAGAGGCCACTGCTTCCAGCGCCAGCAAGTTCTTGTATACCTCGATGACGTCATCAGGCCGTCCGTCGGCCATGATGGACCCCTTGTCCAGAAGAATCACACGGTCGCAGTGGTCCGCGACGTCGTTCATGTTATGGCTGACCATCAGGATGGTCTTGCCGGCTCGCCGAAAGTTACTGATGCGTTCGAAGCACTTGTCCTGAAAGCCCGTGTCGCCGACGGCAAGGATTTCGTCGATTACCAGAATCTCGGGATTCACCTCGGTAGCCACCGAAAACGCCAGCCTCATGTACATTCCTGACGAGTACTGCTTTACCGGCGAGTCGATGAAGTCACCGATCTCGGCGAAGTCAATGATGCTCTGCTGGCGAGCGAGTATTTCGCGTTTGGAGTAACCCATCAGCAGACCGTTGAGCAGGATATTCTCGCGGCCGGTCAATTCATGATGGAAGCCGGCGCCCAATTCAATCAGCGGAGCCAGCGAGCCGTGCACCTCGACCGTTCCCGCAGACGGCCGGAACACGCCGGAAACAATCTTCAACAGAGTGCTCTTGCCCGACCCATTGCGGCCGATCAAACCCAGCGTCTGGCCCTTCGCGACCTCGAACGATGCGTGTTTTACCGCCTCGAAGTCGTGATAGCTGGATTGGTGGCGAAACAATTTGGAAAACAGTTCGCGCAGCGTATCGGGGCGCTCTTGAATCACGCGAAAACGCTGCGTCACGTTTTGCAACCGAATTGCAACCGGGCTGGACGACGTTCCTGACTCGAACTCAGACATAGAAAACAAAATTGTCCTGGTACTTGCGGAAGATGGCAAAGCCCAGCAACAGGGTTAAGAACGCAGTAACAAATGAGGCCATGATGGAAGGCGCCTTGGGCAACATGCCGTAATATACCGCGAGTCGAAATCCGTTGATGACATAGATCATCGGGTTAAGCTTGAACAGCCATTGATACCGCGCCGGTATCAGCTCAAGAGGATAGATGATGGGCGTCAGGTAGAACCATGCTGACAGCAGAATCTGAAGGATATGTGACACATCGCGGTAGTACACGTTGGCCGTGGCGAAAAAAAATGTCATCCCCAAGGTGAAGATGGCCAGGGCCAGCAGCGGAACCGGCAGGTAGATCCACGTCCAATAGAACGGGTGCCCCAGCAACACCACGAGCAAGGCCAGCGGAATAAGAGAAAGCAGCAGGTTGATGATGTTGGAGATAACGGCGGCCATGGGAAACACCAGCTTGGGAACGGAAATCTTCTTGATTAAATCTCCGTTGGAGACGATAGACTCTACGGCGTAGGAAAGCGATTGCGAGAAGAACGTCCAGGGCAGTAGCACGGCGAGCAAGAAAATTGCGTAATGCGGGATGGCAAAACGCATGACCGTGGAAAAAACCAGGGTCAGCACGATCATAAGAAGGGCAGGATTCAGCAGCGCCCACATGAAGCCCAGGACTGACCGTTTATAGCGGACCTTAAGCTCCTTAAGAGCCAGCGCCCAGATCAGCTCCCGATACCGGTAAGTGTCGCGAACAAGTTCAAGCATAGATAAGACGATAAACAGCTTCGCTGCGCCGGTTACGCGGTCGTAACGCGGCCGATTCTCGATGTTAAACTATTTCGAGGCGTAGCCATGGGATTTCTCGTGGGGATCGTGGTCGGGCTAATCGCAGGTTGGCTTGCTGGACAAGTTATGAAGCCGGTGGCTACGGCATAATAGTGGACATCATCCGCGGCATCGTCGAACGCGCAAATTAAAGCAACAAGCCTGCGCCAACCTAGCTTTGTCACACTGTGAGTCAGGAGGAACATATGCGTTTCCTGTTATGCAGTCGCTCCTTGTCGTTCGCTTTGTTCATGCTCGTCGCGTCGGTGACATCGTTCGCGCAGGTCGGCGTCGCGATTTCTTTCGGTCCGCCTCCACTGCCTGTTTACGAGCAACCGCTTTGCCCGGGTGACGGTTACATCTGGACGCCGGGCTATTGGGCGTATGACGACGCTTACGGCGATTACTACTGGGTTCCAGGCACATGGGTGTTAGCTCCCGAAGTCGGCTATCTATGGACTCCGCCTTACTGGGGCTGGGAGGTTGGCGGGTTTATTTTCCATGCGGGCTACTGGGGACCGCAGGTTGGTTTCTATGGAGGCATTGCTTACGGATTTGGCTACTACGGAAACGGCTACGAGGGCGGACGTTGGAACCACGGCCGGTTTTATTACAACCGTTCCGTCAATAACATAAATGTCACCAACATCCACAATGTTTACAACACAACCATCAACAACACGAACGTGGGCCATGTCAGCTACAACGGTGGCAGCGGTGGAGTCAGGGCAGCACCCACGGCCGCTGAAGAGGCTGCCGCCAGAAGCAGACACATCGCTCCAGTCGCAGCGCAGAATGAGCAGGTACAATCTGCCCGGTCGAATCCGCAGTTACGGGCTTCCGCCAATGAGGGAAAGCCGCCGATAGCCGCTACCGAGAGACCGGGAGCCTTCAGCGGCGCCGGAGCTGTGCCGGCCAAATCGGCTGGAGCACCTTATCATCCTCCGGCTAATCGGGCTGCGCGTCAGCCAGGCGAGCGGCCAGCTGCTGCGCCAAGCGAGCCGGCTGTGACACACGCCAAGGATCTTTCGCCGCATCCCGTGCCCTCTCCTCGTTACACCGGCAACACCAAAGCGGATCAGAACTATCAGCAACAGCAGCAGAAGCTCAACGCGCAGCAGCAGCAGGAACACCAGCAGCTCGCGCAGCAGCAGGAGCAGGAGCACCAGCGGGCGGCACAACAGCAGGCCAGTGCTGAGCGGCAGCAACAGATGGAGCAGCAGCACCAGCAACAGACGCAGCAAATGGAGCAGAGACACGTTCAACAGCAACAGCAGCTGAGGCAGGCGGCGCCGCAGCCGAGTCACAACGAAGCTCGGCCTCCGGCTGGAAAGCACTAACGGCATAAGTAACGGCCGCCGAAGATGCGAACGGGGACGAACCGATGCATGATCTTGGTGGTTCCCGCGAACCTCCCACGAACCTGCAAAACGGGGAGCTGTAACACCGCCAATTTGTCCGCCAGAGGTTTCTCGACCGAGTGCGGCCAATCATTTTGCTGGGCGCCCGCTCTCGTCCGTGGTGTCGAAATAGCAGGCAGCTGGCGGGCTGTCGCGTAGGATTGCGTACACCTTGACTACATCCCCAGGCTGCGATTGCCTGACATATCCCGCAAATCCGGCATAGCTGCTGCTAACCTCCGGCTCGGTTGTCCTGACACTAGGATCCCTGTTGCCCACTGCGCCCAGGCCCGTGATTACTCCTTCTGTAGTCGCGACGATCTCACGCGGCGGCTGGTGGTGCTTGCGGTCCCAAGCCCATCCTGTTACGAGCACACCCGGCGAGGCGGAATCTGTCGGTCGAGTAAATTCCAACTTACCTGTACACTCACTGGACGACACAACCCGGAGAGCCTTGCCCAATGGACTTCCCAGCAGAGAAAAATCCCAGCCCCAGAATAGTGCTAGTTGATGCTCTCTCAAGTAATCAACACTCGACAGGACAATGTCGATGTCGCTGTGTTCCGCCAGGGTTGTTAGCAGTTTCGGCTCATAGAGACCTGTCAGCAGGGCCGTGCTGGCGACATTGAGCCCAAAACCGTGAGCTCGTGCCTTCCGGATCGGACGATCAGCGAGAATCGCACCCCTCACCAACACCACCAAAAGGCAGATCTGAGTCATCAGGAAACGATATTGCTTTGCAGGCAGCGAGAAAGCGTACTCCAACAGCAACAGCCCCAAACTGCACCAGAAAAGAAGTGCGAATGTCTGATACCGGTTTTGCAGTGCATACGTAACACCTAGTCTCAATCGGCCGGCTGCGGTAATGATGGCCGTGCCGACGCAGAAAGCGCTGGTGAGGACAAGCTGCAGCGCAAAAGCACGAGATGTGCGGACATAGTAGGGTGTCCGGAAGAGCACAACCAAGGCAACAGCCAATCCGATAATGCCGATCACCCCGGCGGTGACAACAGCCTCGTTTACCCATGAGCTCCCGAAATACGCAGCCACGAACTCCAAGAGGCGAACGAAGGTAGCGCGGGGGGTAGTGGGACCAGCGTGATAAGAGGGTCGAAGGTAGTGATAAAAATAAAGAGAGGTGCTGACCGCACCCGTAATGGCAAGACTCAACACCGCAGAAGCACGCAATCTAAGGAACAAAGCCGCTGCAACCAACAGCGGCCAAAGAAGATTTCCATTGGCGAGCGAATAGGTACCACCCAGAGCCGCCAAGAGGGACAGCCAAAGGAACCTGGAGGAGGGCGGTTTGCCCGAGCGCTGTGAATCAGTCCAGTAGAGCAGCAGCCCAACGAATGAAAGAGTGGCGAACAGCGGCGAAAGCACATAACAGACTTGAAATCCCATGGTGTAGTTCAACCAAGGGGTGGGACAGAAAATGCAGAACGCCGCCAAGCCCACGCCGCTGCGCCACAATGCCCCACGCCATCCGCCGAGCAACCGCATACTCCATCCCCACAGCCCTAAATGCAGGAGTTGGATTACAGCGATACTGGCCAGCAGAAATACCTGACGAGCGTGAAACACTTTCAGGTCTACCACGAAGAACAGCTTCTGAATGACAAGTCGGTGTTCGTTATGCTGCCGCCACAGCCAACCGGGAGAGAGCGGACTCTCGCCTTTAGTGATGGCTGCGATGTATTCCCATGTGTCCCCCCAAGGAAGGCTGGAGTAGCTCACCAAGATTGTGTACACAGCAACAGCAACGGTGCACATCCCGCCCAACAAAATGGCGTATGACAAGCTGGAGGAAACCCGTGGATCTACATACGTTCGGCCTTGTACCACCGGGGATCGCCCCCTGTTATTGTTGCCGAAGGGCAGGTTCATTCGGCCACCACCCTACACGCTCGGCTAGTAGTGTACCGATGGTTTGGGGGGTCGCAAAATAACACGCTGACCCGTGGCGGCCTGGCGCGGAATAGAAGTTACCCCGCGATTTGACTGCACTGCTCGCTTATGTCAGGCGCTATGACCGTCTGCGCTCATACCGCGAATCAATACCTGCAAACCATTCTCAACGCGAAGCGGTGGTTAAGTGAGTCACGACTGTTACTGATTGCTGATCGTTGCAGTCGTTCCATCGAGCTTCGTGAGGTGGATTGTGAATGGCTCATTGTATGACCTGGCGCGGTCTTGCAGGATGCTGAGTCCCACTTGCTCGCCTAACAGAAGTGACGACACGTTGGAGCTGCGGAAGTGGATGCCGGCGTGGATGCCGTGTCCGGTGGTGATATTCCATGCCAGCTTGGCCAGTTCGCCGTTGATGGTTAACTGGTCGCGATCGGCACCCGTGTAAGGCACCAGGGATTGCCCATCCGCGCTTGGTTCCATAACGTCGGAGCCCACAGCCAGCAGCAGGGGCCGAATTCTCTGGCTACCGTCGAAGAAGAATTTCAGCGACGTAATACAAGCTCCACCGACGGTCCCATGACCTGTCGGATAGCACGGGTGAGTCGGCGAACCTTCCGGGAATGCCTGCGGCAAAAGGTAGGTGCCGTACTGCGAGTGGATGATAGGCAGGACCGCTGAATTCAGTACATCGGAATGCAACGCGGCTGCCGCCTGCGGCATTGGGTGCTGGTGAGTGAGGTTGGCATGAACCAACGCGCCGTACTCCTCAGGACGCATCCTCAGGTTCACGATCCATTTGTGAAACCAGGCGGCTTTCAGCGCTCGCGTAGCCATTTCGCCTACCGTCCCCACCGCATCGGGCCCGCCGAGAGTGCCAAATCCGTGTTCCGTTCGCGAACCGTTATACGGGATACCAGGGTTGAAGGGTGCGCCGATACCTGCCAAGACCATGAACGCGATAAAGTACGCTTGATGGAGCACGTCGACGTGGGTATAGGAGGCGAGGTCCCGGCCCATCCGGGCGAAACAGAAGGCTGGATCATAAATCAGTTGGCGAGTAGGCACGAAGCCGTTCTGCACATTCTGATACTCGCTGACCGAGGTCATGAAATCCGCCCCGCCCTGGCTGATCGACATGATGCGCTGATACTGCTGGCTTAACGGCTGCACGCCGAAAAACGTTGGCTGCATCATGAACTGCGAAACGAACGGCCCCTGTACGTTACCGTCGCCCGGGTAGATCTGTCCCCGGAACAGATTCTGGGGAGTGATCGGATAGGGATACTCTGGGCTTTGCTGGCTGTGGATATAGGACATGTTGTTCAGGTCAGCCGCTGCCTGGGCTGCCAGCGAACTAGTCGCGTAGTCTGTGAAGGGAACGTCGCGCATTAGGGCACACCAGTAGTGCTCCACCTCTTCTGCGGCGGTCTGGGCACTTGCTACGCTGGGCGCGGGTGGAATGAAGTTGGTGGCATGGGAGTCGCGGCCTTGCAAGTCAAAAGCTAGACAACCCTGCGGACCGTTCAACGTGGAGGTGAAGCCGGTCCCACCGGGATTTCCCACGAGAATATTTTCGAAGTCCGAAAACCGGCCCGTCTGGAGCGCATACAGCATGCTTCGGTACGAGGCCCGGTTGGGTATGCCGAGGGCGTCGTGCTGAAGGCACTTGCTCCAGTTGCCGCTATAGTCGGTGAATCTCTGCGCATCTCCGTTATCCGGCAATACGCCAACGTTTATCTTTTCGGCATCGGCGGTGCCATCGCGGTAGGCCCAGGAAGCCTGCGCGCGACGCGAAGAACCGTAGGAAACGACCGACGCATCGGCCTTTCCCTCAAACAGAGGTGGAATTCCGGCAGCCAAAGCGACGGCGGTGGCGCCGCCGACTTTGCTTAGGAAGGAGCGCCGACTGGTGCCGGCTGGCCCGGTTGACCCCTCCTTCATGGTTTCTTTTTTATGGTTATGAGTTGCTTTGCCGTGTACAGACGGGGCCTCTTCGCAACAACCCTCTTGCTCTTTCATGTAGTTCTCCTTCAAAAGTGGCGAAGCAGGGCCGATCGGAGGAACTAAACAGAGGGCTGAGAAGTCGCGTGAGGCCTGCGTATTCTCCTACCCGACTGAGGAGATCTCCAAGCAGTACTGCGCAGTTTGCTGAAACGCGCCCGATGAGCAACGTCACGGATACAATGAAGCCGGGAGAACAGTAGCAACTAAGAATGAGTAACCAGCACGCCTACCGGTAGCCAGAATTCCACGCGTTCCAGAACGAAGCCCAGCGCTCTCTCTGGAACGCGCAGATCCCTAATCACCGTGGATACCTTGCGACGGCGGAATAAAAGCACTGCTTCACGCTAAACCGTCAGGCGCGAACGTAACGGATTGTTCACTCAGCGCTATGCGCCGTCTTACGGCGTGATCTCCCAGATGACACCCTGGTTAAAAGCACCGCCTTGGAAGGCAGTGCCGAACATATTGCCCGCCGCGTCGAAATTAACGTTACAGTACGGGGCCTTCCCGTCGTTGCCGCCGGTGAAATCGTAGATTGAGCCGTACGTCCAACTGCCGCCGGAGTTTGTCAGCTTGAAAACGTTACCGGCGTTATGCGCCCCATCGCACACCGTTGTGCCGAAAAGCGTGCCCCCATTCATGGAGAGCGTGCCCCACGGCCCGCAACCGGTGCCTCCGGTAAAGCTGTAGAGCAGGTTATATGTCCAACCGCCGCCAGCCGGTGTCAGCTCGAAAATCGTACCGCCGCCACCCGAGCCGCCCGCGTTGGTAGAGCCATAGAGATTGCCCGACTGGTCAAAGACCAGCCCACCCGTCGGAAAACTTCCGTCGTTGGCGTTCTGGAAACTGTATAGGACTTGTTCCGTCCAGCCACCACCCGAGGGCGACAGTTCGTAAACCGCGCCGTGCCCGAATGCGCCGCCTTGCGTCGTCGTGCCATAGAGATTGCCGGCGTTGTCGAAGATAGCTCCGCTGTAGGGTTTCGCTCCGTCAGGCCCCGAGAAGGTGTAAATAGGCTGTTCCGTCCAAGTGTTGCCCGAATGCGTCATTTCGAAAACCACACCATTGCCGTTCCCACCAATTGCGGTAGTGCCGTACATGTTGCCCGCGTGGTCAAAAATGACGTCACCATAACGAGGGCTATTTCCGTCGGCACCGCCCGCGAAATGGTAGAGGATGGTCGGATCCCAAGGACAGGTTGTGGCGTGGCAAAAAGCCGCCACCGGGGGTCTGAGGTTGTAAATATAGCCATAGTAGTAACCGGCTAGATTGTTCGGGCTAGTGCCGTACAGAGTGCCATCGGGGCCGAAGACGGGTCTACTCAATAGAGTACCGTCGAAAGTGAACAGAACTTTATAGACCCAGCCAGAGTTGAAGCGCTGCAGTTTATAGACGTTGCCCCAATTGGTGCCCGCGTTGCCGCTATGGGTCGCGCCATAGAGGTTTCCTGCCCTATCGACCGTCACGCCGGCATAGGGTTGAGCGCCATCCGGTCCGCCGTTGAAAGTGAAAAGTACCTGGAAGCTTTGCGCGTGTGCCGCGTCAGTGGTCGCGGCTGTCAGCACAAATACAAAGGTCAGCGCCAGCAGAACAGTTTTCGCGCGCAAGTTTCGCCCGGTTATCAATTTTCGAAATCGTCTTGCAGTGGCCATAAACATCTCCCGGTGGTGAAGTTTTGAGTCCGGATTTTCGACCTTGACTTCCAAGTGAAAGGCAATATACACCAATCACCTCCGCTTGCATCCTTAATTTTTTACCTGTGAATCAAGGCGCCAGTCCCACTTTGGAAAACAAACGACTCACACTTGGAGTTTCCGGCTTGGGCACGCAATGTAATGCGTAGGCGAACAAAAGGCGAATAGTCAAACAGCGATCATTTGGCGCTCGAAAAAAGAGGGGGTCATGAATTACAGGACTCTGGAAAGATGACCTTTTGAGTCACTGCAATTTAATTCAAAGTTGCTGCAACGCAATTCAAACAATACTGAAATCCAATTTCAACAATTACAACCACTCTCGCGCCGATTCGCCGTAGCCTGCGTGTAAAATCGCAGTCGAATGCCGCCTCCGGCCGACAGCCCTAGCCCAGCAGCACCCAGTTTCTGGGCGCGTCTGTTGCGCATCCTGCGGCCCTCGCACCAGCACACTGCCTTCTCGGCCACGGTCCTGATGATCTCGGCCGTGATGCTGTCGCGGGTGATTGGCTACCTCCGCGAAGCCTACATCGCATGGGCCTTCGGCGCCGGCCTGAACACCGACGCCTACGTCGGCGCGTTTAACCTGCCCGACTTTCTCAACTACATTCTCGCCGGTGGCACGGCATCCATCACTTTCATCTCCATCTACACCCGCCATACTTCGAAGGGACGCAACCGGGAAGCGCAAGACGCCTTCAACTCCACCGTCACCATCATGACCGCCGTCGTGTGCCTGGGCACGGTGCTGCTGGAGATCTTTACCCCGCAAGTCGAGCGGCTTATCTTTCCGCATTTTTCCGCCGAGCAATTGCAGCTATGTGTTCATCTCACGCGCATTCTGCTGCCCGGCCAGATCTTTTTCTACGCTGGCGGAATTGTTTCGGCGGTCCTGTTCTCGCGGCGGATGTTCCTGTATCCGGCCTTCAGCCCGATTTTCTACAACCTATTCATCATTGTGGGAGGCATGATCGGAGCGCGCCGGTTCGGCATTTCATCCCTCGCCTACGGCGCATTGGTCGGCGCATTTGTCGGTCCATTTCTCATCAATGCCATTGGCGCAGCGCGCGACGGACTGACCTACCGCGTCAACTTCGACTGGTACAATCCAGAATTTCGCGAATGGGTAAAGCTATCCATTCCCCTCATGCTCGGAGTGTCGCTGGTCTCTGCCGATGACTGGATCCTGCGCTATTTCGCCTCCGGCGGAGCCGGCGACATTACCCGGCTGAACTACGCCAAGCGCTTGTTTGCGGTGCCCATCTCGATTTTGGGACAGGCCACCGGACAGGCTTCGATGCCGTTCTTCGCGCGGCTGTTCGGCGAAGGCAGGCGCAAGGACTTCGCTGACACCGTCAACGGCTCGGTGTATCGCATCTCGGCGGCGTCATTTCTATCGGCGGCGTGGATGATGCCTGCGGCCTTGCCGCTCATTGACTTGGTCTATCGCCGGGGACGCTTCAGCTTCCACGACTCGCAGGAGACGGCAGTTTATTTTTTCTGGTTCGCGCTCTCGCTGGCGCTGTGGTCGGCACAGGCTTTGTACGCGCGTGCCTTCTACGCCGCAGGCGACACCCTGACGCCGATGATCGCCAGCACCATCATTGTGGCGGCGTCGCTGCCCGTGTACTCGTCGTTTTTCCACCATTTCGGCGTGACCGGGCTCGCCATGGCTTCCGACATTGGCATCCTGATGCACACGGTCGTGCTCGCCTGGCTGCTGGATCGGAAGAAGCTCGTCCCACTAGGCGGCATGCCGTGGCTGGAATTGATGAAAACCGTCGTAACCGCCGGATTCGCTGCCGTGGTCTGCTATTTTGTTGGGAGAACGATTGCCGTTGATGGCAGCCGGAAGGCCGACCTGCTTTGCTTGGCCTTGATCAGCGTGACTTGGCTGGCAGCGGTCGCTGTGGGTTTGTGGCTTACAAAATCGAACCTGCCGCGTGAGCTGCGTCGTAAGAAAGCGGCGGCAGCGCCGAACATCACGTTGCCGGAGCCAGTCAACGAGAGGACCACCGGCGGAATGGAACCGTAGACGAACCCTACTTCATCACCTGCATGCGCGACCAGTCATAGCCGAAGTGTTTGCCGCAATCGAGACACACCACGTACGGCATCGGCCTGTCGGCCGAGACGCTTTCCCATTCGCTGTGACTGGCATCGTGCCGGTTGGAGGACGCCGACGAAAATGGTTTCGACAGGTTGCTATGGCGACAATGTACGGCGAACAACTGCAGCACTCTCTCCCACATCGGAGTGCACCTTCTTTCGATCGGCATTGCGAACGGCGGCCTATACCGCCGCCCGCAATGCTCAGATTCTCTCCCGGCATGCGGCTGCGTCAAGAAGAGGAACACCTTAGATTATCTTTAGGTAACCAGTTTTGAAACCGATTTCCAGGGCCTCGTTCCGGGAACGCTTACACCCGGGCCGCTGCCGCTGCCGGACCGGTCTCGCTTGTGGTCGTTGTGCCGGTCTCCTTGGCTTCGCCATTGGCCTTCTGGCCGGGCTTGCGAATATCGATCCCGCCCTTGAAGTAAGCGCCATCCTCAATGCTGATGCGCTGGGCGACCACATCTCCGGTGAGCGAGCCTTCGCCGCGGATGTCCACGCGGTCGCTGGCCGTCATGTTGCCGCGGACCTTGCCCAGCACCACGATCTCGCGCGCCGAAATGTTGGCCGCCACAACACCGTTGCGCCCCACTGTCACGCGATTGCCCGGCAACTGGATCGACCCCTCCACCCGCCCGTCAATGTAAAGCGACTCCGAACCCGTGACCTCTCCCTTAATGACCAGCGACTTCCCCAGCGTGGCCTGTTCCTGCGTGTTGATGGGAGGGCTGGCGGGACGGGGTGCGCTCGCCATCTCGGGGACCGCCGGAGTGTAGCTGCGCTGCGGCTCGGGACTGGGAGTGGGGGTTGCAGATGGAGTATTAGTAGGTTTCCACATAATCGATAAACAAATCCTTTCCGAGGTTGTAAGTGCTTTGGACAGGCACTTCGTTCGCCAAACTCACGCTCCACCGCTTTTCTTCAGAAACCGATGCTTTGGCGCGCGGTACGTATGGGCCTATCGCCCGAGTGCAGTCTGAAGCCCGCACTCTGGTAAGTGTAATTATTGCTACCATACAGCGAGTTCTTATACGAGGGAATACCCTACGCACTTTTTCCTGGCGTGCTCAGTGCATCATTAGTTAACGGCTAAGGAGAAGGGATTAAGCAAACCGCGCCGGTACCTCAACGTGTGATTCGATTTTTATGCTGACCGATCAAGCCATCCTGCGTCACATCGAACGCCAGCCCCACCGCTCAGCGGGATTCAAGCAGCTCGTCCGCGAGATGGGCCTGCGTGGCGATGACCGTCGTCTGCTCTCTGAGCGCTTGCAGGCGCTCGCGAAGGCCGGGCGGCTCATCGAAACAGCCCGCGACCGCTTCACGCTGGCCGACCATGCCGCCGCTCGCCAGAACCTGATCGCCGGACGCCTGACCATGCACCGCGACGGCTACGGCTTCGTTATCCCCAACCCTGACCAGCGCCTCACTATCACTGGCGATATCTACGTCAGCCCGCAGGCCATCGATTCGGCCATGCATGGCGACCAGGTGCTGGTGGAACTGGGGCGTAAACGTGACGACGGCCGTGCTGAAGGGCGCATTGTGCGCGTGCTGACCCGCGGCAACCCCACCGTCGTGGGCACCTTTCATTATGGTTCGCGCCACAACTACGTGACGCCGATCGACGAGAAGGTCACGCGAGAGATCATCATTCCGCGCGGGATGGAGCGGCCCGCCAGCCAGAAGGAAGCGGAAGGTGGCCGGGTGCCCCGTTCTAGTTCTCCTTTGGCTAGGGCGGGTGCGAAAGAACAGCGGAGCGCTGCAGTGAAACCCGCGCGCAAGCCGCCGGCGGACCCCGACCGGGTCCTCGGCGAAGAGGCGCGCCGCCGTGAGTGGGACGATCTCGAGGGCCTGGTGATGGACGTTGAGATTACCGATTGGCCGTCGCCGCCGCAGAATCCCCGTGGCCGCGTCGTCGAAATTCTTGGGTATGAAGACGACTTCGGCGTGGACGTCGAAATCATGATCCGCAAGTACCACCTGCCTCATCGATTTCCGCCTGACGTCTTGCAGGAGGCGCAGCAATTCGAGCCCATTATCCCGTCGCTTGAGTTGCGCCACCGGCGCGACTATCGCGCCTTGCCCATCGTCACCATCGACGGCGAGACCGCTCGCGATTTCGACGATGCCGTCACCGTAAGCCGGCTGGAGAACGGCCATTTCGAGCTGCAGGTCCACATCGCCGATGTCGCACAATATGTCCACGATCGCTCGGCAATCGATCTGGAAGCGCGACTGCGTGGGACGTCGGTTTATTTCCCCGACCGCGCTGTCCCCATGTTGCCCATCGAGCTTTCCACCGACCTGTGCAGTCTGCGCCCGCAAGTTGACCGGCTGGTGCTGTCCTGCGTGATGGAAATCGATGCTCACGGCGAGATCGTCGGCTACACCCTGAGTGAAGGCGTCATCTGCTCGGCCGAGCGCATGACCTACACCAATGTAAATCTCATCCTGGAAGGAGACGCCGCGTTGCGCCAGCTTTATGCCAGGCTGGTGGCCCAATTTGAGCTGATGCGCGAGCTGGCGATGGTGCTGAATCGCAAGCGTGTGCGCCGCGGCTCCATCGATTTTGATTTGCCCGAGCCGGTCATCGAGTTCGACGAGAACGGCTTGATGAAGGGCGTCACGCGCTCCGAGCGCAACATCGCCAACCGCATCATCGAAGAGTTCATGCTGTCGGCGAATGAGTGCGTCGCCAGCTACCTCGAGAACAAGCACGTGGCATCGCTTTATCGCATTCACGAAAAGCCCGACCCCAAGCGCGTCTTCGATTTCGAAACCATCGCCGCCACTTTCGGCTACTCACTCGGTGTAGGCGCGCTGCCAGTGAAACGCACGCAGATACGGGCTGATCGGCGCGATCGCCGTGGCGCCGGCCGCCATCCGCAGGTGGTCGAAATCCCCGAGGAAGTCCACATTACGCCGCGCATGTACCAGAAGCTGACGCAGAAAATTGCGGGCAAGCCGGAAGAGCGCATCTTGTCGTACCTGATGCTGCGCTCGCTCAAGCAGGCGCGCTACTCCGAGGTCAACGTTGGCCACTTCGCGCTCTCCGCGCCGGTTTACACCCACTTTACCTCACCGATCCGTCGCTATCCCGACCTCATCGTGCACCGCATCTTGAAAGCCGTACTGCGCGATTCGCCGGAACAGGAAGAACACGGCGTTTCCATAGGCTGGGGCCAGATCGCGCACAGCGAGTCGCCGTCACCGTGGTCGAAGCGTCAGCCGCCGGCCTCGCCGGCCAGTAAGAAAGGCACTCACGACAAGGAGCGCCGCGCACCTCTGGGCGGACCGATCCCCGAAGATGTTCTCCACGATATTGCCGAAGAGTCCAGCCAGGCCGAACGCCGCGCCGCCGATGCCGAGCGCGAGCTGATGGAATGGAAGAAGGTGAAATTCATGGAAGCCCACATTGGCGAAGACTTCGACGGGCTGATCGTGAGCGTCACCAAGTTTGGGCTGTTCGTGGAGCTGATCGACATGTTTATCGAAGGGCTGGTGCCGCTCACGTCGCTGGCCGACGACCGCTATCAGTACAACGAAAACACCCGGCAGATCATCGGGCAGCGCACCCGCAAGACTTACTCGATGGGCGATCGCGTGCGCGTGCTGGTGGACCGCATCGACCGCGTGCAAAGGCGGATTCAGTTTGCATTGGTCGAGGACCGGCCCGCGCCGGCCAAGCGCAAGCACACGAAGAATTAAAGCGGGCGGCAAATTCGAAGCTGCGCAGCTTCACTTCGCCTCCCTCCACTGAACGATATCTTCCCTCTTATTTCCGCGATTTCATATCTCCAAGCCCCTTATGCCGATTAAATCGTAGAATGTTCAATTTTGACCGGTTTTCACAACGGAACGGCGCTACTCTAGACGGACGAAGCCTGATCAGGCAATTCGGCAGTAGGAAAGCTCCATTCATGATCGATGTCATCATTGCTGACCATCAGGAGCTTTTCCAGATCGGGGAAGTGTTGGGACGGCGAGGCAGTTTGTGACCATTCCAGACTCTCGGCGAAGGAATCAAGTGCAGTCGGCGTTGCCCATCACGAACGCAATTATGTGGCGTGTGCTAGCGGCTCCTTCGAGTGCGTTCCGTCGCGACTAACCCCCACAGAAGCCAGCGCGATCATCGCCGTCAAAGGATACGACCTCGCGATAACAGTAGTTATATTTCGTTGCGTCGGAATAACGGATCCAAAATGCATTTGTTGTCGGTCCATTGCCGTGTATGCAAGGGAGACCAGTTCAGGACAGCGCCCCCGGAGACCTGGGTTGAACGAGTCGTTCTGCCTCGTCTCTTCCTGTGCGCGGGACGTTGCATTGTCTGCCATAAGCGGCGGTATTTACCCATATTCCAGCGATGGACCGCTGTTCCCAATTCATGGCGGTGACCGCGTCCATTGGAATTGACAAGGCTACCCGGTTGGCGCCAGCTCTAGGGTCAGTGTCTGTTTCCTGCCGGTGAGGTTTGACGCGGTCCATTCAAACGGCGGCCTGTTTGGGTTGCTGCTGGGCATCGTTGCGAGGGACATAACAAGGACTGCGGTTCCGAGAGTTGCAAGTGCTCTCATGAGAATTAAGTCAACCGCAGCGTAGGCTTAGGGGCAGCGAATAACTGTATCGTTTTGACCAGTGCTCGTTGGGCCAAGGTATCCTATTAGCTTCGGCCAAACCTCTTGATTGGGCATGAACTGCGCCACTACTCCGTCGCGATGAAAGCGGCTAAACAGTCGCCCTTCGGTCGTATGAACGGGAGGATTCGTCCCCAGGCGATTTCGAGACTGCGGCTTTGGGTCGGATAATTCGCGGGGCCCGGTCTCCCAGGTTCGCGTCCGTCTTTTTTGACGCTGAACCTGGATAGAGCAAGGCTTCAACCGGATCCACCTTGGTAGGGCACTCCTAATCAAATCGCCTCCAGCACCGCCTTCAGGTACTTCCAGAAGCTCTCTACCGACGATATTTGTACGCGCTCGTTGGGGCTGTGGGGATCGACGATGGTCGGCCCAAACGAAACCATCTGCATGCCGGGATACTTCTCGCCGATCACCCCACACTCCAGGCCGGCGTGCATGGCAATCAGCTTGGCAGGCTCGCCGAACAGCTCTTTGTGCACGGTCTGGAGCTCGCGCACGATCTCGCTGGTGGGCTCGGGCTTCCACCCGGGATAGCTGCCGCGATGCTCGATGTCGAAACCGGCCAGGCGACACGCCGTGGCCACCATGCGGGCGGCGGCCTGCTTGCTGCTCTCGATCGCGCTGCGCTGGCTGGTAACGATCTCGACCACGTCGCCCTTGGTGGCAATGATGGCCAGGTTGGTGGAGTTCTGCACCAGCCCGGGAACGTCGGGACTCATCGCCAGAACGCCATGAGGCATGGTGACCAGCAACGCGACGGTCTGCTTGGCGTCAGCCGGGTCGAATACCTTTTCTGGGCGCTCGGCTTTCTCCACGGTGATCCGCAAATCGGGATCGAAGCCGCCAAGGTCGGCCTTATATTCAGCCTCGGCAGTAGCAACCAGTGATTTCAGTTCTTTCTCGCGCGACGCATCCAGCACCACGACCGACGATGCCTCACGGGGAATCGCATTCTGCGCGCTCCCTCCTTTGACGTCGGCAACCTCGACCCCCAAGCTTTCGAGCGCCTTCTGCAGCACACCACCTAATATCCGCAGCGCATTGCCCCGGCCTTGATGGATATCCACACCGGAATGGCCGCCCTTCAGGCCAAACACCTTGATGCGCCAACCCGCGCCGGCGCTTGCGGGCCGGAGCGTGACCTTGCGGCGCGCCGTCGTTGTCATTCCACCCGAGCAGCCGATGCACAGCGTGCCCTTCTCTTCGTTGTCGAGGTTCAGGAAATAACTGGACTTCAGCACTCCGCCCTGAAATTCCGCAGCGCCCGTCAGTCCGGTCTCTTCGTCGATGGTGAAGACGAACTCCAGCGGACCGTGAGCAATGTCGGTGCTCTCCATCACCGCCAGGGCCGCCGCCACACCTACGCCATTGTCAGAGCCCAGAGTGGTTCCGTCGGCCTTCAGCCAGTCGCCATCGCGAACCACCTTGATGGGGTCAGTGTCAAAGTTGTGCGCTGTGCCCTCATTCTTCTCGCAGACCATGTCGAGATGGCCTTGCAACAAAGCCTTGGTCGCGCCCTCGCGGCCCTTATGCGCCGGCTTGCGGACAACAATGTTGCCAGCCTTGTCTTGAACCACCTCGAGACCCAGCCGGGAGGCCTGATTTAGGACATATTGCCGCGCAGCAGCCTCCTTGGTCGAGGCGCGCGGGATCGCGGCGAGCGCGTTAAAGTGCTTCCATACTGATTTGGGTTCCAACTCTGCAAGTGCAGGCATCATGACATCCTCCGACGCATTAGATTGCAATGCCATGGTACAGCGACGAAGGTATCCGTGACGAGTTACGCTATCCGCCAGTCAGCGATGGCGATGATAGATCAGAAGAAATTTGGGTTGTCATCCCGAGCGACGGGCGACGCGAGGAGTCGAGGGACCTGCTTTTCGCAGGCATTGTTAAGCACCTGAAAAAAGCAAGCCCTTCGACTCCGCGCGCGGCCCGCGAAGATGTGTCGTCGCCAACCGCTAATCGAGGGCGCAAGGCGGGTGCTTGCAATCGCACTGGATCTCGATTTCCTTTTCGCTTTGAGCGTCTTTGCAATAATCGCTGCAATATTTGTCGTTTCCCGAAACTACACACTGGCACGTCTCGTGCCCGCACTTCTTAGCTTCATTCGCCATGGAGATGTTCCCTTTCAACAACCGATTTGATATTTACGATGCGCATACCGCCAGCGGGGATTGTTCCGTGACCCAGCCATAAGCTGGGGAAGCATAGTGCATCCTTGGTCGGATGTCCACACGCGCGCCTGGCTTTTAGCCGATAGCGGCCTGGCAAGGGAGTAGCATCCCACATTGTGGTATATCCCACATTGTGGTATATAGCCACCCCCGCGCCTCCTAGCCGTTGGCGTGGGCGGCCTCTTCTGGCGGCTGGCGGGGATGGCTGACCCTTTCCATGATCTCTTCCGCCAACTTCACATAGGCCTCAGTCCCGCGCGCGTGGGGATCGTAGATCAATGCGGGCTTGCCATGGCTGGGCGCTTCCGCAAGTCGAATGTTGCGCGGGATCGCGGTCTCGCACATGAGGTCCCCGAAGAAGCCGCGCAGCTCGGCGGCGACCGACTGCGCCAGATTGGTGCGGTCATCGAACATGGTGAGCACTACCCCCTCGACCGCCAGGTTGGGGTTGAGCTCAACCCGGATCCGGTCGATGGTGTCGAGCAATTCAGTTACTCCTTCGAGGGCGAAGTATTCAGCCTGCATGGGAATCAGGACAGTGTCGGCGGCGACCAGCGCGTTCAGCGTAAGCAAGTCGAGCGCCGGCGGGCAGTCGAGCACGATGAACTGAAATTGTTCGCGTAGCGGCTGCAAAGCATTACGCAGCCGGTATTCGCGGAGATCGAGCGGCACCAGTTCAAGGTTGGCGCCGAGCAGGTTCTTGTGCGCCGGGATGATGCGGAGGTTGTCCACCTCGGTCGGGAGACTTGCCTGCTGGGCCGGGACCTCGCCCATGATGACCTGGTACGTGCTAGTACGCTCGGGGTCGCGGAGGAGGCCTAGGCCGCTCGAAGCGTTCGACTGGGGGTCGCAGTCAACGACAAGCGTGGGTGCGCCTAAGGAGGCGAATGACGCCGCCAGATTGATGGCGGTGGTCGTCTTGCCGACCCCGCCCTTCTGATTGGTGACTGCGATAATGCGTCCCATATTTGTGCCCAAGGACTGGACTCAAGCAGCTTAGAACGCAGCACCTGTCGGCGGCAATGAGGTTGAGACAGAGAACGGAATATTTCATTGGAAAAGCTGTGCAAGACTCGCAAAGCGCGACGGAAGATGCTGATTGTGCGGAAGCTAGATGGTCCGCGCGGCTGTGGGTAACTCGGTCACCCAATGTTCCACGTGGAACATTGCCAAGGGATGTCGAACTACGTGGGGATCCCCGAATTGTCCTCGCTGCAAGCACCCCACCGGGAGAAGCAACCTCGCCCGGGGCATAAAATGTCAGCCTCACGAAAGGCAGGTTTCGGCTCGGCTTCAGATCTCGATGGTATTGTTCCACGTGGAACATGTGTTCTCAGCCCTGAGGAACCGAATGAATCCACGACGCGCATCATCAGCTCCAGGACAAAGAAACAAGCAACTTCTCCCACGAAGGCAACGTTGTTCCGCCCGCCAGAATATGAGATTCCGTTCTCTGATGATAAGAAAATTAAGCGAGACTGGAATTCCATCCCAAGAATCCCATCAAATTAATGCAAATGTAGGCTATGTTTACCACTAGTGACTAGATATTTAGCATTAATACTTACTATTTTACCACTACGCTGTTGTCCAATCGCTTTTCGTTCCGCATGAAGCACCACGCGGCCAGCACTAAGCGGTATTGGGACCGGCTTGCGCCAGTGCCAGTGCTGGCCTAGCACTTCTTGCGCGGTCGAAACCTGCCCCGCGCCAACAAGCAAACCCAGCCTCCCATTTTCCGCGGCTAGTCTTGCGGCTGCTGGCAGTGCTGACTCGAATCGCTCGACCGCACGCAGCGTAACCAGGTCGGCGGTCTTGGACCAATCCTCGGCGCGGCCGCAAAACACCTCAGCGCGGTCGATTCCAAGGCAGCGCACGGCATCACGCAGAAAAATCGCTTTCTTGTTGTGCGATTCGATCAGGGTCAGATCGATCCTGGGATCGAGCAGCTTCATGGGAAGCCCGGGGAAGCCCGCGCCCGAGCCGACATCAACCAATGTCGTCGCCGGAGTTGCGTCGCTGCCGCCAGCCAACAGGACTCGGGCGGCAAACAGCGACTCGCCGAAGTGGCGGGTCACGATCTTCTCCGGATCACGCACCGACGTCAGATTTACCTTCGCATTCCACAGAAGCAACAGGTCCAGATAGCGTTGCAGCGCCTCGATCAGGTGCGGGGTTAGCATCTCTCGGCCGGCAAATGGCGTAAGCAGTTCGGCAATGCGTGCTGTATCCATGGCGCAACCTGCAGCATACGACATCGGAGAGTTGAAAGACGACAGCGATCGCAGTGCATGCGCGGAGTTGGCCGCGCAGGAGCGAAAAAGCGGAATCACTCGCGGGCGTATCGGGGCGTTGAGGCGTTGTATATAGTTTCAAAGTTTCTAAACTATTGAACTATTCGAGACCTCACAGCAAACGAAAAGCGACGCTTCACGCCCATCGTGCAGGCGCGAACAATACATGCGTTGTCTCCAGGAAAGAATTTTGCGGGGATCGTCGGCCGGTTCCAGAATGCGGTGATCGGGAGGAACAGGTCTCTTAAATGGAACGGCCGCGGCAATATCCGCCGCGGCCGGTCCACCGTTGGGTCCATGTCGAATCGTCCTACGGTGCGAAGTAACTGGACATGTCGAGAATCAGTTGCGTGAACCCATTTGCAAAAGCGTCGACCTTCCCGTTGGTGCTGGGAACGATCGCCATGTTGTTGGTAAGACTGCCATCGGGGGCGTTTAGCGTCGAGACAATGGGTTGAGTGGTGCCGTCTGGCCACAGCGTCAGGTAACCCAAACTGCCAACGGGCACGACCGTCGCATTGAAGACATACGCCTTCGCTGCGGGGGGCGGGCCACAGGGGCTATCCAACACGTCGACCGGAGGAGCCAGTATCCCCGTAAACGGTTGACCGCTACCAACCTTGCGGGTGTCGATGACCCTGCAGGGCACCGCCGGATATAGCGACAGTGCGCCCGGCGAGCCAGCCGGTGCGAAGTAGCCATTGACGTCGATTGCCAAGTCAGTATCGTCGGTCGGAAACGCCGTGATCCCGCCACCTGTACCGGCAGGCACAATCGCCGCGTTCGCCACGATCGTCCCCTTTGGATCGTTCAGTGTCGAAACCAATGGCTGGGTCTGACCTTCCGGCCACACCGTCAGGAATCCCAGACTTCTGGTCCTGGGGATGGCGGTGACGTTAAACGAGTATGCTTGCGCGCTGTTGGGTATTCCGCAGGTGCTCGACAGCACTGGGAAATTGCGCGGGGCGTTGCCCGAGAGGAACGGAGGGCCCAAGCCCGGTGGTTTGGTCGTGTCGCGCGTGTCTGCCACCCGGCAAGGCGTCAGCGCATAAAAGGCGAGCGTAGAGCCGCTGACCGGCTCGAAGTAGCCGTCGATATCGAGGATCACCTGGCTGGTGTTGGTAACGTAAACGCTTACCGCGTCTTGAAATCCGCCCGGCACTATTGCCGCGTTGGCCTTAATGCGGCCATCCGGCGAATTCAGGGTAGAGACTAAAGGTATGGGCTCTCCTGTCGGCCATATCGTTAGATATCCCAACGAGCTGGACGGAAGCGCCGTCACATTCAGCGAGTAAGCAGCGGCGGTCGCCGGAATGCTGCAGCTGCCTTGTGGAATTGGGAAACTGCGGGATGTGCCACCGGCAATGGGTGGGCCACCAAACGTTCCATTCTGGTTGCGGGTATCTACGACACGGCAAGGAGTGACCGCGACGAACTGCAGTGCATTGGGCGGTACTCCGCCGATCACCGAAACCGTGGCATCACCCACATTCGAGACATAAACGTGGTGGATGACCGGGTTCACCCAAGCCTCGACTGGTCCATTGCCGACAGCGAGGGTAGAAGTGTTCAGTGTCGTTCCGTCGATGATGGTTACGGAGGCAGCTCCATTGTTGAGGACAAAGATCTTGTTGGTGACTGGATCGACCTCGACGTCGTAGGGAGATAGCCCAACATTAACCGTGTTGGTGGCAAGGGTGACTCCATCAATAAAGGTCACCGTGTTGTCGGTATTGTTGGTGACGTAGGCCTTGTTGGCCACAGGATTGAACGTCATCGCGGCCATACCCAAACCGGTATTGGCAGTCGCGGTAGCCAGGGTCGCGCCGTCGATCTGGGTCACGGTTCCCATGGTGTTCGAGTCGTTCCCGCTGCCTAGGTCGCAGCTGGGAGTGTTGCCGCACAAGTTCCCCGCCCAGATCTTGTTCGTCGTCGAATCCACAAAGAGAAGCTGAGTCCCATATCCGACCGTAACCGTATGCGTAACCGTGTTGGTGTTGCCATCGATGACGCTGACCGTCCCGGGGACGGGGTTGACATTGCAGCCACCTTGGTTACCGCAGTAGTTGGTCACATAAATCGTGTTAGTCACCGGATTGACGGCCGCCCCTTGGGGATAATTTCCCACCGTGACCGTGGCAATGTTGGTATCGGTGTTCCCGTCGATCACGCTCATCGTGGTGCCGCGTCCGTTGCCGTTATTGACCACGTAAATCCTATTGGTTACGAGATTGATATCCCCGTATGTCGGATTCGCCCCAATGCTGATCGTCTTGATGACCGTGTTAGTGGTCCCGTTGATCACCGAAATCGTATTGTCATGATGATTGACCACGTAAATCTTGTTGGTCAGGGGATTGATCAGCAGGAATCCAGAGCCCCCTCCAACCGTGACCGTGGCGTCAACCGTGTTGGTAAGCCCATTGATGACGGTCACCGTTCCGGGGCTTGAACTGCCGCAACTCGGATCGTTGCCGCAGTAATTGGCCACGTAGACCTTGTTGGTGGCAGCGTTGGCAGCCAGAAAGATGGCCTGCTGCCCTACCGGAACTGTAGCCAAGACAACCTGGGCTGCCGCAGGCAGGATGGCTGCTGCGCACAGGAATACAAACAGTGAGGCTAAACGAAAGGCACGAACTTCCATGTGTTTTCTCTCCACGTTGCTCAAGGCATTGCCTGGGATGGAAAGCACCCGAGTCACACGGCTGGGAGAGCCGTGATCACATGTGCTTCATTAGCAGCCTTGGATGTCGTATATTTATGTCCATTCCTGAAAACTTGGACAACAGGTATTGCGGGACATTTGGGGACATTGCGGGACACCGCGAGCCATGAGCAACTTGTACGAGGCGAAAATCCCGAATCGGCGGCTGGACTCGTGGAAGGAGATTGCGGCCTTTTTCCGCCGGGATGAGCGCACGGTCAAGCGCTGGGAGAAGGAACGCGGGCTGCCGGTGCACCGCCTTCAAGGGAGCGCGACAGGCCGGGTTTACGCCTATTCCGATGAGCTGTTGCAATGGATGAAATCGCCGGTCTCTGCCGAATCCGTTGCTTCCAGACCTGAACCCGCTGGCGCGAACCTCGACTCTTTGGCAGGAACAGTTGCCCCGGTTGAAGCTGACGCTCCCGTAAAACCAAGTCAGGTGGAAGTTAATCTACGTCGCCGCGCTTCGGACCAAGTTTCCCCGGCACGAAGAGGGTGGCTGATTGGTTCTTTAGTGCTCGTCGCGCTGCTCGTTGCAACCGGTGCGTTTGTCTATTACCGCCGGGCGTCATCGCATTCCGTCCCTCCGCAAGTCCCCGGGGGAAAGGCTCTCGCTGCAACTCACACTCCAAATCCAGAGGCCCGGGATTTCTATCTGAAGGGCCGGTATGAGTGGGACAAGCGCACCCCCGAATCCCTGAACAAAGCCGTCGATTACTTCACCCAAGCCATCGTCCACGACCCGAATTACGCGCAGGCTTACGTAGGCCTCGCCGATTGCTATAACCTGCTCCGCGAATACAGCGAGATGGCGCCCGAAGAAGCCTATCCCCGCGCTTTGGCGGCCGCCAGGAAAGCAGTCGAGTTGGACGACTCCTCCGCCGAAGCCCATACCTCGCTGGCGTTTGTAACGTTTTATTGGAACTTCGATGCGGCTGGCGCGGAGCGGGAGTTTCGCCGCGCCCTGGCGCTTAATCCAAACGATGCCCGGGCCCATCACTGGTTTGCGACATTTCTTTTCTCCGAAGGGCGCTATCCGGAAGCTCTCGGCCAGATTGAAGCAGCCCAACAACTCGATCCAGCTTCAACCTCGATACTGGCCGATAAGGGGCTGATTCTTCTGTATGCCGGTCCAAGCGATCAGGGAATCGCGATACTGAAACAATTGGGTAGGACCGATCCTGCGTTTCCCTCGAGCTATCGGTATCTGGACTCGCGATACCTCATTAGCAAAGACTATCCCGCATTCCTGGAGGCGAGGAAAAAGGCGGCAGCGTTAGTGCACGACGACAACGAGCTCATGGTCTTAGCGGCCGCAGAGAAGGGGTTGGCCAGAGGCCAGGGTCGAGGCATGTTCGAGAGCATGCTCGAAGAACAAGAAAAGTTATATGCCGTAGGCCACTTGTCGGCTTATGAGTTGGCGGGAACTTATGGTCTTCTGGGGAACAAGCCCAAGGCGCTCGAGTATCTCCAACGGGCCTATGACCATCACGAACCTGGGTTGACGTCGTTGCGTAACAATGTTGCCTTTGATGGTCTGCGCGAAGATCCGGCCTTCCGCAAACTGGAGGGGCAGGTCGGGTTACTGCCCCTGCCATAGCTTTGGGCTTGGGGCACTTCGAGGCTACTGGCGTGTTTCGGTCGGGTGGGTAGCGGGCGGAGCGTGGCTC
The DNA here is from genome assembly GCA_963798185.1 of uncultured Acidobacteriaceae bacterium. GTDB lineage: Bacteria > Acidobacteriota > Terriglobia > Terriglobales > Acidobacteriaceae > Bog-257. The sequence goes on from CAWCSJ010000020.1 coordinate 85,805, forward strand.
GCCTCGGTCGGAAGCTTCGGTTTGTCGACGGCGTCGGTGGCGAAGAGCATGAAATGGTCGAAGCTCTCACTGCGGTGGAAGCGCCGCTTGGCCATGTGGACGTAGAGTTCGGCGCTCTGCGGCAGCCACAAGTCGACACCGTTTCTTTTGAATTGCACCGGACCGTAGCTGACGCTGGTGTGTTCGTTCAGCAGTTGGATCTCGGGGATACCCCGCACCAAATCGGTTTCCAGATGAACAATTTGAAGATTGTCGGCCTGAATCCATGCCCGTCCTTTTAGCCGGACCGGGAAGTTGTTTCCATTCACCACGTAGCGGCGCAGCCGGCTGGGTTTTTCTTCATTTTGCTGGAAGTGCACCAACCATGCCGGTTGCCCGTTCCAATCGCCCAAGCCTTCGCAGTGCATATCGAAGTCATCGCGGAAAAATGGATGGAAGGCAATCGCCAGGACAGGCAGGCCGCTGGTCGTGATATGGTCGGGCATATCCATGTTACCGCCAGCTGAATCGCGATACTCGCTGATGATCACGGTTCCCTGGGCAGGTTCGCCGATCGAGACCACATAATTGAACTGCCGGATCTGCCGGTTTCTCGGAGTTCCCTGCGGCGTAAGGTTCTCATGAACGATATGCTCGATCGCTGAGAACTGGGAAAGGCCGTCGATCAACTCCTTGGATGGGTTCGCGGCGGCTTGAAGAATGTCTGTGGGGCACTGGACCGCGGCCGCTACCCATGGCTTCTGGGTATCTATGTCGGGCGGCATTCCGCCGTTTCCAGCGACGGATTCGGTTTCACCTTTAAGTTCCGGGTCCCCAACTTCGATGTCGGCAACAACTCCGGGCGCGCCCGCAGCCAACCGCGCTTTTAACTGGGTAAGCAGTTGTCGAATCTGGGGGCCTACCAAACTGGCGGGATCTCCGTCCAGATACGCCGTCAAGGCTTCAATGGCAGCCTCAGTCTTCTGCAAGCCGGCGAGCGCCTGCCCTAGAATCAGCCGGGCTGAGGCCCCCTCGCTGCCGCCTTTATCTACGAGCCATTGCGAATATTCCCGGGCTTTCTCCCATTGCTTCAGCTGCAAATAGGAGTTGGCGAGTATCCGTCGCGGTAACACAGCTTGCGACTGGGTTGCGACCACAATCTCTTCGGCTGCAACCGCGCGCGCAAAGTCACGCCGCTGGTAGTAAAGCTGCCCCAGAAGGTTCTGCGCCTGCACATTCTTCGGATCGAGTTTTGTCGCAGCGGTCAGGTAGGCCAGTTCGCGGTCCTGGTCCTTTTGCTGCATGGCTAGATATCCGAGGAGGAAGTTAATTGAAGAACTCGAGGGATCTTTGCGATTGGCGGCTTCCAGATACTTTTGGGCCTCTACGAAATTTGAGAGTTCCAGCGCCTGTATGCCCTTCACAGCATCTTTGCGGGCCTTGGATGAAAGCTGGCCTGCATCTTGCAACTTGAGGTCAACCGCCGAGGGATCGCGCGCCAATAACACCGTCTCTTTAACATCAATGGCGACATTGGTTACCTCGACCTGCTCATGTACTGCAAAATAGCCGGCCGCGCCGACCTCGATAAGATATTTTGCCACCGGAAGATCTGGGAATTTGGCCTCGGAGGCGTTCGTGGTCTGAAAGAACACGGCGCCGTTCGCCTGGCTCGTCACCCTGACCAGGGACTGCTGTTTCAAAGGCTTCTTGTTTTCGTCGAGAATGCTGACGTGGATGGTCGCCCCACTTCGGGTGAGGATCGGAGTTCCTGGGAGCCCAGGACCACTGGCCCCCTGGACAGATTGAGCTTGAGACCGCGGCACAGCCGTGATCATGCACGCCAGAACCAGTAGCAGCGCCACCGTTAGGCCGCACTTTACTCTCGATACATGATGTGAACGCACGGCAGAGTGCGATTGTAGTGGCGCAATTCTAGACATACAGCGTTGCCAATCTGTGTGTGTGGGCAATGCCGAGGAGAAAGGCAGTCCAACGGTACACGCCAACCAAATTCCGTCGAAGACCCATTATAGGCCTGACATGGTGTTTCGCAGCTAACACTTTCGTCGTGCCGGCAGGTAAGGGAATTGACTGCCGGCCGCACGCTGCCTTACGGGGCGAAATAGCTGGAGACGTCAAGAATCAGTTGCGTGAGGTCTGACGCGAAGGCATCGACCCTTCCATTTGGGCTAGGCACAATCGCCATGTTGTTGGTGATGGAGCCATCCGCTGCGTTCAGCGTCGAAACCACCGGCTGGTTCTCGCCGTCGGGCCACAACGTCAGATAGCCCAGGCTGCCTGGAGGCACGACCGTGGCGTTGAAAGCATAAGCCTGAGACAGGCTCGAGACCGCACAGCCGGTATCCACCACATCCACCGGCGGAGTCAAGGTTCCACTGAATGGCAAACCGCCGCCAGCGTGGCGAGAGTCGAAGACCCTGCAGGGCTGCACTGCGTAGAGCGACAATCCTCCCGATCCGGCCGGCGCAAAATAACCGTTGATGTCGATGACCAAGTCAGTGTTGTTGGTCGCGTAAGCCGAGACGTCACTACCCGTGCCTGCAACCACAATCGCAGCATTGGCGATGACATTACCAAGAACGTCGTTCAAGGTCGAAACCGTAGGCCGGGTTTGACCTGTCGGCCAGACCGTCAAGTAGCCGAGCGTGCCGCTCGGCACGACGGTGAAGTTCAGCGAGTAGGCAGCCGCACTGGAAGGAATGTTGCAACTGGTGGCATTCAGTATTGGGAACTGCCGTTCCACGCCGGCCGACAGCGACGGCGGCCCCAGACCTTGGGGGAAGTTGCTGTTGCGCGTATCGGCGACGCGGCAAGGCGTCAGCGGGTAAAAAGCCAGTGTGGAACTTGTTGGCGGCGCGAAGTAGCCGTTAACGTCAACAATCACATTGGTCGTGTCGGTGACGTAAATGCTGACCGCTCCGCCAGCGCCTGCCGGCACGATCGCAGCATCGGCTTTGACGCGTCCATCTACCGAGTTCAGCGTCGAAACTGCCGGCTGCGGATGTCCCGCGGGCCATATCGTCAAGTAGCCCAGGGTGCCGGTCGAGGGAACCACTGTGACGTTCAAGGAATAGACGACCGCGTTCGGCAGAGTCGCGCAGCCGCCCTCGCCGGAAATGGCGAAGTTCTGGAACGTGCCACCTGGAATCGGGCCGTTGCCACTGCGCGTATCTACCGCACGACAGGGCTGGCTCAGCGGAACAAACTGCGTGGCCGTGGCAGGAGTTCCATCAATCACCGAAACTGTGCCGTTGTGAGTTTGGCATGATGGATCGTTGCCGCAAATGTTGGGAACGTAAATCTTGTTGGTCGCGGAGTTGAGGGCTAAACCATATGGGTTAGCACCAACGGAAAGATTCGCGGTTGCATGGGTCGGGCCGTCGATGATTGTCACCGTCCCTAGGCTCTGACAGTTGGGGTCGTTGCCACATTGGTTGGAGATGTAGATCTTGTTTGTCCCTGAATTGACTCCGATGGTGTCGGGCAGCGTTCCCGTCGCCGCGATAGCGATGCTGGTAGTACCAAGAGTGCCGCCGTCGATGACCGTCACCGTCTGGTTAGGAGCACCATGACAGGAGGGATCGCCGAAACACTGGCTGGGGACGTAAATCTTGTTGGTAGTTGAATTAACCGCCAGCGAAAACGGGTAATATCCGCCGATGGGGACGTTGGTGGTGGCCAGGCTGACGCCGTCGATGGCGGTTACGGTCGCTGTGCTTGCGCAGGAGGGATCGCTGCCGCACTCGTTGGCGACATAGATCTTATTGGTCGCGGCATCGACATCGAGGGCGTCGGGAAGGATTCCGACGTTGACAGACTGTGTAGTGTCGGTGGCGCCGTCGATCACGGTCACCGTCCCGCTGCCGTAAGGGGGGGTGCAGGTGGGATCGCTGCCACAAGCGTCGGGAACATAGATTTTGTTGGTCATCGAGTTGACTACAGGGGCGTACGGGTTGGCCCCGACCGGGACGGTCGTAGTGTTATTGGTCGCGCCGTCGATTACGGTCACGGTTCCGCTATAGTTACCGCAACTGACATCATTTCCGCACACATTGGTGACAAAAATCTTGTTAGTCGTTGAGTTCACCGCGATGCCATAGGGATAGCTCCCAACGGTAACGGTGCTTGTGGTGAGGGTGACTCCGTCAATGACGGTCACGGTACCGTCGCCAGCGCATGGACTGGGAAAGTTGATGCAATTGTTGTTCACTACATAGATTTTGTTGGTCACCGGGTTCACTGCAACGACCACAGGATAAAATCCCACGTTGACCGACTGAAGGTTGTTCGTGGCACCGTCGATTACGCTCACCGTCCCATTGCTTGCGCAGTTGGGATCGGTGCCGCAGTAATTGGGCACGTAGATCTTGTTGGTGGTGGAGTTGACCGCTGAACTCTGAGGGTGAGAACCGACTGATACCGTCGCAATCACTTGCTGGGCGGAGACAGGCAAGACTGTTATAAGGAAGCTAAGTATAAGAAAGAACATGAGAAATCGGCGGTTGCGCATCGGGTCTCCGAAAGAATTCCTGGTGGATTGGCCAGTGTGTTAAATCAATAATTTGGTCCCGGGGGTCTCATTTGACCGCTGGACAAGGCACCTGATTGAAGTGAAGTGGGACGCCGAAAAGTTTGAAGATATAGCGCGCATAGTAGCA
>CAWCSJ010000021.1:0-149328 GCA_963798185.1 uncultured Acidobacteriaceae bacterium
TCCATCAACGGTGGCACCACGTTCAAGCCGGTGTTCGACAAGCCTGACGTGCAGTCGATTGGCGCCGTTACCATCGACCGCTCCAATCCGAAAATCGTGTGGGTAGGCACCGGCGAGGCCTGGACGCGCAACAGCGTTTCGGTGGGCGACGGCATTTACAAATCCACCGACGGTGGCGAGAACTGGACCAATGTGGGTCTGAAAGATTCCGAGCATATCGCCCGCATTCTGGTGGACCCGAAAGATTCCAACACGGTTTACGCGTGCGCGATTGGCCATCTTTGGAATGACAATACCGAGCGCGGCGTTTACAAGACCAGCGATGGCGGACAAACCTGGCGCAAAGTATTGGGCGGCAGCAATGCCTCGACCGGCTGCGGCATGATGTCGATGAGCCCACTGGAGCCGAATACCATCTATGCCTCATTGTGGGACGTCCGCCGCCAGGGTTGGACCTTCCGCTCGGGCGGCCCGGGCAGCGGGTTGTACAAATCCACCGACGGCGGTGAGCACTGGACGGAACTGACCGACGCCAACAGCAAAGGCCTTCCCGCCAAGCCCTATGGCCGAATCGCAATTGCAGTGGCGCCGGGCAAACCGCAGGTGGTGTATGCCAATATCGAAGCCACCCACAGCGCATTGTTCCGTTCCGACGATGGCGGCAAAACCTGGGCCAAGATGGATGCCAGCCAGTTCATGGTGTGGCGGCCGTTTTATTTCGGCAACCTGATTGTCGATCCCAAAGATGAGAACAAGATTTTCAAGCCCGATCTTTTTCTGTTGCTCAGCGTGAATGGGGGTAAGAGTTTCAGCGGCGTTTCGAACGCCGCGCACGGCGACTTTCACACCGTCTGGATCGATCCGGCGAATCCGAACATTGTGTATGCCGGCGACGATGGCGGTTTGTGGCGCAGTGAAGACGGTGGAACGCGGTGGAAGCACCAGATGAACATGCCGGTCTCGCAGTTCTATCACGTCAGCGTGGACAATGCGGACCCGTATCACGTCTATGGCGGCTTGCAGGACAACAGTTCGTGGGTGGGCGATTCCTCGTATCCCGGCGGCATCAGCAACTCGCGCTGGGAAAATATGTTTGGCGGTGACGGCTTCTGGATGTTCGAAGACCCTGCCGATTCTAACTACATTTACGCCGAATACCAGGGTGGGACCCTGGCACGAGTGAACCGTTACAGCCACGAGACCCGTTCCATCACCCCCTATGCGGAATATGGCGAGAAGAAACTGCGCTTCAACTGGAACGCGCCCATCGCCATGAGCCCCAATGAAAAGGGCACAATCTATCTGGGCGCTCAGTTTCTGTACCGTTCGCGCGATCATGGACAAACGTGGGAGCGCATCTCGCCCGATCTGACCACCAACGACCCCGAGAAGCAGAAGCAGGAAGAGTCGGGCGGCGTCACCATTGATAACTCTGCGGCAGAAACGCACACCACGGTTTACTCCATCAGCGAGTCGCCCAAAAACGGCCAGATCATCTGGGTGGGCACCGATGACGGAAACGTGCAGATCACGCGCGATGGTGGCAAGACGTGGACGAATGTGGTCGGCAATACCGGCGTGGCGAAATTCTCGTGGGTATCAACGGTGGCGGCCAGCCGCTTCGACGAAGGCACCGCCTACGTCACCTTCGATCGTCACACCTTCGGCGACATGCAGCCGTACCTTTACAAAACCACCGACTACGGCAAGACCTGGACCTCTTTGCCGGTGCAGGACAACGGCGTGCGCGGGTATGCCCACGTCATCACCGAAGACACGGTGAGCCCGAACATCCTGTTTCTGGGCACCGAATTCGGGCTGTGGATCTCGGTTGACGGTGGCAATAAGTGGGCGCAGTACAAAGGCAGCGATTTCCCGGCGGTAGCGGTGCGCGACATCGTGGTGCAGCCGCGCGAGTCTGATCTGGTGTTGGCGACCCATGGCCGCGGCATCTGGATTATCGACGACATTTCGCCCTTGCGCGCCTTGACTCCCGAGCTGATGCCGAAGACCGCGGCCTTCATTACCAGCCGGCCGGCTACACAGTACATCGATGCGAACGCCGGATGGCCTGAGGGCGACGAGACGTTCATCGGCCCCAGCCGTCCGCAGAGTGCGCTCATCACCTACTACCAGCGAGGCCGCCACATTTACGGCGACATGAAGATTGAGGTCTTCGATTCGCAGGGCAAGCTGCTCGACACCATAAGCGGGACCAAGCATCGTGGCCTCAACCGCGCCGATTGGTCGATGAGGCTGAAGTCTCCGACCGTGCCTCCGGCGGCGACCGCGGCATTTGGCGCCATCCAAGGACCACTGGTGGTGCCGGGCACCTACACCATAAAAATGACCAAAGGCGATGACGTGTACACCACCGAGCTGAAGGTGGTCGAAGATCCGCGCGACAAGTACACGATGGCGGAGCGCCAGGCCCAATTCGATCTGACCATGAAGCTTTATCACCAACTGGAACACATGAGTTGGGCAGTCGATTCGATTATCCAGATCCGCGACGGCGCCACCGCGCGGGCCAGCAAACTGCCGGCCAACGATCCGCTGCGCAAGCGTCTGACTCAGCTTGCGGTTTCGGCCGACAAGATTCGCTCCGAGATTGTGGCCACCAAGGAAGGCGGCGCCATCACCGGCGAGGAACGGCTGCGCGAATTTCTGACCACGGTTTACGGCGACGTGAATGGCTACAACGGGCAGCCGACCGCTGCGCAGATTGACCGCACCGAAGTGTTGGGACGCGAGTTGGAGGACGTCATCAAGAAAGTTCAGACCCAGCTGGTGGGCCAACTGCCGTCCATCAACAGCGCGCTGGAACAGAAGAAACTGGAGCCTATTCAAGCCATCAGCGAAGCGGATTGGCAGAAGCAGCACCAGGAAGGATCGCAGGGGCCAAAAGCGGCGACTCAGCAAATGCAGAGCTTCGAACGCGACTGAGGCAGCGACCGCATCACCACGTCCACGAAATGCCAAACACGACTATGCGTCGTGGTGCTGGGGCGCGCGCCAAGTATGAGGGTTCGTACTTAAAGGAGAGCAGCAGGTTGTTCTCGGGCAATATTAAGTTTGTCTGAAAACCGGCGGCGTGCATGGAGAAGCGCCCGTCACGGACCGATAAGGCACCGGGGAACGCTCCGCCATTTTTGGCGTTGAGCCACTCGTCATAACCGGCAAAGCCGAACTGCAGCGCCTTCGTCATCTGCCGGTTCAGTGGCAGCAGTTGAGTCACTCCCCATTCCATGGTGAACGATTCTCCAAGCACAGCAGGGGTTCCGCTGGCGCGCTGCTTTTGTCCCTGGACCTCCCAATCGGTGGACAGGTCGGCGGAGATTCCCTTGTCTTTTATGAGGTTGAGCGTGGTCCCACTCGTCACACTATTGGTCCAGAACTCAGAGAAGATGCTGTTGGTCACGCCACCGGCATGCTGGCCACTGGAAGCGGAAAAGGCATAAGCAACCGAGGTACTGGCCCGGTTCCAGTCCCACTGCAACGTCATAGACTGCATCCATGCGCCGCCATCAGCGGGTTCGCCTGCCTTCTCTGGCGACGGTGAGGAACTGTTCGCCTCGGGCAGCAGTGCCTGGAAGGCGAACTTCGCTCCCAAGATCTTCTCGTCCGGCGCGTAATCGATAACATTCTCCGACGTCCACAAATCCGGCTGCTGGGCCAGAGCTGCGACCGGAGCCAGCACCTTGATAAGTACGAGGCAGTAGAGCGCGGCATGGAAGATGGAGTGTATTGGCTTCATATTTCGTTCCGCGGACGGTGGTTTTGGCCGTGCGAATCTGGAAATGGTTGCGAGCAGGACGGTGAGTTATTTTCCCGTCCTGCTCGGGAGATGTAGGGATGGCGGCTGGTTAGCCAGCCAAGAGCCTACTTACTTTCTTCCGATCCGAGTGTTCTTGGGCGCAGTCGAACTGACACCCTTCGGCGCAGTCGGCCCGAATTTCCTCGTCATATCGAAGGAACTCAAGGTTTTCTTCTGCGAGCCAACGGCATGGCTCTTGGGAGCGGTCTTCCAGGGACCCTTGTTGGGATCGGTGTTTCCGGTTTGAGCGCTGGCGCCGATGGCCAGAGTTGCAAGGCAAGCGAGTAATACGATTGTCTTTTTCATTGTCGTTTCCTTTCATTGGTTGTGCGACGGCCTGAGCCAAGGTCGGTCGCCGGTTGTCTCTGCGGTCTTCGCTCGCCGCTGGGAACCGAATTCGCTAATCCGGTTCAAATTCGTGCCGAGTGTGCGTTAATTGCGTTGCGCAGACAATGCACCGGCGGTGATTTGAAGGTGATCTCGAGGTGATTTACCGGTTATCGAAGTAACCGACTCATTCCAAAGTTTTTGCGGTGTATGTGCGGAATTTCATGCGGGAAAGATTTGAGTGTTTGATGGGAATATTTGCAGGGCGCTGGCAGTTGCTGCTGACAAGCGGACTCTTTTCACACATAAAAAAAGAGCCGCTGCAGAGGGCGGCTCTACGTTTTCGATCATCCGGGCACCTTATCTGAGGTCAAGCTCCATGGTTGGGCCTGCCTGAGCCGGTCTGGCAAGCTCCTGGAGCTCCCTGACGAGCCGTGACATGCAGCCATGCAGAATGCATCCTGCCAGGGCCTCGGCGTTCATGGGCTGCGGCAGAGCCACTCCTCCGCCGCACATCCGGGGTTGAAGGTAGTGAAACGCGCGGAACAAAGTTTCCGTGGCCCGGTAAAGCTGGCGTTTATCGGTCATCATTGGAATTCTCCTGGTACGTAGTTGGGTACTTCTGTTGTTGTCACCGTCTGTGGCGTGGGACTTGTCGTCACGTTCCTAGAACACGCCCGCAATGTGCATGCCCCACAGCACCACTGCCGCAATCACGATCAGTGCACCTTTCATGGCTCCCTCCTTCTGCCGCGTCCTTCGGACATCGCGGCTGACTTAAAATCCGGTTGCCTTACCACCCGGGGGCAGGATGGTTTGCCTGCACCCCAGGTGTATCCCCTCCGGCGAGCAGGACGGCCAGTTCGACGTCGTTCTTCCTGCTCTCATGGGCGCACTATGCGCTGGGCGCGTCAGGCGATCAATGCACTGGAAGTGATTTATGAACTTGCGGGGGTAGTCTGGTGGTCATCTAGCGGTGATCTAACGGTGACCCGGGTAAACAATTCATTTCATAGCCGCTTAGTTGACGGCTATGGTCTGCGCTGAATGGCGCGAGCCAAATGAATTCGGTGGCGAAGCTGCAAACTCCACTTGGAACAATTTCTCAGCCGGTGTAAACTTCGCGCACACTACAGCGGTTGCGCGATGAAAAACACGTTGCCACTCCGACTCCGGTTTGGCGCCTTCGAACTCGACGTGAGGTCCGGAGAACTGCTGAAGTCCGGCCAACGGATTGTGCTGCAAGAACAGCCGCTGCAAGTGTTGCAAATTCTGCTGGAAAATGCCGGCTCGATAAGCACCCGCGAAGAAATTCAGCACAAGCTTTGGCCCAACGACACCGTGGTGGAGTTCGACCACAGCATCAACGCGGCCATCAAGAAGCTGCGCGATGCACTCGGTGACTCCGCCGACAATCCGAAATATATCGAGACCATCGCCCGTCGTGGCTATCGGCTGATCGTGCCGGTGGAGCGGCTGGATTCCAATGCCAGCGATGTATCGGGACCAGCCGCCGAGTCGAGCAGTTCCGATGGCGCCGTAGTGCAGCTACAGGTCGAGCCAGCCGGACTCATCGGCAAGACGGTTTCGCATTATCGTGTGTTGGAGGTCGCGGGCAGCGGCGGGATGGGGGTGGTGTATAAGGCGGAGGACCTGAAGCTGGGCCGCCTGGTGGCGATAAAGTTTCTCCCGGAAGCCGTCGGCGACGACCCGCGAGCTTTGGAGCAGTTCGAGCGCGAGGCACGCGCTGCTTCCTCTCTGGACCACCCCAACATCTGCTCCATCTATGAATTCGGAGAGCACGAAGGCCGGCCGTTTATCGTGATGCAGTTGCTGCAAGGGGAGACCTTGCGGAAGTTCCTGGCCGCGGGCGGCCTGAAGGATGCGGAATCCGGGGCCTCGGTCAATCTCGTTCGGCTGCTGGATATTGCCATCCAGATTCTAAATGGGCTGGAGGCGGCGCATGAACAACAGATCGTGCACCGCGATATCAAGCCGGCCAACATTTTCATCACCACGAAGGGTGTCGCCAAGGTTCTGGATTTCAGTTTGGCAAAGCTGGCGTTTCAGTCCAGCGCCCCGGTCGCGATAGTGGTTGACCTGGGGGGCAGGGAAGGGGTGAATCATACTCTTCGCAGTCGTGCTGCCGGCACCGCCGCGTACATGTCGCCAGAACAAGTGCGCGGGCAGAAGTTGGATACCCGCACAGACCTGTTCTCCTTCGGCGTGGTCCTGTATGAAATGGCGACCGGGCAACGCGCGTTCACCGGCGACAACCCTAATGGCCGTACGCGAGGCCATTCTGGTTCGTGTACCGACGCCTTCCGGGCAGCTTAACCCTGCGCTGCCGGTTGCCCTGCAAAATGTCATTCAGAAGTGCCTGGAGAAGGACCGCGCGGTCCGATATCAGAAAGCCGCGGAGATCCGCTCCGACCTGGAGAAGATAAAGCGGCGCAACGAGCATCCCCTGCTCAGCCGCTGGAAGCCGCTGGCTACGGTTGCCGTCGTACTGGTCGCGTTGCTGGCCGGGATCTTGTACGTGCGGCCGCGGAAAGCCGCCGTGTTCACTAATAAGGACACCATTGTTCTCGCCGACTTCGTCAACACCACGGGCGATGCGGTTTTTGACGACGCCCTGAAGCAGGCTTTGGCCATCCAATTGGAGCAGTCGCCCTTTCTGACTGTGGCCTCCGATCGCAAGGTGGTTGAAACGCTGAAGCTAATGAACCGCCCCGCGAACGAGCGGCTCACCAAAGCGGTGGCCGAGGAAGTCTGTCTGCGCGACAACAGCAAAGCACTGCTGGAAGGCTCGATCGCCGCCATCGGCGAGCACTACCTGATTACCCTGACGGCCAAGAACTGTCAGACCGGAGACAGAATCGCGGGCGCCGAAACCGAGGCCGAGAACCGGAACCAGGTGCTGAAAGCGCTGGGGACAGCGGCCAATCAGATCCGCAATAAACTGGGTGAGTCGCGGTTCCAGCTCGAGAAATTCAACACTCCACTGGAAGAAGCCACTACGTCGTCACTGGAGGCCCTGGAAGCCTACACCCAGGCGATGAAGATCAGGACCCAGGGTGGCAGTGCTATTCCGTTGCTTAAGCGCGCGCTGGAGCTGGATCCGAACTTCGCCCGGGCCTACACCCTTCTGGGAACGGTTTACTACAATCTCGGCCAGACCACACCGGCAATTGAGAACTTCAATAAGGCATACGAACTGCGCGGCCGGGTAAGCGAGAAGGAGCGGTTACAAATTGAGGGTGTTTATTACCTGGTTGTGACTGGCCAGTTGGAAAAGGGCATCGAGACCTACTCGCAATGGGCCCGAACCTACCCGGCGGATTTCTGGCCACACGCCGCCATGGGTGTCATCTACGCCGAACTAGGGCAGCATGAGAAGGCTGCAGCCGAGGTACAAGAAGGAATTCGGTTGGGGCGTCCGGATTACAACCTGGTCGGGGTTTACGGCTACCTGAATCGGCTGGATGAAGCCCAGGCCCTGCTCGATCGTGCGCGCGGAAAGGACAATACTGTCTTGTGCCAGATACGGTACTCGCTGGCCTTCCTTCGAAGTGACAATGCCACCATGCAAGAGCAGTTGGCATGGGCCATGGGCAAGCCGGATGTCGAGGATTGGCTGCTGTCGGCCCAATCCGATACCGAGGCATACTATGGCCGTCTCGCCAAGGCCCGCCAGCTTTCTGAGGCAGCGGTGAAATCGGCAAGGAAAGCCGAGGTTCCGGAAAGGGCAGCAGAATGGAAAGCGAATGAAGCCTTGCGGGCAACCGAGATCGGCCAGCCAGCCCTGGCGCGTCAGTTGGCGATGGAGGCTCTAGCGCTGAACAATGCTCAGGACGTGAGAATTAAGGCGGCGCTGGCACTGGCCCGCGCCGGCGATGTCGCACATGCGCGCAAACTGGCCGACCAGCTGAGCCAGGAGTCACCTCTCGACACCAGATTGCAGGACTATTCGCTGCCCACGATCCAGGCGGCCATCGAGATCGGGAAGAAGAATGCGCCCCAGGCAGTACAAGTGTTGGAAGTGGCCACTCCTTATGAATTAAGTGGGCCGTCGGCTGGGATCACCTTCCTGGCGAACCTTTATCCCGCGTACATTCGGGGCGAGGCGTATCTGCAAGCGGGCCAGGGGCTGCAGGCAGCGGCCGAGTTTCAGAAGCTCATCGACCATCCCGGCATTGTTAATAGCTTTATCATCGGCCCGCTTTCGCGTTTGCAGCTTGCCCGCGCTCAAGTGATGATGGGCGACAAGCAAGCCGCCCGCAAGTCGTATGAGGATTTCTTCGCCCTCTGGAAGGACGCTGATCCCGACATCCCGATCTTGAAAGAAGCCAAGGCTGAGTACGCGAGGCTGAACTAGGCCGGCGGCTCAATTTCTGGAATTGTCATGACGAGCGAAGCGAGGCATCTGCTTTTTCTTTCACCATTACACAGATTCCTCACCGACAACCGGATTGTCCCCTACAATGTTCTCTGTGTCTGACGAACTTCTGCGCTACCGCCCCGAGTTTCCCATCCTCAGCCGCACCACCTATCTCATCAGCAACTCGTTGGGGGCAATGCCCCGCGGCGTCGAAGATGCGCTGCACGATTACACCGAAATGTGGAACACGCGCGGCGTTCGCGCCTGGGAAGAAGAGTGGTGGATGCTGACCGCCAACGTTGGTGACCAGATCGGTGCGCTGTTCAACGCTCCCCAGGGATCAGTCGCCTGCCTGCAAAACGTCACCACGTGCCAGGCAACGGTCGCTTCGTGCTTTGACTTCAGCGGCCCGCGCAACAAGGTGGTCTATACGGACCTGAATTTTCCTTCGGTGATGTATTTCTGGGAGGCGCAGCGTGCGCGCGGGGCCCGCGTGGAGATGGTGCCCAGCGATGACGGTATCCACGTCAACACCCAGCGCCTGCTTGACGCCATCGACGAACGAACGCTCATCGTACCCATGTCGCATGTAATTTTCCGCAGCTCGTTCGTCCAGGATGTCGAGGCCATCGTGGAAAAAGCGCACCGCGTGGGGGCTTACGTGCTGCTCGATTCTTTTCAGGCCACCGGCAGTCTGCCGTTCGACGTGCAGAAGCTCAACGTGGATTTTTGCACCGGCGGTGTGCTGAAGTGGCTGTGTGGCGGGCCTGGCACGGCGTATCTTTACGTGCGCCCCGATTTGGCGAAGAAACTGGAGCCGACATTCACGGGATGGAACGGCCACGAGAATCCATTCGGATTTGAGATTGGCGCCACGCGCTACGCATCCACCAGCTATCGCTTCACGCAAGGCACAGCGAATATTCCTGCGCTCAAGGTCGCGCAGCCGGGATTGAAAATTGTTGCCGAAGCCGGCATAGGGAACATCCGCGAAAAATCGAAGCGGCAGACCGCGCTGCTGATCGCGATGGCCGACCGGCACGGCTGGCGGGTAAACACGCCGCGCGATCCGGAGCGCCGCGGCGGCACGGTGTCGATCGACATGCCCAACGCGCAACAGGTTTGCGCCGAACTGCTGAAGCGCGATGTGCTGGTGGATTATCGCCCGAAGGCCGGCGTGCGCTTCTCGCCGCACTTCTACAACACCGACGAAGAGCTGACTAAAGGGATTGCCGCGGTGGAAGAGATTTTGAGTGGGATGAAGGTGGGAGCGTAGGGGCCGGTTGTGCCCTGTGCTTCGACGTGTACGCGTCTATCTTCCTGGTGATAGCATTCGCCCTAGAGTGAAATAGCTGCGCCACTCTTGGCTGCGTTGAAGAGCGGCCTGCGCGGAGTTTATGTGACCGATCAATCTGCCAACGTTCTAAAAATCCCCTTTCGTTCGATGGGTCTGAAACTGATCGTTGTTTGCTTCCTTGCATTGGTGATGACGATTCCTGCGCTTTTTGTCTGGAGCCTCATCGAAGACCGTACCAATCGTGCCGCCCAGGTCGTGAACGAGGTCGGGGGACTGGTCGGGGGGCCGCAGACATTCCTTGGCCCGGTCCTGGCCATTCCTTTTGAAGTTCCCAGGAGTGCGATTACGGCCCCGGAGCATGGAGTCTATATAGTATTTCCAGGTCGCGCTGAGGCGAGGGTCGATACGAAGACCGAAGAGCGCCACCGGTCTTTGTTTAAGGTACCGGTGTATCGGTCGGATATCGCTTTCAATGCATCCTTCGACTTGTCGGGGGTTCCAGCCAATGCGCCTGATGGTGCGCAGCTGGACTGGAAACGAGCCGAATTCCTGATAGGTGTAACCGATGCGCGCGGCGCGCAGGCCGACGCCACTATAACCGCCGGAGGCAGGGTTGGATCGTTTACCCCGGCTGGGGCCCTCCAAAGCGTCACCGTCAATGTGCCGCAAGAAGGCGAGACACAGCTTACTTTGTTTGGCGAGCCGGCAGCAGGCATTGCCCTGCCCGATACAAAGTTTGACGTGACCGCTACGCTAAAGTTCACTGGCGCTCAGCGACTTGCTGTTCTCGCTTTTGGCAAAACGACAGCAGTCTCGGTCAAAGGCGATTGGCCGAATCCCAGCTTCATCGGGGGGTTTCTACCGGTTACGAAGACGGTCACGGACCATGGATTCGAAGCGAATTGGTCGGTGCCGTTCATCGCCCGCGGAGTTCAGGCCGAAGGCAGTTCCGATGTCATCGGTCGATTGGGCCGCACGGCGCTGGGCGTTTCCTTCGTCGAGGTGGCCGATCCCTATCAATCGGTAACGCGGTCCCTGAAATACGCAGTGTTGTTTGTGGGACTGGTCTTTCTCTGTTATTTCCTGTTTGAGGTGGCGGCCGCCAAACGGGTCCATCCAGCGCAATACATTCTGGTCGGCGTCGCGCAACTGGTCTTTTACTTGCTGCTGTTGTCAATCGCTGAAAGAATCGGCTTTGATCTCGCATTCCTTATTGCCGCTACCGCTACGGTCGCCCTCATCTCGGCCTACGCCGGATGGGTGTTCGAGAGCCGGAAGTTCGGCCTGCGAGCTCTGGTCGCCTTCGCAACTCTCTACGGTCTCATCTATCTATTGTTGCGGTTGGAGGACCAGGCCTTGTTGCTCGGCGCTCTAGCTAGTTTCGCAGCCATCGCGGCCGTTATGTTTTTCACGCGCAGAATGGACTGGTACAGCACCTCCGGAGTGCCGCTGCCGGTGTCATTGAGGGAGCGCGGGAGCGAAGCGTCAGGAACCGACTAAGTGACATTTACGCACTGAGAGTTGCTGCAACTTTATTGCGAAGGCGTCGGCCCTTGCGGTGGAGGCGCGCTCTCGGGCTTTTCCGGCCCGAAATATGCTTCGTTCAGCACCGGCGTAACCGATTTCTGAATCTGCTGGACGCGGTCAGCCACCATCTGATGCTTTATCGTTGTGGTGATCTCGGCGTTTACTTCGCTTAGCGGGACCTGTCGCACCGAATCAACCTTGTAGATATAAAAAGACGCTGCGATCCGAATACACCGGGGAAACCTCGCCGGCCTTCAAATCGAAGACCGACGCATGAGCTTCGGGCAGCGAGCCCGGCCGTCGCGCGCCCATTTTCGTTGCCGGCGTTCCCGGCGAACCCGCTCGCACCGACGCATCCTTCTGCAGCTTGTCGGGATCTTCGCCTGCCAGCCAACGCGCCCTGATCTTGTCTGCATAAGCCTTCTCGTCGGCCTCGCTCGGCTTGGGCTTGTCGGAACTGCTGCTGGTAGAACGCGGAATGATGATGCGCTCGATCGTAACCTCCAGGTAGTTCCTGCTGTTCTGGGTGTAGTAATCGGCGACCTGCTGGTCGGTGGGATGAGAGTACTGCTCGATGATTTTCTGATTGAGCGCCTCGGTAAGAATCTGGTTCTTGGCGAAGTCGAAGATCTGCTGCACTCGCGGATCATTCTCCAAACCCATGGCCCGCGCGGCATCGGCAAAGGTCAAGAGCTTTGCGAACTGGGTCGCAAAAGTGCGACGCTTTTCCGGAGACATCAGCCGATCCGGCGAAGTGAGGGAAGTGATCAACTTCTCGAACTGGGCGCGGGTGAGCGAGCTTACACAGTTCGGCGGCGCGGTTGTGGCGCCACTGGCTGGTTCGCAGGCGCCTTTCAGCGTGAGCACGGTCTCCGTCATCGGCACTGTGCTGGCGTCAGGAACCGAGGGCGCAGTGGATGGCGGTGGCGTGGTTTGCCCATAACTGCCACAACTGAGGGCAAGAGACAATACGAGCATTATCCAGTTAAATCGCAACATGAAATTTCCGGGCGCCTCGTCACCCTTGGTAGGAAGCCCCCGCAGTTATGCCGATCGTTTCAGCGCTCCCTCAATGTGTGAGTTGTCATTACGAACGGCCTTGGCCGTGAGGGATCTGCCGTTTCATCGCCATTGTTGCAGGTGCAAGCAAAAGCAGATTCCTCGCTTCGCTCGTAATGACAATTTCAGAAGGACGCGGATCTTCTCCGCTGGACTGAAGGGCCCGCGCGAGAACATCTGTGGTCCCCCGGACCCAGGCCACGCTCCGCCTTATTCACCTATTACTGGCTCAGCAAGCCATAAATATCCAACTCGCTTCCGGTACCGACGAACACATGTCCATCGGCGACCGTAGGCACAGTGAATTTTACCGCAGGGCCGGCGACATCGCGACCACCCGCCTGCTGGGTGTTGTACAACTCGTGGCCGAAATTGGTCGCGTCATAGGCGTGCAGAATGGCCGGGCCGCCATTATGCACGTTGGTGCTTTCGATCTCCCAAAGAATTCCGTCCGAGGTGCCGTTGGCAGACAGGGAAGACGTCGCTCCGTGAGTGCCATAGGTCACGTTGCCTTGCGAAATCGGAGAAGTCGAAATGAGGCCGGTATTCGAATCCCAGTTGTAGGCCTTCACCACGTCATTCTCGCAGTGGTAGTAGATGGTCCCCTTCCAGTAGGTTGGGGTGGAGAAAATGTTGTCGAACTGTTGCGTGCCGGTCTGCACTTCCTGGATCACGTGGTCGGTAGTTTGAAACTGGCCCATGTTGTCGCGGTTGATGACGAAGATGCGTCCGTCTTTACCGCCGCCAATCAGTTCATGCGGATACTGCGAGGGATTGTCGGGCATGATGATGGGCGATCCGCTGCCGAAGTCGGCATCATTCTGACGCAGGAAAGCTTCATTGGAGGGCTTGAAGTAGTCCAGGACCGACAGGTCGCTGGCCCGCAAGCGCATGGCCGAGTCGTTGTAGTCGGGCGCGGGATCGCCGAGATCGACGCCGGTGATGAGGTAAAGATCTCCGTTATTGTCGTCGATGGCGGGAGTGCCTCCCCAGAGTCCACCGCCGGCTCCGTCGGCGGTCATGTTGGCGATGGCCGTCTGCTGTAGCGATGCCTTGTCGTAGGCGAGCACCCAGCCATGATTACAATGTCCGAAAGTTATGTAAATCGCGTTGCTCGCAGGATCCAGCGCCAGGCCGTTGCGCTGATAACAATCGTCCTCCAGGGTAATCTCGCCATTGTTGTTGTCCCAGCCAGTTCCGGGAACGGTGCCCGTCACCACGACCGGGCCGCCAAACTTCTCGCTGCCGTTGAAGATATTGAGGGCATGCAGGCGGTACACCTTGTTTCCATTTTCCAGACCGTCGGTTAACACGTACAGCGTGCTGGTGACGGTGTCGATCACCGGCGTTGAAGTGATGCCCAGAAGCGGGTTGATTCCTTCCTGATCATGCACGGGAACGGGCGTTGCCAGATGCTGGCGCCAGAGCGGCGAGTCGGAAAGCCCATCGCCGTCGAAGGCATATACGGTGTCGTTTTCGGTGGCGACGAATACCACATTGTGCTGAACTCCACTGATGTTGACGTTGGGCACGTACAGCGGCTGGGCATAGACTTGTGCGTCCACCAGCATCGCTGCCAATTTGCCAAATTGATTTGTATTGACGTTCGAGGTATTCAGAACGGTCTCGTTAAGGTTGGCCCCGTCGCGAACGTCATCGTTGTGAAAGGTTAGCAGCGATACCGTTCCCGCTGGTGGGTTTACCACCGAGACCGCGGCGGAGGCGCTGTAGGTGGTCAAGGCGACACTGGTGGCGGTGACGGTGTGCGAGCCCGGGTTGGCAGGCGCAGTGTAAAGTCCGCTGGTGCTGATGGTCCCAACGCTGTGGTTGCCGCCCACTACTCCATCGACGGACCAGGTGACTCCGGTATTGCTGGTTCCTTCGATCGTTGCGGTGAACTGTCTGGTTCCCAACGGGGAAACCTTGGTGCTGGGCGGAGAAATGGTCAGGCTGATGACGGTGACAGCAGCGTTTGCGCTGGCCATGCTGTCGGCCACGCTGGTGGCGGTTACGGTATGTCCGCCCGCGGTGGCAGGTGCGGTGTACAGACCATTGGCGGTGATGATGCCTACGGTGTTATTCCCACCGGCGACGCCGTCCACAGACCACGTCACCGACGTGTTGCTGGGGCCGGTCACCGTAGCGGTGAACTGCTGCGTCGTGGTCACGGCCAAAAGCGCCGTGGTTGGGGAGATGCTAACCGTCACGGGTGGCGGTGGATTGACGGTCACGGCAGCATTCGCGCTCTTGGTTGTGTCGGCGACGGCGACCGCGGTCACCATGACTTGCAGGGCAACGGTGGTCATCGGCGCGGTGTAGAGGCCGGTGGCAGAGATGGTACCGGTTTGCGTGCTTCCGCCTACTACATTGTTCACTTCCCAGGTTACGGCGGTGTTGCTGGAACCGGTGACCGTGGCCTGAAACTGCTGCGTGCCGCCGGCGATGATGGTTGCCGAGGTAGGCGAGATCGTAATCGATACGGTGGGAGTGCCGCTTGACCCTCCACTTCCGCTTCCCCCATTGCCGCTGCTACTGCTACTGCCGCTGCCGCCGCAGGCGGCAAGGGATACGAGCAAAACTCCAGCGACTAACACGTGCAAGCAACGAACGAGGCGACGCGACATGGGACCTCAACCGGGGATGAGTGGCACTAACTTTGCCTTCGTCTAGATGAAGAGCGGCTTGGGGGAGTTGCTCGTGCGGCGAGGTGGCGCTGCTGGGGCAAAATGTCGATTGATGTTTAAGTCCACGGACCGCGCGGCCATGCAGGGAAAATGAATTTGTGAATTCTAGGTTAACGCAGGCCGTCGTACGCCGAACTTTTGGTCACAGTCTGTGACAATTCATCCTGATTTCTGCCCCGAAAGGAACCAAGCGAATAACCCCGTAGCAAGAGTTTCGTTGACATTTCGCCTTTTATTCGCTGACAATATGAGCGGAGGCTGCGCCCACTATGGCTCTTACCCGCCGTCAGAAACAGGTGTACGACTTCATCTCCGGATTTGTGGACAGCCACGGCTATTCGCCGTCGTTCGAGGAGATTGCCGAGGGACTCGGTCTCAGCTCGCTGGCGACCGTGCACAAGCACATCACCAACCTGGAGCAGAAGGAATTATTGCGGCGCGATTACAACCGCAGCCGCTCCATCGATCTGCTGAAGCCGCGGGGAGCCATGAAGCAATCGCTGGCGGTGGCGGCAGCAGCAGCGGCGGCGGGAAACGGCATGACGTTACCGCTGATGGGACGCATCGCCGCGGGCCGTCCGCTGGAGGCGATGGAGAATCCGGAATCCATTTCGCTGGCCGACTTCACCCGCTCCAAAGACGTGTACGTGCTTCAGGTGAAGGGCGAGAGCATGCAGGACGAGCACATCGTCGATGGCGACTACGTTCTGGTGGAGAAGACGAACGTGGCGCGCGATGGCGAAATCGTGGTCGCGCTGGTGAATGGCAGCGACGCCACGTTGAAGAGAATCTACGTTGAGGGCAACAAAATTCGCCTGCAACCTTCCAACGCCGCCATGCAGCCCATCATGGTTCCCGCCGCCGAAGTCTTGGTGCAGGGAAGAGTGATTGGAGTGTTGAGGAAATACTGAGCTGACTAACCCGCTTCCTGCTGCTTCTTCAATCTTCGCGTTTCCGCTAGCAGGGCCATGCTGTGCATCAGGTTCTGCATGGTGACGATGCCGACCAGGCGTTGCTGGTCGACCACGGGAATCATGCTGAGTCCTCGCCCGCCCAGTTTGCGGAAGGCCGACGCGAGCGAGTCGCTGCCTTGCGCAATTTCGAAGGCGCGCACCATGGCCGTTTGCACGTATCCGTTGCCGCCCACGCGCAGTGCCTGCACAATGCGTTGCTTGCTGATGACCCCAATCATGTCGCTGCCGCGAACGACGGGGAAGTCGTCTTGCAGAGTGTGCACCGCTTTGTGCAGCGCGTCTTCCAGAGTGTCGGCAGGCGAAAGCGTGGAGAAGCCGGTCAGCATGACATCTTCCATGCGCACGCTCTCCAGCACCGACTGGAAAACGACGGAGCGGTCCTCCAGTTGCGCGCCGACGAACAGAAAGAAGCCAATCAGCATCAGCCAGGTGTTCCATACTCCGAGAAAAATCAGAAGCATGGCGAACCCCTGCCCGATGGCGACGGCGCGGCGGGTGGCGCGCACATAATCCATGCGCTCGGCCAGCAGCGCCCGCAAGATGCGGCCGCCATCCATGGGATAAGCCGGCAGAAGATTGAAGCCACCGAGGAACACATTCCCCCAGAACAAACTGCGCGGCAGATTATTGGCGTGAACAAATGGTTGTGCCCACAGGTTTACGTGCGGCAGAAACGCCAGGATGAAGGCGCCGGAAAGTGCGGCAATAATCAGGTTGACGACGGGACCGGCGGCGGAAATGCGGATATCGCGAGCCGGGTCGGCATTGCGCTGGCCTACTTCTTCCATCAGGGTAACTCCGCCGATGGGAAGCAGAATGATGGAGCGCACGGCCACACCGTTGCGGCGGGCCACCACGGCGTGCCCGAGTTCATGCAGCACAACGCAGCCGAAGATGATGCCAACCAGCGCCAGGCCGCGCATTGCGCCCGCCGTGCCCATGGTCACCGATTGGGTGAACCACACGAACGCCAGCAGAAAAACAAACGTCAGGTGGATGCGGATGTCCACGCCGAACAATCGCCCTGCGGGAATCGACCAACTTCTCATGTTTCGGGGTCTGCCTCTGATTTCATTCTATACACTCTAGGAGATGCGCATCATTGCCGGGCAGTTTCGGAGCCGCCGCCTGCGTTCGGTCCCAGGGCTCGATCTACGTCCCACCAGCGACCGGCTGCGGGAGACGCTGTTCGATGTGCTGGCCGCCGCCGGCAATCTGGCGGGCAGTGTGTGGCTCGATCTCTACGCCGGGACGGGCGCAGTGGGCATCGAGGCGCTGAGTCGCGGGGCGCGCCAGGTGTATTTTGTGGAGTCGGCCAAAAAACATGCACGGCTGCTGCGCGAAAACTTGGAGCCGTTGGCGATGCCCGATGCGTTTGAGGTGCAGGAACGCGAGGTCGCGCAAGCGCTGCCGTTGTTGGAGAGCACCGGCGTGGTCTGCGACTACTGCTTTCTCGATCCGCCCTATCGCATGCGCGGCAGCTACGAACGGACGCTCGGGTATTTGTCGCAGTCACGGCTGCTGCAGCCGACCAGCCTGGTCATCGCCGAGCACGAGAAGAAGTTTGATCCGGGAGAGCGCTTCGGCGCGCTGGTGCGTACGCGGCGGCTCGATCAGGGCGATGCCTCGCTCAGCTTCTACCGGCTGGGGTGAGGGAAGCGGCGGCGCAGTGGCTTCCACACGAGTTGGGCGGGCAGGTGGAAGCGCCGGGCTAGGAAGGTCTGAGGGGCTTACGGCTGATAAGAACTAGATTAACTAACTGTTCGGTGGGAGCCCCCGCATTTATGCGGGGGAAGGAGCGCTTCAGCGCTCCGTGAAGCGTTCGATTTTAATCGGGCGCTTTAGCGCTGGCGCATCTTTTGCTTCGCTGATTCGCCATGTTCGTGATATAGACTGCGGCTTCCATCATGTTGCTTGCACCGCAAGAGACCCGAACGTTTTTCACCACATCTGCGACTTGGGAAAGAAGACTAATCCTGCAGTCCAATCCTCTCTGCGATCTGTTGCTCGACGTCATTCGTGACAATCGAGCCAAACAGAGATTGCAAGTGCACGAGTTTGTCTTCATGCAAAATCATGTTCATCTGATTCTCACACCGGCTCCGCTAGTCTCGCTGGAGAAAGCCATGCAGTTCATCAAGGGAGGATTCTCTTATCGGGCAAAGAAGGAGATGAACATCAACCATGAAATATGGCAAAAGGGTTACAACGAGCACAGGATCAGCGACGCAGCTGAGTATGCACAACACGTCGAATATGTTTGGATGAATCCGGTCAAAGCAGGCTTGGTAGAGCACCCCGAGGAGTTTCCATACTCTTCAGCGCGATTAAAGATGGAAGTCGATCCGGCGCCGCGTCAGTTTCAGCTAAGCTCTCGCAAATCCCAGGGCTAAAGCCCGATTGATTCAAGCGTACTTCTTCCGCAACGCTGAAGCGTTGCTCCCCGCATAAATGCGGGGGCTCCCACCGACGGAATCCCATGGCTAAAGCCATTTGAGATGGCAACCTATTTCGCCGGGCTGAAGCCCGGCGCTTCCACCGATATCCGTGACGTTCCAGCGATATCCGTACGCTTCCACCGAAATCCGTAACGTCGATTGGTCAGTTACGCACCGCCCTGCCTCGGACAGCATCCAGAAGAACACCTCACTCCACATACCGCCGGGGAACGCGTTTGGTCAGATTGCACAACGTTTCATAAACCACGGTGCCCTCCCACTGCGCCAGGTCACGCGCCGAAATCTCTTGCATGCCATCACGGCCGATTAGCGTGACCTCATCGCCAATCGCGGCTCCGGCAATGTGAGTCACCTCCAGCAAGGTCAAGTCCATGGAGATGCGGCCGCGTATGGGCGCGCGCTGCCCCCGCAGAAGCATTTCACCGTTGCCGAAAAGCCGGCGCGAAAGCCCGTCACCATAACCGACCGAAACCGTGGCGATGCGTGATGGGGCCGTCGTGCGATAAGCGCCGTTATATCCGACCGCCTGACCGGCAGGCACGTCGCGGACCGCGATAACGCGCGTCTTCCACGCCAATACCGGCCGCAGCGGCAAGGGCGGCGCCGTCACCGGCGAACCATCGCGGTGGCACGGTGGTTGCTCGTATCCGTAGAGAGCCAGGCCGGAACGCACAAAATTGTGCCAGGTATCGGGACGCTCGATGGCCGCGCTGGTGTTGGCGAGATGGCGAAACCGGGGATGCAGTCCGCGCGCCGCCAGGGTTTGCAGCGCCGAGTTGAAGCGTTCAATTTGCCGCTGCGTGGCCTCGTCGTCCAGCACCTCGGACGAAGCAAGATGGCTGAACACACCTTCCAACTCGATCTCCGGCAGGCGTTGGAAGTCTGCGGCGAACGACTCCAAGTCGGCCAGAGGAAGTCCCAGTCGCGCCATGCCGGTGTCAATTTTCAGATGCACCGGCACCGGCGATGTCCGCCGCTGACGCCGGGCCGCCTCCGCGATCACTTCCACATCTTCCAATCGGAACACCGCAGGCGTGAGTGAGAGTCGCAGAGCATCTTCTTCTTCGCCGCGATAAACGCCACACATCACCAGCACGCGCCCGGTGATGCCGGCCTCGCGCAAGATGACGCCCTCGTCGGTAGAGGTCACACCGAACCACTTAGCGCCATCCTGTTCGAGCGCCAAGGCGCACTCCGGCGCGCCGTGTCCGTAAGCGTCGCACTTCACCACCGCGCAGATGGCGACACCAGGGCCGACGTGCTGTTGCAAAATCCGGAAGTTGTGACGCAAGGCGGGGAGAGAAACTTCAGCCCAGTTGGGCCGGGTTTCTATACGAGAAGATGTAAAGGTTGTAGCCACCTGATTTCGATGATACAAGCCGGTAGCGTCCACTCGCCAGCACCCGGGGTGCACTTGGGAGTTCCATAACAGTTACTTGCACAGTTCCCCACGACCTTCTTTAATAGCCCGTTACGACTTTAGTGGAGTTTAAGTACGCTCAATAGTGACTAAAATCTATGCTTGGGCATGAATTCATGGTATAAATCGAAGTCTAACAACTTTCCGTTTCGAAAGGGACGTGCCACCACTCTTCGGTGCGTCGCTTTAGAAAATTGAGTTCTGGCCCTCAGGAAAGAAAATCGGAACAGCATTACGTTCCTATATATGATCAACGTCATCATCGCTGACCATCAAGCAATTTTCCGCGCCGGGATAGCCAAGGTATTGGCTGTAGAGGAAGACATTCGTATTGTGGGTCAACCGCAGTCACCCGAACAGTTGCTGAACTCGTTGCACAAGCTGCGCTCGCATGTCCTGATTCTCTCCACCAGTTTTCTTCCCGGCTTTCAGGAGGTTCAAGAGATTGCCACCGGGCATGGGGTTGCGCTGCTGATGTTGGCGGAAAATGCCGAGCGCGCATCAGACTTCATGCGCCTGGGCGTGCAGGGTGTCATCTACCGCTCGGCCTGCGGCAACATTGCCGTCGAGGCGGTGCGCCGGCTTTCGCGGGGACAGTCATTTCTGCAAAGCCCGAACCCGGCGGATGCGGATGTCAGCGAGGATTTGGTGGGCACACGGGTACGCGACCGTCTCACCGACCGGGAACTGCGCATCACCGCCGCGGTGGTGCAGGGATACAAGAACCGCGAAATCGCCCTGCAGCTTTACACCAGCGAGCAGATGATCAAGAACGCTTTGCGTAACATCTTCGACAAAATTGGTGTTTCCGACCGTTTGGAACTGGCGCTGTTTGTGGTCCACCACCGGATACTGGCGCAGGCGACGGCTTCCGTGGCCGTCGAGGCGGCGCGTCCGCGATTGTCGCAAACTGCCAGCGAGCGCCGGACCGACCCTCCCACGTCGTCCACTATCAACTGAAGGGTGCCCCATCCTATTTCGCCGCTTTTGGCGAAAGGGTGGAAGATTATGTTCCGCAGTTGGCGCCTAGGCTGCGCGCGACTGCGGCCGTCCGTGTCCGTTGGCAATGGGCAGAGACACAAAGAATGTCGTTCCCTCCGAATCGCTCTTAAAGCGGATATCGCCGCCTTGTTCCTCGACGGCCTTGCGGGCCCCCGACAAGCCCAGGCCGGTGCCTTTGGTTTTGGTGGTGAAGTAAGGCGAGAAGATCCTACCCTGACTTTCGAGGGGAATTCCGGGTCCCGTATCACCCACACTCACCGTCATTTGGTTTTCGGCGCGGGTGCAGAGTATGGTCAGCATGCCGCCTAGGGGCATGGCATCGAGCGCGTTAAGGACCAGGTTGGTGAAGACGCGACGAAGCTCCGGCGGGCTGGCGTAAACCTCGCAGGCGTCGATCTGCACCTTCACTTTGACGTCGGGGTGCATCTCCAGTATGGGCTGCGCCAGTTGCAGCACCTCGTCCAGCAGGCGCCGCATGTCCACCCGGGTACGTCGCTCGGCATTGCCGCGCAGATATTCGCGGATGTTGTTGACGATTTCCGCGCCGCGACGCACGGCGGTGCTGATGATGCCCAGCATGGTGTGATCGGGTTCGGAACGGTTGGGCGCATTTTCCAGAACGTAAACCGCCTGCGAAATCATGCCCAGAACGTTGTTGAAGTCATGCGCCAGACCCGCCGTCATCTGGCCAACCGCAAAGTGGCGCTCGCTGCTGGCCACTTGTTCCTCAAGCGCCGACAATTCGCTCACGTCCTCAATCACGATGAGAGCGCCAAAAATTTGACTGCACGGGCGATACATGGGAGTACCGGAGATGCGCACCTCGATGGGCCGGCCGCTGGTCGCGCAGCGGAAGATGCGGCGCTCGTGACGCACAAACTCTCCGCGCAGGGTGCGGGTAACGATGGGCTCAGGATTTACGTCGATATTCCCGCTGGTCACCCGGGTGAACAACGTAGCCGCATCCTCGCCCAGAAGTTCATCGCGCGTCTGTCCCGTGAGCTGTTCCGCGGCCTGGTTAAGGTCAATAGTGCAGGCATCCACGTCGAATATGAAGACGGCCTCGGGTAGGCTCTGAAGGACCGATTGCAGTTCCAGGCGGGGTGGCGGACGCTCCGGGCTCGACCGCCGCCCGCCATCAATGACGTTCAATATCGCCGCCCCCACCAGCACCATGCTGTGCCAGCAACGCGTAATCCAGTTTCGCCCAATCTCCTCTGCCAGCCACATCGCCGCACCTACTTCCGTTGGTACTATCCCAGTCAACTCACCGCAGCTCTACGCTCGGGCTGGCCGTTAACTGTTCTCCTGAGGGTTGGATGGGTATAGTTCGGCCGGGGGATGCGCGGATTAAGGCTTTTTTCAGGAAGATGTGTGAAAAACCCGTTAAATGGCGGCCTCTGCGAAAGCACGTGTACAAAATTGACCACTCGCGCTATTGCGTGTGTTCACTAGTCTTTAGCAGCTCATTGACAATGGTCACTAGTTCCTCGGGATTGACCGGCTTTTCCAGGTACAGGTCAGCCAGAGGTTCAGCCGCCTGGAACGCCTCGGCCACATAACCCGATACCACAACCACCGGCATGGTGGAATGCATCTTGGCAGCCTGAACAATAGCGCGACCGTTGGAGTCGCCGAGCCGCCAATCTGTTACCACAGCGTCGTAGCTGTTCAGCTCCAGCTTTTCGATGGCTTCATGGGCAGAAGTTGCGGGGGTGACCTGGTGTCCGGCGGCTTCGAGGATGGCACATTTTAGCGTGACAATATGCGGTTCATCGTCAACGCAAAGGATTTTCGCCATGAGGATTGCCCGTGGACATTCGGCCTGAGGGATTATCGGACGGCTCGCTGGTGCCAATGCCCAACTACCAACTTGCCCGCTATTGTTGAGCATGGCGTCGTGATTGTCAATGGCACGAGAGGCTGCCGGTGTTCAGGTTTTGAAGGGGCGCCGCTTTAGCTGCGCCGTGGAATCATTCAGTTTTTGTCATCACGAGCGGCCTTTCGGCCGGGAGGGACCTGCTTTTCTCCCAGGCATCGACCGATACTTCAGCAAGAGCAGATTCCTCGCTTCGCTCGTGATGACAATTTCACAAAACGCCGAATGATCCGTTCTTCACCATCACTTGCTGCGCTGGAACTCACGGTAGGTGGCGCTCTTGGAGAGTCCGAACTCTTTGGCTGCCTGCTTCAGCGCGGCTTTCTCATCGAGCTGTCCGGCGGCCATCAGTTCTCGGATTCGTTTCCCAATGCTCTTGCCTGTCGCTGGCGCAGGGGCGTTCTCCTCGGTTTTGCCGATCAGCAACGTGATCTCGCCGCGGATGTCGCCGCGCCCCACCAGTTGCGCCAGCACGCTGCTGGCGCTTCCGCGCAGGAATTCCTCGTGCAGCTTGGTCACCTCGCGCGCCATCACGACGTGGCGCTCGGGCCCGAGAATGTCCACAATGTCGCGCAACGTCTCGACAATGCGGTGCGGCGCCTCGTAAAAAATTTGCGTCAGCGGCGAGCTGCGCATGAGCTCAAGTACCGTGCGCCGTGCCCCTTCCTTCGCCGGAAGGAAGCCGTTGAAGTGGAAGGAATCAGTTGGCAAGCCGCTGGCGACCAGGGCCGACAAAAATGCCGAGGCTCCAGGGATGGGCACAACGCGTAGATGATGCCGCACCGCCAGCGCCACCAGTCGATAGCCGGGATCGCTCACGCCGGGCATGCCGGCGTCACTCACCATGGCGATGTTGTCGCCGCGTTCCAGGCGCACCACCAGTTCAGCCGCGCGGGTCAGTTCATTGTGCTCGTGGTAGCTGACCGTGGGTTTGTCGATGCCGTAGTGGTTCAGCAGCTTCATGGTCTGCCGCGTATCTTCGCAGGCGATGAGGTCCACTTCCTTCAGGGTGCGCAAGGCGCGCAACGTGATGTCTTCCAGATTGCCGATGGGGGTGCCGACAAGATAAAGCGTGCCCGGCGAAACAATTTCGATGTCGTCTGCGGCTGGAATGTGGAATTCTTTGCTCACTGCGCGCAGTGTAGCACTGTGGAGAGGACGGGTTGGTGGGAGCCCCCGCATTTATGCGGGGGAAGGAGCGCTTCAGCGCTCCGGAAAAAGACCAATCTCCTAAAGTTGTCATCACGAACGGCCTTAGGCCGTGAGGGATCCGCTTTTCGCGTCCTCGCGGCAAGCACAAATAAAACCAGATTCCTCGCTTTGCTCGTAATGACAATTTCAAAAGAGGCGGGCGCGCACTCCGCTGGGCTGAAGTCCAGCGCCCCCCTGCTGAAGCAGGGGCTTCCACCAAGAATCTTATCGAGAGTTTTCTTAGCAGCCTGCGACGTCGCGCCCTGGCGCGTCGATTACTCCGTGAATACGCGCGGGTGTAACATGTTGCCTCGTTACCGGAGGTGCTGCTTGCTCGACCGTCGCCGCTTTCTTACCACCAGTGCCGGATTCGCTGCCGCTCTTGCGTTTCGCAACGATCTATACGCCCAACTGCAAAATCTTCCCGGGTCGCTGCCGGACCCAAAGCAGTTCGCCAGCGACGACGAGATGTATTGGGCTGAGTTGCGCAAGCAATTCCTCATCCCCGCGGACGAAATTTACCTGAACAACGGCACCGTGGGCTCAAGTCCCGCGCCGGTTTTGCGGGCAGTCTTTGATGGCTACACCAGCACCGAAAAGATGGACCAGCAAGATCCCGAGGACTATCCCATCTGGGGATACGGGCCATTCAACGAATTTCGCGATCCCTTAGCTGCGTTCGTCGGCTGCACGCGCGACGAGATCGCGCTGGTGCGCAATGCCACCGAGGCCAACAGCTACATCGCCAACGGCATTGACATGAAGCCCGGCGACGAAGTCCTGATGACCGACCAGGAACATCCGGGCGGCGAGCACCCGTGGAACCTGAAGGCCAAGCGCTACGGCGTCGTGGTGAAAAAAATCTCGCTGCCCAAGCCGGTGAAAGACGCGCCACAGGTACTGAATCTCTTCAGCGACGCCATCACTCCGCGCACCCGGGTCATCTTCTTCAGCCACATTACGACGGTGACGGGCGTGGTGTTGCCGGCGAAAGAGCTGTGCGCCCTGGCGCGGTCGAAAGGCATTCTCTCAGCGGTCGATGGCGCCCACGTGACCGGCATGATGCGGCTGAATATCAGCGACATCGGTTGCGACATGTACAGCTCAAGCCCGCACAAATGGCTGCAGGCGCCGAAGGGATCGGGCTATCTCTACGTGCGCGATGAGGTGATCGATCGCCTGTGGAACACCATCGTGACCGAAGGTTGGAACGACCCTAAGCTGCGGGCCGAGCGCTTCCAGCGCATCGGCTCCTCCAATGAGCCGGCCCTGTACGGACTGCGGGCGTCTATCCAGATGGCGAACGACATCGGCCTGGAGCGCATCGAGCGGCGACATCGCCAACTGGCCGACTACATGCTGACGCAAATGCAGAAGCGTGGCGCCGAATCGTGGACCTCGCCCGACCCGGCGCTGCGTTGCGCCATCGTCACCGTGAACGTCCCGCCCATCCAACGCATGGACCTGGAGAACTGGATGTGGACGACGAAGAAGATTCGCATCCGCGGCGGCGAGCCGTCGAAGTTGCGGCTCTCCACGCCGTACTACCTGCAGAAGAAAGATATCGACCGCTTCCTCGATTCGTTCGACGAGTACAAAAAGGAAAAGAAGATTGGGTGAGGCGGTTCCGTCTGGCATTGGTGGGAGCCCCCGCATTTATGCGGGGGAAGGAGCGCTTTAGCGCTCCGGTAAAATGTGCTCTTTGGTTCCGCGCTTTAGCGCTGGGGAAAAACCCCGCGGCTAAAGCCGATTTCAAAAGCGATCTTTTCTTCGCCGGACTGAAGTCCAGATCCCCCTGCTAAAGCAGGGGGCTCCCACCAAAAGAGTTGTCGTCACGAACCGACTTCAGTCGGTGAGGGATCTGCTGTTTCCGGACGTCGTTCCACACCCAAACAAAAGCAGGTTCCTCGCTGCGCTCGTAATGACAATTTCAAAATAATTTGGCCGATGCGGTGCTAAAGCGCAGCACTACCCGTTCATGAAGACTCCTTTCCCCGTTTGGCTTCTACTTCCCGCTCGCGTACGATGAAGGTTCACCCTGACTGCACAGCCATGAAATCAGTTTTTGCGGGCCTTCTTTTTCTATTCCTGTTCACGACCGTCTTCGCAGGGGCGCAGCAAGCGCCGGCGGGTACTCCAACGCAAGCTGTGCCCGCGCCGCAAACGCCGGTCATTCCGATACAGCTGCCTCCGGGGCAACAGCCGCCACCGCGGCCCTCGGCGGTCCCGCCGGCGCAAAACGGGGCAGTGCCGTCGCCCGCGCTTCCGGATTATTCGCAGGAAGCGGTTGTCGTGGAGCATTATCATCAGGCGCTCCGTTTCGAAAATGACGGGACCGGGCGGGACCAACTCGACGCGCAAATCAGGATCGTCAGCGAGAGCGGCGTGCAGGCGATGGGCCAACTTAAAGTCGGCTACAGCGCGCTCAGCGACAAGCTGGAGATTGTCTATGTACGGGTCCACAAACCAGACGGAACCGTCATTACCGCGCAGGAGTCGGCGATTCAGGACCTCACCCTGCCCGATGCTCCGGTGTACACCGACTATCACGAGAAGCACATCAGCGTTCCATCCTTGCGCCCGGGAGACGTGTTGGAATACGAGTTCCTGCGCACCGTTACCAATCCGTTGACCCCGGGCCAGTTTTGGACCAGCGCCAACTTTTCCGACAAGAGCATCATTCTCGACCAGCAGCTGGAGATCAACGTTCCCAAGGGACGGCAGATCAAGCTGAAGAGCAAGCCCGGCTACGAACCCAAGATTACCGACGAGGGCGACCGCCGCATCTATCGCTGGACCTACACCCACCTGAAAGACGAGGACGAAGGTGCGCCCGGCAAGAAGAAGAAGAAAAACGCGCCGCATCCGTCGGATGAAGAAATTCCGACCGTGGAGCTGACCACCTTTCAAACCTGGGAAGAACTGGGAGCCTGGTATGCCGCGCTGGAGCACGACCGGCGCCAGCCCGATGAAGCGCTCAGGCTGGAAGCCGGAAAACTGACGCAAGGCAAGACCGACGACATGGCGAAGGTGAAGGCGCTGTACGAATATGTCTCGCGCAACATTCGCTATGTCAGCCTGTCCTTCGGGCTGGGACGCTATCAGCCACACTCGGCTGGCGAGGTGTTAAGCAACGGTTACGGCGACTGCAAAGACAAGAACACGCTGCTGGCGGCACTGCTGGCCAGCGAAGGATTTCAGACAACCTCAGTGCTGATCGGTTCGCAGCATGAGCTTGATCCCGAGGTGCCTTCGCCGTCGCAGTTCGACCATGTGATAACGCGGGTCCCGGTGAAGGGAAAGGATATCTGGCTGGACAGCACCAATGGCGTCGCTCCCTTCCGCATGCTGTCGGCCCCGTTGCGCGACAAGGAAGCCCTGGCGATCCCGGTAGCGGGCAAAGCCAGCCTGGTGCGCACTCCGGCCGATTTGCCGTTCGAAGCGTTCGACCGCACGCAGTTCAATGGCTCGATCAACGAAACCGGCACGCTGAAGACGCATATCGCCATTCAGATGCGAGGGGACCAGGAGTTGTTCTTCCGTTTTGCTCTGCGGCAGATGCCGGGCAATCGCTGGAAAGACTTCTTCACCATGATCCTGCAACGCATTGGGTTGCCGGGAGCTGAGGTTGACAACTTGAAAGTCAGCGATCCCAGCGATCCGGACAATCCGTTGACGATCGATATGGACGCCACGGTGAGCAACTACTTCGACTGGTCGGCGCCGGAATCGAAGCTGAGTTTATCGTTTATGCAGATCGCCCTTGCCCCCGAGGGCGATGGCGAAAATGACAATGAAGCGCACTCCGGCCGCATCAAGCTGGGGGCTGCGGGAGTGTCCAAGGCTGAGGCACGCTTCACGCTGCCGGAGAAGTACACGGTGCACCTTCCGATCGGAGTCGAGGTCAAGCGCGACTACGCGCAGTACGCTTCCAGCTATCAGCTTGAGGCAGCGCAGTTGACCGCCGTGCGCACGCTGAAACTGCTCAATACGGAGTTGCCGCCGGCGCGACGCGAAGATTATGCCGCGTTCCGGCGGGCGGTGGCGTCGGATGGAGCGCAACAACTCGCGATGGATAACAAGTCTCCGGGAGCGGCGGGCGTGGGCGCCAACGAGTCGGCAGACGATTTGAGCGAATCTGCGGAACAGGCCCTGAAGAACAACAACTACGAGCTGGCGATAAGCCTGTTGCAGCGCGTGGTGAAGTTGGAGCCGAAGCATAAGATGGCGTGGAATGAGTTGGGCGATGCCTACATGGGCCTGCACCAGAACGATCAGGCCATCGCCGCCTTCAAGAAGCAGATCGAGATCGACGCCTACGATCCGTACGCCTACAACGGCCTGGGATCGGTTTACCGCCAGCAATTGAAATACGACGAAGCCATCCAGCAGTTTAAGAAGCAAATCGAAATCAACCCGCTGGATCCGATGGCCCATGCCAACCTGGGAGAGGTTTATGTTGCCCAGAAGAAATTTACTGAGGCGGTTCCCGAGTTGGAAAAAGCCGTTACTCTCCAGCCCAGCAATCCGGTACTGCTGATCTCGCTGGGGCAGTCTTATATTGCGACCAACCAGACCGACAAGGGCATGGCACAATTTGAAAAGGCCATCAGCTTGTCGCCCAGTCCACTGGCCTGGAACAACATCGCGTATTCGCTGGCGGAGCAGGATGTGCAACTGGACCGCGCTGACAAGTACGCCGACGCGGCCATTAATGCACTCGAGACGCAACTACGCGACGTCAGGCTCGACAGTCTGCGGTTGCAGGACCTGGGCGCCGGGCAGTTCCTTTACAACATCTGGGACACCAAGGGTTGGATCGAATTCAAGCGCGGCGATCTGGGACTGGCGGAGCAGTACATCAATGCGGCCTGGCTAGCCAGCGGGGCGGGCACCATCGGCGAACACCTCGGGGAAATTTACGAAAAGCAGGGACAGCGCGCGCACGCGATTCATGCTTACCTGTTGTCGCTGGCCGGCGATCCGCCCAGCGATACTGCGGGGGCTCGCCTGGACGCGCTGGAATCGAGCAAAGGCAGAGAGCACAAGGTTGAGGAAGCCCGTCGCGAGTTGCAACGGCAGCGCACCATCCCGCTCCGGACATCGGGGAAGGGCAGCGCTGAGTTCTTCCTGCTGGTTTCACCCGGGAAAGTGGAAAACGTAAAGTTCATCAAAGGGAACGAAGAGTTGAAGGGCCTGTCCGAGGTCATCGAAAAAACTGACCTCGGGATTAAGTTTCCGGCGAGCGCGGAAGTGCGCGTGGTGCGGCGAGCGGTTGTGACCTGCGGGATGCCGGTAGGCGCATCTTCGCAGGCAACAACCGCCAAAGAGAAAACTCCGGCTGCGGCGATTGCAAAACCAGAGTCACCGGGACGGGCAGAGCCGTGCAGTATCGAAGTGCTTCCTGCCGAATTCGTGCGCACGCTGGACTAGAGTCGACTGCCAGATGTCGTTGTGATGACAAATTTCGCGGTAAGATAGAAGAGCGCCGCACGGGAGATTCTCATGAGCGACCTGCGTTATCCCATTGGCAAATTCGCATGGATCCCATCGGAAAACGAAGAGCAGATGGCCAAACGCCGAGCGCATCACATTGAAGTTCTGTCCAAGCTGCCGGCGCAGATGCGGGCCGCCGTGCGCGATTTAAGTCCCGAACAACTGGACACGCCCTATCGGCCCGAAGGCTGGAGTGTCCGGCAGGTGGTGCATCATGTGCCTGATAGTCACATGAACGCCTATATCCGCTTTAAGCTTGCGCTCACGGAAGATCAGCCTACCATCAGGACCTACGACGAAAAACTGTGGGCCCAATTGCCCGACAACGATATAACCCCGGTGGAGGTATCCCTGCAATTTCTTGCCGCGCTCCATTCGCGGTGGGTCGATTTGCTGGGAGCAATGAAGCCGGCGGACTTTGCGCGGAGCTTGAACCACCCGGAGCGGGGCGTGCTTTCCCTCGACGAAATGTTGGCCATGTACGCGTGGCACTCAACCCACCATCTGACGCACATCACCGCCCTGCGCGAACGCAAGGGGTGGAAGTCACGCGCCGCCGCGGTGTAGCTTCAGCTTCTTTGCCGCTGAAACATTCCTTTCGAAATTGACATTGGGAGCGGAGCGCAGGATCTGTTCTTGCTTGCACTCGAGCGATGAGTGGAAACCGCAGATCCCTCACCGACTAAAGTCGGTTCGTGATGACAACTCGGGGCTGGTATTGTCAGTTCAGGGTGTGAAACCCTCATTCCGAGCGAAGCGAAAAATGCGTTTTTCTCGATCGCTGCAACAAACCGAATCCATCCTGAAGAGGACAACTTAACAACTGAAACGGGACATTCTTTTTCGCAAACCAATCATCTAATTGAATGTGCGTTCGCAGGAGTGTGCACAATTTCACCAAGGCGAAATACGAGTGCCCGGAAATGGACGCACTCGCGATGCAAGTGCCCGGAAATGGACGCTCACTTTGGCTGGAGAATCGCGTCCAATGGTCGATGCGGAAAGTTTCGAAGGTAGTGAACTTTCGGCAGCGTGGAATCGTATACCCGTGGAGAACATCAAATGAGGAGTGCGCAAGCGCTCCTTACTGCGCAAAAAATAGGGGTCAAACAGAATGTTTTCGCCCGCGGTTTGGCGGCCCAGGCAAGAACATCGTAAGGGAGGAGTAGAGTCCAGTCCCGGTTGCTGTTTAACCCCGGTGTCACATTTTATGCAGCGCGGCGGGAAATGCAAGTGCTTCCTGCCGGCGAGGGCCGCCGAAACGAGTTTTCAAAAGAAGGAGATTTACAAATGAATCGTTTTTTGGCTCCCTTCACCATGTTGGTCCTCGCAATCACAATGTCGATCAGTGCTTTAGCGGGAACGGTCAAGAAAGACACTGTTACGCTCAGCCATCCCGTGCAACTGAACGGCACAACCATCCCTGCCGGTGACTACAAGGTCACATGTGAGACCAATGGGACTACCGCCCAGGTCAAGTTCATGCAGGGCAAAAAAGAAGTAGCCAGCGCCACCGGTCAGACCAAAGAGCTCGGCCAGAGAATGCCCACAGCGAGACTCTTGCTGAACACCAGCGGCGGTAGTGTTCCTTCTCTTCAGGAACTCGATTTAACTGGCACCACGGGTGTGGTCTTCGGTTCGGCAATGGCAAACAGCGGCGAATAACAAAGTCAGAGACCATTCTGCAGGGGGAGCAAGCGATTGCTCCCTTTTTTTCGCGCACCTAGGGAAGTTGTCGCGGCGAGAAGTTCAGTGAAGTTCTCACGGCGAGAAATTCAGGTGAGCCTGGCGATCACTTGCCGGTCGTGTTGCTGAATGACCGTACTGCGTCCTGGCATTGCCGGGCCGAGGTCAGTACCGTGTCAATTGCGGGATCGGCACGCAGCTTCGCCAGCAGCGGATCCGACACCAGGTTCGAGTACGCGCAATAGTTCCGTTCCACGGCGCTCTGCAGTAGTGTGACGGCGGCCTGCTTCTTGCCGCAGTAGGCCAGCAACGCGCCCTCGTAGTACAGAATCTCAGGATCAGCTTCCGACGCCTGGTTGGCCTCCACTTCCTGCGCAATCCGGTCGAGATCTGCCGGCCGATTTAGCAGGCAAGCCTCCAGCAGGTCGCGGTGATAACGAGGTGCGGTCGCCATTTGCTTGACGGCCTCTTTGGCTTCCGCGATTTTGCCTTCGCGCAGCAGAATCGAAGGGGTCACGTAAGCCGCCCACTCCGAGCCGGCGTCGAGGCGGACAAAATCCTTGGCCCGCGCCGTCTCTCCCAATTCCATGAAGGCCCAGGCACAGGAGCGGAAGGTGTAGTTGCCGGGATCAATCGCCAGCGCGGCATTGCATTCGCGCGTGGATTGCTCCAGCATCCCCGCGTAGCGATAAACGTAGCTCAGCGTGAAGTGCGCCTGAGCGCTTTCCGGCCGTTGCTTCACCAGCGCCTCTGCCGCCTGGTAAGCCTTGCCCAACTCGCCGCGCTCCACGCGGTAGGCGATCAACTGGCCTGCGGCAATGCTGAGATTGGGGTCCAGCGCTAAAGCCCGCTCGTAGGCCTCATTGGAGCGCTGGTACATGGCTTCGCCGCCGTCGGCGTAGGTAGCGTCAAAGTAGCAGTGCAAACCCAGTTGTTCCCAGGCCGGGGCATAGGTGGGATCCATTTGCACCACCTGTTCCAGCACCGCGATGGCGTCTTTGTTCGCCGCCGCATCGTGGGGCAGGGCGATGCTGTGCAGATACAGGTCGTAGGCTTGTGGGTTCTTGGGACGAGTAGCGCTTTCGACAGGTGCACCGGTGACACCGAGGATGGGGAGCAACCCCTGACGTAACTGCGCGGCCATCTCGCCCTGCAGTGCGATCAGGTCCTGGGCGGGCGCAGTCACGGTGCTTTGCCAGAGCAGCCGGTTCTGGGTGACGTCGATGGCCTCCAACGTGACCCGCAGATTGTCGCCTTGCTTTAAGAAGTGTCCGGTGATCACGGTAGAAACATGCAATTCCCGGCCCGCTTGCGCCGGATCCACGTTGTTCGCGGCATACTTTTGCGTGGTCGAAGAAGGACGAACGTCGAGGGTGCGCGTGTAGGTAAGCACGTTGGCGATTTCGTCGGCCAGGGCGAAGCGCAGAAACTCTACGCTGATGTCGCCATTCACGTTCTGCAGCGGCAGCACCGCAATGGTGTTCTTGGCCCCCGAGGTGACTCCGGGCCGATGCTTGTACCACCACACGCTCCCGGGGATCAGCACCGTCAGCAGCAGCGCGATGACGCCCAGCAAGATATAAGTCTGCGTCCGGTTCGTAGTTTGAAATGTGCCGGTCTTGATTTTGTACGGCAACGCGGCGCGCATTCGCCCGCTGGTGGTCAATCCCGGCTCCGTCTCCCGCTTCAGCGACTGAAGGTCGCCCTTCATTGCCAGGGCGGTCTGATAACGGTTGCCACGGTTCTTCTCCATGGCTCGGCCCAGGATGCCTTCCATATCCGAGGGAAGTGCTGGGTTCAACTTCAGCGGTGAAACCGGCTTGCGGTTGAGGATGGCCTCCAGCGTGGTTACCGCGTTGTTCCCCGCAAAAGGCTTGTGGCCGGTGGCCATCTGGTAGAGCACCACGCCGAGGGAAAACAGATCACTGCGCGGGTCGAGCTCTTCGCCACGCGCCTGTTCCGGCGACATGTAAACTGCGGTCCCGAAAACGTCGCCCGCAATCGACAGCGGATCTTCTGACAGTCCTTCGCCGGTATCCATTCCGCGCGACACCTTGGCCAGTCCGAAGTCGAGAATCTTCGCCTGTCCGCTCTCCGTCAGAAAAATGTTGGCCGGCTTGATGTCGCGATGAATGATGCCCTTGGCGTGGCAGGCGGCCAGCGCATCGGCCACCTGAATGCCGATGTCGAGGATCTCGTCGATCTTCATCCGTTCGCCGCGGAGGCGGTCCTTCAGGCTCATGCCCTCCAGTTTTTCCATCACGATGAAGGGGCGGCCGTCCAATTCCTCGATGTCGTAAATGGTGCAGATGCCGGGATGGTTGAGCTGCGAAGCGGCCCGGGCTTCACGCAGGAAGCGATCCAGAGACTTGGGGTCGTTTAACAGGGTGTGGGGAATGAACTTTAGCGCAACATGGCGTCCCAGGCGGGGATCGAGCGCATCGTAAACCACACCCATCCCCCCACCACCGAGCTTGCTCACGATGCGGTAGTGGGAAACGGTCTGGCCGATCATCCCCGGGGCCGTGGTTTCCATTTGGCGGTTAATGTTAGGCTGCGCACGAAATCCGGTCAACTCGGGCGGAGGTTAGATGTTGGACGGGGAAAGGTTTTACAGGTTAGCCGGAGAGGAATCGCAGGATTCGCAGTTCGTTCGTCTTTTGATTGGTTCAGAATGCGGTTACCCGTTGAATCACCCAGAACATAGCAATGGTGCCGATGGCGTAGGGCGGCACAAGTTGCAGGATAGCTGATCGTTGCTGGTTGATGGGAGCCAGTCTTGACATTGCTCGCAGCATGACAGCGGTAAGCGCCAAGACGCAGCCGATGAAGAGAAAGTGTCCCGCTTCCACACCCATGCTGAAGAACAACAGTGCTGTAGGGATATGTCCGTCCGGCAAACCGGCGTCTTTGAGCCCGCTGGCGAAGCCTAGGCCGTGCATCAGTCCGAACATGAGGGCTACGACCCACGGCGCACGAGCGGTGATGCCCACGTAACCTTGCCGGCCGCGCAGAATCTCCGCCGCGACAAAAACGATGCTCAAAGCGATAGCCGCCTCAACCGGCCGTTGCGGGATGTGGACGTAGCCGAGCGTCGCCAGAGTAAGCGTGATGCTATGCGAGACGGTGAAAGCAGTGACCGTCTTGACCAGCTTCCAACCACCTTGCGTGATGATGATCAGCGCAAGCACGAACAGAAGATGGTCGATGCCCGTCAGAATGTGCTCGATGCCGAGCACAGTGTAGGTCCGGGCGACACCGACCGCGCTCGCCGCGGCCGCGACCACGAACGACGGAGATGATGGCGTTAGCCGCGTCACTTGCGTGCTGCCGTCCAGACGTTCCAAGCGCACCAGCACATCCACCGTCGTCGCACCAAGGCCTGCGATCTGAATCGTGCCACCGCTGAGTCCGCCCGAGCACTTTACCGTCCAGCGTTCCGTGTAGGCACTGTTTACCATCGTGCCGCGTGGCTCGGTAACATTGGCGCAGCCCGCAGGCAGCTCGACGTAGAGGCCAAGGCGTAGGTCTCCCTGTCCGGGCACTTTCCATAGAGCGTCATAGGTTTCCGTCCCGCTCTGCCGCAATTCGAGGTAGGCGGGACGCACTTCGTGCGCGAACATGCTGGGCGCAAACGTGACGAGCAGAACGAGAATGAGGGTCTTGGGTTTCATATCACTTCTTGCTTGCGACTGTTTTTTTCGGCGGCTCCGGGTTTTCGATCGTCACCGTGTAATGCTTGAGCAACTCGCGGTAGAACCTATCGTTCGCTTCCAGTCGGCGGGCATTGTCCCAGTCACGGCGCACGGCGTCGCGCACGTCTGCCAGCGCGGGCATTGCTCCTGCCTGGCGTTCACTCACGAACACAAGATGCACACCGTAGGCGGATTCGACCGGCCCTTCCCATTGGCCGAGCGGAAGTCCGCCCAAAGCCGTCGCAAACTTTTCGCCGAACTGCTTCGCAACGTCATCGGCTGGAAGCGCGTCGTACTGCTTGTCCAGCATGATCGAATCGCCCAGTGTCGAAATGTCGCCTTGACTGCGTGCCCGGTTTAACTGCCCTAGCAGCTGCGCAGCATCTGGCGCAAGATTTTTCCCGTGCTTCTCCGGGCTAAGAAATACCTGACGGAATGTGAAGCGTTGGTCGATGCGAAACGAATCGGGGTGCGCCTGCAGATACGCCTTCAATTCGTCGTCGGTCGGCTGCGCCTGGGCGGCGACGTCATCGGAGATGAACTCCATCTTCTGCTGCAAGCGCCGGCGAATAATGAGGTCGTCCTTGTCCATGCCCAACGCCAGCGCCTCGCGGTAATAAACTTCCTCCCGCACGCGCTCCCGGATCAGGCCCTCCCACTCATCGCGGGTGGGCTCCCGTTGCCGGGTCTGGGTGAAGCTCTCCCACATGGACGCGAGTTGGCCTTGGGTGATGACAATCTTTCCTCCTTCGCCGCTGGAGCCCTTGGACACCAGGCTGTACGCAACGAAAAGCATCACCGCCAGCACGAGGAAATGCAGCAGCGGCTCACGCACGAGTTTTTTCAGAAAATTAGTCATTATTTTGCCGGCGTGTACCAGATGGGCGACGTCCAGGCACGCTGCTGCACAGTTGCCGCCACCGTCGGGTTTGGCGGCAAGTTCAGCTTCGCCGCCCAATAGGTTGACCAGCGCGGCGTGGGAATCTCCAGCACACGCGCGTAATAGGTTGCAAATGCTTTGGGATCAAATGACGGATCGGTCCACTCGCCAATCAGTTCCGGAGATCCGATGGAGTTGGTGTAGGCAGCAGCTTTCACGTCAACCGTATTGCCGACGGCCGGCACTTTTCCGGTCTTCGCGTCGGCCTTGCGGTTTCCGCTCCACACTACGTCGTAGACTTTCTCCTGACTCTTACCATTCTTGGTCGAGATCTTGATGATTTGCACGCGATCAAGATTGCCGCTGTTCGGGTCTTTGAGGGCCTCGACGACAAACGTGGGAGCTGTCCCCGCTGCTTGTCGTGTCAGGTCGCCGCCCATCGGCACGCCACGATCGTAGGCAGCCTTCACCCAGTCAGCTTTTTGCGTCATTTCCTTGGGATAGTTCCAACCGGCGAACATGCGCACCTTGATCCGAGTTCCCGAGGTGCCGAAGGTCTCCTTGCGCTTGAGGGCGGCAAAGATGGACTCACGCGTATTCTCCTCAGCCCACACTCCAGTGAGTCCGCCAGAACTGATAGTGGTCGGAGGCTCGCCCACGACCGATGAGGTAGCGGTGATCACCGTTTTGGGATCGTTATCCTGGTTGCCGTGCGAACCTGGGTAGTTGCTCGGCTCGGTCGACGTGATGCCGGAGTGGAAGTCGGTTCCGGCCTCGATGCCATACTTGAATGGATTGGCACCGATTTTTTCCTGGAGCTCCTGCCCTACGCCATACGCTTGGCGTAGGTAACTTCCGCTAGCCAATTTCGCTTTCGTCTTCCCGTCGAGGAGGTACACCCACATCTCGAAGTTGGCAAATTCGTCCGTGGGTGAAAGCGTCGGGTTGGTATCAGTCTGTCCCTTGGCCTGAACAATTTCGGCCAGGGGCTCGTTGGCCATGCGGCGCTCTGCATAATCCTGTGTCACTGGCTTACCCGACATATCCTTCGAACTAAACATCAGGCCATTGCTGATGTTGCCGTTGTGAGGAACAGCGATAACATCGAGTCCTAGTTTGCGCTGGGCTTCCAGGTACCGCCAGAGATCCTCAGGATCCAGCGAATCGAATGCCGTGTAAGGCATGGCTGGCCCTTTGTTGGCGAAGATCACGCAGCGATGCAGGTTCTGAAACTCCGGCGCCGAGGTCCACTCAAAACCCACAAACGTCGTGAACTTCCCGGGCTGGTAGTACTTGTTGGCAATGGCTGAATAGGTTTCCCACGTTGAGCGTAGAAGTTCGGGCTGCGACATTTCGGGTATGGGCTGATTTACAACCGTCGAGCCGATCAGCTTCTGAAATGCCGTGGCCGAATCCTTGGGATTCTTGCTGGTCATTAAGGTGTACCACTCGCTTTTCGCAAATGGGCCGTTCGGGTTGATGGTCTCGCGCGCTACACCCAGATACTCGGCATGATCAGTAACTGCGAGAAAGTCGAGCGGAACGATGCGCTTCTGCTGCTTGCCGAAGTATTCAACCGTCTCGCCCATGGCGTATCGGTACGAATCCTCAGGCGTGGTCCGCGTTCCGAACGCGAACGCGTCCATGGAATAGCCGCTGTGCAGATGCAAGTCGCCGAAGTAGGCGTTCTTTAGTGGATTGCGCGCGGGCATCGGCTGTGCTGACTGCATTGACTGCGGCTGGTCCTTCTGCTTGAGAAGAGCTGGTGCCCCGGCGTTCGTCGTTGAGCAAGCCGATAGGAAAAGAACTAAGGTGGCAGCGACTAACAGCATTAGAAAAGCTTTCGTTCTAGGCATAGACACTCCCGCTATCTTCGGAAAGTTGGTCATCATTTCGACGGTGAATACCAGATGGGTGAAGTGTAGGCGCGATCGGTAACAGTCATCGGAACCTCAGGGCTCATCTTGATGCCGTAACGCTTCTGGTCATAGGCCGTCCATCGTGGCGACGGGATCTGGATCAAGCGCACGTAGTAAAACGCGTGCTGCGCAGCATCGAACGCCGGGTCCTTCCAATACGCCGACAGAATCGGGGCTCCGATGGTATTGGTATAGGTGGCGTTGGCAACATCCACGGTGCTGCCGACCGAGGTCTTGCAGCGACCATCCGGACCGATCTTGCGTCCGCCAGAGACGGCCACGTCGAAGATGCGCTCTTGCGCCTTGCCGTCCTTGCCGAGCCAGCCCTTGATGATCTGGATCCGATCGAGTTTGGGTCCGTCAGGATCGCGCATCGCGTGGACCATGAAGACGGGTTGCTTGCCGGCCGGAGCCTTGCTGAGATCACCGCCCATAGGAACGCCGTGCGCATAGCCGTTGGCTGCGAAGTCGGAACGATTGAGGTCCCCCTGCGCAAAGTCCCAGCCCGCGAAGACGCGTATGATCGGCCGGTCGCCGGTAGTGGCGTAGATTTCTTTGCGCTTGAGCGCGTCCCAAATCCCCTCGCGCGTATTCTCGCGTGCCCACACGCCGCCCAGGCCCGCCGCTTGTTCGCCCCAAACCGACATCACCGGCCCTTTCTTCGGATCGTTGTCGATCATGGCCAGCGGGGTTTTCCAACGGTCCGGCGACGGCAATCCGTTGGCGAACTCACCGAAGAAGTTGTCTTCTCGCGTGGTGACCACGCCCACATGAGCATCGCTGCCGCCGATCAGGCCGGCCTTGTAGGGGTTGGCGCCAAGCGTAGCATCGAGCTCCAGCCCAAGCTTCAGCGCCGAGCGAACATAGTTGCCATGGAGCACGCTATCTTTTGCCGGTTCCATTTTGTTGAAGTTGATGTCCCAGCGCTCGAAATTGGCGAACTCGTCGTTCGGCGAGAGATAGGGATGGGTCTCGCTGTCACCCTTAATCTGCGTCGCCTCCAGCAGTGGCTCGTGGCCGGCACGTGCCTCGGCGTAGGCCCTGTCCATAGGTTTTCCTTGGAAGGCCTCCGCCGTATACATCTGACCGTTGCTCAGGTTGCCGTTGTGCGGAATCGCAAGCACTTCGCCGCCTGTCTTCTTCGCATACTCGTCCATATACTTCCAGAGGTCGGCAGGATCCTGACTGTCGAAGGTCGAAAATGGAACAACCTGGCTCACGCGGTCGGCGCCGTCGCGGAAAATGACAGTGCGATGAAGGTTGTTGCCACCTGGCGCGGAAGTCCACTCGAAACCGTGCAGCGTGGTAAAAACGCCCGGCTGGTTCCACTTCTCGGCTGCCTCGACGGCGTGCGCCCAGGCCGCGGCCGTGAGCTTGCTCGCGTCGAAGACAGGCTTGCCGGTCTGCATGGATACGACCGCTTCGATGGCGGCTTTGACACCCTCCTGAGGGCTAGTCTTGGACATCTCGTACCAGCGCTTGCCCTGAGGAGTGGCGAGGAGCTCTGGGCTGCCGGCGCGAATCTGGTCGGAGATACCCATATACTCGGCATGGTCGGTGATGGCGACCCAAACCCGGCGGCCGGTCCTGTTTGAAGCGCACGCCGTTGTCCATGACAACTTCCCCGCCCCTGGCAACCCTGAAAAGATCGTCGGGAGTCAGGGTTATCCCAAACATCCCCGCGTCGAAGGAGTAGCCGG
This sequence comes from uncultured Acidobacteriaceae bacterium, assembly GCA_963798185.1. Taxonomy (GTDB): domain Bacteria; phylum Acidobacteriota; class Terriglobia; order Terriglobales; family Acidobacteriaceae; genus Bog-257. The sequence goes on from CAWCSJ010000021.1 coordinate 39,394, forward strand.
TGTGAACATGGGCAACGCCCCAGTACACCCGGCTCGGAAAGCTCTCGCCAACGTACGGCGAATATTGCCCGCCTCCGACCACCGGAGCCGGGGTCGGCTTCGACGCTTCCTGCGCCGGAGCCGCAGCGTAAGCGACGCCGGCGAGTTCGCCGTTGTGCGTATCCGCCAGGGCGGACGAGCGCCCGTGGAGAGCGGACCGTACCGCATAAGTGCCTACCATCGCGACGATGATGACCACGAGCACCGCCAGCTGTTTCTTGAAGTTTGCGGGGATGATTTTCATAATTCCTCTCTTACGTGCGCATGTCGTGCGGTGTCGATCGTCATAATCAAACACACGTTTTCCGATGGTATGTTTGCAAACCGAGACAACGTGTGATTCAGGTCACATGTTCACTTACAACTTTTTGGGTAATCGCACGAAACTGCGCGACAGTATCGCCACGGCTAGTTTCGCGCAGGCAGTTGGTAGCGGTGATCGGAGGATTGCCCTTACTTTTTACATCCTTGATTGTTTGGACCCTTGACGCAGGTGGTGCCACCCGGGCCTTGGGCTACGCCCATTCCATTCTTGGTCTTCGCTGTACCACCCTTGCTGGTTTGAGTGGTGGTTACTCCGTTCGAATTGGTGTGGGCAACAGCAGCATTACCCGTATGCGGGTTGACGACAGCGGCGCCGTTCGGCCCTTGAGCTACGGCCACTCCATTCTTGGTCTTGGCTGTATTAGCGTTGCTCGTAGTGGTTACCCCGTTCGGACCCTTGTGAACGACAGTAGCTTTGCCCGTATTCGGGTTGGTCACAACGGTGGTCTGACCATAGCTGACCGAAGCTATAAATAAACACGCGACCATCAATAAAACTCTCATTGCGTCTCCACGACTAAGTTTTTGTTCGAGTAGACATACTTGGCTTTGGCGGATAAGAGCCGATGCCAGGTACGCGGAATGCTTGCATGGTCGCATTAGACGCACGCTTAAGCAGTGACCAAGGTCACAATTTGGGCGAGCTAATGAGGAGTTGCCAATTGTCGGAATGATGGTTTCCAAGTCGAAGTGGGTGCATTCCCCTGCTACTGCACTACAAACACGGTGTCAGAACAACTGTCACTTGCGACAGGGGCAGAAGAATTGCTAGTGCGGGCAGCAGTATCCGACCTCCGCGCTAATGGGTTGACGCTGGATGGACGTTGCTACTTGACGGTGTACAGGCACACGCGCCAGGTTCCATCTTTGTCCAGCGTGGGAGTGACGGTCTCGATTGCCGAGTTCTTATGCTCGAAGCCGCTCTCGTACTGAAGGACGACATACTGTCCATCGGGCGCGCCGGGAAGCTGGGTCGTGTACTCGGCCGATTTCAGCTTTCGAGAAATCACCGGCCCCAGCGGTGCACGATTGCGGGCCAGCAATTCCTGCCACTGTTCGCGTGCGACATTGGCCTTGAGCACGCTCCCGGTGTCGTCCCAACTCTGAGCATAATTGCCGGAGTCCACCATCTTTAACCAATTGCGGGCGGCGCCCTCGGCGATGGTCGTCTTGTCCTTTGAGCAGGCGCTCATCCACAGCGCCACGAAAATAAGGCCAAGCAAACACAAAATTCGCGTTTTCATAAATACTCCAATCCAATGAAAACTATCGATAGGCAAAAAGCATCGCGTACAGAATCCACACCACCACGACGAAGCCGATGCTGAGCGCAATCCACGCAAACGCGCGGATCGTCTTGACCACAATCTCGGGCTGCGGTTCTTCCAGATGCTGTTCCAGTTCGCCGGAGGCCACCAGCGCGGCATACTCCCGCGGTTTGTCGCGCTTCAATTCCGCCAGCGGCATGTGGCCGGTGAAAATCGTGGTGTCCATGGGAAACTTTTCCGGCCGCAGATGCGTGTTGAAAAAATGCACGGTAAAGATGAAGCCCGTGGCCAGCAGGGCTTCGTCGCTGTGAATGATGGTGGCCACGTTGATGAACGAGCCCGGCAAAAACCGGGTGAAGAAGACAGGGAACCACAGCGTCAGCCCGGTGGAACCGATGACGACGATCCCCCAAAACACGGCAAAGTAATCGAACTTCTCCCAGTAGGTCCAGCGCCCGTATTCCGGCCGCGGCCCCTGCCCGACGAACCACTTTATGGTGGCCACGAACTCCTGTCCGTCGCGCTTGGTGGGCAGCAATGTGTTTGGCCCCAGCAACAGTGATTTCCAAGTTGCGCGGGTGCGGCGCTTCTGCTTAAACAATCCAATCACGTGCGCGGTAAAGGTGCTGAACATCACGATGGCGGCAAAGCGATGGACATATCCGGCGGTCTCAAATCCGCCCAACAGGTGCGAGAACTTCGCCGCCCAGGGAGTGTAGGAAAACTTCAGCGACATCCCTGTAACCGCCAGCGTGAGGAAACTGACGATCATGCAGGCGTGCAGCACGCGATAGAAGTGCGGGAAGCGGACAAACTCGCGCCGGTCAACCACCGGAACCGCCCTCGACCTGGTCCTGGTGCGCGGCGGCTCCTGCAGGACCACCTTCACTTCGTAGTCCACCGTCGGCGCGGATTGGGCCTTACTGTTCGGCATCGTCGTCATCCTCGGCAGCGGAAGCTTCCTGGTCAGATTTCTTCTGCGCTTTGGCTTCCAGCGCTTCCTCCGCGCGCAGCTCGCGCCGCATTTGCAAGGCACGTGGCAGCCACAGCAGGGTGTGAATGCCGCCCACGGTAAACGTGCCGATCAGCAACGCGGTCATTCCCCAGAACGTGTAGTACAGGAAGGGAAACTTCTTGGGATCGTGATGCGTGGCGTGCGTGAGATACCCGGCGAAGCGGCGGGTCGCATCGCTATGGCACTTCTGGCAGGTCGCTACAACGTTGGCACGGCTCAGGTGCGAGCGTGGGTCGGTGACCCTCTGGATATCGTGCGCGCCGTGGCAGTCATAACATTTCGCTGTCTTGGTGTAGCCGAGCTTGGAAACTTTGCCGTGATAGGTGTCGAAGTAAGTCTTGGCAATTTCTGCGTGACAACGCCCGCAGGTCGTCATGATATCGAGCTTGAATCCATCCTGGTCGGTGCGGCGGATGGAGTGGGCGGTGTGGCAGTCGTTGCAAACCGGCAGCGGTTTATCCGTCTTTGTGACCGCAGCCGAATGGATGCTCTGGACGAACTGCTCTTCAATGCCGTGATGACAGTTCCCGCAGGTTGACGGCAGGTTCTTAGGATTCACCGTCGACGTTGGATCAGAGGCCGGCAGTTCGCGATGCGCCGTGTGGCAACTGGTGCAGGTCGCGGTAACCGTGAGGCCGCTCTTCAACAGGCCCTTGCCGTGGATGCTCTCGGTGTAGCGAGGAATGATGGAATGCTCGGTGCCGGTGTACATCACGGCCGCCTTGCGGCCTTCGCGGTGGCACTTGGCACAGAGATCGGGCACGTTGGTCGGGAAGGTCAGCGATTCGGAATTGTGCTTGCCCAGAACGTGGTGCGTGCCGTGGCAATCCTTGCAGAACGGAGCGTTGGTGTCGCCCTTGGCATGCATTTGGCCGTGGGTGCTGAGCTGATACTGCTGGCCGATCTCGGCGTGGCACGAAGTGCAATCCACCGGGTGAGTGATGGTCTCGCAGGGGCGCACCCGCGAGGCGTTCACCTGCGAGTGACACTGGCTGCAGGCGACCTTCACGTGACGTGAGCCCGCCACTTCGTTGACGCGCACCAGCATGGAACGCCCATCGGCCGACTTCAGGCTCACGGTGGCATGGCAGCGCATACAGTCGGCATCGGCCATGCCCTGGGAGTAGAAAACATTTCTAACTTTGTGCGGCTGATGGCAATCGATGCAGGCCGGCACCGTGTTGGCCTGTTTTTCCCAAAGCTCGCCGCGAATGATTTTGCGGTGCACCAATTCGATATTGGCGTGGCACTTGGTGCAGGTTGCGGCAATGTTGCGGCGATTGATGGACGAGTTGGGATCGGTGTGCGGCAGGATGGAGTGCGCCGTGTGGCACGAGGCGCAATTGGCCGCCACAATCAGTCCCTTCTTCAGCAAGCCCTCGCCGTGGATGCTCTCGGTATAGTTCTCTAGAATGTCGTGCTGCGCGATGTCGCGGTTCATCTGGACCGGCGTGCCCTCGCGATGGCACTGCCCGCACACCAGGGGAACTTTCATGGCCGCCACCGACGAACGCGGGTCCTTGACCGGCAGAATGTCGTGATTGCCATGGCAGGTTACGCAATGCGGCGCCAGGGCGTCGCCCCGTGCGACCGCCTTGCCATGCAACGATTTTGCGTAGAGTTGGCCTTCCTCGCTGTGGCAAGTGCCGCAATTCACTTTGGCCAGCGGCGTAGAGTGCGGCAGGTCTTTGCCGTCTAAGTCGGCATGGCAGTTGGTGCACTGCAGAGAGCCGTGAATGGAACCGGCAAATTTCTTCTGGTCCACAAACAGCGAGACGGCCCGCCCGCCGCGCTTGGCGCTCAACGTCTTGTCGCTGTGACACGCCAGGCAGTCGTCGCTGGTAGGCCCGCCTGCGTAACAGGGGGTCAGCAACGAGAGGGAAAGCAAGAACGCCGTCGCAGCCAGATGCACCTTGCCGCTAACAGATCTGCGGCGAGGCCGGGGCCTTCCGGCAAAGCCACCGGTGGCCGGAGCGTTTTGGCAGACAACGGTGAGGGAACCTTCCACAACCCACTCTCAGTTTCTTGGACATGTGTAAGCAAACGGGAGCCGCTGGGCCTGGCGTGCCGCGCTTGCAAACCTTGGTTAGTTATCGGTCGAGCGCGCACGCGGCGTCGGTGACCCCGGTCACGCACCGGTGTGAGCGAACGTCCGTTCGATAATGGGACGGGAAGCTAGCGACCCCGGTTTTGCTGGGCTTGGCAGCGGTGAAGGTCCATTCGTCTGCGCTCCGGAATGAAGTGCTGACGGGCATCCCCGGAGTTGAATTCGGGCAGAAAATTCGCGGCTCCGCTAGAATGAATCAGCTATCCGGGAGAGACTGTGCGATGAGAAAATTGCTATTGCTGGCCCTGACCGCGTTGTTGGCCGTGGTTTGCCTGGCGCAAGGCGATAAGGTGCCGGTTTACCACGACCATGCCATGCAGCCCGGCGACGCGATGCCCATTCTGCCCAAAGACCAGTTGTGGGGCGAGGCCTTCCAGCATCCCTACCAGGTGAAGAGTTACCAGTTGGCGGCGAAGATTCCCGGTGTGCTGTACCAGATGCCGTGTTACTGCTATTGCGAGCGTATCGGGCACGGCAGCCTGCATAGTTGCTTCGAAACAACGCACGGAGCGCACTGCGGAGTCTGCATGAAGGAAGTTTTCTACGCGTATGAGCAGACGAAGTTGAAGAAAACGCCAGCCGAAATTCGCGCCGGGATTATCAAAGGCGACTGGAAGTCCGTCGAGCTTGAATCGGCGGCCAAATCTGACTGATTTCACAAGGATCCCGCGCACGAAATTCTCGCCAGTTGACGGCCATCCCAAGTTGCGGGTATAACTCACCACAACCAGCCTGCGTGAAACTAGGGTTTTGCCCGCCGGAGCTATTCCATGGCGCGCCCGACCCAAGGACACAATTGATGAAGAAAAAAGCCGCCGAAAAAGGCAAGCGAGCGCCTGTTAAGCTCAAAGGGAATAGCGAGTCGCGTTCGGTTTCCGCAGGCTCAGAGACGCGATCACGAGGAAGTAAACCAATGAAGTTGACTGACGATCCTCGTTTTACCCAGGCCGTGCAAAATTACGAGGCCGGCCTGAAGGCCCTGCAAGCTCACAAATACGATCGCGCCAAGGCATGCTTCGAGAAGGTAGTAGGCGGTCCCAGTCCCGAGCTCAGCGATCGCGCCTCGGTTCACCTGGCCAGCTGCAATCAGCAAATGAGCCGGGCGGTCAACACCTTCAAGACCCCCGAAGAGCAATTCGATTACGCCGTGTCGCTGATGAATATGGGCGACTACGTCAGCGCTCGCGAGAATTTTGAAGCGCTGACTAAGCATTCTCCCAAGCTGGACTTCGTGTGGTACGGAATGGCGACGTTGAACTGCCTGACCGGCCACTTTCCTGAAGCCATCACCAGTCTGCAGCAGGCGATCCGGCTGAACCCGGCCAATCGCTATCAGGCGCGCAACGATGGCGACTTCAAGAACCTGGCCGACGATCCCCGATTCACCGAGCTGCTCTATCCCGATACCGGCGCAGGAACTCCGCCTCCGCCGGACCAGTGGCATTTTTAGCTGGGTATATCCTTACCGGTAGCCATGCAGAACTCCTCTACCTTCGCCGGGCCGCGGGCCGTGAACGTTGTCGCCATGGGCGGGGGCACAGGATTGTCCACGCTGCTGCACGGCTTGAAGCAATATGTCACCGCTGCGGGAGAGACCCCAGGTACAGACATGCTGCCACGGATCGACGACCTCTCAGCCATCGTGACGGTTAGCGACGACGGCGGTTCCAGCGGGCGTCTGCGAAAGGAGCTGAACGTGCCGGCTCCCGGCGATGTGCGCAATTGTATTGTGGCGCTTTCGGAAGACGAGGCCCTGCTGTCTCGCCTTTTCCGATATCGCTTCCCGGCCGGCGAGGGACTCGGGGGCCACAACTTCGGCAACCTGTTTCTTTCGGCGATGACGGCCATTGCCGGCGACTTCAGCCAGGCGGTAAAGCATTCGTCGGAGATTCTGGCCACCCGCGGGCACATTTATCCCGCGACCACGAGCAACGCGCAACTGTACGCCATCATGGACGACGGTTCGTTCGTCCGCGGTGAGACCAACATCACCGCCAGCCAGCGGCGCATTGTCGAGCTGCGCATGGCGCCCGCGAATGCCAAGCCCTTGCCGATGGCGCTGACGGCCATTGAAAATGCGGATCTCATCACCATCGGTCCGGGATCGCTGTTCACGAGCCTGGCGCCGAATCTGCTGGTGCGCGACGTATCGAAGGCGATCGCGAACAGCCGCGCAGTCAAGGTGTTCGTCTGCAACTTGATGACGCAGGCCAACGAGAGCCTGGGACTGACCGCATCCGATCACATCCGCGCTCTTTACAAGCATGCGCGTCATCAGTTCTTCGATTACGCGCTGGTCAATCGCACGCCCGCATCGCCTGCGCTGGCGCAGAAATACGCCGAGAAGCAGCAGGCGCAAATCGAGACTGATGTTGACGCCATCGAGGCGCTGGGAGTGAAGCCGCTTCTGGGCGAATACCTGATCGAGGCGATGGACTCCCGCGAAGGTCTGGTCGCGCGCCACGACACGCACCGCGTCGCCCACGATCTGCTGCAGCTTATGTTGGAATTGCGCGAATCGCCGGTGACTCTACAGCAGCAGAGACTTTGAGACTTCGGATTCCATATTCGAATTGCCATTATGTATGGAATTGTCATTACGAGCGAAGCGAGGAATCTGCTCTTTGTTTGAGGGTGTAACGATGTCGAGGAGCAGCAGATCCCTCACCGACTAGTCGATTCGTGATGACAACTTAGAAATTGTGAAAACGGATGCTATTCTCTGAATCGAAATGGCAAAGCCGACTTCCAAATCCGCCAAGTCTGGTACCAACAAAAACGCCCGGTTCGCCATCGCGATCCTGGCCGCCGGAAAAGGTACACGGCTGAAGTCGCGCCGCCCCAAGGTCCTGCATGAGATCGCCGGAAAACCGCTGCTGGCACACGTTGTAGAGGCAGCCAGGAAAGTCGTACCTCCGCAGAACATCTTCGCCATCATCGGATACGAAGCCGAGCGAGTGCGCGAGGCGCTGGCCCCCACCGGCATCAACTTCGTCGTGCAAAGCGAGCAGCGCGGCACCGGGCACGCCATGATGGAAGCGCGCCCGGCCCTGCAGAGTTTCGAAACCGTGTTGGTGCTCTCTGGCGATGTGCCGCTGATCAAGTCAGAGACCATCGAGCAGGTCCGCGATTTTCATAACGCGCGCCGCTCCACCATGACGGTACTTACCGCCGAGCCACCCGACCCCACGGGATATGGCCGGGTGTTCCGCAAGAAGATCAAAGGCTCGCTGAGCGACGAAGTCGAGCGCATCGTCGAGCAGAATTCGCTGCGCGGCAGGGAAGCCGAACAACGCGAGATCAACTCCGGCATTTACGCCTTCGCCATCAAGCCGCTCTATGCCAACATCGGCAAGCTCAAGACCGACAATGCCCATCACGAGTACTACCTGACCGACATGGTTGCGCTGCTGGGCAAGGCCGGCGAAAAGGTGTTGGCGTTGCCGGCCGCCGACTCCAGTGAGGTGCTCGGGGTCAACACGCGCATCGAGTTGGCGGAGCTGGATGCCAAACTTCGCAACCAGAAGGCCCGCGAGCTGATGCTGGCCGGCACAACCATCTTCCGCCCCGAGACGTGCGACATCGATGCCGATGTCGAGATTGGGCCCGATACCGTGATTGAACCGTTCGTCCAACTTATCGGCAAAACCAAAATTGGCGCCGACTGCCGCATTCGGTCGTACTCGGTCATCACCAACTGCGAAATCGGCGACGGCGTCCTGGTTCTTCCGGGCTGCATGCTGGAAGATTCTGTGGTCCGCAAGGGCGCGCAACTTGGACCGTACTCGCATCTGCGGCCGGGCAGCGACATTGGCGAAGGCGCGCACGTCGGCAATTTCGTGGAGACCAAAAAGACGCGACTGGGCAAAGGTTCGAAGGCCAACCACCTCACCTATCTCGGTGATTCCGAAATTGGGGAGCGAGTCAACGTCGGCGCGGGCACGATCACTTGCAATTACGATGGCGTGAACAAATACGGCACGACGATTGAAGACGGCGCGTTCATTGGCAGCGATGCAACGCTGGTGGCTCCTATTCGAATCGGCAAAGGCGCTTACATCGGTGCGGGATCGTGCATTACGGAAGATGTACCCGCCGATGCGCTGGCCATCGCGCGGGGCCGGCAGGTCACCAAAGAAGGCTGGATGGCCCAACGGCGCGCCAAGCTGAAGAAGACCAGCAAATAGTGTGAATCCCGTTTGTACGGGTAGTGCGGCGCTTCAGAGGCTGTTACGAAACAACGCTAGCACGGAGGGAACGAAGGCATCTTTAACCTCCGGGGAAGCTTTCCGAGATTGCTTTAAGGCGGCGGGGTTGCGGCTTGCAGATACGCCAGTTTAGTTAGGAGGCCAGCGCTGTCCGGAAGGCAACTCCACCCAGCACCTTCAGCATGCGTTTCAGGTTGTAGGCCAGGGTGGCCAGGCTCATTTCGGTCTGCGCTCCCATCCGTCCGCGAAGCAGGAATCGTGGATGGCCGAAGATGTGGTACTTGAGCGCAGCGAAGGGATGTTCCGCTAGACAACGGCGCCATCGCATTATCTCTGCCTTCGCGCGCTGCTGCATGCGCTGCAAGGCCTCTTCGTAAAGGTGACGCTGCACGGAACGTTGTGGCGCGTTGGTGCATTGCGACTTCAGCGGACAGCTCCCACAGATTTGCGGCGAAGCCATATAGACCACCCGCTTTTTGTGGGGTTGTACTTGTTTGCGGCGCAGGATTTGCTGAGCCGGACAGCGAAGGGTGTCGCTGTTTTCGTCATACGTAAACTGGCTGCGGTCGAATAGGCTGCCATCTCCCCGATTGTTCACGCTGCGCTGAGCCGGCACATGGGGCACGATGCCTTGTGCTTCGCAGGCTTGGGCCTGCTCACCGTTGGAATAACCGGCATCGGCCAGCACGTTCAGCGACGCCGGATCGCCCACGGCGTGTTTGGCGGCTTCGGCCATAGGCAGCAGGCTGCGCTCATCGTTGCTTTCCGTCGTGACCTTCTGGGCCACGATCAGCCCGTGTTCCGCATCCACCGCTAACTGCACGTTGTAGGCTGGCCGTTCTCCGTCGGTGGTACGCATGAAGCGGGCTTCCGGCTCGGGATCCTGCTTCAGTTTCTCCAGCGCCGCAGCCACCGCGCTGGGGTCAATCACCCATTCTTCCTGCTCGTCGGCCCGATCCAATTGCTCCAGATAGCGCTTCACCCCATCGCGCTCGCGCACCCGGTGGGCACTGCTCACGGCGCGAAACTTTGAACCATCGATGGCCACGGTCTCACCCCGCACCAGTCCCACGTGGCGCGCGAAAGCCACCAATTGGCAGCCCGCTTCGCTCACCGCTTCACTATGCATCCGCCGGAACTCGGCGATGCTCTTATAGTCCGGGTGCAGCCGTCCCAACAGCCACATCACTTCCACATTGCGCTGGCATTCGGCTTCCAGCCGCCGCGACGAACGCACCTGGTTCATGTACCCATACAGGTACAACTTCAGCAGATCGCGCGGATCGTAGCCCGGCCGCCCCGTCTCTGCTGGCTCCGCACGCACGAATCCCAACTGCTCCATCGCCAGTCGATCGACGAAGGCCTCGATCACTCGACACAGGTGGTCGGCCGGAATCAACTCTTCCAAGGTCACGGGAAACATCGTGACCTGTTCCCGCGCTTCTCCCCGAATGTAAGCCATACAAAATGCCCTCGCACTCGCAAGCGCATCTTCTCATTGCTTCCCGTTTTCGCCTAGAGTCTTGCTGGATTCCCGCGCGAGTTTCGTAACAGCCTCTTCAGCGCCGCGTTAGCGGACAGGTTAGAAAGCGGCCTTTAGGCCTGGCGACCGTGATCGAACATCGCGAACACGCGCGCCCTTCCGGCTGCTTGACGAAGTACCTCAGCGGCTAAAGCCGGCTGTCATAGACATCTGCCTAACGCGGGCCTAAAGGCCCGCACTACCCGAAACCAAATCCATTCCGCAATCGCTCACATGCTGAAAATTACTGACTCGCAGCTGGCTGGGCCACCTTAATTGAGTGTGCCAGCTTGAAGGTGACCGCCGACTCCGCGGGAATCTCAACTTCCTTGTTGCCGGTTAATCCCGCGCCCGCCGTGCCTGCGCCCGCGCCCACCAGACCGCCAATCAGCGCGCCCTTGCCGCCACCCGCTATGCCACCGATCAAGGCGCCAGCGCCGGTTCCGCCCCCGACCGCCACGGCCGTGCGCTTGCCCTTACCCTTTACGACCTGGGTATAGGTGTGAGTTTTGACCGCGACCGTCGTTCCGCCAATGTTGACGGCGGTCAGGGTGATCGACAATACACCTTCCCCTTTGAATTTACCCGGCGATTTCGCACTGACAACCTTTCCGGTGACGCCAGCACCGGCCGGGATCGCTACCACTCCACCCACCGTAACCGGGCGCGCCAGAGAACCTGTAAAGGTATCGCCCGGATTCGCCGTTTTCGAGGTAAGGCCGCCTGCCAGGCGAATCACGATGTGGGTTCCAGCCGGAATTACCAGTGGCGGAGGCGGGGGCGGTGGCTCGGGAGCTTGCGCCGTCTGCTGCGTGGGCGTTGGGGTCGATTCCTGCATTGGCGGAGCCGCTGCGGGTTGCGCCTGCGGAGATTGCTGCGCTTGGGATGGCGGCGTTTGTTGTCCCTGCGGCGCCGGCGTCATCTGGCTGGTCGCAGGTTCGCTACTCGCCGGTGGGCTGCCGGACGCAGATTGATTCGGCTGGGACGCTGCGGAATTGTCGCTCGCAGGCGCGGTGGTGGTTGGATTTTTCTTGCTGCACGCCGCAAAGCTTATCGTGAGAATTGCGATGAATGAGAGAGTAAGTAGGCGACGACGCATAACATTTTCCTTTCGCTGTGCTCAGGACGGGAGTGCATTCACCGCCCTGGGTCGCTGAAACGAACTGATACTGCGCTGCCGGAGCAGTCCGCAAGTCACGCGGGACGAGTAACTACAGTGCCACAGAAATGAGGCGAATTGCGGATTAAATATTACCCAAATTGTATCGTGTTTTGGCTTAAGCTTCGCCCTCGCGCATGGCGAAATATCCCAGCACGCCCGCCAGCAGCGAGGCCACCAGCACCGCTGTCTTGGCTTGCAAGATATGTGACGGATCGTCGAACGCTAGCGAGCTGATAAAAATGGAGACCGTGAACCCGATGCCCGCGAGAATTCCAACCGCACTCAGTTGCCGCCAGGTCACTCCGTTGGGAAGCCGGGCAATGCGCGTGCTGATGGCCAGCCGGGCAAATCCGATGATCCCCAGCGGCTTTCCCACGACCAAACCGAGCAGAATGCCCCAGGCGATGCGGCTAGTCAGCAACTCGCGCCACACGCCTGCCGAAAATGTTACTCCGGCATTGGACAGCGCGAACAGGGGCAACACCAGAAACGAAACCCAGTCATTCAACTTCCGGGTCAACCGCTCGGATGGCGATTCTGTCCCCTGCACCAACTGCTCGATGGATCCGAGCAAATTCTTGGCCGTCTTCTCATCGCCCGCGGCCAGCGCACTGCGGAACCGTGCGGCAATGTCGGTGCTGATCTCCTGAAACTCGTGCAACGACAAGGTTGCGGTGGTGGGAACCATAAACCCCAGCACCACGCCGGCGATGGTGGCGTGGATGCCCGATCGAAGGATCGCCACCCAGAAGGCCACTCCCAGCAGGAAATACAAGACGGGCTGGGCGATGCCCAGCTTGTGCAACAGGTAAATCACCGCCAGCAGGAGCAGGCCGATGACCAGCGATTCCACGCGTAGCGAGTCGCTATAGAAAATCGCAATCACAGCGATGGCGCCAATATCGTCGGCAATGGCCAGGGTCAGCAGAAAAATCTTGAGGTCCTGAGGAACGCCTTTGACCATGCCCAGCACGCCCAGGGAAAAGGCGATGTCGGTTGCCATGGGGACGCCCCAGCCGTGCTGTCCGGCATGGCCAAGGTTCAGCGCGATATAAAGGAGCGCAGGGACAATCATGCCGCCCAGAGCGCCGCAAATCGGAAGCGCAGCCCGGCGCATGTCGGCGAGTTCACCATGCACGATTTCGTGCTTGATCTCCATGCCGACTAGAAAAAAGAAAATGGCCATCAGGGCATCGTTGATCCACGCGTGTACCTGCAAGCGCAGACCGGAGACCGTCAGTTCCAACTCCCAAATATGGTGGTAGGAGTCGCGCCACGGCGAGTTCGCCCATACCAAAGCGATGATGGCCGCGCCCAATAGCAGGATGCTGCTGATGCCTTGGGTGTGGATGAATCGCTGAATAGGCAGGAACAGGGCGCGGGTCACCAGAGACTCGCGTCGCCTGACCTGGAGCGCACCGTATGTGCGTGGCGGGATTCCCATAAGCTGTGATCGCAGGCGCACGTCGTGCGCGCTTTAACATTCAACCTTTAAAACGTAATACGGTCAATCCAGGAATGCCTGGCAAGCGCAAATCGCTGGGCTTGGGTTATGCTGTGGGTCTCGCATGTACGCCGTCATACGAAATGTGCTGCTGGTTTTTGCCGCGCTGCTGCCCATCGTGAACCCGTTCGGCATGGCGCCTATTTTTGCGGAGATGACTCTGGGCTACGATACCAGCGTTCGCCGCACGGTGGCGATGCGCGTAGCCATCAACGGCGTGGTGCTGCTGGTCTCGTCGCTGTTCATAGGCTCCTACATTCTGCAGTTCTTCGGGATCAGCCTGGCGGCGGTACAAGTGGGCGGTGGACTGGTGGTGACGGTGGCGGGCTGGCAGATTCTGAACCGCCCGGGCGAGTCACCGGACCACCAACTGGAAGCACCGCCGAGCCGCGAGCGAATCCTGTCGCAGGCTTTTTATCCGCTCACCATGCCGCTGACGGTGGGACCGGGATCGATCGCGGTGGCACTCACCCTGGGTAGCAACATTCATGAGGAAACCCACCTGCAACTGATTGTCAGCGCCCTGGCCGCAGTGATTGGAATTCTGCTGATTGGGTTAGCGATTTTCTTGTGCTACCGCTTTTCCGACGAGTTGGAGCGGCTGTTCGGCCCGTCGGGCACGGGCATCGTGATTCGCTTGTCGGCGTTCATCCTGGTCTGTATCGGTATACAAATCATATTCAACGGCCTGAAGGACTTCTACGAAGTTGTTCACGCAGTGGCCAAGTAGCGGGTGTCGCGCAAGGAAGCCATATCCGTCTGGCATCCTGAGCGAGCGCAGCGAGTCGAAGGACCCCTATAGTTGTAAGAAATCATGATGCGTGCCCTATTCGCCCTACTTCTGTTGCTTTGCTTAACATCCTGTTCCAAGCCGCCTGCGGCCAAGCGTTACGAGTTGGAGGGCCGCGTGGTTGCGGTCGATGCCGGCAATCACCAGCTGACCATCGCCCACCAGGACGTAGCCGGCCTGATGAAAGCCATGACCATGCCGTTCACCGTGAGCAAGTCGAGTGACTGGGTGTTTAAGTCAATCGCGCCTGGCGACCACGTCCACGCGACACTGATGCTCAGCGATCATGCCGAATTGCAGGATGTCAGCTTCACCCGGCTTGAAACGGAGGAGAGCGGCGGACCTTCAGCGCCGCGCATTCCGCAGCCCGGCGACGAGGTGCCCGACTTCACGCTGGTGAACCAGAGCGGCAAGACCATCCACCTGCATCAGTTTCGCGGCAAACCGCTATTGCTCACCTTCATCTACACCCGCTGTCCTTTCCCCGAATATTGCCCGCGGCTAAGCAACAATTTCGGCCAAGTTATGCGGCAACTGCAAAAAAATCCCACGGCTTTCAGCGATGCGCAATTGCTAAGCATCAGCATCGATCCGGAGAACGACCAGCCCGCGGCCCTGCGCAGCTACGGCGAGCGTTATGTGGGGAGCGTCGATCCTAACTTCAGCCACTGGGAGTTTGCGTCCGGTTCGCCGCAGCAGGTGCGCCAGGCCGCAGACTTCTTTGGGCTGGCTTATAACCAGAAGGACGGGCAGATTATTCACGGGCTGCAAACGGTGCTGGTCGGCAAGGATGGAAAAGTAGCCAAGGTATATTCTGGAAACGATTGGAAGCCTGACGACGTGGCGGCGGATTTCATCGCAGCCGAGGGCGGGTAGGCTTGCCATCAGTTAAGAATTGTCATTACGAGCGAAGCGAGGAATCTGCTTTTGTTTTGTGATTGGACAGTGTTCGAGAAGAGCAGATCCCTCACCGACTGAAGTCGCTTCGTGATGACAAAATCGAAATTTGGCACGGCCCGGAAGTCCGCATGCTGGAGCTGCCGGGTTTCGGCGTCGTCGTCGCGAGTTAACGGGGGTTTATTTTGGCGGCTATATCGGTCCTTCGACTCGCTGCGCTCGCTCAAGATGACAGACAGAAAAACAGTTTCTTGGCTTAGCACGACGACTTAGCGCGACGAAGAACTCTCTCCGGGCATCCAAGCAGTTTGTACGGCTTCGTCTGCCTTACGTCCACCTCATGAACCAGATGCTCGAGTTCGTAGTGCATTACGGTTACGCGCTGCTGTTCGTGTGGGTGCTGATCGAGCAGGCGGGGCTGCCGATTCCCGCGACGCCGCTGTTGCTGGCCGCCGGAGCGCTGGCGGGGCAGGGGCGCATGCATCTTGCGCTGGCGATCCTGATTCCGGCATTGGCTTCTTTGTGCGCCGATACCTTTTGGTACACCTTTGGCAAGCGGCGCGGCGCGGTGGTGTTGAACCTGCTGTGCCGCATCGCGCTCGAACCCGACTCCTGCGTCCGCAGGACGGAAACCACCTTCACCCGTTTCGGCGCGCGGACCCTGCTGATTTGCAAGTTCGTTCCCGGCCTTAACACCGCTGCTCCAACCTTGTCGGGCATGGTGGGCGTGGAATTTCCACACTTCTTGCTCTTCGATTTCCTGGGAGCGTTGCTGTGGACCGGCGCATTTGCCGGAACTGGCTTCCTGTTCAGCAAGCAGCTTGACCGTATTGCCGCCGGCGCTTCGCGCTTCGGGGGATCGGTAATCCTGCTGTTCATCGCCATGGTGATTGGATACGTGTTCTACCGGTGGAACGAGCGCCGCCGTTTTATCGAGCAGGTGAAAGGCGACCGCATCACTCCCGACGAGTTGAAGCACAAGCTGGAATCGGGCGAGCCGCTGACCATCATTGACTTGCGGCATCCACTCGACCGGCTTACCGATCCCAGGACATTGCCGAATGCGCTGCAAATCTCGCCGGAAGAGCTGGAGACGCGGCAGGGCGAGATCGTTCGCGGTACGGAGGTCGTGCTGTTCTGCACTTGACCCAACGAAGCGACCAGCGCCCGGGTGGCGCTGCAACTAAGAAAGCATGGTATTCGCCCGGTGCGTCCGCTGCTGGGTGGATTTTATGAGTGGAAACGCCTCGGTTTTCCGCTTATCGAGCCGCTAGGGGGTGACGAACCCACAGAGTTGTCGCCGCAGACCGCCTTGAGGCCGTAAGGGATTCGAAGGGACACAGCTTCAGTTGCGCCGTCCAGATCATTTATTTTTGTCATCACGAACTGACTTTAGTCGGTGGGGGATCGGCTGTTCCCCGACTTCGTAACCAATCGCAAAGGGAAGCAGATGCCTCGCTTCGCTCGTCATGACAACTCAACCAAAAGGCCCGTCTGAAACAATCTCCAAGGTGCCCCGTCTAAGCCCTATAGCGTATAAGATGATGTCAGTGTCCCTCGAAGACAACTTAACTGTGTCGCCTCTCGCATCCTCGCATGCCGGGCCGAAGCGGACCAAGCCGGCAATGTCGGGCTGGCTGCGCGACATACTGATCTCGCTTGCGGTCTCGGCCTTTTTCATCATCTTCCTCTACCAGCCGGTCAAAGTGGAAGGCACCAGCATGATGCCCACGCTTGCCGATCAGGAACGGGTCTTCATCAACAAGTTCGTTTACAAGCTGGAGCCCATCGAGCATGGCGACGTCGTGGTATTTCGTTATCCTCGCGACACCGCCAAAAGCTATATCAAGCGCGTGGTTGCCGTCGCCGGAGACCGGGTGAAGATCGCAGAGGGCGTGGTCTTCGTGAACGGCCAGCGCATAGCCGAGCCGTACCTGCCCGATGCCTACGAGGACCTGCGCTCGTATCCGGAACTGGTGGTGCCGCCGCATTGCTATTTCGTGCTGGGCGATCATCGCAATTTGTCCAACGACAGCCGCGACTTCGGGCCGGTGGATGGGGACTTTATCTATGGCAAAGCGGTGTTTGGATATTGGCCAATGACCAAGGTCGGCAAACTGCGGTAGTGCATCACCTGTGGTGCAGAAATAAATTTCTCCGGCTCCGCCTCTTATGCTGGCGGGCATTCCCTGATAAAATCAATAAATTCCAATCCCCGGAGATGCAATGCAGGCAATCCTTGCGTTGGAAGATGGACGGATCTTCCACGGCAAAGGCTACGGCGCAAAAGGCGAATGCTACGGGGAAGTTGTTTTTAACACCTCCATCACCGGCTATCAGGAAATCTTCACCGATCCCTCCTACGCCGGGCAGATCGTAGTTCTCACCAATCCCGAGATCGGCAATTACGGCACCAATTCCGACGACAACGAAGCCACGCGTCCCTACATCGAGGGCCTGATTGTGCGCGAGTTCTCGCGCGTCAGTTCCAACTGGCGCTCGCAGGAAGTCGCGGAGGGCTATCTGGAGCGCTACAAGATTCCGGTGCTCGGTGAGATCGACACGCGAGCGCTGGTGCGGCACCTGCGTACGCACGGCGTGATGCGCGGCGTCATCTCCACCTTGGAGACGGATACCGACAAGCTCGTTGCCAAGGCGCGCTCCATTCCGAAAATGGATGGCCTCGACTTGGCGAAAGAGGTCACCACCCGCCACGTGTATCAGTGGGATGAAGGCGTGCGCTCGCACGAGCCGACGGAGGTGGTGGGCGTGAAGGATGAGGCGCCGAAGCATCACGTCGTCGCGTACGACTATGGGATCAAGCACAACATCATGCGCCGTCTGGTGGGCGAATGCTGTCGCGTGACGGTGGTTCCGGCCACCACCAGCGCCGAGGATGTGCTGGCGCTCAAGCCCGATGGCGTCTTCCTGTCCAACGGCCCGGGCGATCCCGAGCCGGTGACCTACGCGCAAGAGAGCATTCGCCGGATGATGGGGCGCGTGCCCATCTTCGGCATCTGCCTGGGGCATCAGCTGATCGGCATCGCGCTCGGCGGCAAGACTTACAAGCTCCGCTTCGGACATCACGGTGGCAATCATCCGGTGAAGCAGATGAAGACCGGCAAAGTCGAGATCACCGCGCACAACCATAACTTTGCGGTCGATCCTGATTCGCTCAAGCAAAGCGAAGTGGACCTGACGCACATCGACCTGAATGACAACACCCTGGAAGGCCTGCGCCATCGCTCGCTGCCGCTGTTCAGTGTGCAGTACCATCCCGAAGCCGCGCCCGGCCCGCATGACTCGCACTACCTGTTTAAGGATTTTGTGAAGATGATGGAGGAGTGGAAGGAAAGCAGCCATTAGGATGTGCTTCTGAAGGGGCGCGCCTTTAGGCGCGCCGTAAAAGTAAAGGCAATCACTATGAGGCTCCTGACGTTGAATTGTCATCACGAGCGGGCTTTCAGCCCGCGAGGGACCTGCTTTTCTCGAGAGTGAAGAAAAAACAGATGCCTCGCTACGCTCGTCATGACAATTTCAGTTTTTTGGCTAAGGAATAGCAGACTGAACCGCTTTTAAAATGAATTCATAAATGCCACGCCGCAACGACATCGCGAAAGTGCTCATCATCGGCTCGGGGCCCATCGTCATCGGCCAGTCGGCCGAGTTCGACTACTCGGGCGCGCAGGCCTGCAAGGCGCTCAAGTCCGAAGGCTACGAAGTGGTGCTGGCCAATTCCAATCCGGCCACCATCATGACCGACCCGGAGATGGCCGACCGCACTTACATCGAGCCGCTCACGCGTACGTATTTGGAAGAAATCATCCGCATTGAAGCGGAGATGCTGACTACCGGCGGAAGAGATGGCATCTTTGCGCTCTTGCCGACCGTCGGCGGACAGACCGCGTTGAATCTTGCCGTCGAGCTCGCCGACAGCGGCGTGCTCGAAAAGTATGGCGTGCAGCTCATCGGCGCGCTGCTTGGGGCCATCAAGAAAGCCGAAGACCGCCTGCTGTTCAAAGACGCGATGACCGCCATCGGTCTCGACGTGCCCAAGTCATCGCTGGTCAACAATCTGAAAGATGGAATCGACTTCAGCAGCAAGATCGGTTTTCCAGTCATTCTGCGGCCGTCGTTCACGCTGGGCGGCACCGGTGGCGGCATCGCCTACAACCGTGAAGAGCTGCTGGAACTTCTGGCGCGCGGCCTCGATCTGTCGCCGGTCCACGAGGTGTTGATCGAAGAGTCGGTGCTCGGCTGGAAGGAATACGAGCTGGAGTTGATGCGCGATTTGGCCGACAACGTCATCGTCATCTGCTCCATCGAGAACTTCGACCCCATGGGCACGCACACCGGCGACTCCATCACGGTGGCGCCGGCACAGACGCTCACCGACCGCGAATACCAGGCCATGCGCGACGCGGCCATCGCCGTCATTCGCGAGATCGGCGTCGAGACCGGCGGCTCGAACATTCAGTTTGGCGTGGATCCGCATAACGGGCGCATGGTCGTCATCGAGATGAATCCGCGCGTGTCGCGCTCGTCGGCGCTGGCGTCGAAGGCCACCGGATTTCCCATCGCAAAAATTGCCGCCAAGCTCGCCGTCGGCTACACCCTCGACGAAATCACCAACGACATCACACGCAAGACGCCGGCGTGCTTTGAGCCGACGCTCGACTACGTGGTCGTAAAGATTCCCAAGTGGCAGTTCGAGAAATTCCCCGGCGTTGACGAATCGCTCGGCCCGCAGATGAAGTCGGTGGGCGAGGTGATGGCCATCGGCCGCACTTTTAAGCAGGCGTTGCTGAAAGCAGTGCGCTCGCTGGAAACCGGCCGCCGGGCGACTGCGGAGGACATCGAGCCGCGCATTCTGACCAAGCGGCTGGTTACGCCCCATCCGGAGCGGCTGCAGTACATTCGCTACGCGCTTGCGCAGGGCATGACCGTGCGCGAGATCGCGCAGATGACTAACATTGATCCCTGGTTCCTGCACCAGTTGAAAGAGATCTCCGACGTGCAGGCGAAGCTGGGCACGGAGCCCATCGACACCGAGCGCCTGCGCGAGATCAAGCGTATGGGATTCTCCGACGCCCGCCTAGGCGAGGCCCTGCAGTTGAAGAATGGCCGAACGGCCAGCGAGAAAATTTATCAGCTGCGCAAGCAGCACAACGTTCGCCCGGTGTTTAAGCGGGTGGACACCTGCGCCGCAGAATTTGAAAGCTATACGCCGTACCTCTATTCGACCTACGAGGAAGAAGACGAAGCGACGCCCACGGATCGCAAGAAGGTCATCATTCTGGGCAGTGGACCCAACCGCATTGGGCAGGGAATTGAGTTTGATTACTGCTGCTGCCACGCTGCGTTTGCGCTGCGCGATGACGGTTTCGAGACGATCATGATCAACTGCAATCCCGAGACCGTGTCCACCGACTACGACACCAGCGATCGTCTGTACTTCGAACCGCTGACCTACGAAGACGTGATGGCGGTGTACGAGCACGAGGCCGCGGTCGGCGCGCCGGTCGGCGTGATCGTGCAGTTCGGGGGGCAGACGCCGCTCAATCTTGCGCTGCCGTTGAAGGCGGCGGGAGTGCCCATCATCGGGACTTCGCCCGAGAGCATCGACCTGGCGGAAGACCGTCGCCGCTTTGGCAAGCTGCTGGAAGAGCTTTCGATCCCGCAGCCGCGAGGCGCAACCGCTGCGAGTGTTGAAGAGGCCGTCGCCAACGCCAATCGTATTGGCTATCCGGTGCTGGTGCGGCCGTCGTACGTGTTGGGTGGGCGCGCCATGGTGCTGGCCTACGACGACGAGTCGCTCATCGGCTACATGAAAGAGGCGGTCGAATATTCGCATGAGCGACCGGTGCTGATCGACCACTTCCTGGAGTCGGCGACCGAGATCGATGTGGATGCGCTCTCCGATGGCGAGGACGTGGTGATCGGCGGCATCATGCAGCACATTGAGGAAGCGGGCATTCACTCCGGCGACTCCTCGTGCGTGCTGCCGGCGGTCGATATCCCACAGCCGCAGTTGGCGACCATTCGTGATTACACTTTCCGCCTGGCGCGCGCGCTGAAGGTCGTCGGCCTGATGAATGTGCAGTACGCCATTCAGCGCGACAAGGTGTTTGTGATTGAGGTGAACCCGCGCGCATCGCGCACTGTACCGTACGTGTCGAAAGCGACGGGTGTGCCGCTGGCGAAAATCGCCGCGCGCCTAATGATCGGCCGCAAGCTGCGCGAGTTTCTGCCTGAGAACATCGAACGTGGGACCGATCTCGATACTGGCAATTTCTACTTTGTGAAGTCGCCGGTCTTTCCCTGGGGAAAATTCCCCGGCGTAGACACCGTGCTGGGCCCGGAGATGAAGTCCACCGGCGAAGTCATGGGCGTGGCCGACAACTTCGGCGAGGCTTTCGCCAAAGCGCAAACCGCTGCCGGGCAAGTGCTGCCGACTGCGGGGACGGTGTTCATCAGCGCCAACGATCGCGACAAGCCCTTCATGGCCGATCTGGGACGGCGCTTCGTCGAACTTGGTTTCAGCCTGGTTGCCACTCATGGGACGGCGCGCGTGCTGGAGGAGGCAGGCCTGCGCGTCGAACGCGTGTACAAAGTCAAGGAAGGCCGGCCCAACGTGGTTGATTTGATCAAGGGCGATCGCATTCAGTTGATCATCAACACACCGCACGGGGTGGAGCCGTGGTTCGACGAAAAAGCCATTCGCCGCGCCGCCGTGACCGCCCGCATTCCCACCATCACGACGCTGTCGGCCGCGCGCGCCGCCTGCGAGGGAATCGCCGCATTGCAACGTGGCGAGGCCAAGGTGTACGCGCTGCAACATCTGCACGCGGAACGGGTGGGAGCGGGGAAGTGAAGAAGAAGCAATTAGCACTTGGCATTTAGGCACCCGCCGATTGATCCTACATTGAGAATGTCTCGCCAGACTTCTGATAGTGCTCCATCCTCAAGGTTTCCGTTCGTTCGTCGAAAATCGCTGAGAATGATTGTCCACCGAAACGACTGTGAAGGTTCTTGCGTTCAATTAACCAATTCCTCATCGCCGGTAATGCCTCGGTTTTCAGAAGTTCGTTAACGAGATGTCGAAGAGGTCTCGGGACGGGCGCAACGGAAATCGACCACTCGGGATTCACAGGCGCTGTTGCACGAACATTTCTTTCTCCGACGTAGTGCACACTCAGAATGGAGTGTGGCTCTCTCCGCCGATTCATTGGCTCGTAGAAGTGGAAACTGATTGTCAGCCTGTCTCGTTGCGGCGTATCGGCCAACGCGTCGGAGATTTCCTTGGCGCTCACCGGATAGGAAAGTGTGTGGGAAATTCGCTGCTTGAAGAGCACGGGCAACATTTCCGATATAGTAAGCGAAAGTCAGAAATTGAGTAACGGGTTGACCATACTTTTGGCCATATCTACAATACTGGTCAGAGTAGGTTATGCAGCAAGTCGCTATCTCTGAATTCAAGGCCAAATGCCTCTCGCTTCTGCAGCAGGTCTGCAAGACCAAGCAGCCGATTCGGGTAACGCGCTTCGGAAAGCCGGTGGCTGACGTCGTCCCTTCGGTGGACGTTCCGGTAGATCGAAACGCCTGGATCGGCTCCGGCAAAGGCACAGCGAAGATTCTCGGAGACATCATCTCTCCCGCCAAAGGCCCAACCGACTGGGAGGCGCTGCGCGATCAATAGACATCCACATCTGGCTGTGGACATATCTTGATCAACGCCTGCTGGGCTTAGCGGAAGTTCGAACTTTCGCCAACCGCTGATGTCAGGGGTTCTATAATTTGCTCATGCTTCTCCACGGAATCTTTCCTCCCATTACCACGCCGTTTTATCCTGACGGCAAAATTTATTTCCGCAAGCTGGAACAGAATGTCGAGCACTACTCGCGCACGCCCGCCGTCGGCATCGTGGTGCTCGGCTCGACCGGCGAGGCCATCCTGCTCAGCGACGAAGAGCGTCGCGAAGTGTTGAATAGTGTCCGCGAGTCTGCAGCCAACGAAAAAGTTTTGGTCGCCGGGACCGCAGCCGAGTCGGCCATCGAAACTTTGCGCCTGACCGAGTACGCCGCGGAGTTGGGCTATGACATCGCGTTGGTGCGCACACCGCATTACTACAAGGGCCAGATGGCGAATCCGCAGAACATGCTGGCGTTCTATCGCTTTGTGGCCGATCGTTCGCCCTTGCCGATAGTCATCTATAACTTCCCACAGGCCACAGGATACGACATTCCTGTTGAAGTAGTAGTTGAACTGGCCGAGCACCCTAATCTGATCGGCATCAAGGAGTCGTCAGGCTCGATCGAGAAGGTGCAGAGGATGGCCGAACAGACGCGCCACATCAAGCGCAGCGCCACCGTGACGGAGACGTTTGCTGCCGTGACGGCAAGAATGTTGACTGCAGCGAATGCCGCTTCAGCCAGCGCCGGGGGAGGAAGCCTGGTGACTGTGGGCGCGCTGGCCGGAACGGGCGCGCAGAAACCATCATCAGCGGCGGTGACCGTTGTGGGCGCGATGAAGACGCGCCAGAAAGAAGTTGGCTTCCAGGTGCTGGTGGGCGCCGCGCACAAGTTGCATCCTTCGCTGGAGGCCGGCGCCGTTGGCGCAATCCTCGCCTTCGCCGATTGCGCTCCGACTGCGTGCTATGAAATTTACGCGGCGTGGAAAGAAGGCGACGCGGCCCTGGCTCGCGAGAAACAAGAGCGCATCACCAAAGCTGCCGAGCGTATCGTCGCGGGCCTGAGCATTCCGGGCGTGAAGTACGCCATGGATTTCAACGGCTGCTTCGGCGGCGTCCCGCGTCTGCCGTTGCTGCCGCTGACCGCTGACAAAAAGGCCGAGGTGGAGCAGTTGCTGGAAAACATCAGGAACTGAACGGCAGTCGCCAGTTGTCAGCTGCCCGTAAAGTCAAACACAGATCCTTCGACTCGCTCTAATGGTGAAGAGCTGAACGGTGCACCTTTCGACTTCGCTCAGGGCAAGCTCTAAAGGTGCGCCCTTCAAGACACCCACTGAACCCTAGTTCTTCAGCAAACTGTAAATCTACGCCGCCCGCTTCTTGCGGTCGCGATTGTTTCCCTTCAGCGAACGCGGGCGTCCGCTCATGCCGCGTTCCTTGCTTCGCTCCGGATTGTCGAGCAGCGTCTTGTCGCCGCTGATGAGATTGCCGACGCCTTCGCGATTACGTCCTCCGCTGAGGTTGGGCTGCTCGGGCTGCTTCACGCCACCCCCTTCGCGGGGCGTTGCCGGTACGTCAAGTTCGCGATGATGCGAGCTCTTTTTGGCACTTTCTGAGTCGCCACTGCTTTCGCGGGCCTGCGACCGCTGTGCTCCGCGCTGCTGCCGCGACTGCTCGTCCGAATGCATATCGAGCGGATGCGTGCCCGGGTCTTCGCCTTCCGTCGCGCCGCTTCTGGGATCGGTGATAAACAGCAGGTCGGACAGATCGCTGGCGTGTTCTTCTTCGTCGCTGAGGATTTCTTCAATCATGACACGCGTGGTGGGATCGTGGTCGGCGAAGTGGCGAATCATCTGCTGGTAAACCTCGATCACGATGCGCTCGGCGATCAGGTCTTCCTTGATCATGTCTGACAGCGACTTGCCTTCGGCGTATTGCGAAGCCGACCGCTGCACCAGCGAAGCCGGGTTGAAATCTGGCTTGCCGCCGAGTTGCTGGATGCGCTCGGCAATTTTGTCGGCGTGCTCGCGCTCGGCGTCGGCGTGCTCCTTGAACTCGTCGCGCACCGCCATGGCGTGGACGCCGGTCGCCATGAAGTAATGGTGCATGTAACGCAGGACGCAGACGATCTCGGTAGCCAGCGCTTCATTCAGAATCGAGATGGTCTGCTCCACATCGCCTTCGTAGGTGTTGGTTACCGCGCCGTCTTCGATTTTTTGCGCCGCGCGCTTGCGTATCTCTTCCACATCGGTCACAAAACTTGGCATGGGTTGACCTCGCAGGGAACTCCCGCCGGAATGGTGGGGCATGTCGTTGGATTCCGGGCGGGACTCGGGTGGATGTCTGATTTCGCAATATTGTTTTCGAAGGCTCGCCAGACCAGATATTGCGAGGCCAAAATGAGGGGTCAGAGTCTAACGGAACCAGCGAGCAGCGCTTCGTCCTGGCACTTGCGAATTCACTGAACAATTTCCGCGGTCATCGAATATATTGGCTGCAATGCCTTCTCTCGCACTTACGGACCTGATTGGCGCGACCGTCGTCGACAACACCGGCGCCCGCGCCGGCAAAGTGCGTGAAGTAACCCTGGTGCCGCAGGAGAATTCCTGCCAAATCGCCGGCTTCGTGGTCAAGACCCGCCACGGCGACCGTCTGCTGCCCACCACGTCGCTCAGCCTGATTAATGGCGGCCTGCGTATTTGTACCCCTGCGTCGGAGTGGAGACCGTACGCTGGCGGAGAAGGCATGCTGCTGCTCGAGCGCGACCTGCTCGATCAGCAGATCATCGACGTTCATGGGCGAAAGGTTGTGCGCGTCAATGACATTGACATCCACGAAGAGCCCGGCCACGACCACATTGTGCTCAAAATCGGCGCGGTGGACGTGGGCGCGCGGGGCGCGGTTCGCCGGCTACTGAAGGGCGTGGTTCCGGCGGCGGCGCTGCAATTGCTGCTGGCGAAGATTCCGCCGCGGATGATTCCTTGGGAATTTGTCGACCTGATTGAGATTGATCCGGCCCGCCGCGTCAAGCTGAAGATTTCCCTCGATCGGCTGGCCAAGCTGCATCCGGCCGACATTGCCGACATTGTGGAAGATCTTGCGCCGGCCGAACGCGGGGCCATCTTCGAGACACTGAACGACGAGGTCGCCGCCGAGACCCTGGAAGAGATTGATCCCAAGATGCAGGTTTCGATTCTCAGCTCGCTCGATTCGGACCGCGCCGCCGACATCGTGGAGGAAATGGATCCTGATGCCGCTGCCGACCTGCTGGGCGACATGCACCCTGATGACTCGCAGGAAATCCTGACCGAGATGGAGCCCGCGGAGCGCGCCGAAGTCACCGAGTTAATGAACTTCGAGGAAGACACGGCGGCTGGGCGCATGACCACCGACTACATGGCGCTGGGACCGAATGCCAAGGTGGAGGACGCCATCGAGATGCTGCGCAACTTTGAGGGCGGGGTCGAAAGCGTCAGCACGATTTATCTGGTTGGCGACAAGAACAAACTGCTGGGCTCAGTTCCGCTGGCCAAGGTGGTGCTGGCGCCCGCCGGCACGCCGCTGATGATGCTGAGCACCGGGCACCTTGCCACCGTGCATCCCGGCGCCGACGAGAAAACCGTTGCCGAACTCTTCGACAAATACAATCTGCTGACTCTTGCGGTGATTGACGACGAGGGTGTGCTGACCGGCGTCATCACGGCTGACGACGTCATCAACATGCTGCGCGCGAAGCTGTGAGGGAGGGTATAATTCCCGCATGATCCACACGGTCATACACATCTCGGAGTCGGAAGCCGAAAGCGATTTTGGCTCCGTGCTGGCACGCGTGCGCGCTGGCGCCGAAGTTATCATCGAGAGCGAAAGCGGGGGGCGCCCGTAGCGGTTGTGCAGGTGGCTGGGTCTTCTCGGGGCCGGCTGCTTTCCGAGTCGATCGCTTTGGCTGAGGCCCATGCCAAAGAACTCGGCTACGAGCCCACCTTGGATCCTGAGTTCGCCGCTGACCTGGAAGCAATCATCAACAGCCGCAAACCGCGTGACGTTTCGGAATGGGACTGATCCTCGACTCCAGCGTGTTAATCGCGGGAGAACGGCGCGATCAGAGTATCCGACAAATTCTTGATCAGCTACGGGCCAAGCACGGAGAGACGGAAGCCGCGCTTTCCGTTGTAACCGTGTTGGAGCTGACCCATGGCATCTACCGGGCAAAAACTGAGGCCGATTGTTCACGTCGGCGGGCTTTCGCTGAGGAAGTCTATCGGGACATGGTCGTGCATCCGGTGAGCATGGAAATTGCGCAACTTGCCGGTCGAATCGAGGCCGAGCAGATGGCACGAGGGATCAGCATTGCGTTCCAGGATCTCCTGATCGGGGCAACGGCATTACACGTTGGCTTCGGTGTCGCCACGCTCAGTGTCCGCCATTTTCAGACGATCCCTGGGCTCAAGGTCCTCTCTCCCTTCTCGTGATTGGCGCATTTCCCGATGTCCGTTTATTCTGGGTGGTCTTCGTCATCTCACCGTAATTCCCAGTGTCATGTCCGATCCGAAGCGGCTTAGAGTTTGGAGAATCCGACTGTTGATGTTCCTGGCCGTTATCGGTCCCGGGTTCATCACCGCGAACGTGGACAATGACGCCGGCGGTATCTACACCTACTCGGCCGCCGGAGCGCAATTCGGATACCTGCTGCTGTGGGTCATGATCCCCATGACCGTCGCGCTGGTCGTGGTGCAGGAGATGTCGGCGCGCATGGGCGCAGCCACCGGCAAGGGCCTCAGCGATCTTATTCGCGAAGAGTACGGCCTGCGGATTACGTTTCTCATGATGCTGGGGCTGGTCATCACCAACTTCGGCAACATAGTGGCCGAATTCGCCGGCATCGCCAGCAGCCTGGAGTTGTTTCACATTTCGCGCTACATCAGCGTACCGGTTGCAGCCGTGGTGGTGTGGTTGCTGGTGGTAAAGGGCACCTACAAGAGCGTAGAAAAAGTTTTTCTGGCGGCGTCGTTTTTCTACTTCGCCTACATCATTGCGGGAGTGTTGGCGGGTCCCAGTTGGAAGGCCGCCTTCGTCGCCACTTTCAAGCCGCCGCTGGCCGGGGCGTTTCACCAGTCGGCCTATATTTACATGGTGATTGCAGTGGTGGGCACGACCATCGCTCCCTGGATGCAGTTTTACCTGCAATCATCGATCGTAGAGAAGGGAATCACTCCGCGCGAGTATCGGGCCTCGCGCTGGGACGTGATTCTGGGATGCATCTTTACCGATGTGGTCGCCTGGTTCATCGTGGTGGCTTGTGCCGCGACGCTCTACACACACGGCGTGCGGCAGATCCGCGATGGCGCCGACGCCGCGCAGGCGTTGCGCCCTCTGGCGGGCGAGTATGCCTACATCCTGTTTGCCGCGGGACTGTTCAATGCTTCGCTGTTTGCGGCGTCCATCCTGCCCATCTCAACTGCTTATACCGTGTGCGAAGGCCTGGGCTTTGAGTCGGGTGTGGGGCACAAATTCAGCGAGGCCAAGGTATTTTACTGGCTGTACACGCTGCTGCTCATAGCCGGTGGCGGGGTCATTCTGCTGCCCAACCTCCCGCTGGTGAAGATCAGCATTCTGTCGCAGATGGTGAATGGCGTGGTGCTGCCGTTCGTGCTCATCTTCATGCTGCTGCTGGTGAACAAGAGCGAGTTGATGGGAAAGTACGTGAACGGCACGTGGTTCAACGTGATTGCGTGGGCCACAACCGTTATCATGATCGGGCTGACCATCGCCTGGTTCGCTACCGGGCAGGCCATAAGCTGATTAAAGTTCGGGTTGCGATCCGAGTCTGTCTTCACGAGCGTCGCGAGGCTGGCGCCGTCGCGCTCTAAACAGGTCTATGCTAGGTTTGTCATGGTTAAGACCTGTGCAATTCTCGTTCTCAATCTTTTATTCTGTTCCGCACTTGCCGCTGCGGAAGACTACCCTGTCGGCGATAAGCCGTTTCGGCGGTACCTTGCACAGGGCAGGGATGGTCAGCGCATCACCTTCTATCTTTCAACTGAGCCAAGGCCCAGTCATCCTCTCCCGTTGATCGTCTGGGTCCAAGGCACAGGCTGCTCATCTCAATTTGTCAGCGTCGGTGGGCGTATGAGCCGTGGACTGCAAGGCGTTCTTTATTTGGTAGCTCGCGGCCGGGCCCGCGTCTTGGCGGTCGAAAAGCCAGGTGTTGAGTTTCTGGATGACCCGCCGGAGGACGGCGACGCACGCGCTTGTCGTCCAGAATTTCGAGCTAAGTTCACGCTCGACCGGTGGGTCACTACTATTGGGGACGCAATCCAAGCCGCGCAGAAACTGCCTGGTATCGATACTTCGAAGACACTCGTGATCGGCATTTCGGAGGGCGGCATCGTAGCGATGCGAGTCCCGAACGTATCGCCAGCAGTCACGCACGCCGCCTCTTTGTCTGGAGGCGGACCCGTGTATCTATTCCACATGGCGGAATTCATGCGTAGTAAGGGATTGGACGCGGAAAAGGAAGTCTACGCATGTTGGAGTGACATCCTGAAAGATCCGGACAGCGATTCCAAGTTCTGTTGGGGGCAGACGTACCGTCAGTGGTCCAGTTTCATGAAAACCTCCGTTATCGCGGAAGCCCTCAAATCGCGCGCACTCCTATATTTCGCCCACGGGACAGCCGACACGCAGCAGTCGATTGCCGGGTTCGATGTCTTGCGCGCTGAGTTAGCGGCAAAGCAGCGAGACGCGGTGTTTGAGCGAATCGAGGGTGCTGACCATGCCTTGGACCTTCCCAATCAAAAGGTACCTGAAGGATTGGAAGCCGTTTTTGGTCGGGCTGAGGATTGGTTTCTAGGTGTCGCGAGATAAAACTAACGAGAGGCGTGCCCCACCTGGTTGCTGGCTGTTACTCAGATCAAAGCAGCCGAGTTTTTCGCAAACTGCTAGAGCAGCTTTCCCGCAGCGAGGTCCTCCACCAGCGCGCGGTCGGCATCGAGGAAGTCGAGCGCCGGCAAGTCGCGACGGTCCACCCAACGGATCTCGCGAAAAATACGGTTCTGCAGCTCGCCTTCGTAATGTTCGACCTTAAAAAAGTGCAGCTCAACCGAGTTGCCGTTGAGATACGTGTGCGTTACCTGAGCAACTTTGGCGCCGATCACAGCTTGGACGCCCAACTCTTCTTCGAGCTCGCGCTCCAGGGCCTCGACAGGTTCTTCGCCGGCCTCAATTTTGCCACCGGGAAATTCCCATTTGAGCGGCAGCGGCTGATACTCCGTCCGCTGGCAACACAAGATTTCCTGCCCGCGCACGAACAGCGCGGCAACCACTTGCTTGATCAAGCTGCGGGCCTCATCTCCGTCGTTGCGCACGCGCAGGTCACGAAATCTTCTCCAGATAACTGCCGACCAGATCGGCGCAATGTTCCACCAGCTTGCGCTCGGCATCGCCAAAGGCGGCTGGTGTATGGCTGTCAACGTCGAGTTCGCCTACGACCGTGCCCTTCACGATCACGGGAACCACAATCTCGGAGCGGGTTTCGACCGAGCACGCCAGATAACGCGGATCGGACTTGACGTCGTCCACCACCAGCGTCTGTCCCGACGAGGCAGCCGCACCGCAGATGCCTTGATTGAGCGGAATGCGCCTGTGCGGCGTTTCTGCGCCGACATAGGGACCCAGCACCAGGACGGGATCTTCGCCCGGCGGACCTTTCTCGATCATGTAAAAGCCGACCCAATCGAAATGGCGCAGCCGTTCCTGCAGCCGGCCCACGATGATGCTCATCAGGTCTTCGACGCTGCCGGTCGCGTCGGCCAGAGTAGTCAGTTCCTCGGTGAGTCGCGGATAATTTGTTTCCATTGCTCTCCATTCATATCACAGGCGCTGCAGCTGACGAATTCCGCCGGGCTTGGGGAATAGCTCCGGATGCAAGGCCCACGCGAGCGCTTGCAGGCCGCCGAGCAGGCTGGTCGCAGGCGTGTTCAGCAACTCGTCATTGATGCAGAACACGCGCTCTTGGCGGACCGCCAGCAGGTCGTCCCAGCCGCGCTGCTCTACGATCTTCTCCAGCGGGACGCGGTCGCCGGCTCCGCACCAGGCAGCCACAATGACGTCGGGCTGCGCTGATGCAACCTCCTTCGGGGTGGTCGTCTTGCCGGGCGCGGCGATAAACTCGCCGCCTGCAGTTTCCACCATCTCGGCCACCCACGGTTGGGAGGCAATGAGCGGTTTTCCCCATTCCTCGCAAAAAACCTTTGGCTTGGATGCAGAAGCGGCGCGCTGGCGAACCGCCTCGATTTCATTTTGCATGACGGCGATCACGTTTTGGCCGTTTTCCCATGCGCCCATCACGCCTGCGATGGCAGCGATGTCGGTGTAGATGTCGGCGAGCGTTCGCGGCGCGAGACCGAGAAATCGCACGCCCGCCCTCAGGATGGCGGCCACTGCGTCCAATTGGTAGGGAACCGACGCCAGCACCAGGTCGGGACGCGCGGCGAGAATTTGCTCTGCCTGGGCAGTCCAGCTATCGGAGACGATGAGGCGCGAGCCGTCGGCTACTTCGGGGCAGACGTCGACACAGTATTTTGTGCATGCAACCAGGCGCTCGAGCAGGCCGAGATCGCGCAGCGTGACCGTGGCGCTGGGCTGAAGAGAAACCACGCGCCGCGGAGTGTGATTGGTGGCCAAGGCTGCTCGATTATATGAAAACGCGAGGCACGAAATCAGTTTGAAGGGCCCACGCTGTTTAGAGGCGATTGAAAATCACGGTCGACACCCAAGACGTGACATTCCGGGTGGGAGCCCCCGCATTTATGCGGGGGAAGGAGCGCTTCAGCGCTCCAGGAGAAGTTCGCTTTTGAGCGCGCGCTTTAGCGCCGGCGATCGAAAAACGCCGGGGCTAAAGCCCATTCCAAAATCGATTTGTTTTTCGCTGGGCTGAAGTCCAGCTCCCCCTGCTAAAGCAGGGGGCTCCCACCGAAAAACCCGGCTGAAGCAGGGCTCCCACCAAACGCTTGGAGGTTCTTTGGTTTGACCATCGCTCCTATTTATGAGATGGCTATCCATTGCGGGTTTTTGCCCCATGTATTCTGCTCAGCTTCTCGATCACTTCGAGCATCCCCGCAACGCGGGAGAGTTGGCGGATGCCGACGCTCAGGTGCGCGTCGAGAATCCAGCTTGCGGCGACATTCTGGAGCTTGCCATCAAGATGAACGCGGACACGATCAGCGATATTCGCTTTCGTGCAAAGGGATGCGTGCCCGCCATGGCTTGCGCTTCAGCGATGACGGAGTTGGTTAAGGGGAAGTCGCGGCAAGAGGCGAGCGCGATCAGCAAAGCCGATGTCGTGGAGGTGGTTGGAGGTGTGCCGCCGGCATCGGGTCATGCCGCGCAGTTGGCGATCGATGCGCTGCGAGCGGCGCTGCAGAAGCTGATGGGCAGTTGTCAGTAGCCAGTTGTCAGTTGTCAGTGAAAAGCAACCGCAGATCCTTCGACTCGCTGCGCTCGCTTGATTACATAACGACGTCGGCTCCAAGGCTCGAGTACATTGATGGTGCAATCCGATCAAGGGGCTCGAGAAGGAGCCGACCATGTTGATTATAGGATGCGATTACCATCCGGGGTTTCAGCAAGTAGCGATCTTTGACAAACAGACGGGGGAGATCAGGCAGCGGCGACTAGCGCATCCGCAAGAGGCGATCGAGTTCTATGGTGGCCTGGCTGCGGGGGCGTTGGTGGGAATCGAGAGCACGGGTTTCAGCGGGTGGTTCGAGCGCCTAGTGGAAGAGCTGGGGCACCAGGTATGGATGGGCGATGCCACCCAGATCCGGGCTTCGATGACCCGCCAGCAGAAGACCGATAAGCGGGATGCCGAGCACATCGTGAAGCTGCTGGTGGAAGGACGCTTTCCGCGCATCTGGGTACCGTCAGCGGCGGACCGGGATGCACGGCAGTTGCTGGTGCATCGACACAAGCTGGTGCAGTGGCAAACCCAGGTGAAGAATCAGTTGCAGTTTCTGGCGCTGAATCAGGGGCTGCAGCTGAAGTGGCGACTGTGGACGCGCAGCGGGCGGCAGCAGCTGGAAGCTCTGCGGTTGGGCCGGTACGCGGCCCAACGGCGGACGGCTTTGCTGGGACTGCTGGATCAACTGGAACAGCAGATCGCCAGCTTAGATACGGCGGTGTTGGACGAAGCCCAGGCACGACCCGACGCGGTGCGGCTGATGACCCATCCCGGAGTGGGGCCGGTGATCAGTTTGGCTTTGGTGGTTACGCTGGGTCCGGTAGAGCGATTTGCCGGAGCGCGGCAGGTGGCCAGCTATTTCGGGTTGATTCCCCGCGAACGCTCCAGCGGAGGCAAGCAGCGGTTGGGCGGCATCAGCAAGCAGGGCAACTCGTTTGTGCGCTACCTGCTGGTGCAGGGCGGGCATAGTGCGGCGCGCCTGGACCCGGAGTTGAAACGTTTTTACGGCCACTGCAAGCACACCCACGCGCATGCAGGGGTGCTAAGGAACGAAGCTCAGCTATACCGCGCTGCGCTTCGTTCCAGGCTCCATGGTGGCGCGCCGGAACCGGCGTCAAGGGTCGAGATGAACGCCAAAAGATGGCGCCCTTGACTCCGCTTCCGGCGCGCAGAGGATTCGTGTGCTCTTGACAATGCCAACGTCGTTATAGACAGGATGACAAGCAACAGTTGTCAGTAGCCAGTTGTCAGTTGTCAGTGAAAAGCAACCGCAGATCCTTCGACTCGCTGCGCTCGCTCAGGATGACAAACCTCTAAGCGGTTTCTGTTTCCAGCTCTTCTTCCAGCAGTTGCTTGTTGTACAACCCGGTGTAGTAGCCGTTGCGCTCGATCAGCTCTTCGTGAGTGCCGTATTCCACGATCTCGCCGTCGTGCAGCACGGCGATGCGATCGGCGTTGCGCACCGTCGAGACGCGGTGCGAGATAAAGATAGTGGTGCGGCCGCGCATGATCTCCCGCAGGTGATTCAGAATGCGATCTTCCGTCTGGGTGTCCACACTGGCGAGCGCGTCGTCGAGCACCAGGATGCGCGGGCTGCGGATCAGCGCTCGCGCGATGGCCGTGCGTTGTTTCTGGCCGCCCGAGAGCGTGAGGCCGCGCTCCCCGACCACCGTGTTGTAGCCATCGGGAAAACCGTCGATCTCGTCGGCAATGTTGGCTGCCTCGGCGGCGCGGCGAATCTCTGCGTCCGTGGCGTGCTCGGCGCCAAAGGCGATGTTTTCGCGTATGGTGTCGCTGAACAGGAATGTCTCCTGTGGGACAAAACCGATGTTGCTGCGCAGAACTTCGAGCGGGAATTCGCGAATGGGCCGGCCGTCGATCAGCACCGTTCCTTCCGCCGCATCGTAGATGCGCGGAATCAGCGACACCAGCGTGGACTTGCCCGATCCGGTGGGGCCGACGATCGCCAGGCTGGTGCCTTCCGGCACGCGCAGGTTGATGTTCTTCAGCACGGCTTCATCACCGTGCACTTGCCCGGTGCCGCGCTCGGCGGCGACTAACGTGTGACCGTAGTGGAAGCTGAGGTTGCGGAACTCGATGTCACCGCGCACCTCGGCGGGAGCGCCGGTCGCGGGCACTGCAGCGTCGGTGATCTCGGGCCGTTCGGACAGCATGTTCTGGATGCGCCCCATGGATGCGGTGCCGCGCTGGAAGATGTTGATGACCCAGCCCAGCGAGATGATGGGCCACGTGAGCTGCACCATGTAGGTGTTGAACGCCACGAAGCTACCGACAGAAATGCGATGCAGCACGACTTCGCGTCCGCCGATCCACAGCACAATCACGATGGCGACGCCGAGCAGGGTTTCCAATGTCGGCCATAGCATGCCCATCAGGCGCACCAGTTTCAGGCTGCGCGCGATGTATTCGGTGTTCTCGCGCTCGAAGCTCTCGATCTCGGCCTGCTCCTGTACGTAAGCGCGAATCAGGCGCGCACCGGAAAAGTTTTCCTGCGCTTTGGCCGAGATGTTGGAGAACATGGCCTGGATGCGCTCGAAGCGCTCGTGAATTTTGCGGCCGAAGTACTGCACCACGATGCTGACCACGGGCAACGGCAGGAACGCGAACAGCGTAAGCCGGGGGCTGATGCTGAGCATAAATACCAGCGCGCCCGCGGTGAACACCACGGTGTTGGCGGTGTACATGATGCCCGGCCCCGCCAGCATGCGAACGGCGTTGAGGTCGTTGGTGGCCCGGGCCATGATGTCGCCAGTGCGGGTGCGCTGATAGAAACTGTAAGACAGCCGCTCCAGGTGCGTGAACAAATCGTTGCGCAGGTCGAATTCAACTTCGCGCGAGACGCCGATCAGGATCCAGCGGGTAAGGAATTGGAAGATAGCTTTGGTGCCCGCGACCGCCAACAGCAGCGCCGAGTAGGTGAGCAGTTTGTGGCGTGTCACGCCGAGGTTCAGGTCGTCAATGGCACGGCGGATGACCAGCGGGAATAGAATCCAGACTCCGTTGTTGCACAGCACGCACAGAGCGCCAATCCAGAAGGTCAGGCGGTATTTGCGGAGATAAGGGAACAGCGGGCTGAAGTTCTTGAACATGGTTAGCTTTCGGCTGTCAGCCATCAGCTGTCAGGAGAGTTACTCTCAGCGTCGTCAGCCACCTTCGGCTGCTTCTATTTGGCACATTGTTTCAAGGCGTTAGATGCGCAGCCCCGAATCCGGATTCGGTGACCTTGAGCTGATAGCTGACGGCTGAAAGCTGACAACTGCTTTATGTAGGCACCCGCAACAGGAAGTAGCCTCCGGCGAGGGCAAAGATAAAGTCGGGCGCCCAGGCGGCCAGCATCGCGGGCAGTTGATTGGCGTTGCCCATGGCCTCGAACAATCCCGCGGTCACCCAGTACACCACCGCGATAGCCACTGCGATGACCACTCCGCCGAGCGCACCGGCTTTGCGGCCGGAAGCGCCGAAGGCCACGGCCAGCACCGCCATCACCAGGGTAATCAAGGGGAAGGCGAGCTTCTTGTGCAGCTGCACCTTCAGCCGCACCGTGTCAAAGCCACTCTGCTCCAGATCGCTGATGTAGCGTTGCAGCTCTTCATAATTCATCTCCGAAGACTGCTTGACTTCTTTCTTGAAGTAGCTGGGGTCCTCGTGCAGTTCATCGAAGGTGGCCACATCAAACGTACGGTAATCGCGGATAGAGGTACCCGACAGGGTGCGCATCCAACCTTGCTCGAAGACCCACTTGTGCAGGTCATTTTCCCAATGGGCATGCGCGGCATAGATGCGGCGGCTGAGTTGGAAGGTTGCGGGATCAAGCTCGAAGATGGAGACTCCTCCGAGCTGATTGGTATCGGGATCGAAGACCTGGTAGTAAAAAATGTCGTTGTTCTCGCCGAAAATCCATTTGCGGTCGGCCTGCAGATAGGTTTGCGGCGGCTTGCCCTTGATCTGGTTGCGCAAGATTTCCTGCTCGCGGTTGGTGTGCGGAATGTAAAGCTGATCGAAGACAAACATGGCCCCGGCAAAAATTGCGCACACCACCAGCACCGGCAGCGCGGCGCGATAGATGCTGATGCCGGTGGCCTTCATCGCCGTCAGCTCACTGGATTTTTCCAGCAACCCAAAGGTGATGAGGACGGCGAGCAGCACTGCGATAGGCGCCATAACATAAAGCAGTGACGGGCTCAGGTTCAGCAGATACTCCATCAGCATGATCACGGGTACTTTATTGCGGACGATGTCGGTCAACAGTTCGAAGAAGGTGAAGACCAGGGCCAGAATGAGGAACGTCGACAGCACCATCCCCAGATACATCGCGAAGTCGCGCAGGATCATGTCGTCGAGAATGAGCGGGAACTTTGCGCTGAAGCGTTTGCGGTGCGGCGAAGAGTCTAGCAGCCCACGGCGGCCGGCGGCCAGGTGACGGCGGCGCATCCAGAATTTCTGCAGCTTCGCCCGGAGCACGTGCCAGTGCGTGCTCCAGTTGCCGATCTCAATCGGCATGCGGTCCACCCGCCACAGCAGGACCAGGCCGCAGAGGAAGAAAAAAATGTTGGCCATCCACACGCCTTCCCACGGGGGCATTTTCCCCTGGCGCGCCAACGAGACGCCGGTCAGCGAGAAGAAGTAGTACACGAACACCAGTAGGATGGTGAGCACGAAGCCAGTGCTCTTACCGCCTTTGCGGGCCGACAGGCCCAGCGGGATGCCGACCATCGCCAGCACCAGGCAGGCGGCGGGAAGCGCCAGCCGGCGATGGAACTCAATCTCGTAATAGCGCGCTTTGCCGAGATCAAAATTCCAGGTCCCGGGATCGATGTTTTTCAGCGGCGCGGCGGCGCTGCGTTCGCGAGCGGCATTGCGCAACAGATCGCGCAATCCTAATTCGGCGACCGGCAGCAGATCGTGCGGATGCTGCGCGCTGCCGGGCAACTGGATGGGGATCTCGGTGCTGTCAAAGGTCGTGATGGAGTACTGGTCCCTGGCCTTCGGCACGTTCTCTTGTTGAGTGCCGTCCTCCAGATGCAAGCGCAACTTGTCCGCCGAGTCGGCCAAGAGCGCGCCGCGTTGGGCCAGGGTAACTTTCGGCGACGACGGATCGCTCACATCGGCCAGAAAGACGCCTCGCCACAGCGGCCGGCCGCCGGAAGGAACCGCGTCTTGCACATACAGCACGATGTTCTTGAACTCTTCGTAGAAGACGTGCGGCTGGATCTCAAACGAAGCTTGCGACGATTTCAACCGCTCCTGGAGATGATCGAGTGCCGCCGCCGACTTGGGCGCCACGTAGATGTTGTTGACCATGCCCAGCATCCACGCGCCAATGGCGAAGATGGCGATGGCGCGGATGAACATTCCCACGCCCATGCCGCTGGCGCGAATGGCGGTAACTTCGCTGTCGGCGGCGAGCCGGCTAAGCCCGACCAGAATGCCCACCAGCACGCCCATGGGCAAGGTCAGGGCGAAAGTAGTCGGCAGGGTGTAGAAAAAAATCTCGGCAACACTGGGCACCGGAGCGCTGTTACGGACAATCAGTTCCAGCAGCCGTCCGAGGTCGCGCATGAAGATGATGAAGGTGAATAGCCCCACGCCTAGCAAGGCGTGCGAGCCCACTTCCCTCAGGATGTAGCGGGTCAGAATGCGCACGTGGCTCTAGTTTAACGGAAGAGCGGGGGAAGCGAACAGATGAGGTGTGGTTCGGTAGTGGATCGTTTGAATTTTCGCAGGCCAGTTAGTTCCCGCCGAAAGGTTTGCCACGTATCGCTGGAACAAGCGCAAGCACTCCAAGAAGGATTGCAAATGGCGCGAACACGTAGCCTCCCCAATAATTGTGATAGTGAAGTTTGCCCGACATTAGGGTCAACGAGCCCGCACCAATTAGCAGTGGGGGGATTCACATCTGATTATTTTCTTAGCCGTCAGATAGAGTTTCCCGTATTCCGTGCTTGCCGTGCCCTGATACACTTGGTCGTCTGATTTCCTCACAAATTGGTCGGCTATTCTCCTACATGAGTCATAACGGTTCGCCGAAGATTCGGCTGGTGCTGCTGTGGCATATGCATCAGCCTTTCTACAAAGACATGGTCTCGGGCGAGTATCGCCTTCCCTGGGTCCGACTGCACGCCCTCAAGGACTACTACGGGATGGTGAAGCTGCTGGACGAGTTCCCGCAGGTCCATCAGAACTTCAATCTTGTGCCATCGCTGGTGGCCCAGATTCAGGATTACGTCTCGGGCCAGGCGCACGATCCATTCTTCGAGCTGGTGGCAAAGCCTCCAGCCGAGCTGACAGCATCCGACCGGCGCTTCGCTTTGCAGTATCTGTTTCAGGCGAACCCCGTGAACATGATGGGGCGGTATCCGCGGTATCGCCAGTTGTGGGAGCGCTATCGCGCAACCTGCGATCGCCCCGAGGGGCCGGAGGGATACTTCGGCACGCGCGATTATGCCGACCTGCAAGTGCTTTCGCAGCTTGCCTGGTTCGACGAGTTCTTCCTGGCGGAGCATGATGTGGCCGCGCTGGTCAAAAAGGGTGAGGACTTCAACCGCGACGACCAGCAACTGGTGACGGCCAAAGAGCGTGAAATTCTCGCCAAGATCCTGCCCACATACGCCAATGCGGCGCAACGCGGATCGATCGAGCTTTCGGCCACGCCGTACTATCACCCGATTCTGCCGCTGCTGTGCGATACCAATGTTGGCGCGCAGTCGGCGCCCGGACTGAGTCTGCCGACGCGGCACTTCCGGCGTCCGGAAGACGCCAGCGTCCAGATCCAACGCGCGCTGGATTCGCACCAGGCGCTATTCGGCGTTCGTCCCAAGGGGCTGTGGCCGTCGGAGGGAAGTGTCTCGGAGGAGGCCGTTATGCTGGCGGCGCGGCAGGGAATCGAATGGATGGCGACGGATGAAGGCGTGCTGGGTCGATCGCTCGATTTCGATTTCGCGCGGGAGGCCCATGGACATCTCGCGGCCGACGCTGCGGAGCGTCTGTACGGCATTTACCGCTACGAGAAGAACGAGACGCGGATGCACATGGTCTTTCGCGACCACCGCTTGTCGGATCTTATCGGGTTTGTGTACTCGGGGATGCCCGCTCAGGAAGCTGCCAATCACCTGATCGAGAACATCAAGAACTCGGCGCGGCCGGTGCTCGAACGCGGGAAGGACCCCGTGGTTTCCATCATCCTCGATGGAGAAAACGCGTGGGAATATTACCCCGAATCGGGCCGCGAGTTCCTGCGCCGCTTCTACGACGCGTTGCAGCGTGATCCGGAAATCGAAGCAGTGACCATTGCCGAGGCCATCGCGCGGCACAAAGCTGAGAACTTCAGGCCGTTGCAGCGGCTGGTCCCGGGTTCGTGGATCAATGCCAACTTCAACGTCTGGATTGGCCCTCCCGAAGATAATCGAGCGTGGGATTTGCTCTCCGAGGCCCGCGACTATTACGAGCGGCATTCGCAAAAAGTATCGGAGGCGCAGCGCCAACTGGCGTGGGAAGAATTGCTCATCGCCGAGGGCAGCGACTGGAACTGGTGGTACGGGCCGGAACATCACTCGGCCAACGATCGTGACTTCGACGATCTGTATCGCCGGCATCTGTCGAACGTGTACCACGCCCTGGAAGGAGTTCCGCCGGAAGAGTTGAACACCCCGATTATCAGCGGAGTGGTGCGCCCCAGCTATATTCCGCAGACGGCGTATGTGCGCGCCCATGTGGACGGTCTGGTCAGCGGATATTTCGAGTGGATGGGCGCGGCCAGCTACACTTCCGACCATCGGACCTGCGCCATGCATGGTCGGCAGTTTCTGCTCGACGCCGTTTTCGCCGGGCTGGACGCGGATTCCGTGTCCGGGCGCCTGGACTTTCAGCAGAGCGTGCCCCAAGGGAATTATCGGCTGATCGTGAACCTGGAACTCCGCCGCGACCAACATGACCACAAGTCGCCAATGGAATCGTACCGGCTCGCCGTGGACGCGAACGGCCAGACTCTGCAGAAGTGGGGGTTGAGCAACGGGCAGCAGCACAACACGCTCGCGGGCTTTTCTTCCGACAACGGCAACTCCAGCGCCCACGGCGTTGAAGTCGCACTCGGCGAAATATTCGAGTTCCGGATTCCTTTCGCGCTGCTGGGCGCGCAGCCGGGAAGCCGTATTCGTTTGCGGTTCTCCATCTGGCGAGATTACCTGCCCGTAGATTCGTTGCCGCTGGAAGGTTGGATTGATCTGTTTGCGGTTCCAGAGGAAGAGTTGGAGAACAACCTGTATAGTTCTGTGCCGCATGAGTAGAAGCAGTTGTCAGTGAAAAGCAGATCCCTTCGCTCGTGATGACAATTCCAAGGTTTCGTCACTGGATGGGTTTCGTCACTGCATGGCGCAAACCCAACTAGGTTGGCGATTTGGGCTGAGGTTTGGTGCCCGCAGGCCAATAGACAGGCCATCCGCGCTGCCGCGCAATCTGCTCCAGGTCCGCATTGGGATTGACGCAGAGGGGATGCTTCGCCATCTCGAGCATGGCCTGATCGTGCACCGAGTTTCCCACGGCCACGTCGATCGGCTGGCCGATGTGCTGGCGAATCGCCACGGCTTTTAGTTCGTCGGTCGGCACTCGAACGAGGCGATCGCTGGCGCAGCCATCCTGCAACTGTACGCAGGCCGCCAGCACGTGGCGGCGCGCGATGCCGAACTGCGCAGCGCCATACTCCACTAGCCAATTGTTGGTTGACGACACCGCCCAGAGAGCGCACCCCTGTGCGGCGAGGCGGCGGGTCAACTCCTGCATCTCCGGGAAAACTCGTGGACTGACAACCTCGGTGAAGAACTCTCGTGCCGCACGCCGCAGCAGCCGGCACGAGACACCATGATTCATGGTGACCATTTCACCGCAGATTTTTTCTTCACTGATTTTGCCGGCTTTGTACTGCCTGTAACGCGCGCGCGCCCACTGCGCAACGTCGCGGCTGACGATGCCGCGCTCCATTTCCCAATAAAAGAAGTCGGCGCCGGCGTCTCCGCTCCACAAGGTCCCGTCGCAATCGAAAACGGCGATGGCCGGCCGCAGAGCAAGGACTGAGTCAATAAACTGTAAGGCTGCGCTAGGGCAGTCGGTTGAGTTCAAAACTGCTTCTCCGAAGAGATCAAGTCCGCTTTCGACAGGCGCGCGTAGTCTTCCGGCGTGTCAATGTTGGCGATGGCTCGGGCGTCGTCGAGCGGCAGATACTGAATGTGCGCTTGCTGCTTGTGCTCCAGATCGCGGGCAATCGTGTCGAGCGGCGCGCGGAGGAAGGTTTCGATCAGTTCGCGGCCGATCAGGATGGGATGTCCGTGCACTTTGTCGGCGCCGCGCTGGACTTCAGGCACGACGGCCCACACCTCGGGATCGGCGGCCAGAAAAGCGTCGTGCAGTTTTTGCAGCGTGCTCGGCAACACCGGGGGGCGATCGGTGAGCGCGATGAAAGCCGCGTCGCGCCCGTGATTGAGCACTTCACGCACTCCCACGCGCAGAGAACTGAACTGCCCCAGCTCGGGCGTGGGATTCACCACCAGAAACGCGCCGTGGGCGTACGTCACCGGCCCGATGGCAGCGGCGTTCTTGCCGGCCACCACGATGACCAGATCGGTCATGGGCTGAAGCAGGTCGATGGTCGCGCCCAGGAAAGTGTTGGCCGCCGGCGTTCCTTCGGCTACGGGTGGCCACGGCAGCAGGGCTTTGTCGCGGCCCATGCGTGTGGAAAAACCAGCGGCCAGAATGACTCCGCAGATACTGGGCGACATCGCCATGCCATGAAGATATCAAAGCGCGGTTGCCGAAACCAGCAAACGTCGCCAAAGCCGTTATACTTCTGGAACGGTGCAATTGCAATTGCATCGAACTTTCATGGCCACGCGTACGTCATCTATGAGCGAGCAAGACCTGCGAGACCTCGGCTTTGGCACCGTAGTGTCGCGGGAGAGCCATCAGCGCCTGCTCAATCGCGACGGCAGTTTTAATGTCGAGAGGCGCGGATTGCACTTCTGGTCGTCCTTCAGCCTCTATCACGCGGTGCTGACGATTCCCTGGTGGCAGTTTTCGTTGATCATCGTGGGATGGTACCTGGTGGCGAACACCCTGTTTGCGCTGGCGTATGTGGCTTGCGGTCCAGGCGCACTTGCCAGCACCACTCCCGGCATTGAAAACAACGCGTTCTTGCGCTCGTTCTTCTTCAGCGTGGAGACGCTCTCCACCATCGGCTATGGAAATATTGTGCCTACGGGCGTAGCCGCAAATGTGGTGGTCACCTTCGAGGCGCTGACCGGATTGGCGGGATTCGCCATCGTGACCGGACTGCTGTTCGCGCGGTTATCGCGGCCCACGGCGAAGGTGCTGTTCAGCAGCCACGCTGTCATTGCGCCCTATCGCGACATCACCGCGTTCGAGTTTCGCGTGGCCAATGCGCGTTCCAGCGAATTGAGCCAGGTCGCTGCTATCGTGCTGCTCAGCCGCTTCGAGGAGGTTGACGGCGTGCATACCCGCCAGTACTACACACTGTCACTGGAGCGCGACAAGGTTGTATTTCTCCCCCTGACCTGGACGGTGGTGCACCCGATCGACGAAACCAGCCCGCTGCATGGCGAGACGCAGGAGTCGATGCGGAAATCGCAATCGGAATTTCTGGTGTTGCTCAGTGCTTTCGACGAGATTTTCTCAACCACCGTCCAGACACGCACCTCTTTCACGTCCGACGACGTCATCTGTGGCGCGCGCTTCGCCAACGCTTTCATGCTGGACGCCGCGCAGAAGTTTGCCGACGGCGCGGGCAAGAACAAGAAGGTTGCGGTGGACATGCGCCTGTTCGACATAGTGGAGCCAGTGCCGGAGATGAAGAGGCAGTGAGTTTTTTTGGAGCAAGGCCACGATACTGCGCAGGAATAGGGTCTTCGCTTCGCTCAGGATGACACGACAGACTCAGTGGTGGGGCGTGCGCTGGTGCCACGGTGTCGCCTGTTCGTAGGCATGAGCAATTCGCAACACGGTCGCATCGGCTCCGGGCTTGCCCGAGATTTGCAGTCCCACGGGCAATCCGTCCCGCGTGAATCCGCAGGGCACCGAGATGCTGGGCCAGTAGAGCACGCTGAAGGGCGAAGTGTTCCGCAGCAGATATTTTGTTTCGAACGGTCGCAGGCCGTCGATTCCCAGGGCTTCGAGTTCAAAAATTCGCGGCGCTGCCACTCGGACCGTTGGTGTGACGACCACGGCCACCCGCTGAAATAGTTCTTCCGCTCGACTGCGCTCTTCGTCCAGGCTGCGCCAGTCGCGAATGTAATCGGTGGCGCTGATGCCGGCACACTTCAGAATTCTAGGCAACGTCTGCGGCTGGTAGAGTTCCGGATGTTGCGTCACCATCGTTTCGTGGTACTCGTAAATCTCAGCGTTGAAAATGGTGCGATGTCCGCCGACTTTGAGCTCGACATCCGCAAGCTGCGCCACCAGAGTCCCGATGACGGCGACGGCTTCTTCCACGCACGAAGCAACA
This sequence comes from uncultured Acidobacteriaceae bacterium, assembly GCA_963798185.1. Classification (GTDB taxonomy): domain Bacteria; phylum Acidobacteriota; class Terriglobia; order Terriglobales; family Acidobacteriaceae; genus Bog-257. The sequence continues at coordinate 82,904 of CAWCSJ010000021.1, forward strand.
TCGGGTTGAAGATCGTCGAAGAAACTGTTGCGAGCGACTCCGACTCTTAGTCCAGCCACGCTGTCGTCGAGCGCGGCCCAATCGTTGGGCGCAGAAGCGCCCAAATCGGTCACCAGCGCGCCAAGCAGAAGGGCCGCATCTTGCACCGTGCGTGTCATGGGGCCGGGCGTATCGAACGACGTGGAAAGCGGGATTATTCCGCGGCAACTCAGCAGACCTGCACTGGGGCGATGTCCGACGATTCCGCACAGCGCCGCCGGGCAGCGAATCGATCCCGCCGTATCAGTCCCGATGGCTGCGATACAAAGCTCCGCCGCAACTGCTGCCGCAGAGCCAGACGAGCTTCCCCCGGTAACACGTTCCAGGTCCCACGGATTTTTCGCGGGCCCAAAGGCACTCACGATGCCACTGCCGCCAAACGCGAACTCGTGCAGATTCAGTTTGCCAATCAGCACTGCACCCGCCTGCTTCAACTGGCGGACCAGGACAGCGTCTTCGGTGGGAATGCGATCGCGGAATTGATTGCTGGCCGCCGTGGTGCGCACGCCCGCGGTATCGACCAGATCTTTCAGGCCAATCGGAATGCCGTGCAGCGGACCGCGCCAGCGGCCGGCCATGATTTCCGTTTCAGCTTGCCGCGCCTGTTCCAGCGCAACTTCCGGCGTGACGGTGATGAACGAATTCAGGGTCGGATTCAGCCGCTCGATGCGCTTGAAACATGCGCGAGTGAGCTCTACGGGAGAGAGTTGGCGGGTGCGAATTTGTTCGGCGGCTTCGGCAAGGGTGAGCATCGAATTAAGCGGCGCCTCAGATTGACGCAATCATTTGTGGGTTGGTAACTCGCACGTCAGTGCGGCTTGGTCCAGTCCTCAATCTGCAAACTTTTCACCCAGCGGAAGCCACGGTCGTTTGTAACTAGCACCGCGTGGGCAGAAACGGCCTGGGCGGCAATCATGAGATCGAGGTTGCCCAGGACTGACCCTTGGCGTTCCAACGCCGCTCGAATCTCAGCATAGCTGCGGGCTGTTTCAGAATCCCATGGCAGAACATCGACGCGCAGAAGGAACTCTTCCACTGCGATCTTCAGACGGGTCGCCTCTGGCCTCCGAACCACCCCAAACAGCAATTCCGCCTCGGTGACGACCGATATCGCTACCTGGTCCATCGCCACTTTCACCAGGCGCCTCCGCACAAGGGGAAAATTGCCTTTGATGATGTAGCTGGCCGTATTGGTATCCAGCAAATAGAGAGCCGGCATCAGAACAGATTTCGCTTCTGCGGCGGCGTGTCATTACGGTCCGCGAGAAAGTCTTTGGGCACATCGACAGTCTTCATCAACTCAAAGAAGTCGCTCCAGGATTCGGGTTTCCGTGACAGGACGACGTCCCCCGAGCCGGTGCGGCGGATATATACTTCAGTGCCCTGAAAGCGATAATCGGCGGGCAGGCGGACGGCCTGACTGCGACCGTTGCGAAAGAGTTTGGCGGTGCGCGACATAAGAGAGCTCCAACTCAGGCTGATATATACCATGATATACGACAACGGCTGCGGTGAGCAACGCGTGAGGGCTACTCAAACTCCTTCAGCTCTTCCGGCTTCCTTTTCAGCTGCCAGCGCCAGAACCAGTAGAACGGTGCGCCGAGAAAAACAATCGCGATGCCGATCAGCGTTTCTTTGGGGCGCGTGACCACGGAGTTCAGCGCCCAGGCGCCCGCCATCAGCACGTAAAGAGCCGGCAAATAGGGATAGCCGGTGCAACGATACGGGCGCGGATGGTTCGGATGGGTCCGCCGCAGCACAAACAGTCCGGCCACCGCCGCCGTGTACGACAGCACCATCATGAACATCACATAGGTGTAGAGCTGGTCGAAGGTGCCGCTGAGCGCCAGCACCGCCGCCCACGCGCTCAGCGAAATCAGGCTGAAAGCGGGTGTGCGATAGCGCGGATGCACTCGTCCCATGGCATGAAAGAAGACGCCGTCGCGCGCCATGGCAAACGAAACCCGCGCGCTGCTGAGGATGGCGCACGACATCGCTCCAAAGCACGACAGCGCGATCACGGCACTGAGCCAGCGCGCGGCGTTGCCTCCCAGCAGCGTGGCCGCCGCGGCATGGGCGATGGTTTCTTCCCTGGCCACGGTGGTGATGGGCAGCGCGTAAAGATAAACCGCGTTCACCGCCAGGTAGATGACGCCGACCAGCAACACGCCCATCACCATGGCGCGCGGCAGCACGCGTTGCGGATTCTTGATTTCCCCCGCCACCCACGTGATGTAAACCCAGCCATCGAATGCCCAGAAGACCCCGATGAGGGCCACGCCGAATGCGGAAACCATCGCGCCCAGCGACATCGGCTGGCTCACCGGAATGCTGACGGCATAGTTCGACCAATGGCCGTGACCGATGGCGAGGCCAAGCACGACGAACAGTCCGATGGCCGCAAACTTCGCCCAGGTCGCGACGTTGATCAGCGTGGAGCCGCGTTTCAGGCCAAGCACGTTGACGGCGGTCAGCAGAACGATGGCGCAGATGGAAATCAGATGGCCGCGGGTGAGCGTCAATCCGAAAATGGTCGCCACCGGAAGATGAGCGGACGCAATGGGCAAAACCGATCCGAAGTATTCGGCGAAGCCGACGGCGAGCGCAGCGATGGTGCCACTTTGGCCGACGGTGAAAATCATCCAGCCGTAAAGGAATGCCGGGAACTCGCCGTAGGCCTCGCGCAGATAGACGTATTGCCCGCCCGCCTCGGGAAACATCGCACCCATTTCGGCGAAGGCGAAGCACGCCAGCAGCGAGATCAGCCCGCCTGCCAGCCACACTCCCAGAAAAAATAATGGCGTGCGCACGGCGGAGGCGATCGGCCCGGCGGTGAGAAAGATTCCGGAACCAATGATGCCGCCGGCGAGCAGCATAACGGAGTCGGTCAGCGAGAGGCCGCGCACCAGCGATGGCCCATGTTGGGCTGCGACGGCTGGCCGCGCTGGGCTGGGCTGGACTGGGCTGGGGTGCGACATGGCTCAGCCGATGCCGAGGTCCTCGGCCGTCTCGAGCGGCGTGCCGCAGGCGCGGCAGATCACCGCCGAGCAGTCGCCGCAAGTGAGCGGATCATCCACCTCGCGCGCGCAAGTGGGGCAATAGAGTTCCGGCGTATGCGCCGATCCGTTGGTGGGTTCGGGACCTTGGGTCATATGTTCGGGAGACTGTAGCACAGATGATGCGCGGGGAAATAATTTGGCCCGTCCGTAGGTACTGTCACAGTTTGAAATTCGATAGAGTAGCCAATCTCCAATGCCTGTGTGACACTGTTGCCATGAAGAAACGGCTGAGGCCCAAAGGCGAGTGGCAGGCCATTGGGATGCAAGAGGCTCGGCTAGAAAAAGGCTCTCCTGAGAAATAGCGTATGCGGGCGCGTCAGCTAAGAGATCACGCCGAACGGCTTAGCAGAGAAGCTGAGGAACTTGAAGAACGAGCGGCTACCGCTGAAAAGGCTACTGCCCGGCCCTAAGAGGTATTGCCTACAAGTTTGCGTCGGATCGATCGTCGGAAGCGGCGCGCAATTGGCGCACAATCTCGATGCTGGCGCTGCTGCCGATGCGATTAGCGCCAGCATCGATCATGTCCATGAACTGGGCTGCGGTCCGAATGCCGCCCGCCGCCTTCACGCCCGCCTTGTGTCCAACCACGCCCCGCATCAAAACCACGTCAGCGGCAGTCGCGCCCGCATCCCCGAATCCGGTCGAGGTCTTCACGAAGTCCACGCCCTCTTCCAGCGCCAGCGAGCAAATCAGGATTTTCTCGATCTGGTTCAACAGGCAAGTCTCAAGTATCACTTTAAGGATTGCACCGTGCTCGTGGGCCAGCCGAGCCAGGCTCCGCATTTCATGCTGCACCAGCAGGCGGTCGCCCGACTTCAGCGCACCCAGGTTGAGCACCATATCCAGCTCGTGCGCGCCATTGCGCAAAGCGGTTTCCGCTTCCGCCAGCTTGGTCAGGGTGAGATTGGCGCCGAACGGAAAGCCCACCACCGTGCCGACCTTCACCGGCGAGCCGTGCAGCCGGGCGGCAGCCAGGGCGACGTAGGCCGGGTTCACGATGACCGCATGGAAATCGTACTCGGCGGCCTCGTCGCACAACGCGATCACCTGGTCGCGCGTGGCATCGGGCTTAAGTAAGGTGTGATCGATAAGGTGGGCCGCGCTACGCCAGTCGCTCACGTGAATGGCCGGCGCGCCGTTTACGACAGAAAGGTTCGCAGACATGAGCACCCGAGATTCTAATCCGTTTCGGGGCCGGACTCCAGCACACAAATATCCGGCAAATTACGATAATGCTCGGCGAAGTCCAGCCCGTATCCCACCACAAACTCGTCGGGAATTTCGAAACCCACGTAATCCCCGGAGACCGGCTGAACGCGCCGCGACACTTTATCCAGCAGCGCCGCAATTTTCAGCGACTTCGGCTGGTGGGCACGCAACATGCTTTGGATGCAGGTCAACGTCAATCCGGTGTCAAGAATATCTTCCACCAGGATGATGTTCCTGCCGGCCATGGAGCCGTCCACGTTTTTGAGCAGCGTGACCTCGCCAGTTTGCACTTTGGAATTCCCGTAGCTCGACACCGCGATGAAGTCGAAGCTGACGTCGAGCGAGATCTGGCGCGCCAGGTCGGCGAGAAAAATGGTGGCGCCCTTCAGCACGGCGATCAGCACGACCGGCTCGCCGGCAAAATCCTGGCTGATGCGCTGCCCCATCTCCGCCACCTTGGCGGCGATGCGTTCGCGCGTGATCAGCACCCTGAGCTTGTCCACCGGCATTCCGCCTGATGAGGGATGAAGAACTCTGGATGGTAGAGAAAGCGGGAGAGAAACTCAACCGGGAAGCGAAGTGCCGGGAATCTTTGAAATAAACCAATTACGGCGACAAAATCCACAGCTTTCCTACCTAGATTCACAAATGGGTGACGGATATGATGAGTGTCTAGAGGAGGGCAAGTGGCCAAACGTCGGATTAAGCGCAACCGAAGCCGGGACGTCATTCCGAAGCGATTTAGAGCGCCAATTGATCCTGACGAATTTAAGTTCTGTCTGCTGCTGGGCGATGCTGCAGGCCGTAACAAAATGCCTATGGAGAGCCCTGCAGAGCGAACCATTACGTTGGAGGATACAGATGGCAGTACCACGACTTACAGGATTGCTGATTTGCCGATAACCAGATTCATGATGGCAATTACGCAACACTATCGCGGATTGGGGCTTCCCGATGATGAGCGCTTCTCACGAGTGATGTCGGTGCATAATCGGATTGACGCGATGATCGATGTTCTGCGACATCCGGGTGGTAAAGCTTGGGTACAAGATGTTTGTGACGAGTGCAGCAGAGAAAGCGGGGAGACGGGAATTCACGACGCTGTTTTACAAATTGCGGCGAGTGCAGAATTGCCGCCCTCTGGAAAGTTCAATCCTCGAAACTTCTATCATCTCGTCGAACAAATCGCGAAATCCGGGGGATTAATGCCAGTTTCGGGCGAGCCTCCAAACTCCCCGACACAGCGATCGTAATGATCGAGGCGGCACAGGCAAACATACGGAGTCGTGATTATCCGGGCTGTGCTAACGTACGCTATCGGATATTTTGGCGACAAAGAAGCCGATACGTGAGGAAACTGGCGATGTCTCAACTCGGGTACGTCATGCATTTGTTGTGGTTCAGAGGCAAGGTACAATATCGAACTTATGGTCAGTGAACATGGCATGGACGCTCTAGCCGAAGTGCCTCGGTACTATATACCTAATCAAAGCGCTCGAGAGAACGAAGCAGGATTTCCGAAGCCCGAGAAAATCTGGTTTTGCCCTTCCTGCATGAGATGCGTTGAAGATAACTTTCGGTCAACGATTCTTTACTTGCAGGCGGAGAACGGTCGTTTGCGGATCACACCGATAGTAACTTAGATACGAGTGCCCTTCAAGATGGGCCTACGATAACTTGGGGAATAACTCGGGTCGGTATCTCTCATTCCCACCCTTTCGCAAAGGCGGCGAAAGGATGGGGCACCCCAAGATCTCGCGGGAAATCTGCCAGCTTCTGACCGTTGCGGCGCACTTCTCATACTTGTGCTGGGTGCGCTTGCGCGGGCATGTTATCATCGGGGGCTTGCGGGAGTGCAATCGGGCAGCGCGGTCGCGGGATGCGGCAGGCGTGTGCAAGGGGCGATCGTTAGAACGTGCCAAGCGAAAAACAGGTGAAGTGGTCGCAGCTCCGCGTGGGACTGACCGTACTTGTCGCCCTCATAACCCTTGCAGTTCTCATTTTCGTCATGACCGGCACCACCGGTCTGTTCACCAAGAAAATTGAAGTTCGTGCTTACGTCGATAACGCCGGGGGTCTGCGCGTGGGTGCCCCGGTGCGCCTGGAAGGCGTGGACATTGGGAACGTGGTGGGAATTCGCGTGGTTGCCGATCCCAAACGTCGCCTGGCGCCGGTGGAGGTGACCATGAAGATCACCACCAAGTTCGCCGACACCATGCACAGCGATTGCGTGGTTGAGCTGACCACGGCCGGCGTTCTGGGTGAAGTTTTTGCGGACATGGATTGCCGCCAGGCGAAGGGCGGCCCCATGCAAGCCGGCGTGGAACTGCCCACCAAGGATTCGCCTCAACTGCAGGACGTGGTGCGTGCCAGCCAGAGCACGCTGGAAAATGTTGACACTCTGGTGAAGCGGCTGGACAACATTCTTACCTACGTTCAGAGCGGACAGGGATCCATCGGCAAAATTATTTACGATCCCGCGCTGTTCAATCGCGCGAACGACACGCTGGCCCAGATGCAGCAGATTGTCGGCCAGCTCAACTCGGCAAATGGCACCATCGGCAAGCTCATCAACAGCAACGAACTTTACGACAAGGCCAATGCCTCCATCGACAAACTTAACGGGATTATCGATCAGATCAATAATGGCAACGGCACCATCGGCAAGTTCATTAAAGATCCGTCCCTCTATGACAACGCCAACAAGGTCATCACTCAGTCCAACGAGCTGATCGGCGGTATCAATGCCGGAAAAGGCACGTTCGGCAAGTTTGCCAAAGACGAGGCATTGGCGCGCAAGCTCGACGAAACCATCACTCACCTGGATGCCATTGCTGACCGGCTCGACAAGGGCGAGGGCAGCGCCGGCAAGTTCCTCAGAGATCCTGCGATGTACGACAATACCAATAAGCTGCTGATAGAGACGCGCGACCTGATTAAAGCCGTCCGTCAGGATCCCAAGAAATACCTGACCATCCACCTGAAGCTGTTCTGAGGGTAATCCAGGGTTATCCCTCAGTGGCTGAAGCCACAATCAAAGAAAAGAATTTGCGGCACGGGTGAAGCCGTGCCCTTTCACGGATTGCCGCGGTGTCAAACGCCGTATGAGTGCCGCCACTTTTTTCCTGCTTACCCAGCACTAAGTTCCCAGTCTAATGGCCGTTGTAGTACTGTTTCCTGTGGAGATTTTCTTCGTCTCTGCAGGACGCAACTCGGTCCTACCTTTGGTCAAGGCGCCTCGCCAGCCGGCTGGCTTGTTGCGGAGCGCCAACTCATACAAGAGGCAAATATGCGGATTCGCTTTCTCGCCGTTTTCATGCTGCTGGCGGTCGCACTTTCTGTTGCACAGACATCGCCCTCGTCTTCTTCCTCTCCTGAGTTTCCCAAGCAAATTCCCAACTTCGATCTGACCGCCATCGACAAGACTATCGATCCCTGCGTCGATTTTTATCAATACTCTTGCGGAAACTGGATGAAGAACAATCCCATCCCGTCAGACAAAACACGATGGGGCCGCTTCGATCAGTTGAGCGATCACAATCTCTACGTCCTGCGCGACCTTCTCAATCAGGCGGAGGCGCCGGGAAAGCACAGCGCCATCCAGCAGAAAGTTGGCGACTACTATGCCGCCTGCATGGACGAGGCCACCGTCGAGAAGAAGGGAACCACACCGCTGCAGCCTGAGATGGAGCGCATCGCAGCCATCAAGACCAAGCAGGAGCTCATCCCGCAAGTCGCCTACCTGCACAGCAATGGCATCTCGGCGCTGTTCGCTTTCTATCCGCAGCCCGACATGCATGATTCCAGCCTGACCATTCCCAATCTTGACCAGGGCGGAATCACGCTGCCCGACCGCGACTACTACATCAAGGACGACGCCAAGTCGGTGGAGACGCGCGCCAAGTACCAGGAGCACGTGCAGAAGATGTTCGAGTTGGCGGGCGATAAACCAGAAGCCGCCGCCGCTGAAGCCAAGACGGTGCTGGCCGTCGAGACCGGACTGGCGAAGGCCGCCATGGACCGCACCCAACGGCGTGATCCCAAGAAGCGCGACCACATGATGCAGACGACCGAGGTCGTCGAGCTGGCCCCAAACTTCGAGCTGACCCAGTATTTCGCCGATAACGGCTCGCCTAAGTTTTCCAGCCTCAACGTCGGCAATCCTGATTTCTTCAAGGCGGTGAACGAGCAACTCAATGCCGTGCCGCTCGACGATTGGAAAACGTATCTCCGCTGGCGCGTCCTGGACATCTACGCTCCCGGGCTGCCCAAGGCATTCGTGGACGAGGATTTCGAATTCAATCGCAAATACATGGGCGGGCAGAAAGAGATTGAGCCGCGCTGGAAGCGCTGCATCCGCTCCACCGATCGCAGCCTCGGCATGGCCCTCGGCCAGCTCTACGTTGACAAAGTATTTGGGCCCGACAACAAGGCGCGCACCGTCAAGATGGTGCAAGCTATCGAGCAGGCCATGCACACCGACGTCGGGCAGTTGACCTGGATGTCAGACACCACCAAGCAGCAGGCGTATGTGAAGCTGGCCGCGATCGTCAACAATATTGGTTATCCCGACACCTGGCGCGACTACAGCACGGTCGTCGTCAAACGTGACGATTTCGCCGGCAATGCGATGCGCGCGGCCTCCTTCGAGACCCATCGCCAGTACAACAAGATGGAGAAGCCGACCGATCGCAAAGACTGGTCCATGACTCCGCCGACGGTGAACGCCTATTACCGTCCGCCGATGAACGACATCAACTTTCCGGCCGGCATCCTACAGCCGCCGTTCTACGGCATGAGCATGGACGACGCGGTGAACTACGGCGGCATCGGAGTGGTGATCGGTCACGAGTTGACCCATGGCTTCGACGATCAGGGCCGCAAGTACGATGCTGAGGGAAATCTGAAGGACTGGTGGACGGTGGAGGACGGCAAGGCCTTCGAAGAACGCGCCAGCTGCACCGCCGATGAATATTCCAGCTTTGTCGCCGTGAAAGACGACAAGGGCGAAGTACACGTCAACGGCAAGCTGACGCTCGGTGAGAACACCGCCGATAACGGTGGGCTCAAGCTGGCCTACATGGCGCTGACCAACATCATCGGCAATACTCCGGTGAAGCCGATTGACGGTTACACGCCGCAGCAACGCTTCTTTCTGGCCTACGGCCAGATCTGGTGCCAGAACGTGACCGACCAGCAGGCGCGAGTGTTGGCGATCACCGATCCGCATTCACCCGGACGCTGGCGCGTGAATGGGGCAGTGCAGAATTCGGCCGCGTTCCAGCAGGCCTTCGGCTGCAAGGCGGGCCAGCCCATGGTGCGCGAAAATGCCTGCCGGGTCTGGTAGGGCTATAGCGTACTCAGTCATTCGGCAGGGCATCGGTTCCTGCCGAACTTTTGCGTGGATCAGCGCGCATTGAACATTGGTGCACTGGCCCAGAGTTACAAGAGTTCTTGCAGTTGTTCAACACTGATGTCGGCATCCCGCATGATGGTTTTGAGCAGTTTCGGATGAAGGGTGGTTGGGCCGTGGAAAGGAACGGTAACCCGCCTGCCGGCTGAATTCTTGTAGATTATGTGGCTCCCGCTCTGCCGAGCGAATGAGAATCCCGCCTTCTCCAGCGCTGCAACAATTTGGCGGGCGTTCAGGCGTGGGAGCTTTGGCATTAGACTGCTATTTCGACTGTCGAGAGACTGACAGAGGCAGGTTCGGGAATATCTTCGCCGGCAGCGAGTCGGTCTTGGATGTGCAGTTCAATAGCATCCTTTATGTTTTCCACCGCCTGCTCGTAGGTTTCTCCCTGGCTATAGCAGCCTTGTAGTGTTGGGCAGGAAACAAAATATCCGTCTTGGTCGCCTTCGATCACTACTGGTAAGGTCAAGTGCGTCATATGCGGATTATAGAAGATTACAGTTCTCAGGACCCACACAAGGCCATGGCATGGGCTGAAGCTACACCTGTCCGAGAACCTTATTCTTAAGGAACTAAAACAATTTCGCCCTTACTTCACAATGAGGTCCTACATGCGACGTCTCTCTCTTATCGTTTGTGTCCTGGTTGCTGCACTTGCAGCACAGGCGCAAAGCCCCGCCAGTTCATCGACTACGGCAATCAAGAACGTTCCCAGCTTCGATCTGAACGCCATGGACAAGACCGCCGACCCTTGCGTCGATTTCTACCAGTACGCTTGCGGCAACTGGGTCAAGAACAATGAAATTCCTGCGGACCAGCCCGAATGGAGCCGCTTCAACGAGCTGCACGAACGCAATCAGTTGATCTTGCGCAATATTCTGGACAAGACCTCAGCCGACAATCCCAGCCGTTCCTCCAACGACCAGAAGATTGGCGACTATTACTACTCCTGCATGGACGAGGCGGGCATCGATGCCAAGGGCACGGCGCCGCTGAAGCCGATGCTGGACCGCATTGCCGCGCTCCAGGACAAGTCGCAACTCCCGGCGCTCATCGGCGTGTTGCACAGCAACGGCGTACATGTGCTCTTCGATTTTGGTTCTGAGCCCGACGCCAAGGACTCCATGATGGAGATTGCCGGCACCGATCAGGGCGGGCTGGGCCTTCCCGATCGCGATTACTATCTGAAGACCGATCCGAAGTCGGTCGAGCTGCGCAGCCAGTATGTGCAGCACGTTACCAACATGTTCCAGTTGCTGGGCGAGTCGCCGGAGAAGGCTGCGGCCGATGCCAAGGTCGTCATGACCCTGGAGACCGCGCTGGCGACAGCCTCGATGGACCGGGTGGAGCGGCGCGATCCCAACAAGGTCTATCACAAGATGACGACCGCTCAGCTGCAACAACTGAGCCCCGCCTTTCTCTGGAAGGATTATTTCGTTACCATCGCCGGTCCCAGCTTCGACAGTCTCGATGTTTCGGTGCCTGATTTTGTGAAGGGCATGAACCAACTGGTGGCGACCAGCAGTCTCGACGACATCAAGACGTACCTGCGCTGGCAAACCGCACATCGCGCCGCGCCGTTGCTGCCGGCCGCCTTTGTGAACGAAAACTTCGCCTTCTACGGAAAAATCCTGACCGGGGCCAAGGAGCTTCGTCCCCGCTGGAAACGCTGCGTGCAGTTCACGAATGGAGACTTGGGCGAGGCCTTGGGCAAGGCCTATGTCGCCGAAGAATTCCCACCGGAGAGCAAGGCCGCCACGCTGAAGATGGTGCACGAACTGGAGGGTGCGCTCAAAACCGACATCACCCAGCTGTCGTGGATGACCGAAGAGACCAAGAAGCAGGCGCTCGACAAGCTGTCGCACATCGAGAACAAGATCGGCTATCCCGACAATTGGCGCGACTACAGTACGCTGACCGTCGTTCGTGGCGATGCCCTGGGCAATGCATCGCGGGCTAATCAATTCGAGTTCAAGCGGCAGTTGAACAAGATTGGCAAGCCGGTGGACCGCAGCGAGTGGGGCATGACGCCGCCTACGGTGAACGCCTATTACAATCCGCAGGAAAACAACATTAACTTTCCGGCCGGCATTCTACAGCCGCCATTCTACGATCCCAAAGTTGACGACGCGGTAAACTTCGGCGCCATCGGCGCGGTCATCGGCCACGAACTCACCCACGGCTTCGACGATGAGGGCAGCCAGTTCGATGCCCAGGGAAATCTGCGCAACTGGTGGACGGCCAAAGATCGCGAACAGTTCGACAAGTTAGAAGCGTGCATCGTCAACGAGTACGACAGTTTCGTCGCGGTTGACGACGTTCACGTTCGCGGACAACTGACGCTCGGCGAGAACACGGCCGACAACGGCGGCCTGCGCATTGCCGATATGGCATTGCTCAACGTGCTGGGCAATGCTCCTCAGAAGTCGATCGACGGCTTCACCCCCGAGCAGCGCCTGTTCGTGGGCTGGGGCCAGATCTGGTGCGAGAAGGACCGTCCTGAATACGCGCGCATGATGGCCGGGGTCAATGAACACTCGCCGGGAAAATTTCGCGTCAATGGCGTAGTCGGAAACATGCCCGAGTTCCAGAAAGCATACGGCTGCAAAGCGGATGCACCTATGGTGCGCAAACCGGCTTGCCGGGTCTGGTAGGCAGACCCTGCAATAGAAACTAAACCACAGAGACACAGAGACACGGAGTTCGAGTTTTTCTGGTAGTGTCTTAAAGCGATGGAGGCAGGTCTAACAGATCATGTATGGAGCCTTAAAGAGCCTCTTTGACTTCTGGACTTCGGACGTTAAAGATCACAAGCGCGGCCTGGCGATAACCACGATTCTTGCGCTTCTAGGATATTTTGTTGCCGCCTACTTCTACGCTTATCTGATCGGCTTCAACCCTGCCCTAAATCTCCATCAACTTTTCTTTATGTGCCCAGTATGCCCCTGTATCATCTCCTTCGGCGATCCAGTGGACAAATTCATCGGCAGAACATTCGGACTGGGAACCCTAAACGCCATGGTATTCATCTCAGTCGGCTGGCTCTTAATGGCGCTATACAAGGGTTTGGGGCGAGGTAAAGGCCAAAGTAACCCGACTGTTGTCAGCAACGCAAGTTTAGGACATTACCGTTTTTCTCTGTGATCTCCGTGCCTCTGTGGTGAATAATGTTCATCTGCGCCCACGCCGCTTCCTTTCGCGTAGAATGATGGGTTTCTACCTTCATCCCTGACTCCACTGGAGATTTCCTGTTATGCGCAGAGCCGCACTGATCGCCCTCATCTTCTCGTCGCTGACACCAATTTCACTACTGGCCCAGGGTTCGGCGAAAGCCGCGGTCCCGGTACCCCACGTAGCCGGGCTTCCCGCGGCGGCCGAACATGCCATGGCCACCGTCGATCCGGAGAAGATTCGCGCACACGTGAAATTTCTGGCCAGCGATCTGCTGGAGGGCCGCGGCACCGGCGCGCGCGGTGGCGATATCGCCGCCGAGTACATTGCCACGCAGTTTGCGTTGTACGGGCTCGAACCCGCCGGCGACCACGGCAGCTATCTTCAGAAAGTGGCAATGCTGGGCATTGCCACGCAGGACGACACCACGTTTGCCCTGGTGCCCGACAAAGGCGACCCCATGAATTTGCGCAACCGCATGGACTTCGTGGCCATGGACGAAACCACCAAAACCGTGAACGACATTGACGCCCCCATCGTGTGGATCGGCTATGGCATCGACGCTCCCGAGTTCAACTGGAACGACTACAAGGACGTCGATGTAAAGGGCAAGGTGCTGCTCATGCTGGTTAACCAGCCGCCTTCCACCGACTCGAAGTTTTTCGCCGGCGGCAAGGCCCTCACTTACTACGGCCGTTGGACCTACAAGTACGAACAGGCGGCGCGCATGGGAGCCGCGGGCGTCATCCTCATCCACAAGACCGACATGGCCAGCTACGGTTGGAACGTGGTGCGTAACTCGTGGTCGGGCGAGCGCGCGTATCTGCGCGACGATCCCGCTCCCAAGTTGAAAGTCGCCTCGTGGATTCAACTTGATGTTGCCGCGAAACTTGCCGCGGCTTGCGGCATGAACCTCGACGAGATGCTGGCCGCAGCGCAGAAGCCGGGTTTCAAGGCGGTCACGTTGCCGGCCAGGCTGAAGGCCCACATCGTCAGCAAGGTGCGGCCGTTTGAATCGAGCAATGTAATTGCCAAGCGCGAAGGTTCCGATCCCAAGCTGAAAGGCGGCGCTGTCATCTACACCGCGCATTACGATCACCTGGGCATCGTGCCGGGCATGCCGGGCGACAACATTTACAACGGCGCGCAGGACAACGGCACAGGCGTCGGCATTCTGCTGGAGATCGCGCACGCCTTCGCGGAGGCGCCCCAGTCGCCGAAGCGTTCTGTTTACTTTGCCTCGGTCACCGCGGAAGAGCAGGGATTGCGCGGCTCCGAGTATCTGGGCTTGCATCCGCCGGTCCCCGCGAAAGAGATTTCGCTCGACCTGAATTACGATGACGTGCCGCCGCTCGGTGTGCCCGAGCAGGTAAACGTTGCGGGCGCAGAGCGCACCAATTTCTATCCCACGGTCGAGCGCACCGCCCACGAATTTGGCCTGGCGATTGTGCCCGACTCGCAACCCCTCGCGGGACACTATTTCCGCTCAGATCACTTCAGCCTGGCGCGGGTGGGCGTGCCCGCCTTCGCCATTAACGAAGGCGACAAGTATCAGGGCCATGATGCCGCGTGGGGGAAGCAGCAGGCCCAGGAATACGTCTCCAAGCACTACCATCAACCCAGTGACGAGTACCATCCGGAGATGGATTTCCGCGGCGACGCGGTGATGGCACAATTTGGAATTGCGCTGGGATGGCAGGCCGCAAATCAGCCGGCAACCATAGGCTGGCAGCCCGGCGACGAATTCTCCAAGAAGCGGGGTAGCAACTAGCTGTTAGCTTTTAGCAGTTAGTGACCTACGATGCTGAGTGGGAAACAGCCTGCCTGGCTGACGTGAAATCATCATCGAGTCAAAGAAGTAGGGAACTGTCCTGCCCCAACACTGGTGTGAGAGAATCGTTCCCAGGAGCATCAATTTTGCCTCTGAAAGTCTTGGTTGAGTTCAGCTTGAGGCTCGCTGTATCAAGAGCAGCTAATGACCTCTGGACAAAGAAATGTCAGAAAACGGAATCCCAAGCGTGTTGCAACCGTTGAAGAGCAGCTCACGAGCGTCAACCGAGCCTTCGAGGCACTAAGTGCGAAGCCCAATAAGACGCCGGCGGACATTTCGGAACTGGAGAAACTCAGTACCCGCAAGAAGCACCTAAGCAAGAAGCGAACGGAAAAATCAGAACCTCACGCCCGGCGGGGAGAACGACACTGATGCACTTAAAGCTTGACACAAAAAATCTTCCCGTTGCTAAGACTCACCCCTTGATTTCATGGCCGGGCGGCCACATTACTCCCGGTAAGGGAACATCGGATCTACGGATAGGTCAATCCATAACGGATGTCGAGTTGATTTTGGGTAGTCCCGACGAAAAACGTCCGCTAGCCGATCATTTGTTTTACGTGTATAAGAGCGCGGGAATCGACGTTGACTTTGGGTGTTCGCGCTGGGTCAAGCGGTTGTTTTTTTACGATGCAAATGTAGAGGGTCATACTAGGAGATCTCCGGTGACCCTCGGTGGAATAGGTTTTCACACGCCTAAAACCAAAGTGATCAATATGCTGGGTAAACCCCAGTGTGAAGGTGGGCCGGTGCGCGTTGCAAATCGGAAGAAGACTTGGATATATTATCCCTCCGGCCTTCAATTCGATTTTGATAGCAGGGATCGAGTGATAATAATCAGCGTCTGTGATCCTAAGCTGAATCGGTCAGTCAAAAAATGCTGACAAATTCCACTCGCGCTTCTCTCACTACTCGAAAATCAATATCGCTGCCGCAATCACCGTGGTCCAGCGCTCCCGCTTGTCGCCCACGGCGCTCTGCGTGACGTTGGCGGTGCGCACGATCTTGTTCGACAGCCGATAGACCTCTTTCTTCTCGTCCCACGACTTATCAGCGTCGAACTCCACGTCGAGCGTGGTGGCAAGCATTTCGGCGGCCAACTCTTCGGCGTAGTCTCCGGCCACATCGTCGGTCTCGCCGAAGGAGTGATGCTCGCTCAAATATCCATACGTACTGCGGTCTGCCGGAATCGCCAGTCCAATCGACGCTGCCGTCAGCCGGTGCGGCTCGCGCGTCGAGTTCTCCGCCACCACTGCGAACGTGACCTCTCCCGGCGACAGGTACTGCAGGCCGTCCTTGCGCGGCACCAGCTTGCAGTTAGGCGGGAAGATGGACGACACGCGCACCAGATTTTGGGCGGCAATACCAGCATCGCGCAGCGCCAATTCGAACGAGGTGAGCCGCTCACGGTGTTTCCCCACTCCCTTGGTGAGGAAGATGCGCTTGGGGACCATGTCTTTGGCCAATGTGACATTCTCCAAAAAGAATAATTGTTACTGAATCGTTAAAAGTAACATACGCGGGTTAAACGATCGTGTGAATACCATATTAAAAGAATCGGAATTGGAAAAAATTCCAGGGATGCCTCATCGCGCCGTGCTCGCCGTCGCCACCGTTTTAAGTTTCACCGCAATATCAATGAAGGCCAACGCGGCGCGGCTGAGCGCCTTGTCTTTGCGAAAGACCAGCGCCAGTTCGCGCTGAATGCTGGCGTCTGCCAGGTTGAGCGCGGCCAGGGCGTGCGCTTTCAGGTCCTCGGCCACGTGGGAGCGCGGGATGAATCCGACGCCAACGTCGGCCGCGACGAAGCGCTTCAGCAATTCGCTGGAGTCCAGTTCCATCGATACTTTGGGCTTCAGTTTGCGATCATGGAACAGCGTCTCCAGCACATCGCGCGTGCGGCCCACCTTAGGCAGCAGCAGCGGGTACTCCACGATCTGCTCCAGCGTCGCTGCCTTCTGTGCGGCCAGGGGATGTTGGGGCGACGTAATCAAAATCAGTTTGTCGTGATGGATGGGTACCACCGTCAGGCGCTTGTCGGGCACCGGCATCGACACCACGCCGAAGTCGCACGAATTCTCGATGATCGCCTCCAGTATCTTGTTGTGCTCCTGCCGCTTCACGCTGACCGCGACAATGGGGTACTGCCGCTTGAACTCGGCGAAAACCTCCGGCAGGATGTGCAGGCAGGTGCCTTCGTTGGCGGAAACCACCAGCTCACCGCGCGGCACACGATGCATCTCCGCCAGCGCGACCAGCATGACTCGGCGCTGCTCCAGCACGTCTTCGGCGTACTTCTGGAAAACTTTGCCCGGCCCGGTCACGGCCACTTTTCCGCCACTGCGATCCAGCAGCTTGGCGCCGACCTCCTCTTCCAGAGCGCGAATCTGCGACGAAATCGCCGGCTGGGTGCGAAAGCGACGCTCTGCTGCCCGCGAGAAACTGCTGAGCCGTGCGACCTCCAGAAATGTTTCGAGCTGATCGAAGTCCATAAGGCAGCACTTAGCAATAAGCAACTAGCAATTAGCACTTAGCATTCAGAATCGGCTCGGGTATAGTGCAGGCCCGCGTTAAGCAGTTGTCTATGAGAACCGGCTTTAGTCGCTGAGGACCTCGCGCTCGAAACCTCTGGCCGCGCAGGCATCAGCGAAACGCCCTCCCGGGCCTAAAGGCCCAACTTTATCAGTCCCTCGACGCGCCGCACCACCCGAACAGCCAATTTGGTCGTGCCCTGGATAACGCGGTTTCTTTCCACCCTGAACCTTCCACTCTATTCTGTAAGCGGCGGTCCCGTCAGCAAATCATTAAGTCAGGCCGAATAAGCCGCTTTTATGCCGCTCATAAAAACATTGTATGAGCCATGCTTTCTGGTGGCGCGTATGCTGGAGGTGTGCGCTTAGGTGATCATCCGAGGCGACGCCAATTTCCTAACCAATGCAGTTCGCAGTTCCGAATTCCTACTCCGGAAGGCCGTACCGCTCCGCCGGACCAGCCGGCGAAATCGGGTATTCCATCCTTTCGACCTCGTTTGCCGAAAGGGTGTCCGGCCATTCCGCAAATTCTTCATTGCAACACGACCTCCGTTCTCGCAAGACGTACGAATACTCATGTATCTCCGCCCGAGCGACGGACAAGGAGAATCCTAATGCCTGACACTAAGCCTGATCCAAAAGCCGTTCTGGCCTTCGTCAAAGAGAACAACGTACGCGTGCTCGACCTGCGCTTCACCGACCTTCCCGGGCTGTGGCATCACGTGTCTTACCCCATCGCTCAACTGAGCGAGGCATCCTTCGAGGAAGGCTTTGGCATGGACGGCTCATCCATCCGCGGATGGGCGGCCATTCATGAGAGCGATATGCTGCTCATTCCCGATCCCGCCCGGTACATGCTCGATCCCTTCACCGAGGTGCCGACGCTGGTGATGGTGTGCGACGTGATCGATCCCGTCACCAAACAGCGCTATGACCGCGATCCGCGCTACATCGCCAAGAAAGCCGAAATGTATCTGGCCTCGACCGGCCTCGCCGACACCGCGTATTTCGGCGCTGAAGCCGAGTTCTTTATCTTCGACAACGTGCGCTTCGATCAGAACGAGCACGAAGGCTTTTACTTCATCGACGCCGAAGAGGGCCGCTGGAACTCCGGCCGCGTCGAGAACAACCTGGGTTACCGCCCGCGCTACAAGGAAGGCTATTTCCCAGTCGCTCCCACCGATCATTATCAGGACCTGCGCACCGAGATGGCGATGACCATGCAGAGCTGCGGCCTCACCGTCGAGTGCCACCACCATGAGGTCGCCACCGGCGGGCAGACCGAAATCGATCTGAAATTCGATTCGCTGATCCGGTCGGCTGACAGCATGATGCTCTACAAGTACATCGTGAAGAACGTCGCCAACCAGTACGGCAAGACCGTGACCTTCATGCCCAAGCCGCTTTTCCAGGACAATGGCAGCGGCATGCACACCCACCAGTCGCTGTGGAAGGCAGGGAAGCCGCTCTTCGCCGGCGACGGCTATGCGGGGCTGTCGCAGATGGCGTTGTTTTACATCGGCGGGCTGATCAAGCATGGGCCGGCATTGTCGGCCATCATCGCGCCCACCACCAACTCCTACAAACGCCTGGTGCCGGGCTTTGAGGCGCCGGTGAATCTGGCTTATTCACGCCGCAATCGTTCGGCGGCGTGTCGCATTCCGATGTATTCGGCTTCGCCCAAAGCCAAGCGTGTGGAGTTCCGCCCGCCCGATCCAAGTTGCAATCCGTACCTCGCCTTTTCGGCGATGCTGATGGCGGGCCTCGATGGCATCGAGAACAAGATCGATCCCGGTCAGCCGCTCGATAAGGACATCTACGATCTGGGGCCGGAAGAACTGGCAAAGGTCCCATCCATGCCCGGTTCGCTGGAGAACGCGCTGGATGCGCTGGCCCGCGATTATCAGTTCCTGCTGAAGGGCGATGTCTTCACCGAGGAGATGCTGAACACCTACATCGACTACAAGCGCGAGAAGGAAGTGAACGCCATGCGCCTGCGTCCGCATCCTTACGAGTTCCAGATGTATTACGACATCTAGAGCGGTTCGGGATTAGTGAATCCGTGCGTAGTGCGGCGCACCAAAACTGCTTTTCGATTTGTCATCCTGAGCGAGGAGCAAAGCGACGAGTCGAAGGACCCCTATCGCCGCACGAACATTGGTCGCACTATAGGGGTGCTTCGCTCCCGTTCGCTAACCCCGGCGAACACTCGCTCAGCATGACACCTCTGTCGCTGAACTTTAGTTTCGCTCCCGGTCGATGGGTTTGTTGTATCACCGTGAGTTATTATTAGCATACAGGTGCTATCTAAACATTTACATTATATGTATAAACACTGAAACGGTTATGCGGCCCAACGCCACTTAACCGTTTCTGTTGGCTGCTCCGAAGATGCATCAATCCGATATCGCATCTCACTATTGCCGCAATTCCCAAGCTTGGAATCTGGCCTCCGAATTCCGACATCTTGAAACTAGAGAGGCTTTATGAAGCTGGAAGTATTTGAGGATGCCGAAGCGTTGGCAAAGGCGGCGGCGGCGATGATTGCAGCCGACGCTCGCGCGGCGGTTGCGGCCCGTGGACGATTCATCATGGCGGTCAGCGGCGGCAAGACGCCTTGGATTATGTTGCGCGCTCTCGCTGGCGAAGATGTGCCCTGGAAAGATGTGCATGTCTTTCAGGTGGACGAGCGCGTTGCGCCTGCCGATGATCCCGATCGCAACCTGGCGCATCTGCGGGCCAGCCTGCTGGAACACGTGCCCCTGCCTCCGCAACAGATTTATGCCATGCCGGTGGAATCGCCCGACCTGGAAGCGGCTGCCAAACAATATGCGCACACGCTGGAGCAGGTTGCCGGATCGCCTCCGGTGCTTGATCTGGCGCACCTGGGCATGGGGCCTGACGGCCACACCGCCTCGCTGGTTCCTGGGGACCCGGTTTGCAACGTCACCGATGCTGATGTTGGCCTGACTGGCGAGTATCAGGGCAGACGTCGTATGACCTTGACGTATCCCGTGCTGAATCGTTCCCGGCGCATCTTATGGTTGATCACCGGCAGTGATAAGGTTGCAATGTTGCCGCGTTTGCTGGAGGGCGACACCAGTATTCCATCCGGGCGCATCAGTCGCGAGCAGGCCGTAGTGATGGCCGACCGCTCGGCCGCCGCCAACGTGAAGTCTCAGTAGCGGAACTAAAAGAACTGTGCTGTGCGGGTGCGGCTGGTCTGTGGTTGGATCATTTATGACCTCGAGGTGTCATCCTGAGCGAGCGTAGCGAGTCGAAGGACCCCTATAGCAGCGAAAAATCAAAGCATGGCCGTCTGGCGCAGCAGGCGACGCTCTCTCCCCTGGCAGGCAAGCCCGCGCCCAAGGAGTTGCTTGTCGATGTCGCGCCGCTCGAACGGGAATACTTCGAGCGCAAGCCCGACGTCGACGACCCTGCTCAGTTGGTCAGCTTCGGAACCAGCGGCCATCGCGGGTCTTCGCTGCGCGGCACCTTCACCGCGGCGCACATTTTGGCCATCACGCAGGCGATTTGCGATTATCGCCGCAGCCAGAAAATTGACGGCCCGCTCTATCTGGGCAAAGACACCCACGCGCTATCGGCGCCCGCGGAACGCACCGCTCTTGAGGTCCTGGCCGCCAACCATGTCGAGACCGTAATCCAGAAAGACGACGGGTTTACTCCGACGCCGGTAATCTCGCACGCCATTCTGGTTCACAACCGCGGTCGACGCGAGCACCTGGCCGACGGCATTGTGGTCACCCCGTCGCACAATCCGCCCGAGGACGGCGGCTTCAAGTACAACCCGCCCAACGGTGGCCCGGCCGACACCGACATCACGAGTTGGGTTGAGGACCGCGCCAACGATTTATTGCGAGCTTCGAATGCCGGCGTGAAGCGCGTGTCATACGCAGCGGCGCTCACTGCCGCCACGACGCATCAGCAAGACTTCGTCCAGCCATACGTGGATGATTTGCATAACGTCATCGACATGGAAGCGATACGCGCGGCGAATCTGAAGTTGGGCGTCGATCCGCTTGGCGGCGCCGCCCTTCCTTACTGGGAGCCGATCAATGCGACCTACGGCCTGCACATTGACATCGTGAACCCGATCGTTGATCCAACGTTTTCGTTCATGACCGTGGACCACGACGGCAAGATTCGCATGGATTGCTCCAGCCCTTACTCGATGGCGCGCCTTGTCGGCCTGAAAGCTAAATATCAAGTTGCTTTCGCCAACGATCCCGACGCGGACCGGCACGGCATCGTGACGCCCTCCGCCGGATTGATGAATCCCAACCACTACCTGTCCGTCGCAATTCATTACCTGCTCACGCACCGCGAGCGCTGGTCAGTGGAGGCCGTGGTCGGCAAGACCCTGGTCAGCAGTCGCATGATCGATCACGTAGTGAACAAGCTGGGCCGCCGCCTGTGCGAAACTCCGGTGGGCTTCAAGTGGTTCGCGCCGGGGCTGTTCGATGGCTCCATCTGCTTTGGCGGGGAAGAGAGCGCGGGCGCCAGCTTCCTGCGCCGCGACGGCAGCGTGTGGACCACCGATAAAGACGGCCCCATCATGGCGCTGCTGGCCGCCGAAATTACCGCTCGCACCGGCAAAGATCCGGGCGAACACTATCGCGAACTGACGGCGCAGTTCGGCTCGCCGCTGTACACGCGCATTGATGCCGCGGCAACGCCTGAGCAGAAGGCCACGCTGGAGAAACTTTCGCCCGAGTCGGTGAAGGAGTCGGAGTTGGCGGGCGAGCCTATCGTCGCCAAGCTGACCCGCGCTCCCGGGAACAACGCCCCGATCGGCGGTCTGAAAGTGGTCGCTGCAAGTGGATGGTTTGCCGCCCGGCCCTCCGGCACCGAGAACATCTACAAAATCTACGCTGAGACCTTTAAGGACCAGGCCCACCTGGATGCGATCGTGCAAGAGGCCCAGCAGATGGTGAATAACGCTCTCGCGTAACTGAGTCGCCGCCTTGAACCGACCTGCTAAAGTTAAGGACGGGTAGTGCGGGCCTTGAGGCCCGCGGATACGCAGAGGGCCACTGTTGAGTACAGTTCAGGCGGCGCGACAAGTGGAGACAGCGGCGAAGCCTCCCGGCAGGCAACGCGAGATGAAGCTCGTCTTGTTTCTGGCGTCGCTGGTTATCAGCGTGGCCGCATTCGTCACCTTCGACTACTTCTACACCGCGACAATTTTGAGTTCTGCCGTCTCCGGAGGGGCACACGGTTTGTGTTTTGCACGCGACCCGGTGCGCGGGTTTGCCTTTCAGCCGAACTGCTCTTGCATTCGTCCGTGGCTGGGGAATTCGTACGAATTCAACACCAACAGCCTCGGCTTCCGCGATGAGCGCATCCGCGATGTGCCCGCCACCAGCGCGCGGCCGCGCATCCTCATCCTGGGCGACTCGGCTCCCGAAGGCATGACCGCCTGGCAAGACAGTTTTATCGGGCGCGTGGCGGCGAAATTTCCGCAATACGAATTTCTCAACGGCAGTGTCGAGGGCTACTCCCCGTCCAACTACCTCAATACCACGCGCAAGCTCATCAATGATGGCATCGACTTCGACGAAGCAGTCGTGTTCATCGACCTCTCTGACGCGCAGGACGAGGCTGCCTTCTTTCATGACGTGGGGGCGTCCGGTGCTGTCGCCACTGCAACGCAGAAGATGACGAAAGCGGACCGCTATGGCAGCCTGCGGCGAAGCATCAACGACCACCTCCTGCTCACCAATGATGTCTTCGATTTCTTCGAGCGAAACTTGGTTCGCCTCGGCTGGTATCACCTTGAACTTGGGCACGGCGGCAACGAGTTTGATATGGAACGCTCGGCCTGGACCTATCGCAACGTTTCCGACACCGAGCCTTACGAAACCGGCTACGCGCCGCTGGGGCTGGAAGGCGGGATCAACCGGGAAAAGTCGAAGATGGACGCGCTTTGGCAGGAGCTTGCCCAGCGCAACATTCCCGTCAGCGTGGTGGTCTTCCCCTGGCCGGCGCAACTGGCGCACGATTCGGTAGATTCACGGCAGGTGCGGATCTGGCGCGATTGGTGCAATGGCAAGTGCCGCCGCTTCATCACGCTGTTTCCGGCTTTCTTCGCGGTGAAGGGTGAGTGCCCGCGCACCCAGCCGGGCTGCTGGTATCTGAGCCACTTCATCTTTGGCGACACCCATTACAACTCGGCGGGCGATGCCCTGGTTGCCGACGTAATCAGCAAAAATCTGAGCGAGATTCCCGCCGGCAAGCGCCAGCCGCCCCCTCCGCCGTCCAGTTCCTCCAGCGCCGCGCGCGATCAGCGATAAGGTAGTGGGTCAGTTTGAATAGGGATGCGTCCCTTTCGCGCACCGGCGCGAATCGGGACGCCCAGATCCCTCGCTGCGCAAAAGAAGCTTGCTCGGGATGACAATCAAACTGACCCACTACCGGCAATAGCCAGACATTCACTTACGCTCAACTGCGTGTTAGATTTTAGCCAGCATTTTACCCAGCACCGGTGCCGAGCATGGCGGGAGTCTAATGGAGAGCAGCGAGGTTTACACCAGGTTAACCAACCTGTTTCGCAATGTTTTTGACAATGAGGAAATCGTTGCCTCCCCTGAATTGACCGCCAACGACGTGGAGGGTTGGGACAGTCTGCGTCATGTGCGCCTGATGCTTTCCGTCGAGCGCGCATTTGGCATCAAGTTCTCCGCCTACGAGGTCAACCGGCTGCGAAACGTGGGCCAGTTGGCGAAATTGATCCAAGACAAACTGGGGGCGCAAGCGTGAATTCAGCGGCAGACCTTTCCGGCGCCCGCCTGTATCAATCGCTGTCGTGGCTGCCCGCTCCTCCTGCCGACTTCGCTGCGCGCTGCCGTCAGGCTCTGGCGTCGGGCGCGGAGTTAGGAGCGCGCGTGCAGGCGCTGGCCTCCTACGCTCTCGACGAGAACGACCTGAACCGCATCGCCAAGCTCATCACCCAGGCTCGGGATGCCGGTCGATCGTTGGCTCCGCTGCTGCCCTTCCGGCTGGGAATTCTGTCGAACGCTACCACTGACTTTGTTGTTCCCGTGCTGATCGCCAGTGCCGCGCGCCACGGCATCGCGCTGGAATGTGTCGTTTCGGGATATGGTCAGGTGGTGCAGGAAGCGCTGTCACCTGATTCGGCCATCAACCGGGAGCGGCTCGATGCAGTGCTGATTGCCGTTGACTATCGCGGGTATCCTCTGGCCTCGGCGTTGGGAGACGCCGACGCTGCCAAGGCAGGCGTTGAAGCCGCGCTGGGACAGCTACAGACAATTCGCACCGCCATCTCCGCTAACCACCGGACGATCTGCATCGTACAAAACATCGCTGCGCCCGCCGAACCGCTGTTCGGCAGCCTCGACCAACTCGTTTCGGGCAGCCTGCGCAGCATGATTGACGAACTGAACCGCGGCATTGCGCAAAGTCTCGCCGGGGACATCTTGTTCGATGTCGCCAGCCTTGCTGCCACAGTTGGCCTGGCGGAATGGCATTCTCCGGCACAATGGAACCTGGCTAAGCTGCCGTTTAGCAGCACCTATCTGCCGCTTTATGGCGAACACGTCGCGCGCATCGTTGCGGCCATGCGCGGCAAGAGCCGGCGTTGTCTCATCACCGACCTGGACAATACGTTGTGGGGTGGCGTCGTCGGCGATGACGGCGTGGAAGGCATTCAACTCGCGCAGGGCGATGCCACCGGCGAGGCCTACCTCGATGTGCAACGCTACCTGCTGGCGTTACGGCAACGCGGCGTGGTGCTCGCCGTATCGTCGAAGAACAACGATGAGACCGCGCGATTGCCGTTTCGCAAGCACCCGGAGATGCTGCTGCGAGAAGAGCACTTCGCCGTCTTCCAGGCCAACTGGAACGACAAGGCGACCAACATCAAAGCTATCGCTGACGAACTTTCGCTGGGGCTGGATGCGATGGTTCTGCTGGACGACAATCCCGCCGAGCGCGGATTGGTGCGCGAACTTCTGCCGCAGGTCGCGGTGCCCGAGTTGCCCGACGATCCTGCGCTCTACGTTCGCCACTTAAGCGCTGCCGGATATTTTGAGGCCGTCACCTTTTCCAGCGAGGACCAGAAGCGCGCCGACTTCTATCAGGGCAACGCGCGCCGCGTCAGCCTGCAAAACCAGTTCGCCGACCTTGAGGATTATCTGGCTTCTCTGAAGATGGTCATCGGCTTCCAGCCGTTCGACGAAATTGGACGGCCGCGCATCACGCAATTGATCAACAAATCGAACCAGTTCAACCTGACGACAAAACGTTACAGCGAGGCGGAAGTCGCGGCGGCGGGGAGCGATCCGGCGTGCTTCACCTTGCAGGTGCGCGTGGCAGATATTTTTGGCGATAACGGGATGATCAGCGTGGTCATCTGCCGCAAGCGCGACGCCGACGCCTGGGAGATTGATACCTGGCTGATGAGCTGCCGGGTGATCGGCAGACGCGTGGAGGACACGGTGCTGGCGGAGATAGTGCATCACGCCAAGCGGGCCGGCATTCGCAAGCTGATCGGGACGTACATTCCAACGGAGCGCAACCAGGTGGTCACACAGCATTATGAGAAGCTCGGGTTTCGACCGATTGCGGTGAACGCGGATGGTTCGACTGTCTGGGAACTCGATGTCCATTCCGTGCAGGTCAAGAGTGCGCCCGCGGAAATACGGCGATCAGGCTTTGCCGCGACGGAAGCCGCCAAGGTGTAGTTTGGCTGCGCGCATGTTGTGTGACCTCAACCTAGCTGTAAAGGACAACGATTGAAGATTCGCTTCCGAGAAGAGCAGTTGCAGTTGTTTGCCGCCGCGTCGCTGGACTTCAATCCGCTGCACCTCTCCCGCGAGTACGCCCGCACCACCGCTTTCGGCGAGCGCGTCGTCTATGGAATGCTGGGCTTCGCGGCTTGCCTGGGACAGCTCACGCCTCCGTCCGGAAAGAACGTCTCGAACCTCAGGGTGGAACTGGAGTCGCCGCTGTTGCTGGATGTCGATTACTCACTCGTCATACGGCGGCAAAGCGATACTGAAATCGCCGCCGCGCTGATGGACGGCAGTGCCCCGGCCATCAGCCTTCGCTTGCGCTTTCGCGATGGCGCGCCAGAATTGGCCGAACTGGACGAGGCAGCGAGCGTCGCGCGTGAGGCACCGCGCAAACTGCAGCTAACGGAACTCCAGCCAGGTCTTTCGTTCCGCGGACGATACTCTCCCTCTCGCCAGGCCTATGTTGACCTGACGACGAGTCTGGGCATCGACCGCCGTACTTGGGGCGACGCGACGCTGCTGGCGGCCTTATGCAGCAGCTACCTGACGGGCATGGAACTGCCGGGGGAAAACGCAATCTTCGCCGGAATGAGCGCGGACCTGGCAGTGCGCCCCGAGCTCCCGGCGGATTACGAGATCACGCTCGAGTCCTACGACGAGCGCTTCCAGTTCCTGGAGTCGCGCTTTGAACTCGCCGGACAATCCGGCACTGTTGCCAGCGGGCAGGTCACGGCTGTCGCCCGCTCGCCGCGTGAACGAACCTGGTTGACTCCCCGTAAAAATGGCAGTGGCCGATTTGCCGGCAAGACCGCGCTGGTGATTGGTGCAAGTCGAGGACTGGGTGCGGCCCTGGCGCTCGAGTTAATCGCGGAAGGCTGTACCGTGATTGGCTCCTACTCACAAAGTCACGACGACATCGAGCAATTACGGGAAGCCAGCCGCGGTCTCCCCGGGCGTTTCATCGCAGAGCAGGGAGACGCTGCTGATTTGAACTGGTGTGCCGCTTTAAGAGAACGAATCGGCCGGCAATTCGGCGCACTCGACCTTTTGATTTGCAACGCCGCGCCTGCGCCTCGGCCACTGCGGATTGAAGAGGCCTGTTACGAGCGAATGCAGGCGTATCTACGGCAAGGCTTCGCTCTGGTAGGCGCGCCGCTCAGTAGCTTCCTGCAAATGGTCGCGGCTTCGACGGGTAAGGTCCTGCTTATTTCTTCCGCCTACATTGAAGACCCACCGAAGCTGTGGCCGCACTATGTTACGTTGAAGGCGGCGGCGGAGGGGCTGGTACGCAGCGCGGCCGTGACGCATCCAAAGGCGACTTTCTGGGTCGCGCGTCCGGGCAAGCTGCGCACCGACATGTCGAATACGCCATCCGGCTGGTTTGAAGCGGAAGAACCGGCATTGGTAGCTCGTCGAATCATCGAGCAGGTTGCGGCAGCGGCGCCTCCCGGCGAAGTGCATTTTTGCAGATGAGTCACGACATCGCATAAGGAACGGACGAATGCTGTTTCGAGCGTTGCTCTACAGTCTTGCCATGGTTGTCGCCGTGTTTGGTTTTTCGCGGCTGCGGTCTGCACGCGCGCGCCAGTTCCTGCTGCTCGTCCTGAGTTACGCCTTGTATGTCAGTTGGGCCTGGTGGTTCGGGCTGGTGCTGCTGGCATCAACCCTGGTCAACTTCTTGTTTGGGCAAAGGCTGCGGCGAAAGCGGTCCGCGCTCACCTTGTGGACCGGAATTGCCGTCAATGTCGCGCTGCTGAGCAGCTTCAAGTACCTTCCTGAGTTTGCGCATTCGTTTTCGCTGCCCGCGCTACAGACGTTCTCGCGCGTCGTGCTGCCGCTGGGCCTCTCGTTCTGGACCTTCCAGGCGATGAGCTACCTGTTTGATGTGTACGGCGGGGAGCTGTTGGATCCTTCGTTGCCGGAGTTCGCGTTATACATGGTGTTCTTCCCGGTCGCGATCTCGGGACCAATCTGCCGCTTGACGGGGATGCTGCCGCAATTCCGATCTGAGCAAGCGCCGGCGCGCGACGACATTGGCCGCGGGCTTGGCCGCATCGCCACCGGCCTGCTGATGATGCAAATCGCTCAACTGCTGGGCAAGGGAATTCTCGGCGGGCAAGGCATTAACGCCGGCTTCGATGCTCTGAGCCACTGGAGCGGCCTGGATGTGCTGTGCCTGGCATTCGGATATGGTTTGCAGCTTTTCTTCGATTTCGCCGGCTACTCGCATATCGCCATCGGCGCGGCCAAGGTTCTGGGTTTTACGGTGCCGGAGAACTTCGCCCGGCCTTTTACCTCGTCGAGCCTTTCCGTCTTCTGGACCCGCTGGCACATGTCGCTTTCGTTCTGGATCCGCGACTACGTGTACGTGCCGCTGGCCATGTTGCGCGGCGAAGAATGGTGGGAGCGGCTGGCCCTGCTGATTTCCATGGTGCTGTTCGGGGTGTGGCATAAAGGGACGATTTTGTTCGTGCTCTTCGGTTGTTACCACGGGGTGCTGCTCATCCTGCATAGACAAGTGCAGCAGATCGAGCGCAGCCTCCATTGGAAGCCATCGGGCAAGCTGTGGTGGACGTTCCTCTCATGGGCGACAACTGCGGTCGTCATCAGCGTGGGATGGGTCTTTTTCCGCGCGAACTCCCTGCCGCAGGCTGCTCACATGCTGGGCGCGCTGGTGTCGCCGGCCGGCTATGTCGATCACGTTCTTCCCGGAAGCCTATATCTGCTGGTCGCCAGTGTTGCCCTCACATACGCGGCGACGTTGATCGCGATCGACTGGCTGAATTCTTATGCAGCGCGGAGGGGCGGAGATAGCTCGGAGGTCTTGCAGGTCGCGGTGCGAGAGCGTTGGGTGTGGTTAGCGCCGATGTGGGCCGCCGCGTCGCTGCTGGTCGTCACCATGATGGAGCGCCAGAGCGGCGCCGCCAACGTGTTTATGTACCGGTTCTTCTAGGGCGCTGCGCCGCTCTCGAATTGTCATTACCAGCGAAGCGAGGAATCTGCTCTTACGAGGGAACCGCAGATCCCTCACGGCCTGAAGGCCGTTCGTGATGACAACTCCTTGGGGCTGCCTGGCTGGTGCTGCACATCGGCGCGACCGACGCTGGTGTAGGTGAATCCATGCTCGGCCATGGTGGCGGGGCTGAACAGATTGCGGCCGTCAATCACAATCGGATAGCGCAGCAATTCATGCAGGCGATCGAGATCGATGGTGCGAAATTCCTCCCAGTCCGTGAGCACCAGCAACGCATCGGCGTTCCTGGCCGCTTCCAACGCCGAGGTTGCGTACTGAATACTGCTGGTGCCCAGCAACTCACGCGCATTCGCGGTGGCGGCCGGATCGTACGCCTGAATCTTGCAGCCCTCGTCGAGCAGCAAACGCACCACCGAAACTGCCGGCGACTCTCTGACATCGTCGGTGCCGCCCTTGAAGGCCAGCCCCAGCACGGCAAGGCGCTTGCCCTTCAACGTCCACAGCACGCTTCGCACTTTGCGCACGAAACGCTCACGCTGCGCGTTGTTGATGCGCACCACCTCCTCGAGCAGGCGAAAGTCGTAGCCGCACTCCCGCGCCACGGCGCGATACGCAGACAGGTCCTTGGGAAAACACGATCCGCCATAACCGATACCGGGGCTCAGAAAGCCGCGCCCTATGCGCGCATCGGAACCAATGCCTTCACGCACCTGGTCAACGTCCGCGCCCACCGACTCGCAAATGGTCGCGACCGCGTTGATGAAGCTGATCTTCATCGCCAGGAAAGCATTGGAGGCGTACTTGATGAGTTCGGCGCTCTTGGCCGTGGTCACAATGAACGGCGGCGGCGACGGAAGGGCCCGGTCCGGCAGGATGGCATCGGCTCGCCGATAGTAGCTTCCATCGGTCAGCGGCTGGTAAATCAGGCGCAGCCGCTCGGCGCAGGCCGCGTTGTCCGTACCAATCACGATACGGTCAGGACAGAGGAAGTCGGTGACCGCCGAGCCCTCGCGCAGGAACTCGGGATTCGAGGCCACGTCGAACAAGTCGGCGGGCGCCCCATTCAGCAGCATGACCTTGCGTACCCATTCGCTGGTGTACACCGGCACCGTGCTCTTGTTAACGATGACCTTGTACTCCGCGATGACCGAGGCAATTTCGCGCGCGACCGACTCAACGTAGGAAAGATCGGCCTCGCCGTTGATTTCCGGAGGCGTGCCGACGGCGATGAAGATGGCTTCCGCTTTGGCCACCGACTCAGCGAGCAGGTCGGAAAACACCAGTCTGCCGCCGCGATGCCGCTGAAACAACTCCGGTATGTACTTTTCGTGGATGGGGCATTCGCCTCGCTGCAATGCGTCAAACTTTCGCGGGATCGTTATCGACCACGATCACATCGTGGCCCAACTCCGCGAAGCAGGCGCCTGAAACCAGTCCGACGTACCCGGAGCCGATAACTGCAATTCGCATGAAGGTGATGACGCGTCGCAAGCGCCAGTGAAGTCCATAGTAAGGTTCTGCTGGGCTTAAGGCAATGATGACGTGCGATAGAATTGCCCTGCCTATGGAGAACCTTGACGAAGGGGCGAGCCCGCCGAGCTCGCCGGCGCCTCTGACTGTCTCAAAGCGGCCGCTCGGGCGATTGGCGCGCAACTGGGATTTCCTGGCCGTCCTGCTGTTAATCGGCGCCTCCCTACCGTTGGCCTGGATCTCACCCAGCGCTCTGGTTGTGGTTTCGCACCCTGGCACCTTTGACGATCACTGGGTCCTCGACACCATCTTCAAGGCCGCGCGCGGGGTTTGGTTCGGTCGCGATGTTGCCTTTGTGTATGCTCCGCTGTTTCAGTGGCTGATCAGCGCGCCAGCACGCTGGGCAGGCGTCTCCATCGGAAGCATCTATGCCAGCTTCCGCAGCTTCCTGTCATGGCCCACGTACCTGTTGGGGTTCGTCACGCTTCGCCTTCTGCTGCCCGGCGAGCCGGCGTGGAAGCGCTTTCTACTGCTCATTCTGCTTTCCATCTTCTGGACGCCAACCGATAGCCGCACCGCATTCGCCATCTTTCTCTTCGCGTTGTTCTTGCGAGGCTGGTACGCAGTTCGCGAGGGGAAACTGCAACCTGCGATGTTTGGTTGCGGGGCTGCGCTTGCCTGCGCCGTAGCCTTTCTGTATTCCGCTGACACCGGTGTTTTCGGCATCGCGGCGCTGCTGCTGTCGCTGGCTGGAGTCGCGTGGGAGGGCCGTCGCCAGGCGCACACGATGCGTCTCTACGCGATGGCGATCGGCGCATTCGCGCTGTCTTCCGTCGTGCTGGTCTTCCTGTTCAACGCCGCGATGGCCAGCCTGTTGGATTTCAGCTTCTGGAAGAGTTCGTTCGCGCTGGTCGCAGTGCACCGCTGGAACGAGCCTTCCACCATGTCGCAGGAGAGCGCCATTCGCCTGCTCGTAACCCTCATCGTTGGAGCTGTCGTCTTGGTGGCGCGCTGGTGGGTGGGCGGCGACCGCACCGGCGTCACGGCGCGACTGGGCTTTCTGCTTAGCGCCTTCGCCTTCTCCGTGCTTGCGATGCAGACCGGACTGGTGCGCTCCGATTCCAACCACGTCGTATTCGCCATATTTCCCATGGTGTTCTTTACCGGCGTGGTTTTGTTTTCGTTCCCCTCGCGCGCTGGGTCAGCGGCTGCGGCAGTCTTCGCGGTTGCGGTTTCGATATGGTTCGCGCAGCCAGTTCCAACCTTCCAGCCGTCCAGCCTGCGTTATCGCTACGTTCAGTTTCGATATCCGTTGACCACCTGCCCCGCCGGCTTCGCCCAGTTCGATCACGCCTGCTTTCCGGCCGGTTTCGGCGCGATGCTGGAGACCACCGCGAATTATCTACGGCAGCGCACCCCGGCGACTGCTCCCGTGTTGATCTTTCCTTACCAGTACATGTTCGGAATGGCGGCGGGCCGCAATGTGGCGGGGGCAGTGGAGCAGTCTCTTCTCGCCGCCGGCCCGTATCTCACACATCTTGAGATTGCCACCTTGCAGAGCGCCGCAGCCCCTGCGGGATTGTATTTTCCCGACGGCAACCTGAGCCTGCCCATCGACGGCGTGCCTAACTTCACGCGCAATTCTGCGATTTGGATGTGGACCTTCCGGCACTATCGCTCGGAGCAAGCGCTGGCGCCCGAAGTTGTCGGACTGCAACAAGACAACTCGCGGGCCGCCAGAATTTCCATGCCGGCAATGCCGCTTGGCCTGCCGTCGCAGGCCCGTCCGATCCTGGAACGTAGCGCGCAGATAGATCTCGGGCTATCCTACTGGCCCAGCGGCGCAGATTTTCTGCGCTTGCGCATGAACGTGCGTTACGGTCCGTTGTGGAAGCTGCGCAAGCCGGAACGTCTTCAGCTGGAGATTACCCGTGCCGATGGCAGCTCCGACGTGAAGACATTCGTGGTCGAGCCGAACGTCTCATCGGAAGTGTGGTTTTATCCCTGGAATGATTCGGAACTTTCGCAGTACTTCGGTGCGGACGAGATGCAGTGGCGGATGGGAACACGATCTGCGATCACCCGGCTTCGCTTGCTGGTCACGCCGTGGGACTGGGTTTCCCAGCAGCCGGAGTCAGTCACCATCGAGTCTGCCGATGCGATGACGGTCAGCATGGCGCAGAAGTAAGGCTTCATTCACCACCCTTCGACTTCACTCAGGGCAGGCTCCGGCACAGAGGGCACGGAGTTTTTATCAGAGGTGTCATGCTGAGTGAGCATTCACTGGGGTAAGTGAATGCGAGTCGAAGCACCCCTATACGACGGTCAATGTTTGTGTCGTCATAGGGGTCCTTCGACTCGTCGCTGCGCTCCTCGCTCAGGATGACAAAATCAAATCGCTGCGCTCAGGATGACACCAAGTTAAGCGCCTACTTCAGCACCAGGCTTGAGAACGGCGCCACGTACGCCAGCAGCAGCACGTAAATTCCGACCAGCCCGGCCAGCGCCAGACTGTGGAAGAAGACGTAACGCAGGATGTCTCCTTCGTGTCCGTACCAGTTGGTTGCGGTGCTGGCCACCACGATGCTCTGCGCGTCAATCATCTTGCCCATGACGCCGCCGCAACTGTTGGCCGCCGACATCAGCACCGGCGAGACGCCGACCTGTTGCGCGGAAATCTTTTGCAGGCTGCCGAACAGCACGTTCGACGAAGTATCCGACCCCGTCAGCGCGACGCCCAGCCATCCCAGCAATGTGCCGAAGAACGGGTACAGATGCCCGGTTCGCGCGAAGGTCAAACCCATGGTCGCGTCCAGCCCTGAATAACGCGTCATGAAACCAATCGCCAGCATGGCCGCAATGGTCAGTAGCGAGAACCGCACCCTCCAGATTGTCTCCAGATAGACCTTGAATATCCGGCTGATGCTGAAACCCATCACCAGGCCCGAGATCAAAGCCGAAATCAGAATGCCCGTGCCGGTAGCGCTGAGCCAGTTTAGACCGAAAACCGCGCCTTCCTTGGTGGGCTTAGGTACCACGGGCGGCATGCGCATCGACAATTTGTTTATACCTGCTACGGGAAACTGCGGATTGGTGATTTTACTGGGTGGCGTGCTCCAGCTCGCCGTCGAGGTGAACACTTTTTCCGGCGTGTTCATAATTTTCTTGCCGGTCATGGTGCCCCAACAGAACACGACGACACTGAGAATGATCCACGGGACCCAGGCGCGCGCCACTTCGCCACGGCTGTAGCCGTGGTCGGCGCGATGCTCGGTTTTGGCCTCTTCGCCCTCGAAGGTCCAGACCCGTTTGGGATGCCAGATCATGAGGAAGCCGACCAGGCATGCCATCGAAACCACGGCGGCGATTACGTCCACCAGCCACGGTCCGTGATAGTTGGAGACCAGGAATTGGGTGGTGGCAAACGACGCTCCGGCGACCAGAATCGCGGGCCAGATTTCGATCATTTCAGAGAAGCCCACGAATGCCCAGATGAGCCAGAACGGCACGATCAACGAGAACACCGGCAGAATGCGCCCGGCCATGGCGCCCAGCAGCTTTTCGTTGAATCCGGTCACCGCGGCCAGCGCGATGATGGGCGTGCCCAACGCACCGTAGGCCACCGGCGCAGTGTTGGCGATCAGCGACAGGCCCGAGGCCTGCAGCGGCCGGAAGCCCAGTCCGATGAGCAACGCAGCGGTCACGGCGACCGGCGTTCCGAAGCCAGCTGCGCCTTCAAAGAATGCGCCAAAGCTGAAGGCGATCAGCAGCAGCTGCAAACGGCGGTCCTGCGTGATGCCGGTCAAGCTCTGCTTCAGCACGTCGAAGCGTCCGCATTCCACCGTGAGCTGATACATGAAGATGACGTTGAGCACGATCCAGCCGATGGGGAAGAGGCCATATCCGGCCCCCAGCACGGCGGTTGCACCCGCCATTCTCGCCGGCATATGGAATCCGAAGATCGCAATGACCAAAGCTGAGGCCAGGCCCAGCAGCGCCGCGTAATGCGCTTTCACATGCAGCGCCAGCGCGCCCAGCAGTACGATGACCGGCGCGGCCGCCACCAGAGTGGAGAGCCACCAGTGTCCCGTCGGATCGTAGCCTTGGGCCCAGGGTTGCAAGAGAGGAGGAATTTTGAGGATGACGACGACCGCTATGAGTGCAACGGCAGCCAGAAGCGCCGGGACCAGCATGTTTTCCTTGGGCGGCGCGGTTTTGCCCGGGCCCGGTTTTAGGGCGGTGCTCATGAGGGTTCTCACCGATGCCTGCCGCTCTTTCGCAAGCAGGCTCCTTCTTCAGATTTTTCGTTCTGTGCAACTGTAAAAAGCTTGTTAAGGCCTCGCGTTTCGATTTGTCAAGGCCGTGAGGGATCTGCTTTTCCCCAAAAGTTCGTCCGAGACGCTGTCTAAAGCAGATTCCTCGCTTCCCACCCCCATCGAGGGCAAAAGCGGCCCTCGATGGGGACCCCGGATCGCTCGTAATGACAATTCCAGGCCCCTGCCTGCCTACACGCCCACGTCCACCAGTTCCTCCGGCTTGCCGAAGGCTTCTACTGGAATCGGCGTCCCATGCAAAGTTTTCCAGCAACGTCGGGCCGACTCAATGACCACCAGAACTACTCCCACGATGAAAATCACCATCAGCGTGGAATCCAGATAGCCCTGGAAGGCGTGGCCGGGTTGGTGCGCCAGCGGCAGATAAATGTTCTTGATCGACTCCACTCCCGCTGTCAACGTGGTGACCCCGACAAAGCACATCGGAATCGCCGTGATCCATGCGTACTTGACCTTGCCCATGTTCACCAGGAAGGTCGTCACCACGGCCAATGCAATCGTCGCCAGCAATTGATTGCCGGTGCCAAACAGCGGCCACAGCGTGGAAATGTTGCCGGTATAAATCAGGTATCCCCAACTCAGGACCACAATCGCCGACGTCACCAGGTTTCCCGGCAGCCACGCTGTCTTGCTGAAGGGCGTGTAAACCTTGCCCAGCAGTTCGTGCATAACGTAGCGCGCCACGCGCGTGCCGGTATCCACCGTGGTCAGGATGAACAACGCCTCAAACATGATGGCGTAGTGATACCAGTAGCTGGTGAGCGTCTTCATCCCCGGCAGGCCCTTGAAGATCTGTGCCATGCCGACCGCGAGCGAGACCGCGCCGCCCGTCCGGCCGGCAAGCTTCTCGCCGATTTCTTTTGAGAACATGTCGAGGTTTACGGTGTGCATGCCCAGCTTGGCAAAGACCGCCGGAGGGGTGTTGATGGCGAAAAAGTCGCCGGGAAACATGGAACAGGCGGCAATCAGCGCCAGCACTCCGACCAGGCCTTCACACATCATGGCGCCGTAGCCGATGAAGCGCGCGTCGGTCTCCTTCCACAGCATCTTGGGCGTAGTGCCGGAAGAGACCAGCGCGTGGAAGCCGGAAATTGCGCCACATGCGATGGTGACAAACAGGAAGGGAAAGAGTTTGCCCTTGATGATGGGCCCGCCACCGTGAATGAACGGGGTCACCGCCGGAAACTGAATGTTGGGATGTACGATAAACACGCCAATCACCAGGAGCGCGATTGTTCCCAACTTCATATAGGTGGATAGATAGTCTCGCGGCTCCAGCAGGAACCACACCGGCAGCACCGAGGCTATGAATCCATAAACGCAGATCAGCACCGTGATTTCGTGCGGACTGAAAGTGAGCACCGAAGCGTAGGCGGAGGCGGCGAACGTTCGTCCACCAATGACGGCGGCGATCAGCAGCACCACTCCGATGGCGCTCGGCCCCGCGATCTTGATCACGCCTGGCGTGCTCTTGAACATGTACAGGCCCATGAAGATGGCGATCGGAACGGTCATTCCAATGGTGAACACACCCCACGGACTGTTGGCTAGAGCATTGACCACCACGACGCCAAGACCAGCCAGCGTCACCAGCAAAATGAACAGCAGCGCAATCATCGTGGCCAAGCCCGCGAACGCGCCCACTTCAGTGCGCGCCACGTCGGCCAGCGATTTGCCTTTGTGCCGCACCGACGCCACCAGCACGGTGAAGTCATGCACGCAACCCGCCAGCACGGCCCCGATCAAAATCCAGAGGAAGCCTGGTGCAAATCCAAATTGTGCTGCCAGAGTGGGACCTACCAGAGGTCCTGCGCCCGCGATGGCGGCGAAGTGATGTCCGAACAAAACCCACTTCGGCGACGGCACATAGTTGTGCCCGTCTTCATAGACATGGGAGGGGGTGGTACGGCGGTCATCCAAGACCAGGACTTTGGTGGCGATGAAGGCACTGTAATAACGATAGCCGATGGCGAAGACGCACAACGTTCCCAACATGATGGGAAATGTATTCATGGAAGCCTCCCAAGCGTGCATGCCTGATGCTCCGGTGGTAAGGCTGGGCGCCAGTCTACCATGATGCCCACCAGAGTCTCGGCAGTCGAAATCTTAAGCAAATCGCCTAATGCAAAACAACTCAGTACGTTAGACGTAAAGAGGGCAGTCCGCGCGTGACGGGCGTCACAATTCAAGGTGATTTTTTAACAAGGCGGGCCGGGAGAGTTGCAGGAAACGCAGGGGTAGGTTAACGGCTTTTCAGGTTTGGGATACGAATTTCCGGGTTGTCATCCTGACCCGTTGCCTCCTGAACAGAGGTTCGCGGCGGGGTTTCCGCTAACCGGAGTCGAAGGACCCCTATTCTGCCGGCCCATTTTCCGGCTGAGGAGTCGGCCCTGCCGGCGTGCCTTCCTCCGCTGCGCTTTGAGGCTCTGTCTGCGGCGCGGGCTCCACCTGCTCCACTGGCGCGGACGCCACTGCCGGGCTCGGCGCGGGCTGCGTGATGTTTTGCGCCGGCGGATAGTTCAGCGACCACTGCAATCCATCGATCAGCTTCTGCATGTTCTTCTTGCTCAGCGGTTCAAGCATGCCGCCCGCCATGGAAGCCAGTTTGCCGGTGATGCTGGCCTCGCCTTGCCACCCGATCTTCGTGCCCTCGGCCACCGCCGAGAGATCGAACCCGGCGCTGATAACGATCTGGCTGCCCACTGCGGCGCCCCGGCCCCGGTATTGCGCACGGCTGGGCCGCACCGCCTCGCTCAGCTCCATCTTGAGCGCGGCCGATCCGCGAATCGGGCCCACCGCCACGCGCACTTTCACCGTGAAGCGGGTCGCGTCCTCCACCGACATGCTCTCGAAGTCGGGCAGCAGCGGGCCAAACTTACTGGGATCGCTGAGGAAGTCGTACACTTCGTCGGGCGTGCGCGGTGAGATGAACTCGCCGGAAAATGTGATGGCCAAAACTGGCTCCCCGGCCCTGCCGTAGCGGCCGTGTGAATTGCTCGAAACGCGTTCTGACGCGCCGATTTGCTCCCGCGGTCGCTGAGATTATCACACTGCCACATTCGAGGATGACACTCTCCCTGAATTGTCATTACGCAAGCGGTGATTACCCACCATTTAAAATTGTCATTACGAGCGAAGCGAGGAATCTGCTTTTGCGGACGCTTGCCGAGAGCTGAGGAAAGAGCAGATCCCTCACGGCCGAGGCCGTTCGTGATGACAACTCGAAAATGGTTTTGCCGTCGCGGACAGGCTGCAAACCGAACTCAAGAACTCAGGTATATTGGCCACTGGGTCAACGTCGCCCCCGGCCCGCATCGCATGACAGACCTGGTCACACCTGACGAATTCCGAGCGGCCCTCGGCCGCTTTGCCAGCGGCGTCACGGTGATTACCGTCGACACCGCCCAGGACGACGTGCACGGCATGACTGCCAGCGCCTTCTGTTCGGTGTCGCTGCGGCCGCCCCTGGTGCTGGTTTGCATCGACCATCTGGCCGAAACCTACCTGCATATCCGCGAGCGCCGCCAGTTCGGGGTGAGCGTGCTCAAAGAGGAGCAGGAGGCGCTGTCGGAATTTTTCGCCGATCCCGAGCGCAACCACGATGCCGCCTACCGTCTCGGCATCCAATACCGGCGCATGCAGAGCGGCACGCCCGTTCTGGAGAATGCGCTGGCCCATCTGGATTGTTCCGTGGTGCATGACTACGTGGGCGGCGACCACACTATCTTTGTCGCCGAGGTGAGGG
The DNA here is from genome assembly GCA_963798185.1 of uncultured Acidobacteriaceae bacterium. Taxonomy (GTDB): domain Bacteria; phylum Acidobacteriota; class Terriglobia; order Terriglobales; family Acidobacteriaceae; genus Bog-257. Next base: position 121,454 of record CAWCSJ010000021.1, read on the forward strand.
AAGTCATCGTCGCCGAAGGCTCGCCGCTGCTGTATTTTCGCGGGCGGTACGGCGTTTGTGTGGTTTCGCAGGAACCGTAAGCGTGCAATCAGCGTCACGCTTTGAAGGGGCACGGCTTCAGAGGCTGCGGAAAAAGTTGGCCTGCGCATGGTTTGTATCAGGGGCACTACTTTCGGTCGTGCGGTAACTTCCCTTTTGAAATTGTCATCCCGACCAAGGACTTTAGTCCGCGTGGAGGGACCTGCGGTTCGCCGGCAGCGTTACGATGCGCGGAGAAAAGCAGGTCCCTCGACTTCGTGAGTCCGCTCGCTGCGCGATCAGCCTCACTCCGCTCGGGATGACACCATAAGAAAGAGATCGCGATCGGCACGGCTGAAGCCGTGCCCTCGGGGGCTGAAGCCGAAGTTTCCACGCATACTTTAGGGCACGGCTCAAGCCGTGCCCTTTCAAGCTGCCTGACTCCAAGCTACCTGACCTCAAGCTGCCCAGCTCCTTCAAGCCGCCTCACGTGCGGCCTTTTCCATCTTGCGCTATCCTCGATAGCACTGCGTCGCGCCGGGGAATTCTTGTCACCAGTCACTACAGTACGGCCCGTCACTGCGAGTCACGCGTCGAGCGAGGCCTTGGCCCTCCATCTCCGCGAGGCGCGCGATGGGCAGCCACTCTCGGCTGGCATCGCCTGCCAACTTTTGCACTGCGAAGACGACTTTCTGCCTGAACTGCTTGCCGTTGCGCGCGCGCTCAAGGAGCAATATCGACCCGGCGTCGTCACCTACTCGCGCAAGGTGTTTATTCCGCTGACCAATCTTTGCCGCGACTATTGCGGATACTGCACTTATCGCCGCGATCCCGGCGAGCCCGGTGCGCACACCATGACCCCCGACGAAGTTCTGTCGGTGGCCCAGCAAGGCGAGAAACTTGGCTGCACCGAGGCGCTGTTTTCGCTCGGCGATCGGCCGGAGGCGTTGTTTCCCGAGATGCGCGAAACCCTGCGCCAGCTTGGCTATCGCAGCACCTTGGATTATCTGCAGGCCATGTGCGAGCTGGTGCTGCGCGAAACTCGCTTACTGCCGCACGCCAATCCCGGCCTGCTGAGAGCGAACTGGATTGCACGCCTGCGCGCCAGCAATCCCAGCCTCGGTCTGATGCTGGAGAGCACCAGCACCAATCTTGCGGCGGCGCACCCGGCGGACCGCACGCCCGACAAGCAGCCCGCTCTGCGACTGAAGACCATCGAGGATGCCGGCAGACTCGGCGTGCCGTTCACCACCGGAATCCTGATCGGCATCGGCGAGACGATGGAGGACCGCGTCGCGTCGCTGCTGGCCATCAAGCGCCTGCACGAGCGGTACGGCCACGTGCAGGAAGTCATCATCCAGAATTTTCGCGTGAAGCCGCCCATTCCGATGGCATCATGGCCCGAGCCCGGCACCGGCGACATGCTGCGCACGCTGGCGGTGGCGCGTCTGCTGCTGCGCGACATGAACCTTCAGGCGCCGCCCAACCTCACCGGGAACGGTTACGAGAAGTTGCTCGACGGCGGCATCAACGATTGGGGGGGCGTGTCGCCGTTGACGCCCGACTACATTAATCCCGAAGCCCCGTGGCCGCATCTGCTCGATTTGCAGCGCCGCACCGAGGCCGCAGGACAGCAGCTAAAGCAGCGCTTGCCCGTGTATCCGGAATTCATCGAGCGTGTGGCGGCCTGCGGCGGAATGCTGGCCGAGCGGCTTACGGCGGCAACCGATGCCGACGGCTATGCGAGGGCAGCATAGATGATCGTCGTCTTCACAGGTGGGACGGGCGGTACCAAGCTGGTGCAGGGCTTGCAGCAAGTGGTCGCGCCCGATGAGCTCACGGTTATCGTCAATACCGGCGACGACGTCGAGTGGTGGGGGCTGCACGTTTCGCCCGACATCGATTCCGTGCTGTACGGACTGTCGGACCTGCTCAGCAAAGACCGCGGCTGGGGCGTTGACGACGACACCTTCCGCTGCCTGGAGCGCATGAAACAGCTTGGGCAGCCGTCGTGGTTCAGCCTCGGCGATCTTGATTTGGCGACGCATCTCACGCGCACGGCGATGCTCAGGGCAGGGAAGTCGTTGAGCCAAGCCACCGCCGAACTGGCCGGCAAAATGGGAATTCGCGCGCGCGTGCTGCCCATGTCCGACGAGCGCGTCTCGACCATGCTCGAGACCACGAAGGGTACGCTGACCTTTCAGGAGTACTTCGTGCGTGAGCGGCATCAGGTGGCAGTGCGCAGCGTGCGCTTCGAGGGGACCGACTGCGCTCATCCTGCACCCGGCGTGATCGCGAGCATCGCGGCGGCCGAAGCAATCATCTTTGCGCCCAGCAATCCGGTGACCAGCATCGGGCCAATTCTCGCAGTGGCTGGAATTCGTGAAGCGTTACAGAAGACGACCGCGCCCGTGGCTGCCGTCAGTCCGATTGTTGGCGGCGAGGCGGTCAGCGGCCCCGCCGGTGTCCTGATGAAGATGATGGGCTGGGAGAGCGGCATTGCCGGCGTGGCGAAAGCCTACGCGGATTTTCTGGATGTGCTGATCGCCGACCGCGCCGATGAATCTGCGGCTTCCGCGGTTCGCACAGACAAGCTGCGGGTGGTCTGCACGGATACCATCATGAGGTCATTGGACGACAAACGCGAGCTGGCGCGCGTCACATTGGAGGCGTGCGCCGCCAAGCAGGGCGCAGGCGCGTGAAGCCGGCAATCGATTGGAATTGAATGTTCATAACTAGAAATTGTCATTACGAGCGAAGCGAGGAATCTGCTTTTGTTTGTCTCTGGAACAACGCGGGGGAAAGCAGATCCCTCATGGCCAAGGCCGTTCGTGATGACAATTCAGAATTTTGAATCGGTTATTGTTGGCTCGAAATAACCATGCGTCCGATCCTGCTCATCCCGGTCAAAAGTCTCACCATCGCCAAACAACGTCTGGCTGCGGCGCTGGACCAGGGCCGCCGCTCGCAACTTGCCGAGGCCATGTTGCGCGACGTGATGACGGCCGCCGCAGGTGTGCGGGACCGCATCGACGTGGCGCTGGTGACCGGCGACTCCCGCGCCCGCGCACTGGTTGCCGAGTTCAACTTCATGGTCATCGACGACCGGCGCAACGAAAGCGAAACCGCTGCCATCGAAATGGCGAGTGCCTGGTGCGAGCAGCGCGGCTGCGACACCACCATCGTCGTGCCCGGCGACATCCCGCTCATCACCAGCGACGAGTTGCACCGCGTGCTCGACGCCGCTCCCGCCGAGGGCGCGGTCTTCGTGCCCGCGTACGACCGGCGCGGCAGCAATTGCATTCTGCGGCGGCCGGCGACCATCATTCCGCTGCGCTTCGGTAATGACAGCTTTCTCCCGCACTGCGAGGCCATGCAGAAGACCGGCAAGCCGCTGGTCATCCTCGAAATGTCCGGCATCGGCCTCGACATCGACAATCCTCACGAACTGGACCTGCTGTTGCAGCGCCCCGGCAACACCAACGCGCAGCGGCTGCTGCGCTCGTGGAACTTCGGCGCCGAGCCATTGGAAGCGGTCGTCTGATGCGCGCGCCCCCTGGCAAGACTGGCGAGTTGCGCGCGATTCCCGTGGTCGGCATTGGCGAGGTCTTGGCCGGCGACTCGGTGGCGGGACTTATTGTGGACACACTCGCCCTCGGCGGCATGCGCCTTCACGCCGGCGACATCGTTGTGGTCAAGCACAAGATCGTATCCAAGGCCGAAGGCCGCACAGTTGCGCTCGACTCGGTGAAGCCATCCGCCACGGCGAAAAGTTTTGGCCGGAACAACGGTCTCGACGCTCGCGTCGTCCAGTTGGCTTTGCGCGAGGCCCGGCGGGTGGTGCGCAAGAAACACATCCTCATCACCGAGACTCAGCACGGGCTGGTGTGCGCCAACAGTGGCGTTGACGTTTCCAACGTGGACGGCGGCATCACGGCAGTGTTGCTGCCCGCCGATGCGGACCGGTCGGCGGCGCAGATTCACAAAGAATTAAAGAAGCGCACCCGGCTCTACCTTCCGGTCATCATTTCAGATAGCTTTGGGCGCCCGTGGCGCGAAGGCTTGTGCGACGTTGCCATCGGTGTGGCGGGAATGAAGGTGATTCACGATTATCGCGGCCGGCGCGACCCCTACGGCTACAAATTGCACGCGACCGAAGAGGCTGTGGCCGATGAATTGGCCAGCCTTGCAGGGTTGGTGTGCGGCAAAGATGCGCGCGTCCCGGCTTGTATAATCCGTGGTTATCCGTATCGGCGCGGCAAGGGTACTGCACGCCAGATGGTGCGGCCGAAAGAGAGAGATTTGTTCCGGTAAGCAGGTGTCATGCTGAGCGAGGGTTCGCCGCGGTTAGCGAACCTGAGTCGAAGCATCCCTATAGCTGAATCTGGATTCATGGTAGCAATAGGGGTCGTTCGACTCCTCGCTGCGCTCGTCGCTCAGGATGACAAACGCGTTAGGGAACTATGCAAGACCTCGGTTGGGCCAATCCGCAAACGCTTCAGAGCGTGACCTGGGACGACGTCCAGCCGCGCGTCGCCCTGCCCGTGCGAACTGCGTTGGAGAAAGTGCTGACCTCGCTCGATGGCGGAGCGCTCACGCGCGAGCAATGTCTTGCGCTCGCCAACTGCAGCGGCGATGACCTTTTCGGATTGGTGATCGCGGCCAACGAACTGCGGCGGCGTTTGGTGGGCGATGTGGTCAGTTACGTGGTCACCCGCAATATTAATTTCACCAACGTTTGTTTTGTGGGTTGCAAGTTCTGTGCCTTCAGCGTCGGCCCGCGCGATGAGACTGCTTATTTTCTTTCGCTCGACGAGGTCGGGCAGAAATCGCGCGAAGCCGAGCAATGGGGCGCGACCGAGGTCTGCATTCAGGGCGGGCTGCCGCGCAATCTGCCGCCGTTTTATTATCGCGACATCCTGCGCGCTGTGAAGTCGGCCACGCCCCAGATGCACGCCCATGCGTTCTCGCCCATGGAGATGGTTTACGGCGTCGAGTTGACCGGTATGCCGCTGCGCGAGTACCTCCTGATGTTGAAGGAAAACGGGCTCGATACCTTGCCGGGCACGGCGGCGGAGATTCTCGACGACAGCGTACGCCACGTACTTTCAGCCAACAAGCTGAGCACCGCCCAGTGGTGCGAGGTAATCGAGACCGCACATGAATGCGGCATTCGCAGCACCTCGACCATGATGTACGGCCACGCCGAGACGCCCGAACACTGGGTCAACCAGCTATTGCTGCTGCGCCGGATCCAGTCGCGCATCGGGGGATTCACCGAATTTGTGCCGCTGGGATTTATTCACGACCACACCTTGCTGTTTGCGCAGGGATTGGCCCGAGCGGGTGCGACGCTGGCCGAGCACTTGAAAGTACACGCGCTGGCGCGCGTGATGCTCGCAGGCTCCATCCATCACATTCAGGTTTCGTGGGTGAAGCTGGGCCGCGAAGTTTCGCAGTTGTCGCTGTTGTCCGGCGCCGACGATTACGGCGGCACGCTGTTCGAAGAGAACATCTCGCGTCTGGCCGGCGCGACCGCCGGGCAGTACATCTCGACCGCGGAATTTCAGGAACGCATTCTGGAGTTGGGTCGCGTGCCGGCGCAACGCAACACGCTGTACACCAAGTACAGCTATCCGGCGGCGGCTTCTTTCAGTTCCCCGACGCAAACAACGGAAGTAGCGTGATGACGGAGGCACTCTCGGTTCCCGAAAGAGCACGGCTTGATAGGCCGCGACAGAGTTTGAAGAACAGTTCCGGTGGAAGCCCCCTGCTTTAGCAGGGGGAGCTGGACTTTAGTCCAGCGGAAAAGGAGACGCCTTTGAAAAATGGGCTTTAGCCCTGGAGACTTTCGATCCCCAGGGCTAAAGCGCGTGATCAAAGCCGAACTCTTCCCCGGAGCGCTTAAGCGCTCCTTCCCCCGCATAAATGCGGGGGCTCCCACCAAGTGCACTGACGCGAATATGGATAACCAGGCATGATCGCCATCGTTGGAGGCACGGGCCCGGAAGGGTCAGGGCTGGCGCTGCGCTGGGCGCGCGCCGGCGAGTCGGTCATCATCGGCTCACGCGATGCCGAACGCGCCAAGGCCGCGGCGGCCCAGATCGCCGAAAAGGTCGGCCCTCTGAGCAGCCTGGAGGGCCTGGACAACGTCACCGCCGTGAAGATGTCTGACATTGTGGTACTCACCGTTCCATTCGCCGGCCAAGCCGAATTGCTGAAGCTACTGAAGCCATCGTTCCGGCCGGGTACCGTGCTGATTGACGCGACTGTTCCTCTGGCGGCGGCGGTGGGCGGGCGGCCGACGCGGGTGCTGGGCGTGTGGCAAGGCTCGGCGGCCGAGCAGGCCGCGGAGATCGTCGGCAAAAACGTCACCGTCGCCGCCGCCTTTCACAGCCTTTCCTCGACGGTACTGCAGGGCGACCAACCGGTGGATTGCGACGTCATCGTGTGCAGCGACGATGACCGCGCGCGGCAGGTGGCATCGGATCTGGCGGCCAAGATTCCCGGCGTGCGCGCCATCGATGGCGGCAAGCTGGAGAACGCGCGCATCGTGGAAGCGATGACCGCGCTGCTGATCACGCTCAACATCCGCCACAAGGTGCACGGCGCGGGGTGGAGAGTGACGGGATTAGGTGTTTGAGAGGAAAAGAAACTTGGATACGGCGCCTGGGCCCCGGCGGTATCGAGATAAAACCGATTGGCTGAACTAAAATAGGACGAAGGGGCAAACCATGGGAAGGGATGTCACACAAGAACGCCAGCAGGCTCACGCGCTGGTCGATCTTCTGCCGGAGGAAAAACTCGACGCCGTTGTTCATCTGCTTCTGGTGATAACGGATCCGGTAGCTCGCGCGATCGCCCATGCTCCGGTTGATGAGGAACCGCTTACAGCGGAAGAGATCAAGGCGCTCGACGAATCTCGTGAGTGGCTGAAACACAATGCGGGCATTCCCCATGATCAGGTATTGGCGGAACTCGGCATCACGCAGGACGACATCGACCGCTATAACAAAGCACGACCGCACAAACGCGAGGACGGGGCGCGCCTGTCATCTGCGAGGAAAACGCCGAACCTTGCGGTAGCATTTGAGAACATTGCCAGCGATGTACCTGACGCGGACTGGGAAAGCATACCTTCTGACCTATCCAAGAATAGGGGTCTTTCGACTCCTCGCTAGGCTCGTCGCTCAGGATGACAAACGCGGGAGAGGTTCGGCTCGGGATGACAGGCGTGAGAAGAAACCGCAGATCCTTCGACTCCGGTTCGCGAAACCCGACGCGAACCTCAGCTCAGGATGACAACTTGGAAGATTCGAAAGCTGAAACTTGAAACTTGAAACTCGAAACTCGAAACTTGAAACTCGAAACTGACCTCTAGCCCCTAGCCCCTGCTCCCTACGCCTCCCTCAGCGCCCGGGTAATCGGCATCCGTGCGGCGCGAAATGCCGGCAGCAGTCCGCCCAGCAGTCCCATCAGCACGGCAAAGCTCAGGCCGATGATCAACAGCGCCGGCGTCACCTTGAAGGCAAACGCCAGCTCGCTGAAGGCGTTGGTGCCGGTTGCGGCGGTAAAGCCGTTCATCGGCAACGCAATCAGGCAGCCCAGCACGCCGCCAATAATGGCGAGCAGCACCGACTCCATCACAAACGAAAACAGGATGCTGAAGCGCGAGAAGCCCAGCGCGCGCAGCGTGCCGATCTCGCGGGTGCGCTGCGAGACAATGGCGTACATCGTGTTCATGGCGCCGAACACCGCGCCGATGCCCATCACGATGGCGACAAATGACGCCAGCATAATCAACGCCGTCGCCGTGCTGCCCGCCAAATTTTCGTAGTACTTCTTCTCCGAGTCAGCCTGCACCTGCACCTGCGGATTACCGCGTACATCTTTATCGAACGACGCCAGCACGGTGGGGTTGGTCAGCCGCACGGTCAGCGACTCGCATCCGCCGTTGCGGCCGATGGCCGGCGCCATGGCGTCGTAGTCGCCCCAGATTTCGCTTTCGAACGAGCTGTCGTCGGCAGAGAACAGTCCCACCACTTTCCAGTTCTTGCGCTGAATGTTGATGGTGGAACCAATGTCCAGTCCGGTGACCCGCTCGGCAATCCTTCTGCCGACCATCACCTCGAACAGGCCTGGCGTGAAACTGCGGCCTTCGACAACCTTGATGTTGTTGCGGACGTTGAACGCGATGGGCGTCACGCCGCGGAACGTGATGTTGGTCGGAAGGTTGTTGTCCTTCTTGGGGCGCATGGTAATCACGACGACTTCGCAGGAAGCCAGGGGCTTGCCGTCGGCGCCGCGGGCCACGCGGGGATCGACCGCGATCAGGTTCGCCTGGCCAATGTCGATCCACGAGGTCAGTTCTGACATCGAGCCGCGCTGGGTCACGATCGCATTGTTGTCGGAGCCGGTGGAACTTAAAGCGATGTTGAAACCGCGGGCCATGGCCAGGATCGTCACCAGGGCCGCCACCACCAGGGCAATGCCGAAGATGGCCAGCAGCGTGACCTTCCACCGCGAGCGCAGGTTGCGAACGTTATAGGAAATTGGGAGAGCCATAAAAATTGTCCGTAGTTAGCAATTAGCATTCAGCAATCAGCATTCAGCATTCAGTCAAGCCGGATTGCCAGGAAGCCGTTGCGCTCACCTCTGCGTCATTCTTGTAGAAGTCCAAACCAGCAAGCAGGCTCATCGTTGTCTCATTAACACTATGTGCAGGCTGAACGCTGCCGGCTGATTGCTGACTGCTGAATGCTGAATGCTGAGTGCTGAATGCTGAGTGCTGAATGCTTGCCACCTCACACCTGCCTCAACACTTCCGTGATCCTCGCGCGATAGGCCAGCAACGCGGGGACCAGCCCGGCCAGCAGTCCCAGCAGCAGCGCCGCGCCCAGTCCATACGAAACAATTTTCGGTGACAGCCCCAGTCCCGGAAACTGGCGCACCACGTCGCCGATGAATGGGACATTCGGCAGAGCATGGATCGCGCCTCCGGCGAAGAGCAGCCCGAGCGCGCCGCCCATCAGTCCCAGCAGCAGCGCCTCAATCAAGATCAGCGCCATGACCAGGCCGCTGGAAAATCCCAGCGTCTTGAGCACGCCAATTTCCTGCTGGCGCTCGCGCACCGCGATGCTCATGGTGTTCGCCGTGACCAGCAGAATGGTGAAGGCGACAGCCAGCCCGATGCCGTTCAGCAGCAGCGCAAGATTTCCCGCCATGGAGATAAAGCTGGCGATGAACGCCTGCTCGGTCTCGGTCTTGGTCTGCACATCGCTGTTTTCAAATTCGGCGTCGATGGCTTTGCTGATGCGGCCCGCGTTCTTGGGGTCGTCAATCAAAACGGTCACGGTGCCGACGCCCGCTCTCTGCCCGGTGGCCTCGTAGAGGTATTTGTAATTGAAGTACATCGCGGTCAAGTCCCATCCGGGATACTTCGCGGTGTCGGTGTCGAAGATTCCGTCCACCACAAAGTCGAACGGCTTGCCCACGCGATAGGGGGGAATGAAGCTCTCCAGTTGGAAATGGTCGCCGATTTTCCATCCCCATTTTTCAGCGGTCTTGCGGCCGATGATGCAGCCCCGCCCGTCGTGCAGCCACGCCTGCTTCTGGTCTTCCGGCAGCATGACCTCGGGATAAATTGCCAGGAAGGGCTCCGGCTCGACCGCCATGTTAGGGAAGAAGTACTTCATGTCGCCGCGATACACGCCGCCAAACCAGTTGCTGATGGTGGTGTTCTGCACGCCGGGAATGGCAGCGATCTTGTTCTTGTAGGAATTGGGGAGGTTGAAGACCAGGCTCACATAATGGCGGGTGACCAGGCGCTGGGCGTTGCCCAGATGCAAGCCATAATTCACCGCGTCCACCACCGTCTGCAGCGTGCAGATAAGGAAGATGCAGACCGCCATCGCCAGCACTGTGCTGAGCGTGCGGAGCCAGTTCTTACGCAGATGCTTGAGAATGAGCGGTGCGTATTTCATAAGTCGGTTGCCAGTTGTCAGTTGTCACTTGTCAGTAACGCTATCAGCCATCAGCTATCAGCCATCAGCCAAACCCATCGCAGTACCGCTTTGGCTGACAGCCGACAGCTGAAAGCTGATGGCCACTCAGTTTGTTAACACTCCTTTATCCAGATGGCGCTGGACGTGCGCCCGCGCAGCCGCCCGCGGATCGTGCGTCACCATCACGATGGTCTTGCCGAACTCTTTGTTGAAGGTCTGCATCAGGTCCAGAATTTCCTCGGCGCTTTGCGCGTCGAGATCGCCGGTGGGCTCGTCGGCCACCAGCACGGTGGGATCGGTCACCACGGCGCGCGCAATGGCGACCCGCTGCTCCTGTCCGCCGGAAAGTTGCCGCGGATAATGCTTGGAGCGATCGGCCAATCCCACGATGCGCAGCGCGGTCATGGCACGCTCGCGCCGCTCACGCTTCGACAGCGGGCTCAGCAGCAATGGCAGCTCGACATTTTCCACCGCGTTCAACACTGGAATCAGGTTGTAGAACTGGAAGATGAAACCGATATTTCGGCTGCGCCACTTGGCCAACTCGCCCTCCGACAGCGGGCCCAGGTCGGTGCCTGCGACCACGACCCGGCCCGAGGTGGCGCGATCGATTCCCGCGATCAGGTTCAACAGCGTGGTCTTGCCCGAGCCGGACGGTCCCATCAGCGCCAGAAATTCGCCCTGCGGCACCTCCAGATTGAGGCCGTCGAGCACCTTGATCTGCAGGCTGTCGCGCTGATAGAACTTGCGAACATTCTGGACGCTGACTGCGCCCGCCTTGGTGGCCACTTCGCTTGTGCTCATGCTTTCTCCAAAATCTCCAAATGGAGTCTTAGGCAATTCGCCCGGTTGCAGGCCCGCCAGATTTCCCAAAAAACACGAAACGCACGCTAGGGCCTCTGGCTGGCCCTCAGACGCATTCGGTTCATCGGATGCCCTGCTCGACCTCCCAACGGCCTAACGTCTGTCCTGGGGCATCCTATGGCCTCTGGCTAGCATTTGTAGTGCCAGCCTAGTCAATGGTGGTGCGTATTGTCAGTACTAGATGGCCTATAAGTGGTGTTATGGTAACCTCTGAGTGGTACCCACCTATCCAAATCGCCCATTTTGTCACCACGAACGGCCTTCAAAAGCAGATTCCTCGCTTCGCTCGTAATGACAATTTCAGAAGGTGTGAGTTGTCATCACGAGCGGCCTTCGGGCCATGTGGGATCTGCTTTTCCTTGATCCGCGAACCAGAGCAGATTCCTTGCTTCGCTCGTAATGAAAAATCGAACACACCACACTGTCAGCTCTTCACCCTCACCGAATCGCCGTCCTTCAACTTCTCCGGCGGATTGCTGACCAGCGTCTCCGATCCCGCCAGCCCGTTGGTGACGATCACCCCGCCGCGCAGATCGGCCCCCGTAATCACGGGAAGCTGATGAACTTTGTTGTCCTCCACCTGAAAGACCACCGACTTGCCGCCGCGCGTAACGATGGCTTCTTTCGGGATGGTCACAATGCGCTTGGTCTCAGCCGTGGTTTTCTCCGCGTGCTTCTGCGGCTGCAAGAAGGTGACGTTGCAGCTCATCTCGGGCCTCAGGTATTTGTCCTTGTCCACAATTACGGTCTTCACCGTTACCGTCGCCTTGGTGCGGTCGGCCGTGGGGATGATCAGTCGCAGCACTCCTTTGTAGGTATGGTTGGGAATGGCCTGCACGGTAATCTCGGCGGGCTGGCCCGACTGAAGCTGCGCGACGTTGGACTCGTTCACGTCCACTTCCGCTTCCAGTGAATTCATGTCGGCGATGGCGACGATCGCGCCTGACGACGTCGAGATATTCACCCCCGGAGGAATGGGCGCCACGCTCTCGCCTGCCTCGGTCATCTTCTTCACCACGATGCCGGCGAAAGGGGCGCGAATGGTGGTGAAGTCGTAATTGGCCTGCTGCATCTGCAAGGCGGCTTTGTCCTGCTCGATCACGGCGGCGGCGAGGGCGACCTTGGCTTTGGAGGCATCGAGCGCATCCTGCGAAACCACCCGTTCGCGGGACAGGTCTTGCTGCAAGCGCTCCTGGCGCTGCGCTTCTGCCAGGTCGGCCTTGGCGTACTCGATGTCGGCCTTGGCCTTGGCGATCCCCGCTACGTAATCCTCATTCTCGAGCGTGGCCAGGACATCGCCGGCGTTCACCACGCTGCCCTCTTCCACCAGCAGGTGCTCGATTCGTCCCTGGATCTTCGACGACACCACCGATTGCCGGCGCGCCACCAGATAGCCGGAGGCGGTGAGGATCGGCGTGCCTGCCGATGGGCCGCTGCCGGTCTGCACGCTGGGCGTAATGGTTTGCACCTCGACGGCGCCGAAGACCGGCCGGGCGCGCACAAAATACAGTCCGCCGGCGGCGATGACGGCGAGCAGCAGCAAGACGACGAGCCAGCGCCAGCGGCCCGGACGGGGCGCGTCGCGCTCGATGCGCAAAGATGCGAGTTCGTCTTTCAGGTTCGCCATAGACGGTGTCTAACTCGACTCAATTCGGTGCTACTAGGATCGCATTGTTCCCGTCAGTTTGGAAGGGCGTGGGCGCGGTTTACCGGGTTTTCAGACGCGCTCAGAATTCGTGATTCTCACAATCTTCACAATCCGAACTGACAGGATGATTCTCGTCGAGAGATGCGACCGGCGCTAGTGTGGAATGTCAACGCGGCAGGATGACAAATGTCATGCGGTTGAGTCTTTGAAGGGGCATAGCTTCAGCCATACCGTTCAAGGGTGTTTGGGAGAGTTGGGCTTCAGAGACTGTGTCGCAACCGGTGCCGCCGCTCCGCGGCTCGGCTCATTGGTCCACTTTACCGCGGGCTCACGCCCACGGCTAAAACAAATGCCGCCGCTGCGCGGCTGATTTTACCCCAACGGTTCCACTTGCAAACAGCCAACTGGGTTGCGACACAGTCTCTTCAGCCCCTGAGGGATTGAGTGGCCGCACATGCGGCACGGCTGAAGCCATGCCCTGTTACAAATCGCAACCTTTGGACGGGAAACCGCCCGAACACTAATCGAGGGTTTTTCTGCAGTTCATCCGTTTGGTCACAGCGGCGTCACACGGATTCGACGGCCCAGAGCTGCAGCAGCAGAGCTATTTCGCCGCCAGCTGATTGTGGTTCTGCTGCCAGCGATGTACGACTTTGGGCGGGTGCCTGGCGAGAAAGGCTTTTATGTCGGGCCAGAATTCCGTCAGGATATTTCCCTCGGCGACTCCACCAAGATTGGCCAGCGCGTTCTCCGCTGTGCCGGCAACCGTTTGGTGGCGATAGGGAATGTAGGCGTTGGAGAGTGCGGCTTGGGCGAACTGGCTGAGGATGACCGACCAGTTGAACACCGAGCGGCCATCGTCTTTGCGGCCGACAATAACCCGGCTGGCGGCGTACGCCATGCGATCGGAGATATCGTTCTGCCGCGAAGGGAAGTAGCGCGGGTCCTGGTGCAGCAGCGCCGGAAAAACAAAGCCCGAAAAGAATGCTCCCGCTTCGGCTCCCGCCACCGACGCGCCGAAGCGATGGCCATAGCCCTCCATGCCGCCGCCGAAGCGCGGGTAGGCGCCGGTGGCCTGCGAGTAAAGAGAATCCGACAGCACGTCGACCAGGATTCCCGGCGAACGGTTGCGGCGCACAAACAGATCAAACTTTTGCTGGGTAGTCAGGGGCACATAGTACGGAGCGTCGGGCAGCGGTCCGCCGGGGACGAAGTTGTGTGCCATCTTCACCAGATTTTCGTGGGTGAATGCCGACCCGATTGCGGCCGCGCTGAAATTGAGGTGGTCGAAGGCATTTTCGGACGCCAGGGCGGCTGTGGCTAACAGAGGTTCTGCGCAGCCGACCTCCGGCGAGAGCGGCTGGATGGCTTCTTCAAGCGTCGTCTTCTTCGGCAGACCAAAAGCAAGCCAGGAGCGCTCCGGCTCAAACCCCCGACGTGGAACTTTTAGGACAGCGGCCAACTGGGTCGCATTCGACGTCGAGTAGGTTGCCGCAACCGTCTGCGATTCTGTGTTCGGCGAGCGCGGTGGCATCTTTGACAAATGCTGTCCATACAGGTGCGAAGCGCACAGTCCCAAACACAAACAGCAAATTGCCCCACTGGCTTTCATACTCGGCCCTGGTGTTGATCTTTCAGTTACCGAACAGATAAGAAGCCATTTTGAAACAAAAGGGTAGCTGTCTAAGTAAAGATTCGATGAATCGCTAAGGGGAATTCCTCATCGCTGGCGTGCATTGCAGCAGCGGTGGCGCCGTCTTGCGTAAGCTGCTCATTTTATTTGGGCGTACGAAAGGCAATCGGCGGATGGCCGACTCGGCTGTCCATTACGGTATTATGTGATGATGTCGTCTCGACTCAGGTTCACCTGCGCCCTCCTGGTAGTGGTCGGGTTCAGCGGCCTTATTGGCTGCAAGCCCAAGACCAAGAAAACCACCGAAATCCTGCGCGTGGCGCGCAATCTCAGCTCCCCGTACGGCAGCGAGATGGACCGCCGGATTGTGGAGTTTCAAATCAGCAATCCGCGTTTGCCGTCCGGCAAAGCCATTGTCGTGAAGACGGTTGAAAGCGACTATCACGATCTGCTGAAAAACCATCTGGGCAATGCCGACGTCGTCATTCTGGATGCGCCGGCAGACGCCGATGTGAATCCCACGCTGCAGGCCGACATGACCCACGCGGTGAACATCTGCTCGGCGGTGAAGGCTTGTCCGGCGGAGGTTCCGGCGGTGATTCCATCTTCCGACTCGCTTGACGGCAAGCAAGCGGCGCAGCAGTTTCTTGACGCGTTGCAGAAATCACAATAGGGAAGTGCAATTGGCCGGTGGGGTTCGCGTAGCTACTTATTGCGCCCCGAAGCAAACTTCAGCGATTCGGGGCAGGTGTGGATGTGTTCCGCGGCCGCCAGCAATCTGGGGTTCGTGCTGGCGCCAATAAACAGTCCGCAGTTCGGACAGTAGGATGCAACCACGTGCGACCCTCGCCGGTTGGGGACGTGCTGGAACTCCACGCGCTGGGGTGACGGTTTACCTTCTGCCACGGAAGCGACCTGATGGTTTTCTTAGATGACGCCAAGTATGCGCCCGCTGCCTGAAAATTTGCGTCCGGTAACGGACAGAAACGCTGAGAAATGTCTAGCCCGGCGGTTTGACGAAGTGGTCCTGGAATCCTCATTCGGCCTGGAGTCTTTGGCGCCGATTGCGGGTGTAATGGGGAATTTATCAACAGCGAACGCCGATATGATTTCGCATTGGGAGACAGTTTTCTCTATTTCTCGTCTATACCGGCCGAGACTCTTTCCGTCGAATCGGCGCCCGGCACACGGCGAAAATGAACGCTGAGAAGAACTTGGTTCTGTTTCCGCCTACGTTGTCACGTGCATGTGTGACGTGTGCCCACGCGAGCAGACAAACACCCGACGACAATACTTGGCAATCATGACCCGCGAGAAACGGCAGGTACCGCAACCGTAGTTTCCCTGACAATGGCCTGGGGAAGAAATCGGGAGGACGGCAATGGCTAGCACCGGAGTTTTTCTTCTGCCTGGTGATTGGCTGCTGGTTGCTGGCGTTCCAGCTTTTTATCTCGCAACCGCCGCTTTCGCGTTGTTCCTGAGTGCTGACTCCGTAGAAGTAGAGGGGCGAAAGCGCAAGGTCTTCCGCTGGCGGAATGTTCTCGTTAGCCTGTGGACAGCCTGGGTGTTTGTCACCTTAGCTACTGCCGGCACTCTCTATAAATCTGGCTATAAGGAGTCGTGGAGCCACGTCCCCAATGCGATCTTCAACTTTTTCACACCCATTTATGTAGGCAACTGGCGGATTTACACATTCCCCGTGATGTTGCTGGGCCTGACGGCAGGCGAGTGGCTCGGCAAGCGGATCAAGTGGATGGCCGCCCGCATTGCCTTCAACTTGGCGACCCTCGCCTTGTTGACGGCCGTGATTGACACGATGGCCTGGGGTCACTGGATTTCAAGGGCCGAACTCATAAACGCGCTTCATATTTCCCCACCCTCGACCGCGATGAAGGGAGAGCCGTGCTCGGCAAGTTTTTATCTCACCGGCCCTTTCTGCTCCCGGCTGCCCAACGATTACGAGGTCTTGTACACGGCGGTTGCTTCCCGACTTGGCAACGCGACACTATGCGAGAAGATTTCCTCCAAAGCCGTTGAAATTAGTGGAGGGCATTTCTTTTCCACCCCGGACGTCTCCGGCGAGCGGTCGAAATGCTATTTCTGGACCGCCATGTACAGCAGAAATCCAAAGCTCTGTCGACCGGTCAAGAGAATCATCCGGTTCGGTTCCAACAGCTCCGAGGTTTCAGAATCTGGCTGTCTCGCACTGATCAAGGACCGCCAGTACCCCTCGTTGGTCGGCCCGATTGCGGACCCTTTCACCATCGACAAGCTCATGTTGGAAATGGGTTATTCCGATGAAACATACTTTGTCCGCGGCGACTCTAAGAATAGACACGACTTCTTCTGGTATTTGCTCTACGATGCCCCAACAGAACAGCGCCAGCAATTGTTCAAGCGAGTCGAAGCACTGCCTTCGTTTGGTGATTAAGCTGAACTGAATCGGACAGCAATCGACGTTCAACGACTCGGTGACGGCTGGCGCTAACAGGCCATAGCACTCACAATCCCAAAACGCGGAACGCCACCCTCATTGCTCGTGATGTGTCAGCACAGCTCGAAGCTGGTGTCGAGCCGCGCTGACCACATTTCGCGATTTTCCGCGTCATGCCTACCAGTACCGGTTTTATGCTGCGGCACGTTTCACGTGGGGCGTGCCAATGTAGGGGAACTCCTTCAGGGTGTCGGTGTGAGGTTTGAGGCCGGTGGGCGGACACTCATTCTTCGTCAGGAAGGCGAGACGGTAGTTGATCACGTCTTCCGTGAAGGTCCGGCCATTGGGATACTGTGCCGGTTTCGACGGATCGAACGTCAGCACGTCGGGAAGTGTTCCCTCCTTATCGATCGCGGCAATCGCTTCCTCGCGCGTGTAATTGCCGGTATGCCCCAGCAGATGCACGAACAGCTCGAGCCATCGCTTGCGGTCGTTGACGGGCTCGCTCGCGTTGTATTCCTCCTTGGTGTCATCGGTGTTGAAGAAGCTGCTGACGCTGGGATGGCCCGCGCGATCGACGTGCAGCAACTGGCCGTCGCGTCTTAGACTGCACCGCCCCCAAATATGAATCCCGGGCTTCGGATTGAGTTCGCTGGTCGGCAGCTCGATCACGGTCGAAAACACGTTGGCTTCGGTATTGGAATCCACGCCGGTCCAGGGGGACTTGCCGCCGAGATGAGGCTCGGTAAAGTTCCGTTTGCCCCGGGTATCAAACAGGTTCTTGATTCCGTCGAAGTCGAAGAAGAACGCGTCGCTGCGGCTGCCGGCGAAAAAAGTGTAAAGGCCTGAGCTGATGATATTCGGCTTGGCGCCGAACGACACCTCGCCGCCGGCGATGATCTTCGTCCCCACCGCTTCGGGCGAGCGCGACTCCTGACCTTTCGCCATGAATACGTCAACCGTCTGCCTGCCGTTCTGCGGCTTGGAGAACACATAGCTGAAGGCGATGTCCGTCAGGTAATCGCCGTCGTTATCGATGTTGAGGCGATAGATGGCGTCGGGGTGAAGGGCATCCGCATTAGGATTCGCGTTGAGGATGATCACGGTTCTGTTCGGGTCAGCGGGTGACTGGAATGCGTAGAGGTCGCAGAGGTCGAGTCGTTGATCGCCCATCGGGGGGCCGAGACTAAAGTCCCGTGAAATGGTTTGACATTGCACTTTCTCCTTTTTTGTCTAGATTTCCACTGTCGGTCTCCTGGGCGAGAGATTATATATCGATCCGCCTCGGCTGATCGGTTGCAGCCCTGTGCTCCAGAAGATGACCCTATGCCACGCGGCACAACCCATCTACAAACAGGCAGGCTTCCAGGTCGTGCACGAAGAAAAGCATCACAGCTTTGGAAAGGATCTTACGGCGGAGACCTGGGAGCTCAATCTAACAACGACCGAGAGAATTCCTCAATGAGTGACAAGGCGATTTCGCACCACCTATTGAGAAGGAGAACTGTTTGAGTAATGGGTGGGAAAGGCGTCAGTTGTTGGCTTTGAGATTTTGCACTGGTAACGTTGGCCCTTTACGTTGCCAGGGCTATACTGGCGAATCCCGGGAAAAATCTGGAGGGTGAGTGGATCGTCGTCGATTCCTGCAATGCAGCGGCATGGCAGCGCTGGGCTTGTATGGCCGCCGCTTCGATGGTTTGCAGATGGGAAGCGCGGCAACGCGACCCGGTGCGGCGAAGAAGATAATTATCCTGGGCGCAGGCATTGCAGGTCTGGCCGCAGGGCTGGAACTGGTCCAGGCCGGACACGACGTTACTATACTGGAAGCCCAGCTGCGTCCCGGAGGTCGCGTTTACACCCTACGCGCGCCGTTTTCAGACGGCTTGCACGCCGAAGCTGGCGCCGGACGAATCCCCAGCACCCACCATCTCACGCTGGATTACGTCAAACGCTACAAGCTGGATCTCGATCCCTTCTTTCCGCCGTCAGGAGCCGATGTCTTTCTGTGGCGCGGTAATCGACAAGTCGTACCGCACGGCCACGATCCGGAGCTAACCAATCTCAACCTCAATTTCACAGCGGAAGAGCGCAAGCTCGGATTCGACGGAATATCCAGGAAGTATCTTCTGCCTCTGCAGGAGCAGGTCCGAGCTCTTCCTGCCGACGGTTGGCCGTTGCCCTCCTTAGCGTGGATGGGCAACATCAGCTTCGCCGACTATCTCCGCCGGCAAGGCGCCTCGTCCGATGCTATCCAGTATCTTTCCGAAGGATTCGAAAATGACTCGCTGCTCGACTTTGTTCACGACTCGGTGAGTCACGCGGTTCCGATGCTGTGGAAGATTCGCGGCGGTAACGATCGCCTGCCGCACGCCATGGCCGATGAGTTGCGCGAGAAGATCCGCTACGGAGCGGTTATCGTGCGCATCGCACAGAAACCAGCCAGCGTGGAAGTCTCCTACACCAACGCTGGCGCTAACCACCTGGTGGCGAGCGACTACGTCATCTGCACCCTGCCGTTTACCGTCCTGCGCGGGATCGAGGTTTCGCCCATGTGGTCGGCGAAGAAGGCGTATGCCATCGAGAACCTTTACCTGGGTCCGGTGGCGCGCGTCTATGCGCAGACCAGAAAACGCTTCTGGGAAGGCGATGGGC
This sequence comes from uncultured Acidobacteriaceae bacterium, assembly GCA_963798185.1. GTDB lineage: Bacteria > Acidobacteriota > Terriglobia > Terriglobales > Acidobacteriaceae > Bog-257. The sequence goes on from CAWCSJ010000021.1 coordinate 140,707, forward strand.
GCAACGGCTTCGCTACCGTCGATCAGCCGATGGAGATATGGAGCCCCACCTACAATCAGCCGGGCACGCGCGGCATTGTGATGTCGTACATCTATGAAGCGCTCGCGGTGCGCTACTCGGCGATGAGCGACGATGCCCAGATACAAACGTCGCTGGATCTGTACGAGCAGGTCCATCCGGGCATGCGTGAGAACTTTGAAGGCGGCGCCACCTGGTCCTGGCTCAACCATCCTTATTCGAAGGGCGCTTACCTGGTAGTACGGGCGGGAGACTTCCAGACCATCATGCCGTACGTGGCGACGCCGGAAGGACGGATTCACTTCGCGGGCGAGCATACTTCACCCTGGCCGGGATGGATACAAGGCGCACTGCACTCGGGACTACGCGCCGCCAGGGAAGTTACAACGTCCTCGTAAAAGCTCTTATCTCAACCCATCGTGACGGCAGAGGATTGCTTGCGATATGACGATATTAGTGCGCCGGGATAAACCGGCATGAAGCAGAGAATGCAAAATTCTCACGAGAAAGGACTAGCGATCTACTCGGCCCCGAGTCTTGCGCTGATACCGCGAGGGACTCAGTGAAGCGTAGACAGGGGTATAGGCGGGGTGGGCTATTGAGCTGCGAAAACATACAACCCGGACGCCGACGCGGTTAATATGCGCGGAAGGCAACATGAACAGAGGTGATAGCGCGAGCCTGTGTTCAGTCCGGCGTAGTCGAAGACCCCAGACACGCTTAGAAACTTCATGCACGAGAACCGGGAGACCTCGGAGATGCCTGCAGTGAACGTCAGCCGCAGGACGGCGGGAGAAGGCTCAGGCCACACGGCCCGCGTGTACGTCTCCGAGGAGTCACACTGCGGCATAGTACCGATGAATCATTCGAACAAAGACGAAACTTCGTCGGCGGAGAGTGAGGAGGGAAGGCTGCGGATCAAGGAGAACACTTTCTCATCCGATACGCACCCGACACAGAGCGGGACTGCGCGTGTCCCACGGGTGGGAGGGTGTGCGGACAAGCGGTACGCTTAGCCGCGATTCATCCGAGATAAGAACCGGATGCGCTAATGAGCGCCCGTCCGGGTCTGTGCGGGTTGTGCCTTGAAAGCTCATGGAGTTCAGTCTCCTGAAATGGAGACCGCGACAAAGCCTAGCTCGCAGTCGCGTACCAAGTCTTGCGTGGTGTCCGGTAACGGCCATTGCGAAGCGTAGACAGGGAGGTTGCAGGCCGAAACAACAGTAAACGGCAACATAGCCCCGAAATCGATCGTGATCGAAGTAGCCGACCCTATCCCGTAATGGGGAAGGCAGAAACTCAGGATGCGATATGGCGAGCGTACTGAGTTGCTTCCGGGGTTCGTACCGTCAGCATGCAACCGAAGGATTCCATGGGAACAAGGGAGAGCCGTCAGGCTCAAGCCTGGCTTGTAGGGTCCGACAAGCTGAACAAGCGAGGAAGATCCGAAGGCCTGATGGAAGTCAGACTGCCTGATAGTACTTCGAGGTCGGGAGAGCCGGCTACATGGGGAAGCGGGCAGCGGAAGTTGAATTGTTCGTGGGAAACATGAGCTCCATCCAAAGGGAGGATTCGGCCTTCTATGCAACGAGAAGAACCGCCAGTCATGACAACAGGACTCGAACGAATAGCAGTCAAAGCTCGGTGTGAGTCGAAACTCCGGTTTACGTCACTGGCTCATCACATCACAAAGGAACGGGTTTGGGAGAATCTCAATCAGATACCTGCCAAGTCCGCGGCCGGAGTGGATGGACAGACCGTAACGGAGGCGAAAGAGAGTTTTGAGGAATGGATTGCAGGCATGTTGCAATCTGTCCACCGTAAAGGATATCGAGCGCCGGAAATACGGCGGGTCTATATCCCGAAACCCGGAAAGCAGGAGATGCGCCCTCTCGGCGTGCCAACTGTAGCGGACCGGGCACTCCAACGTAGCGCCTCTCAGGTACTATCGGCCATCTATGAACAGGACTTTCTGTCTTGCTCGTTCGGCGGACGTACTGGTAGGGGAGCCCACCAGGCGCTGGCAACGCTTCATGAGAGGGTTGCTGGCGGGAAAATCGAGTGGGTGTTGGAGGCGGACCTCAAGAATTTCTTCGGGAGCTTAAGTCACGAATGGATGCTCCGTTTCGTGGAGCACCGAGTGGGAGATCAGCGCCTGATCAGTTTAATCCGGCGCTGGCTAAAAGCAGGTGTCCTTGAAGATGGAGAGATTCATCCAAGTGAAGAGGGGACCCCGCAAGGAGGGTCGATCAGCGTTTTGCTGAGTAACTTATACCTCCACTATGTGCTCGATCTGTGGTTCGAGCGCGTGGTCAAGCCCCGACTCCGGGGTGAGGCTTGCATGGTGCGGTATATCGACGATTTCGTGCTGTGTTTCCAATATCGCGCGGATGCTCTTCGGGTGCAGGAGGCGCTTGCCAAGAGGCTGAGTAGATTCAGTCTGACTCTGGAACCGACGAAGACCAAGCTCGTTGAATTTGGTCGCTTCGCGCATCGACACGCGAGCAAGCGTGGCCGTAAACGCCCAGAGACGATTTACTTCTTGGGCTTTACCCTGTACTGCACTCGCAATCAGAAAGGGAACTTTCGAATTGGAATGCTTACGGAAAAGTCACGTCTGCGCCGCGCGCTCATGCGGTTGCAGGACCAGATGCGGCGGATGCGGCACTTGTCGCTCCGGGAGCAGGCGACTCATCTCAATCAAATGCTCCGTGGTCACTATGCATACTACGGCGTTGCCGGAAATCTTCGAGCACTGCTGCGGGTCCATCGGGCCGTGGAACATTACTGGCGCAAAATGTTGAGCAGTCGGAGTTGGCATGGCGCGATCCGGTGGGAGCAATTCCAGCGGATCAAGCAACAGTTCCCACTGCTTCGACCAAAGCTGCATCTCCCCTACAGGGAGCTGCAAGCTATCGCCATACTGTGAATCAACGTCTGACGAGCGTAGTGCGGGAAATCCGCACGCTACGTTCTGTGGGAGCCGGGGCGCGGGCGACCGCGCCCGGCCACCCGGTGGGCGACCAGTGACCGAGTAGCCGGACGGGATTGCTCTCGTCCAGCCCTCTAATCTAAGAACTGTGCATGAAAGTTTCCTTTCACACAGCTCAAGCCCTTCGAACGCCTCTTTCGGGGAGACGCGGTTTCGAGACAGGAATGCGCTGACAGTGAACCCGGTCATGGCACTCTGGATGAAGTAGAACGCGGTTCTCGGCACTTTTCGAACCACCCATCACACGGGGAACGCAGTGGTGAAGGCGCCAGCCCGTGATCCGAGTGATTTTCGTATTGCACACAGTGCAGAGCCCGTGTTGTTCATGCCAGAGAAAGCGAAGCGTGCGAGTACCCCCAAACGTGTCCTGCATATGAGTCTCTTCGCGTTTTTCGAAGTAGGTCTCAAAGGCAGGGTCGTAGGGGTTCGCGTCAACTTTGACTTTAACGTGTCGCTGGATGGGTGTGCGACGGGCGGGCCGCAGCCAAACTTGAATAGGCTGGCCTTGGTCATCACACGTTTCACCGAAGAAGGACCAGTCACGACCACGACGCGACGCAAAGTACTTCTGTTTGCGCCAACGTGTGTTCTTGTTCGGGTGTCTTCGTCGTGCCCATTGCCACAGACTAGAGAAGAGGTGGTGATCCACACGGGCAAACGTGCGGGTACTCACCACGTGCCGATGATAGTTGGCCCAACCCCTGATTTTGGGGTTGAGTTTGCGGATCAGATCGGCGGCCGACATGCCCCGCGCGGCTCTGATGGTCTTCCGGATGCCGCCCAGGAAGGTTTTAACGTTTTTCTGGGAAGGCTTGATGAGCAATTTTCCGTTGGGATATTTGCGCACGTTTTGTCCGAGGAAATCAAAGCCTTTCTCCACGTGGGTGATGACCGTCTTCGCAGGAGAAAGTGCCAGACCTCGTGCTTGCAGAAACTGCTCGACGAGGGGCTTGATCTCTCCTTCCAGTAGTTCTTTGGTTCTACCGGTGATGATGAAGTCATCCGCATAACGGATGAAATTGACACAGGCAAACTTACCTCCAAAGGAGGAGAGAGGCTTGTTTGTCGGAAACTTTTCCTTCAAGAGCCGCTCCAATCCATCCAACGCGCAATTGGAAAGCGCGGGCGAGATAATTCCGCCTTGTGGGGTCCCATCCGTGGTTTCGTGAAGGACGTGTTTTTCCATATACCCGGATTTCAGCCACTTTTGGAGAATGGCTCGATCCATGGGGACGTGAGCCAGAAGCCAATCATGCGAAATTCGGTCGAAACAGGATTTGATGTCACCCTCGAGAATCCACTGCGGATTTGGTTTGGACAGTGTATTGAAACACTGTTCAATCGCATCGGCGCAGGACCGCTGCTGGCGAAACCCGTAGGAGTTGTTGTCGGCAGTGGTTTCCACCACGGGGTCGAGTGCAAGCAAATGCAATGCTTGTTGGGCTCGATCTTTCATAGTGGGAATTCCGAGCGGGCGCATCGTTTTGCCGTCCGATTTCGGAATGTAAACGCGTCGGAGAGGCTGAGGTTGATAGCCCCTTCGCTTAAGTGCATGTACGGCCTGTATCTTCTTTTCTGGTGTGTCCCAGATTTCTTGGTCCACCCCAGGGGTTTTCTTGCCATTGTTTTCCGTCACTCGTCGAACGGCGAGAACCTTGCCGCTATACGAGTGGGTCAGCAGGCGTTGCAAGGCTTGCACCTTGCCCCATCTGCTTGCCTTCGTCGCCTGCACGATACGCACTTGGAGTCGGCGAACGTTGCGGTTGATGGCTTGCCAGTTGGTGGCGTACCATTCTGCCGCTTCGCGTGAGACTGCACCAACAGCTCGCGCTGTCGTCATCTGCCATGCCTCATATGCCGATTAGCCCAGTTCTCTCGTGTGAAGCACCTGAAGGAAGTCAGCCCGCTTTCGCGCCCGGTGATGTTGTCGATGGGACTGACGCAACCAGTATCCGTTCCATTACAGAGCGGCATTCGCTTCCTCCTTCCTCTCATGTCCGCACCGCCATCGGCCCATCTTGCGATGTGCTTTCCCTTGTGGGGAGCGATACGGATTTATCCTGTTCCGTTGGAATGACGCGATAGGTTAGGTCCGCTCTTTACGCCGGCAGTGTGATGTGACCATGACGGAGAAAACCAATACGCTCCGTACCCACTGCGGGAAGAACCACGCAGCATCTTAGGTTCTCTTAGGGTGACGACGCTTACGAGCATTCGTGTATTCTGACCTTGCTATCAAGCCTAGGCCCTCTCCACATTGTGCTAGTAGATACACCGTCGCCTCGCGGTTCCGATGTTACCCTTGCGGGTATGGGTACATTGTCCGAGGGCTTCGAACGGTTTGTTGCCGCCCCGCTCCTACCTCGTAGGCTACGTGTGATGGTACACACGGTCTGATAGTACTTTGCTTTTCCTCCTTCAGACAATCATTCCGACAGCTTTCAGTTCGCAGACTGGTGTCCCTACCGCGATCGAAAGTAATTTCGCCTCCGTGGGGATGAGTCAGTTTCTGATTTGGCGGCGCCGCGCAGATCATGCAGTGGCACGCGCTGCCAACTTGCGGCTAACAGCGCTTATTGTGTGCTTACGCTAGCCCTTGGCCGCTGAAACCTCCTCATACGCTGGGCGCGCGAGCAGAATCGCCAGCGCGGCATGGAGAACGCACGCTGGCCACAGCAGGTAGCTGACGAAACCTCCGCCAACTCTGAGATAGCCAAGATAAAAAGCTGCGAACAGGTTGTACGTGAACAGGGCTCGAATGGCCGACTGGGTAGCGTCACCTCCGCCCGGCCAACACGCCAGCCCCAGACAGAGCAAGGCAATTCCGGCTAACCGGACTACAGCGATGCCGCCGGCAGAAAGATCAGTGCCCAAAAGCATTCGAGCGACAATGCCGGGGACGGCGATACAGGCAGCTCCGGTTGCCGCCTCAGTCGCCGCGGACAGCACTACGAGAGTTCTCGTTGCCATCGGTCACTCCAGGTGCGAAGCTTCTGGCCGCCTAGTCTTTCGCGCGGGCGACGGTGTCAGCAATGGCGGGAAGTTGCTCGCGCTCTTCTGCTGTCAATTGCTCCGGTCCGAGGTTAAAGGTGAGCTTGTTGATTTTGCCGGTAAACTTGAATGGGACATCGTACCGATACTCCACCATCGCAACACCAGTGCGCGTGTCTTGACCGATGTCGAAAGTTTCGTCCTCCGGGAACGTGATCGGGGTGGTATGTTCCATGGAATTCCTAGCCACTTCCTTGCCGTCCACGTAGAGAACGCCTGTCCCCCCCTTGCCCAAGCCTGGACCATCGGACTTAAAGTCGAAGGCGATGGTGTGCTTGCCGGCACCCAACTCCGGCCCTTCCCAGGTCGTGCGCTTGAGGTCGAGCAGGTTATACAGAAATACCGGCCTGCCACGACCAATTCCCAACTCTCCCTGGCTCAGGAAAAGTCCATAGCCGCCAAAACGCCCACCATCGGTGACGATCATGCCCTCTGCGCCACCCGCAGGGATTTCCACCTCGGCTGTAATGGTGTATGACTTGTTCAGGATGCTCGGCGCGCCGCTGTTGGGGACGCCGGTCAGGACCCCCGTGTAACTGAAAACCGTCCGTCCCCCATTTAGGTTCGGCTTCGGCGCGTTCCAGCGCGTCAGCGATGAGTTGTCGAGCGGCAGCACGTCATGCTTCCTCGCCTCGGCATAGAAAATCTCCTGCATCTGCTTGAGTTTCTCCGGCATTTTGGCAGCCAGGTCGTTGGACTCGGTAGGGTCCTCCTTCACGTTGTAGAGTTCCCACTTGTACCCGGTGATCACATCGGGCGGTGTCTCCGTACTTAGCATCCACGGCAGCGTCGCCGGGGTCGTCGCCGCGACCCACCCGTCATTGTAGATGGCGCGGTTGCCAAGCATCTCGAAGTACTGCGTAGTGTGATGGGACGGATCGTTGGCGTTCGCCTTGTTCCAGGTATATGCCATGCTTACACCGTCCATAGGCCGCTGCTTGATGCCGTCGAGCATGTCCGGCTGCGGTATGCCGGTCGCCTCGAGGATCGTGGGCGCGATGTCAACGAGGTGGTGAAACTGACGGCGGATACCGCCCTCGTCATTGATGTGGCCGGGCCAGGACATGCACATGCCCTGGGCCGTCCCGCCGTAATGGGACGCCACCTGCTTCACCCACTGGAACGGCGTGTCCATCGCCCACGACCAACCGGCCGCAAAGTGCGGGAAGGTCCGGTCGGATCCCCAGAACTCGTACCACAGCAGCTGATCCTTGACCGGCACGGAAACGCCGTTGAAGGTGGTGAACTCGTTTGGTGTGCCGTTAAGCATGCCTTCCGCACTCGCGCCGTTGTCGCCGCTAATGTAGATGATTAAGGTGTTGTTGATCTCTCCCATGTCTTCGACGGCCTGGATGACCCGGCCGATCTCGTTGTCTGTGTACGCCAGGTACGCGCCGTAGACGTCGGCTTGCTTGATGAAGAGCTTTTTCTCCTCCCAACTCAGAGAATCCCAATTCGGTAGATCCTTCGGCCACGGCGTCAGCTTGGCATCGGCAGGCATTATCCCAAGCCGTTTTTGGTTTTCGAAGATGGTGTCCCGCAATTTGTTCCAGCCGCCGTCGAACAGGTGCATGTCGCTGATCTTAGTGATCCACTCCGGCGTCGGATGATGTGGCGAGTGAGTACCGCCCGGCACGTAATAAACAAGAAACGGCTTGTCGGGCGCGATTTCCTTCAGCTGTTTCATGTACTGGATAGCCTCGTCAGCCATAGCTGTAGTTAGGTTCCAGCCGGGGACGCCTTCAAAAGGATAGATCGCAGTAGTATTGCGGTACAGATTTGGCTGCCACTGGCTCGTGTCGCCCCCCACAAAACCGTAGAAGTACTCGAAGCCCATGCCATTAGGCCACTGATCGAAGGGCCCAGCCTGGGTCGCCTGATAGAAGGGCGTGTTGTGATCCTTGCCGAACCACGACGTGGCGTAGCCATTCTCCTTCAGGATGGTGCCGATCGTGCCGTTTTCCTTCCTGATGATTGAGTCGTAGCCGGGGAATCCCGTCGCGATTTCGCCTACCACTCCGAAGCCGGCCACGTGATGATTGCGCCCGGTGATCAATGCTGCCCGTGAGGGCGAGCACAAAGCCGTTGAGTGGAAATTCGTGTAACGGAGCCCATTCTTAGCGATGCGATCCAATGCCGGTGTCGGAACCACGCCACCAAAGGTGCCCGGCGCGCCGAAACCCACGTCGTCCGTCATGATGAGCAGCACGTTGGGTGCTTCCTTCGGCGGCACAACGCGCGGCGGCCACCACGCTTTCGACTGGGAGGACCTTTCCTCGATCACCCCGCCGAACTTCGGATCCGGCGGCGGAAGCTGTTTCCCGCTAAGGGTGGTAGTGGCTTTGGGTGAACCCAAGGTGCCGGTGACCTGCTGTGCGGAAGCCAGATTCGCACCCATGACAAAGCTGCAGACGACAAGTGATCCCAGCGCCGCTTTTCTTACTCCGGCTCCTAAGTCCATATCTTCCACCTTTCGAGGTGCCGATCAACTGGATTGGAGAAGAAATCGCTCCGCTTACCATGTCAACACGACTGCCGTTGTTTGGGAACTGTCACTTGCG